>CAWHAG010000001.1:0-1630525 GCA_963827285.1 Ignavibacteriota bacterium
CTGATGCCAGTCAGCTTCACACCAGTCTTGTCTGCCTTGCTTCTGATGGTCTGTTCATCACCGATCAAAGTAGCACTGACGATCCCCTCATCAGTGACAATCCTCGCAGCGTGGATTGCTCTTTCGTCTGTTGCATCAGGAAGAACGATATGCTTTCTAAGTTTTTTCGCTTTCGCTTTGATTTCTTCGAGTAGATTCTGAGTTGCCATAGAGTGTTAGAAGTAGAGATTTGTTAGCCATCGTGGTACCCAGTGTGCTGTTCAACCACTAGGGCTAATATAACACTTGCCTGCGTAAGAATCAATACTTTCAGATGCAATCGGTGAAGCGAGAGCGCTGCCTGTCGTGCCTGACCCCTCGATATGTGACGAAATGGCAAAGGTCTCGTTGTCGCGGCCAAAAAAGATGTCAAAAAGCAAACATTAAGTGAATATTAATAAAATTTAATGTTCTTGACTCTTTGTCACATTTTCTTTATATTTTGTTCGTTGAGATTGAGATGGACACGAACAGACAGTTGTATATAGAGACATACGGCTGCCAGATGAACCTGGCTGACTCTGAAATCGTGCTCAGCTTAATGAGCAGTTGCGGCTATGCTGTTACCAAAGACGTTGCTCAGGCTGATGTGATTCTGGTGAACACGTGCAGTGTCAGAGAGCATGCTGAGCGGCGGATCTACGGTCGGTTGGGGGCGTTCAAGCCATATAAGCGGCGGAACCGCCACCTCGTTGTTGCTATTCTAGGTTGCATGGCAGAGCGGCTGCGAAAGAGATTGATGGAGGAAGAGAATATCGTAGATGTCGTGGTTGGTCCAGATGAATATCGCAAACTTCCTCAGATGGTTGAAGACGCGCTGCATGGTCAGAAAGGTATCAGTGCGCAGCTCTCACGTGTAGAGACTTACGATGATATCACCCCGCTCCGCACGGAGGGTATCAGTGCATGGATCGCCGTAATGCGCGGTTGCGATAAGTTCTGCACCTTCTGCGTTGTGCCATTCACACGCGGTCGGGAGCGGAGCCGCCCACTCGAAAGTGTTGTCAGAGAGGTCAAGCGTCTTGTTGTACAGGGATTTCGAGAAGTGACGCTGCTCGGACAGAACGTGAATTCCTATCGGGATGGTGGAAAAGACTTTGCCGATTTACTTGAGGCTGTGAGTGGCGTTGATGGGACGCCCCGAGTCCGCTTCATGACTTCCCATCCACAAGATATGTCAGATAAGCTGATTGAGACAATTGCCCAGCATGACAACGTCTGCAATTATATTCATCTGCCTATTCAGTCTGGCTCGGATAGAATATTGAGTTTGATGAACAGAACATACAATCAAGGGCATTATCTTAGACTTGTGGAGAAAATCAGAACGGCAATTCCAGGTGTCAGCCTTTCGACGGATATCATTGCTGGTTTCCCGACCGAGACAGAAGAGGACCATAGAATGACAGTTGACCTGATGCAAGAGGTGCGATATGACGGCGCTTATATGTTCAAGTACTCAGCGCGCGGAGGGACAAAAGCGCACGCGATGGGGGATGATGTCCACGATGAAGTGAAAAAGCAAAGGCTCAATGAGATTGTTGATGTTCAGCAGAAAATCTCCTATGAGAACAACAGAAGCTTGATCGGGAAGGTTGTGGAAGTGCTGATTGAAAGTCAAAGCAAGAAGTCGAAGAAGGAATTCACAGGTCGGACGGATACCAACAAGACCGTTGTGTTTCCCAAAGAGAACTACAGCGCGGGCGACTTGGTGAAAGTGCAAGTCTCTCGAGCAACTTCAGCAACGCTTTTTGGTGAAATCGTGTGCGAACATTTGGAGAATATACCGACCATTGCGAACGGGTAGGTAAGCAATGGATCAACTCTGTTGGGTACAGCGGGTGGGAAGTTCTCTTGTTGGTATTCTCATCTTCGGGTTTATCATACATGGACAGAGTCGTGAACCCGATATTCAGAAGCGGCTGGATCTGATAAAGAGCGGCAAGATTGGGGAGGTGAAGTCAGAACTGACGAGGTTGCTCGAACAATATCCAGACCATGTGGGAGTAATGTTTCTCAGCGGAGTATTGACCACTGATGGCAAAGAGGCGGTGAAGATATTTCAGAGCATCGTTGATAGATTTCCGAAGAGTGAATGGGCGGATGACGCTCTTTACAGAGTGTATCAGTACTACTATTCGATCGGGCTGTATAGAACGGCGGAACAGACACTTAAACAGTTAAAGGAGAACTACCCGCGTTCAAAGTATGTGACGGCGACAAGAATTGATCTAAATGATGAGGTTCAAGGGGAAGGTGCGGCGATTCACTATGCCGTTCAAGTCGGTGCTTACGGGACACTGGAAAACGCAAAGAAGCAAGAGCTTCTCTTTGAAGGACTTGGGTATTCTGTTGAGATCAGGAACAAAGTTAGAGGGGGGAAAACCGTGCATCTGGTCTGGGTGGGGGACTATGCAACTTACGCTGATGCGCAAGAAGTGAGTGAGACATTGAAAACACAGCACGGCATTGATGCAGTCGTGGTGAGTTGGTAGTTCACAATGAAGATTACAGTTCTTGGTTCTGCTGCTGGGTTTCCAGTAGCACATCGTTCTCACACATCCGTAGCTATCGAGTATAGCCACCATCTTGTTCTTCTTGACGCAGGGGAGGGAACAAGTCGCTCGTTAGTAACATTGGGGTTTGATTGCAAGCGGATAGAAAAGATCCTTATATCGCATACGCATGCTGACCATGTGATGGGATTGCCAATGCTGCTGACGATGATGTATCTTGAAAAGAGGGGCGAACCGCTTGACATCTATCTTCCCAGGTCACCTATAACGATCTTCCAGCAACTGCTGGAACATATCTATCTTCCGAGTGAGAAATTGCCGTTTCCCTTGAAGTTTGTTCCGATTGATGGAGCTGTGGTGCCAGTGGGAGAAGCTGTGAGTATCCAGTGCTTTCCAACAGAGCATTTGTCGAAAGCGGGCAACTACCAGGGGGGGCACTGGACATCTTCCTATGGCTATCTTGTGATAGAGGGCGCGAAGCGTGTTGTGTTTTCATCGGACATTGGATCCGTTGATGATCTGCGACTTTACAGTCAGAATCTCGATCTGTTGATTGTAGAGAGCACCCACGTTGCTTTCGACGATGTGATTCGACTTGTTCAGGAAAATGATGTCAAGCAGACGATCATGACGCACATTCCACCGGAGCTTGAGGAACGCATCGAAATGCTAACGCGACGAGCACAAGAGAATGGCGTCAAGAATCTTCGATTTGCTCATGATGGATTGATGACAGTCGTTTGAATGTGTAACTAATTGGTCTAGATGTGGACAGGGAGTTATTCCAAAAACAGCACGGTATCACCGGGGAGTCAGTCGAGATAAAAGAACTTGTTGATGTGATTCAACAAGTGGCTCCGACTGATATTACCGTTCTCATCACTGGTGAAAGTGGTGTCGGAAAGGAAATTGTCGCCAGAGCAATCCACCATGCGAGTCCTCGTGGACAGAAACGAATGGTGACAGTCAACTGCGGTGCGATTCCTGAAGGACTCATCGAGAGTGAGCTTTTCGGACATAAGAAAGGCGCCTTCACTGATGCCGTTGCTGACAAGAAAGGACTGTTTGAGGAGGCTGATGGTGGGACGGTCTTCCTTGATGAGATCGGAGAGATGCCGCTGGCGACACAGGTGAAGATCCTCAGAGCGCTTGAAAGCGGCGAGCTTATGCGCGTTGGCTCAACTGAGCCGCGTAGGGTTGACGTGCGTGTAATTGCTGCCACAAACCAAGATCTGGAGCAGGAAGTCAGAACTCGACGCTTCAGAGAAGATTTGTTCTTTCGCTTGCGCTCCGTCAATATTCGGATACCTCCACTACGGAATCGGCGTGAGGACATTCCCCTGCTCTTCCACAAGTTTGCCGAGGAGTTTTGTGCGAAGAATGCCATCACATTTGAGGGGATATCTGATCAAGCCATGTCGTTGTTGATGGAGTATCCCTGGCCCGGGAATGTGCGCGAACTCCGAAACACGGTGGAAAGTATGATTGTGCTTGAAAGAGGTAAGCGCTTGGAGATTGAGGATGTCAGGAAATATCTCAAGGCGCATGTGCAAGTTGATGATAGATACCTGCCGGTGTATCTTAATAAAACTACTGAACAGGCAGAGCGGGAACTTATCTTGCGTGCACTGCTGGAGATGAAGGGCGATATTCTTGAGATCAAGAATGTCCTCTCTCAGCAGGCGACAACCCGTAACGTGCTTCCACCAGCCGGCATACACTATGAGAACTACGTCAACGATGATATCTCGCTGAAGGAAATGGAACGAAGGATGATTACGGGCGCCTTGGAACGTTTTCATGACAATCGGCGCCTAGCCGCGAGGGTGCTTAAAATCAGCGAAAGAACATTGTATCGGAAAATCAAGGAGTACGGTTTGTAGAATTCAGGGATCAAGATGTCGTCTTGAATCCTGAGTCAAGTGGTATCACACACGTAGGAATTAGAGTGATAAGGGATAACCTGAGAATTGTCTATCTCATTGCGGCGCTGAGCTTGAGCGGCTGCGCTGGTTGTCCCTACTCGTTCACGGGTGGTTCGACGCTGCCGCCGGACCTCAAGACGATTGCGATACTGATCTTCGACGATCAAAGCAATTTTGGCGAACCAGCGTTACGGGAAACGCTGACCAAGAGCTTAACCGACAAGTTCGTGAACGACAACACGTTAACACTTGAGAGCCAGACTGGGGCGGACTGCATGCTCCGAGGCGTCATCACTCAGGTAACCGATAAACCGTCAGTTGTGGGGCAGGGAGAACAGGTAAGCAAGAGGAGGGTTGAGATCACTGTCAAAGTCACTTTTGAAGATCTGAAAAAGCGGAAAAAGATTTGGGAAAAACCATTCAGCAACTGGGGGGACTACGAATCATCAGGCGCGAGTTTCACGATGCGACAGGAGGGAATCAAAGTTGCCATTGATAAACTCACCCAAGACATCCTGATTGAGACGGTCTCTGGATGGTAAGTTCAGTCCCCTCGTTAGACAATTCTCATAGTATCTAACGGGGTTCATAGGGGAAAGAAGAATTATACAAACTATCACTTTCCAAGAGGTAATGCACTATCATGGAAGACTTGATACTGATCGCATATTTCATCGCGTTGCTGATTCTGTTTACGTTTGGCTCACATGGATTCATCATGATCTATTATTACTTCAAGTACCGTGATACTAAGAATTCAAGTAATTTATCGTTAACGGAATTCCCCGCCGTTACCATCCAACTTCCCATCTACAATGAAATCTATGTCGTCAAACGGATCATTCAGTCAACGTGCGAGATTGAATATCCAAAGGAGAAACTCGAGATTCAAATTTTGGATGACTCTACGGATGAAACCAGCCAGGTGGTTGTCGAGTTGGTTGAAGAAAAATCACGAGACGGATTTGACATTAAGCAAATCCGCCGTGGAAACCGCGAGGGATTTCAAAGCGGGCGCACTCCGAGAAGGGTTGAGAACCGCCCGAGGCGAATATGTTGCGATCTTCGATGCGGACTTTGTTCCGAGGAAAGATTTCCTCATGAATACCATACCACATTTCTTCAATGATCCGTGCATCGGCATGGTACAAACACGTTGGGAACACTTGAACGATACGTACTCTCTGCTCACGCGCGCTCAAGCCATGGCATTGGATGGACACTTCGTGATTGAGCAGAGTGTCCGGAACAAGGCGGGATTCTTCATGAACTTCAATGGTACTGGTGGGGTGTGGAGAAAATCGTGTATCGAGGATGCCGGCAATTGGCAGGACGATACGCTGACGGAGGATTTGGATCTAAGCTACCGCGCGCAACTGAAGGGTTGGAAGTTCAAATTCTTGAATGACGTAACCTCACCGGCTGAATTACCGTCGGAGATCAATGCACTGAAGACGCAGCAGTTCCGATGGACCAAAGGCGCTATCGAGACTGCGAAGAAAATGCTGCCAAAAGTGTGGAGATCCTCGATACCACTGCGAGTCAAAATACTCGCAACATTCCATCTGACGAACAACGTTGTCTTCCCGTTTATTCTTCTAGCAGGTATTCTCAACGTCCCACTGGTTTTCATCAAGAACGGTGGACATCACGACACGTACTTTGTCGTCATGTCCTTTTTTGTGGTGGCATTCGTTGGTTCATTCCTGTTCTATTTCTATTCTCAGAAGGATGTGCACCCCGATTGGAAACGCCGAATCTTCCTCTTCCCACTCTTTATGGCGGGAAGCATGGGTTTTTCTCTCCTAAATACGAAAGCAGTGTTCGAAGGACTGTTTAACAAGAAGAGCGAGTTTGTAAGAACACCTAAATACAGAATTGTGGGCAGAGGGGATTCATGGATTGATAAAAGGTACGTTCCAAAGAAAGTGAACGTGACTGTCATAGCTGAGATATTGCTTGCCTGCTATTGTTTGTTTGGAGTTGTCGCATCGCTCTATTTCTTGGAGATTGCCGCCGTCCCATTTCAGCTCATGTTTTTCCTGGGATTCGGTTTCGTCGCCGTGCTTTCCATCAAACATGCGATGTTGGTGCGGCAAAGTGCCGGCAACTAAGTGAGCGGACAGTCATCGGTAGCTAAAGCCACAAGGACATTGATGTCTGAGAATCTTGATGAACATATTGCCTGGCTTGAGGAGAAGATGCGAAGTGATGCTAGCTCGCCACTCTTCACACGCTTGGCACAAGCGTATCTTGAATCAGGAAGAGTAGATGAAGCCGTCTCCCTGTGCGTAGCTGGAGTGAAAGAGTATCCTGATTATACGACTGCCCATCTGCTCTTGGGAAGGTGCTATGTCGCTCTGAAGAAATTTCCAGACGCCAAAAAGGCACTCCGGCAGGTTCTCGACTTGCTACCGACTTGCGCGCGAGCAGATGCACTGCTCCGAGAGATCGCAGTTGCTGAAGAAAGACCTGTCGAGAAGCCGCCATCGTTAGCGAAAAGGGAGAGAAAGCGAAGCAGGAGCGATGTCATCCCCGGTGTCGAGGAGATTGTCAGCCCGCCCTCTCCAAAACGCTCGCGGGCAACACGCCAAGCCTCTGCAGAGAAACCAAGTATCCCCGTTGAGCAAGTGACTGGGAAGGAACTGGAGGAAGTTGGAGAAGATGTAGAAGGGGATGCAGAGTTGGAGCAATTAATCAGAAATCTTGAGGGTGCTAAAATCCCTCCCTTGAGTGAAACTGATGTGCTTGAGCCTCTCGTTGAAGAACCGGAGGAAAAGAGACAACCTCCTCCGATTATCACTGAGACACTGGCAAGTATTTACACAGATCAAGAAGGGTATGAAGAAGCCATCGCTGCCTACAAGGTTCTGATGCAACAGAGACCAGAGGAGAAAGAGAAGTTTGAAAAGAAAATTCAAGACCTGCAAGGGAAGATCAAAGAAAGAGATGAAAGAGGGAAGAAGGAGGGATAATGGAGTTAGGACTTAGCGGCAAAATCGCTCTTGTTGTGGCGTCAAGCAAAGGACTGGGTAAGGCAGTGGCGATCGGGCTTGCACGGGAAGGGGCAAAGGTTGTAATCTGTGGACGACATAAGAAAGATTTGAATGCCGCGAGCGACGAAATTGCTCAGTCACCGGGTACGGTGCCGCTCGCCGTGGTTGCTGATGTTACAAGCGTAAAGGACATCAAGCGACTTGTGCACGCGAGCATCAAGAAATTCGGGACAGTGCACATTCTGGTGACGAATGCTGGCGGTCCACCAACAGGAGAGTTTGTGAAGCTCTCAGATGAACAGTGGCTTGATGCTGTGAACTTGACCTTGATGAGCACCGTGCGACTGATTCGGGAAGTCATTCCGCACATGCAGAAACAGAACTGGGGAAGGATTATTAATATCACATCGGTCTCTGTCAAACAGCCAATTGACCAATTGTTGCTTTCTAACGCTATCCGTGCCGCCGTCGTTGGAATGGCAAAGACTCTTTCCAACGAAGTTGCGAAGGATAACATCCTAGTGAACAATGTTGCACCTGGATTCACACTCACAAAACGTTTGGAGGAATTAGCAGAAGGGCTGGCAAAGCAACGCGGAGTCTCTAAGGAGGAAGTGCTTGCGGGTTATGCAAAGAGCACTGCGATTGGTCGGCTTGCATCACCGGAAGAATTTGCCAATCTCGTTGTCTTCCTTGCCTCGGAACGAGCAAGTTACATCACCGGTACAACCATTCAAGTGGATGGGGGATATGTGAAGGGTATCATGTGAGAGCATGTTTGTAGATGAGTGGCTTTGGCGCGTTGCCGCCAGTTGGTTCCTTTCTAGCGTTATCAAAAATCAAAATGGAAGCATCAAAATGAGCCTGACTGACGAATCAGGGTAAGAACATAGCGAACATAAGCATATGTTCACTAACTTTTCGTCACTCAGTAGAATAACCCGGAATTCTTATTTGTCAAATTGCATTTTGGTTCTTGATTTTTCACTTCGCTCCGGTTAGCTCACGTTTCTTCCCCGTCATAAATCACCAGCGGGACTTTTCAGATCCGCGCGCGACACCTTTATTCATACCACTTCTTCTTCGGTTGATAGGTTGTTCGAAGGCCGCTTTTCTCGCGATATCTCTCGAGTGCTAACTCGATCAACTTGTCCAAGAGCTCCGGATACGAAATTCCCGATGCTATCCACAGTTTTGGATACATGCTGATGGAAGTAAACCCAGGGATCGTGTTTATCTCATTGAGAAATATCTCACACCTATCGCGGGTGACAAGAAAATCGGCACGAGCCATCCCAGCGCAGTCCGAGACCTTAAATGCCCTAACAGAGATTTCTTGAATCTTCTTCGTCACATCGGCGGGCAGGTCGGCAGGAATGATGGCTTGTGATTTCCCGTCCACATATTTGGCATCGTAATCATAGAACTCATTTGATGGAATGATTTCTCCGACCACAGATGCGATAGGGTCATCATTGCCCAGAACACTGCACTCAATCTCACGGGCATTCGGGGTGCACCACTCCACGAGTATCTTTCGATCATACTCTGCAGCTTCTTCAACTCCTTGTTCCAACTCTGCTCGATTGTGAGCCTTGGTAATTCCGAGACTTGAACCCAGATTAGCCGGCTTGATGAAACAAGGATAGCCAAGCGTTCGCTCAATCTGCTGAATATGTTTCTCGGGCGATGCATCATATTCCTTCCAGAGAAAATGAATGGAGTCCGTAACCGGTATTCCTGCCTGCCTGAAAAGCGCTTTCTGAACAACCTTGTCCATTCCGACAGCCGAGCCGAGCACGCCCGCTCCGACATAGGGAATGTTCGCAAGTTCTAACAGCCCCTGCACCGTGCCGTCCTCGCCGAAAGGACCATGAAGCACCGGGAAGATGACATCGAACGGCTCTGTGCGGGTGTTCAAACCTTTACCGTCGAGCTGCACCAGACTTCTCTGTGTCGGATCGGGAATAAGTATCTTCTCGGGGAGCAGATTCAATCCCTGTCCAGATTTCAGTAGGCGTAGCGTTTCAGATGAACTGAGCCACTTGCCTTCCTTGGTGATACCAATGGGCACCACCTCGTACTTCTCTTTATCCAACGCTTGCATCACCGATGTCGCTGAAACCAGGGAGACTTCGTGCTCTACTGAACGACCACCGAAGATAACACCGACGCGGATTCTTTTCCTATCAGACATCGCCTTTGTTCTCATCTCTTGCAGGCTTAATAGCGTGAGATTAACACCACGTAACTGATTGCTCGCTTCATGCTTGATTTCGTTTGGGATTATGATTGCGAATTTACTTCAATCTAAAATCTCCGCCAGAGGCAGATGCACCTTCGGTGGAGAAGATCCACCATCTTTATGATACTCACTGTCTAAATCAAAGTCAACTATTTTCTTACCGTGATAGTTTCTTCCTTTCCTTCGTCAGGCAATTTCACCCACACAGTTTTTGTCGTGCCATCATACATCCATCCTTCTTCGCTGTTCTGAAACATTCTGAGCGATGTCACATTCGATAAAGCTTTGCCGCTTCGAAGCACTTGCTTTGCAGGCTTATCAAAGCTATTGAGTTTGAAGACAGCTGAACGACTTACTGGAACATACTGACCTTCCGGCTTCGACATTGTGAGGGTCGTTTCGCTTGCATCATCCTTACACCGGACGGTGATCAACCTATACCTTCCTTGCTGATAATCAAAGCTGATGCCGTCGTCCTCATAGTACATTGATGTTGAACTTGCAGATGGATAGACACTAAATGTCAGCGGGTCAACGGGTGCTTGGTCAGTGTATTGCACAGTCTGTTGCATCGGGATGATGGCACCAGCCCGGACAAACAGCGCTATCGTATCAATCGGTGCACGAACATTCTGCCACTTCGGTCCAACGATTTTCTCATTTGTCCAGAAACTAAACCACTCCCCTTTAGGAAAATACGCCATCCGGCTGTCTCTTCCTTCTTCGACCACAGGAGCGACCAGAAGGTCGTTGCCAAAGAGAAACTCAGTTTCCATCCTTGCATATCTGTCATACATCGTAGCATCATCTGGATACTCCAGGAGGAGCGGACGCATAATGGGGAGTCCGGTCTGCGATGCTTCGTAAAATGCTGTGTAGATGTAAGGCATCAGTTGGTAACGGAGTTCAATCGAGCGGCGATTGATTGCTTCGTACTTGTCTCCATACGACCAAGGCTCCTGGTCTCTGCTTCCCTTAACGCTATGTGTTCGGCAGAGAGGAGTGAACACACCAAGCTGCAACCAGCGTGCGTAGAGTTCACCACTCGGACTATCAACAAATCCGCCGATGTCCGTTCCAACAAACGGCTGACCTGAGATACCAAATCCGAGGCACATCGGAAGCGCCAGATACAAATGTTCCCAACTGCTTACGTTATCGCCGGTCCATGCTGCGGTATATCGCTGTCCGCCGGCGTACGAAGCGCGAGTGAGAACAAACGGTCGCTCATTCGGTCTAAGCGATTTCACACCCTCATACGTTCCTCGTGCCATCTGCATTCCATAAACGTTGTGCGATTTCCTATGATCGGTATGAAGTCCGTTATCATCGTGAATCACATCAAGGGCAAATGTCTTATTGGGAGTATTAAAGACAGATGGCTCGTTCATGTCGTTCCAGAATCCTCTGATGCCGACGTCAACAAGTCCTTTGTAAAGACGACCCCACCACTTGCGTGCTGACTCGCTTGTGAAATCCGGGAATGTGCAACCGCCGGGCCAAACCTGACCGATGAACAGTTTACCATCAGGATACTTCACAAAATGATCGCCTGCTAGCCCTTCCCGATAGACCCGGTAGGGTGTATCCTGTTTGATGCCCGGATCAATGATGACGACCAACTTGAATCCATCTTTCTGCAAGTCGTCAATCATCATCTTTGGATTGGGGAAATTTTCCTTACTCCAGGTGAAGCAACGATAGCCATCCATATAATCAATATCGAGATAGATGACATCACACGGAATCTTGCGTTTGCGGAAGTTGTCAGCAAGGTCTCGGACTTTGCTTTCAGGATAATAACTCCATCGGCACTGTTGATACCCCATCGCCCATCTCGGCGGCAGCGGTATTCGGCCGACAAGTTCTGTGTAGCGATTCAGCACCTTCTTGGGATCAGGACCGTAAAAGAAATAGTAGTTCATCTCTCCGCCGACTGCACCAAAGGAGTAGTAATCCTCTGATGACTTGCCCATATCGAACATGGAACGGTAAGTGTTGTCGAAAAAGATAGCGTAGCATTTGCCGCTGTCAAATGCAAGAAAGAATGGAATTGTTTGATACAGTGGGTCCGTGTCAGCGGTGTAGGCGGGGATATCGCTGTTCCACATCGTCATCGCTTGGTTACGCTTGTCGAAGGAATTTGACTTTTCACCAAAACCGTAATAGTGTTCGTTCGGCGGCATCGTCTTCCAGCAGCGTACTTCACCATTGTCCCAAGCCATGCCTTTGCTTGGATCATCTTTGTTGATCAGACTACCACTGCTGTCATAGAACGTGATTCTGCACGGAGATTTGCTAATTTCAATCTTGAGTTCATCTGTTATGATGTGAATCGCCGATGGCTGCTCTTTCACCTCCATCCGCATGGCGCCAAGGCGCCACCAATCCGTTTTCACGACCGCCCACGAATAATCGGGTTGGAATGTGCCCGTCGGTGACACGCGCACACGAACAAGATCGCTTGCCAGCACCGTGACTTGCACGACCGCGTCCGCGCATTTCAGCGCAATCTGGTTCTTCTCGTGCCTATAAGACTGCACATTGCCCAACGACTGCCAGCCTGCACACGCTGGCAGTGGGAAGATCAGAATAAGTAAGAGGAGGAGTTCAGAAAGATGGAAGTGCTTCGTAGATGATCTCCTTGAGCGGTTCAGTTAAACGAACCGTGTGCTTAAACTTCAATGTTCCAATGTTCTTCGATAGTTCAACTGTCGAAGAGGAGTCATGCGGCGCTTTTAGCGCCATGGCGTCAGAGGCGCTCATCCGACAGATCATCTGTCGGACAGCAAACGTTGGGCGAGTTGAAGATTCGCTGGTGCAAAGCGGCGTTTTGCACTACGCTCTACGACAATATTTCTCTCAACCTCTCAGCCATATTCTCCGTATGCGTGCCACTCCAATACGCTCGTTTACACTGCGGGCATTGGAAAAACTCTATGAATATTTCATACGGTTTCTGTGGAACGAGGTTCTTCACTTGCTCTTTACCCACGGGGAGAATCTCAACGTTGCAAAGCGTGCACCGAGTAAACAGATGACCGCTTATATCGAGATGAAAATGATTCACCACTTCACGAACTTGCTGGCGGTAGTCCTCACTTTGAATCAGGAAGAAATTCGACGCCTCTAGTTTCACGATGACTCTTGTGTTGCGTGTCAGAAAGACTCTTCCCTCAGCATTGCTGATGCTGATGAGTTTTTCGGTCGGGATGTGACCGTCATAGAACGTGTCGTAGCCCAGCATCCTGAGCCACTTGGCAAGACGACCGAGCATGGTGTCTGCAACAAATTTCATTTGCCGCATGGTCTGATAACGTTTCGGGGAAGCTCGGCTCCCGAGCAATTCCTCTCTGTTGATGTCCAGCAATCAACTTTCCACCCTCGTACACGATTTCGCCGCCTACCATTGTCATCACGACATTCGTGCTCAAGATTTCTTTTGGTTCAATGGTCATAATATCTTCTGAAAGCACGACGATATCGGCAAGTTTTCCTTCCTCAAGCGAACCTTTGATATTTTCCTCAAATGCAGCATAAGCTGCACACGTGGTGAATGCCCTGATAGCTTCCTCCCTCTTCATTTTCTCCTGTGGATACCAGCCGCCGTTAAATTGTGTTGTGTCCAACCCTTCAGGTGAGAATTGAAAATACTGTGCTACATCCACCCAGTTTCTCGGAAGTCCATTTCGGTCTTGTCGGGTTACCGCAGCGTAAATGCCCAAGAGAGGGTTTGCACTTTCGACGGGAAAATCTGAGCCGCCAGGAATAATCGTTCCGGTCTTGAGCAGCGACCGCCATGCATAAGCACCTTTCACACGCTCAAGTCCCAAGCGAGCCTCCGCCCAACACATATCCGATGTGCAGTGTGTTGGCTGCATCGAAGGCAGTACACCAAGTTGCTTGAATCTTGGAATGTCATCTGGTGCTAAGACCTGTGCATGCTCGATTCTCAGGCGGTAATCACTCTTCGGTTTTTCCTTCAGTGCCTTCTCATACGCGTTGAGAACAATGTGGTTTCCCCTATCTCCAATTGCATGTGTGCATACCTGAAAGCCTTTGTCAATCGCCTGTGATGTGAGGCGGTAGAGCTCATCCTCGCTCATCTGGGTAAGCCCTCTGTTGCCGGGATCATCGCTGTAAGGTTCAATGAGAGCTGCACCACGTGAGCCAAGCGCCCCGTCTGCATAGAGTTTGATGCCACCGATAGTGAGACGAGGTCCTCCGTCATGATAAGCGTTGCCGCTGTAGATTTCCTTTCCGTGCTGCAAGTAGTAATCCCAGGTTTCTCCCGGACCACTAATCATTCCATAGACACGAATAGGAAACTGTCTGGTATCAATCATCTTTTTATAGATGTGGATGATGCCGGTGTCTATGCCCATATCGTGAATTTCCGTCAATCCATATTTCACACACTCCTGAATAGCAAGTTTGAGAGCTTGCTCCTTCTGTTCGCTGGTCATCTCTGGTCGGAATTTTTCCACCAAGTCAATTGCCGCATCAATCAGTACTCCGGTTGGTTCACCATTTCTGTCGCGCATGATCTTTCCGCCTTGAGGATCCTTCGCCCCTTCTGTCACGCCAGCGATATCGAGAACTTTCTTGTTCACCCAAACAGCGTGACCGTCAACTCGGATGAGATACACAGGATTGTTCGGGGCAGCGGCATCGAGAACTCCGTGCGACGGGAATTGCTTTATCCGCCATCTGTTCTGGTCCCATCCTCTACCGAGTATCCATTCGCCCGGCTTCGCTTGCTTCACCTTGTCGGCAACCATCGCTGCAATCTGTTCTGGCGAAGTAGTTCCACCAAAATCCAAGGTAGAGAGCTTCACTGCAAGTCCGAGAAAATGAGCATGAGCGTCTATGAAACCGGGAAAAACCGCGCGACCTTGCAGGTCCATGATGTTATCGGACTTGTACCTTTTCAAAATATCGTCACTCGTACCAACCGCAAGAACTTTTCCATCTCGGATAGCAATGGCTTCAGCAATTGTGTTCTTGCTGTACATCGTGTAAATCTTGCCATGATGGAGAATCATATCGGCATGCCCTGGAAAAAGAGAGCAAGCAAGGGGCAAGAAGCAAGAGGCAAGAACCACAGGAATAGAAATTAGAAGCAAGAAGTTAGAAACTCGCCTAAGGGATCTGGGTGTGCGCACAAGGAACTCCCACTTAGTGGTTGATGGGAACACAATTTTTCAAAGGAATATAAGAAATTCAGGGGTAAAAGACAAACAGGGAGGCCAAGGGGAATGCGAAAAGGAAACGCCCTGCATGGTGCCAGATGCGCCACGCAGGGCAATCGAAGGTAACGAGTTACTGTTATCGCTGTGGTGTAGGCATCCGAAATTGATCCGGTCTCGGTATCTCATATCCATCATGATAAAAGGTTTCCTTGGAGGTTTTGCTGTAGGAGCTAAAGTGTATTAGGTCGTCCTTGAATTCGAACTTGATAGACACATAATCATCACCATCGGCTTTCCAGACCTGCCCGTACTTGTCATCGCCATCCTTTCGGTACTTCTCGTGAAGTTGTGCGCTAAGATAGTTTTCGATGTCGTTCTTATCAAGCTCCCCCTTTTCTGTTCTGTGTTTCAGCGCCTCGTTGATATAAGCCTCCACCAATTTATCATATAGAGTCGCAAAGAGTTCATGAGTATAGAAAATATCCACTGCGTTCACCTTGCCGCCGATGACACCGACCATACCAATAATATCTTTGTCGGCAAAGGCTTTGGCAAAATGCTTCTTGTAGTCATCAATATTCCGCGCGACTTTTTCATCCTTGTACACATCCATATATGCCCCTGTCCCGGATGTCACTCCTGCAACTCTGTGCTGCTCGGCGACTCCATCCCAAACCTCGCTTTGGCTCTTCGACGATTGTGCTCGTTCCCTCACCGTGTTGGGGACAATCTTGTAGGACGGAGCGAAGTTCGCTGAGCCGTTTGCATCATGGTATGTCCACCTCCCATGTTCCACACAGAAGGCGCCGATTTCGATCTTGCCGCTGTTGGGAGGTATCATCATGTCACGCCCAATGATACGATCTTGTTTCCCGCCAACAACGATCTCCCCTGCCATGAGATACACGTAATGCCACGATGTGTTTCTGACTACCAAGGTATTGACATTGCCAATCTCCGAGACAGTGAACCAGTGCTTGCGCATTGCTTCATCCAGCGTCACGCAGGAGATGTCGCCGAGATTTCGGTGCGTTGTAATCGGAAAGAGGGTAAGGTTTTCATAACTGACAGGCTTGCCGACGAAAATTGAGCGAAGCGAAATCCCACCTTCCTCTTGCGGGATCGTTTTTCCGACTTCCCATTCGACTGCGCCGACTTTTGTGGATGAACCGTTTTGTGTTGCGGGCAAGAAGCCCAGAACAAGACCTAAGAATACAGCGAATGCTTTCATTGTGTGTCTCCCGAATTTGAGTGGACTGACATGTTATGGACTGTTGAGCCAGAGGCTTATCTGCCTTCGGTGAAGTGGTTGTCTATTGTTTCTACTCTCGTAGGCGCGGAAATGTTCCTTGCCTTTGACAAGAAAAATCACTACTTTTTCACAGAGCAAGCGGGATGCGGGGCTCAAGATGTAACCGACCAGCACTAGAAACTTGCCGTTCAGCATTGGTGCTGGACAATTTTAGTTTGAATCCCGAAACTCCAATTGCACACGGAATCTGTTTCATAGAAAGGAAGATGCGACTTGCCATCCACTCAGTTTGAAGAATTTGTTGAGATCGTTCGACGCCTCCGGCGTGAATGTCCTTGGGATAGGGAACAGACCCATGACTCTATCAAAGCAAACACCTTAGAGGAAGCGTATGAGGTTGTTGAGGCAATTGACGAGAATGACCATGACGAACTTAAGGAAGAACTCGGCGATTTGCTATTGCACATCGTTTTCCACGCATCATTGGCGGAGGACAATAAGCACTTCACCATTGCAGATGTGATTGACGGCATCACCGCGAAACTTATCAGACGGCACCCACACGTCTTCGGTGATACAGAAGTCACAGGGGCTGAGCATGTGAAAACGAACTGGGAGAAGATCAAGCTTGCCGAAGGACGGGAATCCATTGTGGATGGCATTCCCAAAGAACTCCCTGCTTTATTACGGGCTTATCGGATTCAGGAGAAAGTCTCGAAGGTCGGATTTGATTGGGAGCACAAAGATCAGGTCTGGCAGAAGATCGAGGAGGAGCTGAAAGAACTGCGCGCTGCTGTGCTGGATCAAAGCCATTCCGACATTGACAACGAACTGGGGGATGCGCTATTCGCACTGGTCAACTATTCGCGTTTTGTCAAGGTCAATCCTGAGAATGCCCTTCGGAAGACAAATGAGAAATTCATTCAGCGTTTCAAATACATCGAGAAAGAAATGAAAAAGGAAGGAAAGGATATTCACCATTCGACTCTGGAGGAGATGGATAAGCTGTGGGAGGAGGCAAAGAGGAAGTGAGGGGTGCCCGGGAATCCGGTACCCAACAGGTATTTGCTTTTTTCGTATTAGTTTTATACTTTAGGGCGGAATGATTCGAAGCGAGATTTTTCATTCTGATAAGCGTGATAATTGATCCGTTGTTCCCAATCCAGCATTGCGGGTCAGAACGATCAAGCGTCCGTCTGCAAGAACCCGGAAACTCCAGTAAACTTTCTATGAAACAAGGCGATTCGTTCGACAGAGATCGCAGGACATTTCTGAAGAATAGTCTGCTGCTCAGCGGATCGTTGATGTTTGGGTGCACAAAGAGAGGTCGAACTGCTTCTTCATCCAATCCCCCAACTCCGCAAGTTCGGACAGGGAAATCCCGGGTTGTAATAGCAAGAAGTGATCGTGTGAGAACGTCCAGTGATGGTCTTGACTCTTCAGGGGTGCTTGACGTGTTGGATACCGCCGTTCAGAATTTCTTTCAGACAGACTCTCCAAAAGTTGCCTGGCAGAAAGTTGTCACACCGGATGATGTTGTTGGACTCAAAGTTAATTGCCTCGGGGGTAAAGGGGTCTCCACCAGTAGCGTATTGGTAGAAGCAGTTATCCACCGATTGGAGGAGGTAGGGGTGAAGCGAAATCATATTATCATCTGGGACAGATTGAACGATGATCTAGAACGGGTGAATTACAAAATCAATTATGGTGGCAATGATGTGCAGTGCTATGGGAACGATGTTGCAGGCTATACGGACGATTTCCTCTTCTCCGGCGAGGTCGGAAGTCTTGTGAGCAAAACGCTTGTAGAGAAATGTTCCGCGATCATCAACCTGCCTATTTTGAAAGATCATGGGATTGTCGGTGTGACGATTGCCATGAAAAACTTTTTCGGTGCGATTCATAATCCCAACAAATATCACGGGAATTGCGGCGATCCGTACGTTGCTGACCTGAATGCGCTACCTGTTATCCGCCAGAAAGTCCGTCTGACCATCTGCGATGCGCTTACCGCGCAATATGAAGGGGGTCCACCGTTCAAACCGCAATGGACATGGCGGTATGATGGCTTGCTTGTTGCGATAGATCCCGTTGCACTTGATTACCTCGGCTGGCAGATCATCGAGCAGAAAAGGAAGGAAGTGGGCATGAAATCCCTCAAAGAGGTCGGGAGAGAACCGACGTACATTGCCACTGCGGCTGACGCAGATCATCAGCTTGGGACAAATGACCCGAACAAAATCAAAGTAATCAACTCGTGAAGCGGCGTTGCCCTTGACGGGGGCAGGACAAGGCCGTGATGACCTAACACTATTAAGGTAACTGTTCGTGTTTCTCTGCAAAGTCACCGGCACATTGGTTGCCACTCAGAAGAATATTACTCTGAAAGAGCACAAGATGCTCATTGTGCAGCCAATTGATCTTAAGGGAAAGTTTATCGGTCGAGATATGTTGGCACTCGATTGTGTAGATGCCGGTGTGGGGGACACGGTGCTTGTGCTCCAGGAAGGAAACGCCGCGCGCCAAATTCTAAGACGGGACGATGTCCCTGTGCATACGCTCGTTGTTGCTGTGGTGGATGGTTTGGAGGTAAGAGAGTAAGTTTGTCCAGCAGAAGCATGAGTAGAACGCGTCCTTCGATGAAATCAAATCGCTTCAACATCAAAGACCTGCTTAAACTTGCTGCAGTGCCGGGTATTGGACCGAACCGGCTGCGTGCGTTGATCTCCTACTTCGAGACGCCGACTACGGTCTTAGAAGCGTCTGCCCGCAATCTTGCGGAGGTCGAAGGAATTGACAAGAAGCTGGCATTGAACATTGTCAAATCAGTTGACGATGAGGAGGGTGTTGATCAGCAGCTATCGAGGCTGAACAGAATAGACGGGCATATTGTCACCTTTTGGGATGGAGACTATCCAGAGAATCTGAAGCGCATCTATGACCCACCTGCATTTCTGTTTGTGCGGGGTACATTTACCGAGAAGGACAAATACTCCGTCGCCGTGGTCGGGACGCGACGCCCGACGCTATATGGCAAGCAGGTTGCGGAGGAATTTAGTAAGGCACTGGCTGAACAAGGAGTTCCGATTGTGAGCGGGCTTGCTCGCGGTATTGACACAGTTGCCCATACTGCCGCAGTAAGCTCGAATGAACGAACCACAGCCGTCCTCGGTTCAGGTGTTGATGTCATCTATCCACCGGAGAACAAAAAACTTGCCGAGAAGATAATGGACAACGGTGCTGTCGTGTCTGAGTTCGACATGGGGGCAAAGCCCGATGCGATGAACTTTCCTCGCCGCAACCGCATCATTAGTGGTATTGCGCTTGGTACCCTCGTCGTTGAAACGGCGATAGATGGTGGTGCGATGATCACCGCTCAATTTGCGCTTGACCAAGGCAGGGAGCTTTTTGCCGTCCCAGGAAACATCACCGAACGACGCAGCAGTGGGACAAACCGTTTGATCAGGGAAGGGAATGCAAAGCTTGTTGAGACTGTTGACGATATTTTGTGCGAGCTGGAGCTAAAATTGCGACCGATCATCAAGAAGGGGAAGGGAAAAGAGAAGATTGATACTGCTACCCTATCGCTCTTTGAGATGAAAATCCTTGATGTGCTGTCCGACAATCCACTGCATATAGACAGGATTGCTGAACTTGCAAACCTCTCGACCTCAGATGCTTTAGTGCAGTTGCTCAGTTTGGAATTTAGAGGACTCATTCGTCAAATGGCAGGCAAAATGTTTGTGCGGTTATGAGTTTGCTTTTGATTCTTTCTGGAAATTTCCGTATCTTATCAAGAGCATAGATAGCGATGCCGATGTTTCAGATTGAGAACACCATGGTTGACAACGCCGTCGCTACCGCCAAGTTTTGCTGTGACCTTGAAAAGTGCAAAGGGGTATGCTGTTGTCTAGAAGGTGGCAGAGGAGCGCCGCTCGACGATCACGAGATTGAACAGCTTGAAAGAGCACTTCCTGTAGTTACGAAATATCTCAGCGAGCGAGCGCTCAACATTATCAATGTGTGCGGATTATATGAAGGGCGCTCTGGGAATTATGCGGTTGGTTGTGTTGAGGAGAAAGAATGTGTCTTCGTTTGTCACGAAAATGGGATTGCCAAGTGTGCGCTCGAGAAGGCATATCTGAACGGCGAGACAACATGGCGCAAACCGATATCGTGTCATCTGTTCCCGATTCGTATTCAGAAGTACGGCGGTGAGATTTTCATGCGATATGTGCAAATAGAGGAATGCTCTCCGGCAGTCGCCAGAGGTGAACGAGAGAATATCCACCTCTATAAGTTCTTGGAAGATGCGTTGACCAGAGCATTCGGCATCGAATGGTATCGGCAATTTCAAAATCAATGTCATAAGGAATCAGCGTGAGCACTTTCCTACGATCTGTGAGTATGTAGCGGGGATGTACTATGCTTCAGCAATCACAACAACAGCGACTCCAGCAGAAGCTCTCGCCGCAACAGGTGCAGTATCTGAAGCTGTTGCAGTTGCCCATCATGGCGTTAGAGCAGCGTATTAAAGTTGAGTTGGAGTTGAATCCGCTCTTAGAAGAAGATACGGGCGAGGAGCTTGAAGCTACTCAAGAGCAGGAGGAAACAGTCGAAGAGCGTGAGGAACCGAAACTCGAACAACTGCAGGAAGTTCCAGAACGGAGTGATCAGCAATCGAGTTCAGAGGAAGAATTTGGGTGGGATGAATATTTTAACGATGATCCTTCTGGTTACAAGACCTGGACGACCTCTGATGACGAAGAGAAGGGCGACATGCCGCAGCCAGATGTCACCACGATGTCCGAGCAACTGCTGACGCAACTTCGGTTGCTGAATTTGAAAGAGGAGCATTATCTCCTGGGCGAGGAAATCATTGGGAATATTGATGAGGATGGTTATCTCAAGCGTCCCCTCGAACTGATTATTGATGATGTCAACCTCAGCATGAAACTGAACTTGACGTCGCAGGAGGCTGAGCGGGTGTTGGAAAAGATTCAACACTTAGACCCGGTTGGCATAGGAGCACGTTCCTTGCAGGAGTGCCTTCTTGTACAACTCAAGGCGACCCAGAAAAAAGGGAAGGCGACCGACATTGCCATCAGGGTGTTGGAGGAGTGCTTCAACGATTTTACCATGAGGCACTATGAAGAGATCGCCAAGAGACTTCACATCACGCTGGAGGAGTTGAAGGAAGCGCTCGACGTTATTCAGCGCCTGGATCCAAAGCCGGGAGAGGGAGAGTTCACGCCACAGGAGAACTATATCATCCCTGATTTTATCGTCCAGAATGTTGAAGGCGAGTTCATCATCATGTTGAACGACAAGAACGTCCCACCGCTCAGAGTTAGCAAAGGCTATCGTCAGATTCTCGCCAATAGGAAGAAGAACGGTGCATCCACGGATGCGAGGGATTTTGTCAGGAAAAAATTGGAGTCAGCACGCTGGTTCATCAATTCCATTCACCAGCGTCGTCAGACAATGCTGAAAGTGATGCGAGCCATTGTGGATAAGCAGCGGGATTTCTTCGAGATGGGCGAGGGTTTGAAGCCTATGATCTATAAGGACATTGCTGATGTGATCCACATGGACATTTCCACCATAAGCCGTGTGGTGAATGGGAAGTACGTGCAGACGGATTTCGGCGTTCATGAATTGCGCTCCTTCTTCAGCGAAGCGATTCCGACGATGGATGGGGTGGATGTTTCAAACAAAGAGGTCAAGAACTATATCAGGCAAATTATCGCAGAAGAGGACCCCCACAATCCTCTGAACGACGACGAAATCACAGCTATGCTGAGAGAGAAGGGCTTCAACATCGCACGCCGCACCGTCGCCAAATATCGTGAGTCCATGATGGTTTCCGTAGCCAGAATGAGAAGGAAAATATAGATGGAGGTTCGAGGGGTATGTGCGAACTCGTAGGGACGATTCATGAATCGTTCTTACCTGATGGGGTGCCTGGACACCCCTTTTTTCTTGAAGCGGGTTATATCCAGGATTGATTTGAGTCACTTTTTTTGTGTTTTTGGCAAACAGAGAATTCAAACATTTTTCGGTATTGGTTCGGCACAAACATAGTGAGCTAACAATGCCTCCACCTGTCATTACATCAACAACTGTCATTGGGCTGATTCGCGATGGCAAAGCGGCGATGGGGAGTGATGGACAAGTCACGATGAGCAACGCCGTTGTCAAGCATGGTGCTAAGAAAATCCGCAGACTCTACAATGGTCAGGTCCTCGCCGGATTTGCCGGTGCAACTGCTGATGCGTTTGCCTTGTTCGAGCGATTTGAGGAAAAGCTAGAACAATATCACGGCAACCTGAGTCGAGCAGCTGTCGAACTTGCAAAGGACTGGCGTACAAATAAATATCTTCGCCAGCTTGAAGCACTGCTTGCCGTGTTGGACAAAGAAAGCTCGCTCATTATCTCAGGCACGGGCGACGTGATTGAACCTGACGATGGTATCGTTGCCATCGGCT
Organism: Ignavibacteriota bacterium; assembly: GCA_963827285.1. Classification (GTDB taxonomy): domain Bacteria; phylum Bacteroidota; class Ignavibacteria; order CAWHAG01; family CAWHAG01; genus CAWHAG01. Next base: position 22,654 of record CAWHAG010000001.1, read on the forward strand.
CTGGTGGCAATTTTGCTCTCGTGGCAGCCCGGATGCTTCTTAAACACACCAACCTGTCGGCGAAAGAGGTCGTTCAAGAAGCATTAGAAACCGCTGCCGATATCTGTATCTACACAAATCGGAATATTGTTATTGACGAATTGTAGGGTCGATTCGCGAATCGCCCCTACTATCGTATAATAAATGTTCCTTAACTTTTTGCTTGAGGATATGGCAAAGGAAAAGAAGAACGTGAAGGAACGGCAGGAACTCACCCCGCGGGAAATCGTTCGAGAGCTTGACAAATATATCATCGGTCAGCAGAATGCCAAGAAGTCGGTGGCAATTGCCCTTCGCAATCGGTGGCGACGGCAGCAAGTGGCGGAGAATCTGCGTGAAGAGATTATGCCAAACAACATTATTCTCATCGGACCCACCGGGGTTGGTAAGACGGAGATTGCCCGCCGCCTTGCGAAATTAGCAAATGCCCCCTTTCTGAAAGTTGAAGCATCGAAATTCACGGAGGTCGGTTATGTCGGTCGTGATGTCGAATCCATGATTCGCGATCTCACCGATCTGTCGGTCAATATGGTCCGCGCTGAACGTACTGCGGAAGTGCAGGACAAGGCAAAGGAAATGGCAGAGGAACGATTGTTAGACGTGTTGATCCCGCCCATGAAAAAACGCAAACCTGCCGGTGATGGTGGAGAAACAACCGAAGTGGATGAAAACAGCAATGAGGCAACGCGTGAGAAATTCAGGAAGCAGCTCAGAGAGGGCAAACTCGATGCACGGGTGGTTGAACTTGATATGCCTGCCGAGCAGTTCCCGATGATGCAAATCTTCGGTCCGATTGGATTAGAGGAAATGGGTGTCAACATTCAGGATTTGTTTGGCAACATCATGCCGAAGAAAGTGAAAAAGAGGCGGATGACGGTAGGCGAAGCTCGCAATATGTTAATACAAGAAGAAGCGCACAAGCTGATTGATATGGATGCTGTCATACGAGAGGCAATTCACCGTATTGAGGACTCCGGGATTATCTTTATTGATGAGATAGATAAAATCGCCAGCAGCAATGGTCGTGCTGCTGGGCCGGATGTGTCCCGTGAAGGGGTACAGCGAGACTTGCTTCCGATTGTCGAGGGATCGAATGTGCTGACGAAATATGGCATGGTGAAGACCGACCATGTCTTGTTTATTGCTTCAGGTGCGTTCAACGTCTCCAAGCCGTCGGATTTGATTCCGGAACTGCAAGGTCGCTTTCCGATTCGTGTGGAACTAAACAGTTTGACGGAAAGCGACTTCGTGAAAATCCTCACGCTGCCGCAGAATGCTCTCATCAAGCAGTACACCGCCTTGCTGGAGACCGAGGGCGTGCACATCGGCTTTACTGAAGACGGTATTCGTGAGATTGCGCGCGTTGCAACCGAAGTGAACGAGCTGGTTGAAAACATCGGAGCACGTCGGCTGCACACTATCATGACCACGCTGCTGGAAGAGATTCTGTTTGACGTGCCAGATAGCATTCCTGAGAAGGCGATCAGCGTTACGAAAGAAATGGTGCAGGAGAAACTCAGTAAGATCGTGAAGAACCGAGATCTCAGCAGATACATCTTGTGACCGAGCACGATCTTCGGACAGAAGTCATTGTTCTGTTGGGCACGCAACGACAAGTCCGCTGTTACAGATGTCAATCACCAACGTTGATGTAATGGAAGAACGCTAAAGTTGAACCATTCCGGTGCTACACAGCGGACGGTTGTCAGGTATTGCAAATCATGAAATCTATCCACTATCAAGGAGCTTATGCAGTGAACACAACTCGTTTAGCAGGATCATTGCTTATCGTGCTGATGCTTGCGTTGGCAATTAGCTTCGTCGCTTGCGGCAAGAAAGATCAAAACACACAGCAGCAAGGACAGCAGCAAGGAGAGCAGCAACAAGCGACAACAACCGTGCCCCCATCATCGGGTGAACTGAAAAAGTATCCATTCAAATCCGCTATCGTCGAGCTGAAGTACGGAGGTGACTGCACCGGCACGGAGGTGCTTTACATTGACGACTATGGTATGAAGGAGGCGACAGTAGATAACTTCACAATGAGGGTGATGGGCAGGGAAGTCCCGACCAACCAAATTCGTATCACCGACGGCGAATGGATGTATACGATTGATGTGAGAAAGAAAGAAGGCACGAAGATGAAAAATCCCGGCTTAGAAATGATGAGGAATATGTCGGAAGAGCAGAAAAAGGCGATGATGGATTTAGGGTCGGAGATGATGAAGAAAATGGACGCCAAAGAAACTGGTGAGGAAACTGTTGCTGGAAAACCCTGTAAGGTATGGTCGGTCGAGTCGGTGGGTACGAAAGTGTGGGTGTGGAGCGGTTTGACATTGAAGAGAGAACTGAAGATTATGGGTGTGAGACAGCATCTCGAAGCAGTCAGTGTGGAGACGGATGTCCCCGTGCCGGCGGATCAGTTTGAGGTGCCACAGGGCGTAAGAATAACGGAAAGGGATATGGGAAAGATGATGGAGAGGATGGGAAAGCGCACAGAAAGAGAGAAATCTGAAGAATAAGACTTCAGACCGCACGAGCGGCATTCCCGCATGTATCATGACAACGGCAACATCATAGTTGCTCATTCCACCGAGATCCACTCACGCACGATTGTCCAGATGTTCCTTAGCTTCGTCGTGGCACCTTGTGTGCCACGACGAAGCCATTCACCCGCCACATTCCTACAGCAACGCTATCCGTTCACAAGCGGGCTTAGCCAGGTAGCTTGCTATCCAGAATGTCACCGTTGCTTTCTACCTTTATCTTGCCTGTTCCCCTACAGCCGTTGCCCCACACTGCTCGATCAGTCCTCACGCAGCAGTGTGGTTCCCCTGCAAACCCCTGCGTTTTCGCTTGCAATAATCATTTCAATTCGTTAGATTTACAGTGTCAGCGCCCACTAGTCAAAAACTCCATCACACCTTTGAGGAGGGACAAACCTATGGCATCTGAACCTCCACCCGACGGTCAGGCTGATAAACCGACTAAGGTTCTCATTGTTGACGATTACCCTGTTGTGGCGGACTTCTTGGACGCGCTACTGATTCATCGAGGGTTCAAGATCATCAAAGCGTTCGGTGGCGAAGAGGCAATACTGAAAGCTTCGCAGGAACAGCCTGATGTGATTGTACTCGATTTAGCGATGCCCAACGTGTCTGGCTATCAAGTGGCAGAACGACTGAAGCAGAACGAAGTCACAGCCTCAATACCAATTATCGTGCTCACAGCCATCGAGATATCACCCGAAGAGCACGAACGTTTGGACAAGAATGTCCAGGTCATTATCAAGAAGAAACAATTTCTTGTCGAAAATCTTCTCAAGGAGATTGCCAAATCCAAGAAGAATGCTTAATGCATCGCGTTGCTACAGACCGACAGCGATGAAATGCTTTAGGTTGATCTATGTCAATGATGACAAAGCGGCATGCAAGCAAGGTGGATCAGGACAGTACCGTCCCACTTGCTGAGCGGGTACGTCCGAAAACGCTCGATGAGTTTATCGGTCAGACACATCTCTTAGGAAAAGGACGTCCACTCAGAATCTTGATTGAGCAAGATAGCTTGAGGTCAATGATTTTTTGGGGACCGCCTGGCTCAGGAAAAACAACGCTTGCAAGAATTATCGCTTATCACTCAAATGCGGATTTCTACCAATTGAGCGCTGTCGCTTCAGGTGTCAAAGAGGTGCGCGACGTCATCAGCAAAGCAGAACTGAACAAGCGACACTACGGCAAAAGCACCATTCTCTTCATTGACGAGATCCACCGCTTCAACAAAGCTCAGCAAGATGCCCTGTTGCACAGCGTCGAGCAAGGTGTCATCACGCTAATCGGCGCAACCACAGAAAATCCATCGTTTGAAGTCATCTCACCTCTCCTCTCACGATGTCAGGTCTATATCCTCAATCCCCTCAGCGGAAATGAGCTTGAATCAATTCTCGATGGCGCTCTCAAGCAGGATAGTTTTCTCCAGAAAGAGAATATCGCTCTACAGGATAAGGACTACTTACTGCAGCTCTCAGGCGGTGATGCTCGTGTAATGCTCAATGGTATAGAGACTGCAGTGAATTTAGCGAAGGTGGATCAGAATGGTCAGAAAGTCATTGATAAAGCGGTCATCACGGAATCATTTCAACGTCAACAACCGAAGTATGACAAAGGCGGTGAGGAACATTACAACATTATCTCTGCCTTCATCAAGAGCATTCGCGGCAGCGACCCTGATGCCGCAGTCTATTGGCTTGCACGAATGCTTGAAGGCGGCGAGGATCCAAAGTTCATTGCTCGCCGTATGATCATTCTTGCCTCAGAAGATATCGGAAACGCCGACCCTTACGGTCTCACACTTGCGACTTCCTGCTTCACTGCTGTGGATTACATTGGATTGCCTGAGGCTCTGGATTGTGCTGGCACAAACTGCCACGTATCTTGCCTCCTGTCCTAAAAGCAATGCCGCCATCATGGCAATTGATGTTGCATTGAATGATGTAAGAAACCTCCGGAACGAACCTGTCCCACTCCACATCAGAAATGCACCTACAGGATTTATGAAACATATCGGCTACGGCGATGGCTACAAGTATGGTCATAGCTATGAGGGAAATTTTGTCGAGCAAGATTACCTTCCCGAAAATGTGAAGAACAAAATCTATTATTGTCCTACTGACAATGGCAGGGAAAAAACCATTCGGGAGAGATTAAATGAGTGGTGGAAAAACAAGAAACGGTAAGCCACCCAGTCTGTTGAACTAGATAAGGTTGGTTCTGAAGAAGGATTTTGCGGCGTGGTCAGTTCGAGGTAAGAGTGGAAAGAGATTGAACATTGTCCCTGAGTAAGCTCAGGGATTTCTGTTGTTGGAGGGTGTTTGAAAATGAATTTTGCCTGCGGGGGCGCGGCTTTTCACCCGTCTGCCTCGAACTACGATGATGAGTAAAAAACCAATGCCAATAATTTTTACAATCTTATTTAACGTAAGGCTGTGCGACGGGCAAGAAGAAGAGGAAGTTTGATCGAACAACGGACGTTAGAACTACCCGATCATGAAAATCATGCCACAACTCGCCCGTCCGCACCAGCTACTGCTAGCTGAATTTAGGCGACAACTGTTTCGCTCTTTATTGATTGTAGAGGATCATTGCCATACTGATTAGGGCCTATTGTGCCTTGAAGAAATCCAAGCTCAACAAATGCCCAGAGCAAACCAACTATGGGAATAAAGTTTATTAATACCATCCATCCCGATTTATCCCTGTCATGCCATCGTTTCACTTGCATAGCAAGACCAATCCAAACGCAAGGGATTGAATACAAAAAATAGATGGCGATTGCTGCTACCGCTCCTTCATCACTACTGCTAGAGATTCCACCGATCAGGAGCCCGACAATTAAGCTCACAGCCATCATGCTGAACCATATAGCCCAGAATGTCCCACGAGCAATACGGCCTTTGAACGAGAAAAGGATTTGGCTCAGTGACCTTTTTTCTAAATTACTTTCGATACTTCTATCCCTTTGAATGTTAACAAAGGTTGATATCCTGGAAATTCCCAGTATAAGAAATCCTGCGTAAATCATAAACATAAAAAAATTGATATGATTAAGCGCTTCGTAAATTTTTTCATATTTCAATTGAAGATGAAAAATATTCACGATTCGCCAACTCAGCGACATAATAACTATGATACCCAATGCGATAGCAAGAAGCTCGCCGCCACGATTACGAAGTTTTACCAGACAGAAAATTAATAGCACCAGATCAATAACCGGGTACCCCCAACTCTCAATGGCGTTAATTATTTCCATAAGCTTTCCTCTCCGATTGGAAAAATGTTTTAAAAGGTTAAATAGTATTGCATTTTAAATAAACTGCTCGATCCCTATTGGGCAGCTAACGCCGTGCTCACTTGCTTGGCCGGGTGAGTGACCACCCAGTCGCCCAACAACCACCCCCACGACAGAACCAACTCCGATTTTGGGCCCCAGCCCCAGTAGGCCAAGTCAAGTGCAGCGCCTGGTTGGACGCCGCTCACGCCTTCTGTTTTTCGTGGACTTGGGCGCTCTCGACAAGGGGTCAACGAAGTCGCCTGCTTCAACCCAGTCGGTTCCCGTCGTGTCTACATCACAGCCCGCGTTCCTCAATTTCGTGGCCAGTTCATTCCGCTTGGCATAATCGTTTGACATATGAACGATGTGGCGGCCGGCGATGTCGCTGAACTCCCGCACATGCCCTAATTGCACCATCACCGTTCGGTCAGCGTGCGTGGCGAAAGCCATTCCTGCCTCAAAGAGCACGTTCGGGCGCGGCTGCCCCATCAACGTGCGCTCGTACGGCTTGTCACCCGTCGTTAGGAGATCAGGGCGGAGTTGCGCAAGGTCGTCCGGTGTCATGAGTACGACGACCGCACGAGCACGCGCAAACGCCGCGCCGAGAATCTCCCCGATGTAGGGCGCCGGCTTCCTGCTCATCCTCACCGCAGTGGTCCACTCGATCGGTTTCACTCCAACTGACCGAAGAAACGCGAAGACGGCGTCCCTCGCAGCGATGTCGCGTCCGTGAACGACGAACGCCACGTTTGGAGTCGGTCCTTTCGTCTTGCCAGCAGACTTCCCGGCTGCCTCTGAGCGGTGCTTTCCCGAGATCCCCTGCGGCGGCGAAATGTCGGACGGCGGCGCAACGGGCAAGCCAGCTTTTCTCAGTTGCGCCAGGTCCTCGGCGGCCGCGTACTTGTTGATCGTAATCCCCATCTCAGCACCAACCTTGATGGCCGCTAGGTGCCGAGGCAGATAATCCGCGCTCGCCGTCTGCTTGATTCTTGCGTAAACCTGTGCTCGACTGAGGCCTGTCTTCTCCCTGATTGCCTCAAGGAGGCGCTGATTGATCTTTGCCATCGTGATCCCTCCGAGCCTGTCAGCGACGCTTCGGTTTCGCGCGCCTCGGAGCTCCTCCTTTTCTAGCCTTCTTCGCCTGTCGAGACAGCTCTCGTAGCGACGCTGGGGTGCTGCCAACGACACCCGCCCGGTCCTCGATCGGTAGCCCGAGCTTCTCCAGGAATTGCGCCTGCTCGAGCAGCGACTTATCCGAGTAGGGAGAGTTCTTGAGGCAGAGGTATGCCAAGCATTGACCTATGACTGCTGACCAGTTCATCTCATTTTCGTTGTTCTTCATGTTCTTCCTCTCATTATTTAGGGCCTCCTACAAATCTTGACGCGTGCGTCTAACTATTGTTTATATGGTTTCCAGATAATACCACTCTCTGGTTTTGTTTCCGAATAACATCTATTCCAAAACGTTCTGCAGTGAGCAGGTTGTCAATGTGTTACAGTTGACCATCTCTTCTTCCAGCATCTTATATGGTTTCCACATAACACGCAGTCGCCCCCTCATAAGTTCTCCACAGGGCTCTTTACTCCTCGACCACCTCTATTTAAAACGTGCAGGCAGATCATCGTGGTCCTTACATCAATATGACCCAAGAGTTGTTGTATGGTTGGAATATCGTAGCCAGCTTCCCAAATTGCTTCTGTCCTTTCCACCAGAGGCGGATCCGCCTCCGGCGAAACTGCGCCATCTCTCTGTGCAATTACCGTTCAGAAAGTCATTACCAGAGGGAAGATAGGTGTGGAGGGATAGCTACACATTGAATATACAAAGCAATTATTGCAGAGTCAAGCAATTTCTGCAAATCTAATCGAGCAACTCAGCCGCAACCTCAATTGGGCCTAACGGCTGCGTGCGAAGTGCGGTCGGGTGCAGGCGCGTGTTGGGCGGCGTTGAGTTGCTTACTGACCTACAGGTTGGACTCGTGTAGCGCGATCTCGCCGTCCACAAGTAATAGTCGATCCACGCCTACAGCCCCAGGCCACAGATACCTGACCCCTATCTGAGCCTTTCCCGTTAGAGTATCGTTCAGCCCTTAGAGGATCAATGGCCGCTTACTTCACAAGTTGCGCTTGCAACCTGATCTCTGGCCCCGCCAACGCTTTCGACACCGGGCAGTTCTGCTTCGCGGCCTCCGCGTGCTTCTGCAAGTCAGCCTCCGTCAGATTCGGCACTTCGGCTTGCGTCTTCAGTTCGATCAGAGTGATCGTAGGACCTTCACCTAAATGCACCGTGGCGGTGGTGGCGATCCGTTTAGGGGTGTAGCCTGCGCTCGTCAGTAGGGCCGCCAGGAACATTGAGAAACAGCCGGCGTGCGCCGCGCCGATCAATTCTTCAGGGTTCGTCCCGGGGCCCGATTCAAAGCGCGAGGCATACGTGAACGGGCCCTCGTAGGCGCCGCTGCCCAGCTTCATGCTGCCCGCCCCCTCCTTCAACGTGCCCTTCCATTCTGCCGATGAATTCCGAACGGCCATGCTGTCCTCACTTTCTAGTGTGCTTCAAGATTGAGATTACGTGGAATTATACGCCGCGCAACGGATGGCGGCTAAGCTGCCGCACTGAAAACTTTCAAATTGTACTACCAGAACCAAGTTCATTCTCTTCGCTTTTAATTCTGTACTAAACCTCTAAGCGCAATGCAAATTGCGCCCATGCTCATTCGGTCAGCTTGAGCCGCTGCTTAGGGCGCAAATTTGAAAAGTACTTGGATAAAATGGTTACAAAATCAAAACAAACTAAAGCTTGACTACTTCTCTTTAGAACCACTTCTCTTGATTGTCTGTATTACGGTTGTTCGTTTGTGTGCCTTTGCGTAAGATTTTTTCACGAACCTTCCAGTTACAGCACTTCTTCCAACCTTTACTTTTGCCATAGTAAGATTCCTTTCTTATTTGCGCCCTAACTATTGATTATATGGTTTCTTCTGAGCCAGAGGCTCATAAGCCTTCGGCTTAATATCACCCTTGTGCCGCTTTCTTGCGGAATAAGACACAAAGGTGTCGGCCGGGATGCGAACGCCTTTCCCGCCCCGGTTCAGAACGTGAGTATAAACCTGTCCTGAGCGAAGCCGTAGGACCATTGTTGTCTTCACGTCCTTATGCCCCAACAACTCCTGCACGGTGCGGATGTCGTAACCGTCAGCCAGAACATGCGTGGTGAAGGAATGTCGAAAGGTGATCGCCTGGTCGCCCTGACGATTGACCAGCCCCGAATCGAAAGAAAATCCAAGATGCGGATAGCCGCATAAAAACTTTTACACATCTACTGACATTAACTCTTTTCTTTTATATACCAAGTATTTTGAAAATACCTGGTTTGTAGAAAAAGATTGGATGATTTTACGGATATTATAACACACTCTTATTTAAATATTCCACCGCCTCATGTGGATTTGGTGAATAGAAATCAGCGCCAATACGAGTGCAAAAATCTCGCGTGATAGGAGCGCCACCAACCAATACTTTTGTGTCAGGATAAGTTTCCTTAATGACTTTAACGCTATTTTCCATATTGCGCATTGTTGTCGTTAGTAAGGCGGAAAGCCCGACAAAACAACCTGGGTGCTGAGCAATTGCATCCAAAAATTTATTGGTTGGTACATCCACGCCAAGATCGATCACTTCAAATCCGCCGCCTTTGATAATCATGGATACAAGGTTCTTACCGATGTCATGCAAATCGCGGGAAACGGTTCCAATTACAAATTTGCCTTTGCGTTTCACTTCACCGGATTCCAGGAATGGTTTTATATGTTTCATAACAGCATTCATTGCTTCGGCGGATACAATGAGATTGGTTACAAATGCTTTATTCTCACCAAATTCTTTCCCGACTTTTTCCATTCCCAGCATACAGCCCTCTAATAGAACGTTCGGTTGAATGCCATTCTTTAACGCATCTGCAGCGATCTCATCGGCGCCGTCCTGATCTTTCATATCAGGTGGAAACCAAGATGATTTGGAAACTTTTCCTCGAGCAATGCACATGGCAATTTTTTCAACAACATCTTGCATAATCCCTCTCCCTAGTTTGTCATAGTTAATCTTGCTTCTTTGATAATAGTTGGAGTGATACTTTCCCACATCACAGGCATTAAATGGATGCCTCGGACTCCTTTTATGTTTTTTAGCGTTTGAATAATTTCAACAGCCATTTTAACGCCTTCTTCTTTAGGATCGCGCGCATGTTTCATTCTATCAATATATTTATCATTTATCTTAACGCCGGGTACTTCTTCTTTCATCCAGAGCAACGTTTTTGCCGATCGTATAGGCATAACGCCAGCGAGAATCGCCGTTTTTTCATTAAGACCCATCTCGACTACTCTATCCATCCATCGGGTGAAAATCTCCACATCAAATACAGGCTGTGTTTGAATGAAATGCGCCCCGGCTTCTATTTTTTTATACAGACGAATTAATCGCATTTCAAACGGCTCAGCGAATGGATTCGCTGCTGCGCCGATGAGAAATTCAGGTGCTTTCTTCATTTCACAACCTGAAAGCAGAAACCCGCTGTTCATTCTAGCGACGGTGGCAATGAGCTGGATGGAATCAAGGTCAAACACCCCTTTGGCTTCGGGATGGTCGCCAAATGTTTGATAGTCTCCGGTCAGACATAGCACATTCCGGATGCCTAACGCGGCGGCGCCCAGGAGATCACTTTGAATCGCCAATCTGTTGCGGTCTCGGCATGTCATCTGCATGATCGGTTCAACGCCTTCGTCTAACAATATCTTTGCTGATGCGATGCTCGACAGCCGAACGATAGCTGTCTGGTTGTCGGTGATATTCACCGCATCCACATAACCTTTGAAATATTTTGATTTTTCCCGGATAACATCACCATCACAGCTTTGCGGTGGGCTGATTTCGCCGCAGAGAACAAGCTGATTCGATTCAATCTTCTCTTTGAACGTCATCAGAGATCAGTTCCTTCACTTTTTGCTTATCGTTGCGAACAAACCAGATCGGTGCATCAATTCGCTTTCTGAATACATTCAGCCACGATGATGTACCTTCCAGATTCCAGTTGTGGATTTTGTTTATCTTGTATAACAAGCTCATTCGATGCAGGCGCTTTGACCGAAAATAAATCTTGTACCATACGCACTTTCGCTCGGGATACACCTCACACGATCCATCCTCGCCGGTTCCCCCACACGGACCATTGCGTAGCCGTTTGGGACAATTCTGGCTACAGATAAACGCGGTCGAGGATAACAGACATTCGCCACAACGTTGACAACGAAATAATGGGACTTTTACAATGTCTTCAAAAAAGAGTAGAAGACGCGAGAATTTTCGTTCGTTTGCTGTGACGGGAGGGTTGTTTAACGTGGCTAAATCTTTTGACAAAGGTTTGTCCTTGTGTTCAAATTATAGATGACATGTGCTATTTTGTCCCTCAGCGAAAAGCATTCTTCAATCCTTACGATTTCATTTCACACATTTGACATCTCTTGGATTCTCTGGCGTCTCAAGAAAAATACATCATCACTCTCATTATGACTTCAACCCCTTCCAGTTTCAACACATCTTTTAAACATTGCATAGCTGGATCATCATCTGTCAAAAGCGAGTATCTTCGATTTACAGAACCGATGATGATATTCAATCCCATTGGCATTGCCATCGTCAGAAAGGCACTTTCCAGCGGGCTTTTCACTGGCGAACCGTCTGCCTTCTTTGAAGGCAACATTGCTGTAAAATTACTCAATCCAACGGACATATTTATGCCAGCAAGATCTCTGTCCTGATGAATCAGCGTGATCGCAGCCATTAACCGCTTAAAATCTCCTTTCGAATCGCTCCCGATTGGCATTATGCCCGGATCAAGAATGAGTTGATCGTTCGTCACATGTTCTATGCGTTTTCGAGCGATGCTCACCATTGATTTCGCCGTAGCATAGATCTGTTCGGCTGTTTTGTTCATGATCATATCGCCGGAGTCATCCATTCCTTCGGTGACAAGCAAGATCGGAATGAACGGCTGTTTTGTGTGAAGATCAAACATTTCCAGGCGTGCTTCAGAGATTGAATTCAGAATCGGTTTTTGATTTCCAGCACGTTCAGCATTGTAGGTTTCCAATCCGGCAGCCGCAATTTCTGGATCAGGAGTATCTATTGAAAGTGGGAGCGAAATATGCTCTTGAATTCTTTTAACAACGTCCGCCATGAAGCGCGGAGAGCGGGGCCCAACATTTACATCAATGTAGGCTGCGCCTTTCTCAGCTTGCGATTTGGCCAAGATCAACAATGCCATCAATGTTGTTTTCTTCAAATAATGTGCGAGTGGATGGGACAGAATCATTAATTGATTCGCCGATGATGGTAAGACCCGGGACACTCATTTACTTGCCGCCTTGTAAATCATTTAGTAAAAAACCATTGATGATAACGTGTCCAGCACTTGCGTCACCGGGGCGCACCCAACTAAGTGCACGCAAGGGTTAAGTCTTTCCGACTTCTTTCGCATCCACGATTTCATCCCAGTCGTAAATACCAATGATCCGATGACCAGGTTTCACGACCAGGAAATCGTTTTCATTCCAATCGCCGAAAATAAGCTTCTCGATCAGAGCTATGCTGCCTGGGAGTCGGACAAATTCCTTCCCTTCGGCTCTGGCTTGCTCCTCACACTTCGAAGCAAATCCCAGATGGCTCGTTTCAGGTATATCAATGAAGATGATCGTATTATCCTCATCAAGCTTCTCGTATGCAGAATGCAGCGTTTCCCAGATGTATTTGGCACCGTCTTCGCCATACTCTCTAACATAATCATCGTAGGTCTTCCCGAAACCCATTACTCGCGCTACATCGCTTGGATCGTGTGCGAATGAGTCCCCTCCACGTTCCATGTAACCAGTTGACGTGAATCGAGAACTCGGTTTGTCACCAAAATGGTCCTTGAACTGTGACTTGGAACCGAGAAAGAGAGTGCAACAGTCATGTGCCCTCGGAATTACGATAGGTATCTCCCTGGCTTGTAGATCCAGGGTGGAGTTTCCGCACAGACCGAAACACAGGAGAATCGCGTCGTAATTCCTGCTCTCAGCACACGCATCAATCTTCGTTTGGATGATTTGTCTGAGAGACTCAGGGTTGTCATGCGAATCTTTTGCTGTGAATTCGATATCAACTATGTGAGGGCTTCGTGCCACGCAGTGACACACCTCGCGTGTGAAGACCTCGCAGCCTATAAGTTTCAAATGCACTTGATACTTTCCTCAGGCTTGAATATTGTCTATATGGTTTCCAGATGATGCCGCTCCGCGGAAACGGATGAATTGCTTGATCCATTCAGTGTAGGCGTCTTCTGTGCGCGAGCTGTAATGCCTTGCTCTAACTGCGGAGCGAACCTGATCAAGCAGCCTTGGTTTCTTCATCATGACCTTCCTTCAATGGCTTCTGTCCTTTCCGCCAGAGGCGGATCCGCCTCCGCCGGAGCTGCGTCATCTCTCTGTGCAATTATCGTTCAGAAAGTCATTACCCAAGGAAAGATTGGAGTGGAGGGACAGCTGCCTCCCGAATATACAAAACAATTGTTGCAGAGTCAAGGAATTTCGGCAAATCCAAAATGAGGATGCGATCCCACATAGCCACATAGATTCCCTCGTCCTCTACGTCGCAGTTTGGCAGAAGGCAGAGAACATAAAACCACTTGCACGGAATTGCTTTTTGTCGTATATTAACGAAAGTTCACCAGACAATCAGCGAACAGAAATGCAGATCAAATGTAAAGAAGGAGTATAGATTATGAAAGCAACGTCAATGTTTTCACTTCTGGCTGTAATTACACTTGTTGTCCCTGTCTGTTTTGCCCAGGACGACATTGCAGCCAAGCTGACACCATCCGCTATAAACGCCCGCATAACACAGATCCGAATGGGGGACATCATCGTAAAGACTAAGCCAGGCGCCAATGTTAAGGTTCAACAGGTACGTCATGAATTCCTGTTCGGTACCGCAATTACAGATCAACTTGCGGAAAGAGACCAGAACGCCATGGCGCCGGAAGAGAGAAAGATGTTTCTAAAGGTTCTTGCTGAGAATTTTAATTATGCCGTACACGAAAACGCCTTGAAATGGTATGACTGCGAAAAAGAACCCAACGTTGTTGACTATTATCTGGCAGACAGAATATGGGAGCTTTGTGATAGTCTTCACATACCGATGCGAGGCCACTGCATATTCTGGGAGAAAGATAAATACGTTATGCCTTGGCTAAAAGCGTTGAATAATGACACGCTTCGTGCGGCAGTCAACCGACGCGCGATTGGTGTCACACAACATTTCAAGGGTCGCATTGAAGAGTTCGATCTGAACAATGAAATGGTTCAAGGCAACTTCTTCCGCCGTCGCCTCGGCTACGGCGTTGTCAATGAAATGGCATACATGGCAAAAGCGGGAAATCCTAATGCTGTTTTGTACGTCAACGACTATGGAATTCTTGTTGAAGGTGGTTTCAACGCCGAAGCTTACATTCTTCAGATTGAAAATCTTTTAGCAACGGGTGTCCCCATAGGTGGGATCGGATGCCAGGGTCATTTCATTACTTCCCGCAAAGCAGATTCTTCCGGCAGAGCTGCTACTACGCCCGAACACGTTCAGAAGACTCTTGACAGACTTGCCAAGTTCAATCTGCCGATTAAGATCACGGAGTGTCTCTTTATCGCTGACACCGAGGAAGGAAAGGCTGAGGAGCTAAGAAAGTATTTCCCGATCTTCTTTGCGCACCCCAGTGTTGAAGCAGTTCTGATGTGGGGTTTCTGGGAGGTCGGTCATTGGATGCCACGGACGGCGATGTGGAAAAAAGACTGGACACCAACTCCACAGGCATTAGCTTATCGCGACCTTGTTTTCAACAAGTGGTGGACTCAGATCTCCAGCAAAGCTGATGACAAAGGAACATTCAAAGCTCATGCGTTTTATGGCGATTATATCATCACCTCGAATGGTAAGACCCAGAAAGCAACTCTGAGTAAGAAAGATAAAATGATACAGGTAACTTTTGAATAGAGAGAATCTCACAGACGGTTGCACCACGTTGCATCTACCTGTGCTGATGATGGTTCGAGCTTTTCAGCATATTCTTTTCTATCCTAATTATTCTGCTTAGATAAATCCGTCAAACGAGCTACTTTGTTATGAAAACAGTGCGCTTCATGCAGCACGCTCAGCGTTTTGTTTCCGATATGATCTGAATTCATTTACTTCCACTCGACTCTCGCCTGGAAAATCTTTGATTGCTTATTCCGGCTGACTCCTTCGAGATAATACGTATCGCCTTCTTCGTTCTCACGCCCGCTGTAGAGGGCGATCGTATCACCTAAGAGCGCCTCCTCTAAATAGTTGACCTGTATTGACCCAATGGACTTTGTCCCGATCTGACCTGCGTCAAAGCAGTCTACGATCCACCTCATGTACTCTGCGTTGTTGACATGGTTGTTCACATCGAGGTCGCTCAGCAGGATCTTCTTCTCGTAGCGAAGCGTTAGGTCCCTCGCCGGTTTCAACTTCTCCAGCGATTCATGGATAGCATGCTCTCCCCCATTCAAGAGGATTCTGACTGGAAGCACACTGATTTTCTGAGGTCTGTTTCGTTCTGTGTCGAGCAGCAACCATGCGGTGGTTGCTGTCAGCAGCGCGTTTAGTTGATCATCCGTCATGCGGAAGTCGCGGAGAGCAAAGAGTCTGTCCACACCTTTTGGCCATGTGGCGAGCGACACGACCTCGTGCCATCTAGGCATCTTGGTAATGTGAATCTTGATGCGTGACAAAACCCAGAACAACCCTTTCTTCTGGAGTTCCTCGTAGCCTGTACCAAGGTGGGTCGCATGGTTTCCTGCGACCTCCTGGAAGTAGTTGAACAGCGATTGCAGCTTCAACCTCCCACTGCAATCTACCTCATACGATTTCACGTAGATTTTCTCTTTCCAGACCAGTTGTTCGTCCATGTGATCCGCGGTTGTTGATTGTTTGTGCATGCCGCCAACGGCGGCCGATTTTTCTGAACCAAGTCTGAGCGCAAGTCTTCAATAATACTGATTTCGCGCCCTCAGGATCTCATCGAGACGGGTCTTTGCAGCAGGTTCCTTAGCAAAGAACGCTTCAAGATTCTCGCACGCGTACTCGCTGCAATATGCACAGTTCTCAAATCTCTTTTGCTTTGCACAGTTTCTAATAGCGCAGCTCTGGCAAGCTGAGAATAATCTTCCCTGTACTGTGTGGCAACCGTCGCAGTCGGTGATGTCTGCTGGCTCAGAATTCATCCCATATTGCTCTTTACAGAGTCGGGCGATTTCAACTCTCATTCTAGCCTGTTCTTCTTTGTTCGCCGTCCTTGTCGCCAAATAGATAGGGCACGTGTCGCAGACTAAACCGCAGTAAGCGAGCATTTCACTCATGTGTTTTTCTCTCTTGTGAGGTGGGCGAGCAGAATTGGCGGTGCAGTGGAATATTCCCGCAGTTTACTTACATACCTACAGCTTCGAGTGCCGGTCTTCTATCCCTACGGCTTGACTAAAATCTCATAGTGACTGACCGTCGGCTCAAGTTCAAGGAGGAACTTTTCATCTTCGGGATAATACCTGGCTTTCTCTATCTCCTCGCCGGCGAACTTCTTAATGGCCTCGCTGGACTCCCAAAGCGAGAGGAACAAAAAGTGCACTTTGTCTCCCTCGAGCCTGCGAAGAACATACACGCCTTGGTTCCCTTCTTTAGCCCGATAATCTGGAACACCAGTCTTGTTCAGGTAGTTGACGTACTCGTCCGACTTCGAGGCCGCCGTTATGCCGTGCCATATTCTCGCAACCATAAACTCTCCCAAGTATAAGTTGCTCTTCTTATATCTTTGTTTATCCACTTATTGTCATGGGTGCATTTTCGCCAAACCACTTCTTGTAGGACTCTGCATAGGTACCATCCGCCTTGATTTCCGTCAGCGCACGATTGACCGCCTGGCGCAGCTCATCATTCCTTTTGGCGAACATCATTCCGTATTGTGCTTCGGTGCCAGGGATGGTTGCTGCTAACTTCAGACCGGAAATCAATTTCGTGAAGGACTTTGCTATGGGAAAATCGTCGATCACTGCGTCGAGTTGCCCTTCTTGGAGCGCCTTGTATGATTCTGTATTCATGTGGAAGGTTCGTATCAGTTTGGCTTTGGCGTGCTTTCTTGCGAAGTCTTCTGCAATCGTAGTAGTCCGCACACCAATGACCTTGTCTTTAAGGTCCTCGAGTTTCTGGATTGAACTCACGCTCCCAGAGACGATTGCCAGTTGGATATCAAAATAGGGCTTGCTAAAACTGACAATCCTTTTGCGATCTTCCGTGATAGTTGCTGCCGTGCAGATCATATCAAGCTTGCCTTCCTGCAGATCGCTCATGATATTGCTCCAGAGAGCGCTTTTGTACTTGACCGATAGACCTAACCGAGCAGCCACCGCCTTCGTCAAATCAACCTCGAAGCCTTCGAATTCGGACGAGGCAAAGTCTGAGTGAAATGGAGGCGGTGCAGACGCATCGATCCCAATAGTGAGAACGCCTGACTCAATTAAAGGTAAATGCTCACTCATAATGTTATCCTAAACTCAATGGTGAGAAAGCCGCCTAAGACCAAGCTTAACCGGCGCGAGACACTCGAGGCACACCCTTTCCTGTTACCATCGAACTTCGGACGAAGCACCAAACGCTGTGGAACCACCGCGCACTGTTTCGCGTCCGGTTGAAACTCTTGTTAGGACTTCTCAGTGTTGTTTAGATTTTTGCACCCGATACCGAATAATCGTGACGTACTTCTCAGGATCTCCCTTACCGTACATCGTGGGGCCTACAATGTATTCCTCTTCATGGTCACCGACGACCACATATCCCTGTTCTTCTACGAAATCTATCAACCGCTTTATGGTAGGCTCTTCTGTATCGTAAGGACCAACATGCAGAATCTCAGCCACCTCGCCATATTCCCATGTTGTCAATGAAGCCTTCATGCCTTCTTGCACTTCGTATTTCGGAAGTTCGGTAACGCTTTCAGGAATGGGCAGGGCATACAAGCCTATCCATTCCGATGTCGGTGTATCCAGCGATACGGGCCAGCGTGCACGCGGGGGTGCCTGCATTGGACCTTTCGGCGTTTCTGGCATGCTGTAATATAGCCGGAACAGCAGACCAAATGCCTTTCCACCAATGACGCTCGGCTCACCTTTGGCTTCGATCACAAGCATCTTCTGATCTTTCTTGGTCAATATTTTCGGGTCCTTCAAGTGCTCGAATTGCGACACATTGGGAACCTGTGCTAACGAAGCTGCGGAAATAACAGCAATGATAACCAGGACAATTGGAATTTGCGTGACTTTCATTAAAAATCCCTCCTCGATTAAGTTTGCAAAACAGTTCATGACGCTCAAGTTCGGCGGCGGTCAGGATATATGACACGACATTGAAATTGTTCACGCGGTTGTGATCTGTGGCTCGCAACGATCATTTCACATTTCACAGTAACTCTATTTCCTTCTTCAAGCGGATATATCTTGACGATGAACCAATATAGATGATGAACTTCCCCTTTTCGGCAAACCAGCACTTCGTTTGCGGATTCCAAAATGAAAAGTGTCTCTTGTCCAAACATATTACAACAGTCCTGCTTTGTCCGGGTTCCAAGTCAACTTTTTGAAACCCTTTCAGTTCTTTAACTGGGCGGGGGACAGAACATTCAACGTCTTGAACATACAATTGAGCTGTTTCTAATCCTTTATTCTTCCAAACATTTTTAACAGTAAAGCTTACCGTAATAACATCGCTTTCGATAAACTTTTCCTTTGATACTTTAAGATCGCTATATTCGAAAGTGGTGTAAGATAGACCATGTCCGAATGGATAAAGAGGCTCAATGTTTTTCTTTTCATACCATCTATAGCTGACGAATATCCCTTCTTTATAATGAACGTCATAAACAGGATGGGCTTTTTCTTCTTCATTATGCCAACCCGTGTAAAGTGTCTCACCTTCAGGAATGTATCCGTAACCGGGAGAATCTTTAAATTCTCTTTCAATCGTTATCGGCAGTTTGCCCGAAGGGTTTGTTGTTCCTGCAATAATTTCGGCTAAGGCTTTGTTTCCAATTTGACCGCCGTACCAGGCAAGAATGATCGCCTTAGCTTTATCATTCCAATCCGTCATTCTGATGCCACTCCCGGAAGTAACGATGACAACTGTATTGGAATTATTATTGACACACTCTTCTACTTTCTTGTCTTGGTCTTCCGGCAACTCAAATGGTCTGTCCCACCCCTCACTGTCGCTTGTTCCGACGTTACATAGAACGACTTCCGCAGACCTGATTTGGTCGAGAGTCGGATTCTTGACATATTCAATTCTGTCACCAAATTCTTTCTTGAGTTCATCAAGCATCAGTCTATTGTTATATCCTGCAACCGTTGCCGAACCACCACCCATAGCTAGCTTCTCAACATAGTCTCCGGTCAACAAAATATTATTAATCTCCCTTTTGATGGGAAGAATATCGCTCTCATTTTTCAGAAGTACAATTCCTTCCCTTGCTGTCTGTAAGGCAACCAACTCATGATTTTCAAACCTATCATAATATCCAGGTTCCTTCTTTCTCTCATCTAATTTCATGGCAAAATATGTTCTCAGAATGCTCTTCGCCATTCTATCAATGTCCTCAGCTCTCACTTTCCCCTCACCTATGAGTTTGTGTGCGTCCTTGAGAGCAACGGCAAAAGGCATTTCCAGATCCTGACCGGATCCTGCAAGTTCTTCACCGTCATTTACCGACCACCAATCTGTCATCACCAGCCATTTGAACCCTAGTTGTTTCCTCAAGATGTTATTAATCACATACTCACTTTGTCCGCACCATTCACCGTTTAACAAATTGTAGGAGGTCATGACTGCTTTGGCACCAGCATCTATTCCTGCTGCAAACGGCGGCAGATAGATTTCATGTAACGTCCTCTCATCAACGATTGAATTACTCTTTCTTCGGAAAAACTCAGTATTGTTTGCAGCGAAGTGCTTTAACGTAGCTACAGTACCGGTGCTTTGCACTCCCCTTACATATTCTTCAATCATCCTTGCCCGGAGGAAGGGATCCTCTCCAAAGTACTCGAAATTTCGGCCGCATTGAGAATGACGATAGCTATTCATGCCGGGTCCGAGCAAGATACCAATACCGCCAGCTCGGCATTCTTCACCAACAGCTTCTGCGTATTTGTAAGATAGCTCGGGATTCCATGTTGCTGCTAACGAAATTGGGCACGGAAAGGCTGTTGATTTTTCCAACTGATATTTTGATATTTCAGCATCCCTGAACTTTTCTCTAATATGCACACCCTGAGTAGCATCACTCATATAGACTTCTGAGAGATTCAACCTTGGAAGTGGCCTTAAGAAGAATCCTCTGTCGCCTCCGACCAAGGCAATCTTTTCATCCAAGGTCATTAGTGTTAACACCGAGTCCGCCTTTCTATCGGCTTGTTCATAAGATAGCGGTTGAAACATTTCCTTCTCCTTTTTGAGGGATTGACCATTCACCTGACTGCAAGAAACAATCGAGAGCAATATCAAGAGAACTGAGTGTCTTTGCATTACATCCTCCTATTTTTGAAGATATCGGTAATTACTTTGACTTCATGAATATAATTTCTTCTCCGAGAAGTTGGGCTATGCTGTGGGGCCGGACATCCCAATGCGAACCGAAAACCAGGAGGTTGGTCCGCCCTGTCATCGAATATCGTAGATACAGGCTATGTGAATTTGTCTTCAACCAAGAGTGCCTTGCCAGCAGGATCAAATTAACAAAGAACGCTTCTAAAGAAGGTATGGTATTTGAAAAACACAAAAGTAGCCGAACACGATAAAAGCAATGATCAAACCAACAGCAAATATCCAATGGGGTTTTAGTATCTCTCGAGCATCGTCGTTGAATAATCTTGGTATGACCACGTAAAGGCCAATGGCAACCCATAGAGCCTGCAAAGGAGTTAATAGCAGACCATCGAGTATAGCGCTTAACTGAACAATAACAACCGGCTTGAGTCCGAACGAAAAAACAATGATCATATTCGTGCAGAAGAAGAAGATGAGAAACCCCCTGAATTGCTTTTTCCATGAAAATCTTTTCTGAAAACCCGGGATGCAAAATCGAAAAGAATCTGCCAGCAAGCGTGGCCATCCAGCCAATTGACCAATCTGGGTGCCGAGCAATGCAGCCACTGCTGAAAGCATAAAAATGAAACCTCCGAACGCCCCCCATTTTGAAGAGAAGATTTGGGCAACGGTCGTGGCAACTTGTTCTCCTTGAGGTGCCAATTGTAGAGGTCTTAAGACTCCAGCCCCAGCCATAAGAAAACCAACAGTTACTACGTTACCGATAATCATCGCAATAGTTGCATCCGTATAAACAACGCGGCACCAACCTCGTATTCTTTCAGCGCCGGCTCGTGTTATGGCGCGCAGCTTTGCTACATCAGCAGGCTCCCCATACTCTCTATCTTTGGCTGATCCGTATCCTGCACCCAGCACCCAATAGGTGTACCATACTTGACTGGCAAAACCACCGGCACCCCATCCCAACAAGGGTAATATTTCCTTCCATGGATTCTGGCTTGCCCCTGCTTGTGTGTATGCCCATTCAGGGACAGCAGGTACCTGTATAAGAAAACTTTGCAATAGAGTCGAGAGGCCGGGAAATACAGTAATTGCTACATACAAAACTCCTACGATGATAATGAGTACGAAGACGCTCATTACTGTTTTTAGAACGTTGAAAGCTCCAGACCAAACCACTGCGAGACAAGAAATGGTAACAAACCAGCCGCCGAAGTACGAAGAAATTGGGATAAGACTGTTTATGAAAATACCGGTAGCTGAGGCGACGGCTCCTATGGAAATCGTTGCTGAGAAAAATTGAGCCACCAAGACAATCCATACAACCCAATGACGTGGACCAGGAATACGGTCGAACATATCAATCATGCCTTCACCAGTACAGACAGTATAGCGCGCACCAGACATGCCGATCCAATATTTGAGAAAGATGCCTAAGACAACAGCCCAGATAATCGGGTAGCCTAATATTGCTCCAGTGCGTGTCGCAAGTATGATCTCACCGGTACCGATGTATTCGGCACACCAAATAAAGGCAGGACCAACGAGTGCTAAGATAGCCAAACCATGTGGCGGGATTCTAATTTCTTTGTCGTTGGTAGTGTTATTCGTGGATTCACTCATGCGGTTTTTTCTGGCGAAGCAACTCGTTCATGTGGCTATCATCACTCGAAGATTTCTATATGTTGACCCAAGCACCTTTTTGAGAACTTTCGATAATCCGATCAATGACTCGCATATTTGCAACTCCATCTTCGAGGAGTGTAGGTGGTGCTGTTTTATTTATTACTGCTTGCGAAAACAAATCTCCCTGCAGGGTATATTGATTGCATGCTTCAACTACAATCTCTTTCCTCTCCGAACCTGTCAGATGCACGATTGCAGCAGAATTATCAGGCGGAGGAGTAAATGGAAACTCAACTTCGATTCTTCCGTGCGTCCCAAAGATATCGGCTCGCTGATGAGGCATCAGCTGAGTCGCACATGTGAACGTGGAAACTCCTTTTTCGAATTCCAGAGTACACACTGTCAGACGATCCACTCTTAGTTCAGGATCATATTCAATATTGCCGAACACGCGCCGTGGTTCGCTATTGAAGAGAAATCGTGACAGCGATATACAATAGCAACCGATATCGAGAAGCCCCCCTCCTCCGATTTCTGCTTGGTTGCGAATGTCTTTCGGATCAGTATTATAATATGAAAACATCGAATGGATGCATCGCAACTCACCAATTGTTCCCTCGATAATCAATGTTCTTATCCTTTGCCATTGAGGGTGAAAGCGATACATAAACGCTTCCATCACTTTTAGATGAGGGAAACTCCTCGCTTTGCTCTGCAAATGCTCAACCTCATTCAAACTTCGTCCAAGGGGTTTTTCGCACAACACGTGCTTGCCAGCTTCCAATGACTTAATAGTCCACTCTACATGCAGGTGGTTTGGGAGCGGAATGTAGATCGCTTCGATTTCCTCATCTGCAAGTAATTCCTCATAAGAACCATAAGCTGTGGGGATTCCTAATCGTTCCGCAGCGTTATGAGCTTTTTTATAATCGCGTGATGCAATGGCGGCAATCTCGCAATACACCCCTTTTTGCATTGCTGGAATTACCTTATCTACAGCGATTCTTGCAGTACTTAGAACTCCCCAGGTTACTTTTGACATTTTTTGCCATTCAATTCTGAAACCGAAACAAATCTCTTTTTGATATTGCTCAATGTATTACCACGAAATTACTTTTGCCGCGTTACTAGGCAAGCAAGGTCTTTTGAAAAAGAAGGAACCGAGAGGGATAGTATTCCGTCCTCCTTCACCACTGCCTCGGTTCTTTTCTCGAAAAACTTCCCAGTCTGAGGATCATACCAGGCGATGGAATAGCGGCCCGGAGCGACGTCGGGAACAACTTGCGAGAAAGCACCTATTTCCTTCAGCTCCTTGCCTTCACTAACTAGTGACCATTTGTAGTCGTCATTCTTAAACCAGAGGGCACAATGTGCTCCAGCGTAGATGCAACGAACCATGCACATTACCTGCTCTTTCGGGTTTGCTTCCAAACGACCTGTTGTAAGAGTTTTGAAGACGAGGTGCTTCACATTAAAGTCTATCTTGTCCGCGAAGCGTGACAAGTTCGCATATTCACGCCAGAGGTTGTACTTATCAATGTAGTTATCCCACCACCAACTGAGTGGAATGATTGGTGTTTCGCTAAACCAGCCAGACCAAATACCGTTGTGAAGTCCAACGTGTTGGGAATCAACTTGGTATGTGCGCTCGCCACCACGGAACTCCACGCCGAATTCAGCCAGAACGATAGGCTTTTGATAATATTCAATCGCGGCTTCGTGCAAGTCTGTAATGTAAGGTGCCATGTCGAGCGCGTTGTAGTTGTGAAACATGACAAAGTCCATGGCGGGTGACTTAAAGGCATCCACCACCTTTTCCGGATACGAGCGGGTCGAGCTGGTCGAAACAAGACGCTCATGTACATCAATAGAGTGAACATACTCTGCCATTTCAATGTGCCAGCGATTCACGGGGATTGATTTTCCCGCCATCAGGTCTGTCTCGTTAAGGAATTCCCAAGAAGCAATGCTAGAGCTATGACCAAAGCGAGAAACAATATACTTGTATTTCTTCTTGAAGAACTCCTTCGCCTCCGCGTTGGTAAAAAGCTCAGAGCCATCTACACAAGGTCCGCCGTTGATCTTATTGTAAGGATTCACGGGCCAGCGGTTTTCTCTGAAGTATCCCCAACCCTTGCGCGCGATACCGTGATAATCCATGCAAAGAATCACGTAGATTCCATATTTCTCTGCCAACTGAAGAATGGCGTCGAGCTTGCGTGCCGCATCCAGATCATAATGACCTAGCCCAGTTTCTTTCCACTCAAAAGATAAATGCCAGGGGCACATCCAGATGCGGGTCACATTCATGCCTGCGGCGCGCATCTTCTTGAAGTAATATTCATAGTCATCGGTCCAACATACGTTCAGACCAATACCCCGGAACGCCTCCCCACTTTCATATTCAAAGATCCCAAGCTGGTCTGAGAGTTTCAGCCCCCCTTGCTTCTTCGCCTTACTGGGTCTGACGGATACTTCGAATTGTGTATGTATCTTCCCGTTGATACTCACGCTGAGGCGATGAATGCCAGCTTGCTTAGGAGCAAAACGAGCTTCCCATTGCTCGATGCTGTCCCTGTTTAGCCCATCGTAGAAAAAGGAGAGGACACGCTTGGAGAAATCCGGCTGCTGAATTAGTAACTCCACGCGATTCGTTTCCAGGTCAAACGGATTCTCGAAATGCAAATTCTGCACAAAACGAAACCTGAGAGTTTCGTATTGGCGTCCTTCCTTGGGGTGGTCAATCAACTGAATCGCCCCGAGGTTAGAGCAAAATCCAAAGAGTGTTAACAAAACAGGAAAGAGGAATGATAAGTTCATAATGTGACCTTTCGAAAAATAAATGAGATTATTTCATCGCTGTTAACGACTATGCTCAGCCGCGCCGCGCTAGTGACGTCGGCTGGATGCGCTTGTACGGGGCAACATGAGATAGCTCGCTCAGCTCATTATACCTCGAAATGAATCACGCCTTCTTGTATTTGATGAATATGCCGTTGCTGTACTCCTCGAAGGCGATCTGCAATTCTTGTTGTGTGTTCATTACGATGGGACCATACCATGCGACCGGCTCACCGATAGGTTTTCCGGATATGAGGAGAAAGCGAACAGGCTCATCTTCAGTGGAAACGACTATCTGTTCTCCGTCATCAAACAGTACGAGATTCTCATTCGTCACGAGAGGATTCCTCTGGATGTCGAAATAGTTCACTCCTTCGACCTCGTAGGTGAACGGGTTTTTCTCTCGGCAGAACCATGCCTTGCCCTCGATGACATACGCGAAGACTGTGTGCCCCAGTTTGGTTGGGTGAATGAACTCTCTGTCTGCAGGGATGGTCACATCAAGATATTCTGGATCAGTGACGATGTCTTGGACAGGACCCCGTGTCCCCTCAACTTCGCCGCAAATGATTCTGATCGTTATGCCATTGCCTGTGGAGATTTTGGGAATCTGATTGCTTTTCACGTCGCGATAACGCGGGTCCATCATCTTGCGAGAGGCTGGGAGATTTGCCCACAACTGGAATCCTCCCATGTAGCCCGCTTCATCTCCCTTCGGCATTTCCTGATGGATGATGCCGCTGCCAGCGGTCATCCACTGCACATCCCCGGAGCTGATCACGCCTATGTTCCCCATACTGTCCCCATGTTCGACATTTCCACGAAGGACATAAGTGATGGTCTCAATTCCGCGGTGAGGATGCCACGGGAAGCCGTTGATGTAATACCGTGGATTGTCTGAACGAAAGTCGTCGAGAAGCAAGAACGGATCCAACGCAGGCGTCTCACTGAAACCAAACGCCCGCTTCAAGTGGACACCGGCTCCTTCGATGGTGGGTTTGCTCTTGATGACCTTCCGGATCTTTCTGTTTTTCTCCATCTTGTTCCTCCTTGTCTACGTTTGATTGTGCCCTGAACGGTGCAGAACTGAGCTGCGGCAACAAAAAATCTACAGCCAGACAGCCTCATAACGAGTGATAATTTCGTCCATCAAGCTATTCAATGCATTGTCAACCACTCGTCGGGATGGATCGCTGTCATACCAGTGGATGATCTCTTCGGCGCCACGAGTAAAGGGTATGGTCGCTGAAAAATCTGGTACGACCTGCTTGATCTTGGTGTTGTCGAATATCATACTATGAGTCTTGTCTCCCAACAGACCTGCACCCCATTCGGGATCAAATCTGGCAATTGTGTCCGAGGGGATATGCACAAGGTAAGCCTTAGCTCCTGCAGCTTGCGCTACAATTTCAAAAATCTGGTTCCAGGTTAACCACTCATCTGATGTGATATGAAAAACCTCCCCCACAGCGCGATTGTTGCCTAACAAACCGACAAAGCCCTTGGCAAAATCACGATGATGGGTCAATACCCACAGCGAACTGCCGTCTCCGTGGACGATAACCTTCTGACCTTTCCGCATGCGATCTACGATAGTGTATCCGCCATGCATTGGCAGCAGAGTGCAGTCGTATGTATGGGATGGTCTGACAATTGTAATCGGTAACTGCTCTTCACGATAAGCCTTGATCAACCCTTGCTCACACGCGATTTTTGCTCGCGAATATTCCCAGTAGGGATTTGCAAGCGGAGTTGATTCGGTCACAGGCAGCTTTACAGGTGGGGTTTGATACGCGGAAGCTGAACTAATGAAGACGTACTGGTTTGTCCGACCCCGGAACAGCTCGAGATCGGTCTCGATATGGTCTGGCGTAAAGGCAATCCAGTTCACCACCACGTCGAACATTCTGGTCCCAAGGGCTGAAGTCACTGAAGCCTTGTCACGAATATCACCGTTCAGAATATAAGCCCCTTTGGGAACCGGTCTTGCCGTTTGACCACGGTTCAACAGGTAAAGTTCGATACCGCGTTCGACAGCTAATTGAGAGCAGGCTGAACTAATAATACCCGTGCCACCAACGAATAGAACTTTCATAGCTACGTTTTCCTCTTTTATATACTGATGATTCTCAATACGGTTAGTGATCAGTTTAATAGTGCTTACGTCTGACGGCAGCGGCTGAGATGCGGTAACGCTGACTTTCAAATTGAACTATCCTAACTAAGTTCATTCTCTTCACTTTTAAGCCGACGGCTCATGAGCCTTTGGCTTACGATCCTGCGCTGCACCTCTGCAAGCGATGCAAAACGTACTTGCGCTCATCCGCTCAGCTTGAACCGCCGGTCAGGGTACCATTCTGATCTGTTCAGCGGCACATCAACGCGAGAAGAATGAAAAGTAGTGATCAAAGAAACGTTGCGGCTCCACGGTCAACGCGACTTCATGCCTGCCTTGGGGATCAGCCGTCCAATGGGTCAGCCCTGCCAAACGTTCACTACACAACTCTACGTCCACTTGCCCGCGCTCAAACCCACAGACAGTTTCATCAAAGATCGTCACTGCCGCTAAGGGATCATGAAACGTGATCTTATCCATCCGTTCAAACCACACCTTCGCAAAGTCCAGCACTGGCTGCAGCAACGGGGTCTGGAAGCGTTGGCGGACTTCAGAGGCCGACATGGTAACACGACAAGTTACATCCAATCCGATTGAGCGATGGACACTCGTGTGCGCCCGATATACGATCGCCGTGGCAGTGGGATCCAGCATAGCATTCCACTCCAACGGTCCGACCCCAGCCTGTGAATTAGTGAACACGCCACACATTAGCACTAACGCTTTCAGTAATGTCGGGATTTCCGCATCCGCTGCGAAGAGACCCGCCACGTTAGTTAATGGCCCAATAGCAAGCAGAATCACATCGTGGGGATATGCCCGAATCGTTTGCCGCAGAAACTCAACGGCTTGCCCCTTGGGAAAATGGACCTCATGCGGCCAGCGAGTCAACGCGGCTGACTGAGGAGCGTGAGGCTGTTTTTGTGGCACGAGCAGTGGTTCCTCGCGGCCAGGGTAAATCGGAATGCGCTTGCCTGCGACTTTGCACAAAGCCGAAGCCATGCGTGCTCGGGCTTCCGCTTCGCCCGTCACCGTAGTAATCCCCAACAACTCACAATCCGGATTTGCTAGCAGATAGGCTAAACACACCGCATCATCAATATCGGAGCCTATATCAGTGTCGAGGAGAACTTTGATCGGCATAATGCTTCACCTGTCTATTTGGCTAAGCGCCCAACGGTTTGCGTTAGCGGCGGCTGGGCGGGCGTGGACTCGGCTTGGGAGCAGGATTCTGCTGAGGCGTAGAAAAATGCTTGTAAATCGCGCAGACTCCCAGCCGTCCGCTGCACGCGATGTTGGGCGGTGATGCTCAGTACGTCCGTAATTCAAGGGCTACAAGTCCATCTCTAGGAGTGTCTTCATTTTATGCTGAAGCGCCAAAAACTGATCTTCCTTGATAGACCATCCCTGACTTATCAAACTGTTTACTAGATTTACAAACGCCTTTTTAGGGGGTGGCGGAACATCATCAATGAGATATGCCTTATTACCCTCCAAGAGAACTGATAGCACATTGGTAACTTGAGCATTACTAACATCTATTTGAAACTCCTCTATCGGAAACGGATTGTCCGTTTTGCGAAGTGATAGATTTGCCTTTGTGTTATCAAAGACGTTACCATTAATATGATAAACCTCATGACCATTGGGTATCTTTCCAAATACATTTTCCCAAATGAGATTATGCATAAAAATAACTTTACCATCTTTATCGGTACTATACACAAAACGATCTGGATTGATAATCATTCTCCGATTCGGACTTAAGAGCAAATCACGGATTGACATACTGGTAGCCATTATTTGACTATGGATGTTCTTGACTACATGTTGGTTTAAAACTTCTGTAAAATGTATTGTTACATTTTTTGTATTAGCATAGGTCTTATACGCGCTCTCAGCAGTGCAGTAAAGTAGCTTATCTTCCTTTACTGAATAAAAAGCATATAACGAATTAGGATTATTGAGCAGATAATTTAGATTTGAAAAATGGACAGAATAGCTATAACTTCCATCTGCATTTGGCTTCTTGGTTGATGATTTTACCTGAGCATGTGATCGAATATTAGTTGGATGTTTGCCGTTATCAGTTAGAGCTTCTATAACAATATCTGTCCCGTAATCACTCTTTGATTCTTCCCGTGTAATAAACCAAGGATCAGTAAACAATTCGCAAAATTTCCGGACTCCGAGATCGGCGTAAACGTGTTCCTGTGGACGCTGTGGCAATGAACCCCACTGAGTTTTCGATCCTTTTTGCTTTTTCATACACTTAACTCCTACCCATTAGGATATGTAAACGCCCAACATTGTCTATATTGATCCGCATAATACCCCAAATACTGTTCCATGTGCCGTATAAAGCACCTTTGATAACAGAGGCAATTCGGTCGCAAGCAATGACATGTCAGATCGTTGCAGGTAGTCGCTGTTTTTATTATGGTGTTTTATATGGATCGGCATAATTCCCCCTGCTCTGCCATTCGCTCGTGCAACCATTGTCAGAAAGTCATTACCGGGAAAGAGAAGAGTCTGGGAACAGCCACACGATAATTTACAGAATAGTCGCTACATAGTCAAGACAATTTCTGGAAGTTTAGTGAAGTGCGAAACACTAAACCGAATCGGACTTGTCATTCTCCGTTTTTATGGCTATATTTGCACACAGGAGTTTCAAAAGATAGGATACCACGCACATTCTGGATAGTTAGTTGGAAATTCACGTGATAATGAAAAGAACAACAGCCCTTGCAATCGCAATATTCTGGACATTGCTGACACTTGCATTTCAGGACTTTGCACAAGAAGCTGCCCCACAAAAGAAGGCGCTTGTCCTCTTTGATGGAAAGGATATTCCCACCAACCTTGCGCGTGGCGATGGAAGACAACTGGCTCAACTGCTTGGACATTTTTCTCTTTCCATCACTGTGCAAGGAGTCGCCGATTATAGGAGCGGTGAACTTCAGGATTTCGATGTCATTTTCTTCATCGGCTTCGGAAGACATTATGATCCGCCAGATAAGTTTCTGAAGGATGTGTATCACTCAGACAAAACGATATGCTGGCTTAATACCGGCATTCAATATTTCGATAAGACGTTTGATCTAAGCAAGCGCTACGGGTTCAAGTTCGTCAGTTTCGACACCGCCACAAATTTCAATGTGGTCAAAGTCAAGGATTGGCGTTTTCCCAAAGGTGACGTCAACACGAACATAATCACCGTGACGAATGGTGCACACTGTCAGGTGATTGCTACGACTATCAACACGAAGAAGCAGGAAGTTCCCTATCTGGTACAGAGCGGCAATTTCTGGTACTTCGCAGACTCGCCGCTCTCGATGGTGACAGAAAATGACCGATACATCTTCTTTGCCGATATTCTGCACGATATCGTTGGAGAACAACATGCTGAAAGCCACACTGCCTTGATTCGGATTGAGGACGTGGATCCATTTGAAGAGCCAGGGCGCTTGCGCGATATCGCCGATCTTCTGTCTGAAGAGGGCATTCCCTTTTCAGTTTCATTGATCCCATTTTTTGTTGATCCCGCCAACAATATCCGCGTCAGCCTGTCAGACAAACCAGATTTTGTAGATGCAATTCATTATATGGTCGAACGCGGTGCGACGATTGTTCTTCATGGCGGCACCCATCAATATAAAGGTCAAACCGCGACTGACTTTGAATTCTGGGATGGGACCACCAACAGACCGATCAGAAATGATTCAAAAGAGAATGTGGAGAAGAAATTGCAGATGGGGATCGAGGAGTGTATGCGAAATGGGATCTATCCGTTGATATGGGAAACGCCGCACTACACCGCATCGAGTCTGGATTACTCCGTCATCAGCAAGTTCTTCAGTAGCTGTATGGAGCAGCGACTTGCCATTGACAATTTTGACTATTCACAGAGTTTTCCCTTCATCATCTATCATGATCTTTATGGACAGCGAATCTATCCTGAGAATTTAGGATACGTCCCGCTCGATGAAGACAAGAACAAGGAGCTAGAGAACGTTGATCGCCTCCTGCAAGCGGCTCAGCAAAACCTGTACCTTCGGGATGGATTTGCATCAGCCTTCTTCCACTCCTTTGTCGGTTTGGAGGCATTGAGAAAGCTTGTTGACGGTGTAAGGGCACTCGGATATACCTATAAAGATCTAAAGCAGGATGCCCACACCGTCAGACTCCTTGACAAAGTCATCGTGTCGGGGAATGGAGACATCAGTCTCCGGCTTGAGGATCAATATGTGCGGGAGATTCTGCTTGATGAGATAGGGACCATCCGTGAGGATCACACCTCACCGGATCGCATCAACACTGAGTACAAGAAACATGTGGAGGTAGAGTCAGGATGGATGTATGTCGCGGAGCCAAGCGAGTTCAAGCATCGCGACATCAGTTTCGGAGAGCGATTGCGTTACGATGTGCGGAATCTTTGGCAGAAGATCTTCCCCCCAAAGAAAGTTCGTGAGGAGGCGAAAGTGCTTTTCGTTCTCGATACCACAGCGCGTGGCGGAGGACGTAATGACCAGCGCAGCTTCATCTCTGCGTTTCGTTCACTCAACATCAAGGTTGATACTACCTTTCCCGGACAGCATCTCGAGTTGGACAACTACAACCTCCTTATCGTGCCTTATGAAGCCGTGGACGATCTTCCGGATTCAGCATTTGATGCAGTTGTGAACTTTGTAGAGGATGGAGGAAACCTCATTACAGACGGTAAGAACGAAGTTGCCCAGGAACTTGGTATGAAGTTCACTACCACCTCCATTCGTGTCGAAGGCATTATTGACAGACTCTTTCCGGAAGAACAGATTCGTTGGCGCGAACCTGAAGCGATGTACAAGTTCGATGTCGAATCAAATGATGAGGTCATCTGTCTTGACGAACGGACACAGACACCGGTGGTCATCGGCAGGAACTATGGAGATGGCAAGATTCTCTTCTTAGGCACACGCTTCGACCCTGTTAGCGATGCTGGCTACAGCCGATACCCGTACCTCCTCGAGTACGTGCAGAAGTACTTTCACCTCTACCCGATTGTGAGGAGTGACAATATTGAAATCTATTTTGATCCGGGTTTGCGAAAAATCAGCGTTGAGGATCTTGTCAAATCTTGGCGCGAGCATGGCGTGCGAATCGTCCATGTAGCTGGGTGGCATACGTATCCCACCTGGACGTATGATTATGGCAAACTGATCGATCTCTGCCATGCCAATGGGATGCTAGTGTATGCATGGCTCGAACCGCCACAGGTCACGAAGATGTTTTGGGATCGTCATCACGAATGGAGGGAGAGGAACTACTTGGGACAGGATACGATCTACTCAAGCTGGCGGTATCCTGTCGCTCTTACTGATTCTGCATGCTTGAGAACAGTGTTGGATGAATTCACAATCTTCCTAGACAAGTATGATTGGGATGGAGTGAACCTGGCGGAACTCTATTTTGAATCAGGCAGCAAAGGTCCCGCCGACGCAAAGCATCTCACACCGATGCACCCCTCCGCACGAAATGATTTCAAGAAGAAGTATGGGTTCGATCCTGTCCAACTCTTTGATCAGAACTCTACATATTACTGGAAGGATAATCCAGCAGCGTGGAAAGAGTTCGAGGATTATCGTGTCGGACTGATAGTGTATCTGCACGATAAGTTCTTGGCGCGGCTAAGTGAGATTGAGAACAGAAAAGAGGGATTTCATATTATCGTCACGGCGATGGATAACCTTACCGTCCCGGAGCTTCAACGGAATCTTGGTGTAGATGTTCTCAAGATTATTGAACTCAAGAACAAATATCAGTTCACTCTTCAGGTAGAAGATCCTCTCAGCCTTTGGTCCACCGACCCACGACGATACCTTGCCATTCGGAATAGGTACAAAGCGGTTGCAGGCGCGGGAGCAGACCTAATGCTTGATTTAAACATCCTTTCATTTCGAGGAGAATCCAAAACGATCTTTCCAACTTCGATTCAAACGGGAATCGAATGTTATCAACTGATCAATGTGGTTTCATCAGCAGCGGAGCGATTTGCAGTCTATTCGGAAGCCACTGTGAATCCCCAAGATTTCAAGCTGATGCCGTTTGCGGCATCAGCGCAAGTGAAAGTAAATCGGATGGATGGAGGATGGGAAGTGGAATCGCCGCGCTCATTCACACTGAACATCGGTGAAGAGTATCACACGATTCTGATAGACGGTCAGAAGCATCTCAGTCGAAGGGGAGGCATTTTCCTTATCCCAAGCGGAAGGCACTTGATCAAGGTAAGTGCCGAAGGTCCTTTCTCGATGGAGGAAGCTTGGAGCGAAGATTCTCAGCATCACCGGCAACCTGCTGTATGAATATGACAGCGCCACGAATATTGAGTTTGGCTATTCATCGGTTCCGCGATGTGTCATCACACTGAACAAAGCACCTCTCGCAGTGATCATTGACGGCAAACCATACGCGCCGAAGGTTTTGAAGGGAAACGAACATTACGGTGTCATTCTACCTTCAGGGGAACACAAAGTATTGGTGGTGCTGGAGAGCCAAATTGCATACAGCGTTGATCTCACCAGTCTGTGGTCATCTTCCATCATCGTGTTCTTCGGACTGATTTCCGGAGGAATGTTGATAGCGTTCTATGTGATGGTGAGGATACGCAGAAGCGAGAAGTGAATCAAAGGATTTGGGATCATCCACATTTGGACAGCCGAGGAGGGCTGTCCTGCCGATTCAATGTCGGTAGGACAGAACTCCTGTTCTGTGCCATCCCGTTTGTCCATGTGAGGACAGTTGAAGACGGCTGTCCTACCGATTGAATGTCGGTAGGACAGAACTCCTGTTCTGTCCACGTCTGGACAGTCAAGGACGACTGTCCTACCAATTTGTTGTTCGGTAGGATAGAACTCCCGTTCTGTCCAGGTGCAGTGCATTCTACTTTATAGACACAAAACGCATGTTTGAACTGATCCTGCATATCTTCTTCGTCATCGCAGTCATCCTGATCTGGTTCATGATTGCCTACCAGTTAGTTCTTACCGCAGCAGGCTATTTTCATTATCAACGATCTCGCAAGGAGAAGAAGACCATTGACGGCACCTCATTTCAGTTTCCCAAAGTCTCCGTCCTGATTCCCGCCCACAACGAAGATAAGGTTATTGGAAAAACCCTAACTGCAATGCTGGAGTTCGATTATCCTCACAACAAACTTGAAGTCATTATCATCAACGATGGTTCGTCTGATGGGACGGCGGAAATTGTTTCAGAGATTGCCGCCTCTGATCCACGTGTGCGTTTGATGAACGTTCCGCGTGGTGAAGGTGGACGGGGGAAGTCGAGAGCCTTAAATCTTGGCTTGCGGTGGGTGACATCGGAGTATGTTGCCATCTTCGACGCTGACAATACTCCTGAGCCATCATCCTTGAAGTATTTAGTTGCCGAACTTATGTTGCATGAAGAGTTGGGCGCGGTGCTTGGCAAGTTTAGAACCGTTAACCGCAGCAGGAATCTTCTGACACGCTTCATCAGCACGGAGACGCTCAGCTTTCAGGGAATTCTCCAAGCGGGACGGTGGAAATTGATGCGAGTCGCCACCTTACCGGGTACAAACTTCGTTATCCGAAAGCATCTGTTAGACAAACTTGGTGGGTGGGATGAAAACGCCATTACGGAAGATTCTGAACTCAGTATCAGAATCTACATGGAAGGATACAAGATCAAGTACATCCCGTATGCCATCACTTGGGAGCAAGAACCGGAGAGTTGGAAAGTGTGGATTGGGCAGCGAACACGCTGGGTGCGGGGGAATAACTATGTTGTAGCAAAGTTCTTCAAAGAGATCCCGTTCTTCAAAAGCAAGCGCATGGCAATAGAGATTTTATATTTTCTTTCGCTCTACTATGTTTTCCTCGTTGCCATCGTGTTGTCTGATATCCTCTTCATCCTTGGTGCTCTCGATCTAATCGTCATCAAGGTTCCCGGTCCTTACACCGCAGTCTGGATGTTGGCATTGGTATTGTTTTTCTGGGAAATCGTGTTGGTCCTGTCCTACGATCGAGAGGACAGACTTCCGGCAATCCTGCTCATCATTCTGATGTATTTCACGTACTGTCAACTCTGGATCTACATCGTCGGTCGGTCACTGTACCTTGACATCATCAAGCGGGAGAAACGCACCTGGCTGAAGACGATACGATTTGATACCGCCGATACGCCTGCCGTTTTGAAAGCAACAACCGATTCGGATCAATCCGCGAAGCCGCTTTGACCCAGACAAAGTTGGAAGCCAGAAGCCAGAAGTCAGAACTGGGAATTCGGAACAGTGTGGCGAAAGAACATTTGCTGACCTCTCTCTCCCAGCTTCTGTAATTTTGTCCGCTAAATCTTTGTTCAAAACTACGGATTGCTCCATTCCTCAAGAAAAAACCTCCTCTCCTGTTTCCCCATCCATCGTAACATCTCATTACGTTTTAGCAAGAATTCGTAAAGAACCATTACACCTGTCACCTTCTGACCTCGAAGAGGATTTCGAGAAGTCAAAAATCTCAGAGTACCCGTCTCCGATAACCCGTTGGAATTCCACCACGTTACATTGGATTGCCAAGCCCGCGGGTCTTCATGGCATAGTTGTTGAACCTATTCAAGCTGAACAAGTTGTGCTTGGTTCAGTTCAGCCAAGATGAACTTATCACTCCAAGCTTTTCATGTTCGCCTCCAGGAGGGAAGCCGCACAAACCACAAGCAATTGATCCTGAGCTTGCTTCAGGATTGAAGATGGCGTGAGGGAAGGATGAACAGTCTATAAGAGTTTGGGCACGCACTTTAAGAGGTGTGCAAGGACACCGTCTCGAGCAGAACCAGGATTCTGTTTGGATGAACTCTTGAAAACGAAGGCAAGATAGAAAGTCTCTGCACACCACTGCCCTTCACTCAATTTCGTGCTTATCACCTTTGTTCATCTACTTCTCCTTGTCCATCTTCCGCCTCAGATCAAAGCACGCTTAATTCACTTTCTTCCACGTTTCGTTCAAGTTCCATTTTTTTGTACACAGGTTAACTGTTCCTGCTGTCACTGAGGGTCGGCACCAGGAGATCCCGCTCTAGACTAACGTGAGTGCCTTTGGCACCATGGCGCCTGGCGCCATTTGTCTGGAGAACAACGGAGGCACAGTCTCCTGTGCCGCCCTCTATCTTGCCTGGATCGCAGATTGGGTCAGCCTCTATCCACAATCTGAATACTGATAGGGGATCAAGGGGGCAGGGGGGGGTTCATCTAC
This sequence comes from Ignavibacteriota bacterium, assembly GCA_963827285.1. Classification (GTDB taxonomy): domain Bacteria; phylum Bacteroidota; class Ignavibacteria; order CAWHAG01; family CAWHAG01; genus CAWHAG01. The sequence continues at coordinate 59,053 of CAWHAG010000001.1, forward strand.
CGGTGAACAACCAAATAGGCAAGAGATACATACTGGGCAAATGCATCCTTATGTTTATGTGCCATCAAATCACGGAAGATTCATTACAAACAATTTCAACTACACAAGGAGATCAAAAATGCGTAACCTAAAATTACTTTCGCTGTCTCTCTTTTTTATACTGACAGCGTTCATTGTTGGCTGTTCGAGTGACAATACTCCGCCAGCTTCCACAGAGATGGAGGTGCAACCGGGCATTACGTGTCTCAACCCACCAGCGAATCCATATCCTTCGCAGAAGTCGGTTGTCCAACTCGTCACTTCCAACTGGGGTGGAGTTGTCGGTGGACTGCTGACATTTGGAAATTTCGTCACGATACCGCCGGGCGCTTTGCCATGGAACACCTACATCACTGTCACAGCATTGGCGTACCAAAAGGACGTGTACTTCGGTCCCGACATGAAGTTTCGTAAGAACGTGACGATCACACTATCGTACAGGTATTTCTCTTATGTGAGCGATTACCAGGCGAAGAAGATGAAGATATACTGGTATGATCCGCTGCAGATGAAATGGGTCATTTTCAACGCCACGCCGATCATTGATACTGTGCAGAAGACATTTACTTTCGAAACGAACCATTTCTCCCGTTATGCCTGGGGAGAGTAGTACGGAACAAATTCCAGACACTGGATAAACAAATCAACCTATGTCAAACATTAAAATATGGAGAACCTGATGAAAAAACTAATCAATCACAAACTATCAATTACGTTCTTCGCTTTGATCGCCGTCATGTTGTTCGTAGTTGGCTGTTCGGATAACAGCGTTGTCAACCCAGAGCAACAGAAGAAAGGTCCGACATTCTTCACGCGAATCAGCGCTCTGCACAAAGACCCAGTGACAGTTGGGGCATGGATTGGACCGAGCGGTGGAACAGTTGGAGGCTCTGAGACTTATGGTAACAGTATCAGTGTTCCGGCGGGCGCAGTAGCTCAGAACACCTACTTTACGGTCGCTGTAACAAATCCATCCGTTTCTATCGCGGAATTTGGACCAGGTGGGCAATTCAATCAAGATATTACCGTGACCTTCTCGTATGATGGCTTCAATGTCACGAGTCCGTCGTCAATCAAGGTATACTGGGAAAATCCTGACACGGGATGGGAACTTGTCACGGATTCGCCAGGAGTTGATACTAACGCAAAGACTGTGACATTTTCAACGGGCCATTTCTCGAAGTACGGCATTGGTGATGATGGAGGATAGTGATCGGTGATTCATAATGGACGTGGTATTGCCGCGGCGAACCGTACGCGTCGTAGGCTAAACATCGGCGTATTTTGCCAGACATATTCTACAAAACACAAGAAAAGAGGAAATCCAATGAATCACAACTCGGTTTTGTGTCGAATTCTGCTACCATGTTTGGTGGTTGTTCCTCTAGCATTGTTGGTTCTTGGCTGTGCACAAGACAACCCCGTTCAGCCAAACAGTCAACAGAGCATTAACTCACCGCCGCCCGGGGTCACATTCCAACGCTGGAATACCGGCTACCTTGAAACAGAATATGCCAAGATCAAAAACTCTTCCTCCTATCGTGTAGAGGATGGTGAACTGGGCTATGCCGAGAGAGATGTCAAACCCAATCAGCAAGCAAAAATTGGAGGAAGTAACACACTGGGGAATCTTGTTCAAATCCCTGCAGGAGCAGTGGGCACGACAACCACGATTACAGTGGCGGTGAGTAATCCAGGATTTGCTGCAGTGGATTTTGGTCCCACGATGCAGTTCAACCAATCTGTCACGGTCACTCTGTCCTATGCAGGGACAACTGTTGACCCGACAAAGATCAAGATTTACTGGTGGGACCCGAATGCTAATGACTGGGTGATGATTAGCGATCATCCAAGTATTAACTTCGATAAGCAAACTGTGTCATTTCCGACGGATCATTTCTCTCGCTATGCTTGGGGAGAGTAGCAGAAAGTGGAATCAAACACATTGGGTTCGGCAAATTGCAATAATCAATCCGAATTGTCATATTGAACCTAAGGCTTATCATAAGCCTGTGGCTGAGAAGCAAACGGGAAAAGGCATTCTGCTGGTCCCACTGCTCTACCGTATGTGCAGAGTGAATAAGAAAAACACTTGAATATAAACAAGAAATTCATATATTAACTGCAGGTCGAAACCGCTGGTTTCTCCTCCTGCTCATGGAGAAAGAGACTCATGGATCCTCTGCGATTTAAGACGTTTGTAGTGGAACTGCTTAAAATCTCCGAGCGGTATTGCGGCAAGCGTTTTGTTCGAAACCTTTCGCGGCTTGATCAGAAGACAGAAGGCGAAAGAACAATACCTTCTTCGGAAAATGAAACAAGGGCTACAGGTTCAGCCGAGTGACATCAGTTATCAGAATACGATCTTTGATATCTTCTGTGCAATGTATGAGAGGCATCTTGAGACGGACGAATACCTGAGGATGTCGCTAGAGGTGGGAAAAATCTCAGTGAAGTACGGTGAGTTCTCCAAGGCAACGATGATGTATCGGAGGGTTGCACAGCGAGCACCAAAGAACCACGTGCTGCACGCGGAGGCACTGCTTCGAGAAGGGGATTTGCAGACGAAACAGAGCAAGTTCAAGGAGGCGCACCACTCACTCAAGAAATCGAAGGAAGTGTATGAGCGACTCCGGAGCAACTCCGGCTGCGCGCAGGTGGAAAACAAATTAGCTGTGAACTACTGCGAACAGGGAAGACTCAGTTTGGGGGAGCGTCATTTTGCAGTTGCTATGGAAGGTGCTGAGCGAGCACGCAACTATGGATTGGCTAGTGGCGTAGCGATCAATGAAGGAAATGTGTCCAGCATCCGTGGAAAATGGGCGAACGCGCTTGCGAAATATCAAGAGGTCCGGCCTCACTTAGAGAGGCGAGGGGATGCAAAACGTTTGGCGCTAACCTGTCACAACCTTGGCTTGACCGTAATGCGTCAAGGCAAATATCAGGTTGCGGTCTCATATTTTGATAAGAGCTTGCACTTCCTAAGGAAGCTAAGCGACTATTATCTAACGGGGTTGGTTTATCTTGGAAAAGCCGAGGCGTATGTGTCAATGCGGGACTATATGCTTGCTGCTGGTTACGCTGGAAAAGCGCTGGAAATGTTCAATCGAGTCGGTGATAGGTTGAGTATAGCAGATGCGTACAAGGTCAAGGGAATGATTCACCGTGAGATGAAGGAATGGGACGTGGCTGAATTATATTTCCAGTCGAGTTTGAAAATCAACGAAGAGGTAGGAAATGCGTTGAACACGGCAGAGACTTACTATGAGCTAGGAGTGTTACATAAGCTGATAGGGAGTCGTGGGAAAGCAGAGGAGAGTTTCCAGCGCGCCATAGAGCACTATGAAAAGATCCGGGCTCGGCAAGCGATCGAAAAAGTCCAGCATGAAATGCGAATCGAAGCCTAGAAGTCTGGTCGAAAAACCCCTCATCGCTACCTGAGGGGTTGAGGGAATCAAGTGGACTTTTCGGCTGCGTCCCTGGCACTCGAGTTCATTCCAATTATCATTTCAAGAGAACGCTATGGAAGATCTGAAATTGAATCCATTTATAGAAGAAACTCCTGAACATCGCCGCTCGATATCACGGGAGCAAGTTCGTTCGAAGTTTTCACAGAAAGTTGAAAAGCCGTATCATGGTGTCGGAACGCGCTCTCCGCAAGCGACGAAAAGCACTTCAGCCGAAAGGGGGACTTGGAGAGAAGGAGGTTGACACAGAAACAGCATTTACAGTTTTCCTCCATTTATATGAAGCGGGTCTAGGCGTTCATGAGAACCTTCAGTTATCAATAGAAATCGGCAAGGTCGCGATTCGATATGGTGAGTATGACAAGGCGGTGAATATTTTTCGTGCCACTGCAAGGAAGGCGAGGCGGTTCAATGTCGCTTCAGTGTTAGCAAAAGTACTTTTTAATGAAGCAGAGGTGTGCCACTATCGCGAGCAATGGAAGCAGCGTACCGTACTTCTGAAACGTGCATTTACGATATACGATCATCTGCACGACACCATTGGGAAGGCGTCAGTTCGGATGTGCATAGGGAACACTGCCACCGAGCTGGGAAGGTTGAAAGTCGCCGAGAAGTGTTACTTGCAAGCGTTGCCCACGGCGGAGCAAGCGAAGAACGCTCTTCTCTCAGCATTGGTTAATAATAATCTCGGCAATGTATGGTCTATGCGGGGTGACTGGGAAAAAGCCCTTGGATGTTATCAGCGATCAATCGTGGATAGTGAACAGCATGGTAGTATTCGGGTGTTGACGATGACCTACGGCAATCTCGGATTGATCTTCATGCGGCAGGGGGACTACCGAAAAGCGCTGACGTATTATGAGAGGGGTCTTCGATATGCAAGCAAATTCGAAGACGTATATAATAAGGGCAACGCCTTTGTTGGGATTGCAGAGCTGTATTTTCATCTCTCCGATTTCGCGCTCTCATCTGCTTATGCCACCAACGCCCTTGCTATCTATTATAAGATGGACAATAGGTCAGGAATCGCGGAATGTTATAAAGTGAAAGGGATGATTGAGCGAGAACTGAAGAACTGGGAAACAGCCGAATCATATTTCCGGACCGGATTACAGCTGAATCAAGAAGTGGGAAACATCTTGAATGTGGGCGAGATTTTCTACGAACTTGCAGTACTGCATCAGCGTCTTGCGAAAGAGGAGGCAAAGCGTGATCTGCGCTTGGCGCTAAGCCATTTTCGCAAGGTGGGGGCAAAGAAGAATATTGAGAAGACCCAGCAGGCATTGAAGACGTGGTTTGCGTAAGCATATGCCTGAATCTTGGTTCAGGTTTCAGTAGCAGCAGTCGCATCAACTTCCGGTTTCAGTCTCAGCAAGATGATTTAGCCACAGGATGCGAGTGTGATAGAAGGACGCATTCATGACCTATAGAATCGCCGTCACATCGAGCAAGCAAAGCTTTGCGAAAGTCCGAAGGTTCCTCCCTGGGATCGGCGAACAAATAGCCCTCGAATATATTGAAAACCCATCTCGCTTGCTCGTAAGCCGAGACCATCTATTGACCCCCAACTTGTTCATTTATGAGATCAATCAGAGTCCGGGGAAAGCCGTTGATTTAGTTGCTGAGTTGGTGCAACGGAAACAACTTGCCGTAATGGTAATGACCGCCAAACCCGACTGGAAGACCGCCCGCGACTTTGCGAAGTTGGGTGTCACCAACTACTTTCACCTGCCCGATGATATCCATCAACTGGTTGATGCGGTAGAGTTCATGATGAGCGAGTGGAGTGCCCAGCAGCAGGCTGTGGACATGCTGGAATTCCAGAGAGATTCCTATGGTTTTGACAAAGTGATCACCCAGTCTCCCATTGTGATGGAGGCAATCGAGAAAGCCCGAACAGCAGGTAAGCAAGATAGCCTTCCCGTTCTCCTCTGCGGAGAACCTGGTGCGGGGAAGGAGTTTCTTGCTAAAGTGATCCACTACAACAGTGCCCGCTGTGAAGAACCCTTTGTGGATATTACGTGTTCTGGTATTCCGGAAATCACTCTTGAGGCAGAGTTATTCGGCTACGAGAGGGGAGCGTTCCATGAAGCACGCGAGGCGCGAAGAGGACTGCTAGAGATTACTGGTAGAGGAACGATTTTTCTCGATGAGATTAGCAGTCTTAGCCTTTACCTACAGGCAAAACTGCTGAAGGCCATCAAACAGAAGCGATTCCGCCGTGTTGGTGGTGCCAGAGAGTATTTCACGGATGTTCGGATCATCGCAGCAACCGATGCAGACTTAGATGCGAGAGTTGCGGCAGGTAAATTCAGTAGCGGGCTTTATTTTCAACTCAATGTGATGAGGATTGACCTACCCAGTCTCGATAAACGAGGGGAAGACATTCCGCTTCTGACGGACTTCTTTATTCAGTCTTTCAATGAATTACACGGTAAGGCGATCGCGGAGATCGCCCAACCCGCAAGGGATATGCTGCTTCAACATGACTGGACTGGGAACGTTAAAGAACTGCGCCACGCGATTGAACGAGCGGTGATTCTAGCAAAAGAGAATGTGCTTCAGCCGCACGATTTCCAGTTCCTCTTCGATCGCACATTGACACAGGCAGTGCAGGAAAAACCGGAGGAAGAAGTACCACCAGGAGGAGATGTGATCACGTTACAGATCCCGTTGGAGCGTGGCTCCTTGGACAAGGTAGAGAAGCAGTTTGTCGAAGAGGTGTTAAGGATGAACGAGTGGAACAAGTCCAGGGCTGCGGGATTGTTGAAGATCTCCCGACCGAAATTGGATCGGATGATTCACAAGTTTCAGATAGCTGAACCGTGATACAGCAGATCGTCGTCAATCCGGATGTATCCAAGGCGGAAGATTATCCAGTCCTAATCATCCTCTCCAATTCCTTCGTAAGTTCATCCCATCTGTAGTATTCATCGGCAAGCTCTGTCTCCAGTGTCTCATATTTAGCAGTTATCTCCTTCACTCGGTCGCCAACTTTGTAGAAGTTTGGATCCGCCATCAGTTGTTCGATTTCTCTCTTCACCAACTCCTTCGCCTCTATAGATCGTTCCATCTTTTCGATTTGCTGCCGGATCGGTTTCATCTTCTCATATTTCCTCTGCCGCTGCTCAGCCTCGATGCGCTTTCGATCTCTCTCGGTGAGTTGAGGCTTCTCCACTCGCAGAGCCACCGATGACCTACCTTCTGGAGTACCATCAACGCGAAGTCGAGTCATTTTGTCCTGATGGAGCTGCTCCTTCTGCTTTGTGTAAATGTAGTCACTGATGTTGCCGACGTAGGTCTTGAGATTCCCCTGCCTGAATTCGATGACCTTGTTTACAATGGGATCGAGAAAATCACGGTCGTGTGAAACAATGACATAGGTTCCTTCAAATCTCCGTAACGCTTCCTGTAGCACCTCCTTTGATCGTACATCAAGGTGGTTCGTCGGTTCATCCATGACGATGAAATTGCAGGGCTGGAGAAGCATCTTTGCCAGTGCAAGGCGACTCTTTTCTCCCCCTGAGAGGACACCGACTTTCTTGAAGACATCATCGCCGCAAAACAGGAAACATCCGAGCAGGTTGCGCAAGTGTCTACGGATCTCGCCAGTTGCCACCTCATCCACCGTTTGCAGAACGTCTTTCTCCGGGTCTAATTCCTCAGTCCGGTCTTGTGCGAAATACGAAATTACGACGTTGTAACCAACTCTACGGTCGCCGGCGTCAAGAGGCTCAATGCCAGCAATGATTCTCGAAAGCGTGGACTTGCCTGCGCCGTTGACGCCGACAAAGGCAATCCTGTCGCCCCGTTCAATATCAAGATTAGTTCCGCTAAAGATTCTGTTTGGACCATAACTCTTGTGGAGAGCTAACAGTTGCAGGACCATCTGACCGCTGGGAGGCACTGGAGGGAACTGAAAGTGGATTTCTCCTTCTTCATCTTCAATCTCTATCCGCTCAATCTTCTCAAGTTGTTTAATACGGCTTTGTACCTGACGTGCCTTTGTTGCTTTGTAACGGAACCGCTCAATGAACTGCTCAGTCTGTCTAATCCGTTGCTGCTGGTTCTTGAACGCAGCAAGCTGCAGTCTCTTTCGTTCTTCCTTCGATTTCAGATAGTAGCTGTAGTTGCCTACGTATGCGGTAAGATTGCCGAGACTCAGCTCCCAAGTCTTTGCGGTCATGTTATCGAGAAAGCGACGGTCGTGGGAAACGATCATCACCGCACCTTCGTACGAACGCAGGTATTCCTCCAGCCACTGCAAAGAGTCCAGGTCAAGGTGATTCGTGGGTTCGTCCAGCAACAGGAGTGAAGGTTGAATCAAGAGAAGTTTGGCAAGAGCGATGCGCATTTGCCATCCGCCACTGAACTCGTCCGTCAAGCGATCCATGTCTCGTTCAGAGAACCCAAGCCCGGAGAGAACTCTCTCGATCTTTGATTTCACTTGGAACGCATCGAGGTCTTCAAACCGGTGCTGCAATTCGCCGTAGAGTTCCAGAAGGTCCTGAAACTCCTCCGTCTCATGATTGACTTCTCTCATACGCTGATGAATCTCTTGGAGTCTGGTTTGCACATCGAGAGTATCCCGAAAGGCGGTCTCGACCTCCTTATACAGAGTGATTCCAGTGGTGTAGGTTCCTTCTTGTGGAAGATAGCCGACAGTTACGAACTTCGCCTTGGCAACCTCTCCCTTCTCAACCGATGCTTCGCCAGCCAGAACCCTCAGCAGTGTGGATTTCCCTGCCCCGTTCGCTCCGACGAGTCCGATGCGATCATGCGAACCGATATGGAATGAAATGTCTTTGAAGAGATATCTTCCACCGAATTGAAGCGATATATTGTTGACTAAGATCACCCGAAGAATCTCTAATCCAAATGCTGAACTGTTTCCTCTCGCAAGAGCAACCTGTCTTTATAGGGATTACCCGTGGCGGCACATTCAAGCACAAGGCGATGATTGCCGGAACGAGCCGATCAAATATACTAACTTATTCTCTCTTCTTCAACAGCCTTCACTTGATGCGTCCATTCCTTCAACTGTTGATGTTCCTCGTGACGAGGGTCAATGGTTCTTCATTCGTGTGAAAAACAGAAAACCCTGAACTCTTGGCGAGTTCAGGGTAAGGAGATGCGCCATGAAACATCAAGTATTGCTCTTGTGGCTAACAATAAGCCGTTTCATGTTGACGGCTGAATATAGCAAAAATCCATTCCATTGTCAAGTTGCATCACCCCTTGGATTGTATTCTCGAGACCATGGGGTGAAAAATCGGTATTGACTTTTTGAAGATTTCTTCTTAGATTAATTCGTGTGAAGAAATCAACCAGGAACTAATCCATCCACAATATTGATAGGATATCATCATGAAGAAGTTTCTTTGTGTCTTTGCCATTGCATTGCTTGTTGCTTTGGTTGGCGTCTTTGGTTATGCCCAAGACAAGGGGACTCCGCAGACCCAGTCCTCTGGGCAGCTAGCGAGTGCCAGCATCACGGTGAAGGGTATTACGTGTAACGGTTGTGTGAATCGCGTTCAGGATGCGTTGAAAGCGTTAGATGGTGTGAAGGATGTCAAGATGACGAAGCAGGACTTCAAGAAGAAAACCGGCGTCGTTGATGTATCATATGCGTCCGCCAAAGTCAGCGTGAAGGATATGGAAAATGCCATTGCCGACCTGGGTTTCGATGCGGGTCCGGCAGAACCAGCGAAGTCGTGCGAGCGGATGGAAAAAAGAGAGGGGAAGGATTGTTGCTGTTGCTGCTGCTGTTGCACAGAGAGAGCTTGTGGAAGGTCTGAAGGTAGCTGTAGCGGGAAGGAAGGGGAGAGCAACAACACTCACAAGCGCTGTGACAAAGAGCACAAAGGTCAAAAGAGTTAAGAACCTCTGGGTATAACCTAAGAGCCTACTTTGCTTGCTCCAGACGGACGACAGAGTGGGCTTTTGTTTTTGACAACTGCCAATGGACATCAACAGATCTTACCAACCTACCGAAGAACCGACACGCTATGGCTTCACAGAGAAGAACCTACAAGGATGCTGGCGTTGATATTGCGGCTGGAGAAGAGACCGTTAACCGTATTAAGGCAATGGTACGTTCTACCTTCTCTGAAAGGGTTCTCGCGGACATCGGTCACTTTGGCGCATTCTATGATGCTTCTTTCCCGATGTACGAACACCCTGTTCTTGTTTCCAGTGTTGATGGTGTCGGCACGAAGCTCAAAGTCGCTTTTCTCGTGAACCGGCACGATACCATTGGACAAGATTTGGTCAACCATTGTGTGAATGACATCCTTGTGTGCGGTGCCGCTCCCCTTTACTTCATGGATTACTTCGCCACGAGCAAACTGAGTCCAGCCGTTGTGGAACAACTCGCCAGTGGATTTGTCAAGGCGTGCCGAGAGAACCATTGCTCGCTGATAGGGGGCGAGACGGCAGAGATGCCGGGATTCTATCAAGCAGGTGAATATGATGTAGCCGGAATGATTGTCGGCATCGTGGAGAAAGACAGGATCATCAAAGGAGACAAAGTCCAAAAGGGAGATGTGCTCATCGGGCTGCCATCAACAGGTCTCCATACAAATGGCTACTCGCTCGCTCGTGCGGTCCTGCTCGAGCACTTCAAGGTTGATGAGTATGTTGATGAACTTGGCACAACGGTCGGCGAGGAACTTCTCAAAATACACCGTTCCTACCTGAATTCTGTATCTGCAATTCTCAGCCAGTTCTCGGTCCACGGCTTGTCTCACATCACAGGCGGTGGTATTGCGGGAAACACAACACGGGTTCTGCCAGATGGATTGGATCTTCAAATTGATTGGATTGCCTGGCAGAGGCCGGCGATTTTCCAGTTGATTCAGAAACTCGGCTCCGTCCCAGAAGACGATATGCGGTGGACATTCAATCTTGGTGTGGGACTAATCCTAATTGTTGACAAACGTGATGTTGACGGTGTTGTGGGAAAATTACAGGCGCTGGATGAGAAGCCGTTTGTGATGGGGGAAATAGTGACTGGTAAGTAACATGAAAGTCTGGCTGCTCTATGAACCTAAGTTCCTCAAACCGCCGATCTGTCAAGAACACAGAACTCCACATGAATCGCTCAACATGTCGGATTGCAGAGTCTTGGAGAGAACCTCCAATTGCTCAGCCGCCTACCACTGTGAGGAGTACCGTTCTCACGTTAGTTTAAGCACAAGCAGTGTGCGGTCATCTCGTTGGTTAGAATTCTTCATGAACTCAACGCCATCCTGTTCAAGTCGGCTTATAAGGTCATTGGCAGAGAGGTGTTTGTTCTTTGTGACCGCATCGAGAAGCCTCTCTTCATCATACATCTGATTCATTTCATTCAACATTTCGATGACGCCGTCCGTGTAAAAGACAACAACGTCGCCTTGTCCAAGATGCACCGTTTTCTCGTGGTAGACCGCATCGCAGAGGATGCCCATCACGATGCCAGTTGTTTCAAGCCGTTGGACCTCTTGTGGTTTACCTCTCAGCAATAGTGGTGGATTATGTCCAGCATTTGCGTAAGTGAATGTCCGTTCTCCGATATCAAGGATGCCGTAGAGGAATGAAACAAATCTTTTTTGATGGACGCTCTGACAGAAAAGATGATTCACCCGCGCTACAGTCTCCGCTGGAGAGAGCCGCATCATTGCCGTTGCCCGAAACGCCGCTTGCATGTTTGACATCAGCAGGCTTGCAGAAACACCTTTGCCCATGACATCGCCTATGGCAATGCCTAGCCTTCTACCTTCCTCTATCTGAATGAAATCGTAGTAGTCTCCACCTACAACTGTTGAGGCATTGAACGAGAAGGCGAGGTTGACGCCTGTAATTGCTGGTGGTATCTTCGGTAGAAGTGCTCGTTGGATTTCTCCAGCAAGTGCAAGATCTTTTTCTAGCTCTCGTCTCTCGTTATCGCTGATGCAGTCAAGGCAAAGCGTGATATACGGTCTGGCTTCAAGTCGTTCCTTCTCGATATTCCCACCGCAAGCACCGCAAACGCCATAGCTGTTTTGTTCAATTCGAGCCAACGCCTGCTCCAACTCGCCAAGCAAGTTAATTTCTCTCGGCGATGCTAATCCATCACCCTTTTTCGCTTCGGCGAGCCATTCCAGGAGACTTTCTTTCTTGCCTAGGATGAGATCCTTAAAATACTGAAGGTCATCATTCGTCATAAGCGACCTCGTTCTTGTATGATTTCATGGGCCCATTCTGCAATACGTTTTTCTGAAACCTTAAGTTGCAGGAACACTCCGTACCGTCTTAATTTGCTCTACGCACGTTTGAACTTCAGCAGAGCTGCCATCCAAATCTTAGAGTTAGCACACTTTACTGAGCTGAGCCTGGCTTGGCTGGCGCTTTCTCCTGAAACTTCAGCTTCTCTGATCTATTCGCCACATCATAGGCAGCAAGGTAGGCTAGTCGAACGATTCTTTCCATCTTGTCGAAATTGATCTTGTCAACGGTGTCTGTCGTCTCATGATAATCTCGATGAAATCCCGTGAAGAAGAACGTAACAGGCACTTTCTTTGCCTCAAATGAAGCGTGGTCACTGCCGCCGGACATTTCTGGTCCGTTGTTATAGACGAGGTCTAGTCCCGTCTTCTTATTTTCTTTGTCAAAGATCTCTTGCAGTGTTTTGGGATCTCCGGCACAATAGAGCATCAGTGTATTTGCACGTCTCTGGTTGAGGAGCGAGTCATTCAATTCTCTGTAACTAACGCCTCCATTCCGACCGATCATATCAAGTTGAAACATCACATCAACTTTGTCCAACGGAATGAGAGGATGATCAGTATGGTACAGAGAGCCAAGTGCCCCTTCTTCCTCTCCAGCAAAGAGGATGAACATCATGCTTCGCTTTGGTTTCTCAGAAGTCTGGACGAATGCCTTGGCAAGCTCCAACACGCCGGTGGTTCCCGAAGCGTCATCATCAGCGCCGTGATAAATGCCTTTCTCATCTTTGCCGAGATGGTCGTAGTGCGCGCCGATGATGACGAACTCTTCCTTCAATATGGGATCAGATCCTTCAATGTAACCAACCACATTCCGCGTTGAAAGTTCCTGAACATTCTTCATCGCAATGTGTATTGTGACGTTCTTGCCCTTGAGTTCAATGGGTGATCCCTTTAACGTCTTGTCCAATTGTGCTTCATACTCAGAAAGATTTGTACCTTCACCTTTGAGTAGCTCTGTCGCAGTGGAATCGCTGATGTAAAATGTCGGCAGAGGTTTTGCATGTTTCGGTAATTGGATAATCGGTTTGGTCAGATACCGCGCATATCGTTGCATTGTTACCTCAATCGGCGGATGACCATTATTTGGATCTCGAACCACCAGCATCCCGACCGCATCATGCTGGCGAGCAATATCCGCCTTTACTGCTGGATTGTAGTACTTGGTAGGTCTATTGCCGTTGAAAATTGAAGTGGAGTCTTTCTCCTGTGGTTCGTGGTTGAACATCAAGACTACCTTCCCGCTGACATCTACACCGGCGTAATCATCGTAATTGTATTCCGGTGCAGTGATGCCGTAGCCAACAAAGGCAATTGGGGCAGTGATGTCAAAACTGTCAGTGCTCCGTGGGAAGAACAGAATGCCGTGATTTGCTTTGAATCGTCTATGTTGATTGTCTGAAACGATTTCGAAATAGGTGTTTTCAAAATCACCTTCGCCTTTCATCACATCGAAGGTCTCGAAGTATCCTGTCGGAGATAAACTAAAACTCTTGAGACCATATTGCTGAAACTTGGAAGCGAGGTATTGCGAGGCGAGATCAAATCCGTGCTCGGTGGTGCGCCTTCCTTCGAGCTCATCAGAAGCAAGGAATTGAAGATGCTCTCGTAAGCCTTGTTTCGTGATGGATGTTGCTTTGTCTTGCGCAAAGGTAACTTGACCGATGAGTAAAACGGCAAGAACAAAAAAAGCCAGCAACTGAGGTATTCGATTTCTTTTCACAAACGATTCTCCTTTCATGAAGCTAAATGGTGAGTTTGATTCGGTTCAATACAGTGTACACGGATCCTGTTGGTTTAAGATCACTTTTCATTACTAAGATTTCATCAGCAGTCACGGGTTCAGATGCAAACTGCACCGTTTTCAGTTTTTCGACCAACTCCCTCATGTTGTGATTGCCCTTAACCCGTCCCAAAGTAATATGAGGATGAAACTTCCGTTCCTCCATCGGGAAACCATACGGCACCGTGACGTTGTCAATCTCGTTCTTGATATTCAAGAGTTCCCCATCCGGGTTTTCACATCCTATCCAGACAACACGAGGATTCTTCAGATTGGGGAAGCACCCGACATCCTGGTATGAGAGCGTGAACGGTTTGTTGCGTTTGAGAGCTTCACGGAGTTTCTGCGTCATTTCAGCAAGGACATTCTCAAAGACATCACCCAAGAACTTTATCGTTATGTGAAACTTCTCCAAGGATTCCCATTTCACATCGGCGTTGGACTCTTTGAGAAGCGACTGCACCTCTAACATCTTCATCTTGATGTGCTGAGGTGTATCAACAGCAAAGAATGTTCGGAGTTTGATCATGGACATTTAGAGTTAGAGATCATGCGATGGTTGCCGGTTTAGCTCTGGTCATGCAGTATTCCTGTTCAACATCTTGGTGCGTATCTCAGGAGAAAGCTTCTCCGTTGCTGTCTGCAATATCAGCGGAGCAGTCTTGTCTCTCCATCTCAAAAGAAACTCAGCGACCCCCTCAGGATGTTTCTTGCTCGCCTCCCTCAGGAGCCAACCGACGCCTTTCTGAACCATAGGATCTTTGTCTTGCATCAGACGATCCGCCACTTGAAGCAGTTCATCGAGATACATCCCTTTATGAGCAGGCTCGACCAACGAGACTGCGGCAGCGCGTCGTCGCCAGCGGTTCTTAGACTTCGTCCACTTCAGCAACTTGTGCGGGAGTGCTTCATCCTGCTCAAGCGTGATTGCGATGTGATGGCAACAAAGCGCATCAGCATTTACCCAGTTGGTGAGATAGTCAATCCACTGGTCGAATAGCGAAAACAGCTTTGGGGTATAGAGACGATGAAATCCTCTTAGCATTTCCAAGGCAAGCGCTCCCTCCTCTATGTTGGCAGAAGCAAGTAAGCGTTCAGCCACCGTGAAGGCTTTCTGGATATCCTTTGCGGACTTAAACTTCTTGAAGTATTCCTTGGCGATCTTCCTAACATCTTGCATCCGTACGCCATACGCTTGGATGTCTTCCTTGAAATATCTCTTTACTCGTTGGGCGAAGTTCGGATTTGCTTTCGCTTTCAGTTCCGAGCGAATTTCTTTGATGATTGTGTTCGCGTTCATCGTCGCTTGGCTACCGGACTATGCTTCTCTAGTTTCAGTTCGCGGAGATGCGATAGACAGTTGCAGTATCAGGTTGGTCGCTTTTCACTCTATGCCCAGCAACTTTCTTCGAATCATCTCCAGTGCTGCTTGTGATGCTCGTATTTTGAACCTAAGCCGGTCGTCCCCGAAATAGTAGTCTCTGGCGTAAGTACCGTTCTTGTCAGAGTAGCCAATCCAGATAAGTCCCACAGGCTTTGCTGGTGTACCACCGGTTGGTCCCGCGATCCCTGTGGTTGAGATGCCAATGTCAGTTCGGGCAATTCGCCTGACTCCCGCTGCCATTGCCTCGGCAACCTCACGACTCACCGCACCGTGCTGTTCAATCAATCCCTCTGGCACACCCAGCGTCTCGATTTTCGATGGATTACTATAAGCAACAACCCCGCGCTCGAAATAGTTCGAGCTGCCTGAGATATTAGTGATGAGGTTGGCAATATGTCCGCCTGTACAGGACTCAGCAACAGCAACGGTGAGTTTTCGTTCCATGAGTAATCGCCCGATCACTTCCTCAAGTTCTTCATCTCCCACACTATAGATGTACTCTCCTGCCTTTATTCTTATGCGTTGTTCCACATCAGCGATTTTTCTCTTTGCACGCTCAACGTTGCTCTCATGAACTGTGATTCTCAGCATGACACCCTGAGGTCGCGGCAGGAATGCAAGTTTTGCCCCTTGTGAGATATCGTCTATGTTACCGAGTAGTTGATAGAGAAATGATTCAGGGATTCCAGTTGTCTTCAATGTCTGCTGACGAATGACGGAATCAGTAACTCTCTTTTCAAGATAAGGCAAGATGAAATCACCCATCATTCCTTGCATCTCGAAAGGTACACCCGGCATTACAAAGAAATGCTTTTCATCACGGTCGAAAAGCATTCCCGGTGCTGTGCCCCAGTGATTCTGAATCACGATAGCAGTTCTCGGGACTAAAGCCTGCTCCTTGTTAGGCTCTGTGATTGGAAGGTTTCGCTGGGCAAGGCGTCTCTTCACATTCTCTAATGCTTCCTCGTTCATCACCAAGTCTGTGTTGAAGAATTTGCACACGGCTTTCTTCGTGATATCGTCGTGTGTGGGACCAAGCCCGCCTGTAACAAGCACGACGTCGAACCTCTCATACGCATCGCTGAACGCTTTGAGTATCCGTTCCTCATCATCACCAACAACAGTGGTTCTCACGACAGAAATGCCTATGCTGTACAACTTCTCACCTAGGTAAGCAGCATTCGTGTTGGCAATCTGCCCAATGAGGATTTCATCTCCGATGGTGATGATCTCAGCACGCATAAATGCTAGGAAAGAAAATCCAAAGAAAACGAATCAGACAATTGATGCGAGGGGATAACTGCCCGGTTTGGATCTCAGACCACCCAACTTCGCTTGAAAAATATACGCAACAAATCCTTCAATGTCAAACAATGTTCTCAGTGGATTCGTCCCGATATAAAGAACACCAATTCGAGTATGACATTGGCATATATGCCTGCGATGACATCGTCCATCATGACGCCGAAGCCGCCGTGCATCGCATTGAACTTGTTGGCAGGGAAAGGCTTGATAATGTCCATCAATCGAAACACAAAAAAGGAGATCAGAGCCGGGAGAATAGCCTTTGGAAGGAAGAGAAGAGCAATCCACATTCCGACGATCTCATCAATAACGACCTCTGCAGGATCATCGCCGTAGACTGCTTCCATTCGAGTGGAGGCAAAAACACCGAGCACAAAACAGACGACGATTGTGGGAAGAATGACAAAGGGACTTTCAAATCCCGGAAGGCAGTATATCAGCAGACCGAGAAGCGAACCGACTGTCCCCGAAGCGATGGGGACGTAGCCGGTGAACAATCCACTGGCGAAGAGTTTGACGATGAGAGGGACTTTCTTAAGCGCGGTCTGATTCGGTGGTTCGACTGACGATGGCATAGAGTTCCTTCAAAATCTTCCTATTGTCAATCAGATACATGATTCCGGTGATGAGCGTCAGCAGTGTGACAACCAGCATCAACGGATAGATGATCCGTTGGCTAGTGAGGGTTTGCAGGATGTCACTATAGCTGGAAGCAACCCATTTCACATCCTTCAAGACAATCAGCACAAGGATGTAATAGACAGCAACCATCTGAATAAACGTTTTCACCTTTGCTGATTTGGCAGTGACGACCGGTCTATTTTTTAATTCAGCGAATGAGCGAAGTAGCGTGATGCTGATATCGCGGATAACGATGATAAGCATCATCCAGCTATCCATGATATCAAGGTACACGAAAGCGATGAAGGCTGCGGAGGTGAGTATCTTATCAGCGAGTGGATCAAGAAACTTTCCCCATTGCGTCACATATCCCCACTTGCGAGCGACCCATCCATCATACCAATCCGTGACGGCAGCAATGATGAAAACGGCAAGTGATAACTGGTGGAAAACGTAATTCTTTGAGAAGAGAAAAAAAAGAAACACAGGTGTAAGGATGATGCGTAGTAGTGTTAGCTGATTCGGTAACGTCATGGTCGCTCATCCTGGTTGGTTTGGCGTTGTGCATAATCTATCAATTTTTCTGAGATTATCAAGCGAAAACTGGCAGAAACAAAAAAGGTCATCTACCAGTGGCAGATGACCTAATTCAGGAAATCGGGAATCGGTTACACCGCTTTCTGCACTCGATTTGATTTCAAGCAACTGGTGCACACGTGAACTCGTGTTCGTTTGCCGTTGATCTCAGCATGAATTCGCTGCAGGTTTGGCATCCAGCGTCGCTTAGAACGATTATGTGCGTGGCTGACATTGTTGCCAACGATCGGTCCCTTTCCACAAATATCGCAGCGTTGTGCCATCTCTTCTCCAAAGTAAGGATGATGAATTGAGCAGTGATCAATTTCTGGATAAATATACGAAAAAAGATCTTAAGAGGCAAGGACAATTTTCTATTGAAATTCTGGCATTATTTCCTTATTTTTGAACTGGCATAACGGCTGAAAGAAGGAGTGCGTCATCAAGTGACAATCTTAGGTATTGAAACATCGTGCGATGAGACCTCCACCGCGGTCTTGCGAGACGGCGTGTTGCTTTCCAATTTGATCTCCTCGCAACTTTTCCACGCTGACTATGGCGGTGTTGTGCCTGAGCTTGCTTCACGAGCGCATCAGAGGATTATTGTGCCGATGGTTGATGAAGCGCTCTCGAAAGCTGGTGTGCGAAAGACGGATCTCAATGGCGTTGCTGCCACCTACGGACCCGGTCTCGTGGGCTCCATTCTCGTTGGACTCAACTTCGGCAAAGCAATGGCGTTGGGATTGGGAATTCCGTTTGTCGGTATCAATCACATTGAAGCCCACATGTTCTCAAATTTCATTGAAGAGCCGAAGCCAGAATTTCCCTTTGTGTGCCTCATTGTTTCAGGAGGACATACGCAGCTTGTGTTGGTGAAAAAGCCGTTTGACTATGAGATGCTCGGCAGAACGAGAGATGATGCGGCTGGAGAAGCTTTCGACAAAGTAGCGAAGATGCTCGGACTAGGCTATCCAGGTGGACCTATCATTGATCAACTGGCAAAGCAAGGAAATCCTAATTTTGTCAAGTTCCCCCGCTCATACATTGACGAGAACACTTTTGATTTCAGTTTCAGCGGATTGAAGACCTCAGTGTTATATTATCTGAGGTCAATAGGAAAACTACGGGCGGCAAACGTTAGGAAATTAGAGGTAAGAGACAAGAAATCAGAGGCAAGAAGTGAGAAATCGAGAAATGGGAATCCACCGTCCGAGACGATTGACCAGCGACTATTAGCCGACATTTGCGCTTCATTCCAAGCTGCCGTTGTTGATGTGCTCACGGACAAGACGATTGCTGCCGCCGAGAGAAACGGTGTCAAGGATATCGCCATTGCTGGCGGTGTCTCAGCGAACTCGGCTCTTCGCACGCAGATACATGCTCGTGCGGAGAAGAGGGGATTTCGCCTTTTCATACCGAAACTTGCCTATTGCACAGACAATGCTGCAATGATCGCACTCTTGGGATGGCTGAAGCTAAAGGATGGAAGAGTCTCGAGTCTCGAATTGGGAGCGGTGGCAAATTTGGAGATAGAATAGGTCGGCGGTTAGTCCTCAGCCTTCTTTAAGAAGACCGCGGTCTGTTCACTAACCTGAAAAATCACTGTGAGCAGGAAAGAGAAGAAAAAACAACTTGAGAAAATCCCAATCCAGCAAAGCGGGATTGACTCTACCCTTGCATTCTCTGTGAGCAGCAAGTTGAAGCGTCACCTGCTGATCGGCGTAGCGCTTGTCATCGTGTTGGTGAGTGTGGCTCATCTGTGGTATGCACATAAGCAGAATGGTGAGTTTGGTTTCACATTAGATGATCCGTGGATTCATCTAACGTTTGCGAAGAACCTTGCTCACTATGGAAGTTTCTCGTATTATAAGGATGAGATGCCAACTGCCGGGTCCACGTCGCCGCTCTATACAATTCTTTTGGCGTTCGGTTTCAAGATAACCCAGAACGAAATGGTATTGAGCTATATCCTAGGCATAGCGTTTCTTATCCTTTCAGCAACTTACCTTTTCAAACTTGCATTGCTCGATGCTGAAAAGGAACAGTGGCTCGGTATTGCTGCTGCGGCGGTCCTGGTTCTCGAACCACATCTTCACTGGATTGCGCTGTCAGGCATGGAGACGACTCTCTTCATCTTTCTCCTTCTTGCAGCATTGTACTACTATCGAAATCCAAACCGATACCTGTTGGGAATCTCTCTTGGACTTATGTTGTGGGCGCGACCCGAAGCCCTGATTCTCCTTACTGCAATTGGATTTGATTATGCCTACAGACACTTTAGACAGCCGACCGCGCCACAGAAGAAAGACCGTGTGATAGCCGATACAGTGACGCTTCCAAGGAAGGATGTTCTCACCAGCTTGGCGATTCTTCTGCTATTTGCTGTCGGATACGTGGCACTGAATGAGAGCTTGTCCGGCTCAGTGTTCCCAAACACTTACGCAGCAAAGATAACATACTATGCGAGCGGCAACACGAGCTTTCTCTCAGACTGCTGGAGATACTTCTCATCAGGAGCATTCCGGTTTCTTGTTCCCTTTTTCATCTTCTCATTCATCCTACTTGTCAACAATCTCCTCAGACGTAACGAGGATACAAATCTGATCTATTTTCTGTGGATCGTTGGTCTGTTGGGTGCCTACTGGATTGATCTGCCCTATCTCTATCAGAACGGACGCTATGTTATGCCAGCAATTCCGCTGTTCATCCTTGTGTCCATCAAAGGTATGCGACAGATCTTTCTACTTGTCGGAACGATGTTGCAGACGAAGATGTATCGCGTGGTTGCCAATGTACTAACATTCGTACTACTCGGTGGTATATTGATCCGCTTTGCTGTTGCCTGCTATGAAAACGCAAGAGTCTATGCTGAAGATTGTGCCTATATCACAGAGCGGCAGGTCAAAGCTGCGCGGTGGCTTAAAGAACACACGCCACCGAATGCGGTTGTCGCCACACACGATATCGGTGCCATCGGATTCTATTCCGATAGAAGAGTAGTTGACATGGTGGGACTTATTTCACCGGAAATGGTAGAGCACATCGGTGATCTTCAGGCACTGAAGACCTTTCTTATCAAGAGTGGCGCAACGCATGTTGCCGTGTTGCGGAATTGGTTCGAAATCACCAACCAGCTTCCGCTCTACGTGTCCAATGAACGCTACCCGGAAATAATGGAAATCTTTGACTTCAGCGCTGAACGGACACATTTTGCGCCGGGGATAACGAGTAGACTCAATGAACAAGCTCACTTTGCTTTTCAGCGCGGTGATCTACAGCAGGCGTTCCAACTGGTTTATCAGTCGCTGCAGATAGATAACGAATCTGCCAAGACGCATTTCTACTTGGGCCTGATTTATAATGCTGGGAAGCGGGATAGTCTTGCCGAAGTCGAGTGCAAAACAGCGCTTCGCTTGAATCCTGAATATATCAACGCGTATATTCAATTAGGTCAAATCTATTTGAATCAGAGGAAACCACAAGAGACAATCCAGCAGTTGGAAAAGATTATCGCCATCAGACCGGATCTTCCTCAGACGTATCAAACCTTAGCCTATGTTTATCGAGACTACTTGGCTGATACGGTCAAAGCGAAGTACTACGAGAATGTGTTTTCCAGCATGAGTGAAAAGCAATAGATGAAATCTTAGTAACTAAGGATGAGCAAGCAGAGGCAGACATTTTCTCGTTCTCTTCTTCATCGCACAGGTCAAGTTGTTGAACCTCGTCAGTTCAATCAAGAGGTAAGTTAAATGGATTGCGGAAGGCAACTCGAATGACTGTATCGTCCAGAAAATTCACTCGAAGGAAATCTTCTTTCCGGTTTCTCTTCTTGATAATACTGCTCCTTTCTCTTGGCGCTCTCCTTATCTACCAGACA
Organism: Ignavibacteriota bacterium; assembly: GCA_963827285.1. GTDB lineage: Bacteria > Bacteroidota > Ignavibacteria > CAWHAG01 > CAWHAG01 > CAWHAG01. The sequence continues at coordinate 80,351 of CAWHAG010000001.1, forward strand.
TTCTGGGCACCCAATTATTCGGGCGACTCAAAAGGCAAAGTAGTCGTCATCCCCCACGGAGCGAACTTAGGAACAATAGCAACAATTCTCAACGACGCGGATGTTATAAAAAACGAATCATTGTTCATCTTGGCGGGAAATCTCCTGGGCTGGTCCAGCACGCTCAAGGCGGGGCGATATCTCTTGAATGACGGAATGTCGAATTACGAACTACTGTCTACCCTTCACGAGGGACGTTCCATCTTGATGACACGGGTTACGGTTCCTGAAGGATTGACATCACATCAGATCGCACAACTCTGCGTCCATGAGTTGGAAACAGACTCCTCGAAGTTCATGCAAATGGTGAACGACCGCGGCTTTGCCGAGAAGCTCGGCATCCAAGCGCCTTCCTTGGAAGGATATCTGCTGCCAAACACCTACAGTTTCTATTGGTCTCCAGATGAGAAAGAAGTTATACAGACGATGGTCGGAGAGTTCGAGCATTTCTACACAGATTCATTGAGAGAACGGGCAGCGGATCTCGGGTACAACACGGGGGAGATACTCAGCATCGCATCTCTTGTAGAAGGGGAAGCACGCATAGACAGTGAGCGAGCTATCATTGCAGGTGTGTATTACAATCGTCTGAAGAAAGGCATGAAACTGGAAGCTGATCCAACCATCCAGTACATAGTCAAAGGAGGACCGCGTCAGTTGTGGTACAAAGACTTGAAACTCGATTCCCCATACAACACCTATCTATACGAGGGATTGCCCCCAACACCGATCAACAATCCCGGGAAGAAATCTATCCTTGCCGCGCTTTATCCGGCAAAGCACTTATATCTCTATTTTGTTGCTAACGGTTACGGGAGGCACTTTTTTTCGAAAACGTATACTGAGCATCAGCGAGCGGTGAGGAAATATCGAGCGATTAGAAAACCGCATTAGGGATCTAAATGGCATGAAGGATTTTGACTACAATCAATATAAAGCGCTCGTAGAAGCAAACATCAAAGTGGACTTTCGTGGACGGCGAGGAACGCGCAAGTATTCTGGCATTGCCGGTGTGACGATCTCCTATCTCATCACGAGTGTGATGATGTCGGCATTCCTCTACAACCGCAGCGACGTATTCACATTTTCGTTCCTGATGATCTCAACTGCCATGATGATGACAGCGTTTTCCGTCATCACGGGATATGATACCCTGGTCGGCTCAACAGCGGAGTCCGACATCCTGGGTCATCATCCGGTCGCTTCACGGACGTGCTTCTTAGCCAAGATTACCAATGTGTTGTTCTATGTTCTCTTGATCGGCATTCCGCTCACTGTTCCCCCGGCAATCGTTATGCTATTCATGTTCGGTGGGAACGTTCTGCTCTCGATCAGCTTCATTGCAGTGTCTCTGCTCTCATTGCTCTTTATTGTCAGCGTCGTAATTGCGTTGTATTCCTTGGTGATTGACAAAATCCCGCAGCAGCGGCTGAAGAATATTATCACGTATTTTCAGATCGCATTTGTGTTTGTGATCATCATCGGTTACCAGGTCATTCCCTATATGACGAGCACCCATGCCTTCGGTGTCTCACTAGTAGAGGAAAAGTGGCTCTATGCACTTCCACCTTCGTGGTTTGCAAGTCTGATGTATCTTTTCACGGTGAGTATTGAGCACGTCAATATACCGCTTTCTCTTCTGGCGGTAGCGTCACTGCTGATCATGCTCTATGTGATGATGCGGATTCTTTCGCAGCGCTACATTCGGCTTGCTGAAAAGCTATTGAGCAGCGACAAGGAAGCCGAGCGAGTCACGGTCGGGTCCTCGAATAGGTTCTTCGAAAGCGTGAAAACCCTCCTCTTGCCCGATCGAGAAGAACGAGCAGGATTTGACTTGATGGCAACCTACATCAAGCGGGATAGAAGTTCACGGATGAGAGTCTTGCCTGGGGTTGCCATGCCCATCGCGGCTATATTGTTCGGGATCTTTACTAACCAACTACCAGATCCGTTCCTGTACGGGATCTTCACAGGAGTATCGAGTGTACATTTCACAGTGCTTTTTGTTACGCTGTTTACCGCAGTTTTCATGCTAGGGTCGCTGAAGTTCTCTCCCCACTATGATGCGGTGTGGATATACGCCGCCTCACCTCTTGTAGCCCGGGGGCGATTTGCACGAGGAACGAGAAAAGCAATCATCTTCCTTGTCATTATTCCAACGTTTCTTCTAGTCCTTGCGCTGTTTTGGATTGGAGCGCGGATAATGTTTTTCCATGCTGCCCTTCACACACTCTTTCTCTTTGCCAGTGGATGGCTTGCATTCACCGTGTTTTCTCTGTTCGAGTCAGGGATGCCACTCTCCAAGAAAGACGATAAGCTCGAGACCAGCAGCCGTCTCGTAAGGCTCTTCCTATCCATTCCACTGTTCATTGTGTTGATCGTCATTCAGTATTTCGCTTATCAGAGCGAATACTTCACACTCATCGCCTTGATTGTGCTTTCAGTGGTCGTCGAGGTTGGCGACGATATAGGTGTTCGTATTCTTAGCTGGAGATTTCAACAAGAAGAAAGCCGATGAAATTCTCTGTCTCCATATTCGTCACGTTGTTGGTTGCCTCCTTAGGCTCGTTTTCGTTTGCCCAGATGCCAAGTATCGTCATCAACGAAATTATGTACGCGCCGACAAGTCCAGAGCCGGAATGGGTGGAGATATATAACACAACGCGAGATTCCATCAATCTAAAGAACTGGAAAATCTCTGACAACACGTTAGTCAAGGCAACAATTGTCACAAAGGATTGTTTCATTCAGCCGCTTGGATACGTCATCGTCGCAAAAGATTCGAACATTTTTGCTGTACACCCCTCTATTCCCGCGCCGGTACTCAAGGTGAATTTCCCGGCACTGAACAACACAGGTGATGCCGTTGTGCTCTATGATTCCACCGGCAGGACTATTGACAGTCTTGCTTACACATCCAGTTGGGGTGGGCAAAATGGATATTCGCTTGAACGCAAACTGTCCAGCGAGCCGTCAACGCAGCAATCCAATTGGGGGACCTCTAGCGATATCGAGCGAAGTACACCAGGAAGAAAGAACAGCATCGCACTGAGAGTGTTTGATCTTGCGGTGAAAGAGCTTACCCTCTCACCGCAGTTTCCCATTGCTGGGGATAATGTTACCATCTTCGCAAAGATTGTGAACAGAGGTTCTGTTGCAGTGTCGGATTACACAGTCGAGTTTTTCAACGATGTGAATGGAGATTCTATTCCACAGCCTACTGAACGAATACAGCTCATCGCTTCCACAGGAACTCTTGCACCGGGTGATTCGGCAATCTTCTCAGCATCGCTGGTGAATATTCCTGCTGGTGAAACGAGAATTATTGTCCGCGTGAACCTCACGGACGACGAATATGCTGATAACAACACAGGCTTTTCGACAATCACAGGAGGCATTCCTCCACATTCACTCGTTATCAACGAGATTATGTACGCTCCGGGCAGTGGCGAACCTGAGTGGGTGGAACTCTATAACACCATGGGCAATTCTATAAATCTCAAGAACTGGAAACTCTCGGATAACAACACGGCAGCGAAGGTTACGATTATCGTGGCAGATTTCTCATTCAGTCCTCAGAGTTATGTTGTGCTCTCAAAGGATTCATCTATTTTGAGCTTCCACAACACGATCCCTTCACCTGTAGTCAAAATGAGTCTGCCCACACTCAACAACGACGTAGATGCGGTTGTCCTCTATGATCAACGTGGTGCTGTGATAGATAGTTTGACGTATTTCTCGATGTGGGGCGGTAACAGTGGTCACTCGCTTGAACGGATAGACGCTCTTGCCGCATCAACCGATTCAGTCAATTGGGGTTCGTCTACAGATGCGGAGAAGAGCACGCCCGGAAAGAAGAATAGCATTGCTCGGGCAGACCTCGATGTAGCATTAAGGCGGATCTTCTTCGTTCCAGAGACTCCGCAGCAGGGTCAACCAGTTTCCATCAACGCTGTTGTGCAAAATGTTGGGAGAAAATCCGCCACCGGTTTCACTGTGCAGGCATATTTCGACGCAAACAGGGATTCCATACGAGAGGCAAGTGAACTTATCGGATCTTCGTCCTTCTCCAATGTACTCAACGCTAACGATTCCACTACCGTGTTGATTCCCTGGAGCAGTCCCCCGTCCGGCATCAATAGAGTTATAGTTGTGATCAACTATGCACAGGATGAGCGAGTCGCAAATAACAGTGCGGTTGCGGAAGTGAAAGTTGGTTGTTTCCCCAATTCAGTTGTCATCAACGAGATTATGTATGCACCTCTTGCCAATCAATCGGAATATGTTGAGCTCTACAACCGTAGCACAAATACGGTCAACCTTTTGAATTGGAAACTATCCGATATGCCCACAGCAAGCGGAGCAAACATCTTCACGATACTAAGCAGCGTTGTCCTTCAACGGAACGAGTACGTGGTCATTGCGGCGGACTCCTCGATACTGAATGCGTTCAGCTATCTGAAGAATCCCTCGCTGGAGACGCACGTTATCATTCTCAATAAAAGCAGTCTTGGCTTGAACAACGATGAGGATGATGTCACCCTTCGCGACGTAATTGGTGCAACGATAGACAGCGTGCATTACTCCGACAAGTGGCAGAATTCTGAACTTGTCAGCACAACAGGAATTGCCCTGGAGCGAATAAATCCAAACTCGGCTTCCAACGACAGGCGAAATTGGAACTCAAGTGCGAATTCGCTTGGTGGTACGCCGGGAAAGCAGAACAGCATATTTACAGAAACACTTCCGAGTCAATCGAAGATAACCATATCACCGAATCCTTTTTCGCCAGATGGAGATGGGTTTGAGGACTTCACAATCATCAGTTATCAACTTCCAATGCAGATTTCTCAGGTGCGGATGAAGATTTTCGATGTGAAGGGTCGCTTAGTCAGAACATTGATGAACAACGAGTTGAGCGGCTCCACAGGACAAGTCGTGTGGGATGGATTAGATGATAACAAACAGAAGCTCAGAATGGGAATTTACATCATATTCATTGAAGCGTTGGATGCCGGGGGCGGCGTTGTAGAGACAGCGAAGGCGGCGGTTGTGGTGGCAGGAAAGTTATGAAACCGTGATTTCGTGAGATTTCACCTCGACTTACTCCAACCACGAAGAATCTTCGTCAATTCTAAGAGATCCACAAGAACTGGATACCATTACTTCCAAGACTCAGCTAGGAATAAAAGGAGGCTCTTGTGTTCAAACCTGTTGTTGCATTGATTCTATTCTTTTCTGCATCGAACCTGAGTGCTCAAGTAACGGCGACATATTTTGATGGGGATATCAAGATAGATGGCGATCTGAGCGATTGGACAGATGCTACCTGGGGAAATTTTATTCCAGCAGATAGCACCTGGAATGATACATGTTTGTTTGCTTTGCGTTGGAATCGCGAGTATCTATATCTCGCTTCTATCGTTAGGAATTCGAATCTGCAGGCTGAACAAACGAAAAGAGATGCTCCAAATCTGTACAAGGATGACGGCGTAGAATTCTTGATTGATGCAAATTTTGACCACACAGATGAATGGAAAGAGGACGACATTGCTTACCATGTTAATATTCTAAATGCCATCATGGACGAGAGAGGACTGAACGAGAAAGGTGGCTATAATGGTAATTGGAATGGAAAAGCTTTAACCCAGGTCAACACTTCTGGTACTATCAATAAGTCCGACGACGAAGACAAAGGCTATTGGATTGAAGTGGCTGTCCCGTGGACTGAGATTGGCAAGGTCCCAAGCCCAGGCTTAACACTGGGAATTGACTTATGCGTAAATGATAGGGACAACATCACTCAGCAGTATCGGCATTATGATTTGATGAACTTACCAAAGTTTCACGTTCCATCAGGGTTTGCGAAGTTGATGTTGGTGAAATAAGAATAAGTGAAATGATGAAGTTGATTCTCTGAAATTTTCTAGCTATATTCTCCGCGTGGGCTTGCTGAACCATTAGATTGTCAAGAAAAAGAAGGATTGACACGATTTGTTGTTTTCCATTCGCCTGAATGGAATTCCTGACCCGTAGGACAAAGCCACCAGCAAGCCTGCCTACGGGTTATGTGTTTCTGCGAAAGAACGCGCGAGCATTTCAAGGAAAAACGAATGGCACACCCCCTGAGCACAATCATTGACAACCGTGAAGGAAACACAGTCCTTGCAGCACTGAAACGCCTTCTCCCTCAAACAGAAAACATGGACGTAGCGACAGGACTTTTTGAAATCGTATCGCTGCTTGCTCTGGATTCTTTTGATGAACTGCGGAATAGTTTGAAGATTATCGAACACAAGAAGGTAAGAGTCGAACTGCGGAATATGCAGGCTCTTGCCCGAGAGAAAGCAACACTTGTCTGCTGGATGGAGGTATGCTAATCCCGCGAAATGTAGAATACAGAATTGAAAAAGTTATACCAAAGTGCACTTATAACACGTGGGAGACCTTCTTGGTGGGAATTCGATGTTTCAGCCGATTCTTAAACAAGAGGTAACGGTGGTCGCAATTTGCGACCTCTTATACTTTGTAGAGTATCTCGCATCATCACAAAATGCTGGGTTTAACAATGAAAGAGGAACATCTCATTGCCAAGGAAGTTATTGAGAGTAGGATCTTTCTTATTCGCGGGCAAAGAGTAATGATAGACCGGGACCTTGCTGAGATGTACGGTGTTGAAACAAAGTATCTTAACCGACAGGTAAAGAGAAATAAAGAACGCTTCCCAAAAGAGTTTATGTTTCAATTAACTCGGGAAGAAAAGAATGAACTGGTGACAAATTGGCACCGGTTTGCATCGCTGAAGCACTCTGCGACACTTCCGTATGCTTTTATAGAGCACCGAGTTGCGATGCTTTCGGCTGTCCTCAGTAGTGAACGTGCGGTTAAGATGAGTATTGTGATTATAAAAGTGTTTGTACGGTTGCGCGGGATTCTTTCAGCGCATAAGGAGTTAGCCCAAAAGCTAAAAGAACTCGAACAACACATTGAGAAACACGATACACAAATCCAAGCGATTTTCGAAGCGATTAGACAACTGATGCAACCATCGGGAAAACCAAAGCGCCAAATCGGTTTCAAAGTGAGCGAGCCAAAAGCCATGTACAAAATCCGAAAGCGCGCTGTATGATTCTATTGATCGAATCCTGCGAATAAAGTAAAGTCATGAGCAACCAGCGTACAATCGCAAAAGCACAACTCGAAAAGCTCGTCAGCTATTTTGAGCAGAACATTCATGAGCTCAAAGCCTCTTCCTTCAACGAAGCACAAGCCCGGCAATACCTCATCAACCCGCTCTTTGAAGCGCTGGGCTGGGATGTACGCAACAAACAGATGTTGCCCCCGTACAAACTCGAAGTTCTCCCCGAAGGACGCGTCAGAACCACGGTTGGCAAAGTCGTGAAAGAGCAAACAGCCTTGTTTGATAGGTCCACCGGGGTGAAGGAAGAACTGGCAGAGTACGCGTCAATGCTTGAATACATCGCCGACGATGAATATAAAGCAGACCAGAGGCTCGCGACCAAGAAGCCTGACTACCGCTTCCGCATTCAAGGCTCCACGAAGTTCTTCGTCGAAGCGAAGAAGCCAGCAGTGGATCTGATAAACAGCTTCGATGCGATCTTTCAGATCAAGCGCTATGGATTCTCAGCCCGTGTGCCCGTTTCGATCCTGACCGACTTTGAAGAGTTCCGTGTATTCGATTGCACCAGACGCCCGTTTTTCGACAAGCCGAAAGTCGGAGTCATCAAGGAATTCGACTTGACCTACAAAGTCTATCTTGATGAGTTTGACAGACTTTACGACACTTTCTCGCGCGAAGCCGTCCTTGCGGGCTCCATCGAAGCTCTCCAGAAGAAATATCTTGAAAAGCGAACCGGCGAGTTTACCCTTGACCGTGAATTTCTCGACGATCTCTCGGGGTGGCGGCTTGAGCTTGCCAAGGATGTCGCTAAGCATCCAAAGAACCGACGTGTTCTTAATGAGCACACACTCAAGGAATGCGTGCAGCGCATTCTAGACAGGATTGTGTTTCTCAGAGTCTGTGAAGACCGCGGTATTGAAGAAACCGGAACACTCCTTGCGATCTTACGACTTTGGCAAGACCATCCTGGACTTTCTCTGTACGAGCAGTTCAACAAGTTGATTGACCTAAGGAGGTCGCTCTACAACGGATTATTGTTCGTTCAACATGAATGTGAAAACCTTGTAGTCGGCGACAAAATCCTTGAAAGCATCTTCAAGAATATTAACTATCCGCTGTCGCCGTATCATTTTGACGAGATCGGTGTCGAGATCTTAGGCAGTATCTATGAGCGGTTCCTTGGGCAGACGATCAAGCTTACTGCGAAGCAGGTACGGGTAGAGCATAAGCCGGAAGTACGAAAAGCGGGTGGCGTTTATTACACACCGCAATACATCGTTAATTACATCGTTGACAATACGGTGGGGAAGCTCATTGTGGGAAAGACACCGAAACAGATCGAGAAGCTCAGGGTCATCAACATCGCTTGCGGGAGCGGAAGTTTCTTGTTGGGTGCACTTCAGAAGCTGATTGATTACCATGAGCAGTATTACACCGAACATCCCAAGGAGATCGAAGAGAAGCATGGCGTCCGCGATGCGTATGAAGACGTGCAGGGAAGATTGGTGCTTTCGGCAAGAAAAAAGAAAGAGATCTTAGTCAACAATATTTTTGGAGTAGATATTGACCAGCAAGCGGTGGAAGTAACGCAGATGTCATTGTACCTGAAAGTCCTTGAGAACGAGAACGATGCCACGCTGAACAAACCGACGATGTTGGCACTCCACGAGGTGTTGCTGCCACCGCTCAAAAACAACGTCAAGTGCGGCAACTCGCTGATTGGGACGGATTTTCTTGCACAGGGTGAATTGTTCGATGAAGAATCTCGTCGGAAGGTGAATCCGTTCGATTGGGAGATGGAGTTTGGCGATATCATGAAGAGGGGAGGATTCAATTGCGTGATTGGCAATCCACCGTATGGAGCTGAGTTAAGGAAAATTGAGAGAGGATACTTGGAACAAAAATTCAATCTGAATACAACAGATACATCTGCTTTAATGATGAGGCAGGCGTACGAACTTCTAAAACAAAATGGCCGCATTGGGCTTATCATTCCTAAACCTTTTATTTATGCCTCAAATTGGGAAAAGACTCGGCAGTTCTTTCTCGATGATATTGAAACGATTGTTGATGTTTCAAAGGTTTGGCGAGAAGTGAAGTTGGAGCAAGCCATATTCATTGCTAGAAGGGAATCTCAATTAGGTACGTATGGCTCGTTCGTTCGTGACGATGACCGATTCAAATTTGTTGCGTCGGTTGACAAAAAGCTCTGCAGGAAGTATAGATTCATCTTGAACAGCTTGAATGAGAAAGAGATTGATGTGGGTACTAAGATTGCTTCTGCTAGTGGATGCTTAGGTGAAATCACCATAAATCAGAGAGGCGGAATGTTCCAATCGGAGCTTGCTAACAGAGGTTCTCTTAAGGTTATTGGCGGAAAGCAGTTGGATCGATACTCAATAGACCCTAAACCGAAAGGATATATCGGTAAGGGAAAAATCAGTGACAAAAAAGCACTTATCAAAAAGAACTCGATTCTTGCACAGAACATAATTGCACATATTCAGAATCCGATTGATCATATAAAGATAACCGCAACGATTATACCGGACTCCGAACGAGAGCATTACTTGATCTTGGATACCATAAATCAGTTTGAATGCAAATCTCCATATTCTAATCGATACGTTCTAGCAATCATATGTTCAGCTTTGATGAACTGGTATGTGTATCGGTTTATGTTTGCCAAAGCAATTCGGACAATGCATTTTGATGCAGTCGTCACAGATAGGCTTCCCATCCGCACCATCAACCTCAACAATCCAACCGAGAAACGGATGCACGACGACCTAGTTGCGCTCGTGGACAAGATGCTTGAACTCCACAAGCAGCTCAACAAAGCAAATTTTGACAGTGAGAAAGAGCCGATCCAACGCCAGATTGCTGTGACGGATAAGAAGATTGATGAGCTGGTTTATAAGCTGTACGGGTTGACTGAGGAGGAGATAAAGATTGTAGAGGGTAACCGCAGAACAGGTTGAACAAGGCAAGGAGTGTGTAGTACCGATGCAACCCCCTGTAGTCCCCGTTGCTAAGAGGGACAAAGTGAACTGGCTCGTGCGTTGTTTCCCCTCCTTGTCAAGGAGGGGATCAAGGGGTGGTCAAAGAAAATGAACAACTCTCTGTGACAACGACAAAAGTGTTTAACCGGACGACCGAAAAAAACAAAACGACGGTTGCTCCGCAACAATATGCCGAAAGCGGAAATAATATTGTGGTCCAAACTGAAGGGAAGAGAAATGCTTGGTTACAAATTCCACAGACAATTTTGACGGTTGTTTCTAACTGCAGAAAGCACATTTCTCACTGATTGTCAATACTTGGAGGTACGACGCCATGAACAATTCCGATCAAGCGAAGTCATTGCACGTACTCGGCATCTCCGGTAGCTTGCGCAAGGGTTCTTACAACACAGCAGCGTTGCGGGCGGCGGCTGAGTTAGCACCTCCTCGAATGACGATTGAGATTTTTGACCTATCATCCATTCCACTATTTAATGCCGATTTATGGATTGCGGGTTTCCCGGAGCCTGTCCAACATTTTCGTGATCGCATTGCTGCCGCAGATGCGCTACTGATCGCAACACCAGAATACAACTACTCAGTCCCCGGCGTACTCAAGAATGCAATTGACTGGGCATCGCGTTCACCAGACCCACCGCTTAGTGGCAAACCGCTTGCAATCATGGGTGCCACGACGGGCAACTGGGGGACCGTGCGTGCACAACTGCATCTGCGCCAAGTATGTGTCTTTACGAACATGCTGCCGTTAAATCAGCCAGAGGTGCTTATCGCTCGTGCACAGGAGAAGTTTGATGTAAGTGGTCATCTCACCGACGAACTAACACGGGATTTCATCCGGAAGCTCCTCGAGGCACTAGCAGATTGGACGCTAAGACTTCGTGGAACCAAGAAAGACTCTTTATAAGCAACCTATTTCAAACATTCAAGAAGGAGAACACCTATGTCAATATTCACGAAACCCTTTACAAATTCATCAGTAGGACTACTGCTGCTTCGCCTCGTTCTCGGGGTCACCTTTTTTGCACACGGCGCTCAGAAAGTCTTGGGCTGGTTTGGTGGATACGGACTTTCTACGACCGCGACCTTTTTTCAAAGCACATGGGGCATGCCTGCATTCTTGGCTTACTTGGCTGCCTTCACAGAGTTGCTGGGTGGCATAGCGATGTTGGTTGGAGTGCTCAGCAGGATTTTCTCTCTCGGTCTTGCAATTGATATGCTTGTAGCGATATTCCTTGTTCACATTTCAAATGGATTCTTCAATCCAGGTGGGTTTGAGTTTCCGATGAGTTTGCTTGTGTTGGCAATCGTCATATTCTTGCGTGGACCCGGTGATTACAGCATTGACAAAAAGCTATTCGCTTCGGAATGATTGCAGGCGCTCTATCACGATGTCCTTAGCCAATATACGTTTGAGAAAGCAATCGGCTCGAACTTGGAACAGTTGGAGATAGTCTGAAGAGTACAGTGATGCCCTTGTATCGTGCGTTAGCTCGATGGGAAGTGTGACTGAGAAGCCAAGAAGATTAAACCTGCACGCCAGGCTAGTTGTCTATATATAACGTAGAAGTGACACCAAGATCAAACGGAACGAAATGTGTGCAGATATTGTCCGAGCAGTTCTGGCGCGAGTGGGGATTGACTTGGGAAAACTGATCTGCCCTTGAGTGGATGTTCGCTGGTAAGTAAGAAAAGGGTTATCACATCATAGGGGAGGACAAAACGTGGCACGGGAAAATGGGGTGCGGTTTCGGAGGGCGAGACGAATCGCCTTCATCTGTTTCTCTGAGTCAAATGGGGGTTTGGAACTAACCACCGTAGGACTTGCTGCCAAAGTGTGCAGACGATCCGCTGAGGCAATGTTGATCGTTCCCCCGGACACGCCTATGGCAGATGCTGCGAAGCGGGAGAACCTTTGCGTTGTTCATCTTCGTCCGCGGCTCAAGTATGGAGATGTCGTGGCATCAATCCAACTGGCGGAGATTCTGCGCGCTCACGAGGTTGATGTTGCGGTCATTATGCAATCTGGAGATCTGAATGTTGCCGCAATTGCCAAGCAGGTGTACCCTAGGGTGAAACTCGTTTTCTATCAGCAGATGCAGTCCGGGCTTGACAAACGGGATTTGCTCCATACGTGGATCTACTCGAAGCTCTCGCTTTGGATCTCACTCACGAACAGGATGAGACAGGAGGTGCTTGAGCATACGCGAGTACCGGGTGAGAAAATCAGAGCGGTACCGTTGGGTGTCGATACGGGATTGTATGCCCCGGATAGGTATGACAGAATCCGCGCGAGAAAATATTTCAACTTACCTTCCGATAGACCGATTGTGGGCACACTCACTCGACTCGATCCCAAGAAAGGACTTGAGGATTTACTGCGTGCGATCCCACTGGTGTTGGAGCGTCATCAGACGGTGCTGTTTGCTGCTGCTGGAGAGGAGACCAATGGCAAGGCTGGATATAAGGACTGCCTTATGCGAGTGTGTAAGGAATTAGCAATTGAAACGCACGTCACATTTCTTCCCTTCACAAGCAATGTCAGCCGGTATCTCGCCGCGCTTGACCTTTTCGTTCTCCCTTCCCACAGTGAGACCTTCGGTCTCGCCCTGATTGAGGCAATGGCAATGCAACGAGCGGTGATCGCTACTGATGCAGGTGGTGTTCCAGAAATTGTGGAAGATGGTAAGAGCGGTCTTCTCGTTCCTCCGCGGGATAGTGTGGCGCTTGCTGGAGCTGTCAATCGCTTGCTGGATGATCCTGCGTATCGTTTGGCGCTCGGGAAATGTGCGCGAAAATGCGTCCTTGATGCATTTGACGCAAAGAAGTGCACCGACAGGCTCGTTTCCTCAATTGACTCGCTGTTTCAAGCGAGCGATGAGAGGTTAGCAGAGACTGTGTTGCGTTTGCAGGGCTGCGAGCGAACCAACCTACGGCTCCAAGCGCAGGACTAGCGGCTTGACCAAGTTACACGCGTTCCATTCTATTCCATCTTTCCCCAAAGTGACATGACAGTCGTGCCAGTCTCAATCTAATTCTCCCACCGCAAGATCATTTCAAATTTAGCAGAATCCTCCGTGAGGCAGTTCAGGCAACAGACGTGAACTCGCCGGCCTAGCAACCAGATCACCACTCCACAGGTTTTGTTTGATCCGCTATGGCTACAACGGCAAAGATGTCGTTGATCCCGCCAAGAAATTCAATGATGAGCCAACGCCGCTTATTTCATATAAAGACTTCCGCCGAATTTTACGAATGAAGCACGAATATCCTAGTTCCAAGATTGGCAAACTGCTTGACTTCTTGGATCGAAATGGTTATATTTTCGTTGGCAGTAAGCTCTTTTCCGACTTATGCGAATGGAGGTAGAACCATCGAAGAGAATGCAGGCAGCACCGTCTCAGAGAACCAAGCACGGGATGCTTTGCACGAGTGCTACGACCCCGACATTCCGGTGAATGAGATTGATTTGGCATAAATCTATCATGTGGAGATCGTCAATGACTGAGGGAGAAGTGACGACGACCTTGATCTCTCTAGGTTGCCCAGCAGATTCCTGGAGTCAGTCAATGAGCTAGACGTTCATGTCGTCTGGGGACCCCAGGGACTCCCAACATGATGTCCGAAGCTGCACGCAAACAACTCTCCGGTTAGGAGTTGCCTTCATTCAAGGTTGGAGGACGGTGCTATGAGGACTCCATCCTATTTCCGATTATATGCTTCAGGAGAACTTCGAGAGCGGGCTGAGCAACTACGAGCAATGCTGACTGACTGCACAGTATGCCCACGTGAGTGCCGTGTGAATCGCGTTGCCGGGAGAATTGGGAAGTGTCGCTCCACCGCAGAGGTAGTGATATCCAGCGTGTCCCCGCACTTCGGTGAAGAACCACCGTTGGTAGGCTATGGTGGATCTGGCACCATTTTCTTCACAAACTGCAACTTGTGCTGTCTCTTCTGCCAGAACTATGACATCAGTCATCTCAAGCGAGGTCGCCCAGTTACGAAGGATGAACTCGCTGGCGCGATGCTTCAGCTCCAGCGTGTGGGATGTCATAACATCAATCTTGTCACCCCAACACACTATGCACCTCAAATTGTAGAAGCGTTCCTCACTGCTGTGGAAAAAGGACTGAGTATCCCCATCGTGTACAACTGTGGTGGATACGAATCGGTTGAGACTCTCCGCTTGCTCGATGGGATTGTGGACATCTATATGCCTGACATCAAATATTCAAATGATGAACATGCGAGAAGATACTCTGGTGTCAAGGATTACTGGCGGGTAGTTCAAGCGGCAATCAGAGAGATGCACAGACAGGTTGGCGATTTGACTGTGAACAAGGATGGTATCGCAGAGCGAGGATTGCTGATTCGGCATCTAATCCTGCCAAACAGGATAGCAGGTTCAGAGAAAGTCCTGCAGTTCATCTCGCAGGCAATCTCACGGGAAAGTTATGTGAATATCATGGATCAATATCGCCCATGCTTCAAAGCAGATAAGCTCCCGGAGCTCAACCGTGTCATTAGGAGTCAGGAGTTTCACGAGGTGATCGCACTGGCTCAACGGTTGGGATTGAAGCGGAGATCTTGATATAACAACATTTGTAGGGCGTCATGCCAGACGAATGTCGAATGACGAATTACGGAGGTCGAGTTTTGATATGACGACACTGTAGGGTAACTTCGTAATTCGCAATTCGTAATTCCTACGTTTCCCACTTAATTGTTGCATAAGCATGCAACGGGAGGTTTGTATCATGGTTACAAAATCTGTTACGAAGGGGCTACTTGCTCTTGCTTTTGCAGGCACATTTTGCCTCATGTGTCATCTTGCAGGATGCGTTAGCTCTGGGGAGTTTACCTTGGGTGAATACGATGCATTGCCTTCGTTAGTCAAGTATTCCTCCTTCGAATTCCCCATGAGCGGTCGGTTCATGCGGCAAGAAGAAAAAATCCGCTTGCGCACCCATATTGATCGTGAAGGCAACGTGGACAATGTCATCTTGATCCAGGATCTGGGGGATGCGGCCTGCAATGATGCCGTGCTCAGAGGAGTCAAAGGATGGAAGTATACCCCTGCTGTCAGGAAGGGGCAACCGGAACCTGTCTGGATTGAGCAAACGGTGAAAGTGAGATTCACAGACCTGAAGCGATTGACGCTTTCTATAATTCGTGTGGCAACAGAATCCCTTGCCGATTCTCTATGGCAGCTGCTCAACGCCGGGAAAGATTTTTCTGAAATAGCAAAAGTGTTTTCTCTTGACACGTCAGCTTCCGCTGGTGGTTTTCTCGGCGAGGTTGAAGTTCAGCAGTTAGAGATGCAAGTCTATAATGCTGTATCCAGACTCTCTGTCGGAGAACTTACTGAACCGATTTCCACCTCGAGAGGATTCGCGATCTATAAGCGATTAAGCAAGACTCATTGACACGATTGGTTTGTTGACGGTTGGATTCCAGATTCTTTTGGATAACAAGAACGGCATGGAGATGCTGGCACCATTCATTTCCAGTTGCCGGTAGGCAATTCGGTGGAGCAAGAAGTTGTTCGATTCTGTCCGCGTAGGTCTCCGGCTGAAATCCACGCTTGAGCTTGGTCCCACCGAGAATCGCCGTGGCGGAACATGGAACTTGGGGGGCAAGCTTGCCTGCGTACACGGGACTCCATTTTCACAAGGGGATGGAATCGCTTTGACCTGACCATCGCGGTGCCAAGGCATTGCAGGCTAAGCAGAGAGCGTCCGCAATGACTTGTCGGAAATCTTTGCTCAAGAGGCGAGAACATGAGTTGGAAGAAGCCAATACTGTTGGCTATCCTCTTCTACCCCTTCCACAACCAACTTCATGCACAAGCGAGTGCGTTTTCTACAATTGATGTGCTCAAGTCGTTTCAGGTTGGCAGGGAATGGACATACCGATATGGAATAAGCGGAAGCCCTTCTTATAACTTCTTTTTCGATACAACCTCCATTTTCCCGTGCTTTTATGGATTTCAGACAGTCAAAGTTGATTCCATCATTCTTGACAGTACAAGTGGCATTCGTACATTCTGCCTTACGATAAGAACAACAGGAACTGAGGAAGTCATCAACTGGGGAGGGAGTGTTCTTTCGACACGCCAGATTGACTCCATTCACCACACAAGCATTGTGGAAAATTTCAACTTGAATTACCGAGCAGGCATGCACCATATTAAAGGCTGGCTTTTCCTTGATTCGCTTGCACGCCTCAGCAGACGATGCCATGGGATACATGAACAATCTTCTATCCTTACCTCCGCTATTACCGTTACTATGACCTTGCCTCACCGGATACGTTTGATCTTCGGGGCGATACACTCGTGCTTAGGACTCAATGGAGCGACTGTCACGATTTAAGTCTTACAACCACATACTCAAT
Source organism: Ignavibacteriota bacterium (assembly GCA_963827285.1). Taxonomy (GTDB): domain Bacteria; phylum Bacteroidota; class Ignavibacteria; order CAWHAG01; family CAWHAG01; genus CAWHAG01. The sequence goes on from CAWHAG010000001.1 coordinate 96,947, forward strand.
TCTCCCTGACTCCGGTATCGTAATCATTCGGTATTTTGAATTTAACTTCTTTAGCTGGAACATCACTACATCGTTGACATGTCTCGGTAGTGTAATGACAAATGTCGAAGAGAAACCGTCTGCGCCAATGCTTTTCACGCTTTACCAGAATTATCCCAACCCGTTCAATTCCGGAACTATTATCGAGTACTCAATCCCAACGAAGGCGCTGGTTCACATCGAGATCTACAGCATTCTTGGCCAAAAGGTGAGAACGCTTTTTTCACAGGAACAAGAGAGTGGTAGGCATCAAGTGGTTTGGGATGCAAAAGATGACAATAGCAGAACAGTCAGTTCGGGTGTTTACCTGATTCGAGTGAGATGGAATGGCAAGAATCAAACAATCCACGCTATGCACGTGAGATAGGAGGAAATGATCATGGAGAGTTTAAAGGAAAAGGGTATAGGCTTGACGGAGAAGTTTTCATTGCTCTTAGTGTTCAACTTGGCACTGATAGCTACTGCTGTTAGCCAAGGACTTGATACAACGGATTATTTTCCCCTGAATGTCGGCGACATATATTCCTATCGTAATGCTTACCCCTGTCCACCAGATACCGTTCGAGAGAGGTATTATCCCCTGCTCAGTTCAACCATTGACACTGTATGGATCGAGGGGAAAAAATACTTTGTGCAAGATAGGTTCTTTCTTTCACCCGATACCTTGCGGATAGATAAACAGGGAAATGTTGTCATGCGAAATTGGGGAGAGGACAAAGTATTCTACAGAATGAATGCGGCAGTGGGTGATACATGGAGCTTCTCATTAAGAAACCACCAAGGACACCCACTGTTTTTTAGAGCGACTCTCCAGAGCCGAAGTGACAGTATATCAGTTCATGCCGGTCAGTTTCAGCGGTGCTTGAGATTTCGCATTTACTCTGGTGTTGAACCAAACGATGATTGGCTTGCGCCAGGCATTGGATTAGCGTTCAGGTGTGTCCAAGAACCGATAGAGCTGTATGAAGCGCAAGTTAAGGGGATCAAATATCCATTGGTGACTTCAGTTGAAGAAAACAAATTCAGCCCTATGGCGGAACTTGCATTATATCAAAACTATCCAAATCCATTTAACACTGAAACTACCATCGAATATTCAATTCCAACGAAGGGGGTGGTTAATATCGAGGTCTACAATGTTCTCGGACAGAAGGTGAGAACGCTTCTTTCACAGCAACAGGAAACTGGAAGACATCAAGTGGTTTGGGATGGAAAAGACGACAATGGCAGAGCCGTCAGTTCAGGTGTCTACCTGATTCGAGTGAGATGCAATAGCAGGGACCAAGTCATCCACGCCGTGTACCTCAGATAGGATGTGCGGGATGTCCAGGCAGGATCTGTAAAGTAGAGGCAAATGGGAAGGTGACCACCGGTCGCCTTTTTTGTCTTGACATTGTAGATTTGTTTCTTTAATTTGGGGCGTAGCGATTGGTTGTGGGGAACAGCACACAATAACATCAGAGCGCAGTGGCACAGAAAAATCCTGAGCGCTATTAGACTGCAATCCGCAATCTGAAATCCCAAATCCGAAATCCAGTGTCTGTCATCGGCTCTCAAATCGAAAAAGACCTTCTGTTCAATAGGAACGAAGATAACCTGAAGAATCTTGTTCGCATTCTCAACGCAAAAGCTGAGATCGTCAAACTTGGTGGCGGGAGAGCGGCAATTGAAAAGCATCATCAGCGCGGTAAACTGACGGCACGAGAACGGATCGAGAGACTCGTTGATCCCGGCAGCTATGTTCTTGAAATCGGTCTCTTTGCAGCGTACGATATGTATGAGGAGTATGGAGGCGCCCCATCCTCTGGCACGGTGTTCGGCATCGGCAAAGTTCACGGACGGGATGTGGTGATTGTCGCCAACGATGCAACCGTTAAAGCAGGTGCGTGGTTTCCCATCACCTGTAAGAAGAATCTTCGTGCGCAGGAAATCTCTATCGAGAACCGTTTGCCAATTGTGTATCTTGTGGACTCGGCGGGTGTATTCCTTCCGCTTCAAAGTGAGATTTTTCCAGATAAGGAACACTTCGGCCGCATCTTCCGCAACAACGCGGTGATGTCCGCGATGGGCATCACACAGATTGCTGCAATTATGGGGCCGTGTGTCGCTGGCGGTGCCTATCTTCCCGTTATGAGCGATGAGGCAATGATCGTTGACAAAACAGGCAGCGTGTTTCTCGCTGGTCCTCATCTTGTTGAAGCAGCAATCGGTGAAAGAATTGATGCGGAGAATCTCGGTGGCGCTACGGTGCATTGCGAAATCAGCAGTGTGACGGATTACAAAATGCCGAATGATGAGGTGTGTCTGGAGACCATTCGAAACATCATTGGCAAACTCGGTCATCACTCTACTGCTGCAGGTCTTTCATCGTCTCCATTCTCTCGAATTGCTTCCAAGCCGCCTAAGTTTGACCCAAGAGAGATCTACGGCATTGTACCCGAGGACAGGACAAAGCCGTTCGATATGTACCAAGTCCTTGCTCGCATCATTGATGACAGTGAGCTTGATGAATACAAAGCAGGCTACGGGAAGACGATTATTACAGGGTATGCTCGGATTGACGGTTGGGCAGTCGGTATCGTTGCAAATCAGCGTTCGATTGTGAGGAGGAAAGAAGGTGAGATGCAAGTCGGAGGGGTGATCTACTCGGATAGTGCAGATAAAGGGACACGTTTCATAATGAACTGTAACCAGAAACTGATCCCACTTGTCTTTTTCCAAGATGTGACTGGATTTATGGTCGGCAGTCGTGCGGAGCGTGGAGGCATCATTAAAGATGGTGCGAAGATGGTCAATGCTGTGGCGAACAGTGTCGTTCCGAAAATCACTCTTATCGTTGGAAACAGCTTCGGTGCTGGCAATTATGCGATGTGTGGCAAAGCCTATGACCCGCGGCTGATTCTTGCTTGGCCCACGATGCGCCTCGCGGTGATGGGTGGCAAGCAGGCAAGTGAAACGTTACTGAGCATCAAGTTGAATCAGATGGAAAGACAAGGCAAGCATATCTCTAAAGAAGATCAACAACAATTGCTTGATGATGTTCAAAAGCGATACGAGCATGAGATGGATCCCTTCTTTGCCGCGGCACGCCTCTGGGTAGATGGCATCATTGATCCACTGGAAACAAGACAAATAATTTCACGCGGGATCGAGGTGGCAAGCAATAATCCTGCGATGCCGAGATTCAATCCGGGGGTGTTGCAGGTTTAGAGGATACTGGTTCTAGGTGCAAGGTGAGAAACCTACGATCGAAAATCCCTGCTGTGGCGTTCTGCTGGTTCATTGCAATACAGGGGAGGACCTTCGTTGCCCCTTCCATACATGCGCAACCTGTACCAGAGCAACAAGACACGACGCATCGCTCTGGATGGGGGCAACAGTCCATAGTTGAAGCAAAGACAGATGGGAGTATCTGGGATGATATTGCCGAGGATTTGACACCGGGAATTTTTGCAGATGTCCGTAAATTGAGGAACTACATTCGAAGCGACGCGTATGCCAAGAAGAGAGCGGTGTATGGCGAGTTGCAAGCGTTGGACGACATCTACCAGAAAGCCCTATATATTGAAGAGAACGATGTTCAGGATGCCTTGCTGGCTATCGCCCTGGCTGTGATGGATCATAAGAGACTGGAATTTCATCTTCCGTTAGGAATAACGGTTCCTGTCCCGCTTACATTTGAGAGCGACAGTCTTTTCAATGAGAGGTTAAGAAATCTCCCCGCCCACATGTATCCTGATAGTCCTCGGGATTGGTTTGGTGACAAAGACAAGTCACAGCATTTTTTCGGATCTGCGTATCTGATGTATCTGTTTCGCTCACGGGGAATCGCCGATTTTGTTGGAGGCGTAGTTGAGTGGGGGGAGTCTTTTTGGGGATTTCAAGGTGCTGAAGATCCAAGGGATGTTCGCTCCAATCGCCACGGACAGGACTTTGGAGCAGCACTGTTGAAGAAGCCTACTACGAAACCATCAGAGATTATTCGATGTGAGATTGCGTTCGAGCTGATGCAGCAGCCGGAGAACCTTTTGCTGACCTTGGTGAGGTAAGCGGTGTGTGTTTCTATGTTGAATGAGCCACCACTAGGACAACAGACATTGTGAGATTATGATGAAGTCTATTCTTGTTGTTGATGACGAAAAAAGCGTCCGGGATTCCATCAAGATGATCTTGGAGTATGAGCGCTTTGCAGTTGACATGGCAGAGGACGGTGTAAAGGCAATCAAAAAAGTTGAGGAGAACAATTTCGATTTGGTGTTGCTGGATATCAAGATGCCGGGGATGGACGGCATCGAAGTGCTTGGAAAGATCAGAGACCGGCATCCAGATTTACCTGTGGTGATGATTTCGGGACACGGCACAATCGAGACCGCTGTCGAAGCAACGAAGAGAGGCGCGTTTGATTTTCTTCCCAAACCACTGGACCGTAACAAACTCATCATCACGGTGAGGAATGGCATTGAGCAGAGTAAGCTCATCATTGAGAACAAGCAGATGCGGGAGAAGATCGAGGGGAAGGAACAGATTCTTGGTGAGAGTTCTAGGATCAAAGAAGTTCTGTTGCTCATTCAGCGCGTTGCGCCGACGGATTCCCGTGTGCTGATCACAGGAGAGAACGGTACAGGGAAGGAGCTTGTGGCGAAAGCGATACACAGGCTAAGTCAACGGAGAGACAAACCGCTTGTCACGGTGAATTGTGCTGCAATCCCGACCGAACTGATCGAATCGGAACTCTTCGGTCACGAGAAGGGTTCATTTACGGGAGCAACTGCCCAACGGATCGGCAAGTTTGAACAGGCAGATGGCGGCACGATCTTCCTCGATGAAGTCGGAGATATGAGTCCACAGACGCAGGCAAAAGTGCTGCGGGTGTTGGAGGAGGGAAAGATAGAGCGTGTGGGTGGAACGAGACTGATTTCAGTGGATGTACGGGTGATCACTGCGACGAATAAGGATCTTCTCGAGGAAATCAAGAAAGAAAGATTCCGTGAGGATCTCTATCATCGTTTGAATGTGATACCCATTCATGTCCCAGCATTACGAGAACGGCGGGAGGATATTCCCGTGTTGGCAAACGCTTTCTTAGAAGAGATTTGCATGCGGAACGGCATTGCGAAGAAAAGAATTGCTGACGATGCGATGGCAATCTTACGATCTATGGATTGGGGCGGTAACGTGCGCGAACTCCGAAACATCGTTGAACGTCTGGTCATCATGTCAACGGGCGATACGATAGACGCTGGACAGATTTCCCTGTTGGCAGGATTGACGACCGGCAGAAGAGGCGACCTTGAGGAAATAGTCGGTGCGAGCGCTACCTTTCAGGAGTTCAAAGATCACGCCGAGAAGCTGTTTATCCAGAAACAGTTAGAACGATACAACTGGAATATCACCAAGACGGCAGAGGTGTTGGATATCCAGCGAAGTCATCTCTATACAAAGATGAAGAAGTATGGATTGATGCGAGAGGAGATTTAGTAGGGGCGATTCGCGAATCGCCCCTACTAATCACCCGAATGCCGAGCCCTTGCTACCTCGTACATCAATAGTGCACCTGCGACTGAAGCGTTCAACGAGCCGACTTTGCCGTACATCGGTATCTTGACAAGAAAGTCGCATTTCTCCAATACCAGACGCCGTATCCCCTGTGCTTCTCCGCCAACCACGAGAGCAAGGGGGATCTTGAAGTCCACTTCATAGAATGTCTTTTCCGCTTCTGGAGACGATCCGACCACCCAGATACCTTTTCCCTTCAGCACATCAATGGTGTTTGAAACGTTGGTCACCTTTGCTACAGCGATGTGTTCGCTGGCGCCGGCGGAGGCTTTGACAACCGTCTGCGTGATTGAGACCGCATGATGCTTGGGGATAATCACACCATGCACTCCTGCACAGCAAGCCGTCCGGAGCAATGCACCGAAGTTTTGTGGGTCAACAATTTCGTCGAGGATGAGGAAAAACGGTGACTCGTTTCGCTGCGCTGGGATCTCCAAGAGTTGTTCAAGAGAGACATACTCCTTCTCTCCCACCATTGCGACGACGCCCTGCGTCGTGGCATCACTGACAATTTCTCTAAATCTCATCTTGTTGACTTCAACACAGGGGACGCCTCTCTGTTTCGCCAACAATTTGATCCGCTCGATTGCAGCTCCCCTAACCCCATAAAGCATCAAGATCTTCTCGATGGGTGCATCTGCCTTCAGTGCCTCGATCACCGGGTTTCGACCTGTGACGATGTTTGCTTCCATACGCCTCGCTCCTTTTCGCTTATGATTGAAATGATGAGCAGGTAGGATATTGCACCGCAATGAATCTTAGAACGGAAGACAACAAGATCTCTTGATGCTTGGATCTCTTTCAGGCAGTTTGGACTCTTCTTTTGAGATGGTAGATTCCGAAAAGACCAATGAAGATCAAGACAATGGAGGTCAATTGTGCTTCCGTTAGCCCAAACAGAACTCGCGGATTAATTCTTATGAATTCCACTAAGAGCCGCTCAACACCTGACAACACAAGGTAGATCATAAACAGCTCACCGGCAGGATAGTTCTTCTTCCTTATGCTCCATAGAATAACAAAGATCACTATGCAAGCCAACAGCTCGTAAATAGGCGTTGGATGAAGCGGCGTTGTATCAGGCACAATCCCACCAGGATAGTTCTTAGCGATCTCAGGAACGTTCTGAAATGCGATGGAGGGAGGATAAATCCCCTTCGCATAAACCGTTCCCCAGGGCAAAGTCGTTGGAATGCCGTAGTCACCATCACCAGAGAGATGGCAGCCAATGCGAGCGATGCCGTAGCCCAGAGCAAGACCTGGCGCGGTTAGGTCGCAAAGAAGCAGGAACGAGAGTCTCTTCCTTCTGAGATAGAGGTAGATTGCGGCAATGGCGAGAATGAACCCACCGTACCACGTCAGTCCCGCTGGAGAGAACGCCGTCTTGAGCGGGGCTTGGAGGAAGGCATTCCATTGTTCGATAAGAAAAAGCCCCTTGGAGCCAATGATGCCGAAGATGAGCGCCAGAAGAGTGATCTCTGTTGCGATATTTGGGTTCATCTGTTTCCGTCTAAGCTCACGTGTGAGCAGAAAGCTGGCTGCGACAAAGCCCAGACCGAGCATCAAGCCATAGCTGTAGACGGTGAAAGGTCCGATTTTGAAGAGTTCTGGGTGCATGGGCGAGAGATGATTGTTAGGTACAATGTCTATTCCACTTCCAACTCTGACACAAGAAGTTCCTCTCCACTGATGAGTTTAACATTCGCGCTGCCGCATGTCGGACACAGAAAAAGATAATCCTGAACTTCAAAATTGGTTTGACATTCGCTGCACTGTCCTCGAATCGGGACTTCATCAATCTCTAATCTTGCTCCTTCTATAGACGTCCCCTGAGTGATCACATCAAAACAGAACGTCAATGATGATGGATCTACCGCTGCCAATCCCCCGATCTTCATTCTGACGACAGAGATCCTTGAGAAGTCAGTTCTCCTCAACTGCTCATCAATAATCTCAATGATGTTCTGTGCGATGGACATCTCGTGCATCTAATCTGACATCCTCCTTCCACCTTTGCGGGTGTAGAATTCAGTACTTCCAGATTACAGAGCGGCATCGTTCGACAGCTCGCCCATCTCCTTGAAATACTGAATCGTCTCTTTAGCGCTTTCCTCGTCGAGTCTCTGTATTGCAAAGCCGGCGTGGACAATCACGTAATCACCGACTCTTGCATCGTTCAAGAGCATGAGACTGATTTCTTGCCGCACGCCTTCTAGCTCTACCGTGGCTGCGTTTCCAGCAATAGCAGTAATCCTCATCGGAATGGCAAGGCACATCAATAACTCTCCTCCTTGCCTGGAAACTTCCCATCCTTCACATCATTCACATAATGCTTGAATACCCCCCGCAGCGTCTCAGCGAGTTCAATGTAACGTCGGACGAATCTCGGCTTGAACTCCTCGAACAATCCAAGCATATCGTAGGTGACAAGGATCTGTCCATCGCATCCAACCCCAGCACCAATACCGATGGTCGGCACGTTGACGGACTTGGATACTTTCTTTGCCAACGCGGCTGGGATCTTCTCGAGTACTATTGAGAACACACCGGCTTCCTCCAAGATTCTCGCGTCCTTTAGAATTCGCGTCGCTTCCTGAGCGGATTCTCCTCTCGGTTTATAACCACCGAACGTGTGGATGAACTGTGGGGTCAACCCCAGATGTCCCATCACGGGTATTCCTCCCTCAGTCATCCTGCTGACTGCATCGGCAACATGCTCACCCCCTTCGAGTTTCACACCGCCCGCGCCAGTTTCTTTCATGACCTTGCCGGCATTGCGAAATGCTTCTTCAGGATTGACCTGATAAGACATGAACGGCATGTCAACAATTACTAGTGCTCGTTTGACACCGCGTATCACCGCTTTTGTATGATAGATCATTTCTTCAAGCGTAACAGGCAACGTGGTTTCGTTTCCCTGGAACACGTTGCTGAGCGAATCACCGACCAGAATGATCTCAATGTCCGACTGATCGAGCAATCGCGCGATGAGATAATCATACGCAGTGAGAGCAGCGATCTTTTCACCGCGTTGTTTCATCTCTCTGATTGTGCGGGTGGTTACGCGTTTGAGTTCTTGCTGTACACTCATAAACCGAATTCCAATAAAGGATTCTTCATGGATAGAATAACGAGGATAAGTTTGTGACTAAGCACCAATGATGAGTAGTAGCTCAACGCATCATGTCCATTCAATCTGCCACTCCTCTTGAAACCCTCGTTTTATACGTTCAGCTACTTCCTCGAATGTTACCGTGCGTTGGAGAATTTCCGATAAGGTGATCGTATGATCTGCCAGCGTTTGCCTAAGTTCTTCGCGTTTCGGAGGTTCCCGACTCTCGAAGGAATGGTTGCGGGTTTCAGGATTCAAGAACTCCGCAAGCCGTTGATGGAAATCCCCAATGAGGATGGAACCATGCTGAAGGATGACGCCGTTGAACCTTCGCTGCGCACTCCCGACCAACTTTCTTCCTCGATATTCAATCTCATAACGTGCTGAACTGGAGAAGCAAGGAACTGACGAAGGATTCTTGTAGAGTCTGGGGAAGTCTGGCTGTGATTTCGCCAACTCCGCATCAGCCCCCAGCAGTCGCAGACCATGCACAAGCGCGCGACTAATGTCACGGTGGGTCTCCAAGATGTTTCTGCCATCTGCAAACATCACCACGCTGTAAGTGAGTTCCTCCGCATGGAGAATTGCCCGTCCGCCCGTCGGTCGCCTCACGACATCTATTCCTTCACGTCCGCATTTTTCGAGATTGATATCTTCTATCTTCTGATTGAACCCGAGCGAAATGCAGTATGGCTTCCACCCAAACACTCGAACTGTAGGCTGTCCGTCTCCAGTCTTCAACTCCGACGCAAGTTCTTCATCGAACCGCATGTTGAAGGCGCCATCCCGAAATCCCGTATTAAGAAATTGCCAAGTCATGGATCGGTAATCAGAATCATGGAACGCGGCAGGAGTCCCATCCTATCGTCTAAATATCGGGCGGGACAGGAGTCCTGTCCTACCGTGATAAGATCTGGTAGGATCCCGCATGGCGGGATCCCCGACTGTCCGTCATTGGTTTAAGTCTTCTGTTGTTTCTTCTTCGCTGCTGGGAACAGAACATTGTTTAGAATCAGCCGGTAGCCCGGAGAGCTCTTGTGCAATGACAGATCCGTCGGTGGATCATAGACCTGATGGGCGTAATCTTCCGGATCGTGACCACCGTAGAAAGTGAATGTTCCTCTACCGTAATTTCCATGCAGGTATTTCACTTGGTCTGTTCCTTCCTTCTCCGCTAAGATAACAACGCCTGGTTTAACCAAGCTTTTTTTGAATCCCGTTGTTTGTCCCATAAATCCTTTGACAACTGAGACATGGTCTTGCGTCAACATAGTTGGGACAGGATCATACTTGGCTGAGAACTCAAACAAAGTGAAGTAATCCGTCTCGGGATTCCAGATAAGTCCCATATCGCTTGGGGGTACGTCAATGTCGGAGTATTCATACCGCATGGGATTTCGCTCGACGGTGAAATTCTGGAACGCTAAGCATTTCGAGAAATCGAGTTTCTTCTGATAATCAGGATCAGGAGGATCACCGTCGAACATCAGATCGCAGATGTCTGTGTTCTCAGCCGCAAGTGCAATGTCGTAGCTATCCGTCGCCGAGCACATGGCAAACATGAAACCACCGTTAGCGATATACTGTTTGATGTTTCGTGCAACGGCTTTCTTGAGTTCAGAGACTTTCTTGAAACCAAGTTTCTTCGCTTCCCCCTCAAGCAAATTTTGCTGCGCGATATACCACGCAGTGTTAGCAAAGTCACGATAGAATTTTCCGTACTGCGCTGTGAAGTCTTCATGGTGCAAGTGCAACCAGTCGTAGTTTTCCAACTTTCCCGCGAGGGCCTCATCGTCCCATACCTTGTCGTATGGTACTTCAGCATATTCCAGCGCAAGCGTGACGGCATCATCCCATGGCTGAAACCCCGGCGGGACATAGACCGCGATCCTCGGGGCTTTCTCCAAGCGGACTACATCCATATTGTTGTCAGGGCTTTGTAGCTGTGCATAAATTTGCGCGGCTTGTGCCCCACTGATCGCTTCAAAGGAGACGCCTCTCACTCGACACTCGTTCGCAATCAAATCATTATAGTCCATCATAAATGACCCGCCGCGATAGTTCAACAGCCAATCCACGTCAATCCCGTGTTTCAACGTCCAATAGGTTACACCATACGCTTTGAGGTGGTCGGTTTGCTTCAGATCCATCTGAATCAGGATCTTTTGCTGCGCGTGACTGATTGAGCATATCAGCAACACAAGACTTGTCAATATCAGCAGAAGCTTCTTCATCGTATCTTGGCTTTTCGTCAATTCTTGCAGGTCGAGCAGTCTGCTCGACCTACGACTGCTTGAATATCAGTTAATTGCATTCTGGAACTCTTGCTCTTCAACCTTACCAAGTGACTCCAGACTCGCTCTCGTCTCTTTCGCTGGCGTGAGAACTACGACAATAATATCATCATACGGGAGATATTTGTTGGCTATCCGCCTTACATCATCCGACGTGACTGCTTTCAGTTTCTGAATATAGGTCTGAAGATAATCACCGGGGAATTGATAAAACTCGACATCACTGATTTGTCCCGCTAACGCTTCGGGGGCTTGGAGACCGCGGGAAAAACCTCCGGCAATGTAATTCTGCGCCTTGAGCAGTTCTTGCTGTGTTGCACCGCCTTCGCGGAATTTCTTCACCTCGTTCAATGCGACATCAATAATCTCTCGCGCCGTTTGGTTCTTTGTGAAGGTTGAAATCAAGTAGGTTCCTCCTTCCAGATTCGAAGGGAAGGAACTGCTAACGCCATAAGTGAGACTCCGCCTCACGCGAATTTCCTCCGTCAAGCGAGAAGTGAATCCACCTCCAAGAATCGTATTTGCAACAGTGATGGTGAAGTAATTAGGATTCTTTCTCTCAACGCCGATGTTTCCAATTCGAACCTGCGTTTGCGTAGCATCCGACTTATTCAAAATACATATCCTGCGACCCTTGAACGCAACAGGTTTATCAATCTTTACCGACTTGGGTGTCTCTTTCACCCAACTATTGAACATGATCTTGACTTTCGCCAACATCTCCTTTGTGTCAAAGTCGCCGACGACAGTCAGGAGGGATGTATTCGGAAGGAACACCTCCTTGTAGAACTTCTCAATGTCATCACGAGTGATCTTCTTTAGCGATGCCACCGTTCCAATGGATTGTCTTCCGTACGGGTGTAAGCCATAGACGACCTTGTTAAAGTAGATTGATGCAACCGTCCCCGGATTTTCCTTGTATTGCTCAATTGTTGCAAGCCTCTGTGATCGCTCCCGTTCAATTTCTTCTTGAGCAAATGCTGGGTGGAGAAGAATATCAGAGAACACGCTGAATCCTTTGTCGAAATCTTTCTTCAACACTTCGCTGATGACAACAAAATAGTCAGATCCCGTACTTGCACTTAGCGTACCTCCGATGAAATCTATCTCTTCGGAGATCTGCGTCGCTGTTCGGGTAGTCGTTCCCTTACGCAACAGACCGGCGGTGAGGCTTGCCAATCCATCATATCCTGTGGGATCGTACGAAGTCCCGCCTTTCGTGGTCATCCGCAGTTCGATGAGCGGCAGTTTATGATATTCCATCAGAAGTACCGTCAGACCATTATCCAACACTTCCTTCTTGTGATGTGGGATCTCCATTTTCTGTGCGTTGAGAGAGGCGACTCCAACGATGGAGAGAGCAAGTGTCAGGGAAATAGCGGTGAGAACAGTGTGTGCATATTTCATGTCTTTGACTCCGAGATATTGAATGCATGATTGCAAGCTCAAACGTACAACAGCCGCATCATCAATTTCTTTCACTTATTTTGTGGATGAAGTTGCCGTTTCCGACTTTTCGGGTATCAGAGTTACCACAGTGCGATGTCTATCGGTGAAATACTTCTTCGCCACACGTTGAATATCTTCCTTGGTCACTACATCATAATTTTTCACAACATCGAATGCTTTCTTGTAATCGCCGTGAATCACCTCATAGTATCCAAGAACGAATCCTCGCCCTTGATTGGTTTTGAATTGGCGAACATAGTCCGCCTGGACTGTGTTCTTCGCCTTCTGCAACTCCTCGTCAGCGACACCAGACTTCTTGATGTCCTCCAAAATGTTGTAGATTTCCTTCTCAGCCTTTGCAGTGGTTTTGCCCGGTTTCATCTGCGCATAGAACGTGAAAAGCCCCGCGTCAATGCGGTCATCCATCGAAGCATACACTTGTGAAGCAAGTTGCTTCTCATACACGAGCGTTTTATACAAGCGTGAACTTTGACCTCGTGAGAGAATAGTTGATAGAACATCCAAGGGATAATAATCGCTGTCGCTCACAGGAACAGATTTGTATCCGATCGTCACTGCCGGCAGTTGCGCGATCTTGTGAAGCTCTGCTCGCCTTTCGCCGAGTTGCTCTGGTTCAGCATCAACTACCTTTCGAGGCGTTTCCTGTGCAGGAATGTTGCCGAAGTAGGACTCCATCTTGCGAATCATCTCATTCGTATCAAAATTGCCGGTGATGATCACGGTCGCGTTGTTCGGCGCGTAATAGATGCGGAAATAATCTTTTGCATCTTGGAGCGTGATGTTGTCCAAATCGCGCATCCACCCTACGACAGGGAAGTGATACATGCTGGCGGTGAACGCCGTTGCATACAATTCCTCCTCCATCTTGCTTCGCACATTGTTATCCACACCCACTCTGCGCTCCTCTTTGACGATGCCCCGCTCCTGTTCGATGTTGGCAGTGTCAAGTTTAAGTGCTTGCATCCGATCTGATTCGAGGTCCAACACCTTGTCGAGGATATCAGGATTGAATTCCTCCCAGTAGTTGGTCAGGTCATTCCAGGTACTGGCGTTGGAATAGCCGCCACCTTCCTCGATGATGTGGTCGAACTCCGTCGGCTTGTATTTGGCTGAGCCGTTGAACATCATGTGCTCAAACAAATGGGAAATGCCTGTGATGCCAGGTCGCTCATTTCGATTTCCGACTCGGAAATAAATATAGAAGCAGATGCTTGGGACAGTATGATCTTCTTGGAGCAATATCATCATCCCGTTCTTGAGCATGTGTTCCTTCACCTCAAGCTGCTGTGCCGCAAGATATGACGGCGCTATCAGGACAAGTGCTAAGGTGAACATGACGACTATCAAGAGTTTTCGCATTGTGTGCCTCCAAATATAGTTTGATATGTTGCTACGATTCAGGATGCTATGTGTGAAGATTCGCTTGCAGGTCGCTCCAAGTGTCGAATGACAAATTACGAATGTCGAATGTGCACAAGCCTGCGCGCAGTTTGAGATTCGCAATTCGGCATTCGCAATTCGACATTATAACCGTTTCCGCTTAAAACTCGAACCTTATCCCGACACGTACCCTACGAGGGTCGTAATAGGCACTTGGGTCCGAGAGTTCTCCACCAACCCGTCCGTTCGAAATCTACCCATTTTACATTCTTTGTATTGAGGAGATTGCGAACATCAGCATACAGCGTTACCACATAACGATTTGCTTCGCCAAACTCAAACCGCCTAGTGAGTTTGGCATTTACAAAAATGACATCTTCCATTCGTGCGTTGTTGGGAACAAATACTTTTGTCGTGTCAACCGGTTTGAATCCGTCGCGTGTAGGATAATAGGTATACGGTCGTGGGGAATTATACAGCACCACAAGATCTGTCTGGATTCCCCAGAAAAGTTTGAACTCGGCGTCAGCTTTGATTGTGTGCCGTTGGTCCCAACTGAGGGGAAACGGTTTTGCCGCCAGTGGAAATCCCCACTGCGCATAGTTAATCTCTTGATTGACATATTCACTGACGCCTTCCGCTACCATGTAGGTATAGGAAATACTGCCGGAAAGCCGCTCATCCTGCTCTCGACTGAGCACAAGTTCCAATCCGCTGACATTTGCTTCAGCATTATTGACGTACTGTGCGAACCCATAATCGCCTGCTGCTTTGCTGTCAAAGGGAACCAACGTTTTCGAATCAATTTGATTTTTGATTCCTTTTTGAAAATAAGTTGCGGAAAAAACAAAATTATCCGTGAGGCTGTGCTTGTATCCTATTTCCCACGCTATCGTTCGCTCCGGCTCCAAATCCGGATTTCCAGTCAACACGTTTTTCGTGCCTGCCCGCAGTTGTGCCGGTGTGATACCGGAGTAGAGATAGTCAAACAGCGGGAATTGGAAATAGAAACCGAAGTTGACAAAGAAAAAACTGGTCGTGCTCACTGGCGCAGCAAATGCAACACGCGGGCTGAGCTGATGCTTGAATGTTGCTTTGGTTTTGCCAGTCACTTGCTGCTTGAATTCGTTCGGATTCACGGGGATATATTCAACAATTGGTCGTTCTGCCGTTGGGTCCAGAAAGTCCCACCTAATCCCAACGCTCATATTGTAGCCCTGCTGAGCGACTTCCAGTTCGATCTTGTCTTGTAGATAAACGCTTCCAGAACGGGGATAATACTTATAGCTATTGCTATAATTTAGGAGGGGAGCATCCAAAAGTGGTTTTCCAAAATATGTGGTTTGTGGTTCGTATTTAATAAGTTCCGAACCAATGTCATATTGATTCAACTCGACACCAAACTTGATAATGTGCATTTTTGCCACTTGTGTGGTGAAGTCCCCTTTGAGTGTGTAAATGACTTGTCGTGTATCAGCCCACCAGTTTCTTTTCCCCCCAACGATATACCGAAGAAAGAAATCATACTCATACGGTTCCAGTGCGAATTCGTCCGGTGGGCCCTCACCAATCCGAGAACGGAGAAAGAAGCGGCTTAGACTGATTGTATAGAATGAATTTTGTGAGAGTGTATGTGAGAGTATCGCAGCAATGCGATAGGAGTCTCGTGACCGGGGAGGTAAGCCAGCCAAATTAAACCGCCAACTAAATTCATAATCATGCCAATCGCGTAGTGAATAGATACCTTGCAATCCCACTTTCAACGTGGGGGAGAAAAGATATTCAATTTTGCCGAAGCCAGTGAATTCACGTAAAACCGGTGATAAGGAGGGAAAATATTGAAAATCCTGCCACCAGCGCGTATCACTTGCAATGACGCTGTTCGCGGTGAAGTACTGAAGTTGGTTCTCCACAACAGGCCCCCCGGCCGAGAACTCTAACTGTACAGCGCGGTCCTGCTGTTTGTTCAAGCTCGTAGGTAACCAACTGTCCTCCTCAAGGCGTGCTGAAAATGTATGCTTGTCACCACCACCCTTTGTGATAACATTGACCATGCCTGAGAGTGCGTTACCGTATTCCGCTTCAAAACCACCAGTGTACATTGTGAGACCCGTAATGGAACTCCTTGGAAGATTCGTGCCCAATCCACCACCAATGACATCCTGAACCGGCAAGCCGTCAACCAGATATATCACTTCATTTGTCTTGCCGCCGCGAACGTTCCCATCGAGTGTGGTTCCCGGTTGAAGTGTCAATACCTCTTGAAATGTGGAAACAGGAAGTTTCTCAAGTTTGACATCGCCAATTGAGTACGCGGTCGCGGGCAGGTCTGTCTGAATCAACGGGCGCTGAGCGTGAGATTCGACCACACCCAATTCCACTGCCGAAGGCTCCAGATCAACATCAAGCCGAGTGCGAAGATCGGGAAGAATCGTTACCTCCTTCATGATAAGAGTCTTGAAGCCAACCATGCTGAACCGCACATCATAGACACCCGCGCGAAGATTGCCAATGCGAAAATACCCCTCTGTATCCGTTGCTGCACCGCAAGTCGTTCCCACAACAAGAATATTGACACCGACAAGTGACTCGTGTGTTTGTTTATCACGCACCTTACCTTCAAGGATCCCCGTTGTTCCTACCCAAGCGGCATCTACCGCGGTATGTTCCAAAAGGGCAAGAGCAACGATGGCTCCCAAAACAGTAAGCCAACCCTTCCAAATGGGCGTTTGCTTTCTCCTGCCTTGTAACTTTCCGACGGTCATAACCTTCCGCCGCGCAACATCCTTACAGATTTGTAACACTACCACATGCGCTTGACGTACACTTGAGAGAGTGAAATAATGCTTGCTAAGCACGTTCATATTCTTTTCTCCTCCTCTCGTCTTAAGAACCCTTGTCGTTGCACCAAACCCAATCTCTGGCAGGGTTAATTCCTTGAGACCTGCACCAAAAGTCCATCTTTCCAAATCATATCCGTGGAAATCCGCGAGAACCTGTGGTTGATTTCTTTCACCCGAGACTTATCGTCCATGTCTCTAGGGGTGCGGTTGGGGGTAGATACAGGAATAATCTGGATTGATCCACGGGCAGCCCGTTACGGGCACCCATCTGTCAACACGGCAGAACGTAAATGTTGTGAGGCCAAACCATACTGACGCAACTTGACTAAACACCGTGAGTTCACCTCTAAGCATAAACGTTTGTTCACGCGCAATCATCCGACCAGACTTGCAGGTAGTATCTGGAAGATAAATGAAAAATTCAGAAGAACTCGAAATCAGATTCACTCCATTGTCAGCTACCAGATCCCAAGAATACTCTAAACACAGAGAGTCACCAGGATCAAGTGTTAAGACGCCGGTGGTGCGGTTGTAGTTGCGCGCATACACTAAATTCGAAGCGTTAATGATTACAGTCTTCCGAATATTCATATCTTTTGACCAAATGATTTCAATCCTACCCTGGAGCACAGCCGTGGACTGAACGGTTTCATCATAGAGGTTCCTCACCGCTGCATATACCTTGATGCAGTTTTCATTCTGTGTGAGAACATACTTCCCCCAAATCTTCCCCTCAAAGATATCCTCTGGACTTCTGTACGGGGGCAGTGACTCGGAACACGAAATTCCTGTGATTCCAAGAGCAGCGAGAATCAACAACATGGAAAGGAAGTTCTTGGTGAAATGTCCAGTAGCGAAGGACTCTTCTCTGACGTTATACAATCTCATTTGGGCCTCCAACATGAACTATATGGTATGACTCCATCCTGCTTTGGCAACTTATCGTAATGAGCAAGTAAGAGCGATTCACGAATCGCCCCTACGTTCAAATATAAGAGACTATTTTGACATTCTCAAGTAAGGGCGATTCTGAATAGCCCCTACTCAGAGGTTATCGCCTCGCAACTCCCGTATTCGCTTTCTTGCCTCAGCCACGTAAATGGAGTTCGGATAATCCTTCAACAGTGCCTCGTACAGCGTAAGCGCCTTCTGCTTGTCCTTCAACTTGAACTGATATGTTTCGGCAATACTCATCTGTGCCTTGTCCACCCACATACTCTCATGATACTTGTCAATTAACTCTTGATACGCGGTAAGCGCCTGCGCGTATTGTTGCATTTGATTCTGAAGATCGCCGATCTTCATCAGGGACTCATCAACGAGTGTTGAGGTGGGAAAACTACGCCTGATGTCTTCAAAGATAACGATTGCCTCAGAGAGTTTTCTCTGACGGATAGAAAGCTCACCTTGGGCAAACTCCTTCAGCGCCGCCTCCGGCATGCGATTATCTTGTACGAACGATTGCAGGGCTAAGGCATCGTTAGTGTAGTCGGCAGACGGGTTCTTTGTTATCTCATCCAACTTTGACAAGGCATCATCGAACTTCCCCTCAAAGTAATCTATCTCTGCGAGTTTGAACCTTGCTTTGTCCTTGTACTCGTTGGCAGTTGCTGGCGAACTCAACACGGTCTGGTATTTCTCTCTCGCATCGGTCAGTTTCCCTTGGGCAACGAACACATCACCCATTTTGATGGCAGCATCTAGACTAACGTTGCTCTGCAAGGACTGTTTCGGCACTTGTTCAAAGGCTGCCAACGCGCCATGTAGATCAAAGAATCTCTCAGATTTGATAATCCCTACGCGATACCATGCCTCTGCAAACCATCCTGTAAGGGGGTATTGCCGTGCTAACTCCTCATAGACTGCAATTGCTCCTTGATATCTGGGGATCGCTTCGGTTGCGGGATATTGCGAATGCGAAATTGGCTGTGTCACGGTTGCCTCAACATCCAAACCGGCTTTTAGATTGGCGGATTCTTCGACTGACCGTGCATAGCCAAACCTGGCATTGGGTAGCATCGGCAGCTTGGGATAGTTATCCACCACTTCCCTGTAAGCCCTGGAAGCAACTTCATACGCCTTCTCACGAAAAGCACGTTCAGCGAAATTGAATATCTCTGTACCGTTTGACCCACGCAGCTTGTCAATAGCTTCATAGACTGCGTAGGCATCTTCATAATTCTTTGTCTCGAAATATAGCCATGCCAAGAGAGACTGAATGGAAATGTTGTTTGTATTGGATTCAGCTTCCTCTCCGGCCACTTCTGTAGCAACTCGTAACCCCTCCTGTCGCTCCGTGAACGCTACCAACCGCATCTGGACATAGCTCAGTTGATTCGGATCTTGCTTGAGAAGCTTCAGATATTCCTTCGTTGCAGCTTTGAAATCCATTGTGAAGGCATAGACCGTAGCCAAGTCTGTCACAAAAATGTTAGGATCACCAATGGTCTCACGTCCGCGAAGAAGGAGTTCTATGGCTTTATCAAACGAGCGATTTTCAATTAGGAAATTAGTAACAACTCTGTAGAGGTTTGCGTTCTTTGGATCCACCTGGATCGTCTTCTCCCACAAGGCGTATGCAATGGTGTCCTTGCCCGCCTTGTAGTAAATGTTGCCGAGCATCGCCATCAGATTGATGTCTGAAGGATGCGTTTGCAGTCTTCCCTGCAGGAGGGCTATGGCTTTCTCATACTGTTTTACTTGCAGATAGCAGTTGCGCAATCCGTCAAAGTAGGGATAGTTATCCGGATTGGCTCTGTACAATTGCTCAAAGAGCTCGATGGCATTCTCGTAGTCACCTTGCTGGCTTAAGATCTGTGCCAGTCGAAACTTGTTCAACTCGTCGGTTGTTTGAGAGAAGCCGTACTGAAAACTGAGAAACAACACCAGTAATGCTATTCTCAGCGCTTTCTTCATAGATTTTTCACCTTTCTTCTACATTAGAATATACAAAAAAAATCCACTGTTGCAAGTTAAAAACACGCCGCCATGTTTTGTGTTCTTGATTTAGTGGATATTTTTTTTTACATTGATGCCGGCGTGAGTCTTGCTCCTGCAACTACTGTCGCTGATGATGAAGAATATTGCCATACTTGGCTCAACAGGATCTATTGGCAGAAACAGTTTGGAAGTCATTGAGCATTTTCCCGCGGAGTTCAATGTTACTTACCTTACTGCCAACAAGAACATAGAACTGCTCTTGAAGCAAGTATCAAAGTTTCATCCGAGAGGTGTTGGCGTTCTTGATCTGAACACGGCTACCGCCTTTAGGAAGATGGTGAATGGAACGATAGAAGTGTTTGCTGGTGAGGAAGGACTCTTAGAGATTGTGACGCGTGAAGATGTTGATGTGCTTGTCAGCTCACTTGTGGGTTTCGCTGGCTTGAAACCGACCGTCAAAGCAATCCAACACGGGAAACATATTGCCTTGGCGAATAAAGAAACCCTTGTCGCTGCCGGTGAGATTGTCATGAACTTGGTGAGGCAGCACGGGGTGAACTTGCTTCCTATTGACAGCGAACACAGCGCGATACTCCAATGCCTTGTCGGTGAAGACAGAGCAAACATCGCCCGCTTGATTCTAACGGCGTCGGGAGGTCCTTTCCTCAACAAAGAAAGAGGTGAGTTCGGCGACATTGTTGTCGCTGAGGCGCTGAGCCATCCGAATTGGAAAATGGGAGACAAGATCACAATTGACTCGGCGACTCTAATGAACAAAGGGCTGGAGGTAATCGAGGCACATTGGCTGTTTGGCTTGCCCCCGGAAAAAATCGAGGTGGTGATTCATCCACAATCCATTATCCACTCGATGGTGGAGTTTATAGACGGATCAGTGAAAGCACAGCTCGGTGTTCCCGATATGAAGATTCCGATTCAGTATGCGCTGCTGTATCCGAATCGAGCGCCATCGGATTATCAACGGATTGATTTTGCGGCGTTGCGTGCGTTGACCTTCTGCCAACCTGATTTAGAGAAGTTTGAATGTCTAGCTCTGGCGTTCCGAGCCTTGAAGATGGGGGGGACCGCTCCCGCGGTGCTGAATGCTGCTAATGAGGTTGCTGTTGAGAGATTTCTGCAAAACAGAATCCGGTTCAGCGATATACCGATCCTGATTCGGACGGCGCTGGAGCAGCATGGTACCAAACAGCGCCCCACGCTGGAGGAAATCATCGAAGTTGACCGAGCGACAAGAGCGCAGATAAGCACAGCAACATCAACCTGAATGATCTGGCAATCAAAGAGGGGGACATAGAGCCACATGGCAGTTCTTAACAATATCCTTTACTTTCTTATCACGATTGGAATCCTAGTGTTCGTTCACGAGCTTGGGCATTTCCTCGCTGCTAAAGTCTGCCACATGCGCGTTGATAGATTCTCGCTTGGGTTTCCACCTCGCGCGTTCGGAAAGAAAATAGGTGACACCGACTACTGTGTCTCATGGATACCCATCGGTGGGTACGTCAAGATCGCTGGCATGATTGATGAGAGCTTGGATACGGAATTCTTGAATCGTCCACCTGAGCCGTGGGAGTTTCGCTCAAAGCCTACGTACCAGAAACTCTTCGTGATGGTATCAGGCGTCTTGATGAATCTTTTGTTGGCGCTTGTCATTTTCTCGGGACTCAGCTTTGTCAACGGCAGAATCATGAGCGAGGTCACGGAGATTGGTACCGTGGTGAAAGACAGCCCTGCAGACAAAGCGGGACTTCAAGCTGGAGACAAGATCCTCTACATCAACGGGGTGGAGATGCATTTCTGGGAAGATATTCAGAATGCCATTTTCGTGGATCGCATCGGCGAGGATCTGTCGTTCAAAGTATTAAGAAACGGCAGGACACTCGAGATAGGTGTTCCGAGGAAAGACGTCCCCGATGTTCTTGATGAATCATTTGGCATCTCCCCCAGCCATCTCATATCATACATTGATGCAGTCGAACCCGACCTTCCGGCAGCACGTCTCGGCCTGCAACCCAACGACGTGATTACTGCCGTTGGTCACATCTCCAATCCTAGCCCGCGGCAAATCACGGACTTCATTCATAGCCACCCTGAGAAGGAAATCACGATTGAATGGAAACGTGGAGAGCAGACGATGAGCGGGCAAGTAACTCCCAATGCTGATGGCAGAATCGGAATCCGAATCGGTTCTCTATATACAGGTCCGGTGAAGCGGGTGAGCTATAGCGTTTTCCAGGCGTTTGCTGCGGGTACCAACGATGTTGTCGGTGCGGGGGTTATGGTGGTGAGATCCATCGGGTGGATTATCACGGGGAAAGTGCCTTTTTCCAAGGCGGTCGGCGGACCAATCATGATTGCCAAGTTTGCGACGCAATCCGCCGCAATCGGAGCCGGAACGTTTTTGTGGTTCATAGCATCGCTTAGCATCATGTTGGCAATGGTCAACATCATGCCCTTCCCAGCCCTCGACGGTGGACATCTGGTATTTTTGCTTTATGAGAAGATCTTCAAGCGGGAGATACCCAGCCGCGTGAAAATCATTTTTCAGCAAGTCGGTTTTGCACTGCTCATGCTGCTGATGGTGTTCATCATTTATAACGATATCGTGCGCTTCTGAGTGGGAAGTATCCACGTCTGATTGGGAGGATATCAAACGCCTACATGGACACGACCGTAGCATTGAATTGCGCAGGGATCCTGTGAGGATGGCTGTGATGGCAGGAATGGATGTGAGCATGGTGCCAGACGATTTCATATTCTAAGTGAACAACCCCTATGGAGGTATCGCTCCGCCGGCGAAAGAGGTGAAGGCATTGGGGAAAGGAGAGTTCAAGCTCGCAATAGACAAGCTCTCGTGTGAATGCGAGCTTCGGTGGAGCAGATAGGTTCAAAACCATTCTACAAAAATCTGGAATAAAGTCATGACAACCATTAGTCTAGGCGTTATTGATTGGCTTGTGATCGTGTCGTACTTTGCGTTCGTGCTCGGCATCGGGTATTACCTGAAACGATTCACAACGAGCGAGAACGATTTCTTCCTCGCGGGACGCAAGAACAGTTCCTGGGTCGCGGGACTGGCATTTCTTTCCGCCAATCTCGGTGCGCTGGAGCTGCTGGGCATGACAGGGAACACGTTCAAGTACGGGATGTACGTGGCGCACTTCTACTGGATCGGAGCCATCCCCGCAATGTTGTTTCTCGCCATCTACATGATGCCGTTTTATTACAGCAGCCGCATCAAATCAGTTCCCGGGTATCTGAAGCTCCGGTTTGACGAGAAGACACGTGTGTTGAACGGCATTGCCTTCGGTATCATGACACTGCTCGTCTCCGGAATCAATCTCTATGCGATGGCCCTCGTGCTTCGCACGTTTCTCGGCTGGGACTGGAACATGAGTATGTGGGCTTCAGCACTCACCGTTGCTATCTACGTGACAATGAGCGGACTGATGTCGGCGATCTTTACCGAAATCATACAGTTCTTCCTCATCTGGTTTGGATTGTTTCTCGTCGCCGTCTTGGGAATCGTTGAGATTGGGAGTATCTCTGAAATCATGCAGCGACTGCCCGAGTCGTTTAATACTCTCTGGTCAACCTCCGCGGACGCGTCGAAGAATGGAATGGAGGTAACCTGGCCTGCCATCGTGCTCGGTCTGGGATTCGTCCTGTCATTTGGATACTGGACGACAGACTTTCTCGTTGTGCAGCGAACATTCTCATCCAAAGATCTGCGATCAGCCCGCATGGCACCTATCATTGCCTCCTTCTTTAAGATGGCGGTCCCGTTCATCGTCATCCTCACTGGTCTGACTGCCATTGCATTGTCCAAGGATCCAAACAGCGGATTTGCTCTGCTGAGCGATGGGGGAAAAGTGAACTACGATTCGGCATTGCCGCTGCTTATTTCACGCTACTATCCGACGGGATTGATCGGTTTAGGGGTGACGGCATTATTAGCGGGATTTATGGCCGGACAAGCAGGCAACATAAGTGCGTTCAATACTGTCTGGACATACGACATCTATAAATCGGTCATCAACAGAAATGCCTCGGAGACCAATCTGCTTTGGATGGGACGCATGGCGACGTTGGTAGGTGTTCTCATCAGCATCGTGACCGCGTATTGGGCGAAGAGCTTTCCAAGCATCATGGACTACATGCAGGCGATCTTCTCGTGGGTCAATGCGCCGCTCTTTGCGACAATGCTGCTCGGCATGTTTGTCCGCCGGATTACGCCCAATGGCGCCTTTTGGGGACTTGTTGCTGGCATGGGATCGTCGTTCCTTCTGTTCCTTGCCGTCAAGTTCCAGTGGATTGAAGCAACGTTCATCACTCTGTCGAGCGTTGGAAGCGACATGGCTGCGAACTTCTGGCGCGCATGGTGGGCATGGCTCATCTGCTTTCTCGTAACAATCGTTGTCAGTTTCTTCACGAAACCCAAGCCCGATGAAGAATTGGTCGGCCTCGTAAAAGGACTGACAAAGGACACGCTGGACGAAAACATCCCCTTTGTGAAAAAGCCGGAGTTCTATGCAATTCTCTCCGTGATTGTATTAGTGATTCTCAATATCTATTTCTGGTGAGAAGGAACACACACATGACACCTGAAACCTCAAAGATGAAATCCATTTGGTACTTGGTGAGTCTCGTCTTGCTTGAGATGGGCGGATTAGTGCTTCTGGCGGCGATAATTGAATTATTTGTGCCGTCGGCTCACAGAACGGTACTTGCTGAAACACATCCGGGTTTGTGGTGGGGATGTGTGATGATCGCTGGTGGATTAGTGTTCCATCTTAAGAACCGGAAGTAGTCGTCAGTTGTTGACCGTTCGAGTTAACGGGGGCACAAATGAAACCGTACCGCATACTTCTGTTGTCAGTCGTTGTTGCCAGCGTGATGACGGGTGGACGGGTTGCAGCCCAGGATCCGATGACAAGTTGTCTCAAGAAGGACTTTGATCTCGGGGGAAGGCGATCGGAGGAAACACACTACTACAAGATGGAGTCAAAGGTAACACAGTTCGCACCAGATGGCAAACCCCAGGAAGTTACCACACGCAGGCTCTTCCTCGAGTGCACACCCAAGAGTGGCTCTGGTGCAGATGACCTTATCTGCAAGTGCAAGAGACTATCTATCCAACAAGGGAACGTCTCACCAGTCACGATCCCAGGACTCGAAGGATGGACATACACATTCAGAAGAACGAAGACTGGTCTGGACGAAAAGGGGCAGGTCTTTGGCATAGATCACGCGAAATTTGACAGTCTCAGCGACAGTCAAGGCAAAGCGTTGACGCAGGTTCAATCGTATTCAGCCTACAACTCGTTTATTGACTTTCACAGTTTCTGCAACGAGCTGGCGGAAAGAACGACTGATGGAAATGGCATACAAGATCTACGACACGTTGGGGACAGAATCGTTCATTCGGCGGCTCATTCTGAAGCTCCCACAAATCTGGGAAGTCAATTTTTGAAGGGATCTTCGTTCAAGAATGGAGAGATCACGCTCGAATTCAAAGGGATTGGCATGATTGACCATGCAGCGTGCGCACTCGTGGAATTCGATTCAGGAGAAAGCTCATTCAAAATGATCATGCGTCCGATGCCGGATTTCGAAGTGACTACTATGGGGGGTTCACATTACAGCGGAGATCTATATGTTGATCTCGCGTCAAATTGGGTACGAAAGGTCGTGGTGCGAGAATTGGTGGCGAGTGAAACCACTCTTCCCACTCCTCCCCAGAAGATTGGTAGTGTTATCGAACGGACGTGTGTTGTCATGGCGGTGGGGAGGGAGGAATTCGAGCGGAATTAGTTGGGAGGAGTTTGACAAGCGCGGTGCGGAGCTTGCCACTGGTATCTTCAGGATAGAAGTGAAGAATAGACTTCAAAACGCAATGTCCCATTAAACCCGAGAGATTATCCAGAAGACCTTTCTGGCTCTTTATCATCCTTGCCGCCTCTGCCGCCATTGGCTTGGCAGGCGGATCTCCCTATCGTTGAACGGCAACCGAGCGGAAGAATGATTCATTCCTTTCGGTGATGACACTCAATGAGAAACTCGGGCGGCTGATTGGTCTCCGTAGTGGATTGAACATGTGGATCCCCTGCGGTTAAAGGGATTCAAGATAGCGTCCTACTTATTTAGGCAGGAGAGGCTGCGATGGAATTTCGAGCCCGCTGAGAAAAAAAATCTTGACTTAAAACTCATAATTTGTTATATTTAGCACGCTTGAAGAATCAAGTGAGTGCAAACTCGTTGAAAAGTTAATAAACGGAGGAATGATCATAACTGAGAGTCATCAAGTTGCAGACGGGATCTGCAGAGCGAAGCGAGGAGGTGATATTTAGTGGTCGGCATTGCGCTTCAAGAGAATGAACCAATTGATCGCGCGATCAAACGCTTTAAGAAGAAATATGAACGGTCGGGGGTGCTGAAAGAATACAAGAGGAGAACGTATTTCACAAAACCCTCTATCAGGAAACGCATGAAGCGAGTCAAAGCGATACGTCGAGCGCAGCGACTTGCAGGGGAGCAAATGTGAGTTCCCAAGCCCATCTCGATATTGATCTTGATGGGCGTTTTTATTTTCTTCGCTTTCTTTCCGGCATCTCTTTCTCATCAGCAGTTCGGTCTCCTCAACATGCCTTTTGCTAGAGAGGCTCGCAATCGCTGAACAATCAGAGAAACGCTGTGAAACAGAGGACTGATTTCTTCAAGAGAGTCTACAGGATCGTTGAGCGAATACCTTATGGGAAGGTAACGACGTACGGAAGAATTGCAGAGCGGCTGGGACTAAGGGTTTCAGCGCGGTTTGTGGGCTGGGCATTGCATAGTGCGCTGGAAGGACTACCCTGTCATCGCGTAGTCAATCGGTTTGGAGCGTTGAGCGGCAAGTATGCCTTCGGTGTCAGGGTGAACGGCGGGTCTCTGCTGAATTTTGGTGATATGTCGGTGTTAAGCTTTCACGCAACGAAGGTTTATACAACCTTCGAAGGGGGCACAATCGTCTGCCACGATGAGCAAACGAGGCGCGAGATCAATTTTTTAAAGAACTTCGGGTATATGGACGAAACAACGGTCATCACACCCGGTATCAATGCCAAGCTGAACGAATTCCAGGCCGCGTTAGGACTCCTCCAGTTGAGGCATGTCGACGGAGCAATACGAAAACGAGAAGAAATCGCACGGATGTATAGAAACGAATTACGGAGTCTGGACGGAATAACATTCTTCAACGAGATCGAGAATGTCCAGCATAATTTTTCACATTTCCTGATCTTCGTCCGCAATAAAGGAAACACTTCGGTTCGCGACGAACTCTATAAAGAATTGAAGAAACAGAACATCTTTACCCGCAGATATTTCTACCCGTTCATCAGCCGGCTTCCATTCTATAAAGATTTGGCTTCTGCAGATATGAAGAATCTTCCAATCGTAGAGAGAATTTCGGTGGAAGTTCTCTGCTTACCGATTTTCCACGGTTTAAGTGAAGACAATATCAGGAAAATTGTTTCCACTATTAAGGCATCTGTTCTATGAAAGTTGCTATTATGCAGCCCTATTTTTTCCCCTATGTAGGGTATTTTCAACTCATTCATCACGTTGATACATACGTCGTCTATGATGACGTGAATTTTATCAAGAAAGGCTGGATTAATCGCAATAGAATTATCGTAAATGCAAAACCTTCGTACATAACTCTCGAACTGGAACGTGCGAGTCAAAATAAAAAAATAAACGAAATCACAATCGGTAAAAACAGGAAAGAACTTCTTACCACCATAATACAAAGTTATAGAAAAGCACCCTACTTCGGTCCGGTTATAGAACTTTTGGAACGGAGCTTCAATAATTCCGAAATCAGTCTTTCGAGGTATGTCGAAGAATCCCTGAAAAATGTTTGTGCATATCTAAATATCGGAGCCTTTTTTTCACGATCATCAGATTTGGCGAAGAATAACTTACTGAAGGGTGAGGCGAAGATTATCGAAATCTGCAAAGTGACAGGTGCGGATGTCTATATTAATCCTATCGGAGGAATCTCGCTGTACGATAAAGAAGAATTCAAGAAACACGACATCGAATTACATTTCTTAAGATCTCTTCCGCGGAAGTACAGACAATTTCAGGAAGGTTTTATCGGAGATCTGTCGATCATCAATGTCATGATGTTCAACTCAGCCGAGGAGATCGGCAGGATGCTATATGAGTGTGAACTGCTGTAAGGCATTTTGACGCGGTGGCTGAAATCACACTTGAGTGTCAGGCAGGGTGGACCGTCGAGGTTGTCCATTCTCTCACGTGGGAAATGGATGGTAGGCATCATGTTCTCTTCTGACCATAAGTCCGGAAAGTAACCAATGAACCAGGATTTACCATTTGTCTCGGTAGTGACAATAACCTGTAACCAGGCAGGGTATATCAGAGAGTGCATTGAAAGTATACTGCCGCAGAAAACAAATTTTCGTTTTGAGTACATCATTGCCGACGATTGCAGTACTGATGGTACGCAGGACATTGTCGCCGACTATGCAAGGCGATGTCCCGAGACGATACAGTTGATAACGTCGGACCACAATGTGGGGGCGGTGATGAATGCAAAACGCGCATTCGACGCCTGCAAAGGTAAATATACCGCAATTTGTGAGGGGGATGACTACTGGACTGATCCGGTAAAACTGCAAATGCAGGCCGATTTCCTCGAGGCCAATCGGGAATTCTCTATGTGTATTCATCGCGTGGAAGGCCGTGATGAGTCCGGTTCGAAGGTCCTGTATCTGTCGAATGAGGATCAAAAAGAAGAGAGTGATATTTACGACCTGTTTGCGGGGAATTTTATCTGCTTGGCTTCCTGTATGTTCCGGAACTATCCGGATTTGGAATATCCTCTTTGGTTTGACGGTCTGGACTTTACCGACTGGCCGTTCTATGTGCTCCATGCCATACGAGGAAAAATCGGGTTCATCAATAGATTTATGGCTGTGTATCGAGTACATCCCAACGGAATCTGGACATCGAAAAGCGAATGGGACAGAGCGAAAAGCGGCATCCGGGTGTTTGCCGCCGTGGATGAGCATCTTCATTTCAAATATCACGATCAGTTGGGGAGAAACATCGCCGAACTCTATCAGGTGCTTGCCGATCATGAGAGGAAGGAAGGAAACAAAGTCCAATGCCGTCTCTACCAGCGCGAGGCTCGAAGAATTCTAAAAGAACTCAGTCTTGTTGAATGGACGAAATGTATACTGAAATTTCAGCTATCGAAAATCACAACTATTCATTATGATTATAGGGTGTGACTTTTTTCCCATCGAAGATAAAGTCTTTTCCATCAGATCAACTCGATTTGTTCTAAAGATGGCTTGTCATTAAGTAATAAAGCAAAAAAGACATATGAATTTCACCGGGCAAAAATGTCGCGTGTCCATATTATTTCATCTCAGACGGGCAATTCGCAAGTTGAAACTTGGGAAGATACCTATCCGAATCGTATTTCTTGGAACCGATCCATTGGATTGGTGGTCGCTTGATTCATTATATCGAGCGTGCGTTTCCGATCCGCTCTTCACGACTCATGTTGTCAACATTGGGTTCAATTGGCTTTTTCCATCGGATTGCTCATCATTTTTTCGACAAAACAATATCGAATACCTCGACGGCATCAACAGCCGAATCCGGTTTGACCTGCTGAAGCCGGATATCATTGTCACTTCGACTCCGTACGATGACCTCATCCCCTCTGATTTTCGAACGGCAAACCTGCTTCAGTACGCCAAGATTGTATACATCCCCTACGGCATCGATTTCTCTGATAAGGCTGGGCATTTCTCGAAACAGACATTCGGTTTTGACCGGCAGAAGCATGCCTGGCGGATTTTTACACGGTCAAAGGTGACTCGGGACTCTTATAGAAAATACGGAGGTGTTGCGTCGCGTCGTGTAGTCCCCCTGGGTCTTCCTGTCATCGATCGCTACTATTCCGATTCTTCATCGGATGCACTTCCGGAAGGGATTCGTACTGCAAGTGCCGGAAAGTTCAAGATCATCTATGCGCCACATCACACGGTCAATGGCTGGAGTACCTTCCTCCGATACGGAAATCTTATACGAAGTTTTATTAATGAGAATGAAGACTGTTTCCTTGTGTTCAGGCCGCATCCGGGCTTGATGGGGACGCTGAAGCGAGCGAACCTCACGTCGGAAGAGGTATTTCGAAATTTCTTTGCCGGCGACAGATATTACCTTTACGACGGGGATGATTATTACGGAGTGTTCCGCTGGTCGGATATGCTGATCAGCGATGCATCGAGCTTTCTGGGTCAGTATGCGCCGACGCGAAATCCGATAATGTACTTACATCGCGAAGACGGCTGGGGTCTCGATGAAACGATACGAGACGATATTCTCAGGAGCTGTTACGTCGCTAATTCTGAGGCCGAGATAACGGCTTTTATTCAACAGCTCAAGAGCGGAACAGATCCATTGAAACGTGTACGTGAGCGCCATCAGGAAAATATCAATATGGGAATGTTTACCGGCGGCGCTGGGGAACGCATAGCTGCATATCTGCGTGATATACTGGCATAATTTACTTCAAACAGGAAACAGATTTCCTGCAAGCATGAAATTCATGATCAGAACGCAGTATGAGAGTATATCCCAAGAGTAAAAGGTCCGAATAGAATTTTCTTTAGGAGTAGAATTCATGTCAACTGTTTATATTGGAATGACCATTGACGTGTTGCACCATGGTCATATTAATATTATTGAGCATGCACGCCGGTACGGTGATGTGGTGATTGGACTGCTTACCGATGCCGCCGTGGCGGATCATAAGCGGTTACCCTTCCTTACATACGAGCAACGGAAGAGAATTATCGAGAATATTTCCGGAGTGGCTCGAGTCGTCCCTCAGGACGAATGGGATTATGCGCCGAATCTCAGACGCTATCGCCCCGACTTTATGGTTCACGGCGATGATTGGCTTGAAGGTCCGTTAGCTCCCTATCGTCAGAAAGCTCTTGATGCGCTTGCGGAATACGGGGGAAAATTAATCGAAGTCCCCTATACGCAGGGGGTTTCCTCTAATGCAATACTCACTCAGTTGCAGGGATTGGGAACAACACCGGATATGCGACGCAAGACACTGAAGCGATTATTGGCAGCAAAGCCGCTTTCTCGTTTCATAGAAACACACAACCCAATTTCCGCCCTTGTTGCAGAGCATGCAAAGGTAGAAGTCAATGGCAAGGTACGGCAGTTTGACGGCTTTTGGTCCAGCTCGCTTACGGATTCAACAACCCGGGGTAAACCGGATAATGAAGCACTGGATCTCAGCAGTCGCCTTTCAAATGTGAATGATATTTTTGAAGTGACCACCAAGCCCCTCATATTTGATGGCGACACGGGAGGCAAGCCGGAACACTTCGAACTGAATGTTCGCTCAATGGAACGGCTTGGTATTTCAGCAGTCATCATTGAAGATAAGAAAGGGCTGAAACAGAACTCTCTGTTCGGCAGGGAGATCGTGCAAAGCCAGGAGGACATTGGAGTATTCTGTGACAAGATTCGCGCCGGCCGAACAGCCAGGATTGGCGAGGATTTTATTGTAATCGCAAGAATTGAGAGCCTGATACTTGAGAAAGGCATGAAAGACGCGATTGAACGGGCACATGCGTATGTAAATGTTGGAACGGACGGTATCATGATCCACAGCCGAAAGCAAGAACCAGACGAGGTACTCGAGTTCGCTCGTATCTTTCGCAGGGATTTTCCAAGTGTGCCCCTTGTGTGTGTGCCGACCAGCTACAATACCTGCATGGAGGATGTACTTGAAGCTCACGGATTTAATATTGTGATCTACGCCAACCATTTATTACGCGCCGCAATACCTGCCATGCAGCGTGTTGCTCACGAGATTCTTCATCACGCCCGCTCAGCTGAAGTAGATTCTTACATTATGAGTATCAATGAAATCCTCGAATTGATTCCAGGGACGAGAAAATGATTGAGCCAGTAGAATTCGTCGAGTCAATTGAAAGATCGGACATCCGATTTGTAACCGGCGTGCCCGACTCCTTGTTAAAGGATGTTTGCGCATGTATTACAAATCGTTTTCCGCCTGCGCGGCATATCATAGCAACCGATGAAGGTTCGGCAGTGGGTTTGGCAATTGGAAGCTATCTTGCCACATGCCGGCCACCGTTGGTCTATCTGCAGAATTCCGGCCTAGGCAATGCGATCAATCCAGTAACATCCCTTGCCGATCCGCTGGTATATGGTGTGCCCATGGTATTCATGATCGGTTGGCGGGGCGAGGTTCTCGCCAATGGCAGCCAGCTCCATGATGAACCCCAACATGTGAAACAGGGCCGAACTACAATACCACAACTTGAGATTTTGGATATCCCCTATCGAATTGTTGATAGCAGCACGACAACGATCGAGCCCATATTCAGCGAACTGGTTGAGATCGCACTGTCCAGGCCAGGGCCTGTTGCTTTGGTTGTGCGAAAGCAAACATTTGCTCCGTGTGCGCTGACAAACACTGAACACGAAGAAAAGCAATTGACGCGCGAGGAAGCAATAGCCACCGTGATCGCTGCTCTTCCAGATGAGGTGCCGATTGTTTCGACCACCGGCATGGCGTCGCGGGAATTGTATGAGTTGCGCGAGGCCTCTGGCAGCGGACATCAGAGAGATTTCCTGACAGTTGGAGGGATGGGGCTTGCTGGTCAAATCGCTGCCGGCATTGCGATTACCAGACCAGATCGTTATGTAGTTTGTCTCGACGGTGACGGCGCAGTGCTGATGCACATGGGAGGGTTGGCGATCAGTTCAACTTGTTCCAATCTGTTGCATGTTTTAATCAATAACGGGGCTCACGATTCCGTTGGCGGACAGCCAACGAAAGGAGCTGTCATTGATTTTACACAAATCGCCACAGCCTGCGGGTATGGCCGTGTATCCAGGGCCATAGCTTCGGACGAGATCATCACGAAGGTCAAATCAATGCTGGGAAGTGGATCGAGTTCTTTTTTGGAAATAAAATGTAAGAAGGGGGCGCGGGCAGACCTGGGGCGTCCCGGCAGGACACCCGCACAAAACAAAATTGATTTTATGCAATTCCTTCAAGAGAATTTTTATGAAAAAGCAAAATGAATCTATTGAGGACTTTGTGGCAGGACAGAACGAACGCAAGATGATGTTCACGGCCGGTCCCGCGGGTCTGCTCCCCGAGAATTTGTCGGGCCTGCGGCCATGTTTCGGGCGCGGTGATGATGACTACACAAATCTTGAAAAGCAGGTCCTCAATGCACTAAAAACGATGACATCCCATCGGAACATCGCTCGCATGCAGGGTTCCGCGAGCCTTGCTTTGGAAATTATGGCATTGAATTTTCTCTACGGTCGAGTCATTGTTGTTTCAACAGGCTATTATTCTGATCGTCTGAGATGGCTTGCCGATTGTGCGATGCGTCGCGGTGGTGCAGTTACAGAAGTAGTCAGTGTCAATTGGAATAACCTCGAGAACGTGGCAGGGTATTTTGATTGGGTCCTCGCCTGCTATACAGAAACCAGTTGTGGCCTGAAGCTGCCGATCGAATCGTTAAGTGAAATGGCGAAACGATTAAGTGCGCACCTAATGCTTGACGCTGCGGCTTCCATCGGTTTGGAGACAGGACATGAATTTGCAGATGTCATTGGATATAGCTCTTGTAAGGGTCTGTTTGGATTGACCGGTGCCTGCTTTATAGCATTCAATGAATCTGCAACGGTGGAGGTCGATTCATTCTATCTCAGATTGGACACTCACCTCGAGAAGCGAATGACAGGACCGTATCACTCTCTCTGTTCGTTGATGGATGTGCTTCCAAAACATGATGATTTCCGTGCTGCCGTGGTGGAAAATAAACAGGTGTTTCTGCGGCGAATGAGCAATCATTTGACATTGCCCAATAACTATCAGCCGCTCTTATGCACGCATGTAGATTGCGAAATTAGAAGTCGAGATCCGCGTGCAATTCTTTATAGACCGCGCAGCAGTGTGAAGGGAAGTGTGGTCTGTCACCTGGGTGAAGTACATTTGGGAAGGTCGGCTGATGCGGGCATTCTCGATAGTCTAGAAATCCCAAATACAACGGTTACGATGCGCGGAGGGAGCAAGACATGAAAAACCAGGTGAAACGAATAATGGTCAATATGTCGGCTACACTCATCCACCACGGCCACATCCGTATTCTCAGGACTGCCAAAGAGCTGGGAGAGGTAATCGTGGCTTTAACCACGGACGAAGAGATCGTTGCTAATAAAGGATATCAGCCGGAGCTAAACTTTGAAGAACGCCGTGAGATACTGGAAGCAATCAAGTACGTTGACGGGGTCGTACCAAGTCCGTGGTCAATAGATGAATCCTTCCTTGATATGCACAACATCAACTTGCTGGTTCATGGCGATGACGATAGCATTCCCATTGACGTGGCACGAATTCTGATCGTACCGCGTACGGAGGGAATAAGCAGCACTCTGTTGCGCCGCAGGATATTGAAGACGATAGCTGATCACCCCGCAACGAAGGACGAGCAACAATGACGCAGCATTGGAATGAAATCTGGAATCGCAGAACAGCGACCGGAGATCTGGATCTGGAAAGTCTCATCAAGCTGGATGGTTTTGATACCGGGGCCGGTCGAATTGAAGTGGGCGACTGGCGAACTTATGCCACGTTCATCGCCCAGAAACTTGGTATACAGGACGGGGCGACGGTCTACGAAGTAGGTTGCGGCGCTGGGGCATTCCTGTACACGTTGTGTGAGAAATTTTCGCTTACGGTCGGTGGACTCGATTACGCCAGAGGTCTCCTCGGCATAGCAGCCCATGTCATGCCATACGGTGATTTCAAAGTGCTGGAAGCGAGGAACACGGAAATCACGCCGCAATACGATTACGTGATCGCAAACGGCGTGTTTCATTACTTCGACGTCGAGTATGCGGCTGAAGTACTGGATCGGATGATAAAAAAGGCCAGGATCGCGGTTGCTGTGCTGGAAGTGCCGGATATGCGCACCAAAGATGAATCAGAGGCCGTGAGGCGGGATATCTTAAGCCCGGGAGAATACGAAAAGAAGTACGCTGGGCTGCAACACACCTACTACGCGCGGGATTGGTTTGATGCGCAGGCAAAGGCGCGTGAGCTTGAGTGTGAACTGTTCGACGGCTGCGTGTCGAACTATGCACAGAATCGGTTTCGCTTCGGCTGCATCATACGAAAAAATCACTAGAAGTCGTCACAAAAAACATATTTAGGAGCAGGATGATGCAAGCCGGTGGGAGGCGTTCTGAACGGCCAGTTGAGCGTCCAAGAATGGCTCTGCGCTCGCCCCATCAGGTGGAACATCTATATATCAAGGATCTTTTTCGAAGTTTAGTGATGGCAGAGCATATATACGGGTCGCTGTGAGGTTCCGCGAGGAAAATGATCGACTCATCGAAGCGCTGAGTTAGTTTCGATTAAGGCAAGGGTGACTACAGAATAATGCAACAATAATATGAATAAAGTAGCATTGGTTATTATTTATAATCATCAATACAATAGAAATATCGAAATTCTGGAACATCTCTATAAGGACAGATTCTGCGCTATCTATCATTTGGTTCCCTTCTATAATGGCAATGAATCGAATGTCATCCCGGTATACGAATGTTCATTTTATTTTCAAGGGTATATTGCCCAGGGACTCAAAAGTTACTTTAGCGATGAGTACGATCATTATTTTTTTATTGCCGATGATCTGTTGCTCAATCCGATGATCAATGAAAATAATTGCTCTGAGCTTTTACAGTTAAATTCTCATAGTTGTTTTTTATCCGGATTCATTACGTTACATGAACGCGAAGAGTATTGGCCAAGGATTGGCGAAGCTTTTCACTGGCGTATAGGCGTATCAGGCATTGAAGTAAGCAATCAACTCCCTGATTATCAAGCCGCATTGGAAGCGTTCAGAAAATTCGGACTGGAGATAAAACCGCTAAGATTCGAGCAGATTTGGGAAACTCCGTCTACGATTAACGATTGGATAAAGAAGATAAAACGTAATAAAGTATTTCTTGTCCGTTTTATCAATAGTAAGATTCGGAATAAGAAGTATCATCTTTCATATCCTCTTGTAGGAAGTTATTCGGATATCTTTGTCGTCAGTTCAAATACCATCAAGCAATTCTGTCATTATTGCGGTGTTTTTGCTGCAACAAAATTATTCGTTGAGGTTGGATTACCTACTGCATTAGTGTTATCAGCTAAGGAAATTGTTACGGAAATGGATTTACCATTTGTAAGCGGAGCATTGTGGACAAAAGAAGAGTATCAAATATTAAGTAGATACGAAAACGATTTGCAATTGTTGTTAAATGACTTCCCTCCGAACTATCTTTATTTACACCCCATCAAACTGTCGCAATGGATAATAAAAACATAAAAAAAGCTATCGTCATTACTTCCATCTTCGATCCGACAGAGGGAGTTATTGCATTTTCAAAAATGCAGGATTACCAGCTGATTGTCGTCGGAGACCGTAAAACGCCTGCGGACTGGCATTGTGAAAATGCTGATTTTTTATCTGTGAATCATCAGGAGGCAATGGACTTTGAATTAGCCGCATTATTACCCTTTAATCATTATTGCAGGAAGATGCTGGGATATTTGAAAGCGATCCGATACGGGGCAGAATATATTGTTGATATCGATGACGATATTATTCCCAAAGAACATTGGATATTCCCGGAGTTTAAAAATACATACAATTATATCGAAGAGAACAAAGGTTTTGTTAATATCTATCAACTTTATACTAAGCAAAATATTTGGCCCCGGGGACTTCCCTTAAAATTCGTTACAACACAATTTGAGCTTGATAAATGTATTTCCACAAGGGAATGCCAAATTGGAATATGGCAAGGATTGACAGATCAAGATGCTGACGTTGATGCAGTCTATCGTCTTACAAATAATTCATCCTGCAATTTCATCGAACGTGAGCCTGTTGTTCTTGGCAAAGGTACTCTGAGTCCATTTAACACTCAAAATACAATCATCAGAAAGGAATTGTTTCCGTTGTTGTATTTGCCGGCTCATGTTACATTCAGGTTTACAGATATTTTGCGTGGATTAATTGCTCAGCCGATAATGTGGTTGTATGATTATCAACTTGGTTTCATTAATGCAACTGCAGTTCAAAAAAGAAATCCCCATGACGACATGAAAGATTTTATCTCAGAGATTCCGATGTATAAATACACGGAAAAAGTAATCGAAGCAGTCACATACTCTATATTAAGCATTGAGAGTATTGAAACAAATCTCTATAATGCGTATGACTCTTTGCGGAAGGAAAATATTGTTTGCACCGATGAATTACGGACATTAGAGGTATGGCTGAAAGATTTAACGAAATTAAAGTAAAAATGTTTTCTATTATTATATCAATGGAATTAGTTAGGATATTATCTGGCAGAATCATATATGTGATAGTCTGCGTATGAACACCTTAATCGAAGAAGCCGACTATACACCATTGTAAAAGCGACTACTTGTTTTCGGACTTGCGGCGATCGTTTTTATTTTCTTCGCTTTCATTCCGTCATCTCTTACCCATCAGCAGTTCAGTTTCCTCAACATACCTCTCGCTAGAGATGCTAACAATCGCTAAACAATCAGAGAAACGCCGTGAAACGGAGAACTGATTTCTTCAAAAGAGTCTACAGGATCGTTGAGCGAATACCTTATGGGAAGGTGACGACGTACGGAAGAATTGCAGAGCGGCTGGGACTGAGGGTCTCAGCGCAGTTTGTAGGTTGGGCATTGCATAGTGCACCGGAAGGACTACCCTGTCATCGCGTAGTCAATCGGTTTGGAGCGTTGAGCGGCAAACATGCCTTTGGTGATCCACAATTGATGAAAGAGCTTCTCCTATCAGAGGGGATCAACTTCACAGTGGATGATTGTGTTGATTTGAAGCAGCACCTCTGGGAGATACCTGTGCGGAGAAGGAATAAGGCCCGGCGAGGGAAACTGAAAAGGAAAGGGCGATAGAACGCCCCTTCCTTTCATATACGTTCACCAAGCACAACAAAGGCAATGCAACTCACTGTTCTGGCTGCGGAGGCGGTGGCGGAGATGCTTCGACACTCTCTTCAACCTTTGTTGCTGCTTTCATTTCTTGGACTTCCTTTCGAACCTCCTGTGCTTTGCGCCGCAGCTCGTTCATGTGTTTTCTGACCCGTGTGCCAGCAGATTTGTTTCCTTTGTCGTAAAACTTGATGAAGTCTTTCTCGAAGCTGGTGAGAAGTTCTTTCAGTTCTTCAAACCTACCCATTGTTACCTCCGTTCGTTTGGTGAGATGGTTAGTGAATTAAGATATGTCACGTCCGGTAATCGGCGTTGATTTTGACATAGTCATAGCTGAAATCGCAGGTATAGACCTCTGCTGCTTCCTTCCCCAGGTTTAGCTCAATGCGAATTTCGATTTCTTTCTGTGAGAGCACTTTCTTTGCATCCTCTTCTGAGAAGCTCACTCCCGTGCCGTTCTGTGTCATCATCAAATTGCCGACAAACAGATTGATCGTACTTGGATCAACAAGAACGCCCGAATTTCCAACCGCAGAAAGGATTCTCCCCCAGTTGGCATCGTTACCGAACAGCGCTGTTTTCACAAGAGGAGATACCGCGACAGCGCGACCTATCTTGACGGCATCTTCAAAACTCCGAGCACCTTCCACTTTAATGGTGACAAACTTCGTGGCACCTTCACCATCGTGGGCATTCATCTTTGCAAGTTCTCGCATCACGAACGTCAGTCCTTGAACAAACCGCTCGTAGTCTGCATCTTCGTCGTTGATGGTTCGATTGCCTGCCATTCCGTTTGCCAAGACGAGCACCGCATCGTTGGTACTGGTGTCACCATCAACGGTGATGCAATTAAATGATCGGTCAGCAGCGTATTTCAGGGCACGTTGCAGAATGCGCGAATCAATGCTGACATCGGTGGTGATGAAAGAGAGCAATGTCGCCAAATTTGGATGGATCATACCCACGCCTTTCGAGATTCCACCGATGCGGGTTCTCGTTCCGTCTATCAGTTCCACCTCGATGGCGATGCGTTTTGGAAACGTATCAGTCGTCATAATTGCCAACGCTGTCTCTAAATCGTTTAATGGAGACAGGTTTCCAGCAATTTCGCGAAGCCCCTTCTCGATTTTCTGCATCGGGAGAAACGTTCCAATCACCCCAGTGGATGCAACGAGTACGTGTTCCTCTGAAATTTGCAGAGCCTCGGCAGCGAGACGGCACGTTGCGACGACATCTTGGTATCCTTGGTCACCGGTACACGCATTGGCACAGCCGCTGTTGACCACAATTGCCTGTGCTTTACCTCCATCTGCAGCAGATAATCGTTCTTGACAAAGAACAACTGGTGCAGCTTTCACCTGATTCTGTGTGAACACACCAGCAGCGCTACAGATCCTCTCGGAATATATCAGCGCCAGATCGAGCTTCTCGCTTTCGTGATTCTTAATCCCGGCATTGACGGCGGCGGTCAAGAAGCCGATAGGAAATGTAATGGACCTATCGCCAAATACTTTCATTCTAAGAAAAGTTAGCCTAACAGACCAAATTCCAGCGAAGCGATAACCTTAAGCAACCGTCTCAGGATTGCACCCTTTTGGTAATACATCCAGGTGCAATCCTGAAACAACAGAAGCAAGAAGGTACCACACCGAACGACGCTTCCAGTTTGCGTTCTATTCCTTCCCGCTGAAGGGAGGATACACATCTGTCAAGAACATCATCGAGGCATTGACTCTCATCTCCCAGCGATATAATCCGACAGCGAAGTCAAACATCACCTGTGAATACTTCCTCGTGACAAGAGCAATCGAAGGATGGGAATTCCTCTCGATATTTCTTCTCGAGGATCCACAGTAAGCCTGACCGGGTAAGCCATGTACACCCTGATCGTCGGCTAATGAACGATTATTAGTAATGTCGAGAGGTTGCAGCAATGAGCGCAAAAAACACAATAACCAGATATATTGCCAGTGCTATAATGCCGATAATGGCGAAGACTTTTAGAATGAAAAAGTATCGGCTTTGTCGTTCAAGTGCATTTTCAAGCGTCGGGGGATCGTTCGTTTTCAGATAGTTCAAAAAAGAATCGGCCGATTCCCGAAGTCTAATACCCGCAATGATTGTTGGAACACCAATGAGGGCAGTGATAATACCGATACAGGTAATCGCGCCATAGATCATCATGAACATTCCCAAGAACTTCATATCCCCACACATTTTGCCGACCGTCGTTGGAAACAATGTAGAATAAGTAGAGGGCGTTGTACTCATGGCAGTTTCCTTCAAAGATAATGTAGGCCTGCTGGAAATTGAAGGCACTGTGTTGCTGCAAGCCATCAAGCAGAAGTGCCGGACGCCAATGTGTTCCACCTGCGTGAGAGCGTACTAGTCATTCTGATCCCCGTTCAATCGAGTCTCTGCCACTTCAAGAACGAAGAAGAGAAAGACGTTGAATTCACCAAAGGATGCTTTCATCACAGTCGGTTCCTCTATTCCTTCCCGCTGAAGGGAGGATACACATCCGTCAAGAACAGCATATAGGCATTGACTCTCATCTCCCACCGATATAATCCGACAACGAAGTTGAACATCCCCAGCGGATACTTCCCCGTGAAAAGAACAGCAAACCAGGCGATGATCATTACCACATAGGCAGCAATGCCATAGAATATGAGGCAAATGCCGTGTGGAATTCCGACATATAGCCAGCCGAACAGCAACCGAAGGATGAGAATGCCCCTCGAAAGCTTCTCAGGATAATCCACAGTGAGTTTTACCGGGTAAGCCATGATGATATCTCCTTTGCTTTTTGGTGAATGGTTAGTGAATTATGTTGTCCCCCATACTACTGTCATTTCCAGCCGGAGTGTAGGATCATTGGGCTATCTTTTTTCCTTCATAATGGTATTTGAGTGTCTTTTCTCGGCTTGACCTTCTATCGTATTCACACCTCAACTCATTGAACATTTCCTCTCGCAAATCGTAGAGTCTCTTCAGTTTTCTGGATTTGTGTTTCGAAAGAGCGTATGCTGCAAGTACCGGCATTGCTACAGTAGCGTCAAGATAACAAACCACGGCGTTCGGTAACTTGTCCGGATCTATCTTCCCCCGTGTCACCGCCTCCGCTGGAGTCGCAGCGCTCAACCCTCCCGTGTCTGATCGGGCATCTGTGAACTGCAGGAAGTAGTCGTGTCCATTCTCGGTGATTCCCAACACCTCTTGAATCTGAGGTTCCGTTTGCAGGACGAAGTTCCTCGGTGAACCGCCGCCAAAGACGAGCACACCACTTTTGCCGCCGCGATGTTTTGCATTCCAGACAATCGCCGCAGTTTCATTAACATCACGAGAGATGTCAATTTTCAACTTGTTTTTCTGGAGCGCCATTGCGGCGATGTTCATTCCAATAGAACTATCGCCCGGCGCAGAGGTGTATATGGGAACACCGTATCGGTAAGCCGCCGCCAGAACGCTGCTGTGTCGGACACCAAGTCTTCTTTCTCGTTCAGCAGCGTATTTCCCAATGTGGTAATGAAACTCTGCTGTCCCCATTTCGTTCTGGAATTCCAGAGCCGTGATCACCTGTGTGAAGAACTAATCCGTAGAGAGAAGAATCCTGTAATCAAAAAAGAATGTCGTAGATGCGGATAATCTTTTCCTTCCGCAGTGCTCTATCGTCAAGGAAAGGACTCCCTTTGTGAAGCTCAAAGCCGATGCTGAAGTGCGTATCGTGGTGAAGGTTGGCGCCCGTGCTGACAATCCAATCAACGAAGCCATTTTTCATCAAGGGGACAATGCACGAGCCGCCAAGGCCAGCTGGCGTGAGGGCTCCCGTGATGCTCATACCGACCGTTACATCAGTTTCGAGCATGTTTTCAACGAAAATATGGCAAGCCTCGTTGAGCCGTCCAGCATTGTATGGTTGGAAATACTCATTAACAATTTCAGTAACGGCGATGTCCTTCCTGATAGGCTTGGGAATGATGGATTTTCCCTTGAGATATCTACTTCTCGAAGACATTTGTTTGCGGGGTCCGGAAACGGCGATAGCTTGGTTAGAAGCATTCTTACCCGCTCTTGAACTCGACAGGTAAAAGTATGGGCTGCGGTCTTAACGCAGCGGTGTTAGCTCAGTAAGGTTGGCTATAATATAGCAAAATTGAGGAATTTAGCAAGAAAAAAAGGACATTTCTAAAAATGTATTGAATTTCCGACGATCCTTCAAAGCTCGCTAAAGATCGAACCGAGATCCCGGCGGTTACTACAGTTCATGCATCCGCCCTGAATTCGTTCTCATTTGAACAGATTTCAAGATAATTGGGTTTCATTTCGTAAGGGAGGGGATCCTCAATCCCAGCCAAAGAGAATCCCCTGAGCCTCAGTGCGCAACTATCACAGATCCCGCAAGCTTTGTCCTCGTTTTGGTAGCATGACCACGTCAAATGGAGTGGTACGTTCAGCTCCATGCCCTTCTTCACTATCTCCGATTTCTTCATATCAATCACGGGTGTGATAATCTCAATATGTGTTTCCGGCTTCGTTCCCAATTCAATCACCCTGTTAAAGGCGGCATAGTACTCTTTTCTGCAATCAGGATAGCCAGAGGAATCCTCCTCAACGGCGCCAATGAATATCTTAGTGGCTCCAATAACCTCACCCCAACTGACGGCAACTGAAAGAATATGGGCATTCCGAAAAGGCACGTACGAGGTAGGGATTGCCTTTCGCTTGAGATCGGCTTTTGCCACTTTTATGTTTGTGTCGGTGAGACTGGACCCACCAATTTGGCTTAGATGTGTTACACTGACAACGAGACGTTTATCCACCTTGTAGAAATCAGCAAGATCATGGAAAGCTTTCAGTTCTCGTTTCTCTGTTCGTTGGCCGTAATTCAGGTGGAGAAACGCCATGTCATATTGCAGGTTTGCTATGGCTGCTGTCACG
Organism: Ignavibacteriota bacterium; assembly: GCA_963827285.1. Lineage (GTDB taxonomy): Bacteria > Bacteroidota > Ignavibacteria > CAWHAG01 > CAWHAG01 > CAWHAG01. The sequence continues at coordinate 139,667 of CAWHAG010000001.1, forward strand.
CAGCTATCCATCCCACCACTGACTAGGACAACGGCTAACTCACGAGAAGGGTGAGTAGCGAATTGCGAATGCTGAACTGATTCATTGGAGAGGGACTCTTTGTTTTTCGCGATTTGCGATTCGAAATTCGAGATTCGAAATTCGTCATTCGTTAGTTCCGCATAAGCTGATTCCTTCTCGTACACCCTTACCTTGATGCGCCTGACCGTTCCGCGTTGCTTGTCGCCGACGTCTGGAACCCGCGTCAGTTCTCTTGTCAGATGTTGCATGAAATAGGTGCAAAGATTCTCCGCCGTTGCGTAGAAAGGGACGAAAATCGCTCTGAGGTCCGCCTTCTTCAAAAGCTCTTTCATCAGGACGTCGCCTTCGTAGCACAGAAAGGAATGGTCGAGTTCGTCAATAAGTGGCTTAACGATGCGCTTAATGTCTCCATAGTCCACCAACATACCGCGGTCATTCACTTCACCTTCCAACTCGACGATCAACTTGTAGGAATGTCCATGAATATTCTGACATCCAGCCGTGTGATAGGGGAGTCGGTGACCCATCTCCCAGCGAAACTCTTTGGCGATTTTCATAGTCTGTGCAAGCGCTCCTATCACTTTCGTTTCTTACGATCTCGCTTGACTACGAGGCGCTGATCGGCAGTATAAGTTGCGGTGACAACAGATGTCAAACCGCCACGCACACTAAATTCACCGACGACCTCCATGCTGACCGGTTTGCAGGCAGCGACCAAGTCATCCAAAATCTTGTTCACCACCACCTCATAGAAAATCCCCCTGTTGCGATACTCCAGAAAGTAGTACTTGAGAGATTTCAACTCAAGGCATCTCTTAGCGGGGACATAATTCACCGTAATTGTCCCGAAATCCGGTAAGCCAGTCTTGGGACAAACCGACGTAAATTCCGGATTCGTGATGGTTATCGTGTATGGACGGTTTGGATACTGATTCTCAAATGTTTCTATGGTGCGCTGGCTCTTGTCACGAATCTTTCCTTTTTTCATCTTATACACCTCGCATTTCTGGAGTCCAGATATATTTGTGCATTTGAAGTTGGAACCGTACATTCAGTTTATCCTGTAATATCCAATCCGCTAATTGCACCGGTTCCAACTCGCCAAAGACGACAGACATCAACACTGGACATCTCTTATCAAGAGAATATTCGTTGATGATTTCCTTTGACCATTCATAATCTTCGCGCGTGCCGATGACGAACTTCACCTGATCATTCGGTGTGAGGTGGTCAATGTTCGTCCAATAGTTCTTGCTCATCATCTTCCTCGAGGGACATTTCAAATCCACGATCCTTCTCGCTCTTGAATCAACTCTGCTAATATCTAAACTGCCGCCGGTCTCAAGCAAGACCTCATATCCTTCGTCACAGAGTCGAATCATAAGTTCATAGACGCCGTCTTGAACCAAAGGTTCTCCTCCAGTCACCTCAACAAGTTTGCATTGATAGCCTGCGACGGCATCCAGAATTTCATCAATCGTCATATCCTTCCCTTCGTAGAAGGCGTACTCAGTGTCACAATAACTGCAGCGAAGATTGCAGTAGGTCAATCTTACAAACACGCAAGGCAAGCCTGCATAGATAGACTCACCTTGAATGCTGTGAAAGATTTCATTGACCGTCAGTGTTGTCATAGTCAATCCATGTTTGTAGTGTCGAATTAATTCGACACTACGAACAACGATCACCTCTATCCACTCAGTCTGCGATACTTCTCCTTATGCTTTTCGTACAGCGTTCTGTCCTTGTTTCTCAAATCAACATCTCTGCCGTGATTGGCAGAAGAAAGGTAAGCGAAAAACAGCGGAAAATCAAGGAAAAAGTTGAAAATGCTATCCAGGCATTATGAACCGTGATGACCGGATTCGACACCGACAAGCTCTTGACATTCTTCTGAGAATCCGTTAATTTAGCAACGAGAAAGACTACCGCCTTCCCGCTCTCAGCGGGAGAGGTATGTTGTCTATCCAGCCAATTCGGGTGGATAGACGACATAGAGTTTCGTAGTTACAGTAGTTATACGCCACCAACCACTCTGGAGGTGAAAAAGATGGAGCCAGTAATATCTCTTCCCTACTCGGAGTACGAGACGATAGTTCAGATACAACGTCATTTCAAGAAGAACGACGGCTTCTCTGTATGTGTGCCCGTCAGTCGCCAGCAGAAAGGGATTGATTTCATTGTACTCAACACCGCGAATGCCAAGGTTCTGCGATTCCAAGTCAAGGGGTCAAGACCCTATGCACCTTCTTCATCCGAAGGAAAGAAGGATGGTGCATTCAAATACACCTTTTGGTTCAACAACTTCCATGACCGATACAAACCTGGAATGGCTGACGTGTACGTTCTCTTCGGATTGTATCAAGTCTACAACGTAAAGAAGAACATAAAGAGTCGCACAAAATTCTGGGAGAGTTTCGTGTTGGCTTTTACGGATGCCGAGATGGCTCAGTTCTTGGATTCCATTCGAACGAAGGATGCGCAAAGGCACGACCGGTTCTTCTACATAAGCTTCAACGACCTATCCGAAGTCATCGTCACGAGAGGTCGCAAGGACCGTCCCAACATCAGACAACATTTGCTAACGAATAGAGTCCCCGAACTATTGAAACAACTGCGATGATGTGGTTGGCGGCGTATAACAACGAAAAAGCACGACGTTCGCTTTGTTTATTAAGGCTCCCGCTCAAGCCAACGCTTGCCCGATAAGTTGAACTCTCTCAACGGCATGCGCAGTTATAGAAAAGCGTTGAGCGTGCCGTTGCGTGCTTTTCGAGAACGTTATGCGCCATGCCGTGCAATATCAATTCTGAGAATTCGAGGTATCTATGAAGCAATGGTACGAGGAACTCTTCAGCAATTATGCTGAACAATATGACGGGGAAGAATTCGTAAAAGGCACTTCTGGTGAAGTTGATTTCATCGAAGGGGAGATCAACCACAATCAATCATCAAGAGTTCTCGATATTGGCTGCGGCACCGGGCGTCACTCGATTGAACTTGCCCGCCGCGGCTACTCGGTTACAGGTGTAGATCTATCCGAATCCATGCTCGCTAAGGCCAAACTGAAGGCCCAGAGGGCTGGAGTCGAAGTCGAGTTCATTCAGGCCGATGCACGCCATCTGCAGTTCCTCAACGATTTCGACCTTGTCATTATGTTGTGTGAAGGGGCATTTCCGTTAATGGAAACCGACGAAATGAACTATATGATTCTTCAATCCGCTGCAAACGCTCTCAAAGAGAAAGGCAAGTTGATATTCACGACGCTCAACGGGCTCTTCCCGCTTTTTCATTCTGTCAGGGATTTCATCAACAGCAGTACGACCGGTGGTCGCAGCTCCGCTAATACCTTTGATCTGATGACTTTTCGAGACACCTCCACCTTCGACTTCGTTGACGACGACGGCAATTCCAAAAGCGTTCAGCCGAGTGAGCGGTACTATGTTCCCTCAGAGATATCTTGGCTCTTGAAATCGTTGCACTTCAATACAATTGATATTTATGGATGCAGGATCGGTGCCTTTAGTCGTAACGATGCATTAACTACCGAAGATCTTGAGATGCTTGTTGTGGCTCAGAGGTGACCGCAGGTGGGACGGTGCCCAACACGCCCAACAATGACGCTTCCTTTGTGACAGAGAACAATTGTGTTCACTCCATGCTGCTCCTTTGCAGGAAAGATGACTCATTCGATAGCAGCAAACCGCACCGCGTGCGTTTGCCAGACGTTAGCCGAAATACCTGTAACAGATAGGTGAGTTCGAAATGAATATTGGCACCATCATTTCTATTGTTTCTCTTGTTTGGCTAGTCTCGGAAATCGTGTTAGCGAGAGTAAAACATTCTGAGGCAACAAAACCCAAATTAGATAAGTCCTCTTTGAGACTATTGTGGATAACGATTCTTCTTTGCGTTTCCGTGGGAGTTCTTCTAGGGGTGCGTGGTGTTGGTTTCATATCAACTGGCAGTTATTTCATTTCATTATCAGGTCTATTTCTGATCGTGTCTGGCTTGGTTGTTCGGTGGATGGCTATTGTAACTCTAAGGAAGTACTTCACTGTTGATGTCTCGATAATGAGCGATCATAGAGTCGTCAATAAAGGATTGTACAAATTCGTGCGTCATCCGGCTTACGCTGGCAGTATGCTTTCATTCCTTGGATTAGGCTTATCGTTTTCAAATTGGCTAACTGCACTTGTTATCTTTATTCCTATCGCTGTTGCATTTGTCTATAGAATCGAAGTTGAAGAAAAAGCTCTCGTAACTTTTCTTGGTGATGAATACGTTCATTACTGTGCATTGACTAAACGTTTAATTCCCAAAGTATATTGACAAAGTGGTGACTTGCATTTCAGCTAATCCCGCCTACGGTGGGACAACCACGACGTTCGCTCGTTTGCTAACATGCAAGCATTCCGAAATTTTTCCTCATGAGCGCCTACGGCGCCATGGCGTAAAGCGCCACCTGCTTCGGAATCTTCTTCTGAATGGAGATAGAAATGCATATCAAAAAGAAAGCTTACCTGCTCGTCTTTGATGGTCTCGCTGATTGGGAACCAGCTCTAGCAATGTGCGAAATCAATAAGAGCAAGCTCTTCGACGTGGTTACTGTTGGCTTCTCCAAAGAAGTCGTCACTTCCATGGGCGGTCTGAAGATAAAGCCCGATATCACACTTGACGAAGTGGAACCCGAGAATGCTTGCATTCTCATTTTGCCTGGTGGCGATATGTGGGAGGATTGCTCAGACAAAGAACTTGCAGACCTACTTCGCCGACTTCATGGTGCCGGTGTACCGATTGCGGCCGTCTGTGGGGCAACTCTAGCTGTTGCTAGAGCTGATCTATTGCATGGAGTCCGTCATACAAGCAACACCAAAGCGTATCTCAGAACGATGGTGCCAGAATATGAGGAGGACGAGTTCTATGTTGACAAGCTCGCCGTGAGCGATCAGAAGATTATTACAGCCAGCGGTGTGGGTAGCGTCGAGTTTGCATACGAAATTTTGAAGACGCTTCAGATTTACGGCGAGCGCGATCAGCAAGTCTGGTTTGATCTATTCAAGCATGGAGTGATTCCCCAAGATACTGCCTAACACTTCGTACAACCGAAGTGGTTGCACACGGCAACATCCAGCATCTTTGTGGACGACCTCATACATCCCACTAGCAACTGCGGAAGGTGCTGCAGGAGAGACAACGGTAGCGAAAGAACATATCCAAGCACTACCTGTTTGAGATGCAAAGGGTCTTGACATTCTACTGGGAATCTATTAACTTTCCTATGACAGAATGCAACACGCAACCCCGCTTACAGCGGGACAGGCGTGGCGCCTACGCTGGAGGTTTGGGTGGAAGATGCCATAGTACGTTGTTACGCGAGTTATGTGTAATGTGGGCAACTGAAGGAATCCCATGACTAACAACATATCGACAACCCGCAAGACAAATCTCATCGTAAGAGTACTAAGAGAGTCACTTGGGATCTTGTTCTCGTCCCTCGCTATTTTCAAACTCTTCGTATTTGACATCAACGTCTTCCTGATCAGGAAGTATCTACCCTCGTATATGTGGGTTCTGGACTACAAATTCTTCATTCTCTTTGGCGGCATCGCAATAGTGTGGCTCATCGTTGGCAACAAGACCTTCAGAGGCTCTGTAGCATACATCTTTGGCTATCCTCTCGTTGTCCTTTTCTACCATCTTCCGAGGTTATTCTTCAAGAACTGGACTCTAGCGTTCCTATTTCTCCCTTCGCTTGTGGCTACATTCAAGTCTTTCAAAGCGCGCTTCATTTCGACGATGTTCGGCTTGATATCGTGTCTCCTCATACTCCTGAAGGTTGGCACTGGCGTTATGATCCTAGCTATGGTGGTTCTGTTTGTCTATCTCGCAGTGCATTACGCGAGGCAATTCCGCAATGCATTCTCGACAACGAGTTTCTTCAACGATGTGAGCAAGGGTATCCAAGCCGTTTGGAATAACTTGAGGGACACTTTAGTCATCAAGGAACTACAGGCCGCCAAGAACTTTGTGCAGGGCTCTGATCCCTACAAATCAAAGAGGTCCTCCATTTTGCAGAATCTCTTTCTCGCAAATCGGCTCTTCTTGTTTGCTTCGTTCAAGCTAAAGCGAATCCAGGATACCCGCATTCTCGACGTGTACCTCATCGGCACTCTGGTCTACACCTTTCTCATTACTGTGCTGGTTTTCGCATTTGAGTACTTTGCACTCTACCAAGTCCAGCCAAGCAGCTTTGCTGGATCACCGGATAACTCTTTCTTCTTTTTCCTCTATGCGAGCTTTAACACACTACTTACAGTCGGCTTTGGCGACTTTTCACCAATTGGCGTAGCCGCCAGAATACTCACAACCCTCGAACTATTCGCATGGATTCTGATCTTCCTCATTCTCTTTTTCACAATTACAACAATTATCAGGGAGCGGTATCACCGTGATGTCGATGCCCTAGTCAGCCAGCTAGCCAATGAACGCGCGGCTATAGAGAGCTTGATTGAGCAAGAATATAAGCTCTCTCCGCAAGATGCAGAGACTCAAGTGACCAAAGATTCGCCAGGCATCGTGAAGTTCATCGGCTATCTAAACGTGCCGGAATAACGTTGCCCACACTACACATAACAAACGGCAAAACGGCGCTCGCTCTCTGTATAGGCGAAGGAAGTTCATGGTTGGCTAAATGTAAAGAGCTCGCTGCATTGCTCGCCGCCACGAAATGGAGTCAGCTGTAGTGGCGGCTCGCAACGGCGGTTTGCCTAAACGTTATACGCCACGCGGCCAAACATGAAATTGGAATAACAATTGTATGCAGAAATTGAAAACGCCGAAAGTATCAAAGAGTTCACGTCACGCGAAAATTGCAGGTGACTTCGGTGAAGTTGTAGTGCAATATTGGCTTTCCAAATATGGATATGAGTGTGCTCGCGTAGATCACACTGGCATTGATTTGATTGCACGAAAGCCTCATACGAATGAGGTCATGGGTATTTCTGTAAAAAGTCGAACACGGCTCGAAGGGAGGGAAAGTGAAGTCGTCAATATACCAAAGGGTAACTTTGAGAAAGCTAAGTTTGCTTGTAAGGCATTTGGTTGTATTCCCTACTTCGCGATTGTCGTTGATGCTGGGGAGACAATTCGAGGGTTTGTTCTATCAATGGAGCATCTTCTTGAGCTTGCACCAAGCACAAAACAAGCGTCGTATTGGAAGATGAGTCCAAAACATCTTGAGCGATACAGAAAAGATTCTCAAATAGTTATTTTCGAGTTTCGGACCTCAACGAAGTGGTAGTTTGGCCGCGCGTCGTAACCACGCAGGACGTTAGGCGAAAGCTCGCGGCAATCGAAAGAAAAAATATTAAAGGATTTACATATGCCAGTTCCAGATTTTCAATCATTTTTCAAGCCACTCTTGGATTTTGCTGCTGACGGAGAGGAACATTCAATATCAGACGCACGTGAAGAAATGGCTCGAACAATGAATATCACTGCCGAAAATCGCGCTGAAAGATTACCGAGTGGTACTCAAACAAAGTTCGATAATCGCGTAGCATGGGCAAAAAGTTATTTTGTTCAAGCAGGAATCCTTGAAGCTACTCGGCGTGCTCACTTCCGTATAACCGATCGAGGACGCGAACTACACCGAGAAGGTTTAGAACGGATCAATGTTAGGATACTCGACCGTTATCCTGAATTTGTGGAATTTCACACAGCTGAGAGAGAAACTCCACAAACAGAGAATACTCACACTATAGTTTCACTTCTGACTCCGGAGGAGACTCTCCAGCAGGCATATCAAGGGATTCGCAACGAACTCGCAAGTGACATTCTCGCTCGTGTCAAGAGCAGTTCTTCCGAGTTCTTCGAGAGACTCGTGGTCGAACTAATGGTGTCCATGGGATATGGAGGCTCGATTGCTGATGCTGGACAAGCGATCGGTCGAACGGGAGACGAAGGGATCGATGGAATTATCAAGGAGGATCGCCTCGGGTTGGACGTCATCTATATCCAAGCCAAAAAATGGGAAGGTACCGTTGGACGCCCCGAGATTCAGAGATTCGTGGGAGCACTGCACGGAAAAAGAGCGAAAAAGGGAGTGTTTATTACAACTGGTAGGTTTTCGGACGATGCCCGCTCCTACGTTCAACTCTATCGATCCCAAAGTGATCCTTATCGATGGCAAGAGTTTAGCTGACTTTATGATCAATTTCAATTTGGGAGTCTCACGATCTTCTACATACGAAGTCAAACGAATTGATTCGGACTTCTTCATGGAAGATTGAACGTGACTTCAACCATAAAATTATTTCCGAGTATAAAGAGCCGCGAGCCTTCGCCCAACGCGCCAAACAACAACGCCCCCTTTCTTGAAAGGGATTATTGTGCTCACTCAATCCCGCCATCATTCACCGATTGTTGGTCGTGTGAGGTGCATGTAGCTTCGGATGTTGGCAGAGATTTCTATAGGGGTTCGAGGAATCTATGAAAATCAAATTATTGAGTCTCCTTTTCTTGTTTGTAGCCATAAGCTATTCACAAGACATACAGTGGTCAACATTTCAGTGGAGCGGTCATTCCATTAGCAACAAAGCCTTTGATCGAGCAGCAGTCTTAGTCCCTGTGAAGTTGAAACAGGCATCCAGAACGTTTTGGATGCAGTTCGATACAGGATCTGATGCTTCAATGGTTTACGAAATACCATTCAGGCAACTGAACTTTCCAGCACAAGCGATTGAAGTTCGAGATAACTTTGTCACGATGGGTGGCTTGTTGGGAGATTTTCCCTTTGACTCCGTCCGCTTTTGGATAAGAAGAGACTTTGGCGACTCATTGAATGAGAAGGAACGCTATCCTGTCATCGGTACGATTGGGCAGGATATGATAGTTGGCAAGATTCTCATCCTTGATTTTCCAAAGAACAAATTCTGTTTGGTGGACTCGCTGGGCCAAATACCGACCGCCTTGCTTTCAAGAGCGCATTTCGTGCCTTTGAACAGACGGAATAACAAGTTGTTTGTGAGCCTGCAAATAGCAGATACCATCTCAGAACATTTCTTCTTCGATACCGGCGCAAGTATGTTTCCCATAGTAACCACTAAGGAAATGTGGCGGAAGGTGACTGGTCTACAGGGAGACGAGGTGGACAACATACGGATCAAAGTGCCCTCGTGGGGAGAAGAGGCTATCCTTGTTGGCGCTCCAATCAAAGGATCACTAAAGTTCGGAAACTTGCAGGTGTGGAATGCTCTTGCCTACTTTGACTCGACTGGAGTAATAGACTTTTCAATATGGCCATTCAAGACAGATGGAGCCATTGGAAACGCATTGTTCTACGATGAATACACAATTGTGCTCGATCTGATAGAAAATCGCTTTGGCATTCTCAGGAACCAGTGATCAATAATGGGAAAGACGTTTCATCTAACAGAGAACCTTACGACTCTCGCTTTGTCGAGAGTCTTGAATTTTGCTCGCTCAATGCCGTTGCTTCGCTAGAGAATTGGCCTTTCAAAGCTCGTGGCGACCGCACATCAGTCTGTCGCACGTTTCCAACACCCACTCACCAATTGGAGATTTAGAAAATGAACAGAGTCGAAAATGCAGTTTCTTGTTTCAAAGAAGGTTTCAGTTGTTCTCAAGCAGTGCTTTCGGCGTTCGCGCACCAATTCGGTCTAGATCGTGAGACTGCTCTGAAGGTCGCCGGAGCTTTTGGCGGTGGGATGGGTCGCATGGGGGAGACTTGTGGAGCTGTGACTGGAGCATTTATGGTCATCGGACTCAAGTATGGAAAGACAAGGGCTGAAGACGAGCAAACAAAGGAGAAGGCGTACAGCCTCGTGAAAGAATTCGTTGAGAAATTCAAGTCTCGCAATGGATCCATAGTGTGCAGGGAGTTGCTTGGTTGCGATCTGAGTACACCTGAGGGAGCGCAAATCGCAAAGGAGAAGAACCTCACCACTACTGTTTGTCCGAAGTTTGTCCAGGACGCAGCAGAAATCATCGAGCAAATTCTGTGACAACGGCTGTCCGAAAAGAGCGTCTCTGCGATTTGCGGAGTTTATGCCATTGAAAGCCGACCTTACTCAAACGCTTGCCGTTTGGCAGGCATCATTGATACAATCCAACATCGAATAGGGTGTGAAATGGAAAAGATCAACTTCATGGACATTCTCAAGCTGGTAGCAAGCATAATCATTTGCCAGTTTGCAGGTTTCATCGGCTCAATCTTCACACGCGCCTCGATCCCAACTTGGTATGCGAGTCTAAACAAAGCATCATTCAATCCGCCGAATTGGGTTTTCGCTCCCGTTTGGACTCTTCTTTTTCTTCTGATGGGTATTTCTGCGTATCTGGTTTGGCAGCAGGGATTGGAGAACAAAGATGTCAGAGTATCATTGCTGATATTCGGTATCCAACTGGTGCTGAACGTATTGTGGACATTCTTGTTCTTCGGTCAACGATCTCCACTCTATGCTTTTGTGGAGATCATTATACTTTGGATAGCAATTGCGCTCACGATTTTCTTCTTCCTCCAGATCTCCAGGACAGGAGGCTTATTGCTTCTTCCCTACCTACTTTGGGTGACGTTCGCCGCCGGTTTGAATTTCTCCATCTTGAAGCTCAACCCATGAGACTGTGGAGCATTTATCCTAAATATCTGGACGCAGTCGGACTGGTAGCGCTTTGGCGGGAGTCTCTATTGGCACAGAAGGTCTTGAAGGGTGAAACAAGGGGATACAAATTCCATCCTCAGTTGAACAGATTCAAGAATCATCCCTTCCCTCTAAAGGCAATTGCAAATTACTTGACTGGAATATGGGAGGAATCAAATAGAAGAGGATACAATTTCAACAAAGAGAAGATCGGTGCAGGAGGCGCGATAGATAAGATCAAAATAAGTCGAGCCGAGCTGAGATCAGAGTTTGATCTGCTTTCTGATAGGCTCAAGAGGCGCAATACTTCAGAGTATCTTGAGTTGGTTTCAGTCAAAACAATAGAATGTCACCCACTACTGGAAGTGGAAGAGGATTTAATAGGAGAGTAGGAACAACAGGAATCAACGGTCCTTGGCTAAGTGCTAACCAACCCGCATAACCCAAATCGTTCTCACTAAAAGACTAAGACTCATCCGGTTGTCAGGCGTAAAGCGCCCCTCGTTTCGGAATCTTTTTCTGAATGGAGATTGATAGATGCCGAAATGAATTCGGCATGACAAGAGAGTACCTTTTCAGTGAGTACCAAATCAAACTTTCAGATAGGAGGATCATGTATGCTTAAAGAGTTCAAAGAGTTCGCAATGCGAGGGAACGTGCTCGACATGGCTATCGGAATTATCATCGGTGCAGCCTTTGGCAAAATCGTCACGTCGTTAGTCAATGACCTTTTGATGCCGCCTCTTGGGTTGCTGATTGGCAAGGTGGACTTTTCCAGCTTGTTCATCAATCTATCAGGGCAGCACTACGCCTCACTCGCTGAAGCAAAAGCAGCCGGTGCAGCCACCATCAACGTCGGCGTGTTTCTTAACACAGTCATTGACCTCGTTATCGTGGCGTTTGCCATCTTCCTATTGGTTCGACAGATTAATCGGTTGAAGCGTCAGCCGGAAGCAGCACCCAAAGCGCCCACGATGCGTGAGTGTCCGTATTGCGTGTCTGTCATCCCGATCAAAGCTGTGCGCTGCCCGCACTGCACGTCTGACGTGAAAGCGGTATAAAGCTGTGGACGCTCGGAGAGACGGGCAGTATGTACGCGGACAAAATGGAAGCTTATCTTCCAAGAGCCTGCTGAATAGCTGTTGCTAGTTCAGCAGGTTCGTCTGTACCGATCCGATATTTCTTTCCGTTCTTCATCCGGATCTCGACCGCGTGAATGCCAGAGACATTGTAGAGCCAACCGTAAGGCGTTAACCTGATTCCCCATCCATAGTACCAGGGATTCGTTACCACCTGGCAGGATTCTATCTCCTTCAACCGGAAGCTCTTACGAATTACACCAGGACCAAATCGAACTTGAAGACTCTCCTCATCCATCTCCACGGTCAGTGTGCAGAACAGCCCCAGACAGATCGCGATAACAACAAGAACTGAGAATGGTCTCCAATCGAATTCATGAATAAGCATCAGTGCCGCGATGCAGAATACTCCACTGCCCAATGCAACTAGTATCCAGTAGCCGATCTGTGTGTGCTGATATAGTTTTATCATCTTTCTATCCTCCCAGAGGCGAGAATGAATAGTCTGTTGCCTGATGCATGTTGGCTACTTTTCTGCTAACGTTCTCTCCACCCAGGGGGTCAAAGTAGCAAGAAGTTTCGTACTCAGAACCGGAACCGCTTCCAGATCCAATTTGCCACTAACGTAAGGATATTCAGTGAAAAGATGCGTCAGATTCTTGAGGATCACAAACTGATGATCAGAGTTGCCAGCTTCCTTGAGGGCTTTGTCCAATGCTTCAGCATGATACGGCAGAACCAAGACATCCTTCTCACCCTGTAGAATCAACACGGGACACTTGACCTTCTTGATCGTCGCAATCGGATCGTGTGCAAAATGCTGACGCAGCCATTCGAGATTGTAAGGCATCGCGCTTGAACTATCCTTGCCGGCTTTTGCATCGGCGATGACCTGCTTCGTCGGCTGGATCATTTTCTGAACCGTTTCCCGTGTCGCTTCGGGGAAGTCCTTGTTCGCCGCCTGAAATTCTAATTGCTCGATCATCACTGTATCGAGCGGCTTGGATGGACCTGCGAGAATCACACAGGCGGCTATCTCGGCGTCCTCAGATGCGATGATCGGTGCGATGATTCCTCCCTCACTGTGACCAATGACGCCGATTCGTTTTCCATCAATATCATCTCGACTTCTCAGGAACGTGATCTGTGCCTTTGCGTCGCTTATGAAATCTTTCAACGTAGCTTTCCGAAAGTCGCCAGAGCTTTTTCCAACACCCCTATCGTCACACCTTAGAACGGCAATACCGTGATCCGCTAAGCCGTTTGCAATGTAGCGGAATATGTAGAGATTCAGCGCCGGCAAAGTGTTCTCTTCCCTATCTTGAGGCCCAGACCCTGTGATCAAGAACACCGCCGGGTGCTTCTTCTTTCCGTCTTTTGGAATCGTGAGCGTGCCGGAGAGCATCACGCTGTCGGTACTGGGAACGGCGACGTCAATGCTTTCAAACTTGTCTGAGTTGATATCGGGAATATTTGGCGGCTGTCGGAGGCTTTCGTAGCCTTCTCTAACCATCTCGGCATTCTGTGAAGGTATTGCTACCTTCAAGAGGTGAAGGTTCTCGTCTGCGATGATATTGATGACGACCATTCCCATCAATGTCACCTGGAATTGATGCAGTCTCATGAGTTGCTGGTTCACCATTTGCTCAGCGACACCTTTGAACTCAACGCTTGCGTCAAGCGTCATCATCACACTCGGAACCAGCACAGGAAACGTCTGCTTTCCACCTTTGGCTATGTCAAATCGTTTGAGCAGAAAATAATAATGCTCGAAGACGTTATTCTCAAGCACCACAGTGCCTTCTTTGAGGATTAGTTCCTGAGAGCGACCTGGCGCAGTGATGGTGACTTTGTCAGCTTGGAATTGGGCGGTGAGAGTAATTCCAGGTTCTTGATTCAGATAATACTTCACGGGTTTGTTGCCCTCATACCGTAGGGTCACATCGAACTTCACTTGTTTGCCCATCATGCTCAATTCGACTTCGGAGGTGGTGGAATTGTCAGAACGTACAACATAATGTTCTGTCGCCACCTTATCTTTACCTGAAAATAGCAGAAATTTTCCTTCGTCAATGTTTTTCGCTTCCTGAGCAGAGGAGGCATTCAACATAAGCATCACCGCTATCCACCCAAGAAAGGACACCAAGCCTCTTCTTATGGATCGGGTATGCTGTGTAAATTCCTGTAATTTCATTTGACTTCTCCTGGAGTTCATCTAAGATTTCGTTTGATAACTATTGCGGTTCTGAAGACTGTAATCTCACTGGCTTCTGCCACAATATGATATGCTGAGGAATGGATAACAGCAGCATCAGCAGTTGAGAAAGAACGAGCATAACCACCACACTGATATCAGCCACAAACGCGATCTTAACAACAAGCTGAAGTTGCGGATCAGCAATTAGCGCCTCGACGGTCTTGAATCCGCCATAGGCAAGCAGGATGATGCAGCCAATCGAGAACGCGATCCAGGCGATGCCCCGCTGGATGCGACCATATACTCTAACCGAGTACCCGTTCCAGATTTCCTGCGGTGGTTCTGCGAATTGTGTCTCTCTTACTATCTCCTTCAGCCTCACGTAGCGTCGCCATTCTTCCTGGCACTCGGGATAGTAACGCAGATACTGATCAAATACCGTTCTATCCTCACTTGATAGCTCACCGTCAACTGCTGCCATGAGCAACAGTTGAAATTTCTCTCTTTCCACTTCGGGCAGTTTCATCATCATAAATACGTTTCCATTTTTTCCTTCAGTTGCTTTCTGGCATTGAAAAGCCTCGACATTACAGTTCCAATCGGACAATCCAACACCTCGGCAATCTCTTTGTAGGACATGTTCTGAAAATCTCTGAGGATAATGATCTCTCGCTCATGATCCTTGAGAGATGAGATTGCCTTCCAAAGAGCGTCCTTGATGTCGTTGCGTTCGGTGATCAACGATGGATCATAACTCTGATCACGAATTTCCAGTGCCTGAGATTGCTGTTGGTCAATTTCTGAAAACGTACGTGCATGTTTGGCACGGTCCCGAATGAAGTTGAAGCAGAGATTCCTCAGGATTTTGTAATACCAGGTGAAGAATCCGCCTATACTAGGCTGGAACTTCCGGATTGATCGGTATGCACGGACAAAGGCATCCTGTGATAGATCTAGAGCATCCTCGTGCGAACCGACAAGTCCAAGCGCTGTGTAATATGCGCGCTTCATATATTTCTCCACTAGAGCACCAAAAGCTTGCTTGTCACCAGCCTGACATCGGACTATAAGCGAACCATCATCCTGTTGTTCAGTTTGCGGCATACGGTTTTCTTGGTTTATGATACACTTAAAAGGCTGGGTTATTCAGTCTCGATCAGGTCCCTCTCCTGCCTCGGAAAACTAACGAAATGCTTTGACAGTTGCAAGTTGTCTCATCGCTCTACGAGCAAATTTTCCCCTCGACAAATCCCAGAAGATTTCGTATATTTCAATGAACACGAAAATCTGAAAGGATCAAGTGAAATGCAACAGGAAATACAATTCTCAGGCTTTTCAAGAGAGACGTTCAAATTCATGCGGGGTTTGAGCAAAAACAACAATGTGAAGTGGTTCAACGAGCACCGCGAGATGTATGAACAGCATCTCGTGAAGCCGGCACGTGAGTTGGTTACATCCATCAGGGAGTTTGTACACTTTCTTAATCCAGGGTTCGAGACCGAGCCGAAGTTCAACAAGTCGCTGGTGCGCATCAACCGAGATATGAGATTTGCAAAAGGGAATCCATATAAGGATTACTTCCTAATTCGGTTCGGTCGGTTCAAATGGGATTCAGAGCTTTTCCTTTTTGTATCTGCAGATGGTGTGGAAGTGGGAATGTTCATCAACAACGACAGAAGAGATGATAGCTGCCGTTTCCATAGCAACGTCAGCGCTCGTCCCGAGGAGTTCATCGAGATATGCAAGAGATACCGCGTCGGCAGAAAATATGCGGTGTATGAACTTAAGAGGGAAGTAGAAATCATCAGCCGGCACTTTGATCCGGAGAAGGATTGGAAGAAGATCATCAACCTTCCGATGATCATCGTCAGCCGAGATTACTTACCCGAAAACCGAATCGTGTGCAGTCCAGATTTCATCATTGAAGTGATGGACATTTTCTCACGACTTTACCCTTTCTGGATTTTCTCAACTTCTGTGAGTCTGTTGAAGGATTTGGAGATGTACGAGGAGAGGGTGGGAGTGATGGAGGGAACCAGAGTCACCAGGTAGCCATCGCTGAAAAAGCAGACGCCTGTTACGCTGAATCCCGACCGGTGTTCAGGACAGGCTCATTTCAGCATCTATTAATCTCCTATCAGAAGAATTCAACCTCCCGCAGAGCAAAGCCCTACGGGAGGATTGTCGTCTCACGCTATTGCTTTTGGAACCACTTGGGATCCACCGGAACATTGGCTTTCATCTCTTTCACGGTGCTCTCAGAGATCTTCTTACCATCAGAAGTGGCTATCATCTTGAAAGGCAACTTGATGCCATCCACGTCTCGATAATCCGAGTAGACCTCCTGCACATTGATCGGTCCCTGTTGTCCGACAGTCTGGTATGAAACTCCCCTGGGAAGATGCGTTGACGTGTCGAGATACAGTTGGAAGGTTCCCTCCTTGGCGGTCACCAGAAGATTAATGGCTTTGCCCTCGCCAAAGGTCTTCTCACCCAAGTATTGGTACTTGACATCCGTAGCATAGCTGATGAGATAAACAGGATCTCTGAAGAGATTCTCCTTCAGATTCTTCTTCATCATCTCCGGCAAGGGCATAGTACCTTGAGGGCTTTTCATCCAACCATCATTCCCAATTAGCACCATAGTCATGGCGCCCATGGGAGTGGTGATGGACTGGTAAGACCGATCTGGATAGACAAGGGCGGCTTCAACAGCCATGGTCATCTCACCCATTCCAGTTACCTGCACCAGATCCGCCTTGATCCAGACATTCTGAATTTTCTTGAATGCTTCCCAACCACCGCCCGCTTGAACCGCTTTGTTCAAGAAACTCTTCCCCTTCTCCAACGACTCAGGTGTTGCAGCAGGGGCTGCTTCACCCTTCGGCGCTGGAATGGTGATATCAATCTCATTCACCTTGCCCAGCGCTGATAGGGGTTCGTCGAAGTCCTCCTTCTTCCCCACTACCAGAATCTGCAGTGCGTCAGGATGCAAGTGCTTCTTTGCCACTCGCATCACGTCAGCCTTGGTCACTTTCTCCACCTCTTCTTTGATCCGATCAATGAAATCTAGTGGATAGTTGTAGTAGGCATAGGTCATCAGCCGGTTGACGATTTTGGACTTGGAGTCGAAATTAAAGACAAAGCTATTGAGGTAACTGTCCTTTGCACGGGTAAGTTCCTCGTCGGTTACCTCCTGTTCAGCTATGCGCTTGACCTCCTTAAGCATGAGGCGAATGGCATAGACCGTGGACTGTGACTTTGTCTGGGTGCCACAGTTGAAAACGCCAAGATGGTCGTAGTCGGCGCCGAAGTAGCCCCAGGGGGCATAGGTCAGACCTTCCTGAGTGCGAATGACTTTGAACATCCGGTCATAGGAGAGAATCTGATTCATGATCGTCAGCGCCGGATAATCCGGATCGTTCATCACGCCGCCGATATGGCCCATCTGAATGTGCGTTTGGTTAACGTCGCTTTTCTGCACGAAGTTAATCGTGTACTTGTAATTGTAATCCACCTTGGGCTTGGTGGGGAAGTCTATTTTCGCAGTTTGCCATTTGGCAAACGCAGCTTCCAGTTTCTTCTGCAAATCATCGGCTTTGAAGTCACCCCAAGCGGCAAAGATGATGTTGTTGGGGTGAAAGTACTTCCTGTAAAATGCCACGATATCATCACGTGCAATAGCCTCGATGGTAGCATATTCTGGATGGCGTGCGTACGGATGAGTCTTGCCGTAGATCAGCGAATTAAACTCGCGGTTCGTGATCTGCCAAATGTTGTCGTTGCGTCGGGAAACCACTGAACGTGCTTCGATCTTGGCAAGGTCAATCTTCTCCTGTCGAAATGCCGGGTGCATGAGAATATCCGCCAATACTTCTATGCCCTTGTCAATATCTTCTCTCAAGACTGAAGCTGAGACATAGCCCGATCCTTCCCCAATGCTCGTCTCGACAGAGGCGCCGAGAGTCTCCAGCAGTTGGTCAATCTCATCGCCAGTTCTCTTCTCAGTGCCGCCAGTGCGCAGCACGGTTCCGGCGATGTCGGCCAAACCGGTATTGTCAGCAGGCTCATAGATGGAACCCACTCCAATCATAGCGCGCAGATCGATCGTAGGATATTGATGATCTTCCACCAAATAAATCCTCATGCCGTTCTTAAGTTCCACCTTCTGAACGGGAGGCATTTCAATCTTATGAAGCGTGGGGAAAGTGAATTTATCCTTGGGTCCCTTTTGCGCCACTGCAATGCAGGTAAGCAGAACGCCCATCAAAAAGAACAGGATCAAGAAACGATAGATAGTGTTTTGTCTTCTCATCATTGTTTTCCTTATCCAAGAAAGTTAGTGAACGTCAGTTTTGGCTTCAAGCGGTTTGTCCCTGAACCAGCCCTGTCTGCATCCACGTTGCCCGCCTGTTCAACCAGTCATGCAAGCAGGACATTTATCCCAGCCTACAACACAGGCTACTTTTTTTCCGGAATGATCTCACCTACAGTACGATTCTTGTTGACTAAGTACTTTTCTGCTACTGCCTTGACGTCGGCGGGTGTAATAGCATCTACCTCTTTGATTACATCAAAAGTCTTCCGCCAATCCCCGAGAACTACATCGTAGTAGGTGAGGAGCGCAGCCATATTGCCGTTTGCCTTCATTCGGTCAATCATGGATTTCTTCGTCTGGCGTTTGAACTTGGACAGCTCCTCGGCGGTGATCGGTTCCGTCTTCACTCTCGTGATCTCGGAGTCAATGGCCTCCAGGCATTCAGCGGAGGTATGGTCTTTCGCTGGAATAGCGTAAGCAGCAAATAGGTTCGGATATTTATCTCCTGGCCATCCATTGAAAAAGCCGGCTTGGATGGCAATCTTTTTCTCTTTCACCAGAGTCTTGTAAAGCCGCGATGAACGGCCCTCTCCAATGATATTGGCGAGTGCATTAAGAGCTTGATCTTCTTTGCTGCGGACGCTGGGTCGGTGATAGCCAACAACTAATATGGGTTGGGACTGCGCCTCGACGATTACACGGCGCTCACCCCATTGCTCTGGTTCCTCTGTGCGCAATGCCTCCGGCCTGGGACCGCTGGGGATGCGAGAGAAATAGGTTTCCGCCATCGTGAATACCTCGTCCGCCTTCACATCGCCAACAATGGCCACCGTCAGATTGCTGGGACTGTAATACTTGTGGAAATAGTCCTCCACATCCTTGCGGGATATCCGTCGCAGGTCTGACATGTGACCAACCACCTCATGGTGATACGGGTGGGCTTTGAAGGCAACTGCGAAGAAATCTTCGATGAGCTTCCCCGTTGGCCGAGTTTCCACGCCCAACCGACGCTCCTCCATGACCACGTTCCGCTCCTCAAAGAATTCGCGAAATACCGGATTCATGAAGCGGTCAGACTCCATGGCCATCCAGAATTCCAGTTTATTAGAGGGTAGGCTATTGATGTACTGGGTGGCATCGGTGCTGGTATAAGCGTTGAGTCCCGAGCCGCCTTGTTTCATCATCATATCCATGTACTCGTTGACGGCGACCAGTTCGTGAACCGCCTTGTTAGTCTTGTCAAACTCGGCTTGCAGCGCTTTGATCTTGGTGCTGTCTGGATTGATGGCGTTCTTCTCATGGCTCAACTTAGAATAGAGTTCATCCACCTGGGCCAGGAGCTTCTCCTCCGTAGCATAGTCCTTCGTACCTACGATCTTGGTACCCTTGAATGCCATGTGCTCAAGCAGGTGAGAGATGCCAGTGATGCCCGAGACTTCTTGAGAAGATCCAACGTCGGCATAGGTATGAAAGGACGCTACTGGAGCCTCCGGACGCTCTAGCACGATAAGCTTCATGCCATTGCTCAGCACGCGTTCCTTCACTTGGTTCTTGATAGCGTCGAAGGTCTGAGCCTGAGCAGCACCCCAGAAGAGTACAGCCGCCATCAAAACAGGAAACAAGACGGAACAGGCAATTCGTTTGTTGTGCATGTTTTTGCTCCTTAGGTTAGTTTGACCAATCCCCCTGAATTCACTTGACTCATTCATTTATACGTTGAACTGACTCTTTGTTGCAGGGTCAAATATACAAAGAATGCTTAGAATGTCAAGTAGAAAATGGCAATTGGAACTGGTATCTTCTTCTACATTCATCATCGCGCTCTTAGAACTAACGAGCGATGTTGCTGTTTCTTATGCGACTCAAAGCGCCCCTCTTTCGTCGCAGGCAAACACGGCCTAGACCATACACCTTGTTCAGTTCACCACATTCTGTCCTCACACCTCTTTTTCTCTCAACAATGCTGAACTTGATGTTCCTGCGCTCTCTGGTGAAGTCCTACTCACTCCAAACCTGATCAAAGCAGGCAAAATCCATTTGCAAAAGTGGAGAAAAATGCGTAATTTGATTTCAGAGTAAATGCAGTGAGCAGCTTCCGATAATCCTTGGCCGCATGTTTATTACGTTCGAAGGCATAGATTGCTCAGGCAAGTCCACGCAGGCAACGCTCTTGGCGAAGCGATTGGAACAAAGTGGGCACCGGGTAGTGTTATTGCGAGAGCCTGGCGGAACAACCATCTCTGAACAAGTACGGAGTATTCTTCTTGATAACAAACACAAGGAGATGGATCGTATTACCGAATTCCTCTTGTTCTCCGCGAGTCGTGCCCAACTCGTCCGTGAGGTGATTCTCCCTGCATTGCATGAGGACAAGACTGTCGTCTGCGACCGGTTCTGCGATTCCTCCACAGCCTATCAAGGCTGGGGACGAGGAATCAGTGTTGAGGATGTGAAGCGCATCAATCACATTGCGACGCTTGGCACTGTGCCTGACATTACCTTTCTCATTGACATTCCGCCGAGCGAATCGCTGAGACGAAAGAGACTCATGTTGGGTTCCACGGTGGATAGGATGGAAGGTTCAGGACTTGCCTTCTACGAACAGGTGCGGAACGGGTATCTTGCTATTACTGAGTCGGAACCAGAACGATTTTTTCTGATAGACGGAATGAAGTCAGTCGAGGAGATTGCACAGAAGATTTGGAGGATTGCCAAAGATCGGTTAACGGACGGGCGATCGGCAACCATGTAGGTAAAGCTGAAGCCGACCTTTATGGAGAAGAAATAGTTCTGTAACGACCCCCTATTGTGGTTGTCCAAAAAGTCCGAATCTTGCGGCAGCCGTGGCGCCTCTGGCGCCACGTTTCTTCTTCGATTCTCGTCCCGTGAAGCGGGACGGCTACCATACAAATGTTTCTTTTCGGACAACCCCCAGTGAGCGCAACGAATGAGCGCCTATGGTGCGATGGCGCAAAAGGCGCCACAGGGGATTGCTATTACTCGCAACATCGGTTAATGACCCAACATTACCGAAATAATACTTCAAAAATTACTGAGGTGTGCCCGGTTTGTGCTTTAGAAAAACTCGTTTCTATAAATCATAGATGGTGGAATTATGAAAAAGATCTGGAATGACAAACGACGAGTACTTCTTTCTGCAGGATTCGTGATTGTCTTTCTCCTGGGATGTCTGTTCACAGGATTTGTGCTTGATGGTGAGGAGGATTTGTATCTTAGAGTCGGCAAGGGCATTGATATGTTCGGGAAGGTGTACAAGGAGGTTGCGACGCACTATGTGGATGAGGTGGACCCCGAAAAATTCATGCGTGCCGGTATTGATGGAATGCTTAATACACTGGATCCTTACACAGTGTATATTGATGAAAAGCATGGCGACGAAATTGAGTTGCTCACAAAGGGGAAATACGGAGGTATCGGTGTCACTATTGGTCTGCGGGATGGCTATGTGACGGTGGTGCAAGTGATGGAAGGGTATTCCGCTCAGCGACAGGGAATTCTAACGGGCGATAGAATTATTCAAGTCGAGGGGCAAAAGGTGACTGGGATGGGTCTTGAGAATGTTCGTTCACTGGTACGTGGTGAGCCTGGTACGGAGATCAAAATGAAGGTGGAACGTGAAGGTGAGAAGGAACCCGTGGAGTTTGTCCTCGTGCGTGAGGAAATCCAGGTGAAGAATGTTACCTACACTGGCTTTGTGGACGGAGGGATAGGCTATGTCAAGCTTGATAGATTTTCCCGCCAAGCAGGTGATGAGATGCGGCTTGCTATCAAGGACTTGAAATCGAAACAGGAACTCAAAGGTTTGATTCTTGATGTGCGGGATAATCCCGGCGGCTTGCTGGATGTCGCAGTGGACGTGGTTGCGAAGTTCGTGAAGAAGGGAAGTCTCGTTGTATCCACAAGAGGTCGTAGCAGTGACTCCGAACGCCGCTATACTGCTGAGGAAGAGCCGATGCTTGGAGATACTCCACTCATCGTTTTGGTCAACGGACAAAGTGCCAGCGCCAGTGAGATTGTTGCTGGAGCAATCCAGGATTTGGACAGAGGATTGATAGTTGGCACACGAACATTCGGTAAGGGGTTAGTGCAGACAATCGCGCAACTCGCCCCCTACAATGCGTCGCTGAAGATTACCACTGCGAAATATTACACCCCGAGCGGGCGATGCATCCAGGAGATTGACTATATCCATAAGGATAAAGCCGGTGTGTTCGTTACAACTCCTGATAGCTTGAAAAAGCAATTCAAAACAGCCAACGGTCGCCCTGTCTATGCGGCTGGGGGTGTTGCCCCAGATTCCACAGTGGAACTGGCGGACAAGGGCAAGTTTACGTCAGAGTTACTTAGAAAGCTAATGTTCTTCAAATACGCAAATCACTACGTTGCTACGCACAAGGAGCTTCCTGAGAAATTCGAGGTTACGGACGATGTTCCGAAAGATTTCCGGAAGTTCTTGCTGGAGAAAGGGTTTGAATACAAGGAAGATAGTGAAAAGAAGCTTGATGAACTGGCGGACCTTTCGAAGAAGGAAAACTACGCCAAGCCGTTCCTTGATGAGCTAGGCAATCTCAGGAAGCAAGTTCAAGCTGAAAAGGCAAAGGAATTCGAGCGGCACACAGATGAAATCAAGCGGGGATTGAAAGTTGAGATCACTGGACGCTACAAAGGTCAGCAGGGACAAATCGAGGCAGGATTCGATGGTGATAAGCAGTTCCAAGTGGCAGTCGCGCTTCTGAAGAATAAGAAGGAGTACGAACGGAGATTGAACGGCAAATAACAGAATTGAGTTGATGTTGTATGGGGTTGACCACAAGGTTCTTCATGGAAGCCTTGTAGTGCGACTTTTGAGTCGCCTGCCATCGCGCAACAAAGTGGGACGAGATGAATCTCGTGCTGCAATGATGTCATTATTAGTCCCGACAGTTATTGAGGGGACGTAGAATCTGAAGAACGAATGCAGGTTCAGTCAGCCTCCTTTCACACTATGGACACACTCACATTTCTATTCATTGCAGCCTTATCAGCATGTTCCAGTGCGTTGGGGACAATGATTGGATTTGGCGGCGGTGCCTTTGCCATTCCCGCGCTAGTCTTGCTTTTCCACGTCCCAATTCAGATAGCCATTGGCTCAACGATGCTGTCACTGGTCCCCTCGTCATTCGTGGCAACAGTTCACAACATCCGTTATAAAAGCATTGACTTTGTTCTCGGCGTTCTTTTTGAAATCACTACAGTGATTGGGGCGTTCTTTGGCGCAATGCTAACATCGAAACTTTCAGGACAAACTCTGAAGATTTGTTTCGGATTGCTGCTCCTTTTTATCAGTTATCGAATGTATCAGAAATCTCGCGGCAGAGATTGGAAAGCTGCAGGTAAGCAGAGTCTCCTGGGAAGACTAAACAGGGTTAAGCCAGTGTATCGCCATCAGGTGATTGTTGATGGCAAAGAGTACACCTATGCGGCGGGAGGTTGGCTTCTCGGATCGGCGGGATCTGTAGCTGGATTTCTCGCTGGACTTTTCGGGATCGGCGGTGGCTTTCTGAAAACTCCAGTGATGGTTCTCATTTTCTCTGTGCCAACACGCATCGCCGTTGGCACCGCACTCTTCATGATCACCATTACAACGGCTGTCGGTTCTGCGACACATTTTGCAGTGGGCGATGTGGATAAGGCAGTTACTCCCGCCGTGATGGTGGGGTTCATCGTAGGCGCATTCATTGGACCGCGGATGTCACGTAGGCTGGAATCCAAAACGTTGGAACTCACCCTTGCCGTTGCACTCATTATCGTCAGCATCTTGATGATCGTGCCGATAAGGTGAACCAATGCAGTTGATGAAGTAGAATTGTTTCTTGATCGTTCAAAGCATCGTGCTTCTGCAGAAGAAGATCTTACGAAGAAATGAACACAGGTGAAAAGGATATGCATCAACAGACTTTGACTCTCTATCTGAAGTTAGTGACGGTCATTTTCGTAAGCGTTTTGTCATCTCTGATATTCGCCGCAGGTGCCTTCCCACAAACGAAACCGCTTACCCTTAGTAACTGCATCAGAATTGCTCTCAAGCAAAGTCCAATGGTCAGCGCATCAGAGTACGATAAAGCTTCTGCCTCTGTGGCGAGGTCTGCAATTGAAAAGAGCTATCTTCCTCAGTTCAGCGGGTCTTCACATCTGATTGCTGCACCGACCGCTGGCTACGACCCGGCGATAACGAACGGTGGGGAGTTTGCTGCCCAACTGGGACTGAGCTACAGGCTCTACGAAGGTGGCTTGAGAAATGTTCTTCTGGAGAAAGGAGATTTGTCTGTACAGCAGCAGAACACTTTGTCGGAGATCACGCGTGGTGACTTGATATATGCGACTTCCCTTGCCTATTGGCAAGCTGTAAAGGAAAAGAAGGAGATGGACATTCTCGGGAGGAACGTAAGCGCACTCGATGACTACCTTCAGTTAATCAAATCGCTCTATGCCGCTGGACAGGCTAACAAGACAGACATCCTGAAAACCCAGGTGCAGCTCGGCAATGCTAACGTTGCCCTTCAAACAAAAGAGGCTTCGTTCAATAACTCAATAATCTCTCTTGCACGATTGGTCGGAGTGGAGCCTAAGGCTGTTGACGTAGATACGACTTCATCAACCGCTATTTCCTACGATTCAACTTTCAACGCTGGGGGCAGTATTGATTTAGTCTCAGCTAAGCTGCAGGAGTCCGGTGCGTTGTTAGAGGCTGATGCAATAAGAACGGAGTTAAAGCCGAGAATTAGTATTGAAGCTGATGCAGGTGCACTGACATCTCTCCCGAATTTGCAGGAAGGGTTGTCAAATGTATTCGGCGCATCACTTGGGATAAACGTCAGCGTACCTCTTTTCACGTTTGGCTCGATAGCTGATCGGGTTACATCAGCGGAATACACGGCGAAGAGCCTTTCCGAACGGAACAGGTATTTGCACCAATCGCTAAGCGCGCAGTTCGCACAGGCTCTCAATAACGTGAAGCTCGGCGAGAAGCTCCTGTACGAACTCGAGTCAAATGTGAAAGCCGCAGGAGAAAACTTTCTTCTCTCGAAGGCAAAGTACGCCGGCGGTCAAGGATCAAGTCTTGAGGTTCTTGATGCGATCCAGTTGTTGAATAATCTGCAACTTTCTATCGAAGAAACAAGGAATGATATCTTGGCTAATGCTTACACATTGAAGCGTCTAAACTTTGACGGAGAAATTCGATGAGAAACACTGTCAGTGCTGTTGGAATTGTCGGTTCGTCCTTTGGCGTTTTCATCACGTTGACATTGTTGGCATCGCTTGTTTCATGTTCCCGTAGTACCGATCAAGAAGTCCAACAGAAGCCGCGCGTCACAGTGCAGGTAGCAACAGCACGGATCGGGACGATTGAGAATTACCTCACTGTGCCCGGTTCAACTGAAGCATTGAGAATAGAAAAGATTCGGGCACCGAGCACAGGGAAGATTGCAGGGCTGCATATCTTGGAAGGAGACCGTGTGCAAAAAGGGGAGGTTCTGTTAACGCTCGTGCCGATGGAATCCCACGGGGCAATTCTCGGTGCAAGACAGTTGCTCGAGCGAGCAAGAACTGAAAGTGAGAAAAGAGAGGCTCAGAGCGCTCTCGAATTGGCTGAAGAAACCGCACCCAGAGTTGTGGTCGTTGCACCTTTCAGCGGCGCAATAGCGACTCGTTTCGTGAACGACGGCGAGTACGTCAACGCCGGGAGCGACCTCATAGAGGTCATGGATACGAAATCAATCTACTTCGTAGCTGATGTGCCTCTTCGATTTGTCTCCAATATACGACCAGGACTGCCGGCAATGATCACTTTCCCCGTGGAACAAATCGTGGTGCTTGCAGGAAGAGTGGCGGCGACCAATCCGCAGGTCAATTCATCCAGCCAGAATGTCAAGGTGCGCATTGCGTTTGAGCGAGCATCGGACGCGCTGAAAGTCGGCATGTTTGGGACCGCTTCGATAAAGATCGGCGAACATCGTGGCGCACTTCTTGTCCCGCGAACTGCGGTTTACCACAATGATGAACTGAACAACTATTCCATTGTCCATGTCCAGGGTGATACACTTGCACTTCTGACCCAAGTACAAGTGGGTTTGATGGACTCAACAAGCACAGAGATTATTAGAGGACTTTCCCCGGGTGACAAGGTCGTTACCGTCGGGAACTATGGGCTGCCCGATTCCACATTAGTGACGGTGAGATGAATTATTTCGAATTCATACAAAGGCACGGGCGTGCCATTTTCTTCACAGTCGCCGTGCTCAGTCTGGCAGGCATCTTTGCAGCGCTACGTCTCCCGATATCGCTTTTCCCTGACATCAATTTTCCGAGGATCGTTATGCTCGCCGACAATGGCGAGGAACCTGCAGAGCGAATGGTGATTGAGGTGACTCGTCCGCTTGAAGAGGCTGCGAAGTCGGTCCCTGGTGTAACCCTCGTGCGCTCGGCAACGAGCCGCGGTTCATCGGAGATTTCTGTCAATTTCAGTTGGGGAACTGATATCATTCAGGCACTCCAACTCCTGCAGGGAAAAGTCGCGAGCATAAGAAACGAGCTTCCTCCGACTGCATCAATTGACGTCGAGAGGATGAACGCAACCGTCTTTCCCATCGAAGGCTTCAGTCTTACATCTGACACGCGAAGTCAGGTTGAACTGCGGGACCTTGCATATTATGTGATCCGTCCCGCGCTTGTTCGCATAAACGGTGTTGCAGAGGTCAAGGTCGTGGGAGGAAAGATCCGCGAGTTCCTTGTCGAGACTGATCCGAAGAAACTTCTCAGCTACGGTCTCAATATCACGGATGTCGCTGACGCTGTTAGAAATACCAACTTTGTAGCCTCGACGGGACTTGTGGAGCGAAACTACCAGATCTATCTTTCACTTGTCCAGGGCCTTTACAAAGGCATAGATGACATCGGTAACACGGTGATCGCTGTGAAGCACGATGTACCCATAAAGATCTCCGATGTCGCAACCGTGCGGTCCTCCGAAAAAATTGAATATATCAGAGTTACCGCCGGTGGAAAGCAAGCGGTGCTCGTCAATATCATCCGGCAGCCGAACGGCAACACGGTACAGATTGCTAAAGAGGTGCGAGTCACGTTGGAAAGTTTGAAGAACATTATTCCGCCCGATGTTACGATAAAATATTTCTACGACCAGGGAGACTTCATAAGCAGTTCAATCGGAACCGCGCTTGACTCAATCGCTGTCGGAATTCTTCTTGCGATTGTGATACTTTTCATATTTCTGAGGAGCTTTCGCATAAGCGTCGTTGCTATTATCACTGTTCCTGCTGTTGTCGCTACAACAGTCTTGCTCCTGTACGGATTTGGAGAGACTCTAAATATCATGACTCTGGGCGGCATTGCTGCGGCTGTAGGCTTGATCATTGACGATGTCGTTGTCTTGGTCGAGAACATCTTCAGACATTTGCGAACACGTCGCGAAAACGTTTCGATAGCGGTTGCGTTCTCGCTTAAGGAATTACTCTCTCCGATGGTGGGTTCGAGCCTCAGCACGGTCGTCGTCTTCATACCGTTTGCATTTCTCGGTGGAGTCACTGGTGCTTTCTTCAAGTCGTTAGCTATAACGATGGCATCGGCTCTGTCAATTTCACTGGTCTATTCGATAACCCTTGTTCCAGCGCTATGTGCAAAATTGATAACTCTGCGCGATGCTGAACTTGAGGTGGAGCGTGAGGAAAAATCAAACCACAGGATCGGGAAGACATACGAAATAGTGCTGCGCTTTCTGCTGCGGTGGAAAATTGCGTCGCCAATTCTTGTCGCATTCCTGCTATTGGCAGCGTATGCTCTGTACAATCAAGTGGGGAGCGACTTCTTGCCCAAGATGGACGAAGGCTCTTTCGTGCTTGATTACATGTCTCCGCCCGGCACTTCGCTAGACGAGACCAACCGTATGCTGATGAAGGTCGAGCAGGTCATTCAATCAAAGCCGGAAATAGACTCATACTCGCGGCAAACCGGCACCCAACTTGGTTTCTTCATAACGGAGCCGAACAATGGTGACTTCTTGATCAAGTTGAAAGAGCATCGGAGCAAATCTGTATTTCAGATAATAGATGAACTGCGGGTGGAAATAGAGGAGTTGGAACCCGCGCTTCGTATCGAATTTGGACAGGCAATGGTGGATTTGATAGGTGACCTGACTTATACACCAGCGCCGATTGAGATAAAAATATTCGGCGAGGACAGAAATGTCATTGAAGCGAAGGCAAGAGAGGTCGCCGATCTCATAGAGAATGTGCCGGGTGTTGTGGATGTTTTCGACGGAATTGTGATAAGCGGTCCGTCAATAACAGTGCACGTTGATCAGATTTTAGCGGCACGTGCTGGATTGACACCACAGGCGGTTCTCTCCCAGCTCGAAACCATGATCCGAGGGAAAGTTGATACCTACATCTTGCGAGGGGAAAAGTTCATCGGAGTGCGCATGCGCTACCCTGACGATTATCATTCTGCACTGGGTAAGATTGAAGACGCGATGGTACAATCTCCCAGTGGCTTTTACGTCCCACTTAGGACAATCGCTTCAGTGGAAGTTCTTGAAGGCCAAAGCGAAATTCACAGGGAAGACCTGAAGCTGATGGTACCTGTAACCACTCGCATTTCAGAACGCGATTTGGGAAGCACGGTTGCCGATATTAAGAAAGTCTTGACCGCAAACGTGGTCTTGCCACAAGGAGTATGGTACACGTTTGGTGGATTGTACCAGAGCCAGCAGGAATCCTTCATCGGTCTTCTAATTGTGTTGATTGCTGCATCGCTTTTGGTGTTCACAGTGCTTCTGTTCCAATCTCAGAGATTCATTGTGCCTCTTTCCATTCTCGCCGTGAACCTCAGCGCGCTGCTGGGAGTTATGCTGGCGCTTTTCATAACTGGCATAACCTTCAACATCTCGAGCTTCGTTGGTGCCATAATGATGGTTGGAATAGTTGCCGAGAACGCGATATTCATAATGCATCAGGTGCGGCTGCTCGAACAATCTGGTGTGACCGCAAGTGAAGCGCTAACTGAGGCTTGCAAGCGGCGCACCAGACCTATCCTTATGACAATGCTTGCGGCGGTGTTTGCCCTTGCACCTTTGGCGCTGGGAATTGGAGCTGGTGCGCAGATGCAGCAACCGCTTGCCGTTGCCGTGATCGGCGGGTTTTCGATTTCAAGTCTTCTTCTACTGTTCCTTCTTCCAATGGTGTATGCGTTACTACGCGGAGTGAAATGATTGGAGTGTTTTTTGAATACTCAAGTTGACCGCTTGGGTAAAAGAGACCTCAAGAGACTGCTGAAGCGGCCTTTCAACGACTATTTGGGCTTTACTTATCCACGACTTAAGTCGTCGGTTAGAAGAACCATAGATCAACGGCCGAGTGATTGGACAAGCGACAGATTAACGACTGATAGACCAAAGACATGACCTTCTTAAATCCCTTAGTTTTGTTCGGGTTGATTGCAGCGACTATTCCAATTATTCTACATCTTCTCAATCTTCGGAAACTACGCACCATTGAGTTTAGCACACTGAAGTTCCTCAAAGAACTCCAGAGAAGCAAGATGCGGCGGATGAAGATTCGGCAGATTCTCCTGCTGATTCTCCGCACACTTCTCATTATTTCGATTGTCCTTGCTTTTTCACGGCCGGCACTCCGTGGTTATCTTACAGGCAATATCGGTTCACACGCAAAGACAACGGTCATCATTCTTCTTGATGATTCCTTCAGCATGGATGTGGGCGATGAGCATGGTCAACTGTTCAAACAGGCGAAGGAAATTGCAGTTAAACTGGTGAACTTCCTAAAGGAGGGAGATGAGGCGGCACTCATCACACTATCTGATTTGCCCAATCCGTCTATCGAGAAGCCGACGTACAATTTCTATTCACTACGCAATTCAATTCAGGAAGCAACGCTTTCATGGAAACACACCAACGTTGAGGATGGATTGACATTTGCAGCGAAGATTCTCGGCGAGTCGCAAAACTTCAACAAAGAAGTTTATCTGATCACCGATGCCCAGAAGAGCCACTTTGTAACTGAACGAAAAAAGAATCAAGGTCCCAAGATCTTCGATCCAAATGTTAAGTTCTTTGTCATACCGCTTGGAAGCAAGGAAGTGAACAACGTTGGAATCGAGTCAGCCGAAGTGAAAACTAGGATTTTCGAGAAGGAGAAGCGCGTCACAGTTGATGCTGTGATAAGGGACTATGGAGATACGCCGGTGAAGAATCACTTAACAAGTATCTATTTAGATGGCGCCCGTGTCATGCAAAAGGGTCTGGATCTTGGTGCAAGGGAAACACGTTCAGTGGAATTCAGTGTTGTGCCGAAGAAAGCAGGATACATCAGTGGCTTTGTCGAGATCGAAGATGATGCTTTGAGTCAGGACAACAAGAGATATTTCAGCTTCTATATCCCGGAAAAAATCAAAGTGCTGCTGGTTGGCAATGCTCCCAAAGACATTCAGTTCCTGAAGTTGGCGTTGATGCAAAGCCCAACAGAAGGTTCAGCATCTACGTTCGAGACTCAGGAAACGAAACCTGATAAGCTGGCGACAACTAACTTGAGCAACTACGGTGTTGCTGTCTTCTCGAACATTCATTCTTTCTCCGAGAGCGACGCAAGCCGGATAAGGAACTATCTGGAGAATGGTGGTGGAGTCTTGTTGTTTCCCGGCAGCGATGCGGACATCAAGAATTACAACAACACGCTGCTTTCAATGTTGCGGCTTCCACCAATTCAGGGGACGCAGGGTAACATCAGTGACAAGAGTTCTTACACTTCCTTCGGGACAATAGATTTTGACCACCCTCTGTTCAGTGGTATCTTTGAGGAAAAGCAAGTCTCTTCAGGCAAAGCTCAGCGGAAGATCGAGTCTCCCAGAATCTACTTCTGGTTTGCCCTACAAGCAGGCGGAAGTGGACAGACTGTCATCAACACCAGTGTTGGTTCACCACTTCTGTGTGATTACAAGGTGGGCAGCGGACGGTTGTTGTTCTGTGGAATTCCGCCGAATGTAGATTGGTCGGATTTCCCGCTCAAAGGAATCTTTGTTCCGCTGATCAATCGTTCTATGTACTATCTCGCTGCAAAGAATGAGCAAGAAGACGCGCACACCGTCGGAGACAAGTTCGACGTCCTTATATCGGCAGGAGGTTCTGAGAGGGATAAGTGCATCATCAAGAATCCAAATGGTGAGGAAGCCTTTGTGAAATCTCGTGCAGTTCTGAATGGTGTGTTGTGTTCAGTTGAAAGCAGCACGTTGCCAGGGGTGTATGAACTGTTCAGAAACGATCAGCTTGCAAAGCAGTTTCCTGTGAACATCAATCCTGCCGAATCAGACCTCAGCAAACTGAAACAGGGAGAGTTGGTAGATTTCTTGGGGAAGAATACAATTGAGTCAGGGTCGGTGAGATTCATTAGCCGCAGCGACAATCTGGAAGAAGCCATTCTCCAATCCCGTTACGGTGTAGAGTTGTGGAAGTATTGCTTGCTGCTGGCATTGGTCACTGCTGGGGTTGAGATGCTCGTTGCGCGCGAGAGCAAGAGGAGCGTAGAGCCGATAGGCTGAGAATTGTGCTTGGGGAACATCGAGAGAATTCAGACGATATGGACAGTTGAGGACGACGGTCCTACCGATTCTAACAGATTGTTCAACAACTTTGTAATGAGACCTTGCTAGAAATCAATCCAAACCAGCGAGAACGGGCTGTATTGGTAGGGGTCGCCGGTCCAAAGACGTCACGCTGGCGGGTGGAGGAATACCTTGAGGAGTTGGCACTGTTAGCTGACACCGCCGGCGCCGATGTTGTCCAAAAGGTTTTTCAAGAAAAGGCAAGAATTGATCCGGCGTATTTCATTGGTCGAGGCAAAGCAGAGTATATCGCTGACATTGTGCAGGCTGAAGGGATCAACATTATCATCTTTGATGATGATCTCTCACCGACACAGGTACGCAACCTTGAACAGATGATCAAGTGCAAGATTGTGGACCGCAGTGGATTGATTCTTGACATCTTCTCCTTGCGGGCACGGACAACTGAGGCAAAGACACAGGTTGAGCTTGCACAGTTGGAGTACTTGCTGCCGCGCCTCACACAGCAATGGACGAATCTTTCGCAGCAATATGGCGGTATTGGCACGAAGGGACCCGGCGAGAAGCAGCTTGAGACAGACCGCCGCCTTATCAAGAATCATATCGGCCATCTCAAAAGAAAATTAGAGCGCATCCATCAGCAAAGAAAGACTCAGCGGAAAGGGCGAAGCAGGGACAAGGGATGCCTTGTCCCTACTCGCGTGGCATTGGTGGGTTATACGAATGCCGGCAAGTCTACGCTTCTGAACCTTCTTGCCGATGCTGACGTATTCGTCGAGGATAGATTGTTTGCCACCCTCGATGCAACAGTTCGCCAAGTGAGCTTATCTCCCACAAAGAAGATCCTCCTCTCAGACACGGTTGGCTTCATCAGAAAACTTCCTCCGCATCTCATTGCATCGTTCAAGAGCACACTGGAGGAAGTGGTTGAGTCGGATATCCTGCTTCACGTGGTGGACATCAGCCATCCGAGCTTTGAAGAGCAAATACAAGTGGTCAATGCCACCTTGAAAGATTTGGACGCGGGTGACAAGCTGGTAATGATGGTATTCAACAAGATGGACTTGCTGGAAGACAAGGAGATCGTCAAGTACTTGGATCAACAGTATCAACACACCGTCTTCATTTCTGCGACACGAGGAATCAATATCGGTGGCTTGAGGAGCAAAATAGAGTCGTTGCTCAACAGTGATGTTCTTGAGACAACGGTGACACTTGGCTTTGATGAATACAAGCTGATCTCCTCTCTTCACGATATGGCTGAAGTGCTGGAGACAAAGTACAATGATGAGAATATAACCATTCGTTTTCGCGTCAGTCGGAAAGATGCCGAGAAAATCGAGAAGATGATTGAGAAGAAGCGTGTGCGCGCTGGACAAACACTGTAGTATAGTCGGGATACTTGATCTACATGCTACCGGCCGAATAATCTTTGGCAATTCAGGAGTAGCAGTGCATAAAGAGTGAATCATTAAGGTTCACTCTTTCTGTTTGCTTTTGTACCAGAATTTTGATAACTTCAACTCAGACAAAGTGAATTGAAGAACGCAGGATTGGATTTGAGCAGTTCAGGAACCGACGCATGAAAGGATTGACACACATAGTTGTTTCTTCTTGCCCTTACTCTCCTGCCGACACTTGTGCTTGCCCAGTCGAATGCTGGCACTGATTCTGCAAAAAGCAACAGAGATACGCTCACTAGATCAAGCATTGTCATAGTTAGACCTCAGTTTGACACTGTCGCCCACGGAAAACGATCGTTCGATTTGATTCCTTATCGTGCGCTGAAGCGACCTCGTGTTGCCCTTGTTCTGAGCGGTGGAGGTGCACGAGGTATTTCACAAGTTGGTGTGCTAAAGGTTTTCGAGAGGTATCATGTCCCTATTGATTTCATCGTAGGAGCCAGTATCGGAAGCGTTGTCGGTGGGCTGTACGCAGCGGGCTACGGGGCAGCACAATTGGAAAACGTTGTCAAGCAAACAAATTGGGATGAGGTACTAGCGCTCACCGAGGAGGCAAAGCGAAAGGATTTATTCGTTGAGCAGAAGAAAACCGAGGAAAAGGGCGTTCTCGTCATTCGGTTTGACAAATTCGAGCCAATTATCCCATCATCGGTTGTGAGTGGACAGCGCTTCACGCATCTCCTCAATATGCTTACGCTGCAAGGGATCTATCATGCGGGACCAAGTTTCGATGACCTGAAGATTCCGTTTCGTGCTGTCACAACCGACCTTATCTCCGGCAAACGCATCATTATTGACCGCGGTGACCTAGGCGAAGCGCTGCGTGCCAGCGCGACAGTTCCCCTGCTCTTTGCTCCCGTTGAGAAAGACAGCATGCAGCTCGTTGATGGGGGTGTTCTCTCAAACATTCCTGTTGATGTCGCAAAGGCGATGGGTTACGACGTTGTGATCACTGTCAATACGACCAGTGGGCTGCGTTCGGCGGACGAGATGAAAGCTCCCTGGGAAGCCGCTGATCAGATCACCAGTGTTATGCAGCAGAAGGAAAATCAAGAACAGCTCGCTAATGCCGATGTGATCATCGCTCCGGAGCTTGGCAAGCATCGCTCCTCGGATTTCACTCGATTGGATTCTCTCATTGCTCTAGGTGAGAAAGCTGCCGAACAGAAAATCGGCGAGATCGTTTCACGGATTCAGCACTGTGGGCACTCCTCTGACCATCAGGGTGTAGTTACCAACTTCAGTATTCAGTTTCAAGGCGATCAGATTCGCGACAGCCTTCGGCATCAGATCCTGCTGCACGAACGGGAAGATTCATTGTCTCTAAGCACGATTGAGGACGATGTGCAGGAAATCTACGGACTGGGTTTCTACTCGGAGGTGCATGCCCGAGTTGAACAGGACACACTCGCGGCAAAGGTTACCTATGTTGTTCAGTCCAATCCCATCCTACGAGAAGTTGTCTTTGAGGGCAATCGTGTGGTTCCCGGTTCGGAACTGAAGAGGCTCTTCCAGCCTCTCACAGGAAAACCTATCAGTGTTACAGAAGGGAAAAGAACAATCGAGATGATGCTGCAGCAATATCGCGAGAAAGGATATTCCTTGGCAAGGATTGATACGACACAGTTTGATGACGACAGTGGTATCCTCTCGATCAAGCTCGATGAAGGACGGATACAGAGAGTCGTAATTGTGGGAAACATCAAAACGCAGGACTATGTGATTCTGAGGGAGTTCCCCATGGGAGAAGGAGATGTGTTCACGTTAGAAAAAGCCAATCAGGGAATGGTGAACCTCAGCAGCATGAATCTGTTTCAGCAGGTCGTGCTCGAAGTGCAGTATGAATCAGACGCGCCTAACGTTGTCATCAAGGTGATTGAAAAGAGCTCCAAACTTGCCCGCTTTGGTGTGCGTGTTGATAACGAACGGAACACGATGTTGTCGGTGGACGTACGCGATGAGAACCTGTGGGGTTCAGGGATGCAATTGGGAGGAACATTTCTTGGTGGACTCAGTTCTCACACTATGAGGCAGTGGATACTGGAGTTTCGAACCAACCGTCTCTTCGAGACCTATCTGACGTGCAGCATCAGAGGATATCACAAATTTCGAGATGTGTTCACGTATGCTGACGATCCAACAGTCACAGCGGCAAATGAATGGAATCGGATTCGAACGGGTGAATACGAGGAGACAAAGTACGGTGGTTCAGCCACCGTTGGGGCACAGTTTGAGAAGTTAGGAAATGTAACGGCTGAAGTGAAAGTGGAACATCATCTCATCGAGGGGAAGTTGGGAGAGCCTGTTTCGCCAGAGGACTTTCGCCTTGTCAGTCTGCGACTTGGTTCAGTGATTGACACGCAGGATAAATTTCCATTTCCCGGCGATGGTATCCTGATGAATCTGTTCTATGAATTAGCGACGAACAAGTGGGGAAGTGAGGCGTCATTCTCTCAAATCTTCTTCTCCTATGAGACCTATACCACCTATTTTCAAGTTCACACACTTCATCCGAAGTTTATCTTTGGCTTTGGCGATGGCACTCTCCCCCTCTCGGAGCAATTCAGCCTTGGTGGACAGAACATGTTCTATGGTCTCCGAGAGGATGAATTTCGAGGAAGGCAAATCTTCCTCGTGAGTTTTGAATATCGAGTCTTGCTGCCCATCAAGATCTTTTTTGACACGTACTTCAAAGCACGATACGACTTAGGTTCAGCCTGGGCACAGCGGGAAGACATTCGTTTCAAGGATCTGCGCCACGGCATAGGTGCAGAGCTTGCAGTGGATACGCCCATCGGCTCAGCACAGTTTGCGCTGGGCAAGAGTTTTATTTGGCATCGAGATCTGCCAAACAATCCCATCAGTTGGGGACCGACAATAGTTTATTTTATGATTGGATTCAGTATCTAACCTGCGTGAACGCGATCTACAGCGGAAGCGTCACAGAAGTAAGCTATGAAACCGACTACCATTGCATCATTGATAATGATGCTGGCTGCAGCGAATGCGGCAGGGCAGGATACGGCGACTCCCCAGAAAGGTTTCTCAGAAGCAATCCAAGACAATTCTTTTTTCATCGAAGAGGCGTATAATCAAGAGGTGAGAGTGGTGCAGCACATTTCCAACGGGATTTATTTCGCGAAGCCACAGAAAGATTTTGCATACAGCTTCACCCAGGAATGGCCCCTCTTCAGTGAGACTCATCAAATTAGCTTCACCATCCCTTATCTATTCCTGAACTCAAACACAATCAGCGGAATCGCTGATGTCCTCATCAACTACCGCTATCAGCTTCTCACAAAGGATGACTGGGCTGCCGTTGCACCTCGTGTATCTGTGATCCTCCCAACGGGAAATGTGGAGAAAAGCCTGGGTATGGGTGTGGCAGGGCTGCAAGTCAGCTTTCCTATCAGCAAGCGGCTCTCCGAATCGTTTGCCGCCCACTTTAACACTGGATTCACGCTGTATCCAAATGTCAAGGGAACGAATGCTTCAGGTGGCGAAATCAAGCAGACTCTGACTTCGTACCTCTTAGGTGCTAGCCTCATCTGGTTAGCGGAAACGAATTACAATATCATGCTTGAGTATGCGACAAACTTCTCGAGTGAGCTTGATGAAAATGGTGATGTTGCTCGAACGACAGAGATAATTGTCAGTCCCGGCTTCAGATATGCGATTGATATCGGTGACCTGCAAATTGTTCCAGGAATCGGCGTGCCGTTCAGCTTTAGCCACGGTGACTCTCGGATAGGCGTGTTCTTATATCTCTCCTTCGAGCATCCATTCTGAGTTATTATCTACTGCAAGTGAAGCAGTAGGCAACCATTGCCAACTCATCTCATCGTAATGGTCATTGGTGTGGCACAGACGGTTATCATAGATGGCTACAACCTTATCCACAAGATTCCCCGTCTGAAATCTCTTCTCCGCGTCAGTCTAGAACAAACCCGTGAACAGCTAATCAACTTGCTCCTCGCGTACGTAGCAAGTAAGAAGATAGAAATCGTCCTTGTCTTTGATGGAAGTATTCATAGAAGCAGCCTCAGCCCCTGGAGCAATCCTAAGGTAAGAGTCATTTTTTCGAAAGCGCCGCAGAAAGCTGATCAGCTTATCAAATCAATTGTTGAGCAGACAAAGAACAAGCGACTGCTCACCGTTGTATCATCAGATAGGGAAGTAAGACGATTTGGAAAAGTGTGCAGATGTGAAATTCAATCATCGGATGAGTTTTACAGAGCGTTGAAGCGGCGAGCTAAGCCAAAGGAGGAAGATAAGAAAGACCAAACGCTGTCGGAAGAAGAAGTAAGAGAGTGGTTGAAGATATTCGAAAGCAGAACCGTAATCAAAAAAGGCAGGCAACAGTGAGAGTCGTCGCCTGCCTTTGCGTTTCGGTAACAATCATCTGCATTCGGATCTGCTATGCCGACTGTTTCTTCTCTTCGTAGAAATAGAAAGGTTCGGTTTTGTCGCTGATCGTCTCCTTGGTAATAGAACATCGGTTGATGTTCTGTTTGGACGGGAGGTTGTACATGATATCTAACATCACATTTTCAAGAATCGAACGAAGTGCCCGCGCACCCGTACCCCGCTGAATTGCCATATCCACCATTGTCTCCAATGCATCATCATCGAGGCTGAGTTCGACGCCTTCCATCATAAAGAGTTTCCTGTATTGCTTCACAATGGCGTTCTTAGGCTCTGTCAGAATCTTGAGCAGGGCTTCTTTTGAAAGTTGGTGCAAGGGCGCAATAACCGGCAGTCGTCCGATCAACTCTGGAATCAGTCCAAACTTCAAGAGGTCGTCGGGTTCAACCCGGTTTAAGAGGGCGTCAATATTGCTGTCTTTCTTTCCATGAATCTCCGCAGCAAAGCCCATGGGGCTACTGCTGACGCGGCGAGCGATGATCTTCTCCAAGCCTTCAAAGGTGCCCCCGCAGATGAACAGAACATTCTTCGTGTTGATGTTGATGAGCGCTTGTTCTGGATGTTTGCGTCCACCTTTCGGCGGCACTCCTGCAATCGTCCCCTCAAGGATCTTCAGCAGTGCTTGCTGTACGCCCTCGCCGGAAACATCGCGCGTGATGGAAGGTGAATCGGACTTACGAGCAATCTTGTCAATCTCATCAATATAAACAATGCCGCGTTCTGCCCGCTCGATATTATAGTCAGCGTTTTGCAGGAGACGAACAAGAATCGTCTCGACATCGTCGCCCACATATCCTGCCTCGGTCAACGTAGTGGCGTCGGCGATTGCAAACGGGACATCGAGGATGTGGGCTAACGTCTGCGCAAGCAGCGTCTTGCCCGTGCCGGTGGGTCCAATCAACAGAATGTTGCTTTTCTCGATCTCAACGTCATCTAGACTAAAGACGTAGTCCTGCACATCAACGCGCTTGTAGTGGTTATATACAGCAACGGCGAGCGTTTTCTTTGCCTGCTCCTGTCCAATGACGTAATCATCCAACGCGGCTTTGATATCTATCGGCGTCAGTGTTGCGCGTGCGCTGCTTCTTCGAGCTGTGAATGCCGTAATATTGTTCTTGATGATGTCCACAGAATTGGCAACGCAGACATCACAGATATAGACCTCGCGTCCTGCGATAATACTGTTGACCTCCTCTGCAGCGCGTCCGCAGAACGAGCACTGAATGCGTTCTTCGTGTGGTCGTTGGCTCATCGAGAGTGTTCCTAAAATACCGTTTGTAGTGTCGAATTAATTCGACACTACGAACAGGATTGCACAACTACTCCTTCTTTTCTCCGTCCCGTTTGACCAGAATATTGTCAATGATCCCATAGGCTTTTGCCTCTTCGGACGACATATAGTAGTCGCGGTCAGAGTCTTTCTCCACCTGCTCGACGGTCTTCTCTGTATGCTTGGCGAGGATGGTGTTCAGTCGCTTCTTCATTGTCAGGATTTCCTCCGCCTGGACGCTAATATCAGAAGCAGAGCCTTGGAAACCTCCCCACGGTTGGTGAATCATAATCCGCGAGTTAGGGAGCGCGGTACGTTTGCCTTTTGTCCCTCCCGCCAAAAGCACAGTGGACATACTTGCTGCTAAGCCGATGCAGATGGTCGAGATATTGGGACGGATATACTGCATCGTATCATAGATCGCAAGTCCTGCCGAGACGCTGCCTCCCGGACTGTTGATATAGACATAGACATCCTTGTCCGGGTCTTCAGATTCCAGGAACAACAGTTGGGCGATGACAAGACTTGCCACCTCATCCCCTATGGGTGTGCCGATGAAGACAATCCGCTCCTTGAGCAAGCGTGAAAAGATGTCGTAGGCACGCTCGCCTCTGCCCGTCTGTTCAATCACATACGGAATTGTCAGTTGATTTTTGGGTGTGAAAATCATATTTTTCTCGATCCGAAATGATAATAGGTTCAGACTAGTCTGGATGATTCGATGGACTCATACTTCTCGGTAATCACGGCGCTGTCTCTAAGGAACCGGAGTACCTTCTCGTTCAATATCTTGTCGCGCATGTTCTCAGAGGTCTTGTAATAATTTGTCAGACGATCCTTGTTGATCTTCAGCCGCTGTGATTCTGCTTCTGCCATAGCCTCGAGGTCTTCGTCTGTTACTACGATATGCTCGAGTTCAATGATCTTTTCCCGTATCAGCAGCCACTTAGCCTGCCAGATGGCATAAGCCCGATTTTGTTGGCGAAATTCTTTTTCGTCGAAATCCGGAGGAAGCTTCTTGTTCGTTTGTTGATTCTTGTAATCTTCGATGTAGGAATCCAGGAATCCCTTAACCAGCGTTTCCGGAGCAGCAAAATCGTTCTGTTTCACAAGCTCGTCGGCGATTCCATCGAGCACTCGCTGACTACCCCGTTCAGTCCAGACCTGTTCCATCTCTGCTCTAATAGTTCTCCGGAATTCCTCCAGCGTTTCGACTTTACCTTTGGTGATCTGCTTGGCAAAGGCATCACTGAGTTCGGGATACTCGATTTGTTCAATCTTCTTCACTTTCACCGAGTATCGCTCTGCTACTTCCTTGCCTTGCCCATCATGCGATACGAGATCAATTCGCTTATCGTCGCCAACAGAGGCGTGCAACAGATGCACCCGTAATTCAGAAGGCAGTTCGACTGAACTGAGATAGAGCCGAAGGTCCTCATTCTTCTTCCCAATCATCGGGAATCCTGTGCTGTCGAGCATCTGCATATCAACCGTAACGATATGCTCGTCGTCGGTTACCTTCTCTACGGATTTCGCTGAATGGTTGGCTCTCCTGCGACGTTCAAGCTCCTGTTCGACTTCTTCATCGGTGACGATGTGAATCGGTTTCTCGACATGAATACCTTGGTACGTCTTGAGTTCAAATTCCGGTTTGATCTCGTATTTGATTTTGAACTTCAGATGTTGACCTCGCTCGTACTGGATATCCGTTAGGACCTGCTCACCAATCGGATGAATGTCTTTTTCTTTGATAATCTGCTGAAAGAGATCGTTGGTAATGTCAGTGAGTGAATCGTGTTCGATCTGTTCCCCAAAGAGGCGTTTGATCATAGTGATAGGCGCCTTCCCTTTGCGGAAGCCTCTAATCTCAGCACGGGGACGATATTTGAAATATGCCTTGTCGAAGTGGGGTTGAAGTTCCTCGGCGGTAATCGTTACATCTAACTCCTGCTCCCACCCGCCAAGCGTGTTGATCGTTGTCTCCAATAACAATTCTCCTCAACGTATGACTGCTTAGAACCCTTCGTTCAGAAGTGCGAAAGGGGGGACTCGAACCCCCACGCCTCGCGGCACATGCTCCTAAGGCATGCGTGTCTACCAGGTTCCACCACTTTCGCCTGTGATCATGGAATTCCTAACTTGATGTTGTCTCATTGAACTATCATTGCGAGCACATTCGCTCCGCTCAGTGTAAACTCCGCGAAGCAATCCTTTCTATTCTGAGGGATTGCTTCGGGACTTCGTCCCTCGCAAAAACAGCAAAACGAACAAGAAATGAAATCTGACAATATCAAACTGATTCAAATATACGACATTTTTCCCCAAAGGTCAAACCAAAAAGCGATGATTACTTGTCATGCCGACAAGCCTCGCCTTCAGCGGGGTGAAGTCCACGGGGAGGAATCTGAGGATTCCGCATGAATTCAGATTCCTCACTTTGTTCGGAATGACAACTTGGGGCTTTTCGCATAGCCTCTAGCAGGGACAGCCGCTTCTTCATTGGCATCAGCATTGATGCAGCCAGTGACTGTTTAACCTTGCCTTCTCACAACCGTCGCGATGTGTATGGGTTTTCTGATAATCAACGTGAATAAGTTGTCAATCATCTGCCAAAGAGGGAAAGGAAGAAATCGTAGTAGCCATGAAAGGCGGGAGAACACGAATAATTTGTTGCCGTACATGTGGAACTTGATGCTGCTAAAATCCTGAGACTTGAATAGACTTTCAAGTTTGCTCTGGTCAAAACTGTGGAGGTGGGCATTCGCTGGTGTTTTCTTGTTGCAGTGGATGCACAGGTAATACTGAATCTTCTCATTGTATGGTGTGGTGGCAATGAGTTTTCCGTCCGCTCTCAGCACCCGATACATCTCTCGGACGGCATCAGCAGGATTTGTGAGATGTTCCAACACTTCGGAGGCGACCACGGCATCAAAGCTGCTATTCTGAAATGGAAGGCGCAAGGCATCACCAACAACACAGCCTGTGCGTGGGGTAGCTTCTGTGCTCATTCCGTTTTTTATCTGCGCCAAATTCTTACGGGATAAATCTGACGAAATGATGAATACGCCTTGACGAGCGAGCTGTACTGCAACCCAGCCCGAACCACTGCCGATGTCCAGTACTTTCGCGTCGGGTCTCACACGACAGAGTCTAACAATCAATTGCTTTGCTCTCGAGTCGAAATCCTTCTGGACGCCGGTGTATTGCTCGAAGTAGTCGAACAACTCGGCATCGGTTTGATAGTGCCTGATATAGTTGGAACAGTGCATGCAAGACCTCGATGATAATCTAAACATTTTCTTTGACATATTCAAATCCCATGTCTATTTGCAGCCATCCATTGCGGTTCGATAAAAATGCCTGCTCAAAGAAGAAAATTGTTGCTTCTCAGAGGAAAAAAAAGTATATTTGAAGCACCGCATTGAAGACATAAGCCTCAGCAGGCTGTTGGTGACGAGTGAGGGGGTACTACAGCAGCCAAGCAACATCTCATTAAATCCTGAGAGAAGTGTCAGTCAACGCCACCCCGGTGAGTTTTATCATGGTCACAGCAGACACTTCTTTCCCCAAAATGATGAATTGATGATCGCTCTTGTTACTGGTTTTGTTCTTGGCTTTCTGACATCAATGGGGGTTGGACCCGTCAACATCACGGCGATGTCCAAAGCGTTGCGCCAAGGATTCGCACACGGTTTTAGCGTCGGGCTTGGTGCGGCTGCCATGGATCTGGTGTACGCTGCTGTTGGGGTGTTCGGACTCTCACCGCTTGTTGATTACGAACCCGTGCGCATGGCATTCAAAGTCATCAGTATTCCTCTCTTGATCTACCTCGGCGTCAAAGCTCTTCAACATAGATTCGAGTCCAGTCCCTACACGAGTCAAAATGCGCGAAACAACGGAAGAAAGCACAGTTCGTTTCTTATGGGATTATTTCTCTATGTCGCCAATCCCACGTTTCTTCCGTTCTGGATCGGCGTGGCAGGCATTGTGCATTCTCATAAGTTAG
Organism: Ignavibacteriota bacterium; assembly: GCA_963827285.1. Classification (GTDB taxonomy): domain Bacteria; phylum Bacteroidota; class Ignavibacteria; order CAWHAG01; family CAWHAG01; genus CAWHAG01. The sequence continues at coordinate 182,760 of CAWHAG010000001.1, forward strand.
TGCAGACGACGCTTGTGGATAATTCATTATTCTCGGTTGGTGTTGGCATCGGTACAGCAATCTGGTTCTATGTGTTGTTGAGATTCATCTGTATGAAACATATTCAGTTGAAACCAGCACTACTCAATGCCATTTCAAAAGTGTCCGGTGTGCTGCTGATAGTCTTTGGTTGTTATTTGGGCTACAAATTCGTGGTGACAGATATTTCAAGATTTCTGTAGTCGTTAAGCATGGGCTGGGATGCTATGTCCAAGAGAATGTCATATCTCTTCATCCTTGCAACTTATCTGATCATTCTGTCTCTTGCGATCTACAGCCTTGAGCGTATCGAGTTTCCAGCCAACACTTTCAAAGTGTCCCTTCTGCATCTACCCTGTGACGCCCGCTGTTCCTTGAATCAAGTGTTTGCAGCGCATCTTCTGCCAGTTCTTTTCACTGTTGCCTGTCGCCGCGTTGCCGCAATGTGTTGGGCTGCTGAAACAGTGATGATGCCGAACCGCGCCATTCTCCGATCTACTTACGCGCTTGCATTTTCTCCTATGCCAGGCTATTTGTTTGTGAACACCCCTGGTGGAAATAGAATTGGAATCGAGGAGGCAAGCAGCTCTTCCCGCTTCACGCGACAGCTTTGGGATTTGTACCGTACATTATACGTCAAGGCAGAAGTGAAATTCAAACTCGAGTATTGAGGTTACGGATGTTCGTTTTCTTTTCCGACATACTTGGCAAAGAGGTCCTCGATGCCAGCAACCGTTTGATAGGGAAGGTATATGACTTAACGTTGCATTTGGGCGAGATCTATCCAAAGATTTCTGGAATGGTGATCAAGAAGGGATTCATCAAGCATTGCTATTCTCTTGTCTCCTACGATGCCGTTGAATATCTGGATGACTCAGTCAGGCTGAAATTGCAGAGCAGCGATATCGTGTTCTCTTCGACATTCGTTGCACCTGACCTCAGTCTCAAAAAAGACATTCTGGATCAGCAGGTGGTGGATACGTTCAATTACAAAGTGATTCGCGTCAACGACATCCATCTGCTCAGGGTTGGCAACGAAATCCTGCTCGCACACGTGGATGTTGGTCTACGTGGTTTGGTGAGAAGACTGGGTATGGAAAAACTGGTAGACAGGTCAGTGAGAATATTTTCGCCAAGCGCAACATATCTGAAGCGGGAGGAATTCATCGGCTGGAAGTACGTGCAGCCGCTCTCTATTCAAGAGGCAAGTAAGACGCTTAGGTTAAACGTCGAGAAGCGACAGTTGCTCAATATCCCCACGGCGGACATGAGTGATATCATGAGGGACTTGAACTTGAGCGAGCGCCTTGCACTTCTGCGGTCGTTGGACTTGTCCACAAGAGCAAAAATCTTTGAAGCATTGGACTTTGATGGTCAGGAGCATCTGCTCAGTGAACTCACGACGCGGGAATCGGTTGATATTCTCAACTCCATGTCGCCCGACGAAGCCGCCGATCTTCTGGATAACTTGCCATCCAAAATCGTCAAGGACCTGCTGGCACTGATGGAGAGCGGAAGGGCGAAGAGACTTTCTACATTGTTAGGATATTCGAGCGACTCGGCGGGTGGTTTGATGACAACGGAGTTCCTTGCTGTGCGTGAAAATATCATTGTGAGAGAAGCACTGGAGATAATTAAAAACAAGACTCCGCAGGTGGAAACCATCTATCACATCTATATAGTTGATGCAAACAATAAACTTGTTAGTAGCACGACGTTGCGGGCGCTCATTTCTGCTAATCCGGAAGATTCCATCCTGAAGACAGCCCTTCCGAAAACACCGATGGTACACCTGAGCAGCGAATTGAAAGAGGTTGCCTACTTGATGGATAAGTATAAATACATCGCGTTGCCGGTCGTTGACAAAGACAGGGTGATCCATGGTATCGTCACCATTGATGACATCCTTAGTCAAGTCTTGGCAATCGCATGGCGAAAACGGACACAGCACAAGATATAGCATCTCTTACTGTGGAATCAAAAGGGATGGAAGATTGAAACTCCGACAGAAAAACATCTTCAAGACAATATTTATTTTCTTTGCAGTGATGGGACCGGGTATCATAACCGGCTCGGTGGACAATGACGCCGGCGGGATCACGACCTACTCCGTCCTCGGCGCGAATTACGGCTTCAAGCTCCTCTGGATACTGATCCCTTCATTCGTTGTGCTGGTGGTTGTTCAAGAGATGAACGCCCGCATGGGTATCGTCACCGGCAAAGGCTTGGCTGACCTGATACGAGAGAACTTTGGCTTGCGCATCACGCTGTTCATCTTCCTCGGGTTATTGATCGCTGATATCGGCAACACTGCCACCGAATTCGCTGGCGTTGCCGGAAGTCTGCAAATCTTTGGCATCTCAAAGTACATTTCCGTTCCGATCGCCGCACTGTTCGTCTGGATTTTGGTTGTGAAAGGAACCTACAAGTCAACGGAAAAGATCTTTCTGGTCTTCAGTGCGTTTCTGCTCTCCTATGTGATCTCTGCAATTCTTGCCAAACCAGATTGGGGCATGGTGGCAAGGGGGACATTCACTCCCTCCATGGAGTTCAACGAAGCAACCCTTTTCCTCATCGTAGCTACGATCGGCACCACGATCGCTCCGTGGATGCAGTTCTACATGCAGTCTGCAGTGATCGAAAAGAAACTTACCATCGAGGACTACAAATACGAGCGGTGGGATGTGGTAGTTGGATCCATCGCTACGGTGGTCGTAGCCTTCTTCATTGTGGTCGCGTGCGGTGCTACGCTCCATTCTAATGGAATCCGCATCGAGGAGGCAAAAGATGCCGCAGTGGCGCTGAAGCCCTTCGCCGGTGCCCTAGCCTCCCAGGTCTTCGCCTTCGGCTTGTTTATCGCTTCGATCTTTAGTGCCACCATCCTTCCCATCGCCACAGCCTTCTACATTTGCGAGGCGTTCGGCTTTGAAGCGGGAGTCAACAAAAGATGGAAGGAAGCTCCGGCATTCTATGCTGTCTTTACAGCCATCATGGTTGTTGCCGTGGTCATCATCTTGATCCCTCAGGCGCCTCTCATCGAGATCACCATCGGTACGCAGATGATCAATGGCATTCTCTTACCGGTGGTGCTGTTTTCCATGATCCGGTTAGTGAACAACAAGAACATCATGGGGGAACACACGAACAGGACATTGACCAACGTCATCGGCTACGGCACGGTGTTTATCCTGGTTTCGCTTTCGCTTCTCATGCTGCTATTTAACTTCGTGTAACGACGTTGACCACCAAGTAGTGCTCATGTTCAACAGGCTTCCAAGTCACACAAGGGCAGCTTGATCAACCCACAACCATCCGAAACAGAAATCCCTACGGCGATCGTGATCAACTGTATCAAGAGATATATGGCCGTCTTCGCTCTATTCTTCGCTGTATCAGCGTATGCGCAGGGACCGATCATACTTCCGTCTCCGCCGTATGAGAGCAATATAGATTCAACTTCACTGACGATCAGTTGGAAAACGGCGCTCAACGGCACCAGTCGTGTGCAGTACGGTCTCACGACAAACTACGACCTTGGCGAAGTCAACGACACGACTTTGACAAAGGATCATTCTCTCAGGCTGACAGGACTGCAGCCGGCAACGATCTACAATGTCCAGTTTAGTTCGACTAACTCGTATGGTACAAGTTCCAGCGGCAACTACGTTGTGAGCACCTCATCAGCCTATGGTTCAACTGGACAAATGAATGTCTATTTTAACAAGAGCGTGAACGCAGGTGTCGCCATAGGAGAAATAGCACAAGGCAACGTGGACCTGCGGTGGAAGATGGTCGCTCGAATCAATGCGGCGAAGTATTCCATTGATGCAGCCTTGTACAGCTTGTCGCTCTCTGATGTAGCAGATGCTTTGATTGACGCCAAGAATCGAGGCGTCAAAGTCCGCGTGATTGACGATTTAAAAGACCACGGTTCAGAATCATCCCAATTCCAGAGTTTGAGAACCGCCGGCATACCTGTGTTGAGGGCTGGTAATGCAGGAATCATGCACAACAAGTTCTTCGTCTTCGACTATCGCGACAAATCATCTGCTGGTGATGACTGGGTGTGGACAGGCTCGCACAATCCTACAGGCGAGGGATCTTTTTGGGATATCCAAAATGTCATTGAGATTCAAGATGAAGCGTTGGCAGGTGCCTTTACCGCTGAGTTCAATGAGATGTGGGGAGGAGATGGCGATACACCTAACCCAGCGAATGCGAAGTTTGGGAACAACAAGACGAACAACACACCGCATGTTTTCAACATCAGAGGAGTGCCTGTTCGTCTGTTCTTTAGCCCAACGGATGGCATATCAACTCAAATTGTCAATCTCTTGGGCACGGCGACTCGATCAATTTCTTTCGCGATGCTCATCTTTACCCGTTCTGAAATCGCCGTAGAAATGAAGAGAGCACACGACCAGCGTGGTGTTAAGGTGCATGGTGTAATGGAGAAAGACGATGTGAGTTCTTCTAGCAGTCAGTGGTCTTTTCTCACAAGTCAGCCAAAGTGGGCAGATGTTGTGATGGACAACAGTTCCAGCAGTTTGATGCATCACAAATATTTGATTGTGGACGCGGATGCAGCGGGTAGCGAGCCGTGGATGGAGACAGGCTCCTATAACTGGACATCCAGTGCAGAAACTCAAAACGATGAAAGTGCTATCTTCGTTCAAAGTGCACGCGTTGCTAATTTGTACCTTCAAGAGTTCACACAGCGATATTATGATTTTGGTGGGCTGGATGCTGTACATGAGCTGATGGACGTTCCGAAGACTTTTGCGCTCTTACAGAATTATCCGAATCCGTTTAATCCAACTACCAATGTCGAATTTCGAATTTCGAATTCCGGATTTGTTTCTCTCAAGGTCTTTGATGTGTTGGGTCGAGAAGTCGCAAACCTGGTGAATGAAGAAAAAGGTCCTGGGAACTATCGTATTATATTCGACATTCGGCGTTCGACATTTGACATTCTATCCAGTGGCGTGTATTTCTATCGGTTGACGGTTGCGAAGACTCCCTTGTCCGATGGAGAGCAAAGTCAGTCACAAACGAAAGCAATGATGGTTGTGAGATGAAGCGTGTGGAACAAGATCGCGTGTTGAACAGCTCTCTTGGAGTTGTGAGGTGGCTCTGCTCCCGTGAAGCTGATAAGACCACTTGGTAGCCCAGGAGCGAGGCTCCCTCGCAACAGGGTTAAGACAAGATTATTGATCGGCAGCGTGATATGGAACCATTAAGTCGTGATGACATACGCCGCATCTTCACCAGTGCGGAAGGTTTTAACGAACTCTTTGATGCGCTTGAAGAGGCGATCCGATGTCGAATAGATGATGTTGAGCTATACCGACTGCTGTTCTGGAACAAATCACTCAGGCAAGATGAGTTGGTCTTTTTCGGCGAGCGGTTAGCTGGTGAATTTCCCAACTTGGCATACGACATCTACATGTGGTTGGCAAAGGTGCTCCAAACCACGTTTTCGCAGTCTGACCATTATGAAACGGCTATAGTGTATCTTCAGAAAGCAGCCATGACCCATCCGAATTCTCCTGATCCATATCTGAATGCGTGTGACTGCTACGAACCAGATCTAAACATACCACCCATTGACACTCTTATTGAGTTTGTAAAGAAGGGATTGGAAAAGGCGGAAAATCAGAAGAGCTTATATGCTCGTCTGGCATATCTCTACCATATTGCCGGTGATGAAGAACAGAGCGACTACTACAGAAGACAAGCTGGAGAATTATGAGAGGTCGTGTTGAGGTATGTCACACATTTTTCGTCACTGGCTGCAGCTCCCCAATTGGTGTTCAGTTCTCATTTCGCCTCGATGCATCTCCACCAGTTCAAAGGAACTGATCGAGTAGGGACAACGTTGTCCTATTCACCGCTTCCAGAATTCTCCATGCTGTTCATCAGGGCCTTTCGACGGAATGGCACTCATAGATCGAGTGTTCGCAACATCTGGGAGAATCATGCGTAGTATTTTGTGAAATCAACGACTCTCATTATTGAAATGACGACAAGACAGACACTGCTGATCATAGTCCTATGGATCGTTGCCATCGCAGTTGATCCGATCTATGCCTCTGATTCCACAAATGCAGACAAGTTCAGGATTCGGGCTACACGCATTGACAGTGAGCTTAATCTGAGTGGGAAACTCGACGACCCGCATTGGAAGTTGGCAGACGAAATCTGGCTTGATTACGAAATTCAACCCCGCGAGAATGTTCCCCCTCTCCAGAAAACAAGTGTGAGGATACTCTACAATTCTGATTACATCTACTTCGGTTTTATGTGCTTGGATTCCAATCTATCACAGATTAGAGCACATGTTTCAGATAGAGACAAGATATTCGATGATGATTTTGTCGTTATACTGCTTGATACTTACGGTGATAATCAACGGGCGTACGAGTTTTTTGTCAATCCCTTGGGCATCCAGGGAGACATTATGAGAAGTCAGAACGAGGAAGATGCGAGCTTCGATGCTATTTGGTCTTCTGCAGCCGCAGTGAACGATACGGGTTGGACGGCAGAAATGGCAATACCTTTCAAGAGCCTGCACTTTCCATCAAGGAGCGAACAAAGGTGGATCTTAATTCCTGCAAGGATCTACCCGAGAGCAAGCAGACATCAAATCGCATGGATGCCTCTCGACAGGAATAATCCTTGCGTAATGTGCCAAGGAGGAGCGCTGCTCGGCATCAAGGATATCCATAGTATCACTACCGTCGAAGTCCTTCCTTATGCGATGGGATTGGAGGCAGGCTCTCTGAACGACAGTGAAAATCCGTCATCGGGCTTTCAAGACGGTCCTATCATCGGAAGAGTGGGTGTGGGCGTCAAGTATTCCCCCGATCCGGGCACTGTTATAGACGCTGTTGTGAATCCGGATTTCAGCCAGGTGGAGTCCGATGCGGCACAGATAAGTGTGAACACGACGTTTGCGTTGTTCTATCCGGAGAAACGGCCCTTCTTTCTCGAAGGGACCGAGCTTTTCAAGACTAGGATTGGCGCGTATTATTCTCGGATGATAAACAACCCTCTTGGGGCTGGAAAGATCACGGAGAAATCAGGTGCGCTTTCGATGGCATGCATCGCAGCCTTAGACAGAGATTCACCCATTATCGTTCCCGAGGAAGAGAGAAGCTCATATGTCTCGACATCGTTGAGATCATTCTCAAATATTCTGAGAGCACGCTATGATCTTGGCAAGGAATCGTTCATAGGAGGTCTCGTCACCACTCGCAACTTTTCAGACGCACACAACTACCTGGGGGGATTCGACTGGAATGTACTCTTTGCCGGCAGCTACTATTTTCGTGGGCAATTCCTCTATTCAAATTCTAAAGAGCTCAATGATACTTCATTATTTTCGAGTGACAGATTCTTTGGCGACACGAAGCACACGGCTACTTTTGACGGAGAGACCTACGATGGAACAGCAGCGAATGTCGAACTTGTCCGTCAGGCGCGCGACTATAGCTTCGAGATATCCTATCAAGATTTCTCGCCGACTTTCCAGGCTCAAAATGGATTCGTGAACAGCAACAACCAGCGTTTGCTAGCGCTCGAAAACCAGTACACTTTCTATCCCACGAATTCTTTTATTGACAGAGCGTTTCTTAATTCAGAAATAAGTGTGAGGTTTAATCATTCTGGGACACGAAGGGAAAGATGGGTGTTCATCGGTGGAGGTCTTGAAATGAAAGGTCAGACGAGTCTCTACTTTGGATTCCTACCGGTGAACGAGGAGATCTTTGCCAATGTCTGTTTCGAGAAGATCTATCGGTTGATGGTAAACGGGAATGCAAAGCCAACTAGTAGTCTGTCCCTCTACTTCGAAATGGAGTTCGGCAGATTCATCCACAGGACGGATCTTCCCGAACTTGGCACAGGGCACGAGATCAGTCTGGAGGCGAGCGTTAAACCCACCGAGAAGCTTCAGGTAAGCCTCTCCTATTCTCGCGCTCACCTGACAAGCGTGGAAACTGATGAACTTTTTTTTGATGGCAATATCACTCGAGCGGTCGCGGTTTACCAGTTTAGTCCGGAGCTATACATCCGGCTGATTACCCAGTATGACTCTTTCGACAAATCAGTTGAGTTCTTTCCGCTCCTGAGCTACAAGCTGAATCCATTCACCATTTTCTATATTGGCTCCACACAGAGCCTCTCCGATTTTGGCGATCCCTTTGGGATGCGACAGACAGCGAGACAGTTCTTCGTGAAGCTTCAATACCTGTGGCGGAGCTAATAAAATCTAAGTGGCGATGTCATAGAGAGATTTGAGGTTCTCCGAAAAGCCACACATTGTCATTCCGAACGAAGTGAGGAATCTGTATTCTTGCCGGATTTCCAGATTCCTCCTCGCTGCGCTCGTCGGAATGACAAATTATCGTTGCTTGCTAGACGACCTCGCATATCGTAGATGTAGCGAAGGAGTTACTCTCACCTTCCCAAATACGCATCCACCTCTTCTCTGATCACCCTAATATGCTCCGGAGTCGTTCCGCAACAGCCGCCAACGATATTTGCCCCGGCACTGATCAATTCCCTTACTTTTGGCTTGATGAATTCCGGCGTCTCGTGATACACCGTCTTCCCGTTGATCCATGTGGGCAACCCTGCATTTGCCTGTGCAAGAAGCGGGAGGGAAGTGTGCTGTCGCATTTCTCCGATAATGCCAATTATATCATCAATTCCTTTGCCGCAGTTTGACCCGAGCACATCAGCGCCGACATCGGCGAGTGTTTTTACTGCCATCTCTGGTGTCACACCCATCATCGTTCTGAATCCTGCCTTACTCACTTCAAATGTCATCGTTGCAATCACGGGAAGGCGAGAGAATTTCTTTGCTGCAGTGACAGCGGCTGACGCTTCTTCAAGTGCCATCATCGTCTCGACAAGGATAATATTGACATTACTTTCTACCAGCCCAGCAATTTGCTCAGCAAAGACCTCCGTTATCTCATCGAAGGTCCATGTCCCGACGGGGTGAAGAAATTCACCTGTCGGACCAACTGAACCAGCAACGTAATGGCTGGGTGGGCACACTGTTCGAGCAAGTTCTAGCCCCTTCTTAGTTATCTCTTGAACGCGAGTTTCAAGACCGTGGATTTTCAGGCGAAGACGGTTTGCCCCAAACGTATTCGCTCCTACGAAGTCTGAGCCAGCAGCGTAGTAATCTGTATGGATTGCTCGTACGGCTTCGGGGTGACTGAGATTCCATTCCTCAGGGCAATGTCCAGCGGGAAGTCCTTGTTCTTGAAGTTGCGTCCCCATTGCACCATCACTGACGAGAATCTCTGCTTTCAACCGTTCAAGGAAATGGGAATTCAATGCAGTCTCTCCAAGTGTGAAAGTACGACATGATTTTTCTGTTTTGTGCTCTCATCTGACTATTAGTTTCGAGTTTCGGGTTTTGAGTTACGAGTTAGAGCGTAAGCCCACAGCGAACATCAATGCCCGTGAGTCGGAAACAACATGCATTCGGTAAATATGCTTTGAAACTCAGGATCGTTAGCGATCTCCACATACTCCACAATCTCCGCAAGGCGTTCTGCCTTCTGGCGTGCTTCCTTTGAGATCAGTACCATTTCCGCACCAGAACACGCCGCGTTTCCGATGAACTGGATCTTCTCGTCGGGTATGTGTGGAAGAAGTCCAACAGTTACAGCATCTTCGCCTCGCACGTGATTGCCAAATGCTCCGGCAACGCAGACACGGGCAATGTCTTTCGGCGTTATGCCGAGTTGTTTCATCAAGATCTTGATGCCTGCTGCAATCGCTCCCTTGGCAAGCTGCACTTCGCGAACGTCCTTCTGAGTCAAGAGAATTGACCTTCCTCCATCAAGCGCTGCAATCTCAAAGTTACAAACATTGTTATCGGTGGAAGCGACGATCCTCTTCATTACTTCTGGACTCAACTGAGTTGGAATATCGCCAGTGTTGACAATCCGTCCTGAGCTATGAATGATACGGAGTCTGACAAGTCCAGCAACGACATCGAGCAGTCCGGAGCCACAGATGCCGATAGGATCAACCTTCCCAATCACTTCGAATTGCACACCACTTTCGTCCACATCAATGCGTTCAATTGCCCCTCGAGCTGCTCGCATCCCCCACGTGATGTAAGCACCTTCCCACGCAGGTCCCGCAGGAGATGAGCTTGCCAGCAGTCGCCTGCGTGAGCCAAGCACCATCTCGCCGTTTGTCCCGATATCCACCGCAAGCTGAGTCTCGTCGCACTCCTCAAGGTTCAGTACCGTCAGTACGCCCGTGATGTCACTTCCCACAAAGCATCCTATGTTCGGCAAGAAATACGCCACACCATTTTCATTGATTTCGATGCCAAGCTCTTTGGTTGGCACCGTGAGTGGACCCCGGACAACAGGTGTGTATGGCATGAATGCAATATGCCGAGGATCTATCCCGAGAGCAAGATGATTCATCACTGTGTTGCCGACCACTGTAAGCTTGTACACCCGCCGTACCGAAATACCAGCTTTACCACACGCCTCGGTGATCAGTTCATTGAGTAATCCGATGATGCTTCTATGAAGAAGCTCCAGCCCATTTGGATGCTCGATGCCGTAATTTACTCGTGAGACAACATCATCACCGTAGGCTTTCTGCGGGTTCAGCGCTGATGTAACCGCGATGGTATGACCTGTGGTGATGTCAACGAGCTTAACAACGACAGTTGTGGTACCAATGTCTATCGCCACGCCATAGAGAGCATCAGTCGTGTCGCCCGGTTCAATTGTGAGGAGCCGTTCTTGGTCCACGACAGCGGTAATTCTACCGTTTGCTTCACGAACAATATGAGGGATCCGCCGAATCGTATCAAGGCTTGCTTGTTGGATCTGGATAGTGCGGTCTGCAAGCACCTTCATGATGCTTTCATAATCAAAATACTTCTCACCGATGCGGTGCTCAGGCATTTTGATGAGAATTTTTCTGATATCCGGATCGAGATGAAACTTCCCCTTGATTCCCTCCGTGATAATCTGGTCACCAAAGGCACGGGATTCTATCGGGATGATGACAACAGTCTCACCTTGCACGTACGCCTGACAGGAGAGCCGAACGCCTTCGGCGATTTCCTGAGCTGAAAGGAGCAATCGCTCCGATTCCGCGAGCGGTGAAACGCTGTCTTTGACGATCACGCGACACTTGCCGCAGGTCCCTTTTCCACCACACGTGGATTCGATTACGATGCCAAGTTGCATTGCTGCATCACGCAGCGTGGTGCCTTGCTCGAAGAATGACTTCTGTTTATTTGGAAAAAAGAGGACTTTGTATTCAGACATAGACTCTTGAGAGTTGATGAACCGTTTAGCGTGCCGAACGAGCTTTGTTCCTTAACAACGACTGTGGCTTTGTCAGTCGCACGGGAGCGGGAAACTCAATCCGCTTTCTCTGCAAGATGCATCCGTTGACTCGTTCTCTTACGGTCAATGATGTTCCTGATATTTCTTCTCGATAAACTCTTTCATCTTCTGCCGGTAGATTTCCTTATCGAATTTCATTGCGCGCTCTCTAATTGCCTCTGGGATAAACTTTCTTTCATCAAACCTTCTCACCGCCTGCATTAGACTTTCGCTTGTTGGGTCATCGAAAAACATTCCCGTAACGCCGTCAACAACTGTTTCTAGAGCACCGCCTTTTCTGTAGGCGATGACAGGTTTGCCAGACGCCATTGCTTCAAGCGGGACAATGCCGAAGTCCTCCTCTCCAGGAAAAATCAGCCCCCGGCAATCTGCATAGTATTTTGCCAAATACTCAGGACTCTGCCAGCCAAGAAATTCGATGTTTTTCTTGGCAGCGGCTTTGAGTTTTCTCTCTTCAGGACCCTGACCAATGATGAGGAGCTTCTCTCCAAGTCTGTTGAATGTTTGCACCGCGATGTCCACCCGCTTGTAGGGAACCATTGCCGTTACCATCAAGAAATAGCTTCCACTTCGCGTTGACAGTTGAAAGAAGGAGGTGTCCACAGGAGGATAGATCACCACAGCATCGCGGTTGTAATGCCGCTTAATGCGACGCCGAACGTTTTCAGAAATCGCAAGGAACTCATCAACACGATTAGCGCTGGCGGTATCCCACGACCGCAAATAATTGGCAAAGAACGGAATGATCAGTCGCTGTATCTTCCCAACTCTGCCAGGCCCAAAATACTGCTCATACATATCCCACACATACCGCATCGGTGTATAACAGTAGCAAACATGGAGCGCGTTGGCAGATGGAATCACGCCTTTAGCAACACAGTGGTTGCTTGAGATGATGAGATCGTAATCCTTGACGTTGAGTTCCTCGATAGCTGTTGGAAAGAGCGGGAGATAGTGGCGATACAGTGTCCAAGCAAATGGAAGATGCTGTACAAATGATGTCTGAATGTTCATTCGTTCAATAGTTGCAGACATGGAGCCTTTATTGTGGAGCAGCGTGAACAGTGTTGCTTGGGGAAACAGTTCGCAGAGGATCTCCAAGCATTTCTCTCCGCCGCGCATTCCTGTCAGCCAATCATGAACGATGGCAATATTTTTCGGGGTAATCATCGTGAGAAAATATACGAAGTTCTATGTGCATTGTCAAGAAAAGAAGTCGGTTGCATTATTGTAGAGCATTGTTTATATTCTCAATTGAAACGTAGGTTGACGATGTCTGATTGTTAGAAATGCCTGAACTTCACCCCTCACCCTATCCCTCTCCCACAAGGGGAGAGGGCAATTTCCCACATTTTCCTCTCCCTTAAAGGGAGAGGATTAAGGTGAGGGTGAAATATGATCCCGCTTTGTGGGATCGAGTCAAAAAGCTGTACTGAGCCATGACAAATGACATAGCAACATATCGCTCTCTATTTCCATATCTGGACACTGGCTGCATCTACATGAACCACGCTGCTATAAGCCCTCTTTCCAAGCGCGTGGTTGACGCAATTCACGGTTACCTCAAGCAGCGGAGCGAAACGGAAATCGAGAACTTCCTCACGTTCCAAAGAACGCTTGTCGAAACCAAAGAGATGATTGGCAAGCTTATCAATGCTTCGAGTGAGAGGATTGCGCTCGTGGACAATACATCCAACGGGTTCAATCTGCTTGCCAACGGACTGAAGTGGAAGACGGGCGATAGGATTCTTTTGAACGATATGGAGTTTCCTTCCAACGTGTATCCTTTTCTCAACTTGAAGCGGCACGGCGTCGAAATTGATTTTGTGAAGAACCGTAACGGTATGATTCTGCTGGAAGACATCGAGCAAGCTCTCACACCGAGAACGAGATTACTCTCCATCAGCCACGTGCAATTTCTAAACGGGTTCAGAATTGATCTAGAGGGGGTCGGAGATCTCTGCAAAACGAGAGGCATCATCTTCTCTGTGGATCCGATTCAGTCGGCGGGTGCGCTTCAAATTGATGTCAAGAAGGCAAGCATTGATTTCATCTCGTGCGGTGGACATAAATGGCTGATGTCACCTCAAGGTTCGGCGTTCATTTTCCTCACAGAGGAGTTGCAGGAGAGGATACAGCAGGCATACGTCGGATGGACAAGCGTTGCTAATCCCTGGAATCTGCTCGACTACAACCTCGATCTCCAGCCTTCTGCGCGACGCTACGAAAACGGTACCATGAACTTCATGGGCATCTGTGGCATGCACGCTGCTCTTTCGCTCTTGCTGGAGATTGGCATTGAAACCATCGAGAGCAGGATATTGGAGTTGACGGATTTTCTTGTCGCACAGTTGTCGGATGCTCACGTGGATCCTGCGACTTGCATCCAGCACGAGCACCGATCGGGTATCGTCTCCTTCAAATCCGACAAGAGTCAAGCAGTCTATGATAAACTCTTGTCTGAGAAAATTGAGCTTGCCGTGCGCGAAGGACTTGTGCGGTTCTCGCCGCACTTCTATAATACTGAGGAAGAAATTGAGAAAGCAGTAGAGATTATCAAAGGGATGCAATGATCGTTGTTATCTGTATCATCTTCGTACTGTTCTTAGCGGCAGCGTTTCTTGCTGTGCTGAATATCAGCCCGTATATTATCCTGAAACCGGGACAAAGGACAGTGCAGTGGTATGCTCGACGTACTGCAATACTTAGCCCGGTTGATGCTGGTTTGCAGTACGAGAACGTCGTTATCACCACTGACGACAATCTGAAACTTAGTGCGTGGTTTCTTCCTTCTTCAAGCCCACGAGGAACGATTATCTATCTTCACGGTATTGCCGATAGCAAGATCTCTGGCATTGGCATTGCACATCTGCTTGTCAGGTATGGGTACCATGTTTTGCTTCTCGATATACGGAAACATGGGGAGAGCGAGGGAGAGTTCTGCACCTACGGATATTATGAGAAGTACGATGTGAACAGAGCTGTGGATTATCTTTTCAGCAGAAAGGAGATTGCTATTGGCAAGATTGGATTGATGGGTACTTCGATGGGTGCGGCGATTGCTATCCAAGCTGCAGCTATTGACGAGCGTGTGTGCTGTGTTGTTGCAGAGGCGAGCTTCACCGATTTGCGAACGATTACACTCGACTATCAACGCCACATCATCGGCATGAGGTTGAAATGGCTGAACAACCTTGTTCTTCGCAAGGCGGAGAAGATCGCTAATTTTCGTGTGGATGATGTTTCACCCCTCAATGCAATCGCCCAATTGCAAATCCCCGTGTTGCTGGTTCACGGGAAGCGGGACCCGTTCATTAAGTACCAATACGCTGAAGAACTCTACCACCGAGCCAATTCGCAGAGCGAAGTCCATTTCCTTGATGATGCGGCGCATGACGATATCCGCAGCGTCGGCGGAGAAGCATACGAGAATAAGCTTCTCGATTTCTTAGACAGGAATATGAGTGGTTAGAACGAGAGAGATGATGAAACTGCTACCGGACTGGTAGTTTCCTATAAGAGTTATGTCGTCCAACGTACGCGTGTATGCGATGTCCGCCGTAGGCGGATGTGGGCGGAGGCTCACCGTTAGGGGAACCGTAGCCGCATACACGCTGTTAGCTGATGTAACGTAAATTTTCCGTTCTGCGTTAGCCGAACAACAAAAAAGAAAATAATTTATACTTTACTGAAATCATCTTGGTAAGGTAATAGCTCTTTGAGTTTCACAACTTTATTTTTACCCAGAATAACCTCCGTTTCCATGTTGCGTTTGTCTATCTGACGCATAAACTCGCGGCATCTACCGCATGGATGTAAAACAAAAATACCTTTTTTCTTGTCTTTCCAGACGGCGACGATCTTTTTGATCCCGTATTCTCCTGCGGTTATCATGCTCCCAATAGCGTTGTGTTCTGCACAAAATCCCATGCTGGACATTGTATCTATGCAAACACCAAGATAGACGTTGCCTTTCTGCGAAAGCAATGCACACCCGACGTCGCCGGACGTAAAATCGCCAATCCTTTTTGACTTGACGGCTGATGCCGCAAGTTTAATCAGTTTTTCGTTTGTCATATTTGTCATAAAAGTATAAATTATTTGCTTTTTTGTTTGCCCCAGAAGGGACTAGGAAAATTTATGTTATTTCAGCTAACTACGTATTGGACGCCGCACTTTCCTGTAAAGCAATCTCCCGTTCAGGATATCGCTTCTTATCGTCCACTCTCTGAAGAAGAATCAACCCCAGGATGAAGAAGAATCCAACCGAGATCACGGCAATCCGTTGGCTTCCCGTTGCTGCCGAAATGAGTCCAAAGAGAAACGGACCGACGACAGCAGACGCCTTACCACATAGACCATCGTAAAACCCGAAGAACTCTGCTTCTCGACTTTTCGGAGTGAGGAGTGCCATGAGACTGCGGCTCGAGGACTGTGATGAACCGATGGAAGCGCCAGCAAGCAGTCCCACAATATAGAAAGCCAACTTCGAGGTTGCGAAGAACGCGCCGATCACAACCGCGACCCAGATGAATAGCGTGATGGTGATCGTTTTCTTTGGACCGATGTGGTCAGTAATGATTCCGAAGATGACTGAACCAACAATGGCTGTTGATTGGACGATGATAAAGAAAATGATAATGTCGAGAAACGTGAACTTGAGCGTTTGTCCAGCGTAGATGGAAGCGAAAGCAATCACCGTGAGGATGGCATCATTGTAGATGAAGAAGGCAACAAGGAAGCGGGCGATGTTCCGATAGTATCGCAATTGTCTTAACGTTCTAAGGGAACGTTGAAGTCCAACCTTGAAGTAGGACACCTTTTCTTGAAATTCTACTTTGTGATCTCTCAGCGCAAGAAATGTCGGCAAGGAAAAGAGTAGAAAGAAAGCAGCGGCAACAACGAAACTGATCCTTACATTAAATAGATTTTCCGGCACAAAACCGCCTTTGAGAAGTGGAAATGCGATTCCCAGCACGGCTAAGGCACCAAGATATCCCATCGCATACCCGTAACCTGATACCCTGCCATAGGTCCGTTCACTGGTAATCTCAGGGAGGAAAGCATCATAGAACACCAGCCCGCCTTCGAAACCGATGTTACCTAGGATGAAGAGAAACATTCCCCAGAAAATCATGCCCGCTTCAACAAAGAAGAGAAGGGCTGTGCAAGTGATGGAGATGATCGTGAAGGCAAACAGAAATCGTTTCTTACGTCGAGAGAAATCCGCGGCGGCACCCAACGCAGGAGAGATGACCATAGCGGTCAACATCGAGAGACTGACAGACATCCCCCAGAAGAGATCTCCTTCATTCGTTCCTCCAGCAACGATGGTTCTGAAGTACAGTGCAAAGCCAACGGTAACGATCATCACCGAGAAGGCAGTATTGGCAAAGTCAAAGAGCGTCCACGCAAAAATCGTCCACTTTCCAGAGCCAGCCGAGGGGGACGGAATCGCTGTTGGTTTCTCCATCAGGTGTGTGCTTGCCTCCCTTTTGCCGCTTTCTCATCAAGCCCTCTACCCGATTTCGACAATTCTTTGTTCTCCCTTAAGTCAGCCAGCACGGCATCCAGCACACCATTGACAAACTTTCCACTGTTCTCAGTGCTGTATTTTTTGGCGATTTCAATTGCCTCGTTGATAGAGACCTTTGGAGGAATGTCGGAGAAGCAGAGCAGTTCGCAGATTCCCATACGCAGCACGAGCCTGTCTATGATAGCGATCCGATTGAATTCCCAGTTCTCTACGCTGCTTCTAATGTGAGCATCAATTTCGTCCTGATGTTCTATCACCTTGTCAATCAGC
This sequence comes from Ignavibacteriota bacterium, assembly GCA_963827285.1. Taxonomy (GTDB): domain Bacteria; phylum Bacteroidota; class Ignavibacteria; order CAWHAG01; family CAWHAG01; genus CAWHAG01. Next base: position 199,989 of record CAWHAG010000001.1, read on the forward strand.
GCCTTTGCAAACTGCATTTCATCCGGTTCATTCTTGGATTTAGCAAAGACATAGTCAATGATATGCTCAATCGGCTCCCGCGATAGCTCGTAGGCATAGAGAGTCTGGAGCACCTTCTCTCGGACAATTCTCCTTCTGTAAACCATGGAGTGCGGCTTTTGTTGATGAATGATCGTTAAATGGCATTCAGTTAACGTTGTCCAACCAGGTCCACATCGCCACCCATGACCGACGCCGGTCGTGCTGATCACAATCTGCCAGGATAGATTTGCTTAATCTGCCCAATCTTCCGGATGCGCTCTTCGGCAAGCCTGTCCGATGCGATGTATGTTGGGATCTTCTCTTGTTTGGCTATCTCGATAACCTTCTTAACAATGTCATAGATTCCTTCAGCCCGCTTCAATGCGCGCTCCTGCCGAAAGCCTTCGTATTCATTTGCCACGCTGATCAATCCTCCAGCGTTGATGACATAGTCAGGGGCGTAAAGGATTCCACGCTGCTCAAGCATTGGTCCATGTTTCTTCTCATCGGCAAGCTGATTGTTCGCGCCGCCGGCAATGATTTTGAACTTCAATCTCGGAATGGTGTCATCGTTGAGAATGGCACCTAAGGCGCACGGACAGAAAATATCGGCGTTGACGTCATAAATCTTCTCCGGTGCAACAGCTTGAGCTTTGAACTTGCTCACAACCATTTTCACCTTCTGTTCGTAGATGTCTGATACATAAATCTTCGCTCCCTCCTTTGACAAGTGTTCACACACATATTGTCCGACATGTCCGGCTCCTTGCACGGCGATCTTCTTTCCTTTGAGTGAGTCGCTTCCGAAAATTTCCTTTACACATGCTTTCATTCCGACATAGACACCGAGTGCTGTTACTGGCGATGGATCACCGCTTCCGCCAAGTGCTTGCGCAATTCCTGTCACATGTTTTGTCTCCATCCGCACATATTCCATATCTCGCTCATCTGTGCCAACGTCCTCTGCTGTGATGTAGCGACCACCAAGCCCTTCGATAAATCGTCCATACGCCCTGAACAGTTCTTCGGTCTTGTCTTTCATCGGATCGGCAATGATAACCGCCTTGCCACCGCCGACGTTCAATCCAGCCACTGCCGCTTTGTAAGTCATTCCTCGGGAAAGACGAAGGGCATCCTTGAGGGCCTCCTCTTCCTTGTTGTACATCCACATCCGGGTGCCGCCAAGAGCAGGTCCCAGTATTGTGTTGTGAATGGCAATAATTGCCCGGAGTCCAGCGTATTTGTCCGAGCAAAATACGACTTGTTCATGATCCTTGTATTCGAGTAGTTCAAAGACTGACATAAGAGAGTTCTCCGAGTCTATAATTGATGGTTGAAAGTTCAGTTCTCAGGTTAACCGCAAATGGTGTTCAATGTTGTCTATCCTTGTTGGTCATTCAATCGTAAGAGTGTAATTCCATTCTTCGGCAGCAGGGTTACTCGAGGAGATGAGGTGATCGGGTTGACATCCACAATCACATTAGTGTGATAGACCGCTTTGATGTTCGGCTCTGTGAGGACTTCCTCGGGCTTTCCCATAGCATACACCATACCGTTGGCGAGAAGCACAACTCTATCGCTGTACGTTGATACCAAATTGAGATCGTGCGAAACAGAGACAACGGTGATGCGCTTCTCCTTGTTGAGGGCTTTGATAATGTCGAAGATATCTACTTGGTGGGAGATATCAAGGTGAGCATTAGGTTCATCGAGGAGAATGATTTCTGGTTCCTGTGCCAGTGCTCGTGCAATGAACGCTCGTTGTCGTTCACCCCCAGAGATAGCAGTGATGGGCTTATCAGCAAAGCGGACAATGTCCGTCAGTTCCATCATGTGGTAGGCAATGTCTCTATCTCGTCTGTTCTCGAAACCGAGCGCCTTCAGATATGGTGAGCGACCCATCAACACGATTTCCAGAACGGTAAAGGGAAAGATGATATTCCCATCTTGCGGCACAAAACCGATGCGCTTCGCAAGTTCTGACTGCCTCACCGACCGAAGATTCTTGTCGGATAGGAAGATGTCACCCACGGTTGGAAGCAGCATCTTATCGAGCAGGCGGAGCAATGTCGTCTTGCCGGAACCATTGGGTCCTATGAGGCTGAGGAACTCCCCGCGTTCTACATCAAACGAAACATCGTTAAGAACAAAATCGGATCTGGTCTGACCTAGATAACTGAACGATATGTTACGTATGCTCAGCATCAAGGGTATTAGCAATTTGAATGAGCGTTGCACTGAATTAGAATCTATGGCCCCACCGGCTCGCAACCAAAGGTAAGGAATTTCGGGAAATGTTGCAAGGAAAAAGGGGAGGTGTGGGGAATTCGCTCAACGCCCTTCTATCCTGATTGTAGGACAATGCAGTATGTGAATACAAGATGCACGCTTAACCTGTGAGCACGGGATCGATCAATATGCAAGCTGCCTCTCACGTCATCTTGTTCAGTACCAACTCCTCTACTATGCGCTCCTTCATAATCGTATCCTCGTAGGATTCCCGTTCTCTGGTAACGTAGAATTTATCTCCGTCCACAATGACTTCGGATGCACGTCGGCGTCCATTATAGTTCGAACTCATGGAGAATCCATACGCCCCAGCGGACATGATTGCCAATAAATCCCCTCGCTCACACTGGCGGATTTCCCTGTTCAGTGCAAAGAAGTCGCCCGATTCGCAGACAGGTCCGACAATATCTGCAGTAATGGTTCCTTCTCTGTCCGTCGAAACACACATGATCTCATGATGCGCATCGTAGAGACTTGGGCGAATAAGATCGTTCATCCCGGCATCCACGATGACGAAGTTTTTCTCTCCGTGCTTCTTTGTATAAAGGACCTTGGTCACCAAGATGCCGGCGTTTCCAACCAGATACCGTCCGGGTTCGACAATGATTCGACAGTGTGTCGCTTTGAGAACACGAGTGAGAGCATCAGCGATCACCTTGGGTGAAGCGGGGCGCTCTGCTCCGTAGGAGATTGCCATACCGCCCCCAATGTCGAACTGTTTGATGGCAACCCCCGCTTTCTTGAGTTTCGGCATCAGCGCAGCCATTTTCGTCGTTGCTTCGACAAATGGTTTCAGGTCTGTGATTTGTGAACCGATGTGCATATTCAAGCCAACGACTTCCAGATTGGGAAGCGAGCGGGCTAGATCGAATGCATCAACTGCCAAGGACGAATCTATTCCGAACTTGTTGTCTGAGAGTCCCGTAGAAACATAGGGATGTGTATTAGGATTCACATCTGGATTGATGCGGATGCTCACAGGGATTTTCTTTCCCATCTCCTCAGCCAGCGTGTTCATCGTTCTCAGTTCGTCGTGAGATTCGGCTGTGAGCATCAGAATATCCTGACTCAGGGCATAGCAAATTTCTTCGTCGGTTTTGCCAACGCCCGTGAAAACGATTTTCTTCGGATCAACTCCAACTGCCAGTGCACGGAACAGTTCTCCGCCAGAGTTCACGTCAATACCACTCCCCGCTTTTGCAAATAGGCTGCAAATATTCAAATTCATGTTTGCCTTCATCGAGTAGCACACAAGATGATCAATGGCAGCAAATGCTGAGTCGAACTCTCGGTAAGCATCGAGCAGTGTCTGCTTGCTGTAGATATACACGGGAGTTTCGGTCTCCCGGACAATATCGCTGATCTTCAGCGATTCGCAATGTAATTCTTTTCTCCGATATCGGAATTGTGGGATCATAACTGTGTCCGTATTCTGATTTTTTGAGATTCTTGAGAGTAGTATAACAATTCCCTCGGTGAAAAGCAACGGATTTTTCAGAACTCCGGTCGGGAGGCGGCTGATTCTTGACATTCTCACGTTATTCAACTATATTCATCCACGAAGTGATATGGTATGACAACTCACGCTAACCTCTGTGACAGGCTCCAATGCGTATCACCAAGATCCTCCACAAAGTGAGTTCTTCAGTTGCCGTCATCGCTATCCTTTTCTTGTGCACTGTCTCGTGTTCCAGAAAGGAGGGGAGTCAAGGCAAACAGCGTATCGAGATTGTTGATGACTTGAGGAGAACAGTAACGTTTGACCAATCTCCGAAACGGATCGTTTCGCTCGCACCGAGTGTAACGGAAATGCTCTTTGCCGTCGGAGCTGGAGACGATCTTGTGGGTGTGACAAGCTACTGCGACCATCCTCAGGAGGTCAAGTTGAAAACTCGTATCGGTGGAATGACCAATCCCAACTATGAGAAGATCGTTGAGCTGAAGCCTGACCTCATCATTGTTACAGTAGAAGGAAACACAAAAGAGGATTTCAACAAGTTAGAACAACTTGGCATGAAGATCTTTGTCACCAATCCACGGAACTTCAGCGGCATCAACAGGTCCATTCTTGATATTGGAAAGATTACGGGATATGAAAGGAATGCTCGAGAACTTGTCAGTCAACTGAGGGCGAGGGAAGCAAATGTCAGAAGATCGGTTGAGGCTCTCAGCAAGCCAAAGGTGTTGGTGCTCGTTTCACTCAACCCACTCATGACGGCAGGTGGCAATACCTTTGTGAACGAAATGGTAACCACGGCAGGTGGCATCAACATCACTGGGACAGAACCGATCTCTTACCCACAATTCAGTCGCGAGGAGATCCTGAGACGCAATCCCGAGGTCATCTTGGCGCCATCGGATCTTGTGTCATCAGTAGAGAACATCATCAATGCTTATCCGGAATGGAAGATGCTGCGAGCGGTGAAGGATAGGAGAGTCTTTCTTATTGATGCCAATTTGATGCAGCGTCCGGGACCGAGATTTGTGGATGGACTCGAGGAGATAGCGAAAGCGATACATCGGGAGATCGGAGCAAGATAAGGACTGGAGATTACCGGTTACAGCTAAAGAGTCTGTCAGAGATTTGCCTCAAATTCAACCTTTCCGAATCACGGAGCCCACTCATTTTGTTCTTGCCATTGTCATCAGAACGAATTATATTTGAAGTGCCTTGATCAAGGTTACTTTCCTTTCATCTCTCTTTTGACTAATCAGATATGGACAGAAAAGTCTTCGTTGCTGTAGCAGGCAACATCGGATCAGGTAAGTCGTCTTTGACCCGACTTCTCAGCCAGCATTTTGGCTGGAAGGCGTATTATGAATCTGTGGACAACAATCCCTATCTTCCGGATTTCTACCGAGATATGCAGCGATGGTCTTTTCACCTCCAGATTTACTTTCTCTCCAAACGTTTCAGAGACCACAAGGAGATCGTTGAGTCGGGCGTCTCGGTGATCCAAGATAGGTCAATCTATGAGGATGCGGAGATCTTTGCGAGGAATCTCCATGAAATCGGGCAAATGGATGAGAGAGACTATCGGAACTATCGGGAATTGTTTTCAGTCATGATGGAGTATCTCAAAGCTCCTGATCTACTCATCTACTTGAGGGCATCCCTGTCAACACTTCAGAAGCAAATTGCCCGGCGGGGAAGAGATTTCGAGCAAAGCATCAAGCAAGAATATCTTGAGCAACTGCAGGTGCAGTACGAGGGGTGGATACGGAATTATGCGTTGGGCCCATTGCTCGTCATTGAGTCGGATGAGTTAGACTTCGTGAACCACGGGAAAGACTTGGAACAGATTGCGAGACGCGTTGAGGAGATACTTGCCGCGGTGGGAACGACAGTATGATCTATTTGCCCTGACCAATCAACGCTAGTGGGTTGGCTGGATGAGCGCCTCTGGCGCCATTTGTCCCTGAGACTGCGCCTGGACAGAAAACGCAATTGAGCTTTGAGCAACTCAGCGAACTCAAACACATAGAGCGATGTTCTTATTTGTCAATCAACCCTTAGACCTATGGAGAGGTGAAGGACGAAAAATCCCAGGACCCTTCTGCCCGAACACTCGTGTTCTTCGGTTCGAGCACTACGAGTTTAAGAGTCTTCGTTGTAGCACTAAGTAACGGCGCCCCGTCATATCGCTTCTTTGGAAAGTAAAGTTCGACAGCCTTAGTGGTAAGAGGCCATGTCAGTTCCGCGTGGTAAACCAACGAGTTCCTCCCGGCTCTATCAACGGCTGCGTCAGGGGGTGGCTGTTTTTGCATTGGGTGTTCGACCACGCGCATTGGCTCGAACTGCTGCTTTGTCTCATCCTCCAAAAAAATGATCCAGCGGTCGAGCTTCAAGAAGTCATCTGTATAAGACGTCTGCAATTCGAGCCAAATGAAGAGGCTGTTATCAATGTCATGTTTGGCATGGTAAGCGGATTGAAAGGCGGAAAGCTCCCCGTCGGTCATCGAGGCAAGACGACCATATTCCCGTATGCCAGCTTCAATGAGAACGGAATCCACCAAGGTCGCACGTACGATCAATGGGAAGGGACCGCCCCCATCCGGTGGGCTGCCACCCAAGGGGGAAAGAGCCTGTAAACGGAAGCCATCGGATAGTTGACCGAGTAGTACTGTCCTCTCGGTCCAGAGTTTCCCAAATGGTCCGGGAAGAACTGATGACAACAGTGCGATGTTCCCACGTTCAGCAGGGAAGGTAGCCGTCGAGGGGATGCAACCGGTGAAGGCTGTCACCAGTGCCGCACTCATTAATAACCAAACGATTGCTAATTGCAACAATTGATCATTTCGATGTCGCAAGGCTGACTTCTATCCAAATTTCTGAACTGTTTGCACTTGATAGATCTTCTCTCTCCGGTTTTCCACCGCGCCGCTCGCCGTTTCCGCGCGTTCCGGCTGGACCCATTGATCCCCCGGGCATCGGACCGGATTCGGCCAACCCTGCCGTCCGAGAGCGCCCAAGAGTAATCCCAACTTTGCTCTTTGTTCCCAGCGCAGTATAGTTTGAAAAATACTCTTGAATATGTATCGGGATTCGAATTTCGAAGGAGAGAATCCCTCCCGATATTGACATCGCGCCTGCAAAGCCGCTGGTACTCCCTTTGGGGAATGCACGAGATTGAATACTTTGCTTATCCACTATTAAGACCCCGCCGCACATCTCCTCTATCTGTATTTGAGCCTTCGCCTTTTGATCATCTGACATGACCTGCCAGAATCCACCGCGGGATGGGTCGAGGGCACCACGTTGCCATGCCGGAAGATGCATTTCTAAATCCTTGTTCTTACGTCCCGACGGATCAATCCAAAGCGTAATGCCTCCCATGGTAACGAGCCGCTGCAGCTTTTCGTCCGCAATCTGTGCTGCGAGGTATAGATATGCGGAATCGTTTTGTGCACCGAGTGCAAGACGTTTATCATCAAAGTGCGTGAGGGACCCGTCGGACCACTCCTTCAGCTGTCCGTCAATTATTACTGACGAACAAGCCCAGGTGCTCTGTATCTCCTCCTCTCCGCAACCAGAGAGAAGGAGAAGAATCATGGAAATGGAAATGATCCTCAAAGCCTTCATGCATTTAACCTTTGCGTTTATCATGCGTGAGAATGCGGTAAGCTGCTGGAGCTTTACTGAGGCATCGCAAGTTGAACTTTCAACCACAGCTTAAGAGGCTCTGGGCGTTCGCCTCGCGCCGTCCCCCCACCTCCAGAAGGTGGTCCTCCACCACCGCGCCCGCCAGGCGGCATTCCTCCTCCACCACCTCCTCCACCTCCGGGTCCACCTCTGGCTCCGCCTCCGACACCGCCACGCCCGCCCCCCTCCATTCCTTGAGGCATCATCTCACGATTAGATTCTGTTGTTTCAAATCCAACACTGATTGTCTTCCCCGTATCAACATTAACAGCGTAGGGATGGTCAGTCGTTCTTCGTAAGGGCACCTTGAGTTCGTAAACGACGAATTCTCCTGGCATCCCCAAACGGACTTTGATACCCGGCACCTGCAACTGTGAAATTCTTTGAACGTCCTTCTTGCCGGGACCAACAATTTCCAGTTCCTGCTGAGAGGATTCAGTCATTTGCCTGATTGCCTGTTGGTCCGGCTGTCCCTGTTGGTTCGGCTGTCCCCCTTGAGGAAAAGACGGCTGGCCGGCTCCCTGCATTCCCAGAGGAAAATGAATGCCGAATATCTTGTCGTTATCTCCTTCTGGATCAAACCAAACCGTCAACCCAAGCCCCACGATCTGCATTTCTGTTTGGCGATCCCATGAAAGAAGGCAGAGATATAGATAGTCGTCGTCATTTCGAATGCCAACAGCGACCTTTGCTTTGTCTAGGAACGCTGTGCTATTTTTCCAATCGGAATCATTCCCATCTATTGCGATTTCATTATTTCTCCAAGCGCTGCTTAACTCAATCGTGCTAGAGCATCCGTAAAAGAATGCCATGCTCGAAAAGAGAAATACTCCGACAAGAAGAATGATAGAACTGAATCTTCGAGATCGTTGCTTGGAGTAATTGATCGGCAATGGAATGCCGTTGTTTCTTTCAATACATTGGTAGTTCATCAAATGACTCCTTCTGATGATGAGAGATAGTTCGTTCTTACAATAATGAATTTGTTTGAATGCTATAATGTCTTTACATGTTCAGAAAGCTACTCCCACTTTTCGAGGTCTCCTTCATGATGTATCCAATCTTTTCAAGCAAGAGCACTACGATAGCTGTGCTCACAATAAGAACCTATCGAAGGAGCACCATTCACAAAAAGTTTTTATTCGGATGTCGCTCTTCTCTTCGTTGTTACTCTGGTGGATTATTTCGTCGAAGCATGCGGTTTCGTCGTTCCTTTTCCATCTCCTCGTACTTTACCTTCTGCTCCGGCGTTAGCAGCGCTTCAATTTGCTCATCCGTTTCGGAGACAATCGTCATCATTGCTTCTCTTATAGCTTCCCGGTCGCCCTGATTGGATTGAAACGTTTCCATCATCGCTGTGTGCATATTCTCATAAATCTTCTGCACCTTAACGGTTTGACTGTCGCTCAACGCTAGAGTATCTTTTAACCGCTTGGCTTGTTCCTCTGGGGATATTCTCAATTGAGCCACGCCGAAACTGTGTAGTAGTGTGATCAGTGCCACAAACAAAAGGGGTAATGATAAGTGTTTTCTTGCTTGATTGTGAACTTTCATTGGTTCCTCCATGTTGAGTGGTCGGTGAGATGGTACTTATCAATGCGGTCAATCATTCGTCTGGATTCTTAGCCGTCGGAATCTGTGCCTCGGGAAAAAGGGGACGCTCCTTTTTTATCTGTTGAAATTTTTCTTTTTGCTTTTCTGTAAGCAATGCTTCGATCTTCTCGTCTATCTTTGCCATTATCTCTGATGCTCGGGTGCGCATCGCTTGCGGGTTGTCCCTGCTTGTTTCAGAAGCCTTCATCAGTGCAACGCGAGCTTCCTCATAAAGCCTACGAACTTGTTCGGCCTGCACTTCAGTAAGGTGGAGTTCCTCGTTCAATCGTTGTGCAGGATTGAAACCCGAGTTGAACATTGGAGGACCAAAGCCTGGTCGTTCTGTCCTTTGTCTTTCAAAGGATTTGAGTCTATCTCTAAGACGTTCTCGTTGTTCCTGGGTGAGAATGAGGGCAAAATCCGAGCGCATAGAGTCAAGTATCGCCGTCATTTCCAACCGATGTTTCTTCAGGAGCGCCTCAATTCTCTGGGCGGTTCTTTTTGAAATGGTGTCCACCGCTTCGCGTTGTGAGGAATCCGGCTGAACTATTCGCTGAATGTCGGAAAGCAAGAATTCCGAAGGACGCATGGAATCAAACTTCTTCGAACGGCTGTTCATCAAGGCTCCATTTCCTATTGCGCCAAGAATCAGACCAACTATGAATGTGGCGAGAATCGCAAGGGTGGCTTTTGTTTTTGTATTCATTGGAACGGCACCTCTAATGCAAGAACATTTTCAAGTGTCGGCTGGGGTAGCCCCAACACTGATTCGATGTTCACAGATTGGCGATTGGATACATTATAGCAGGCGAGCAGCGCGGCAAGAATGACACCAGTAATGGCAACTCTCCGAAACACCACGACAAGCCAATCAGTGTAGAATTTTTGTATCTCAGTAAGCCGCTGAAGGACACGCTCTGCAAAGAACGGCTTGAAGGAAGAATCTCTGGTCAATACATAAGCCTTTCGCAGTTGGGCAATTTCTTGTTTGGTAACCTCCAGCTCTTCAGAGAGTACGAGCGATTTGTCAAGCAGTGATTGCTCGCTCTTGTTCAAGGATCCATCAAATGACCGGAGAAGCAGGTCGTACATAGTCTTGTCCATGTTCAGCGCTCCTTCCTGTAAAGGTGTAGTTGCTCTCTCAATTTCTTCTGTGCCCGCATTAGCCGCGAAAGAACCGTCCCTGTAGGAATATTAAGAATCTCTGCCGTCTCTTCGGTTGAGTAGCCTTCCATCAAGCGTAAGACAACAACCGCCCGAAACTTCGGCTTCAAAGAATTGAGAGCGCGATGAACCATTTCAACTTCTTCAAAGTGATCAAAATTTTGGTCAATCGCAGGCTCTTTAGATTCGTTTTCGCTCGTAAGCCTTGGAAACAAGAGACGTTTCCGTTCCCGCCGCTTAAGTTCATTCAAGGAAAGGTTGATCGCAATCCGCGTGAGATATGTTCCGATGCTTGACTCACCGCGGAATTCCTTCAGTGCCTGATAGAATCGAATAAACGTTTCCTGTCCTATATCATCGGCTTCGTCACAATTTCCTAGCAAGCCATGAACCGTCGCCGCTATTCTCGGTTCATATCGCCTTACCAGCTCTGCAAAGGACGCAGCGTTCCCTTTCCGGGACTCGGCAAGGAGTTCTTCATCGGAACGTTCTCGGATTTTGCGGTTCATTCCCCTGTGAATTAGACAACTTGAAAACTCTTCCTATTCCCAGATGTGCCTGCAAAGCTTAGACGAAATAGCAGCGAGAAAGTTCCTTTTCGAGAAATCGAAACGAACCGAAGAATACATGCTTTTGAAGGCCCAAATGGGAATAAACATGTTTACTGGTTTGTCTAACTATAAGAACAGCGCATGCAAGTTAGATTTAACAAGGCTAGAATCACTCATAAATCAAAGGGAGGGAATGTCATAAGTGCACAAACCGGACATCCCGAAGAATAGCGTATAGAGAAATGCAAGCTTTTCAACGCCGTACGCATTCATCAGTTTCGTCTAACCTGTCATTATTATGAGGAGATAGACCGTGAACTATATTGCTGTATGGTCGCGTATTGTATTTCGTATTGTTGTCTTTGCATTCTTGGCTTACATTGAATCTAATAATAATTCTTTGCCGGCACAAACGAAAACTCTTGAAGGTCTGGTCAAGGACAGTCAAAACGGCGAGCGACTACCCAACGCGACGGTAATCATCAAGGGAACACGAGTCGCGACAAAGACGAACACGGAAGGTTTTTTCGTATTCCCCGGCGTCTCCGATTCGCTTGTGACGCTCCAAGTAAGCTACGTCGGTTATGCTTCACAGGAGATCACAGTGGATACACGGAAGCAAACTGGAAGCATTGTGGTCAAAATGATGCCAAGAGACATTACCATGGAGGCAGTAACCGTCACTGCTGAACAACAGAACTTTTTGAAAACGGAAAAGGAAGTCTCACTCACAAAGCTTTCACCTAAACAACTGATTGTACTACCAAATGTTGGTCAGGTTGATATTTTCCGGTCATTACAGCTCCTTCCAGGCATTAGTGCAACCAACGACGCTTCGTCGAGCCTCTACGTTCGCGGAGGAACACCCGATCAAAACTTGGTGCTCTTCGATGGAATGACGGTGTATCATGTTGACCATTTCTTTGGCTTCTTTAGTGCATTCAACCCAGACGCAGTGAAAGATGTTGAAATCTACAAAGGCGGATTTCCCGCTCTCTACGGCGGAAGGCTTTCAAGCGTCGTTGATATCAAAGGCATGACAGGGGACCCAAACAATTACCACTTTGGTTTGGGGGTCAATCTCTTGAGTGCTAATGCAGTTTTGGAGGTTCCCTTATTTAAGAAAGGATCGTTGTTCTTTGCCGTTCGGCGCTCGTATGCGGATATATTAGGAAGCGATTCATATGCTTCGATCTTAAAGCTTCTCACAGGAACTGACATTCGGGAGAGTACCACACGCGGTATAAATCCGGCAGGGGGCAATGCTCCCGCGGGCTTTCAATCGCCAAGCGCCACTCTGAGCCAAGAGACACCGTTATCTTATTTCTCCGACATCAATGCCAAGATCACGTTTAATGTAACAAGCACTGATATTGTTTCCGCAAGTTTGTATAGCAGCGGAGATGATCTCGACAAATCCCAAAGCTCGCGTGATCAGAGCGTTGCAGGGTTTAGTTCGTCCATTCGGTTACCCCAAACGACTGACGAAACTGCACAAGGAAACCTTGGAGTAAGCGCTAAGTGGTTTCGGCAGTGGGACAAAGAATTCTACTCCAATGTACTGTTTGCATACGCACAATATTCAAGCGATTATACGTTTGGACTAGAGGGATCAAACCTTGGTGGCAATAGTACGAACCAAAACCGTTTCACCACAGACGAAGATAACAAAGTAAAGGATTTGACGGTTCGTATTGACAATCAATGGTATCTTGGGAAAGACCATGAATTGTTGTTTGGAACACAGATCTCTAAGACGGATGTCAGTTACAATATGAATTCCGCCACAGCGTTTGTGGACTCACAATCTATGCTACTCAGCATTTCAGCGAGCGCCACACAAAGTGCTTTTTACGTACAGGATAAATGGAAGGTCCTTCCGTTGCTTGACGTTACCTACGGCGTGCGGGCAACTCATTATTCACTGAATGGCAAGGTGTACATTGAGCCGCGGCTTTCCCTACGATATTCATTGACTGAAGGCCTTTCATTGAAGGGTGCTTATGGCCAGTATCATCAATTTGTCAACCGCATTATCAATGAAAATCTTTCCGAGGGCAGCCGTGATTTTTGGGTCCTGGCGGATAGTAAACTGCCACCCAGCAAAGCCAATCATTACATTCTTGGTGCAACACTCGAGGATGAAAATTACACTCTTGATGTGGAGGCATACTATAAGACACTTGACGCTCTGGTTGAATTTAGCCAGAGGTATCGTCGGGCTTCTGATGATAGGTACGCTTTCTTCAGCGGGACTGGTACGTCAAAAGGCGTGGATATCCTTCTGCAAAAGAAACAAGGGGCTCTGACAGGTTGGATTAGTTATACCTTGGGAAGGGCAGAAAAAACTCTTCCTGAATTGAATTATGGGCGATCGTTTCCTGCAGAGCAAGACCAAACACACGAGCTTAAGGTTGTGGGAAATCTTGCCCTGGGCGCTGACTGGAACGTGTCTTCCACATTCATCTTTGGTTCAGGAAAACCTTATACCGCCCCCGTCAGCCAATATTATATTCAACTTCTGAATGGCACAGAATACAGTTACACCCACGTCAGTGAGAAAAACGCTTATCGGCTTCCATCGTATCAGCGCTGGGACCTCAGCGTTTCAAAACAGTTTGGAGATGAATCGTTTCGATGGATTGCAGGAATTACGCTCTTCAATGTTTTGAATCGTAAAAACATTTCTTACTACAAATATGATCTGACATCCCAACCTCCAAACGTAACAGAAGTGGTTGGACTGGGCTTCACGCCAACAATTTTCTTGCAAGTGGACATACGTTAGAAAAGGACCACGAACCATGAAACAAACTCATTATCTCGTTCTATTCATCCTGCTTCTCGTTCTAGCAAGTTGCACAGAAAATCCTGTACTCCCAACCGAAGAACAGATTGTTGTAAGGGGATTTCTGTACGCAAATGAGCCAGTTGAGGACATTCAAATTGGGTCGAGCCTGCCGATTGGAAGTACTGATACCTTAAATCCTCCGATCAGTAATGCAGTGGTAGTGCTTTTGAAGAACGGGAATCCTTACACCTTACGTCCCTCGACGACAAAGAGTGGATATTATTTCTATCCGGGGAGTGATCTGCTGGTGCAATCAGGAGATAAGTTCAACATTCAGATTGAGTACAACAACCAAGTCGTAACAGCAGAAACGATCGTACCCGAGAAACCCAGCAGCGTTTCACTTTCACAGGACACGATAGTCTTCAAAAGCGATACGATCAGCACTCCCTTCGGAAGCCTTTCTTTCTTAACGAGTGATGATACCGTTCTGGTGAGCTGGAATAATCCAAACGGAGACTATTATTATACAGTGGTCGAGAGCGTTGATCCAAACAGACAAAGCCTTCAGACGGATACGGTGCGGAGGATGGTTCCTCTTATCTCGCAGCCCACATCTCTCAATCACTTTCGCGTGCCGACTATGTCCCTCGACTACACTGGCAGATATCGAATGAAATTGTACCACGTCAATAAAGAATATGCAGACTTGTATCGATCGCGTGAACAGGATTCACGCAGCTTAAATGAACCTTTGACAAATGTGAAGAATGGATTAGGGGTGTTCAGTGCGTTTGCCAGCGATAGTGTTTTCTTCACGGTGTACAAGCAATAGCCACGATCGCGCAGGATTCAAAGCGGGAAGGTGTTTCGGATGAGCTCTGGCTCTTCATCGGCTGACAAGCCTTGGGCTTAAAGCCTTTGGATGAGTGCGTCAGACGAAACCCGAAAGATTGGTGAGCCAATAGGAAAAGTTGAGGCTATCCGAAAAGAAGCCATTTGTCATTCTGAAGGAGCCCTTCACTTCGTTCAGGATAAACTCCGCGACTGAAGAAGCTGTTAATTCGACGGATTTCCAGATGCTTCTCCCGCCAAAGGCGGGATCAGCATGACACCTTTTGGACTCTTTGGTCAACCTCAGCGTCGGGTTTCAAGTGACGGTCAATGGTATCATCTTGTAGAAAGTTCGATCGTGTACAGTCAGAAAATGATCTCCACTTGCGGCATGTTCAGATGTCTCAGGGTTTCCTCCTCCGGTTGACGAAACACGCCTGCAAAGTTCACTAAGGTCATGAGACCGCGACTGTCTTTCAAAACGCCAAAGACCAAATCCCTCTTCAGTTCTCTGGGAATCTGCTCATGCGGTAACAGCTCCTCCAGAGCGACTTCTTCGAAGCCTTTCACCTCATCAACCATAAACCCCACTCTACTACCATTCAAGGGAACAATCAAGATGCGGGCATCCGCCGTGAGTGATTCTGCTGGCTGTGCTAACCGTTTGCGAAGGTCAACAGCAAAAACCATTTCGCCTCGAAGGTTGAACATTCCTTCCACAAAATTTGGGGCATGTGGAAAAGGAGACAAGGCGACGATCCTAGTTATCTCCGAAATCTGTGTAATCGCGGCGCCGTAGTCTTGCTCGCCAAGCCTGAAGCGCAAGATTTGAAGTTTGTCTTGCTTCATTTCGATGCCTTTCTCTTAGAACATTTCGTCGCTCTACAAGATATAGCTCCGATCATCTGCATTGCCCAACAAATTCTTCACTGTCCTCAGCAAGTGTTGCTGGTCAAAGGGTCCTTTCACAATGTAGGCGTGAGCCCCAATGTTCAGACATCGTTGTCGATCTCGCTCTGAGTCCTTCGCCGTCATAATGATTACCGGTACGTTGCGCAGTTGCTCATCGCTCCGGAGGATACGAAGCAATTCAAAGCCGTTCAGGATCGGCAGTTCAATATCGGTGACAATGAGATCGCAAGGGCATTTCGTGAGATAAAGCAGCGCTTCATAGCCATTTTTCGCTGCTTGCGCTCGATATCCGCTAAGAGTAAGAAGACCGCACATGAACTCACGTTCAGCGCTCGACTCCTCGACAACCAAGACGACTGGGTTTGCTCTACGCTCGATTTCCTCTTTGGGGCGGACAGGCGCCTTTATCCTCATGCGTTGCGCTACCTCGAATAGTTCGATGACGTTCACCAAGAGTGAAAGTGTTCCATCCACCAAGACATTCACTCCTGCGACCTTGCGAACTTTCTTCAGCAGGGGACCCAATCCTCTAGTCATTACTTCACACTCGTTGACAACATCATCCACCAGGACAGCGAGCAGTTTTCCATTGGAATTTAGAATCAAAATATGTCGCCGTTGCTGCTCTCGGATGAGGTCAAATGGCGTATCTAATCCAAGCAGCTTGCTGAGTTCAATTAGAGGCAGAATGAAATCATTCAGCATCAACACCCGTTTCCCTCCAACGATCCTTATCTGAGAGTACGAAAACTGTTGAACGCTCTCCACAGCTTCGACGGGTATCGAATACAGCGAGGAGTTGACTTCCACCAAGAGTACTTTGGTCAACGCCAGGGACAAAGGTGCTCTCAGTGAAAACTTTGTTCCAACCCCCTTCAAAGACCATAGATCAACGGAGCCTCCGAGGCTTTTGATCTGAGTTGACACGACATCCATGCCAATGCCTCGACCGGATAGTTCCGTCACCTGCTTGCTGGTGCTAAACCCCCAGCGGAAAATGAGTTGAAGGACTTCTTCGTTTCTTAGTTTCCGAGCTTCATCTTCGCTGAGGAATCCCTTTGCAATTGCTGTCGTCTTAAGCGCTTCAGGATCGATTCCTTGCCCATCGTCTTCGATCTCAAGAACCGCTTGGTTTCCGATCTGCTTTGCACGAAGTGTGATGATTCCTGCCCTCGGCTTGCCAAGCCCTTCGCGCTCTTCTGGGGTTTCAATGCCATGGTCAATAGCGTTTCGGATCAAGTGGATCAGAGGATCCCTCAAGCGATCGAGAATCAGTCTGTCAATTTCAAGGCTTCCACCGTCAGTCTGCAACATCGCCTCCTTACTGTGCTCTCGAGCAACATCTCTTACAATTCGCTGGCATGTCTCAAAGATCGTCTCCAGCGGCTGCGTACGCGCCTTGAGCACTTCGCTGTGCAGTTCGTCAATCAACAAACGTTCCGATGAGACTGACCGCTGAAATGCGTTTCGTACTTCAACGATGCGGTTTATGACTTCCGTAATCCGCGCACTGAAGGCATTCAAGTCCTGAGTGATCAGGGAGTGATTTAATTCATACATTTGCCCAGGAGTTTCCTGCAGTGACTGTTCCAGAGAACGGTAGAGTGTCCGCCATTCATGCAGCAATTGCCGACCAGTGTAGACAGCTTTTTCTAAACGTCGCAACGTCTGAGCATCAAGACTCTTGTTGAGAGTTAACTGGTCAACGGCATTTGTGAGTCTATCCAGTTTGTCTATTCCAACCCGAATGCTTTCCTCCGGCTGCGTTGGTATCTTCCTCCCAATCTCCGGAGGTGGCTGGGGTGGTCGAACTTGAGCTTGCAGAGGTTGTTCAGTTGGTTTGAGTGACCGCAGGTCCCACTGTGCATTGAATCGTCCAATGCGATTGAGGGTGTCAAGATATTTCTCCTTCTTGAGTTCTCCCGTCTTCGCGTCATGGGACATCTCCCGTAAGGCATCGACCCCCATCAATAGCACGTCAATGGCCTCTGCAGAGATGGTCTTTTCTTTTTCTCTCACCTTATCTAAGATTGCCTCAATGTAATGCGCCATTGCGCTTACGGTAGGATATCCAAACGAGCCGCCGCTTCCCTTCAAGTTATGGCAGATCCTGAACAGCTCATTGAGGTGAATCTTGCTCTTGGGTTCTTTCTCCAATGCGAGTATTTCTTTGGACATCATCTCGACCTTCTCACAGAAATCCTCCAGAAAGATTCCTCTCATGCGTTGTGAGGATATTTTCTCATCAATGAGCGGTTTTGTCCCAAGGAGTTCGGCAACGAATTGATCATCCGATCTCGCTGCTACACGTCGCTGATCAACTTCGTGATAGTCGTCAGAATCTCGGCTTAGCCGACGAATCTGAAGTGACGCAAAATGCACAGCTTCCGAGAAGGATTTCAGTGTGAGGTGGGAAGCAAGACAGAATCTAAACTGGAGATCAAAGCCCGGGGGCGGAGGTTCCGCGGATCGCATCATGCCGATGATCTCACCATGCTGTGCAATTTCTTTCTGCACAGCCTCCAGCTCATTTATCAGCGTCGCTTTGTGAAAGTAGCAGGTGGCTTCCAAAAGGTTGAAGCCACTGTTGAATCGGTCTAAGAGAATCTCTTTCTGGGTGTCAGTTAGATCTTGTTCTAGTTCAGCGAAGGGGAATGGGATGACCGGAGCAGCCTTTCGCTCAGCAGGTTTGTATGATTCAATAGTATGTTTCAACTTTCGGATAACCGGCGTCAGGTTAACGGTGGTCCCGCCATTTGCCATCCTTTCGACATATTCTTGGAGTTTGTGTCCTGATTCCAACAATGTTTCAATTACCACGGGACTCGGCTGAATCTTGCCAGTGGTCATCTCTTCCAAAACACCTTTTACGACGTGAGAGAAGCGAGCGACGTCTTCGACACCAATCATCTTTGCCGAATTTTTCAAGGCGTTCATTCGGCTCGCCATGTCAGCAATGAGCGTCGTCTTTGCTGAGTCGCGCCCGACCAAGAGAAGACGCTCGTTAAACTCGCTCACCTGTTCAGTCGCCTCTTCAGCAAACCGCTGCAGAAGCCCCTGATGAAAAGTATCTATCGCCATTCAACTAGCGGGGGATGATGGAGTCACGAGGATTATCCGTTTTGATAGAGCGGCTTTTCGAGTGCCTGTATTACATAGGCTTTCTCGCTTTGTCTTCCATTCAAGCGAAACTTGTCAGTGATGTCTGTCAACTGAGTTGAAAGGTTGTTTAGCTCTTCCACCACCGACACTGTCTGCCGGACCCCAGCGACATTCTGCTTCGCACCATCATCAACGTTACGCAAGTAAGAGATGAGTTGAGAGGTTGCCAATTCCTGTTGTTCTGCGTTGCGAGTTATGTGCTTCACTCGATCAGATGCTTGCTCGATGGAATGCGCTGCGGAGCCTGCTGAGGCTTGGATGTCGGCTATCAAGCCGACAATCTCTTCGGTAGAACGACTTGTATTCTCGGCAAGTTTGCGTAATTCCGACGTAACAACGGCAAACCCCCTGCCATGCTCTCCAGCACGTGCAGTTTCAATGGCTGCGTTGAGCGAAAGCAGGTTAATCTGCTGCGTGATCTCAGAGATCATTGAAGTAATCTTGTTGATCTCCCGCAGCTTCTCTGAAAGCAACAGAACTCGGCTGGAAGCGCCTTGAACCTGCGGTGTCACTTGACGGGCATTCTGCATCATCGCGCTGGTTGAGACGGAAAGCTCTGTGGCGGTGCCGGATGTTTGGTTGATGGAGGCGGATTGCTGTGCTGCAATCTCTTCCTGTTTCTCGGCTGACAACAGCATCCGTTTGATCACACTACTCAACCGATTCGACATCATCTGCAAGGTTTTGAGGATTTTCAGAAGCTGGGACAGGATTCTGTAGAACAGTATTCCCAATCCGGCGGTTACAGCAAGGGCAACGACAGCTTCTGCCATCAGTATCCACTTCCAACCGCCTTGGAGATCTCCCGAATCAGCCTGGAGATTTCTGATGCCCTCAGCCGAAGAGATGTTCAGCAAGACGTTGGAATACATGTTCATGACGTTGCTGAGTTGGAGAACACTGAAAATGTTGAAGCCGGCCAGCAGGACTAATAAGATTGTTGCCGCTACGGTGATGTGTTTGAAGGAAAGGATTTTCATGTTAGCCCCCTTTTAATAACAACTCGAGACTTTATTCGCCAGAAGCGAATGTGTGCGATAACAATTGAGGATTGCGATGTGAGTTCTCGCTGCTTGGTATCTTCAGTTTAACATCGGTTATTCGCACAACGACACGAACTGGTCCGACTGAAGAACCTTGCTGACATCTATAAGCGGTATGAGATCATTATTGTCTCTCAGAATGCCTTTTAGAAATGGCTGCATCTCCTCGTAGGGTAGCTCAGCCGGCTCCTGCAAGCATGAGGAACGTACCACAGCAACTCTTGCCTCGTCGTCTGTGGGGAAACTGCAATGTAGCTTCCCGTCGTCCACAACGATGAGTTGAGATTCGCTCGAAATGTGAGTTCGCCCAAGACCCAGAATCAACGCCAAGTCAATAACAGTGACAATGGTTCCGCGCAGATTAGCAACACCGAGAACAAATCCTGGAACATCTGGAACTGGTGTGATCGTAAAAGGTTGCACAACTTCCAAGACTTGGTCGAGAGAGAAGGCATTGAGTTGCATTGCCGCTCGAAAGATAATGACAGAGAGCGTGTCCTCAGCATACTCCGTGAGCACCTCTCGTTCGACCGAGAGTTCTTCCGCCCGTGCTTCAAGTACCCATCCAGGCTCAATTGAGAAATCCTTGCGGGTGAATGCCGGACGAATCGGTCTTGGATATTCCTGTTTCTGACCCATGGGCAAACGGACGACGACAAA
Organism: Ignavibacteriota bacterium; assembly: GCA_963827285.1. Taxonomy (GTDB): domain Bacteria; phylum Bacteroidota; class Ignavibacteria; order CAWHAG01; family CAWHAG01; genus CAWHAG01. The sequence goes on from CAWHAG010000001.1 coordinate 220,152, forward strand.
CTTAAACCGACACTTTAAGTCTTTTGTAGAAGTATAATAAAATTAACGTCAAAAGTCAAGCACAAAAATGGCACTGACGAACAAAGGTCTTGCTATTGACGATTTTGTTTTATATCATTTCGTTAACATGCTTAGCCAAGAGGCTTCAAGAAGAGATGCCCGCAAAAAAGTACACACTTAAGAAAGCCATTGTCGGCGAGGTCACTCCCAGCGTCAGATTCAAGATTCGATATGAAGATGAGCTTAATCCATCTCAACTTGAGGCGGTGAAAACCGTCGAAGGTCCTGTGCTTGTGATTGCTGGTGCGGGAACAGGGAAGACGCGCACATTGACGTACCGGGTTGCACGTCTTGTCGAACTCGGCGTCCAGCCCAAATCCATCTTGCTCCTTACCTTCACGCGCAAAGCAGCACAAGAGATGCTTAGACGAGCGGCGATTCTGATTGATGCACGATGTGAGCAGGTCTCGGGTGGGACATTCCACTCATTTGCCAATGCTACTCTCCGACATCATGCCGGTCTGATCAAATACGATTCATCCTTTACGATCCTCGATGAATCCGATGCGGAGGATGTAGTGAATCTTCTTCGTACACGGCTTCGCCTCGATTCCGAGAAACGGCGATTCCCGAAAAAGCAAACGCTGTTCGACATCTATAGCAAGTCGGTCAATACCGTTACACCGATCAGCGAAGTAGTGGTTAAGGAATACCCTCACTATGCCGAGCAACTGGAGGATATTCTGGGGCTTCACCAGCACTACGAAACATACAAAGCACGATACAATCTGATGGATTATGACGATCTACTTGTCAATTTGAGGAAACTCTTCCGAGACCATCCAGCAGTGCGGGCAATCCTCTCCGACAAGTACAAATATGTGATGGTGGATGAATATCAGGACACGAACAAGATTCAGGCAGAGATTGTGAAGCTTCTTGGCGCAAAGCATAAGAATGTGATGGTCGTTGGCGACGATTCTCAGAGCATCTATGCCTTCCGCGGTGCAAACTTCAAAAACATTATGGATTTTCCAACCGCGGAAGGTGGGTTTCCGGAAGCAAATGTCATAAAACTCGAGGAGAACTACCGAAGCACACAACCCATTCTCAACCTCACTAACGAGATTATTGATAGAGCAAAGCTGAAATACACCAAGGTTCTCTACACGTGCAGGGGAGGAGGGAGCTTGCCGACTATCGTTGTGGCAGAGAACGAGAACTATCAGTCGAAATTTGTCGTGCAGAAGATCTTGGAACTCCGAGAAGAGAGTGTACCGCTAAAAGACATTGCGGTGCTATTCCGATCGGGTTATCTCTCCTTCGATCTGGAGATTGAACTCTCCAGGGCAAACATTCCCTTCATGAAGTTCGGGGGATTCAAGTTCATTGAGACAGCCCACGTCAAGGACATCATCGCCTACCTGCGAGTATTGGCAAATCCAAAAGATGTTGTCAGTTGGCACCGGATTTTGCTCTTGATCGAAGGTGTAGGACCGAAAACAGCCGAGAAGATAATTGAGGACATCCAAGCAAGGAAGTTCTCCCTCTCATCACGCAATGAATATTGGCTGGAATATGAGAAGCACTCAGATAAGGTCGGTGAACTGTTCCAGATGCTCTACACGATCTATCCTGACGATATCGTGCCGGCGGAAAAAACAGAGATCGTCTTGAAGTATTACGAGCCGATCTTCAAGTCACACTACGATGACTACAACAAGCGACAGAAAGATTTGGAGATTTTCCAGAACATCACAGAGCGCTACCGTTCTCTCCATTCGCTGCTTGCTGACCTGGCGTTGGAGCCACCCAATGAAAGCATCTCCGATATCACTCCACCGAGTCAAGACGATGAATATCTTACGCTTTCCACGATCCATTCAGCCAAGGGATTAGAGTGGCATACGGTCTTCGTAATCTATGCTCTTGACGGTCGCTTCCCGGTCTCTCATGCTGCTCACAGTGACGATGAGATGGAAGAGGAACGACGCTTGATGTATGTTGCCTGCACGCGTGCCAAGGAAAATCTGTTCATTACTTATCCGATGAACATCTATGACAGGGAAAGCGGGATGATACTGACGAAGCCAAGCAGGTTTATTGAAGGATTGCCTGATGAACTTGTGGGGAATTGGATTATTGAGGAAGAGTGAGTTGCCTTTTCTACGACCTGCGTCAGCAGGAAAGTGAGGTGTATATTGAGAAGGTGTGTAGATAAACAGTTGTCCGACATACGATCTGTCGGACACGACTCTTCTTCGACAGTTTAACTGTCGAAGAGCATTAGCTTTCTGGAGCAGTTGGAATTGCTCCAGGTAGGCACGCAACACAGCGGTTTGAACAAATCATAGCATTAGAATACAACCTTTCCGAATCAGAGAGGAGGGGATAAACAAACCCGTTAAAATTCTATGCGAAGAATTGTCACAGTGAAACCATTTGTCATCTCTACTGGTGTTTATTTTCTTGTCGCGATTGCGCTGACACAAATCCCTCTCTTCAACTACCTTGGCTATGAATTCTCGGCAGCGATGGGACTTCTCGGTGGACTAATTGCCGGTATCAACACCATTGTGTTTTTCAAAGGACGCGTGTCTTCCATCTCTCGGCACCCAGGAATCTTGCACACAAGGATCCTTCGTTTGGCTGTCACTGCTAACCTCGGCATGCTACTTGTCCCCCTCGTTATCATTGCTTTTAACGCTTTATTTGTGAAGAACTGTTCCATTGTTGAAGGTTTGAAGTTCTTTCTTCTGATCCCTGTATTCACCGTGGTGTTCGCTTCAGTGCTTGGTGCGCTATGCTTCGCGCTGTTCAGAAAGAAGCCGATAATCTGGTATATTGTTCTCCACGTTGCTTACCTGCTCTATGCTTTCTACGTCGGATACAACACGCCGCAGGTCTTTATCTATAATCACATCATCGGATTCTTCCCAGGCTTCACGTATGATGAATCGCTCTCTGTTTCCGGAACGCTGGTGGTTTATAGAGTCCTAACGCTTCTCTTGTTGCTGGTCATGCTTTGTGTCTGGCGGACTATCATTGAGAACTCGAACAGGGAAGACAGCTTGATCAGAAAAGTAAGAAGCCTTGTCCATATATCTAAGAATAGAATGACTTTTTCCCTACTACTTCTTTCTCTTTGTGTGCTCATTGCTGCCTATTGGTTTAGAGGTAACCTCGGAATTTCGTCATCGGCGAGTTTTGTTCAGCAGGAACTCGGTTCGAAGTTTGAGACGGAACACTTTGTCATCTACTATTCGAGCAACGTGATTGATGAACAGCGCATCAGATGGGTCGCCTCTGAGCATGAGTTTCGTCTCTACCAAATAACCAAAGTCTTGGGTACGACCGTCAGCGGCAAAATCAGTTCATACATCTATCCTTCGGCTGAGGTGAAGAAACGTCTGATCGGAGCAGGAGGGACAAACATCTCAAGACCTTGGCGGAGGGAAATTCACATCAATTATGAGTCGCTTGACGCCTCACTGAAACACGAGCTTGTGCACGCCGCATCGAGTGAGTTAGGTATCCCCGTGCTCAACGTCAGCCCATTGAGCGGACTGACGGAGGGGCTTGCAATGGCAGTCGAGTGGAGCTGGGGTAGCCGAACCCTGCACGAATATGCTGCCGGGATGAAGCAGTTCAACTTGATGAGGGACATAAACAGCCTACTTTCGGTAACGGGATTTATGTCTCAAGCATCATCGGTGAGCTACGTTCTGTGTGGTTCGTTCTGCCGATTTCTGATGGATACCTATGGTGTTGAAAGGTTCAAGCAGGTCTATCGCTACGGGAATTTTGAAAAGGTGTACGGGAAGAACTTGAATGATCTGCAGACCGAGTGGATGAGTTTCCTCTCGACGATTCCTGTTGCACCGACTGAACGAACGGCGCTGGAATTCTTTTTCAAACGTCCCTCCATCTTTCAAAAGGTGTGTGCTCGTGTGATTGCGAACTTGAATGCCGAGGCGTGGGAAAACTTCCGGAGCAAGAACTATTATCTTGCCCTTTCTCTTTTCAGCAAATCATTTGGACTGAGCGAAAATCAGGATGCACGAACGGGACTTATCCTCTCGCACTTGCGGCTTGGAAATTGTGACACTGTGATAGCCCTGACAGCGGGAGCATTGCTGGACACAACGATCACCTACGCGTTGCTGAAGCTGTATCGAGGAGATGCATATTGGATGTTAGGGAACTTGGAAGCTGCACGAACGAACTACAGGGAGTTGTATCAAGCTCACCTTTCTCAGAACGTTGACGAGGCGGTGTTGAAGAGGCTCGAAACCTTGCAACTGTCTGATGTTCAATTGAAGATGCTGAAGTACTTCGTTGGGGACAAAGATGAAACGGTGCGAGCGCTGATGTTGAAAGAAGTATTGGAACAACATCCAACGTTCGATGTTGGAAAATTGATGTTAGGGGAAATGCTGTCGGAGAAAAGAGAATATCAACACTCGCTGTACTATTTGCAGCGCATCCAAACGACGTTAGCAAACGAATTTCTAGAGGCGATGAAGGAGAAAATCGTCGGCAATGACTATTTCTATTTGAAAGATTTCCCAAACGCCAGGGCACATTTCCAGAAGGCGCTGGAGTTCGTCCATTCGTGGGCGCTGCTGAATGAAGTGCAGGATTGCATTGAGCGATGTGACTGGATGATGGCATCGAAGAACGATGAGTTGATTCTGTGAAGTCTTGTTGGTATCCTGCATGACAGGTGAGGACCGTGCGTGGGTCCCTTTCTGTATTTGACTTTTTTCAGTAAATAAGATATATTGGAACAAACACAGGACAACAACCGAAAATGGAGATACAGTAATGGGCAAGAATGCAATGCAAGGCATGCTGAAACAAGTGCAGAAGATGCAGGAGAGAATCGCACAGATTCAGGCTGAGCTTGAACATAGAACTGTTACCGCGGATGCGGGTGGCGGCATGGTGAAGGTGACAGCCAACGGAAAACAAGAGATCCTTAAGATTGAGATTGAGAAAGAGGTTGTGAATCCTGAGGATATTGCAATGCTCGAAGACCTCGTTGTAGCGGCGGTCAACAAGGCATTGCAGAGTGCTAGTCGCATGGCAAGCGAGGAACTGGGCAAAGCAACCAGTGGTATGCTGCCAAACATTCCCGGCTTGAATATTCCTGGACTCTAGGCGTATGCTGTACACATCCAAAGCTCTCGAGATATTGATCGAAGAACTGTCGCGACTTCCCGGTATCGGTCGGAAGACTGCTCAGCGATTAGCCTTGCATGTTCTAAAGCAGCCGCGGGAAGAAGTGGTGAGGCTAGCAAAAGCATTTGTACAACTAAAGGACAAAGTGAGGTACTGTTCCTCCTGCTACAACATCACCGAAGATGATCCATGCGTCATTTGTTCAAGTCCCAGACGCGATCACTCGGTCATATGTGTAGTTGAGGAATCCAATGATGTGTTTGCTTTGGAGAAAACGAATGAATATAAGGGATTGTATCACGTGTTGGGTGGGGCGCTCAGTCCATTAGAAGGGATAGGTCCAGAAGAGTTGAAGATAAAGGAACTGCTTGCCCGACTCGCGCAAGGTGTCCAAGAAGTTATTCTGGCGATGAACCCCAACGTCGAAGGTGAGGCGACAACGATCTGTCTATCCAAACTCATCAAACCGCTGGGGATAAAAGTTACTCGGATTGCACGAGGGCTTCCGGTGGGCGGAGACTTGGAATATGCGGACGAGGCGACGCTGACAAGAGCGTTGGAGGGGAGAATTGCGGTCTGAGCTAGAATTCACTCATACAAGGAAACGATGGGACAAGCGAATAGAGATTTCCAGAAGATTTCTTTGCTTTGTGCGGCTGTTGCCCTTCTAGTCGCTGGTTGCGATCTGTTCCGCACGCGTGACCCAGAGTCGCCGAACCAGGAGCGTTCAAGCTTCGTTCCTCCCACCTCACCTGAAATCGTGTTGGATAATCTCAAAAACGCTGTCAGTGAACGGAACACGGATAACTATGTTCGATGCTTCACGGATACTTCGTTCTCTTCGAGACGATTTGTCTTTGTACCGACGCAGGAAGCTCAGACAAAATACTCTACTGTGTTCAGGAGCTGGGACCTGAACTCTGAACGTGATTACTTCCAGAATATCAAATCCCAAACTCCGACGAGCGCTTCCTCGAACTTATTCCTGGACGGGAGTTTTCAGAGTATCCTCTCTGACTCGGCGCTCTATAACGCGGATTATCTGATCAACTTCCAACATACGGTGTCTGGCAAACCGCAACAAGCAAAAGGAAATGCGCAGTTCTTTCTAGCGCCCGATAGGAATAACTACTGGGCAGTCTACCAGTGGATTGATGCAAGAATTGGGAACGAAGTGAGCTGGAGCGAGTTGAAAGGCACATTCAGCAACTAATGACATTCGGCAGTCGGTTCTTAGTGACGGTTAGTGTGTAGATCCGAGTCGAGGCATTGACATTACGTATCTTCAAATCCCCCCATTCCCGCCTTTACAGAAGGGGGGTGGGGGGATTCTTCCCACAGGGACGAATCAATTCCGCGTAGTATAGATGCGATACTTTATCCGCATATTGATACTTGGTACTACTCTTGCTCTGAGCTGCAAGAATCCCTTCGCTCCTGCATTGGACACTAGCACTGAGTCATCCACTTCCATTCTTAGCGATCAAACAACCGTCGAAGGAGTATTTCAGAATTTCAAATACGCTTACACCTTCAAAGATACAACAATCTATAGTAGATTGCTTGACAACAATTTCACGTTCATCTATCGTGATTATGATGCTGGTCGTGATGTCGCTTGGGGTCGCGATGACGAAATCCGAATCACTTATCGTCTGTTCCAAAATGCTCAGAACCTGGATCTGATCTGGAACAACATTGTCGCGCAGTCGGGAGATTCCTTGAAGACGAATGCCATCCGCAGTTTCAATCTAACGATCACATTCAACCCCAGCGATATCATCCGATTGGATGGGAAGGTGGATCTCACCATCGAACGACCAAGTTTCAAAGATCCGTGGCTTATCACCCGATGGCGAGACGAGTCAAACTTCTAGCGGACATTTGCCTGGACAATGGACGTCCAGAGATGTGGAAACCTAATTCACAAAACCTTTAACGATTTTCCTTCAAGGAGGTGTACCATGTCTATCTCCGCGAAACTGAAGAACTTCCTCGATGAGAACGGCGTCAAATACGTCACGGTTACCCATTCGAGGGCATTCACAGCGCAGGAAATCGCTGCCCGGATGCACGTACCCGGCAATGAGCTTGCCAAGTGTGTCATCGTCAAGGTGGATGGAAGATTCGCGATGGTTGTTTTACCTGCCTCGTACAGAGTTGATTTCGAGGCGTTGAAGAAAGCTGCTGGGGCACAGAAAGTAGAATTGGCAACGGAATGGGAATTCCAGAATCTCTTTCCTGATTGCGAGACGGGCGCAATGCCGCCGTTTGGCAATCTCTACAATCTTCCAGTGTATGTCTCCAAGGAACTTACCGAGGATGAGGAAATCGTCTTCAATGCCTGTACCCACACAGACACGATCCGCATGCGCTACAAGGATTACGAAGAACTAGTCAAGCCAACCATTATCCAGGCAGCGAGACATCTCACATGATTCCGCAGAAATCTCTATCCATTCTCGTGTTGATATTTTTGTTGGGCGGCTGCGCTGCTACACGTGAAGTTCAGCAGCCGCTCATTATTCCTCGCTCTGCGTGGAATGCCGCAGTTCCGAAGGCGTTTCCGCATCACACCCCGGTAAGGATCACACTTCACCATGAAGGCACTGTGTTCACTGATACCATGTTGGCAGCCGACAAACTGAAACGGGTTCAAACCTGGGGAATGGGACCGGACAGAAAGTGGGCAGACATTCCCTATCATTTCCTCATTGATCTGTACGGCAACATCTGGGAAGGCCGAAATATAATGACGGTCGGAGAGACGAACACTTCGTACAACCCCAAAGGACACATCTTAGTGAGCGTTTTGGGAGAGTATGAAGAAAAGCAGGTGCCGAACGAGAAGCAAATACGCAGCGTTATCAATCTGATGACATACCTGTGTCTACGGTACAACATCTCACCAGATTCCATTCGCGGTCATAAGGATTATTGCCGACCGGGCGAGACCGATTGTCCAGGGAAGAACTGGTATCGTTATTTGGAAAATGGATACATCAAGAGCGAAGTGTGGAAGCGACTCAGTGTGGGAGAGTAACTCAACCTCCTCGAAGGTTCCAAACCTTCGGGAAGTTATTTTCGCAACCATTTCAGGAGGAATCCCTTGACGAAGATCAACGTTGGAGTCCTCGGTGCTGGCGGCATCGCATGGTACCACATGAAAGGATTTCAGAAACTTGACAATGTGGAACTCGTCGCTGTGTGTGATGTGGATGCCGGCCGAGTTCAGAAACTCGGCGATGAGTTCAATATCAAACGCAGATTCACAGACTATCAACAGATGCTTCGGTTGACAGACCTCGATGCGGTCAGCATCTGCACACCCAACTGGTACCACAGCGGAATGTCCATTGCCGCGTTGGATGCAGGAATTCATGTACTGTGTGAAAAGCCAATGGCAATGAATGCCCGCGAGGCAGAGCAGATGGTCGAGGCACAGAGAAGATCGGGTAAGACGCTGATGATAGCACATCATTTTCGCTTCAGAGATGATGTGAGGGTTTTGAAACAGGCAATTGACGCTAGTGATTTGGGTAACATCTATCACATCCGGACCGCCTGGCTACGGCGCAATGGCATTCCAGGATTCGGAAGTTGGTTCACCACAAAGTCACTTGCGGGTGGTGGGGTCCTTATTGATATTGGTGTTCATGCACTTGATCTGTGCATGCACCTGTTGGACTTTCCAGATGTTCGCTCACTTGTTGCCAGTGTTGGTGGATATTTTGGCGATAGGAAGGAGGGAATGGGAGGATGGGGAACGCCTGTGCCAGGAGGCAAGTGCGACGTGGACAATTATGCTGCTGCACTTATCAAGTTCGGACAAGGTACAACGCTCTATCTTGAACTAACATGGGCGTCGCACATCAAAGAGGACAAAGTTGAATTTGTGGTGATGGGAACAGAAGGTGGGGCGACTCTAAAACCGCTGGAGATATTTTCAACTAAATATGGCTATCCGGCCGATTCGATACTGGAAGTAAAGGATAACGAAGCATACGCTGATGAGATTGCTCACTTCATTGATTGCATCACCTCAGGAAAAGAGCCGATTCCCAAAGGTGAACATGGGGTGAAGGTCATGAGGTTGATTGACGCAATTTACCAATCGGCGAGTGAAGGGAAGGAAATTCTGTTCTAACTTCAAAAATGACGACCGTTTCCACTGCCCAAAAGACTTCTCCTGATATCGTCCTTCAACTTCGCGGCATTACCAGGCGTTTTCCCGGAGTTACTGCCTTAGAGAAAGTCAGTTTCGAGTTGAAGGGTGGCGAGGTGCACGGCCTCGTCGGTGAGAATGGTGCCGGTAAGTCCACGCTCATCAAGGTTATCGCTGGCATCGAGCAGCCTGATGAGGGTGAGATTGTCTGCTACGGGGAGCCAGTGAAGATTGCCACTCCACAGGACGCCATGAAATTGGGCATCGCCGTGATTCATCAGGAACTCAGTCTCTATCCCGACCTGTCCGTTGCCGAGAATGTCTTCATGGGGCGAATGCCAAAACGAGGTGCTCTGCGTCTTCTCGATTGGCGAACCTTGTATTCAAAGACACAGCAGATTTTCCAATCAATGGGTGTACGGATTGACGTTCGCCGAAAAGTTGGTGAGTTAAGCCTTGCACAGCGTCAGTTGGTAGAAATTGCCCGTGCTCTTTCTCAGGAGGCAAGGATACTGATTATGGATGAACCAACAGCATCTCTTGCCGGGCAGGAGGTCGAGCATCTCTTCGACATTATCAGACGTTTGATAACCTCTGGCGTGGCAATTGTTTTTATCAGTCACCGTCTGGAGGAAGTATTAGAAATTGCCGATACAATCACGGTGCTTAGAAATGGTCATTACATTGGTATGAAGGAAGCGAAAGAGACAAGCCGTGATGAACTGATTCACATGATGGTTGGTCGGAACATAGATACCCTCTTTCCGAAGGAAGAAGTTCGAATCGGTGAGCCTGTTTTGACGTGTCGTGTTCTTGAACAAGGAGAACTGTTAAAGAACATTAACCTCGAACTGCGGCGGGGTGAAATTGTTGGACTTGCTGGCTTAGTTGGTGCGGGACGCACAGAACTTGCTGAAACAATCATCGGTATCCGACCTCTTGAGAAAGGAGAGGTCTTGTTGGATGGTCAGTGCGTTCACATCAAAAACCCGGAGCAAGCTTTGAAACTCGGCATCGTCTATCTCCCCGAAGACCGTAAGCAGAATGGCATCATTGCACAAATGAATGTCAAGGAGAATACTACCCTCTCTACTCTCCGATTGCTGTGTCCTTTTGCAGTAACATCCTTAAGAACCGAAAAGCCTGTGACGGAAGAATTTGTGAGGAAGCTGGATATTCGCACGCCGAGCATTCACACGATGGCAGCGAATCTCTCTGGTGGCAATCAGCAGAAAGTCGTGTTGGCAAAAATGTTGGCGGCGAAACCTAAAGTTCTGATTTTGGATGAACCGACACGAGGCATAGATGTCGGTGCGAAGCGAGAAATTCATCGCCTCATCTCGCAACTTGCAAAGGAAGGATTAGCCATTCTGATGATTTCCTCAGAACTTCTGGAGATCCTCGGCATGAGCGATCGCATTCTTGTGATGAGGAAAGGGGAAATCGTCGGGGAACTATCTCGACAAGAGGCAACTCAGGAAAGAATCCTTCGTTTGGCTATGTTATCAAATGATGGCCAAAACGGACTGTAGCAACCTCTTCGTTGTCCGATCCCGCTGTGCTGGATTGAACTTGATTCTTCTTTGATCCTGCTACGAGTGGGATCGAAAAACATTTAAGGCTCTGAGGCTGCTGCATTTGAGACGTTGCCGAGATTACCAACAGTGAACGCATTCCTAAATAGATTTCACGCCGGCAGAGAACTGACGATTCTCGCCATCCTCATTTTGCTGACGGTTGTGGTTTCGCTCGTCAACCCCAATTTTCTTGCCAAGCAGAATATCTTCGATATTTTAGTCAATAGTTCCTACATTGCTGTTGCAGCCGTTGGGATGACGTTGATAATTCTCACGGCAAACATTGACATCTCTGTTGGCTCAATGCTCGCTGTTTGCTCCATTGCGGCAGGGCTTTTAGCGAAAACTGGGATGCCGATGGTGTTCGTCTTTCTTCTCACAGTCATCGTCGGTGGATTGCTTGGTGGCATAAATGGTGCTCTGACGGCGAAGTTCAAAATACCTTCAATCATCGCAACCCTCGGAATGATGACGATTCTTCGAGGGGTAATCCTTTGGCTGACAAAAGGATATTGGATCCAAAATCTGCCAGCGTCATTTCGGGGGTTGGGAACGGGAGCGATAATCGGTATTCCCATCCCGATCGCGGTGATGGTGACTGTCATTGTATTCTTCTTGCTCTGGCTTCGCTACGCACAAGTCGGTCGGGAAATCTATGCGGTAGGTAGCAATCGAGAAGCAGCACGGTTAGCAGGCATCAACGTTGACAGGATTGTTCTTCTTGTCTTCATCATCTCTGGTGCACTCATCGGCGCAGCAACGTTGATTTATGCTACGCGATTCACTGTCGTTCAATCGAACACTGGAATTGGCTTTGAACTTGTTGTTATCACTGCCGTTGTGGTTGGCGGAACAAACATCTTCGGTGGGAGAGGAACAATCTGGGGTACACTACTTGGTGTGCTGTTGCTGGGCGCTACAAGCACAGCGTTGACGTTTTTAAAAGTGTCTCCCTACTGGGAACAAAGTGTGCAAGGCGCGTTTATATTGGTTGCTGTGGTTGCTGATTCGATGCGCCAACGTCTTTCCGAAAGATAATAGACTAGGGATCCCGCTGATTCAACTGATCCCGCTCTGCGGGACGGATTATGATCTTAGACCGAAGGCTTGTTCGCCTTAGGGGGAGTGGATATCTGTGTCTGCGATCCACCATTAGATATTACAGAGAGATGAGACGTCTTCAACTTTTGCTGAAACAAGAAAGCATATTGCTTCTGCTACTTCTCGCTCTGTGCGGGATCATGAGTTTGCCATCAGATAAGTTTCTCACTCTCTACAATCTCTTTGAAATTACACGCTACTTTGTCGAAATCGGTCTCATTGCGCTTCCAATGACGCTCATCATCATCACAGGCGGGATTGATTTGTCCGTCGGCTCCATTGTCGGATTATCGGTCGTTGTCTTCGGAAAGATGTGGCGTTTGTCGGGAGAATCTATACTTGCGGCGTGGCTGCTGACGCTTCTGCTTGGAATGTGTTGTGGTTGGTTCAATGGCATCTTGATAGCGAAGGTGAAAGTTCCGCCGCTCATTGTCACGTTGGCAACTCTCGCCATCTATCGAGGCTTTGCATTGGGAATCAGCCACGCTGAACCGATTCATGGGTATCAAGAATCGTTTTACTTCTGGGGACAGGGATATGTGGGTCCATTTCCAACACAGTTTCTCATTTTTGTTGTGCTTGCCGTTCTCTTTGCCTTTGGACTGGCAAAGACCTACTGGGGCAGATACATCTATGCTATCGGTAACAACGAGCCGGCGGTGATTTATTCAGGTGTCAATGTTCAGCGTATCAAACTGGCAATCTATTTGCTGAGCGGTTTGCTTTCCAGCCTTGCGGCGATTATCTTTGTATCAAGGGTCTCAACCGCAAAGGCAGACGCCGGCTTCGGTTATGAACTTGATACCATTGCGGCTGTTGTGCTTGGTGGAACAAGTATTTTCGGCGGTCGAGGAAGTATCCTCGGCACAATTATCGGATTAGTTCTAATCACAACTCTACGGAATGGACTAGCACTGGCAAGATTTTCGTATGAGTTTCAGTCTGTCTTTGTCGGTGTGCTACTCATCGGAGCAATCTTGATCCATCGTGTAATTGCTTATCATCGAACAATGTAGCGCGACTTTCAAGTCGCCACATGGGCGAGATAAATCTCGCTCTACAAGGTTTGGATTATGCGCGTGCGAAGCATGTATGAGAGATACGGATTGCGGTAAAGCACAGAACAAGATCTATTATCTATAATCCCGACTTATCATTGGAACTTATTATGAGATCAACGCCCAAACCTCTCTTCTTTCTACTGGCTCTTTTTGTACTGACCTGCGCCAAGCAAGGCTTGCACAAGATCACGATTGCAATGGTGCCAAAGTTGAAAGGCATAGACTATTTCAACGCCTGTGAACAAGGTGCACGAGAAGCGGTGAAAGAACTGAGCGATATCGAACTTATCTATGATGGTCCAACAGAGGGGCGAGTGGATAAGCAGATCGAGATGGTTGACAACTTCATTACGCAACACGTTGATGTGATTGCCATTGCTTCTAACGATCCGATCGCTATCACTCCCGTTCTTCAAAAGGCTCGCCGTGCTGGAATCCATGTCGTCACCTTTGATGCAGACGCCAGGCAGGATACACGAGAGTTATTTATCAACCAGGCAACCTTTGAAGCCATCGGTCGAGCGTTGGTGGACGAGATGGCGAGACAAGCTGGGAAAGATGCTAAAGTTGCAATTGTAACATCATCGCTCACCGCCCCTAATCAAAATGAGTGGATGAAATGGATGAAAGGGCAAATAGCGGACAAATATCCGCAGATGCAACTTTTGACGATACAGCCATCGGAGGAGGATCAGCAACTTGCGTTCCGAGTAACACAGGATATTTTGAAAGCGTATCCCGACATTCAAGGCGTGTGGGGAATTTCAAGTGTTGCCTTCCCTGGTGCGGCGGAAGCAGTGCAGCAAGCGGGAAAAGCGGGCAAAGTCAAAGTCGTTGGACTCTCCACGCCCGGAAGTATGAAAGCGTTTGTTCACACCGGTGTGGTCGAAACGGTGATTCTCTGGAATCCGATTGACCTGGGATACCTGACGATTTATGCTGCGCACGCATTGGTGCAAGGTGAGATAGGCGCAACCACTGCAACGCTAAAAGTGGGGAGATTAGGAGAAAAGCAGATCAAGGGTGATCAGATTCTTCTTGGCGAGCCGTTCTTCTTTACAAAAGAAAATATTGATACGTTTGATTTTTAGATTCTTGATGCTGATCAGTTATGATGTGCTATGCACTCTCGAAGTGCGTAGCACGTTCAGTATAAAGCAGATAAGGGAAATGAACAGCCAGCGTTAGATAGCTCGCCATCTCAGAATTCTCCATTTCTCACGTCAAAATGAGTTGGCTTATTCAACGTGGCGCCGCCAATTGTCACCCAATGTGCAATCCACTGAATCATCTGTTCTAAAGTCACTCGTGGAGAGCCAAACAGACGCTGTGCCATCGCTGCATTCAGGAGCAGGGCTGTGTCAGATTCAACACTTTCAAAGATAGGCTTGACACCGAGCAATCCTCCGAAGCGGTTTGCTAACCATCGAACAGAAATCGCTTCAGGACTGGTTATATTAATAATCTTGGGGGGACTTTCACAAAGCGCCAGTGAACGGATGATTTGTGCGTTGGCATCACCTTGCCAGATCATGTTCACATGACCCATCGCTAAGTTTATGGGCGTCCGGGATATTACTGTCTGAGCTACGTCCAATAGAATCCCATAGCGCAAATCTATGGCATACGCCAGACGTATGAGCACACCGAGAGTGCCAAAGCGTTGACTGAAATACTGAAACATTCGTTCACGTCCAAGACACGACTGTGCGTAGTCGCCCAAGGGTTGCAGAGGACATTCTTCGGTTGCACCGCCTGATGTGATGGGAGTAAAGGGATAGACATTGCCTGTTGAAACAGCAACGATGCGCGACGAACGAAACCGTTGCGCTACTAACGCCGGGATATACACATTGATTGCCCAGGTCAACGGATTATTACCTGTAGTGCCGAACTTCATTCCTACCATGAAGATGATGTTGGCGACATCTGGTAGTTTCTGGACTGCGTCACTTTCAAGCAGATCCCACGACAGAGTTTCAATCCCCGACTGCTCCAATTGCTCACACACCCCACTGTTTTGGAACAGGTCCACACCGATTACCCGCTTGTGGAGGTTCGCTTCATCAATCGAGCGTTTTGCAAGTGCAGCAAGCGTCGGTCCCATCTTGCCCCCCACACCCAAAATCATGATATCACCCTCAAGACCGGCAATAGTCTCGATCACTTCAGGAGTCGGCTTGGACATGATATCGTCTATCTCTGACTCTGTGTTGATGAGAGACAATGAGACGTTCGAAAGATTAGTGTCTGTTGACATACTGTTCCAGAGCGATGAGGTGATGGTTCGACCTTCCGGAGAAAATGTAAGGAACTCTGCGGACAAAATCAATGGTAGTGACGCTATAGTTAAGATATCTCAAGTTCGGCATGAGAGCAGGGAGGAGGGAAAGCTGCATATTTTCATTCACTCAATCTATGGCGAATCTTTGTTCAAAAGAATTCCTTCCGAGTCTCTTCGCCATGATCGCTCAGCGGTTCCAATAACCCTGGCTCTTTCCTCTCTTCGTGTCACTGCAAATCCATCGCGGGAGAATCAATCCTGTACCTGTACCAGGCTGCACAGGTGCCTTCCATCGAGACCATGCACGCACCAACAGGGTCTTCGGGAGTGCACTCAGTGCCAAAGAGCTTACAGTCCGTGGGGATACTCACCCCTTGGAGTACATTGCCGCAAAGACAGCCAAGATATTCCCTTGTCGGTTCAACCTCTACCTCGATATTTCTCTCTGTATCATAACTACCATACTTTTCTCTGATCTTCAGTCCGCTGCAGGGAATCACACCAATGCCTCGCCATTCGGAATCACACGGTTCAAACACTTCGTCTAACAGGCGCATAGCGGTGGGATTTCCATTCTCCGTCACCGTGCGCTTGTACTGAATCTCTACGGATGGTCGCTCCTCAACGATTTGCTTCACCAGCATCAAGATACCTTCAAGAATATCGAGTGGCTCAAACCCTGTTATCACGCATGCCTTGCCGCAGTCTCTTGCGAGGAACTCATAAGGCTCAGAGCCGATGATAACACTGACATGCCCGGGACAAATGAATCCATCTAGACTCACTCTGCCGTTGACCAGTGTTTTCATCGGCTGAGGCATGGTTTTGTGCATCGAAAACACATAATAGTTGCTTATTCCCCGACGTGCTGCTTCAACAATGGATGCAGCAACTGTTGGAGCCGTCGTCTCAAATCCAACACCGAGAAAGATGATCTTGAAAGCAAGATGTTGCTCTGCAAGTCGTAGCGCATCCAGTGTTGAATAGACCAGTTGCACACGATGTCCTGCTGCGTTTTCTTTTTCCAGACTGGAAGTCGAACCGGGAACCCGCAGCATATCGCCAAATGTGGCAAGGATGGCGTCGCCTCGACGTGCATAAGCGATCGCTTTATCAATATCATAGTTGGGGGTGACGCACACAGGACAGCCAGGTCCGGAAACAAGTGTCAGATTTGCTGGCAGGAGCTTCCTGATTCCATGCCGGGCAATTGCCATCGTGTGTGTGCCGCAAACCTCCATCAACGTAATAGGGTTTCTTCCCTTCATCTGCTGATGAATTTGGTCGGCAATTTTCTTCGCGGCGGCAGCATCTTGGAATTCACTGATGTATTTCATAGTCTCAGTCTCTCGCTAAGATCCCGTTCGGCATCGTGTGCCAGCAATCACCGCTTGTCCCAATGCGATTCCTCCATCATTCGGAGGGACCCTGCTGTGACTCAGAACTCCGAAGCCATCGTCAAGCAGCTTTTCGTTAAGTCTTGACAGAAGGTACACATTCTGGAAACAGCCTCCACTCAACGCAACCGTGTTCAGTTGATGTTGCTCTCTCAACCTGTGGCAGATTTCAACAAGCACATTCACCAGTGCATTGTGGAATTTCAAACTGATGACGCTCTGCGGAATCCCGTGCATCACATCGTCAACGATTGCCCTTATCATCCCGCGTGCAGAGATCAGCGTCATGCTGTCACCTTCTACGGTTTCCAAAGCGTAGGCTCCGTCACCATCTACCATCTTAGCTCTTCCATCTACCATGCCCAGCACATGCTCTAGCTCCATCGCCGCCTGTCCCTCGTATGCGACCGTGTTTCTGATGCCGATGATTGCCGCAACCGCGTCGAACAGTCTGCCGCAGCTAGAAGAGAAAGGCGAGTTCAATTGACGCTGTATCATCCGCAAGAGGATTTCCAATTTAGCTTTGTCAACATGACGGATGAAGTCAATGCCAAGATTCCTCACTTCATCGCCATAAGTATGATAGAGATAACTCACTGCCATACGCCAGGGCTCTCTGATCGCGGCAGTTCCACCGGGCATCGGCACATATTCAAAGTGTCCTACTCGTTTGAAGTCTTTGAGATCAGCGACTAGAATTTCACCTCCCCAGATCTTTTCATCTGCGCCGTAGCCAACTCCGTCTAACGCAATGCCGATCACCTCTGCGTCCATCTGGTGTTCTGCCAAGCAGCTTGCGATATGGGCATGATGATGCTGAACGCCAATGAGACGATAGTTTTCTCTTCTGATGTCTCCTGCCACGAAGACAGCCTCGCTTGAATTCTCAAGCGGAGGAATGTCACTTCGATAGTCAAACGATTCCAATGCCCACTTGGTGCTCAGATATTCTGGATGTAAGTCGTAGGCAATGACCGTTGGATTGATTTGAAGAATGCGCTTAAGGTGTTTGATGGTCATCTCGAAGAAATCGAGCGTTTGCACGTTTTCCAAATCCCCGATGTGTTGACTCAAGAATGCGTTCTTTCCCTTCGTAAGGCAAACAGTGTTCTTAAGTTCAGCACCGACCGCAAGAATCTCTGGCAGTTCATCTTTCAAGAATACTGGCGTTGGGATGTAGCCGCGTGAGCGACGGATGTATAGGTAACGGTTGTCAGTTGCCGGCTGTCGGTTGTCTGTTGGCAATCGCTGCTCGCTGATGCTTTCTTGAAGGCGATTGGGATGGTGTTCCACATCAGTCGGCTTGCCTGTCACCATCCGCACGACCGAGTCATCGCTTCGCAAGTAGACGTCCCGGTTGTGCATCAGGAAATAATCAGCGATGTCTCCAAGCCGCTCTAAGGCTTCATCATTGTCAATCGCAATCGGTTCCTCGCTGATATTGCCGCTGGTCATCACCAACGCCAAGAAACCGTTTTTCAAAAGGAGAAAGTGTAGGGGAGTATAGGGCAGCATCGCACCGAAGTACTCATTGCAGGGCGCGACGTTCGCTGAAATGCGATTCGGGTATTTTTTTCTCAGAAGGACAATGGGACGCTGCGACGATAGCAACAGTTGCTTCTCTGCTTCCGAATATACAGCGTATTCCTGTATCCTCTCCAAGTCGAGTGACATGATCGCTAACGGCTTTTCGTATCTATGTTTCCTTTCTCTCAGACGCACAACAGCGTCATCATTTGTTGCATCAACAGCGAGATGGAAGCCACCTAGACCTTTCACTGCAACGATAGCACCTTGCTTCAGGAGTTCAACTGTTCGAGAAATCATGAACTGGCTCTGGGCTCTTGCTGCTGAGTGCTCGATTCTGGATTGTAGATTGTCCGGCTCCTTTGTCTGAAGAGCGCCGTATATGGGATGCTGTATATGACGGCTATCCACCAACCAAATCTTCGGTCCACATTCAAAACATGCATTCGGTTGAGCATGAAACCTTCTATCGGTTGGATTGTGATACTCGCTTTCACACGCTGGACACATTTGGAAATGCTTCATCGAGGTAAACGGTCTGTCGTAAGGAATATCCTCGATGATGGTGTAGCGAGGTCCACAGTTTGTGCAATTGATGAAGGGATAGAGATAGCGTCTGTTGCGAGGGTCGAACAGCTCACCCAGACAATCATCACAAACGGCGACATCGGGCGAAATGAGCGTTGAACGATGGTCGTACGTCTCACTTTCGCGAATTACGAAATCGGTGTACTGTTGAGTATTCTCGGAAAACTCGGTATGGATGCTGGTGATAATGGCGAGGGGCGGGTGTTCGCTGTGAATTCTCTCGATGAATCGCTCAATGCTCTCGGTCGTACCCTGAACTTCAATGTTCACTCCGTCGGAATCGTTCAAGACGTAGCCGTTCAAACGCTGTTCGTGAGCTAGACGATAAATGAAAGGTCGGAATCCCACACCTTGCACGATGCCACGAACAGTTATCTTTGTTCTAGTATCGTTCACATCTTTATGCTGCGATTCTGCAAATGCATTGACACTATGCACTGTCACCAATACTCAAACCTAGCAGATGGAGGTCGCTCCGATCATTGCCAAGGAGCTTCTGTTCTGAAGAAGCTCCACCCCTGCGCACAAATTGGCGGTCCGGGTGCAGAGCTTCCTTACAACTGAATCCCTCAACTACTTTGCGCCTCCTCACAGCTTGGAAGATACTCTCCTTCGCACTATCCACTCGCACCAGGTATCAATCCCTTCATTCGTGAGGCACGAGGTTTCAAATATCCTCAGGTTCGGATTTATCCGTAATGCGTTGCGCTTGATCGCTTCCATACTGAAAGGGACATACGGCAGAAGGTCAATCTTATTAATAATCATCACTTCTGCTTTGCGGAACATCGCTGGATATTTGAGCGGCTTATCTTCACCCTCTGTAGTGCTGGCTATCACTATCTTGACATCTTCACCCAAATCGTAGCTCGATGGACAAATGAGATTGCCAACGTTCTCGATGATGACTATATCCAATTCATCAAGGGCGAGGCTTGGCAGAGCGTCCTGAATCATTTTTGCATCCAGGTGACAGGTACCATTTGTAACGACTTGGATCACCGGCACATCGTGCTTCGCAATGCGCTGAGCGTCTAAGTTGGTTTGCACATCCCCCTCAATGACAGCAATCTTGAGTTCGTCTTTCAACCGCTCAATGGTTTTTTCCAAGATGCTGGTTTTGCCTGAGCCGGGTGAACTTAGCAAATTGAAAGAAAAAATTCCTCGCTTCTTAAACTCAGCACGATTTTCCGCTGCCACCTCGTCGTTCTTTTTCAGAACTGCTCGTTCCAACGTAATGATTTCCATTGGTGCTCCTTCTGTACTACCGTCTGATATCAGCTCCTGTAGCCAGTCTTCCTAAGATCTCCGCGACTTAACACTCTGACTCTCAGCGATGCCGACTTCAACAAATTTTCCTTTCACCACACCTCTTATGATTTTTACTTTCTTGCCAGAGACATGAATCCTGAATTGATTTTTCGTATCATCCTGTCGGATGATATTCAGTGCGTATGTGCCTTTCAGTCCATAACACTCTTTTCGAAACTGCGCTGATCCAAAACCAGGCATCGCAAGAGATTTAGGTCTCAAACCGTGAATCTTCAAGGTAATAGCATTGCCGGCGAGCTCTTCGTCCACGACCAGCTCATATTGAAATGAACTAAACTCCTGGGCGGTCTCAAGCACAAAGAGGTGATATCTCTTCTTCTGCTGATCGTAAGCCGGAACAATAGTTAACTTATAGTCAACATCACGTCTGGGTGTCCGTGGAGTGGTCATTCTCGTTTTCCTGAGCCTACATGTCTGCTCTTAAAGCGGTCAGGATATCTTCAAACGCAATCGTTCGTTGGTCCCCCGTTGTCATGTTCTTAAGCGTTGCTTTGCGCTCGTTCAATTCCTTGTCACCAATAATCATCACGAACCTTGCTTTTTGCCTATCTGCCTCGCGCATCTGCGCTTTAAGACTTCGACCAAGATAATCAACGTCACAACTGATGCATTCGTTCCTCAGACGATGTGCTTGCTGCAGCGCCCAACCTCGCGATGCCTCATCTAACGCCGCGATAAACAGTGTCAGACGCGGCTCGTTATCAAAGGGGAATTCTGATTTTTCTAACACCGCCAGCAGGCGTTCTATACCAGCAGCAAATCCTACACCCGGTGTTGGTTCACCGCCGAGTTCCTCGATAAGCAAATCATATCTGCCACCGCCAGCGAGTGCATCTTGCGAACCCAGTTCTTTGCTAATGAGTTCGTAAGCCGTCTTAGTGTAGTAATCGAGTCCGCGCACAATGCGACCATCAATCTCGAAGTCAATACCGAGTTCCGTCACATATTTCTGAACCAGGTTGAAGTGGGTACGACATTCCTCACATAGATGGTCCTTTATCAGCGGGGCGTTTGCTGTCGCTTTTCTATCCGCTTCTTCTTTTGAATCTAATATCCGCAGCGGATTTGTCTCAAGCCGCCGTTGACTTTCTGGAGTGAGTCTGTCAAAGACCTTCTTGAGTTCTGAAGCAAGCAGTCCTTTATAGCGAGGTCGGCAGACTTGACAACCCACGGAGTTTATCTTGGTAGTGAAGTTGACAACGCCTAATTGCCTGTAGATGCTCACAGCCAGTGCAATCGTTTCCGCATCTACAGCAGGATTTGCTGTCCCGATGACTTCGACGCCAAACTGGTGAAACTGCCTCAGTCGTCCTGCCTGCGGTCGCTCTTGGCGGAACATCGGTGAGAGATAGTACACTTTGGAGAGAGGAAGTTGTTCACCGAGATTGTGTTGGATGTAGGCACGCATCACGGAGGCAGTCATTTCTGGCTTGAGGGTGAGACTCTCGCCGCCTTTATCCTGAAATGTGTACATCTCTTTGCCGACGATATCTGTACGCTCTCCAATGCCGCGGGCAAAAAGCATCGTCTCTTCAAAGATTGGCGTACGGATTTCTCTGTAATTGAATCTCTCCATTATCTCACGAATCTTCTGCTCCACGAACTGCCATTTGTGCGCTTCGTTAGGGAGAACGTCCCTTGTACCTTTGACAGATTTGAATTTCATCAATAGATGTTCTAATGAAAGAAGTAGATCGAGGTGGACAGTTGAAACGATTGTCCTACCGATTTGTTGTTGGCAGGACAGAACTTCCGTTCTGTCCAAGAGTGGCACACGGCCCGCCGTTTAGACATCTAAATAACTTGACTCTTCTTCCTTGAATATCTTCACAATCTCCTGAGAGGATTCTGCCTTCAGGAGTTTCCTCCGAAACTCATCCTTGTTCATCAGGCGGGAAATTCGGCTAAGCAGTTTGATGTGAGGACCCACAAGATTATCTCTTCCCACCAGGAGGAATACCAAGCGGACTGGCTCAGCATCGAGTGACTGGTAATCAATCGGATCTTTGGTAACGGCAAACGCCGCGACGATATCCGTTACCGCGTCGGTCTTGCCGTGGGGAATCGCAAAGCCCTTGCCGACACCGGTGGACATAATCTTTTCACGCTCAAAGATCGCTTCCCGCACCTTTTCCTTATCCTTCACTCTTTTCGACTTGGCGACAATATCAATGATTCCATTGAGTATGTCTTCCTTGCTTGAACCGGATAGATTGGGAGTGACTAGCTCTTCCTCTAAAATGTCGCTAATTTTCATCGCTGTTTCGAGACCCCATATAATTTGTACGCCCAAGCATATCATTCCACACCAGAGTAACTAGATGCTGTCCTGAATCCTGTTCAGCCGCAGGACAATATCGAAGTTACTCTACCTTATCGCGAAGGAAAGTTGGGCAGAATCATACGCGTATGTAAGAATAGCAGAAGACGAGCACCGTGGGAAGGATGTGATCTAGACTGTTGTTCACTTCCCAGTTCTCCACATAATCACTTTCTCCTCATACTCGTTTAACAATTGCTCGGCTCTCGACTGCTCTTCTGCCTCAGCATAAATATGAAAAACGGCTCGTTCCTTGTCGGGAAGAAGCAGCACCCAGTCAATATCATCAACCAAGATCCTTATGCCATCAATCAGTTGGTGATGCTCTGTTTCTAAGGTTTTCACGGCGTTGCGCATCACTCTCCCTTTCGCATCCCAGGGACAATGGACATCTCGTTCGAGCTGGTGCAGCTTGGGCATCGCATTTTCCAGTTCGCTAAGCCGTTTCCCCGTTAGAGCAAGGAGTTCCAGAATCTTTGCCAGACCAAACATTCCGTCACAAGCGAAGAGGAACTCTGGAAAGATAAATCCTCCTTTTGTCCCGCCGACAAAGCCAACATCTTTTTCCTTCACCGCATCCATCATTGCAGCATGGCTGTTCTTGGTGCGGAGCACTTGAACACCATGCTCTTTGGCGACGATGTCCACCTCGGCGGTAGCAACTACCGGCACTGCAATCTTCCTGATGTGGGGATAGGCTTCCAAGACAAGGCTTGTCACCAGAGTCAGCAAACGATTATTGTCAAAGTGGTGGCCTTTTTCGTCTGTGACGCGAATCTTCTCGACACCAGCATCAATCATAAAGCCGACATCATACTTTATTGATGTGACGATCTGCGACAACCGGTTGTAAGCAAAATCCACTTCGTCTTTGCTTCTATTCAGTTTGGTTGGCTCAAGATAAGCGTTGAGCGAAACCACCTGGCAGCTGAGCGAGCCAAGGATGTTTGGGAAAATGGTGGACGCCACTCCGTTTGAGTAATCAATCACGATGCGGAATCCTGCCTTGCTGATGGCATCAACATTAAGACACGAGAGAAATCGCTCACGATAGATTTCGTTGGTGCGTCCGGGAAAGTAAATAGAGCCGACACTGTCATACTTGGCGCGAGCAAAATCTTCACCAAAGAACAATCGCTCAATCGCCTTCGTCCTGCCGACGGGCAAATCCTTTCCATCGCCGTCGAAGAAGATGATATCGGTGAAACGCTTATCATAGGGAGACTTTCGTACGTGAATACCGGCTGTCTGTTTTCCATTCCGAAGCTCATGGCGGACAATCGGAATAGGTGTCGTCTGCAAATCGTTGATGATAACTCCCGCTGACATCAATCCGCAAGTCAATGCCCGTTTTATCATGCGAGATACATTATCGGCATCACGACTGCTGACAACGGTATTTCCTGCGCCGACAAATGCACCAAGTGCAGTACCAAGTTTCGCTCCAAATTCTGGGTTCATCTCAATGTTGGAAAGCCCTGAGATGCGAGCATCAGTGAAAAGCTCTCGAAGCCACTTGTCTCCCCACACGATGCTGGTGGAGACAACCGCACCGTCTTCGACGACTTTTTGGGGCCAAAGCTTTATGTTGGAGAGAAGCTTGCTTCCTTTGCCTAACATACATTGGTCACCGATGAACACATTCTCGGCAATCGCTGCCCCCTCTCCGATGATACAATCGCTGCCAACAACATCGCTCTCTAGTTCCACACCTCGTCCGATGCGAACACCATCCCAGATGATTGAATTCCGAATCACCGCCCCTGAAGCGATGAGACAGTTGCTGCCAATCACGGAATTGGCAAGCTTCACATCACTGCCAATTTCGCAGTGCTGTCCAATCACCACAGTCCCCTCGAGGTTGCTCGCAGCAGTCTTGAGAACAGTGTGACTGCCGACATAGGTCGAGCCTTGCTGTATTCCATCGAGTATGATATCCACCTTCCCGGCCAAGCAATCAAGGTGTGCCTCTTGATATTCATTCAAGTTGCCGATATCTCGCCAGTAGCCCTCTGCAATATAGCCGTAGAGTCCCAGGTCCTCTTGAAGGAGAAGCGGGAATAGGTTCTTGCTGAAATCAGACTCATGTTGATATGGGACAAGTTCAAGCACTTCAGGTTCAAGGATGTAGATGCCGGTGTTGATCGTGTCGCTGAAGACTTCCCCCCACGACGGCTTCTCCAAGAAACGTGTGATCTTGCCGTCATTCGATGTGATGACAACGCCGAACGGCAAAGGATTCTTCGCGCGTGTAAGAACCACAGTTGCTTTCGCTTTTCGTTCGACATGGAAGTTGATCGCCTTTGACAAGTTGAAATCCGTCAGCACATCACCGCTGATAATAATGAAGCGTTCATCCAGAAACGCCGCTGCATTGCGAACGGCTCCCGCTGTTCCGTAGTCAGCCTCGGCACGTACATACTTCATCGTTGTATCAAACCGTGAACCATCCCCGAAATAACTAATGATGATATCGGGCTGGTGGTAGAGCAGCGCAATGATATCAGTGATCCCATGCCGCTTCAGTAACTCGACGATGTGGTGCATCATCGGTTTGTTCATCATCGGCACCATGGGCTTCGGAATGTTCATAGTCAGTGGGCGGAGCCGAGTGCCGAATCCGCCAGCCATGATCACTGCTTTCATACAGAACTATGGTTGCCCGAGTAATATCGGCAAAGCAAACGCGATAACGTATGAGTTTCCATCCAGAATGTACTAAAAAAACGAGAATAATTCAACTCGAATCAATCCCATCTGCTGACGAGAAGTATGCCTATCTTTTCACCGAAACCACAAGTCCATCTTTCAAGGGAAGAATTGTGGTGAACAGTCGAGGTGAACTATAAACCAATCGAGTGAAAGTGAGAATACCAGCGGTGGCTCTATCGGGTTTCGGGTCGAGCACGCGCCCTGACCAGAGCACATTGTCAGCAACGAGCAGTCCACCCTTTTTCAAGCGTGGTATAGCCTTGCGGAACACTTGTGGATACTGATGTTTCTCAATGTCACATAGGATCATGTCAAACATCCCTTTCACCCGGTCAATGATCTCCAGCACATCCCCGACGCGGAACTCCACCTTGTCTGCAACGCCGCCTCGCTCCAGAAATTTACGAGCAAGTTTTGCATTCTGTTCAGAACTCTCAGTGCAGATGATCTTTCCACTTCTCGGTAGCGCTTTAGCAAGCCAATAAGCAGAGTAACCGTAGCCGGAGCCGAGTTCGAGAATACGCTTGGGCTTTGTCAGCAGAACTACTTGATATAGAAACCTGCCAACGAGCGGTCCCACAATCGGGAAGTGTCTCTCTTCTGCAAGTTGCTCCATCTCTGTGAGCACTGCATCCCGCTCCGGGATGACATGCAGCATGTAGTCTTCGATTGCCTTGTTCACAATATCCATGTCTTCATCTCCGATGTCTTTATGATCAATTCAGATTGTTTAGTTGTCCAAAATCTCCAACAGTAGTATCTAATCTCAAACATCTTGCTTCTGACTTCTATTTTATCACTTCACGATAATACGCACCTATCTTCTTCCAGTCCTCATACATCAACATCTTCTTATGCTTAATGTCTGCCGGTTCACCGTACAACGCACTTGCTGGGTTGAATGTCAAATATGTTTTGATCGTGTGCAATGGAACGTTTACTTCGTGCCAGCCACGATGTTCTTCAAGTGTCCCTTTCAAATTCAAGAAATAGAGCATCGGAAGTCGTCCTGCTGCAATGATAAGCTTCGGCAATAGGATTTCGATTTGCTCATGCAGCCGTGGACTGCACTTTTTGATTTCACCTGCTCGGGGTGCTCTATCCTGCGGTGTGCGGCAGAGAACCAGGTTGGTGACATAGACATCCTTCCTCGGTATTTCAACGTTAGGTGCAGCTAAGATTTTGATGAGCAACTCGCCAGCAGGACCTGAGAATAGTTTTCGGTTCTGTTCATCTAAGCCGCCGACACGCTCTGCGATCAGCATCACTTGTGCATTCGGTTCCCCATCGCCGAACATTACAGCCTGACGCGAATGGCAGAGTTCACACAACGTACAGTGTTCATATTCCTTATAGAGATCAACAAGGGTCTTCACTTGGTCTGATGCCATTCTCGTATATCCGTGATACCTATGGTAAAGGGATGAAGGGCACGGTTGCTGATTTTGACCGAGACTCACTCCTGATAGACCCAATTCGTTCTCCGTGAGACAGTAGTCGCTTGTCTTGCCGGATTCCGAGCTGTAGTCAGGACAGGTTCATTTCACAAATAATCAATATTTCTTCCAAAGTCAAGTCCGGTGGATCGGTATTTCAACTCCGATGGGAAGACACCCCTCCGGCTCAAAAAAAGTGTCATTCTTCTTGACAAAGAGAATTATTTTATTATATTCGGATTAAAGCGATGGGAGAGCATCGAGATGCTCAATTTGGAGCAGCGACATCCGGCGTCATGCCGGACGTTTTGTAATCAAGCCCGAGATTCGGTCAAACATGGAGACGCATTGAACCACAGTATTCGCAACGATATGATAAGCCTGACAAACAAGACCGCACTTATTACCGGTGGATCACGAGGGATTGGGGCTGCGACAGCGATTCTCTTCGCGAAGGCTGGTGCTGATGTCGCTATCACTTATATCAGCGATGAAGCAAGTGCACAGAAAGTGGTGGACGATATCCACAAAGTTGGACGCCGCTGTCTGGTGCTCAAAGGCGATGTCTCAAGCGCAGAAGATGTCAATCGCGTCGTGGCTGAGGTGGTCCGAGTCCTCAGTAGAATTGATGTCCTTGTGAATAATGCGGGGATCTGGACTTATGCGGAAGTCGAGAATATGACGGAAGAGGTATGGGACAAGACGCTTGACATCAATCTGAAGGGAACGTTCCTTATGTGCAAAGCGGTTGTCCCGCTGATGAAGAAGCAGGGAGGTGGAAGCATCATTAATATTTCTTCCACTGCAGGACAGCGAGGCGAAGCATTGCACTCACACTATGCCGCCTCAAAGGGAGGTGCGATCTCGTTCACCAAATCGCTTGCCAGCGAGCTTGCGCCATATAATATTCTGGTGAACAGCGTTGCTCCAGGCTGGGTTGATACTGATATGTGTGATGAAGTGTTCAATGATCCAGAACTTAAGGAAGCTGCACGGAAAACCATTCCGCTTGGTCGCATTGCCACGGCAGAAGATGTTGCGGGTTCAATTCTCTTCTTAGCATCAGATTTGGCGCGGTACATCACAGGAGAAGTACTGAACGTGAACGGCGGGTCAGTGCTGTGTGGGTAGCGCAAGGGACGGGTGGGACGCCCCCGCTCTGCGGGACCCCTGATGAAGTTCTCGTCTATGTCAAAGCTGCTTGCGTCAATCATCTTGTTACATGAAATGGCGGTGTCTGTTAGTAAAACAAAGGAAAAGATGCCTATATGAAACCAGAAGAAGAAGCTAGGCAGAATATTGACCGAATGTTGAATAATGCAGGATGGAAAGTTCAGGATTTGAAAGATATAGATCTAGGTGCTTCTCCTGGAGTGGCTGTCCGTGAGTTCCCGCTTAAATCTGGGTTTGCAGATTACATGCTTTTTGTGGTCAGGAAAGCCGTTGGAATAATAGAGGCTAAACCCGAAGGCACAACTTTAAGTGGAGTCGCAGAACAATCAGAAGCCTATTTGACAGGTATACCAGAAAATCTACCTAATGTTCAAGAGCCTCTTCCATTCGCTTATGAGAGCACGGGTGTAGAAACATTTTTTAGAGATATAAGAGACCCAGACCCACGCTCTCGAAGAGTTTTTGATTTCCATAGACCAGAGACACTTAACGATTGGCTCTTGCAGAGCGACACACTTAGGGCAAGACTCAGGAACATGCCTCCTCTAATCACAGAAGGGCTTAGGGACTGCCAGACCGAAGCAATCCGTAACCTTGAAATGTCATTCTCAGAAGCAAAACCAAGAGCACTAATTCAAATGGCTTCAGGAGGTGGAAAAACTTATACCGCCGTAAGTTTTGTCTATCGTTTGATAAAATTCGCAAATGCCAGAAGAGTGCTTTTCTTGGTGGATAGAAGCAATCTTGGACGACAGACAAGAAAGGAATTTCAACAGTATATAACTCCTGATGACAGGCGTAAATTGACGGAACTCTATAACGTACAGCACCTGACCTCAAATGTCATTGACCCAGTGAGCCGAGTCTGTATTACTACAATCCAAAGACTGTATTCCATGCTGAAAGGGGAGACTGAATTCGACGCAGAACTTGAAGAAACAATCCCTTTTCTATATCTCACCGAAGGATGAAAAGCCAAGAGAAATAACCTATAATCTGAATATCCCGATTGAAACCTTTGATTTTATAATTACAGATGAGTGTCACCGTTCGATTTACCATCTGTGGAGGCAAGTGCTTGAATACTTTGATGCGTTCATAATCGGACTTACCGCAACACCCTCCAAACAGACCCTCGGCTTTTTCAATCAGAACCTTGTCCTCGAATACAGTCATGAACGGGCTGTTGCAGATGGTGTCAACGTGCCATACGATGTTTATAGAATCCAAACAGAAATCACGGAAAAGGGCAGTAAAGTGGAGGCTGGATATTACATAGACAAACGGGATAAACTTACAAGGAAAATACGATGGGAACAACTTGAGGACAACATAGAATATTCCGCACCCCAGTTGGACAGAGATGTAGTTGCCCCAGACCAGATAAGAACTGTGATTAGAACATTCAAAGAAAGACTATTTACAGAAATATTTCCAGGAAGAACCGAAGTACCCAAGACTCTTATCTTCGCAAAGGATGATTCACATGCTGAAGATATTGTTCCAATTATCCGGGAAGAATTCGGAAAGGGCAATGAGTTTTGCAAAAAGATAACATACAAAACCACAGGAGAGAAGCCAGAGGATTTGATTACAGATTTTCGCAACTCATACAATCCACGCATAGCGGTAGCGGTAGATATGATTTCAACTGGTACTGATATAAAGCCCCTGGAGTGCCTGATATTCATGCGGGATGTCAAGTCGAGGGTTTATTTCGACCAGATGAAAGGACGAGGAACTCGCACCATTTCTCCAACCGAGTTCAATGCAGTTACCCCAGATGGTCCCAGGAAAACGCATTTCGTGATTGTGGATGCTGTTGGTGTCTGTGAGAACGATAAGACAGATTCCAGACCTCTTGAGAGAAACCCAAGTGTTCCATTTGACAAACTCATCCTTTCTGTTGCTCTTGGTAACAGGGATAAAGATACAATCACTTCCTTGGCCGGAAGGCTTGCAAGACTTGACAGAGAGATAGAAGAGAAGGACAGGAAGGATATTGAAGCAGTTTCAGATGGGAAACCCTTAAAGAAAATCATCAATACCCTGCTGGATGCAGTTGACCCTGACAAAAAGATGGAAAGGGCAAAGGAGATGTTCAAAACCGAGACACCTACGGAAGAGCAGGTAAATTCCGCATCCAGAGAACTGGTGAAAGAAGCCTGTACCCCGTTTGACAATCCGAAATTAAGGAACACGCTAATAGATTTAAGGAGACGGAATGAGCAGGTCATTGATACCGTGAGCAAGGACATTGTGATTCTGGCTGGATTCGATGAACAGGCAAAAAAGAGGGCTAAAACCATCGTGGACACGTTCAAGAAGTTTATAGGAGAGAACAGGGATGAACTCACCGCACTCCAAGTAATCTACAGCAAGCCATACGGCAAACGGCATCTCACATACGAGCAGATAAAACAACTCGCTGAAGCCATAAGAAAGCCACCGTACCAACTGACGCCTGATATCCTCTGGCAGGCTTATGAGCAACTTGAGAAGGCAAAGGTAAAGGGGGCGGGACCTCAGAAACTCCTTACAAACATAATCTCGCTGATACGCTTCGCAATTGGCGAAACCAATGTACTTGAACCTTTTTCAGATACGGTAAACACAAGATTCAACAACTGGCTCGCAGGACAGGAAGGGGCTGGCAGGAAATTTACACAGGAGCAGAAGGACTGGCTCTTGAACATCAAAGACCACATAGCTAGTTCAATGGCAATAGAAAAGGATGATTTTGAACTTTCACCGTTCCATGATGATGGAGGCCTTGTTAAGGCATATCAGATTTTTGGGAACGACTTGGACAGTATATTGAGCGAATTGAATGAGGTACTGGTAGAATGAACGAAGATGCATTGCCAAAACTACCTAAGGGGTGGGTGTGGACAAATGTGGGAGGAATATCTGAACTTTTACGAGGTGTGTCTTATCCAAAGGAAGAATCCTCTAAAGAAGCCAAAGATGACTACATTCCTATTTTAAGAGCAAATAATATTAATATTGAATTAAACTTTAAAGAACTTGTATATGTTCCTCAAAAAAGAGTGGAAGATGAGCAATTTGTCAAGGCGTTTGATATCTTAATTGCTATGTCCAGTGGTAGTAAAGACCTTGTTGGTAAAGCATCTCAATCCACGAAAGATTATCATATGGCTTTTGGTACATTTTGTGGATTAGTAAGACCAATACCCAATATTAATCAAAGGTTCGTTGGTTTCTTTTTTCAAAGTCCAGACTATAGAAATGGGATTTCTCGCCTTTCAAGCGGTGTAAATATAAACAATCTTCGTAGAGAACATATTGAATCTATGCCTATTCCCTTTCCCCCCTTCACCGAACAGCACCGCATCGTAACCAAGATTGAAGAACTGTTCACCAAACTGGATGCTGGTCTCGATGCTCTGACCAAAGCGAAAAACCAGATAAAGCGTTATCGTCAGGCGGTGTTAAAATCTGCTTTTGAAGGAAGACTGACAGAGGAATGGCGTAAAGCGAACAAAGATAAACTTAAGCCTGCGTCCGTGCTTCTGGAACGGCTCAAAGAGGAGCGTAAGAAGAAACTCGGCAGGAAATGCAAGGAACTGCCACCAATGGACACATCGGAGTTACCAGAGTTGCCAGAGGGGTGGGCGTGGACGAGGCTGGGAGACATTGTTTCTGTTAGAAGTGGTGAGGGATTGTCGTCTTACAAAATGGTTTCAGAGGGTAA
This sequence comes from Ignavibacteriota bacterium, assembly GCA_963827285.1. Lineage (GTDB taxonomy): Bacteria > Bacteroidota > Ignavibacteria > CAWHAG01 > CAWHAG01 > CAWHAG01. The sequence goes on from CAWHAG010000001.1 coordinate 251,724, forward strand.
CTATCCAGTTTATGGCGGAAACGGCATTTCTGGTTATCATAATCAATTTATGTTTAAGGAAAGTGAGCTCATAATTGGTAGGGTCGGAGCAAAATGTGGTGTTATTCATATTACTCAACCAAGGTCTTGGGTAACAGACAATGCTTTAATAGTAGATTTTTCTCACATTGAAATAAAATTTCTATATTACGCTTTAGGACTTATAGATTTAAATAAATATTCTGTAAGCACAGCACAACCGGTTATTTCCGGCTCAAAAATATATCCTATTCTTTTCAAATTACCCCCTCTCTCCGAACAGCACCGTATCGTTGAAGAAATAGAACATCGCCTATCTATTGCGGAGGAGACTGAAAAGACTATTGACCAAAGCCTTAAGCAATCAGAGCAATTGCGTCAGAGCATATTGAAAACGGCTTTTGAGGGCAAACTCGTGCCTCAAGACCCAACCGACCTGCCTGCCGCTGAATTGTTGAAGCAAATTAAAAAGGAACGAGAAGCTTCGGAAACATTTGGGAAAAAGAAGAAAACTCGAAAAGAATTTAAAAAATGAAGCATAAATGGTTCGTATATGCAATCTTGTGCGGTAACGGAAGCGTTTATATAGGGCAAACGAATGACTTGCTTCACCGTTGGGAGCTGCATAAAAAAGGCAAAGGAGCTCAATGGACGAAAAAGTGCCCGCCACTTAGGCTATTCTATTTTGAAGAAGTAGATTCACAAGCGAATGCTTTGCATCGGGAAAGGGAGCTAAAAAAGACCACTGGCAGAAGAATGCTTAAAGGATTGCTGCAAAAGGCCGACAGTCAGGCAGGTGAACCCGCTGAGAAGTTGCTGGAGAGGATAAAGGAAGAGAAAGCAAAACGAGAAGATAAAAAGATTTCAAAAAGAAGAAAGAAAGGACGTTGATAAAAATGACAACCGAATCATCAACAATCGTGCAAAGACTCTGGAACTATTGCAACGTCCTCCGTGACGATGGCGTGAGTTACGGCGACTATGTAGAGCAGTTGACTTATCTTCTGTTCTTAAAGATGGCTGATGAGCAGACAAAACCGCCTTTCAGCAAGCCTTCGAGCATCCCGAAGGGTCTGGACTGGCAGAGCCTTCTTGAAAAGGACGGGGATGCGTTGGAGAAGCATTACCGAAAGATTCTCGAATCACTGGGAAGAGAGAAGGGAATGCTCGGAATCATTTTCAGGAAATCCCAGAACAGGATTCAAGACCCTGCCAAACTCAGAAGGTTAATTGAGTTGATAAACGCTGAAACATGGGTTGGTATGGACATTGATGTGAAAGGCGAGATTTACGAAGGGCTGTTGCAGAAAAAACGCAGAAGATATAAAAAGCGGTGCGGGGCAGTATTTCACTCCGAGGGCATTGATAAAGGCAATCGTGGAAGTAATCAAGCCAGAACCGAATACGACAATATGCGACCCCGCATGTGGAACTGGCGGTTTTCTTTTGGCGTCTCATGATTACATCTCGAAGAATTACAAGGTGGATAAAGAGCAGAAGAAGTTCCTCAAGTTCAACACGTTCAAAGGAAAAGATATTGTTGATAATGTCGCAAGGCTGTGCGTGATGAACCTTTATCTTCACGGCATAGGCGGAGAGGAAAGCCCAATTGAAGTCGGTGACAGCCTTGTTTCAGAGCCAAAGACCAACTTTGACATAATATTAACCAATCCTCCCTTCGGGAAGAAGAGCAGTATTACTATCGTGAACGGTGAGGGCAAGGCAGATAAGGAATCACTGGTTTATGAGCGACCAGACTTCTGGACTACAACATCCAATAAACAGTTGAATTTTCTCCAGCATGTGAAATCTCTTGCAAAAATAAACGGTAAAGTCGCAATCGTTGCACCAGATAATGTCCTGTTTGAGGGTGGGGCTGGGGAAACTGTGAGAAGGAAGTTGCTCAGTGAATGTGACCTTCATACAATCCTCAGACTCCCAACAGGCGTATTCTACGCTCAGGGGGTGAAGGCTAACGTACTTTTCTTTGACAGGAAACCAGCAAGCGAAAAACCATGGACTGATAAAGTCTGGATATATGATTTAAGAACCAACACGCACTTTACTCTAAAGACAAATACGTTGCGTTTTGAGGATCTCAAGGACTTCATCAAATGTTATAACCCCAACAACCGCCACAACAGAAAACCAACATGGAGTCCAGAAAATCCTGATGGGCGATGGCGTGTATTCATATACGATGAAATCATGCAGAGAGATAAGGTTAGTCTCGATATATTCTGGCTGAAGGATAAGAGCCTCGAAGATTCTGAAAACTTACCTGACCCAGATGCACTTGCGAGGGATATTGCGGAGAATCTTGAATCTGCTTTGGAACAATTTGAAAACATCTATAGAGATCTGGTTAGCGAATAATCAAGAAGGTACCTTGGTGCCACCACTTCATATAACACAGCATAAAAGGTTCGTGCCTTATGGTACTCACCCAATTTTTTGTTTTGCAAAAACTTCTTTTATGCTGGGAACGATATCTGGGTGCGGCAAGGTCTGCCGAATGACTTAAGAGCTGGACTACAAAGCTCTTTTTCTAATAGCAACTGTAATCGTTTGGATTTCCCATTTTCAGGATACTTGCCCATGAACGAATCATCATTACCGCAAATCGGCGTGCGGCTTCCTCAAGACCCAAACAAAGGAACGGCGTATTCACGCAGGAATTTTATCAAGGCTGTGACCGGAGGCATCATCGGAGGTGTGGCTCTCTACTCAATGCCGCAGAACTCCTTTGCCAAGTACATCATCGCTAAGGATGAAAAAATCTCACCGCACGATGAACAGTTCTGGAGGTTCGTCCGTGAGCAATTCCCACTTGGGAAGGACAGGGTGTATCTCAACAACGGCACGATGGGACCTTCGCCATATGTTGTGCTTGATTCCGTCAGAGCAGAAATGGAGAGGATTGATATTACTGGTGACTATGGAGGTTGGGAAGTAGCACGCGGAAAAGTTGCTAAGTTCATCAATGCGGGTGAGGAGGAAGTTTCGCTTACGCATAATGTCACCGAGGGCATTAACGTGATTGCGGGTGGTCTGCTGCTCAGGCGAGGCGATGAGGTGATTATGACAACGCACGAGCACGCTGGCAACGCTCTCCCTTGGCTTGCTCGGGCGAGGCGGGATGGGATCGTCATCAAGACCATTGTGCCCGGTTGGACCGCAGCGGATACCTTGAATCGAATCAGCGATGCCATCACGAAAAAGACAAGAGTCATCGCTGTGCCACATATTACTTGCACGATTGGGCAGGTTCTTCCCGGCAAGGAAATTTCCAAGCTCGGTCACGACAAAGGTCTGTGGGTAATGCTCGATGGTGCTCACACGCCAGGGATGATTCCGCTCGATGTGAAAGACATTGGCTGTGATTTCTTCACAACGTGTGGGCACAAGTGGATGATGGGTCCGAAGGGGACGGGGTTTCTGTATGTGCGAAAAGAGCTGCAGGAGATCGTCGAAGCCTATCTGGGTGGGTGGCGGCTCAGATGCAGGATGGGATATGACGAAGAATCCACCGGAACTAAAGGGCTACCAGCAAAACGCTCACCGTTATGACTTTGCGACTCAGAATGCGGCGATCTACGTCGGAATGGGTGCCGCAATTGATTTCTTGTATCATATCGGTATGGAGAACGTCACTGCACGAGGTAAGGCAATGTCCAGTTATCTTCGGCAGGAGCTTGTGACGCTTGGAGATAAGATAGAATTGCTGACGCCAGAGGAGGAGCAGTCGAGGGCTTCGATTACAGGATTCCGTATCAAGAATTATCCGTTCGACAAGTTCGTGAGCTTCGCGTGGGAGAAACACAAAATCCGTCTGCGTGCTGTCGGAGAAGGAGGACTGAACTCTGTTCGTGTCTCCACACATATCTACAATAATTTTGATGAGGTTGAATTGTTCTTGAAGACAGTGAAGGAAGTGGCATAAGGCTGTGACTATGCCTGAGCAACGCACACGACATATCATGTACCGCAAGGAGTTTGCCGATCTCTACGATGCAGAGTATGCTGAGTTCAAAGAGGACATCGGTTTCTGGAAAAAGGTAATCAGCAGTAAGAAGATATTGGAAATCGGCATTGGCACAGGTCGGATTGCGGTCCCACTGGCAAAGGCAGGCTATCGAATTGTAGGTATAGAGCGATCCCCTGATATGCTGAAGATTTTGCAGCGCAAAATCGCAGGGCGGAAGATAGAAACCATTAGGGCGGTTCAGGGAGATATGAGAGACTATGAACTGCGACAGAAGTTTGACTTCGCCTTCATTCCTTTTCATCTCTTTCACGAAGTGCTTACACGGCGAGATCAAGAAGGAACATTACTTTGTGCTCGGAGACATCTGAAGAAGAATGGCAAACTTGGTGTTGACTTGTTTCATTTCCATCATGACCAACTTGAGAATCCGGACCTTCTCCGCTGGGACAAAGTGTTCAGCGATCCGAGCACTGGCGAGTCATGGTATCGGTTCGTCAGCATTCGCGTGGATTTCGAAAGGCAGATGATTCATCACCTCTTACGGTATGAATATACAGGTAGTCCGTTGAAGGTGCTGTACTGTGAGGTAACATTCCATTATTATACGCCGTTCGAGATTCTCCACCTGTTTGAGAAGTGCGGTTTCTCAATACTCGACTTCTACGGAGATTATCGAGGAAGAGCATTCGACGCGGAAAGCCGCAAAATGATTGTTCTTGCGCAACGCATGTAGCTTCAAGCGAGGAATAGGGTGAAAGAAAATCGTCCTTCTATCTATCTTTGCATTGCCGTCACGCTTATGCTGTGTTGGGCTTTGGAGTATCTCTTGCTATTCCAAGAGATGCCAATGATGATACGCATTGCGGGAGTCTACATTTTTCCTTTGATGCTTGCACCGGCAGTTGTCGCAATAGTGTTCATGGTGCTGCGCAAGGAGAAGATTGGCGATAGCGGATGGGGAATATCAGGTGTGAGGAACTGGCTCATCGCTCTGCTGTATCCGGCGTTCTTAGTTGCGCTGGTGGTTGGGATTGGACAGATGGGCAAGATTCTCACTCTGACCAAGCCGCCGAATTATGAGACGATAGCTTTAGCCACCGTGCTTGATTTTCCTCTCATTTTCCTCTGGACAATTTTGATGACGCTCGGAACGGAACTCGGCTGGCGTGGGTATGTGTTGAGAATACTGGCTGAGAAAAGCACCCTCATGGCTGCACTGGTCAGTTCTGGGGCGTGGGCGCTCTCACAAACTGTGACGATTTATTACCTTGCTACTCACTCAGCACAGGGGGTACTTCTCGGTGCGATCCTCTTTTTGAATCTCTTCTTGATTGGATTGATCTTCGCTTGGCTATACTTACGCTCGCATTCGCTATGGACGGTTGCACTGATGAGTTACGGAACCATCACGTGGAATGTTTTGCTCTTTAGTAGTCCCTTCTTGATGATAAATGAAATCATTCTTGGAAGCAACTATGCCGAGTATCGAGGAATGTGTGAAATCAATCTCGGCGGTGTTGAGCATGGAGAGTGGAGACTTATTGGTATGGTGAACTTCGTGGTAGCGATTTTTGTGATACAGTGGCTGGTAAGGAAGGATACAATGCGCGGAGATAGATTGCTAAACAAACGTGACAAGTAAACAACCTTGAGAAACCGCTGAAGCGGTTTATGAAGAGGTCTTTTGGGTTTCATTAGCGTACGACTTAAGTCGTGCACCAAGAGAAAAAGATCCTATTTCCCAACCGTTTCAACGGTTTCATAAACTGAGCTTACTCTAGCGGTCAACTTGAGCAGACAACAAAAGGAGCTACAAGATAGTGACCAAGATAAACATCGGCATTTACGGAGGAACAGGGTATTCGGGATATGAACTCATCAGGATACTCGGTCGGCACCGCTACGCAAGCATCAAGTTCATCACCTCTGAAAGCTATGCAGGAAAGAAGCTTTCAGAGGTTTTCTCGTGCTTCTATGATTATGATTTGATTCCATCCGAAAAGGCAGAGCTTGATAGCGTTGACCTCGTCTTCCTTTGTCTCCCTCATGCTCAGGCGATGGATATTGTAGCAATGGCAAGGACGTCTTTCGAGAAAATCAAAGTCATAGACCTCAGCGCCGATTTCCGTCTCGACGATGCGCAGGAGTACGAGAAATGGTATCAAATACCGCACAGCCATCCCGAGCTTCTGAACGAAAAGGTGTATGGGCTGACGGAAATTTACCGAGAGCAAATCAAGAATGCATGGCTTGTCGCCAATCCCGGCTGCTATCCCATCTCTGTGCTGCTTGGGGCATATCCACTTCTGAAGCATCAACTTGTGGAGAGCAGTCAGCCTATCATTATTGATTCCAAATCCGGTGTCTCTGGTGCGGGACGGAAGGCGACATTGACCACGTCATTCGTTGAGGTGAATGAGAACCTCACACCCTACAACATCGGACACGTTCATAGGCATACAGGAGAGATTGAACAGGAGCTTCAAAAGATCTCCGGGAAGAAGATCAACATCATCTTCTCACCGCATCTTCTTCCGATAAGTACTGGAATGATTTCGACCATCTATGTGCGGCTGATCAACGCTGGTTATACGGATTCAACTCTGGTTAGACTTTATAGGGACACGTATAAGGATGAAAGATTTATCAAAGTTTTGGATGCGGGTCAAATCGCTTCCGTGAAGCACACGCTTGGCACAAACTACTGTGCCATCTCCTTCAAAAAAGTTGATGCCTCTCCTTACGTCATCATAGTCTCATCAATTGATAACCTTATCAAAGGAGCAGCAGGACAGGCAGTGCAAAACATGAATGTAATGTTTGGAATTCCAGAAACAGAAGGACTCTTGTGCTGAACCGAGTCTATAATAGAGACGGCAAACCATGGACACGGCTGTGAACAGAAGATCTGTTCTGGTGGTTACAACACTAAGCTCTTTTCTTACCGCTTTCATGAGTTCTTCAGTGTCCATTGCACTTCCTTCGATTGGGAAGGAATTTGTGATGGACGCAGTTCTTTTAAGCTGGATTCCCGCATCCTACCTCTTGGCATCTGCGATGTTTCTCGTCCCTTTCGGACGAACGGCTGACATTTATGGAAGGAAAAGGCTCTTCACGTACGGCACAGTGATCTACACCGTTTCATCTCTGCTTTGTGGGATCTCTAGTTCTGGTGGAGAACTGATTGCCTTCCGTGTCATGCAGGGAATCGGGGCATCAATGGTTTTCGGTACTTCAACAGCAATCTTAACGTCAGCATTCGCTGTCGGAGAAAGAGGGAAAGTTCTGGGCGTAAATGTTGCAGCCGTGTACACGGGTCTTTCTCTAGGTCCATTTCTGGGTGGATTGCTAACACAGCACCTTGGATGGCGCAGCGTTTTCCTCATGAATGTACCTTGCGGCTTGATCATAGTTGCCCTTGTGTTTTGGATGCTGAAGGAAGAATGGATTGAAGCAAAAGACGAGAAGTTTGATTTTGCCGGCTCGATAATCTATGGCATCACGCTTCTAGCGATCATGTACGGTTTCTCATTGTTGCCACGCACATCAGGCGCATTGTTACTCCTCACAGGAGTCGTTGGGCTTGTCGCGTTTGTAACGTGGGAAACAAAGGTGGAAAGTCCGGTTCTGGATGTAAAAGTCTTCAGGAATAACAGAGTCTTTGCATTCTCCAACCTGGCGGCGCTGATTAACTACAGTGCGACATTTGCCGTCGGTTTTCTATTGAGCCTTTACTTACAGTACGTCAAGGGGCTTAGTCCTCAGAGCGCAGGTTTGATATTGGTTTCTCAACCTATCACGCAGACGATCTTTTCGCCCTTCGCCGGCAGGCTTTCAGATAGAATTGAACCGCAAATCGTCGCTTCAATCGGAATGACTCTCACGGCGATAGGTCTTTCCATGGTGGCCTTTCTCAGTGAAGGAACGGGCTTTGAGTTCATCATTGCAAGCCTGATCCTACTAGGATTCGGCTTTGCGCTCTTCTCGTCTCCGAATACGAACGCGGTCATGAGTTCCGTCGAGAAGAGATCTTACGGAGTGGCATCATCAGCGTTGGCAACGATGAGGTTAACCGGGCAGATGCTCAGCATGGGAATCACGACGCTGATATTCTCAGTTTACATTGGCAGGTTCCAAATCACGCCTGAATATTATTCACTCCTGTTGAAGAGCACGAGAATCGCCTTCGTTGTCTTCGCCGCTCTCTGTTTCAGTGGGATATTTGCATCGCTTGCCAGAGGAAGGGTACGATAGCAGGGAGCTCTCGAGCTTGCATCACGACTATCAATACGTAGCTTGCTCATCCAATCTTGTGAGTGCCAAGGACATCGCTCTTGACTTACCACTGATTACTGAAATCTGATGACGTTCTTCCCCGGTTGAAGTATCTTGTTCATCTCTTTCCCCGTCAGTTCCTGAAGAACAACCTGGCTCTCAGTTTGGATTATCACTTCTCCTCTCATAGTATGAAGCGCTTATAGATTGACATACGTCATTTCAAGAACAGCATCTTGCGCACTTGGATGAAGTTGCCCGCCTGCAGACGATAGAAGTACACACCGCCTGCAAGCTCGCTTATATTAAGAGTTACCTCGTAATATCCAGGTTGTTTGTTTTCGCTGACCAGCGTTTTGACTTCTTCTCCCAAGGTGTTATACACAGTTAGCTTGATATAGCTTACTTCGGGTAAGTCAAACCTAATCGTGGTGCTGGGGTTGAACGGATTTGGATAATTCTGACTTAACTCATACTTTGCTGGCTTATCAATTGTCACTTCGATTTCCGGTGAGTGCTTAAGATTGCCATCTCTGTCAATCTGCTTCAGCCGATAATAATACTTTCCCGCGACAGAAACCTTATTATCAACAAACGAATACTCTTTGGGTGCATTGCTCGTGCCATGTCCCTCCACAAAGCCAACTGTTTCCCAATCGCTGTTAGGCAATCCCGCCTTGCTGGATCGCTCTACTTCAAATCCGTAGTTATTCACTTCCGTTGCCGTTTGCCACTTGAGGTGCACAACATTGTTATGGACTGATGCGGTAAACGAAGCGAGTTCGACAGGCGTAGCACCCGGTTCACCGAGCGTCCAATCGGAAAAGGAGGTTACCCCGTTGATTGTGGCAGTATTCGCACTGGTATTGACTGACCCACCTGGAAATGACCATGCCCCACCACTATATTTCCCGATGACGTAATTTGCCTCAGTGCCGACCACATCACCATCAAGATATTGGAACGTTAGATCTGCTGTAGTAATGCCCGCACTTGTGAGTGTCCAATACCGTTGAAGAACATTTCCTCCAACGGTATTAGGATGCGCTCCTTGTGTTGCTTTCACCGTAAAATCTCCTATGTCAGTGGTGTGGACGGCTACCGGACTATACCCATTGGCGGTTCCGACTGCAAACGTTTTGGTTCCTTCCTCAGTGTAGGTCCTCTTCAGGTTGCCAACGATATGACCCGAAGTGCGTGTGATCAACCCTGAGCCTCCAATCGTCAGGGTGTAAGCACCAGTTGAAATGTTCCCGCTCGTGAGTGTAAGCGTGCCGTTGACGATTTCATTGGAGAGCAGCGTTATTCCCGCGGAGTTGTTTATGACGAGGTTATTGAATGTGGTTGTCGTGCTCAGCGTTTGTGTGCTCGTGCCGTTCAACTTGACGGTGCTGCTTCCCGCTGTGAACGTGCCGCCATTTGTCCAATTCCCGCTGATGTCAATGTTGATGGTTCCTGTAATCTCAAGGGTACTTCCGGAGCCGATCTCCATACTGACTTGCGCCTCGGTAGTAACACGACCGATGAGGAGTGCCAGCAGAAGTATGCCGACACGCTGCACAAACTGAAAGAAGCGGTGTCGCTCCGATTGGTGACGTTCCAGTGTCATAATTGTTTCCATCCCTTTTTTGAAGATTTGTGTTGTGTTCGGAGTTTGTTGATTCAATGTAGAGCGAGATTTATCTCGCCTTGCAGGGGGCGACTTGAAAGTCGCACTACAACCATACCCCTGATGTCATTCTTTGATTTACCCGAGCGAAGCGGGGGTCGGACATTCGCAATGATTCCGCAAACGGAAGAAAAGTTTCAATCTGCACCCGTTGTTGGTATAACAAGAAACGAACGAAGAGCATTTTGTAGGACGACGGTTCGCGCTTCAGAATTTACTCTGCCTTCACCAGATGCCGCGTGGACAACTCTTGCAGCATCGCTTCCACCTTTGCTAGACGAACACGAAGGTCAGCGTTCTCTTTTCGAATCTCAGTGTTCTGTTCTTGGAGTTCTGCTGTACGCTGCTCCAGTGCTTGAAGCGCAATCATCATCACACCATCAATGTCTGCTGAGGCAATTGTCGTATCGTTCCCGATCGTGCCAATGCAATCATGCCCAAATGCCGAGAAAAACTCCTGCGCCATCGGTCCGTAATGACGAAAATGTGCTGGGTCTTGTCCCTTATAATTCCACGACCCTAAGTGTAGTGTGCTCACGTTCCGTAACATCCCTTCACTATCTACATGTTTGAAGTTCTCTTTCTTTGTCGAATCGGATATTGTTCCCCACGAATTGCCCCCTGACGCAAGGGAGACACCGGTTGATAACGCAGTATTGGAGAAGAGTCTATATCCCCCAGCAAAGCGCATCGTCATTTCGTTTGCGGCACTGGAGTTTGTGGTTGTAGTGGTTGAATGGTCTCCAATGATGAACGAGCCAGCCTGAGAATTCGTAGAGACATACGGCCCCATCGCCGTGGACCAGTCTCCGCTTGCCGTTGTGCCATCCCCCATCGCCGTGGAATAGTTTCCGCTTGCCGTTGTGGCATAGCCCATCGCCGTGGATTCGTTTCCGCTTGCCGTTGTGCTATAGCCCATCGCCGTGGAAGCGTTTCCGCTTGCCGTTGTGCCATCCCCCATCGCCGTGGAATAGACTCCGCTTGCCGTTGTGGCATAGCCCATCGCCGTGGAAAAGTCTCCAATATTTGCATCATTCCACTGCGCTAAATCAACATATCCTGCTCTGAACGCCGCTTTTTTCGGATACCAGTGCAGACGCGTGCCAGCGCCTAAATTCGACACAGTGCCGCTTAGCCACGTACCCGTCGCTATAATGCCCTCATTACCTGCAATGTGTAATGCCGCGCTGGGGCTGGTCACACCCCCAATGCCCACCTTGGCAAGATTGCCCGCAGCACCTGGCATAACATACAACAACGAATTGTTGCTCGCATCTTTCACGTTCAGTGCTTGGCTGAATGTCGTCGTGGTGGAAAATGCAATGAGCAGACTCAGCACTCCTGCATAGAGCACGTTTGTCGTGAATTTCTGTAGTACTGTGTTGTGTGTGTAACGCATAGGAAGTCCTCGCGTGATAGAGTTGATGGGGGAGTAGATGGGATAATGGTTATCCCGACAAAGTCGGGATAAGTGATGGTTTGTGGTTTCGACTGAGAACCCCCTGTTGTCCCCCTTGACAAGGGGGACGATAGGGGGTCTGAAAATGCAACAGAGCGATCTCATCACTTATCATATAACCACTGCCGTAGATTGTTTTGTCATTCCGACCCGCCTGTGGCGGAACCGTCGGAAGGATTCATCTTCCGCGAACCTTTCTGCCAACGAAATTTATTACTTTCTCAACAAAAGTCAATTTCTGATGGGCGAGATGAATCTCGCGCTACGGGATTTACTCTGCCTTCTAGGCACTCGCTGTTGTAGCTTAAGAAATGCACCGCAAGAATTGGTATTTGGTATCTCAACCTTACTTCGTGCGAACTTCTTTGGTGAGATGAATACAAGTAATGCCCCATGTTGTGCTCCTCAGAATTTCGCTCCCCTACGAAGGTTTTTTGAAAACTTGCTATGGTAGGAAAATGAACGGCAACCAAAATGTGCAATAAGAACAACTCAAAGTCAAGGAAAAATTGGCGTGCATCGTTGGGCGCAAGCTGGTCAGACTATTGTGGCTCGATCTCAGTCTTTCAATCCGCAATCGGGCAAATCCGCAATCATCCATATTTGCTCTTCAAGAATTCTTTCAATGCTTCAAACTCACTGAACACCTCCGTTGAACAGCCAATCACCCAGCCGGGCACATCTTTGAGGGGTAATTGCGTAACGAGATACACCGGCTTCCCAAAATATTTCGCCACGGTTAGTTCTCCCTGGGTTCCTGCACCTCGGTAGCAGCTCTCATCCCAGTAGCAGACCACGTAATCGCAATTGTGGATGATCTCACTGCACTCCATCAATATCAGATTACCGATGACTTGCTGGAAAAGTCTCATGTCTTCTTTCGGCATTCTGCTCCGCTCGACACCGGGATATCTCTCTTTAAGAAATTTAATGCTCTCAGTAGATGGATTGAAGACGTCATGCTTGAGGCTTGTTCGTATCCAATCTTCAAGCTCCCTTCTCCAATCACCGCCGTGGTTCTCGGCGTTTTCCATACCGCCGGATAGATAGACTTTCATAGAGTTGACGATTTAGCTGTAGAGTCCGATTCGTAATCGGACGATTGTACATCACCACTTCACATACACTGTTCTTCTTCGTCCATCAAGGTCGAAATATTGCACATACCCTTTCTCTCTTCCAAACTTCACAATATCCACCAACACTTTGACATCCTGTTCACAGTATTCAGCAATCTGATCAATTTTCCCCTCCTTCCACCATTTAAGCGCAAGCATACCGTCTGCTGTCTTGCCGATACCGAGCGTTGCCTGTGCAAGTGTTTCAAGTTTAAGGCGATGACCGAGTTTGCTGAAGAGTCGAGGGGCAATATCAAACGACCTTTGTCGGATGCGAGAAACGTCGCCGTAGTGACTCAAGACTTGTGAATCGAATCTATCACCGTTAAATGTAATGATGCGGTCGTACTTGGTAAGATAGTCAATCAATGCAGGCACAGCTTCCTCTGTCCACCGTTTGAAGCCATCTTGTTCACACCAGGTGACAGCAATAGAGACAAGCATCAGTCGAATATTTCCCCATCCGCCGACTTCCTCAGCGGATTTTTGGGTCTCGACATCATAGTAGACTTCAATCATGCTGTTTGTCTCTTCAATATAGGTTTGTGATTTCAGATTTCAAATTGCTGCATAGCAAATATGCAGTTCTGACTGCTCACTCCCTACTCATCGCTTCCCACACCACTTCCGCTACATCTTTCACCTGCACATTTTCCACTGCATCTGTTGCCTTCACACCATCGCTTAGCATTGTCATGCAGAACGGACAGGCAGAGGCAATGACATCAGGGTTCAGCGCCAATGCCTCTTCGGTTCGCTCAGTATTCACACGCTTACCCACAGTTTCCTCCATCCACATTCTTCCACCACCAGCGCCGCAGCAGAAACCTTTGTCGCGAGAACGCTTCATCTCCAGAAGCTGTAGGCCCGGAATGTTGGTCAAGCTTGCACGAGGAGCATCATATATTCCATTGTAACGACCAAGATAGCAGGAATCGTGATATGTGATTCGTCTGTTTAACTCCCGATCACCGCTCGTGGTTGACGGAAGCTTCAGTGTGCCGGTGCTGATGAGCTCTCTGATAAATTCCGTATGATGGATAACCTTGTAGTTCCCACCGAATTGCGGATACTCGTTCTTCAACGTGTTGAAACAATGCGGACACGCTGTCACGATTTTCTTCACACCATAGTTATTCAGCATGTTGACATTCTCTTTCATCAGCGTTTGAGCTAAATATTCATTTCCCATGCGGCGAGGAGCATCACCTGTGCATTTCTCCTCCACACCGAGAATACCGAAATTGATACCGGTAGTCTGCATCAGTTTTGCCAACGCCTGCGACACTTTCTTGTATCGCATATCGAATGAACCTGCACATCCCACCCAGAACAGAATATCTACGTTCTTATCATCCGCAAGTGTTTTGACGCCGAGTCCCTCTGCCCAACTCGCTCGTTCCGTGTAACCGAATGCCCAAGGTGTGAAGTTAGATTCCAAATTTTTGAAAACAGTCTGAAGTTCCGTTGGGAAGCTGGAATCCATCATGACAAGACTGCGTCGCATATCAACAATGCTGTCCACATGCTCAATCATCACCGGACATTCCTGGACGCACGCCATACAACTGGTGCAAGCCCAGAGAGCCTCTTCGGAGATGTAATCACCGATCAATTTCTTTTCTAACACATGATTACCATCCGTTCTCTTATCAACGACAATCGGTGCCTTGTCGCTGAGCCGCCGACGAACAGCCACAATAATTTCTTTCGGTGAGAGAACCTTACCAGTGATGTTCGCTGGACAAGACGCCGTGCAGCGTCCACACTCGGTGCAGGTGTAGCCATCGAGGAGCTGCTTCCAGGTGAAATCTTCGACATCAACGGCACCGAATTTCTCCAACCCTTCTTGCTCGAAATTGATTGGCTTCAATACACCTCGCGGTTGTAGAGAGGAGAGATAAACACTCGGAATTGAAGTGAGAATATGGAGATGCTTCGAGTATGGTAGATAGTTCAGAAATCCCAACACGAAGAGAATGTGCAATCCCCAGAAGATCTCATACCAGATACGCTGTCCGTCGAAACTCAATCCTGTGAACATCGGTGCAAGGGCAGATGATACAATTCGTGAATGTGCCGCAGCAGGGGCATAGCATGCTATGCCCCTGCTTATGCGCACAGCATTTGCCCCAAACATTGTTGCCATTATCATAAAAATCCAAACAAGGATCAGCGTGGCATCGAACTGGGCATGCTTATCAACCTGGAGTCGTTTCGGCTTTGTAACGCAGCGTCTCCAGAGAGCAACTAGCACCGAGAGCACCACCAATCCGCCGATGATATCCTCAAGGAACACAAGCGGAGCATAGAGCGATCCTAAGAAAGCAAATGAGAATCGGTCGAACAGTCCTTCTCCGATCGCCTCAAGTATAGCTGCCAAGAGAATTATGAATCCCCAGAAGATGAAAAAGTGGATAAGTCCTGCAAACCATTCACGCAGTAATTTCTTTTGTCCAAAGCCAATGATGAGAACGTTTTTGATGCGTTGTCCAATGTGATTTATTCGATCATCAGGTTGACCAATCTTCAAATATCTGATCAGCCTTCTGACGTTATATCCAAATCCAGCGAAAGCGAGAAGAAGAATGATAAGAAAGAGAATTTGCCTGACCGTCATTCAGAACTTCCTTTCTGTGGAGAGGGTACTTGATGGAACGATGAACTAGTTGTTTGAATGCTACGGTGTGTACTCTTCATTAGTGCCAGTAGGATAGACTCCCGGCATCGTCCCGCCGCCAATAACATAAATCTTACCGTTGACGACACCGCTTGCCATTCCATGGCGCGCTGTCAACATTGGTCTCTTTTTGATCCACTCATTGCCAATTGTATCAAGCACATAATTGTCAGGAAATACTCCTACGCCGATGAGTTCTCCGCCCATGACATAAATATTCGTACTGATAACAGCCGAGACCATGCTGCTGCGTGGAATTGGATAATCATCAAGCCGCAGCCAATATTCAATATAAGGTGAATACGTCTCTACAGCGCCGAGATTCTGTCCTTCGTCTCTTCCTCCGATGACATAGATTGTTCCAGCAACTACTGAAGCCGCTAAATGTTCTCGTGGCGTGGGCAACGGTTTAGTTTTCACCATCCACACATCTAATGCAGGAACATATTTTAGGACAACCTGTGGATTCGTCCCGACACCCCCAAAGACATAGATGCTGTCTGCAAGACTGACCACCGCTGCGGCTGCTCTCGGATAGGGCATGCTTGCCTTCCGTGTCCACATCATACTTGCAGGATCATATTCCCATGTTAGGTTCTCCGGCACGAGGGTAGATGTCCGAGAACCACCGATGACGTAGATTTTGCCTTTGACTGCTGCTGCGCCTGCATGGTTGAATCCGATGGGCATCCGTGACCCTGTTGACCAAGTGTCGGTTGCAGGGTTATAGATCTCAGTCATGTCAACAGGATGGTTCACGCTATCCAGACCACCGAAGACATAGATCTTTCCGTCAACAACAGCCGAGGCAGCATCTTGTCGAGCGGTTGGCATAAGTGCTTTTGTCTTCCAGTGAACCAAAGTAGGGGGCGTTGTGTCGCTAGGTGTGATCGAAGGAGTAACATCCGATGGATTGTCCGTTCCTCTCTTACATCCATTTGTGATTACTCCTCCCATTGTAACAAAGATACAAATAGCAATGAACGCTTGCTTCATAATGCCCCCCTTCCTCTTAGCTTTAAATAATAATTTCCCCTCGCAACACCGTCACAGCCTCACCACCTATGGCGACAGAACGAACCTTCTGATTTCTCACTTCCAATTCAATAAGTACTCGTCCTTTTCGACCTATTGCATCTCCCTGTTCACCCACGATTTTGCGAATTCCATCGCCTGAACCTAGCAATCCCTGTTCATAGAAATATGCTCCAAGCGGACCATTGGCAGAACCTGTCACAGGGTCTTCGTTGATGCCAGCATATGGAGCAAAGAACCGTGAGTGAACAGAAGAAGATGGTTCAACGGTTTCCGTCGTGAACACGCAGAAGCCATCAATCTTCTCGTCACTGCCCACCTCGAGCATTCTGTTGAAGTCTGGTTTCATCTTCAGAATCGTGCTTAACCGTCGTATGGGAACATAGATATTTCCAGCTGCAACTGTCGGCAAACTCTTGTCAAATTCAGCGGCAGAAATGTTCAGTACCCTTGCCAGCATATGCACATCAACCTTTACTCTCTGGAATCTCGGCACCGGCAACCCAAACCTTATCACAGTTCTCTGTGTTGCTCTCTCAACACCAATCGGCAAGATCCCTGACTTTGTTTCCAGTCGAAAATGATATTTCCCCGTTTTGCTCATACCCAAGATCCTTTCCTCAGCAAGAGCATGGAAACTGGCAATCGTAGCATGTCCACACAGAGGAACTTCAGTCGTGGGTGTGAACCATCGAACTCGAACATCTGCCCTTGGTTTTTTGGGGGGAAGGATGAATGCTGTCTCAGAAACATTCATTTCTCGTGCGATGAACTGCATCTCTTTTTCCGTAAGACCTTTTGCCTGTATTACCACGCCGGCGGGATTGCCCATGAAAGGTGTCGTGGTGAAGGCATCAACTTGCTTGATCTTTATTCGTTTCATAAGAGTGCTTATCTCATAGTGATTTGACATTGCAGATGATGAGGTCTCTGCGCGGGAATGAAAAGTGCGCGATAGATCATCATCCGTATCGTGAATTGACGTTATTCTCCGATCAACTGCACCACGATGTTCCTCGTCCTCGGTCGGTTATCAAAATCAATGAGCACCACTTGCTGCCAGGTGCCCACAAGTAACTCGCCGTTACCAAATGGTACGGTAAGTGAGGGACCAAGGAGTGACGCTCGGACGTGGGCATGACCGTTGCCGTCGTGCCATGTGTCATCGTGATGATAGCGTTTGTCTGTCGGCGCGACTCGCTCAAACGCTTCGGGTAAATCTTTTATCAGGCCAGGTTCGTACTCTACTGTTGTGATACCTGCCGTTGAGCCAGAGACAAACACCGTAGCGTTCCCATCTTTAAGATGATGCTTTGCGATGATTCGCTTGACATCATTTGTAACATCAGTGATATCAGAATCGCCCCTCGTTGATACTTTGAAACTGTCCGTGATAACACGCATAGGAAGCTCCTACTCTCTGGGGGTGTTCCAAATGTATGCTTTCGTGACTTAGGTGGGGACAAATCAGCGTTCTGCTCTTACGCTCGGAGCTAATCCACATCGCATCTCTTCTGACGATGAGAATCTAACCAAAAGGATCCAAAAAGTCAAGAACTACGTCCCGCGAGGCGAGGCAACTCGTTGCCCCGTACACGGTTGTCTCCATCAATTCCCGTCGGATGTCATATTCTCCCAGGCTATTCCAGATTTGAATTCATCAGCCAAGACTTCGAAGTGTGGAAGGAGGTAACTGTGGTCGAGACCCGGACCGCCATGAAGGATAACAATCAGCTCTCCTTCGCCGATGATCTCGGTGTGTATTCGCACACCGTTGATTGTGAGATATGTCTCCACGACGTTGATCGTAAAATCCCTTCAGTATCGTTCGTAGGACACAAAGGTTCACTCTTTCACAATTCTCTTTGCTCTGATGAACGTATCGTAGCGGTATTGGTTGAAGTCTTGTGTATTTGGGTCAAGGCTGTCAATGCCGATAAGTGTTGAACAGTGGATGAACTCTCTTTCGCCGAGATAAATCCCTACGTGTGTAATTCTCTCGGGTTTGTTGGCTTCGGCTTTGCGACCAAAGAAGAGCAGGTCGCCTTTCCTGAGATTCTCAAAGTTGTGTCCAGGATCCATGTCTTCACCGAGTGCAGCCTGCTGGTTCGCATCACGCGGAAGCTCGACGCCATTCAACCAATACACAGTCTTTGTGAAGCCTGAGCAATCTAATCCTTTTGAGGATGTACCGCCCCAGAGGTATGGAATCCCGTTAAACCGCCGTGCTGTTCGGGTAATGCTCTCAGCCGTTGCTTGTCGCGATGTCTTCCATTTGCCATAATCCTCCACAAGGTCCGTCTGGATATATCCTTCCCGGTCATCCGGAAGCTGCACCTTTCTCCACTTGTCCTGACGAGCAACACATTTCAATGTCATACCGATGACAACATCACTTACAGGTTCCGCGTCCACACGAGGCTTTGACGTAATAAGACCGGAAAGCTGTGTGACAATTACCTTCTGAGTGTTGTTCCATTCTTCCATGAAGTCTCTGTCGCCGGAGACAAACAAGCCATTCTCCATCCAGCCGATGTATTTGTCAGGCAGCTGACAGTAGGTCCAGCCTCGATTAGTTTTCAGGATCTTCACCACCGTTCCCATCAGTGCCTGTGAAGTCAGTTCTGCACTGTGTTCCGGTTCACTCCGGAGATTTGCTACACTGACACGAACAATCCCGTAGGTGCTGTTTCCTAACTTCAACTCTGGAAGGACATTGACGCTGTCAGTCACTTCCAATCCTGACGCATGTCTTACTTGTGCAAGCAGTTCCTCCTTTGCTTGCTGTGCGTCCACTTCACCCCGCAGGACAATGCTCTTTCCGTCTCTTCTCCAAGTGATGTCAAAGACAGCGACACGTCTATCGGGCGCGTACTTGACCTTCACCTGATTGACAGTTTCTGCGATGGTGTAGTCAAGCTTTGAGTTCGTATTGCAGGAGGTAAGAACAAAGCTGACGAGAAAGAGAATCACGGTGTAGAATGATCTCTTAGTTTTGTAAGGAGCCATTTTGACCTCCACATGTGTGAAAGGATGAGCGAAAACTGAATCTAAGGTGTCCTGCTTGCCGCCATGTGTAACCAAGTTTATGCAACCGGATGCACAATGTCAAGGAAAGCAGGTTTATTTCGGTAATATCACGTCGTATACGTTCGGCTGATTGGGGTTCGCTTTCCCACCGCCGATCCATTCACCTCCACGTGCCTCAACATTGCGAAACTCGCCGATACCAGCACCGCCGTGGTCATCCTGAGCTCCAACAAGAACAGTGAATTGCCAATCGCCATTGGGAACACCGAGATATTCTAACGGTACGCTGAAGGAAATGGTTCCTGTTGAAGCATCGCCGAGTGGATTCCTAACGTCCTCAACAACAGGCAAATATGCTGCTAATATCTTTCCGCGTGTATCTTGAATCCTAAATCCTCCACCTACGAAAATTATCCGTTGATATGCACTCTTCCGCTCCAATATGTACTTTGAATTCATCCCCACATCAACACTGCCTTCGTTCTCTCTTTGATGAAGTGCAATTGCTGTGTAGGTGAGCTGATATCCATACTCTGAATGCCAGCCCGGATTTGCCAGATTTCGGTATCTCATTTTGAAGTAGACATTTCTCTCGTCAGAAGAAACGGTGAAGTGGGTAATGTCTAAAATCCCATCACGGAAATTCGAGTTGGCGGGATAGACATAGTTCCCGTCGCCCCTATCATCGTGTTCCGGATCGGATACATCACAGGTGACTCTTGCGTTCGCATTCACTTGTTTTATCTGATCAAGTTTCAGAAGTGGATATTCCGGACCTCTAAGTGCAGGAAGATCCTCTCGTATCTTTGGAACCGCAAAGTGAAAGCCAGTGTAGAGTCCCCGTTCAGACGGAGGTGTGACAAATCTCTCAAAGGGAACACCGGTTTTTGCGCCGTTTTGATATGCAGTCACAGTCCACTCTTCCTTGTCTTTCTCAAAGATGATCATCAGTTTGGTGTTAGGCTGTAAGGTTGCTTTCGACAGCATCATCGCATTAGGTTCGATGAACAGTGCCAGCGGTATGCTGATGCTGGATGATAGAAATCGGGAAGCAAGTGTGACAGTCTTTCTGTTCTCTGCAAAATCATAATGGACCTTGATAGGAATACCCCCGAAGTCAACAATAAATTCCACTCTGCCAAGTTGCTTCGGAAGCGTTGGAAGAAAGTATAGTGAATTCTCCATCGCATTCGGGTTCACACCAAGATAGCTTTGATAGAAACTCCTGATGAACTCGGCGAGGCTCCATGCCTGTGAAAACGTTCCTGAAAGCCCCGGCTCCTTCTCGCCTGATCGTGGAACTGCATCGAGGAGCTCTGACAGTGTGCCGACCGCTCCTCTTTCCAGAATTTGACGCACCATGTTTTCCGTAAGCGCATATGCCAATTCCTGTTGACCAAAGTTGCAGAGTGCTTCAATTACTTGACCAGTTAGCCAGGTCCAGACAATACCGTTGTGGTAAGCCGCATCCTGTACGTAGTATGGCTCATAATGGTGGAAGGGATGGAAGTTCTCATCTTCTTGTGAAAGCGTGGCAACGCCGTAAGGATAGGCGAGCTTGCCGATTACAGATTTCAGATTTCGGATTCTCCATGCCGAGCTGCCAATCAATCCTTCTTCATTTAGAGCAAAGAGTTGGTTGGGTCGAAGTTGCTTGTCTGGCGTTCCATTGATGTTGAGATGATCATAGAGCAGAACGTTTGTCGTATCCAGAAATCCATCAGAAGCAGATAGGAAGTTTGCCTTCAGTTTGTCGGCGATGTCGTTCCATGCTTTTGCGGACGCTTGATCACCGTTCATCCTCGCCAGTTCCGCGCCAGATCTCAGTTGGCGATACCACAAAGCTTGAATGTCCACAGCACGGTTACCGCGTGGTGACCAAGGGCCACTGGGACCGACCGCGTCCATCCAAGTTTCTGCATCGGCATGTGTAAGGAAATAGCATCTGTCCATGTGATATTTGAGTGTGCCTTCGATGGAGCGCTTGACGACAGCGTAGATATCCTTGGCGAAGGCAGTGTCTCGAGAATACTTGATATATTCAAACGCCTGTCGAACAAACCAGGGTGTTCCATCGGCCGTGTTGTAGATGACTTCCGTAGGCGTTACCTGATTGGGAATTCGACCGTAGTTTGTGTTCTTAGGATCCTTCTCTTGAAAACTGGAGAATGAAAGTAGGATCTCTTTGGCGTCGTTGAAGTTGCCAGTAACAAGTGCAGCCCCCGGCAATGAGATGAAGGTATCGCGTCCCCAGTAGTTGTTGAACCACGGTAGTCCAGCAAAGATTCCTTTGACAGGCTTGCCGGCTTGGGGTTGGTTCATGATAAGTGCATCAATCGAAATCTTTGCCCACATCAAAGCTCTGTCGAACCTCTCGTCGTCAGTTCGAACATAGGAATATTGGAGAGGCCTCTCCATCCGGTCCTTTCGCTGTTGGATTCGCCGATCGGCTTCTTGGTAAACTCTGTGGGCAAGGTCAACTGTCTTGGTTTCCGTCTCCTCCACTGCAAAGACAATGCGGCATCCAGCCTTCCGCATCTTGCACTTGATTGAGGCTGGGCAGTATTGAAGTCCGCTTCCATCTTGAGACTCCGAGCAAGCCGCTCCTTCACCCGCATATATCCCTACCCAAATGGAATAATCTTCCTTGCTCGTTCTTTGAACAGTTCGATGTAGCTCGTTACGAAGGTGACTTCTTTCTGCAATCAGCAGAACGCCATCGAGGAACTTCACCTCGTAGGAGTCCCGTTTGTTGGAATCGGTGAATAGAGGCTGGATCTCGATTTCTGATTGTTGACCAACTACCAGCGATGTCCGACCATCCAGCTCCACGACCAGCGCATTGACGCTGTCTAACAATGTCACCGTTTCCTTGACATTGTTCTTGTATCGTCTAACAAGTTGATACGGATACACTCTTGCGACATCAACTTGTCTCTTGCTAAGGGCTTTGCCATCTATCAGAATGCGGTAGTCGTCGAGCATCTCATGCGTCATGATGTTCCAGCCCTGCCAACCATTTTTGTTTTCGCTATTCGTCTCACCGTAATAGAAGCCAGCCTCCTTGTTAGTGTACGCGAATTCTCTGGTTGTATCGCTGACTTCAATGCCGATGGCATCTACCAGATTGGCTCGAGGAAGCGTGTTGAAGCGCTGCTGTGGTTGACATTGCAGGAGCGCTATTAGGGCAACTCCGGCAAAAGGAATCTTTTTCATGGTGGAGGGTCTGGATGTTGAGTTCAGAGTTTAGAGTCCAAAGTTTGAAGTTAAGAGTTTAGAGTTCAAAGTTCCAAGTTGAAAGGGCATCGAGTGTTCTTTGATACAGCAGTTCATTTGCCCGTTTCATCGCTTCCTCTTTAGTGATGCCAGAGCTTGTGATGCTGAAGATCCCTGATAATTGGAGTTCCTTCCGCAGCAGATCCTTGTCGCCATCTATCATTCCCGCAATTGCGATGACGGGAACGCCTTTCTGGGATGCTCGCTCGGCGATGCCTTTGACTGCTTTTCCATACTTAGTCTGTGCATCAATCTTTCCTTCGCCAGTGATAACTAGGTCCGCTCCGTTCAACTTGTGGTCAAATTGAACTATGTCTAACACGACATCAATCCCGTTCATCAGTCAACCATTGCAGAAAGCTACGAGTCCAGCTCCCAGACCGCCGGCAACACCAGCC
This sequence comes from Ignavibacteriota bacterium, assembly GCA_963827285.1. Classification (GTDB taxonomy): domain Bacteria; phylum Bacteroidota; class Ignavibacteria; order CAWHAG01; family CAWHAG01; genus CAWHAG01. The sequence continues at coordinate 274,670 of CAWHAG010000001.1, forward strand.
CGATCAAGCTCCAACACATCTATGCCCACATCCCGCTGAATGATCTCCGCGTAGTGTCGAAGTGCTCTATCAAGCAATTCAACGTCCCGCGGTATTGCTCCTTTCTGAGGTGCATAGACGAACGATGCGCCTCCAGAGCCACAGAGCTTGTTCGTAACGTCTGTCGCACCGATGATTTCAATGTTGTGGATTCTCTTGTCAATGTCCGAAATATCCATACGTGCAAGATCGAGGAGTGTGGCACCACCTTGCTGAAGCTCACGACCGTGTGAGTCAAGCAATTGTACCCCTAATGCTTAAGCCATGCCGGCACCGCCGTCATTAGTCGCACTTCCTCCGAGTCCAACAATGATTCTCTTCACACGCTGATCCATTGCAGCACGGATAAGTTGGCCGACACCGTATGTGGTCGTAACCTTTGGATCTCGCTTTTCAAGTGGAACGAGCGTGATACCCGCTGCTGCCGCCATTTCAATCACCGCTGTCGTTCCATCGCCCAGGACTCCCCAGGTTGCCTTTACCTTCTGATAGGGTAGAGGTCCCGAGACCTCCGACTCATAGAAGGTTCCGTTCGAGGCAGAGATGAGCGCGTCCACCGTGCCCTCACCGCCATCGGCAATCGGAAGAGCAAGAACTTCTGCGATGGGGAGTGCTTTCTCCACTGCTTGGGTCATGATGTCAGCGGCTTTCCGGGCTGTGAGCGAGCCTTTGAATGAGTCGGGTGCGACGAGAACAGTCATGGGTGTCAGGTTACATGGGTATCAGGTTACAGAGGTCAGATTTCAGTTGGAGGTTGACCAAAAAGATCACAAATTGTCACCCCGAAGTTGTTTCGGGGTCTGAAAACAGCCCAGAACAGATGCTGAAACAAGTTCAGCATGACAACAGTCATGCATTCGTTTACTTTCTGTTCAACCTCTTACCCTGTTTAACTGAAAGATAAGCATTTCCAGAATCTTCCTCAATGGAAAAATGATTTGTGAATCTGCGCCTTTTTTTGTAGATTGAGACAGTCGAATATCCAACGAGCATTATTCTCAGGGGAACAGTATGATTGACATCGCCATCCAAGCTGCTCGAGAGGCAGGCAAGTTCTTGAAAGCCAATCTCGGCAAGGTCAGGAATATCGAACACAAACGGGAAGAAATCAATCTCGTTACAGAAGTTGACAGGAAATCCGAAGCGATCATCATTGATATGATCAGACAGCATTACCCGCACCATGATATCTTAGCCGAGGAGACTGGAAGTCATAACAAGGCATCAGACTTCAAGTGGATCATTGACCCACTCGATGGCACAACGAACTACACACATGGACTGCCTATCTATGGCGTGTCCATTGGACTTGAGAAGCGCGGGGAGATCATTCTTGGCGTTGTGTATAATCCTAATCTTGATGAATTGTTCGTTGCCGAGAAAGGGGGCGGTGCATTCCTGAATCATCGGCGCATCAAGGTTTCTGAGACCAAAGAGTTTATCAAGAGCCTCTTGATAACGGGGTTCCCTTACAGTGTAAAAGAGAATCCCGGCAACTGTATCGAGCACTTCAATAATTTCCTGGTCTCAGCGCGGGCAGTCCGTCGCCTTGGCTCGGCATCGTTGGACATGTGCTACCTCGCCTGCGGGCGCTTCGATGGATTCTGGGAAGTGTTCTTGAATCCCTGGGATTCTGCTGCTGGGTATCTGATGATTCTTGAGGCGGGAGGAAAGGTCACCGATTTCGCTGGCAGACCATACAGCATCTATTCAGAAGCCGATATTAGCGAGCAACGGTAGAATTCATGAGCAGATGATGGAGATATTGAGAAAGGGAAATGTTGGTCAATAAGTCTGGATTTTGACAGCGATGTTCTCTTATGCGCTTATCAGAGGTTACCGAGGCGGGCACGGACCACCCCCATACCCGTGCGGTAAAGCCGGCACGATGGCGCCGATTACACCACAGGGCTGTGGACAGTGCAAGCCTGTATAAAGTATCGAATGGATTGTCCGGAGAAAGCGCGATGATGTTACGCCGCCTTTCGCCTTACCAACCTAATCCTAAACGTTGTCCCTTTTCCAATCGTGCTTTCTTTCACGAAGAGCTTGCCCTTGTGATAATTCTCGATGATGCGTTTCGAGAGGCTCAAGCCTAATCCCCAGCCACGTTTCTTCGTGCTGAATCCTGGACGGAAAATATCCTTTTTGTACTTCATCTCAATTCCTTTGCCAGTATCGGTCACATCAATGTAAGTCACGTTCCCTCTCTGAGACAGCGAAAAGGTTATTTTCCCTTGCCCATTCTCGATTGCATCTAAAGCGTTCTTCACCAAGTTTTCCAGCACCCATTCAAAGAGTTCACAGTTGATCATCGCCGTGTACTGCTCTGATGTAGCTGCGGTGATTTCAACTCTCTTTCCCATCTGAGGAAGTCGTCGTTCAAAATAGCGAATGATGTTCTGAACAACGTCATTGAGATTCTCTTCCTTCAGAACTGGCTTCGAGCCGATTTTTGAAAAACGAGACGCGATCTTGTTCAGCCGGTTGACGTCGTTCTCAAGCTCCTGTATCGTTTCCATGAGCCTCCCATCACTGCCAGCGTTCCCTTTGAGGATTTCAACCCATCCCATCAAACTGGAAAGCGGTGTTCCGAGTTGGTGAGCTGTCTCCCGCGCCATCCCAACCCAGATATTGCTTTGCTCACTCCTCTTGATGTAGCTGAATCCGATGTAGCCGATGAAGATGAGCAATCCACCAAGAACAATCTCAACGTAGGGTAGCCACCGAAGTCGCGTGACAAGTGTTGACTCGCCATAGTGGACATAATTGATCACAGTATCTTGATGGGCAACTTTTATAGGAGTATGGTCTCGATCCATCGCGGGGATAAGACTGGCAACATATTCCCCTTTCTTGTTTTCATCCCAAGAGGAATCTACATCAACGTTTTTATATGAAATAACCACGTGGTTTGAGGCATCGCTCAGAATAAGCGGGAGATCAATCTTCACCGTGTTTTCCTGAACGATTTCCTGAAAGATGAAACCGAATTCGGCACTTGGTGTCTCCTCGTTGGCAATGAATTGCAGGGATTTGGCGTAGAGGTCAGCGATCTCCCGTTCGCGTTTCTGTAACTTCTCTACAATGGTTTGTGTGTACCACAGCGTCCCAATAATGATCGCAACGGCGATGACTACTAGTGCAGCTTTGATGTTGATAGATATTGGACCTTTCATAGAATCCTCTCCTCAATGTGATAGGGGAATATACTCAATTACCCTCATCGAGGCTATCCAAAAAATTTTCCCCTGCTACTTCTCACTGCTTTGTTGGAAGAACTTCTTTATCCCTCTGTAAATCGCTCCAGCGACTCTTCTCTGAAATGCCCCGTTCATCAGAAGAGCCTCTTGCTTTGGAAGAATGATGAACGCTGGCTCGACAAGGACAGAAATTGTCTCGTGAATGCGGCACATATACAGATTGTCCCAGTAGAGTCCGAAGTTCGGGAGTTTCAACTCCCTCGTGATTGCCTCTTGAATATCATAGGCTAAGGGATATGCCTGAGGATGATAGTAGTAAGTGCTGCTGCCGTTCCACACACGTGGGTCAACGCCATCGGGAACAGCATTGTTGTGAATGCTGATCATAATGTCAGGATGATAACTGACTACCACAGGTCGCCGCTGGCGTAAAGGAAGCGGATCAGTTGTGTGAGTAAGGTACACTTTTGCACCACTTTGTTCCAACAGCCTCTTGAGATCCAATGAGATTTTAAGATTGACATCCTTCTCCAGTGTCCCCCTTGGTCCAATGGCACCGGGATCAGGAGTGTGTCCGGGATCAAGGCAGATGGTACGCCCCTTCAGAACATTTCTCCCTGAACCGAGTTTCGGTGGACGCTTGATGTCCAGCAACAGGTTTGTCCCATCGTATCTCACCGTATAACCCCACTGTTGTTTCCCATTCAGATTGATCACAACCTGCATCATATCATTCTGCAGTTGTGACCACGTGATGTCTCGGATAGTCCTATCGCCAAAGTCATGGCGGATCCAGTCAAGGTCGGAAACGACACCGTAGAGGGTCAAGACCAGTCGTTGTGGATCAGTTGATTGCCCAATCTTGTAAGGGAGTCTTTCATGCAGTGCAAACTTCACTTCCACTTTGTCGGCGTACCCTTCTGTTCTAATGATCTCCAAGGTGCTGCGAGGTGGGGGAGTTCCCATAGGAAGCTCCTTCGTAGCATTCTTTGGAACCCAGATGTCTTCCGTGGGAGCAATTTTGAGTCGTGTCCAGTCGCCCTTTTTCCCGGTAGCAACTGCCTTCACTCCTCGCGGTATGAAAAGGTTGTAGCCAAGCTCCGCACCGGTGCGGGCGATGGTCATACTGTCTGAGAATTCGACCACACGAAGGATCGTGGAATTGTCAACGGAGAGTTTTCCTTTCGCTTCTTTAGAAAGCTCACCAAGTTCTTCATGCTTCAGATGGAAAATAATCTTCGCACCAATGAGAGCGGTATCCGGCAAAAGATAATGTCCTCTGTAGATTCCTTGAATAGTATCACCAGTAGCCTTTGCACCGCTGCCGAACACCGCCTCACCCCAATAGTAGTTGTCCACCATGCTGGTCTCTGTCATCGGAATGTTTCGTATCACTCCCTCGATGTCGAATGAAGCCGCACAGTGTGGCGTTCCTTTGAACTCAACGGTGAAGGCTTCGTGAGGACTGAGAACCACATTATCATCAGGCTGCATTGAGTAGGTCGTATCAATTAGCAGCGTATCACGGCGAGAGGTTTTGAGCGGCACAGGAGCAAAGGCGTAAACAACGAGCGTATCCTCCTTCCCATTAAATCGCGCGATGCAGGTGAATCGCACATTTACAGTAACAGTGTCTTGACCGGATATGATTTGTTTTTCTTTGTCAAGAAAGATTATAGGGGCAAGAGCGAGAAATGCACCATCCATCTCGACCTTTGCCTCTATGCCATTGACACATACTTTTGCCGATGGTGGAGAGACAGTTCCAATGGCAAATGTTGGCGCTTTGGAATAGGAGATCCTCTCGCGCTCATTAGGATAGACAACTGTGAGCTTGATACTCTGGGAATTCGGGACTCCGTCGTGAGGTTCAGCCCGAAGGGTTGCTGACACCAGCAGACAAACAGATGCGAAGAAGAGACTTCTCATGAGCATAAGGTTTCATTACAGGAGATATTGAGGAGCAACTATGAATTAGAGTTCCATCGCTTCATTGACGATGCGAAGGATATCTTCCGTCAGCGTTTGAATCCTAGATGTCGCTGATTGCATCTCCGCTAGCATCTGTGCGCTGAAGTCTCTGTCGCTTATTGAGCTGAGATTGATCCACACATTCAAGGCGGCGCTTTCGCTAGCAGCTCTCAACATCAAGGCAGCAACTCCTGCATCACTGATCGAATTCTGGTTTCCTTTCTGTGCTACTACCTTGGTGAGTTCCAGCATACGAGCGCAGTCGCTCATAACTTCCATTGGCACTATTGCCGCCTGTTTCGTTGCCTGTTCTACAGCATCGCGTCGCACTTGTTTCTGTGAATCAGTATCCTTCGGTAAACCGTAAGCGCCCATCACCTTGTTGAAGGCTTCGGTGTCTTTGTCAATCAACTCAATGAAGATTCTTCTCAATTCTTCTGACGCTTTCAGCACGTCGGAGATCTCCTCGGTTACCTCAAGATACTTCTTTTTTCCAATGGTGAGATTACACACCATGGAGGTCAGTGCTGCACCGAGTGCCCCTAACAATGCGGCTACGCTGCCTCCGCCTGGAGCGGGTGAGTTAGAGGCGAGTTCGTTGAGAAAATCATTGACGGTCCTATCTACAAGCATAAGGGTTTCTCCAGAAACTGCAGTGTATGATGTTGAGTTCAGCGATTCTGATTTGACCAAATCAGATTAGGATCAGTCGCGAGCAACACGGGATTACAGTTTGGGGATTGTGGATTACGGACTGATTCGAGATCTCTGGCCATTACGAAATCTAGAACGGGCAAGCTAATTTCGATCTAGATTTGATATTCGATAATCTTTTTCTCTGAATCGAAGACATCCAACTGGCTAAGTCCCAAGCGATCAATCGCCACCTGAATCAATTCTTCTTCTGATACTTCAACGGTCTTTCCATCTCTTTCAAGATAGAACTTTCCCGCTATAAGCAGTGCTTTCTTCGGCGTAAGTCCGACAATTTCGCTGCCGGTCGCTTTGAAGCCAAGTTTCTCCGCTTCTTTTCTCACTTCCTCGAATGCGACGTGTGGTGGTGTGATTTCATAGTTGACGAGGTTGATGGATACCTGCGCAATGTTATGCGCTTCAAGCAACACGCCCATGGCTTTCACAGCCTTGAGGGAACCGGGAGTCATCACTTTCTCGCCGTGCTCGTCTAGGACAAATTCACCCTTAGCGTTCTTCAATGCTCGTCCACTTTCTCGTATCCTCGAGGCAATTTCCTGAGCGACTTTTGAATCGTTTGTATTTAGATTGACGTTGTAGGCGATCAGGAACACTCTTGCCCCAGTCACTGTCGCGCCGGACTTCGCATTGAACGTCCCCGGACCATAGTCAGGCTGCCAGGTTGGATCCTTCAGCTTCTCAGGCAAGCCTTCATATTCTCCCTTGCGAATGTTGGCAAGGTTCTTCCTTTCGGGTCTCGTCGCGGCTTCTTCGTAGAGATAGATTGGAATGCTCAGTTCCTCGCTGACTCGTTTGCCATATTCGTTCGCGAGTCGAACGCAATCCACCATTGCTACTCCGGAGACCGGCACGAACGGCACAACGTCTGTGGCGCCAATGCGCGGATGCTCACCTTTGTGCTTTGTCATATCAATCAGCTCAGATGCCGTCTTCGTTGCTTGAAAAGCCGCTTCTTTCACAGATTCAGGTCCCCCGACGAAGGTGACAACCGTTCGGTTGTAATCTCTATCAGGTTCAACGCTGAGCAGTTTCACACCCGAGATTCTGCGGATGCTGTCAGCAATCGCATTGATAATATCGAGGTTCCGTCCCTCACTGAAGTTGGGAACGCATTCAACAATCTGATTCAATGGTTCTCCTTTAGAAAGTGTTGTAGATCACGGGTTGGAGCTTGCCTCTCATCGCCGATTGAACTCTAAGACCTTGCCTTGCTTGATAACCGTCTCCACATGGTTCACGCCGAAGTGATAGGGGAGATATTGGTAATTCGGAATATCGAGAATGAGCATATCGGCTTTCTTGCCGACTTCAATGCTTCCAATGTCACTAGACAGACCAATTGCTGCGGCAGCATTCAACGTTGAGGCAACAATAGCCTCTTCCGGTGTCATCTTCATCTGTGTGCAGGCAATGGTCATCATCAGTTGCATATTTTCACTCATGCACGAGCCGGGATTGAAATCAGTAGCGATGGCGACTGGAACTCCCACGTCAATTAACTTCCTTGCAGGTGCGTAACTATGACCAAGGAAGAAAGAGACGCCGGGCAACAACACGGCGATCGTGCCTTTTTCCTTCATAGCTCGGATGCCGGCATCTCTGGTATGCTCAAGATGGTCAGCAGAAATCGCCGCAACCTCCGCAGCAAGTTCTGCACCATTGCCTGAAGTCAATTCATCTGCGTGGACCTTCGGTGTCAGTCCAAACTTCTTTCCTTCCTCCAAGATCCGCTTTGAATCTTCAAGGCTCAGGAATCCTTGTTCGCAGAACACATCGCAGAATCTTGCCAGTTTCTTCTTACCAACGTAGGGGATCATCTCCGAAACCACCAGCTCAACAAAATCCTTCTTCCTTCCCTTGAACTCTGGAGGGATTGCATGCGCGCCAAGAAATGTTGGCACGAGGTCAAGAATGTGTTCCTTGTTTAGTTCTTTGATCGCCTCCAGCATTTTGATTTCGTTCTTGAAATCCAAACCATATCCGCTTTTGACCTCGGCCGTTGTAGTGCCAAAACGAAGCATGGAATCAAGTCGTTTGTCGGTAGCTTTCTTCAGTTGCTTCTTTGTGGCTTCCCTTACCGCCATGACCGTGTTGATGATTCCGCCGCCCCGTTCAGCAATCTCACGATACGTCATCCCTTGCGTTCGCAAGGCAAACTCGTTCTCACGACTGCCAACGAACGCAACGTGGGTGTGGGCATCTACAAAACCAGGCATAACTACTCTGTCGGATGCGTCGAGGACGTGCGCATCTGAACCGATTTCAAAACCGAACTCGTCGGTGCGACCCACCCACTTGATTATTCCGTTCTCACTCAGAACGGAACCGTTTTCGATGACGCGCACGTCGAGCATCTCCTTGCCACTTTTGATATGCTTGCCGCCTCCTGCGATAGTCACCAATTGTTTGGCATTTCGGACGATAAGACGCATCTTATTATTTATCGGATGAATCAATTGAGTGAAAACTCTGTGATTTGAGAAGAGACATTGTAGTTCTTGATAGCTGATCCGTAGCCGTACTTCAGCGCTAGATTGTATCCGTACGTCTCGTGAAAACGGGACCAACCTATCGCGGAATATGGTAGGAGTCCCGCGTATCTCTCTTTTGAGATGTATTCATCACGCACAGCAAGCCAACCTATCCCCCCGTGCACGCCAATGCCTTCCGAAAAGGCGGTTTGGTGATTTAATGAATCCTGGCTGTGTAGAATGGTGGTAATCAAAGGAATGAAACAAGGGATTAGAACTAACGAAGAAGTTTTCATTTTCGTGTGGAAACTTTGTATCATTCGTCAGTTGTTCTACTGTTGCGAGGACGAACAAATCGGTTTGCTTTGTTCGTGGATAATGAAACCATGCAGTATGTCGTTTCAAGTGTAAGAATTTTTGTTATCTTTGTCAAGTCTTTTCTATGTGCTCGCGTGGAGTGAAGGCTGCTAGTTCATAGCTTCCATCGGGGAACGGAAGGGAAACCTCTTACCACTGCGTGAAGGCGCCGGCACAACTATCGTCCTAGCCATCTCTGGATGACCATGATAAGAGAATCCGTTATTTGTGTCCTTTTGACTTGATTATGACGACTAATAATGTTAGATTGTAATGTGCAATTATCGCTGACTACGCGCGATGGAGATGTGAGATGTTTTCGGTGCCTTCTACTGAATTAAATCTAGACTGCTAATTCCTTCTTGCTTGACATCCTTGGTTGCTTCATGAATCAGCGCAAACTCTACCACACGATCGAAAGCATCGCTTCTCAGAAATTTGATACTGATGAAGCATTATTGAAACATGTGCTCGAAGAGGTACTCCGAAAGGAGCAGGTGAATGTGAAGGGTGGACGAATATGGAAGTTAAGACCCAACAAACGTTCCTACACTTTGGTATACCAGACGGGAGATGTAGATCACATACCCGAGGGATTTACTATACGGATTTCCGAGTATCCGATTTTCTTGGAAGTAGGACGGCGCAAATCGGCGTTGGCTGATGAAACGAATCGGTATCTTCGGAAGAAAGGAATCACAACCTATTCAGCGACAGGGGTCGGTGAGAAGCTCCGATTCCAGAACCAACCGCTGTATTCGTATATCATTGCCTTGAACACCGATTCGGTAGATGAGCGCTTTCTCTACACATTGAATATTGTGAGCAACGCCGTCACTTCAGTGATGAAAAGCAGGAACATAGAGAAGAAGGCGCAGGAGTTAGAAAGGGATTTGGACAAGGCGCGGGAAATCCAGCAGAGCATTCTGCCAGCACATGAATACCACTTTGCGCAGTATGAGTTGTTTGGAGCATCACTGGCCGACCGAATCGTTGGCGGAGATTTCTTTGATTATCTGGAAATTGGCGATGATGGCGAACGACTCGGTGTAGCAATTGGAGATGCTGTGAGCAAGGGACTCTCAGCGGCAGTAGAAGCGCTATATGTTTCAGGGGCATTGAGGATGGGGGTGGATTACCAGACAAAATTGGGTTTGCTTGTAAGGAAGGTCAGTAACTTGGTGAACAAGACTTTTCCCGATGATAGATTCGTCACTCTGTTCTTCGTAGAACTCTTAAACACCAAGAACGGTCTCTGCATTTATGTCAACGCGGGTCATAACAATCCGATGTTGTTCAAGTCAGAGGTTAATAGCGTAGAGCTGCTGGAGGTCACGGGACCTGCCCTTGGACTTTCCCCAGATCAGAAATACTCAGTGGAAAACATCAACATGAAGCTGGGGGATATCTTACTGTGCTATACCGATGGTATCACGGAAGCGCCTAATGCCAATTTCGAGCTGTACAGTGAAGCACGACTTGCCCGCAAATTGGCGGAGGCGAAGGACTTGAGTGCAAAGGAAATTACACAATCCATTTTGGAAGAGGTGCAGCTTTTCAGTGCTGAGGCACCTTATGCGGATGACAAGACCATAGTGACGGTCAAGAGAATCAAGTAGGCTCTAGGTTTGGCAGCAAAAAAGCATGCTTCAGCGACTGCTATACTGTTTCCTTTTCTCCATAGTTCTTTCGGCTGGGACTTCCGCAGAGATTGTGAAAGTAGTGTTCGAAGGTAGTAAGCAGCCTACCCAGTTGGTCGCTGCGTTTAACGAGCGAGAAGTTCTTTATGGTTCTCTCAAGGATTTGTCTGACGCTCTTTCTCTTCAGGTCTATTACAACAGCACGACGAAGAAACTTGAGGTGAAGTGTGGGCAATACAGGATCAAAGCATCGGCGAACAACCCATTCATTGTAATTGCAGATAGATCAAACAATTCCACAACGTATCAACTTCCTCTCAATGTGATTCTCGCTTCGGATGCGATTTTCGTTCCTCTCCAATTCTTCATCCCTCTTTTGAATACGGTGTGTGGTAGCGAGCTCTCTTACAGGGGCATGGATAAGGTCATTGCGGTCAAATCGGCGAAGCCGGGAAACAAATCTCCGTGCATGGAAAGGCTATTCGATATTTCGAGTTTGAAAGTGGAGGAGAAGAAGAATGGTTACTTGATACGCATTACCGCTGCAAGGAGGTTCACTGACTATGAAAGTTTCATCGGTCGCGACGGCTCACTCTATACTACCATAGCAAATGCAAAGGGAGATGTTGATCGGCTTCAAGCGACGAAACCCGTTGGCATTGTAAGGATGGTGGAGGCTATCCAATCGCCAACCGCGTTGCAACTGAACGTTCGATTAAACCGCAAAGCTGAAAGCAGTGATATCTTCCAGGATCCTCAAAGCAACGACCTGTTGATTCCAGTGTATCTTCCCATTCGCTCTGAGCGCATTGATAGCATCTATCGGTCAGAGCAGCAGAGACTACGTCAGCAGGAGCAGAAGGCGAAGGGACGTAAAGACTGGAAACTTGACCGTATTGTCATTGACCCTGGTCATGGCGGCAAAAGTGTTGGCACCATTGGTCTATCCGGTGTCTATGAAAAGAAGCTGGCGCTGGCAATCGCACTGAAGCTCGGCAAACTAATTGAGAAGAATCTGAAGGGCGTTAAGGTTGTCTACACGCGCCAGGATGATAGCTCTGTCGAACTCTATCGAAGAGGTCAAATTGCAAACGAGGCAGGAGGGAAACTCTTTATCAGCATTCACTGCAACTCCATGCCGAAGAAGCCTTATAAGACAAATGGCTTTGAGATCTATCTGCTTCGCCCTGGAAGAGTAGATGAAGCAATTGCCATTGCAGAGCGGGAGAATTCAGTCATCAAGTTGGAAGAAGGGTACGCGAAGAGACCAGAATACAAGGAGTTGACAGATGAAAACTTCATTCTTGTTACCATGGCACAAAGCGCTTACATGAAGTACAGCGAGCGGTTTGCCCAGTTGGTGTCTGGGGAGATGAGTGGAAAGTCACGGATCGAAAATCGCGGTGTCATGCAAGCAGGATTCTTTGTGTTGGTTGGGGCTTCGATGCCGTCTGTTCTAATTGAAGCGGGGTATCTCTCCAACAGGCGCGATGAGAAATTCCTGAAGAGCTCATCAGGCCAACAGGAGATCGCGACAGGGATTTTCAAGGCAGTCAGGAAGTACAAAGTTGAATATGAAAAAGCACTGCAGGAGGGAAAGTAAGTTAGATCCCAGCCTTCTCCGAGAAGGCTGACGTCTGGTAATGAAAGTCCCAATCCCACATAAGCAGGATTGGGACTTTTGCTTTCTCAACCGTTTGAGATGGTAGTGTTGTCAAAACCTATAAGACAGTGTGAACAAGAAATTATCCGTTGTCACCTTCTCATCAGTGCGTGAAGATTGATCATCGTACTGGACACGGTATGTGCTGAATGACCCGCGGGCGTACGCGCCGTCAATCATCAATGTCTCGCTCACTAAGAACCCAATTCCCACAGTCCAATACTTATGCTGTCGGTCTGAGATGCCTTTATCTTCAGCGTAAGGTGATGGACGATATCCGTAACCAGCACGTAACTGCACGTTAATATCAGGAATGGTGTATTCACCACCTATTCTCAGGCTTGTCACCGCTTGAAGAAACTGTTTAATGTCGGTATTCAATGCAGCAACGTCAGAGTTAGCATCATCAAATCGAAGTTGCGTGTAATCAGTGTAATCCACATCGCCAGACACGGTGAATCCGGCGTAACTCACTGATACGCCTCCTCCAAACACCCATGGTGTCACCACATCGTATTTGTCGGTGCCGGGGAGTTTGTAGTAATAGGTGTCCCCGTTGTCGAAATAGCTGTTGCCGTCAGTGGAGTAATCTTCCCGGATAGTGTAGATTGAGGGCGTTTTGATTGTCGCGCCGAATCGTAGAACGTCCTTCCACCGATACAATAGCCCAAACTTTCCCCCCACCCCGCTGATGTCCCCAGTAATGATGTTGTGCAGCGTCAAGCTTCTGAAATCCCAGGGGAGTGTATTATAGACATTCTTCGTGTCCTCCTCGATGAAATTTCTATCATAGGTGTAGGTTCCCGATAATATGTTGAGTGTTAATCCAACGGATAAATCTTGCGCAATATCAAGTGCACCTGCAAAGGACCAGTTGTTTAATCCTCCTCCTTCGAGCACAGTCCCTCGCTGATTGACATTTCTTTGAATAGGAGTATTTCCAAGGCTATCATTCAAATAAAGTTGATATGCTATGTCTTGATCGTAATTCTTGTTATAGAGTGTTGGGATAATGGAGCTATTCGGGTTGAAGTTGTTAAACGAAAGTGTGGTTGTAAAGTCATTTACTCGGTTGTAGCCAACTGCAAATGTCAGACTACCTCGAATCGTCGGGAATGGGTACACAAAGCCAATGTTGTTCAAGCCGGTTGAGCTGTTGGATGAACTGCTTGACGCGTTCAAGAACGTGCCGTTGTTCTGATATGACAGCGTCGAGAGCCCACCCATCAGTTCCATTCGTTTGACTTGTGCTAATCCCGCCGGGTTCCAGAATGTTGCGCTGTAATCGTCAGCGACGCCCGTGTAAGCTCCGCCCATTCCTAGAGAACGAGCACCAATACCGAGTCCAGGTACCGCCAACCGCAAGGCATCCTCGATAAATTGTGCTTCTGAAGTCTGTACCGCAAACAACAATATACAAAGCGTGATCGCTGTCCATCCGATATTCATTTTGATTTTCATGGTTGTCACCTATCAAGTTTATGAAGTGAAGAATCGTCGTGAATTAGGCTGTAGCATTCTCTCCATAAACTATTTTCCTCTTGTTGAACCGCTTGTTCTCTTGCCTCCGCTATCGCTCTTGCCATCGTCTGAACTCTCGTCTCTTTGAGCATCGTTAGAACGTATATCTGTTGTGTTACTGTTGTCCCTTGAATTACTGGTCGAGTCCTGCCGTACTGACCCCCGGGCGTCTTTCTGCGGCGATGAACCCGCTGTGTTTTCACTGCTGGTTGATGCACCAGCGGCGGAAGGAACGCTTCTTGCCGGCGGAGGAATGTTGATTGTGTTAGGACTACTTCCTCTTTGACTGCCGATATTCCGCCTGCTATCATCATACTGGCTGTCAACTGAAGTCTTCCCACTTCCGCCACCGGATTGAACCGCTCCCCCCCGCGTATAATCATACCACCACGGATAATGATAGTAATTCCACCGCCGACCATGGGTTGTAATGGCTCGATTTTGCTCACCATTGATGGTGCCGTCGTCTCCGCGGCTGAGATTGCCAAACAAAGCTACATCGTGGTCGTAGGTGTTGTCGCTGTATCGCTCCGTGTGACAGCTTGAGCACTCATCTCGGTAGCCAATCGTCGCTCGGTAACCATTCTCGCTATCATCTTTCATTGCTACTTCTGGATGCTTAAGCACAGTGTAGCAACCAGAGATGCCAAGAGCGAACAGGACAACAAGTCCGAGATATTCTTTCCTTCTAATAAGTCTCATCTTCATTTGCCTCTGTGAGCTTTTTCTACCGGCTATCGTCCTCTGGTGCTTCCTCCTCCTCGGCTGCCCCCACTGCTTCCGCCCCCGCCACTTCCACCCCGACTTCCTCCACCGCTTCCTCCTCTGGTACCTCCACTGCTACTTGGTGGGGGAGAGTAACTTGGTGAGGATGATTAAGCCGGAGGAGTATAACTCGATGGCGTAGCTCCTGATTTCGGAGAACTTGACGATTGTGACGAAGGATGCGAATTGGTGCGTGTCCTGCTCCTTCCGCTCTCTGTCCTGGGACGAATGCTGGGCACCGGCACGGGTTTCAGTTCATTGGGGACAACGTATTTGCTTTTGCCTTTAGGATTATCATCTCTTGTGCTTCCGCCTCTCGATTTACTATCTCTCGAACTTCCGCCTCGTGTATTGCCTTGACCTCGTGTCCCGCTTCCACCCTGGTTGCCTTCAACTCGTGTTCCTCCTCCAGCACGGTCAGCGCCGACGGTCGGATTCCGGTCTGTTCCAGTGCGAGTTCTGTCTGTACCCGCTGCACCGCGGGTCGTGCTTTCCTTCGTTGTGCTTTCGGTTCTAGTTCCCGTAGCCGATGGTGGATTGAAGGAAGAAACCTGCTCCACCGGTAGATACGCCCCGCGTTGAACCAGCGCCACGAGTTGAACCAAAGTCTCTCGTCCTTGAGCGATCCTTGTTATAACCGTAGTAAGTGCCGTAGTAGTAGGGATTATAGTCGCCGTAGTAACCCCCGTAGTAGTAATTCCCGTAAGGGTAATACCACCCAGGACTGTAGCCGCCGTAGTACCACCATGGATGCCAATACCAATCGGGGTACCAGTACGAACTCGACCAATAGTAATTGCCCCCGTACCAATCATCGTAAGATGGGTCGAACCAATAGGAGGACGGATAATAGAACCGGAAGTAGAACCTATGACGAGGGTAGCCATAGAAGTAATAGTTGTTGACAACATTGCCGCGCGCCGTATCCGTAGAGGCGTAGGTGCTATCTTGGTCATAGTATTCATTGGAGTAACTCTCGTCTGACCTCATAGTGGCGACTTGTGTGTAGCAGCCTGAGATCAGCAGACCCATCCCCAGAAGTCCGATCAGTAGAGTTAGTGTTGCTTTCGCCTTTCTGTTCATGGCTCTGCTCCTTTATATATTTGGGTTTGTGATCTATTCACTATTCTGAACAATTCGTATGCCAGAAGGTTCCTCATGGATATCGTCATTCCATACCGCTTTAAGTCGTTGTTTTTCAGTGTCGTCTAACCGTCGGGCAAAGAATCCTTGAACCACCAGTGTATGGCATTCTCAACTGTATCGTTGAGTTTTAAGCACACATAGCTTTGCCCATGCACAAATTAGCGAAAAGAGCTGAGAAAGTCAAGCGTGACTTTCATCTTGAATCCACAAGAGACTCAACAGGAAGTCCCTCAACACAGCGGCTATTGCCGATAACCAATACGGAGAGAGTCTGCCTGTGGCCTCGTGCGCTCGACATCTTTCATCGTGTTGCAGATGCTGTGAGAACGGCAGGTGACGCGTCATGCTAACGGTGTTCTCGTTCCGATAGTGCACTTGCTTTTAGGTAATCCCGAAAATTCCTGTGTCCATCAACCACCTCATTGTGTTGAAGGTTGGTGTAGAGGAAAACAAGCCGATGCTTTCGCAGATCCTCTGGTGTCACATCTGCTTCTTTTCTCGCAAGATGCGGAATGCCCCAACTCTCCAAATCAGAGATCAATGCTTCGGTCTCGTCCTTTGTCCCGCCATCCTTTGTGTAAATGCTGATAAGTTTGCCGTTGTGATGATCAAGCCAGTACACGTACTTTTCCGTTTGTCCGTAAAGTGCGTCGAACAGAAACACCTCTTTGATATGATCAGTTAATCCACCACGCATGAGGATAAAGGAAATAACGTGATAGCCCCCACTATGACCCGAGAGGATGATGTCCCCTATTTGCCTGCTTGTCGTTTTCTTCTGCTGAAAGAGCCACTCGATAATATCACTCATAAACCTCTCGAATCCTTCTGGATCTTCCAGTTTGCCACCGAACGAATCGGGAGAGTTGCGAGGTCCCTGAGGGAACGATCAAGATGGCGTTTTTCTCACTCTCACTGAACTGCTCGATGAGCTGAAAACGACGCAACACACTGTCAACATTGTTCCACCAACCATGGAAGTGAACGGCGAAGTCAACTCTTTCTGTCTGCCTATACCCTTTCGGAATGAACATTGCTACGCTGCTGTCGTTGTAGTGTTTATCGGCCGGATAGATCACGTTGTCATATTTGTGTCCTTCAGCTCGTTTTGGATGAGGAAATGGTGCGGAAGAAAGCTGCGTAATGATTAGCTCACCGAACTGGGTATATCGTTGATCTGGATTTTGGGCCTGCAGAGCGACTGCTGTTGAAAGCATTGGAGCGAGTAGTAGTGAAAGTTTATTCATAAATCATGATGGTGCGTGTTAGAGAGAGTTGTGGTCACTCATATGAAGACGAAAGCAAGTAGCGAGATCCTTTTGTTTCTCGCTTCTCGTCTCCTGTAAATGCAGAAGTGAGCGCCTGTCGCTTGCAGCGCCATCTGGAGCAAGACATAGACTCACAATCTTGCGCCATGGCGCCGAAGGCGCTCATTCGATTTGGTGCCAGGAGGCTTTAGCATCACATCGTGGCACTCCGTGCCACTTCTGATTTCCATCTTCCTCATTGTAGGAAGAAGAATGTCTTACCACGCCACTTTCAAGCTAGTCCAGAAGATTCTATTCCGTAATGTCCAGGCTCACCTCGTTAGCATTTCCTCTTACCTCTGGATAATACATCAGCGAGGCAAGCGATGGCATCACGTGGTAGTTTCCAGGAATCTGTGCACGAACGATGTAAGTAAAGGCATGTTCACCTGAATAGAAATATCGTGCAAAGAACGCGACTTTCTCATCTCGCACGTCTCGCTCTTCCCACCACCATCGCCATCCATAATACTCGCCGCCGCTGTAGCCATCCTCATCTGCAATCTTGTATCCATCTGTTTTCCGAATCACCTCGCAGCCTGAGGGCAGTGGATCTTCGAGCATGAAATATTCATAGTTGTCGTCAGAGTAAATGTGCAACTTTACGAAGATCTCGTCTCCTGACTTCACGGTCCCAGTGAAGGGCTGTTTCACATAGACGATCTCCTCACTCCTTCTCTGCTTCACAAGTTTGAAATACTCCCTTGTTACTTTGAATCCGGCACTCTTCGGCTGGATGTTTTCATCTGCTGAGTAATACATCACCCGGGAGGTGAAGTAAAGTTTCCCGTCGCCGTATTTTTCCACCCGAATCCGGTTTTCACCCTGCCTGAGCGAACGCCCGTTCACCTTCACGCGCGCCTCTTTAGAGAACACATCATCCTGTGTGACTTTCTTCTCCATGACCATCTGGTCATTCACATACACTTTCGTTAGATAGTTCGGCTGAAGCTCCTTGCTGTTCTTCAAATAGTCCGCCAAGGCAAAGATGATGATTGCTGTCTGTCGCGTCGAGTTCCATGAGAACCCGTGCCGCTGACTCAATAGCCAGTGCACGCCCTTCCTGATGAGGTCGCTGTTGCCCTTCATTTCAATCAATGCCTTGAGTGCAAAGGCGGTGGTTTCAACAGCGTCGTCCTGCCAGTTGTAGTGCCAACTCTTGCCTGTCCAGTAAATCGCCGTTCCGGTGCTGGTAGTGCCGGCCTCCAGTTGATTAACAAGTGTCATCGCCGTCGCCTTGTCGCCTTGATGGTAACTTGCTAATGCCAGGAGCGACCGTGCATAGTTGTTAATACCCCTCGTATCGAACCGTGCCAACTGACCATCAATGATGGACTTCTCCAAAACCTTCTCTTGCTCATTGGCGAACGTCATCACGTAGATCACATACGCATGTGTCGTGGGGTCAAGTTTCACTGTGCTCTCCAGGTGTCCCTTCAAGTTCCAGATCCCTTTCGAAATCACATTTTCAGGAATCTCGTAGTTGGCGCGCTTTGCAAGTGAGAGACCATAGACGACGTATGCTGTCATAAACGGGTCAGACTGATCGTTTTCCCACCAGCCCCATCCTCCGTCTTCATGCTGGAAGTTGTAAAGTCGCTTCAAGCCTTTCTCCACCATCTTCGGGATCTCTTTTTTCACATCCTCCGCTAATGGCACATTCAAGTCGCGCATCGTGTTTGCCACGATGACTGTTGGCAGGAATCTGCTCATTGTCTGCTCAACGCAGCCATAAGGATAACCTATCAAATCGTCAAGTGCACCAAGTATGCTCGAGGCAAGCGATGGAGAGATACTGACGTAGAACTGTGCGCTGCTCAAATCCACAGCTTGCGGGATATTCACGGTTGCTGTCTTGACCTCCCGATTTGCATCAATATCAATCACCTGCGCCTCCGCGATCTGCAATCCATGAGGCAACACCGGTACTTTCACTTCCATCGCATCGGATTCCTCGTTGGTGAGTGCCTTGGCTAACAGCTTGGCTTCACCAGGGCTGGAGGTTCTCACCTTCCAATCAATCTTCACCTCACCATTTCTTGGAACAGTTATGATCTTCTCAGTCCCCTCAACGTTAAGATTGGTTGCCGACAAACTGACTTTCGTTTGTTTGTCTTCGCTGAGGTAATTGTGCACGATGGTCGCAATCAGCAGTTCATCTTTCTGCATGAAGAATCTCGGCGTCTCCATCCGAACTATCAAGTTCTTGCGTGCAATGACTCTGCTGATTTCACTGCCAACTTCCGTTTCTCTGGTCATGGCGCGAACGGTTGCTCGCCAGGTCGTCAAGTTGTCTGGATACTTCACTTGTACTTTGGCAATGCCGTTCCCATCCGTCACAAGTGTTGGCTGCCACAGCATCATATCCTTGAACTCTCGACGAGTCGCCGGTTCCATGAAGAGTTGCCCCTTGACATCACCAAGAGCGATGCGCTCTCGCTCCGATCTTGTTGCCATCAGTGGAGCTGCTTCACCCGCCTTCTTGTTGTCAGAGTATTCTTCTTTCCTCAGACCTCGAGAATAGCCGTAGAAGTTGAAGAACAGCGATGATGATGTCTGGACGGAGTTGTATCGTATGTTGTAGAAGAACTTTTTGATGTCCGTCGTTCTCTCGGGCGAGATCGCATACACGCTTTCGTCCACCACACCGACGGAGACTTCCGCATTGCGTACCGATCTACCGTTTTCGTCAGTGACCTTCACCGTCAACTCACCTTGATCCTGCGGCTTGTAGGTCTGCTTGTCATTCAGAATTTCGACGTTGAGAAACTTCTCCTGCGGGATAATGAGCACTCGCTTGCTCTGATTGTAAAAGTTGTCATTGAAGAGAGTCGAAACAGAGAGGTATATATTTGGACGATAGTTATCTTTCAATTTCACATCAATCACTTTAGAAACCCCATCAAATCGTTCGACGTTCTGATCAAGAATGTCCTCACCTTCAACGGTCACCAGTGCGTCAATTCCAGAAGTCGGCAGCACGATCAGAGCATGCATTGTCTCGCCGGCAGTGTAACTGTCTTTGTCGGGAATTATTTGAATCTTTGCGGATTCCTCCCCCCAGTACGCGTAGTAACGCTCGTCTGTGACATAAAGATAGCTGGTCTCATCAATGTAGTTGTTGCGCGAATCCCTTGCACTGACGACCAAGCGATAGTAGCCGTTCTCCTGTACTGAGAAGTTCACTGTGCCGCTGCCATCACGATTCGTCGCGCTGCTTAGAGTCATCACTTCCTGCTCGTGATGCTGATAGTTGTATCGCTTTACATTGTTATCCCAGTATTCTGTTCTATCCCACCACTGTCGGATGACCTTGACAGCGAAGTTTGCCATCACACCATTTTCCTTGAAATCTGCGATTCGTACCTTGAGTCGAACATCTTCCTTCGGCTTATAGACGTATTTATCCGTCTGCGAGGAAATATAGAACAGCCCTCGTGTCACCTCCACGCTCTTGGCACCTGAGATCGCCCTTCGGCTGTTATCTATGACATTCGCTTGAATGCGATAGACGTAGTCTTCTCTTGCCTTGACATCGGTATAGTAGGTGAGTTCGAACCTTCCGTTGTTGTCAACTTTCCCCGTGCCGCTATCGAGCAGTTCCTGACGATAGGTGTAATACTCTTCATCTTCTTCGTAATACCACGCATAATCTGTTCCCTTCCACCACGGACGCCAGTAGCGACTGCGATAGATATAATACTCAACGTCGGCGTTCGTCACAGGGCTACCAAAGTAATAGTCCGCCTTGACGGTCGCCTTGATAACATCACCTTTCGCGTAATGATCCTTGTCGAATGCAACTTCAACTTTGTATTCTGGCTTCTTATATTCCTGGACTTCGAAGTTGTTAGTGTAAGTCCTATTCTCGACAACGGTTTGGATGTTGTAGAAACCCAGTGGTGGTTCCTCGGCAAGTCTCAGACTCCCATGGAAACTTCCAAACTCGTTTGTCTTCATTGAGTCTTTGTAGACGACACTGCCTCTCGAATCGGTGACGGTAATCTTCACAAGTTGATTTGGGAAATTCACCAACTGTCCTTCATCGTCTTTCTTTCTTACAATACCTTTGAAGAAGACATCCTGTCCTGGACGATACACGGGACGCTCGGTATAGACGTACACATAATACCCCTGTTCTCTATCATAGGAGTAGTAATAAGGATCGGAGATGACAAGGTTTCCATCCTTGATACCCATTATCAGAATATTGCCGCCGCCGTATTCCCAGTCGAACTCTTCACCTTCCTCTTCAGTCGGAGTTGCTTGCTCTTTCTTTTCTATCGTTAGTGTATAGAGTCCTTTCTTGTCAGTTGTTCCTTTCCCAATCTTCTTATTCTTTTCATAGAAGGACAGTTCAAAGTCAGAAATCGGCTCACCGGTCTTCTTGTCCACGACATACGCAACCAATTTGGTTCCAGACCGTTTTGTGACCATCCCACACTTTGAGATCACCAGCATGGTGTAGGCAACTTTGTCAAGAGCTCTGCCCTCGACGAGATAGACACCAGCCTCTTTGATGTCTGCTCGCACCGTCTGGTAGTTCCACCATTCCTTTGTTTTGATAATCTGCTCCGTCCACTCCTTCACGATCTTGTAGCCCTCGAGTTCTTTGGGAACTTTCTGTTGCTCTTCAGCTGCCTTCTTTTCCTCCGCTTTTTCTATTCCTGCCATATCGCGGATGTTCACCCGGCTTTCGGCTTTCATGTAGGCGCGGGCAATCTGCCGAGCATCTCGCTGGATTTTGTTAGCAGCTTCACCGAAGATTTTGAAGATACTCGTCTCGTTGAGGCTTCTGAGATCTGGATGGTGCGGATTCCTTTGCTTTTGGAAGAATTTGACAGGGTCGTCAATCTGATACACCCGAAGCTTAATGGTTCCTGAAAGATTATATGTCTCGAGTTGGAACGTGACCTCATCGCCGGGTGAGAACACTTTCGAGGTTGATAGGTAGAAGCTGTAATCTTTGTCCGCCACTCTCATGGCTGAAAGGAACAGGAGAGCAAACAGCGCAAGTGGCAGAACAACTCCTCTACGACTGATGATCTGTTTCATAAAGCACCTTGGCTTTAGTAGAGTTCATGGCAGTTTCTGTTTTTATACTGGATTTGCAGTGCGACTTCTAAATCGCTGCTTTAGAAGCGAGATAAATCTTGCGCTACGATCTATCGAAACTTGCTCAACAGAGTAGTGGTTTCTGTCTTGTACACTTGTTATATGTCCGTTAAGAAGGTTATGTTCCTAAAGGGGAAGCGAAAAGGCAAGGCACAGTTAGCCAAGGACCTACTATGGGCTGAAGCGTTGTAGGACGAGCTTCAGCTCGTCGTGCGACATGAATGTCGCGCTTCATCCTTTTCCGCAAAAGGTGTTAATGTCTGAGTTATCCCGGCTTGTCAGGCTTGGGAACTCGCAATGACAGGTTCTTTTCCGGTCACCCTTATCCCTCAACAAAACAGACGCTATTCCACAATGTATTCTCTCCATCTTTATAGACCGCATACTGGAAGTCCTTTCTCACACTTGCCGCACCAATTTCCCCTTTCTTGCTTAGAGCGATAACGCCGACCTGAAAATCACGGGTGCCGTTCATCTTGAGCATTCTCTTAATCGCTAGCTCACACGCTTGTTGCGGAGTCATTCCTTCTCTCATCTTCTCTACGACGAGAAAACTGCTGCATGCTCGTATCACTTGCTCTCCGTTACCTGTTGCTGCGGCGGCACCAACTTCGTTATCAACATATAGCCCTGCACCGATGATGGGCGAGTCTCCAACACGCCCTCGCTTCTTGAACGCAAGTCCGCTTGTCGTGCAGGCACCGGAGAGATTTCCGTCGCTGTCGAGGGCGAGCAGACCAATTGTATCGTGGTCTTCCTCATTTGGCATAGGTGGACGCCAGTTCGCTTTATCGCTAAGGGCGTTCCAGTCCAACCACCTATTGCGCGCATGTTCCGTCAGCAAGTCTGTTTTCTCGAAGCCGTGAGCCAGTGCAAATTCTAGTGCGCCCTCACCGGCAAGCATCACGTGTTTGGTCTCCTCCATCACAAGTCGGGCAACAGAAATCGGATTCTTGATATGTTCAAGAAACGCAACGGCACCAGCATTGCCACGCCAGTCCATAATCGCGGCGTCAAGCGTCACCTGACCGGTTTCATCGGGCATACCGCCGTAACCGACACTCGTCACTGTGGCATCATCCTCTGCGACACGCACCCCCTGTTCCACCGCGTCAAGTGCACTGCCGCCACTG
Organism: Ignavibacteriota bacterium; assembly: GCA_963827285.1. Classification (GTDB taxonomy): domain Bacteria; phylum Bacteroidota; class Ignavibacteria; order CAWHAG01; family CAWHAG01; genus CAWHAG01. The sequence continues at coordinate 297,715 of CAWHAG010000001.1, forward strand.
ATGAGCACCTTCCACGCCGCTTCATTTGCCGCAAGACCATGCTTCCAGGTTGATATAACAGTAGGCTTGTTTTCCATTCTCTATTTGCTGATGATCATTTTGTTTGTTTCAGTGAAACCCTTTGCCGACAGACGATAGAAGTACACACCGCTGGATAGAATGTCGAATGTTCCCGCAAAGCGGGATCGAATATCGAATGTCACACGGTAGTTTCCAGGATTTTTTTCTTCATTTACCAAGGTTGCCACTTCTCTTCCAAGCACATCGAAGACTTTCAGCGTCACGTGTTCGCGCTGTGGAAGTGAGAAACGAATCGTGGTGGCAGGATTGAAGGGATTCGGATAATTTCGTTCAAGCCGATAGCCTTGCGGCGCCATGGGCAGAGATTCTTTCACGCTTGTGATGGCCGTCGTTGACAGCAAAACCCGAGATGGACAACTCGCATCGTGATAAATACAATTCGTCGCGACAAGCGTATCGCCTGGTTTGTAAAGAACACCGCCATTATTCAGGTTGATATCAAAACGTGGGTAGTCCGATGAACTCACATCAATCCGCAACTGGTGTCCCTTCAGAAACGTCATTGCAAGATTTTGCAGTTCAGTCGTCACAGGATATATTTGCCCGGGTGTCATTAAATCTTCCACACTGTACGAATTGCGGAAGCGCATTCGTCTGATACCAGCCGTCAGAATCATGGAGCGTCCGTCGGGGTACACATCGCACAAACGTACACCGAAGTCTGTATCTTTTCTGTTGGATGACACATAGAGTCGAACTTCTGTTGCTCCGTCCACCATCAAATCATTTTGGAGAACCGGAGTGGTGTACGTGAGAACATCGCTGCGGCTTTCAACACGCTGTCGCTGGTCGAGCGGTCCACCCTGAACCGACGGGTCAAACGGATTAAATCTCACACCGCCGTAAGAGGGTGTAGGATCGCGCGGATTGTACCTCAACGAATCAGGTGTGGCACTCTGTGGTGGTGCAGCTCGTGATAACAAGCCGCCCGATTGCAGATACAACGTATCCGTTGCACCGCCGAGCGAATACCAATCGCTTGTTGAGCGCCATTCATCTGTTCCCATCTGGTAGTAGCGTATAGTCGGGTTTTGGTCGTACCCGCTCTGCATGTTCCGCAGATAGTAATCAAAGAAACGCATTGCTGCGGTATCAGAGATCCCAACGGCGTTCGGATACTCTAACTCTCCTTGCTTCGATTTTCCTATTTCTGAATGCATCCAGGGACCGATAATGAATTTGTGCTTCGAGCGAACTGATGGTGCACTTCTCGCTTTAAGATCATGAAAAGCACGAATCACATCATCAGGATAATGGTCGTACCATCCACCAATCAGAAGCATGGGTACGGCAATCGAATCGGGATAATCCGAACTTGTCTCGAGGAGCCTCCACATCGGATTATATGATGGGTTTGCTAATATGAACTCCGTCGGGAGAAACCCGAGTCTTTCCATCGTCTCATTGTGTTCCTTCAGGTAATCGCCACCATAATAAAAATTCGAGTACGCAATTTTATAATCTTTCACCAGCGGCATACTGCAGACAAGATGCGGCGGATGGTGTTTGGCTGTCTGAAACTGAATGAGACCCAGAGCGGACGGTCCCCACGTACCGACTTTGCCATTGCACCACCGCCGATATGCTATCCATTCAACGGCATCGTAGCCATCCAAGCCTCTATCGTAGCCGGATACATCCGCATCCTTCGAGCCGTAGAATCCACGCCAATCAACAACTACGCAATTGTAATGCACACTGTCGTAAGGAAACGATGAGCCGCCTGCTTCCGGCAGACCAACTCTGATGCGATAATAATTTTTGTTGTATGGTGTCTGGACGAGGATGACGGGCTTTGCTGCAGTGGTGTCAAGGGAATATAGATCAGCCGCAAGAACTTTTCCATCACGGGTCGGAATCGTGATGGGAATGTAACGCGCTGTATCTTGAGCGAACATCCTGGAACCGAGCGTTGTTATAAGACAGACGATCAGATAATAAACTGTGATTTTCATTCTATCACGACCATTGATTTTTGTTGGACATATTCACCGTCGCGAAGTTGATAAAGATATACACCGCTGGATAGAATGTCGAGTGTCGAATAACGAATGTCGTATGTCGCACGATAGTTCCCAGGACTCTTTTCTTCACTTACCAGGGTTGCCACTTCTCTGTCCAATACATCAAAGACCTCGAGAGAAACAGATGTAGAATTCGGGACTCGAAATTTGTCATTGGATTGAAGGGGTTTGGATAGTTCTGGGATAGCCGATGGTTGCTCTCTGTCATCCGTGTGGATAGCACTTCCACGATGGAACTGATTCAACAGATCAAATATTGGTGGATAAATCTGTGCATATCCGTCACATCCGCGTTATCCGTGGTCCATTTTCTTCTGGTGGTTTAAGCCTTCCTCCACACAGTCCCTTCTCTTTTGTCTTCAAGTATCACGCCGAGATTCTCCAATTCTTCACGGATTTTGTCTGAGAGTGCCCAGTTCTTATTTGCTCGTGCTTCATTCCGTAGATTTATCAAAAGACTAATTAGACGATCCTCTGATACTGCGCCCTCTGCTTTTCGTGTACCCAATTCTCTCGGAACAATACCGAGTACCTCATGACCAAGTTCACGATAGAGCGCATCAGCGTTTGTCAATGACTCTGAGCTAAGCTGTTCCCCAGAATTTAGAACAGTGTTGACCTCCTTGCTTAGATCGAACAGGACAGCGATCGCCTGAGGGGTGTTGAAGTCATCGTCCATCGCTTCAATGAACTTTTCTTTATATCCAGAGAGATTGATAATCTCTACTTTCTTGCCTGGTTGATTCTTCGCAATCTCAATGTGCAGCTGCTCTACCGTATGAAGAAGTCTCTCTAACCCCTTCTTTGCTCCATCCATTGCTGCATCGCTGAAATCCAATGTGCTGCGATAATGTCTTTGCAGAACAAAGAAACGCACCACGAGAGGATCGTATTTGTTGAACAACTCTTTCAGATAAACAGCGTTGCCAAGCGATTTACCCATCTTCTGACCGTCAACAGTCACCATGTTGTTATGCATCCAGTACTTCACAAATGGCTTCGCTGTCGCAGCTTCGCTCTGGGCAATCTCACACTCGTGATGAGGAAATTCATTTTCGATTCCGCCTCCATGTAGGTCGAAGCTTTCACCGAGATACTTCATGCTCATTGCTGAACACTCGATATGCCAGCCGGGAAATCCTTTTCCCCACGGACTCTGCCACTGCATGATATGCTCTGGCTCAGCTCGTTTCCAGAGAGCGAAATCAGCAGGGTGCTTCTTCTCCTCCTTCACATCAATTCGCACGCCAGCCTCCATATCCTCAACTTTTCTCCCGGAGAGTCTTCCGTATTCATGGAATTTGCTCACATCGAAATACACCGAGCCGTTGACTTCGTAGGCATAACCTTTCGCCAGCAGGTCCTTGATCATTTCGATCTGTTCAATGATATGACCGCTTGGGCGGGGAGATATGTCCGGACGCAAGATACCGAGCTTATCCATATCCTCAAAGTAACTGCGCATGTAGGTCTCGACCATCTGCATCGGCTGTAAACTGTCGCGCGCTGCACCGTGCAGAATGCGATCCTCGCCTGATTCGAGCATGTGACCAACGTCCGTGATGTTCTGGACATAGAGCACTCTGTAACCGAGATACCGCAGGTAGCGGACAATCACATCGAAGGATACATAGCTCTTGGCGTGTCCGATGTGCGAGTGGTCATAGACCGTTGGACCGCAGACGTAGATTCCTACTCTGCCTTCCTGCAGTGGTCGAAATTCTTCTTTCTGGCGTGCGAGAGTGTTGTAGATATGAAGAGACATAGACTATCAAATGAGTATGGCTTTCTGTCTTTCAAACATGATAATAGGACACTGATTTGACGGATTCGACCGATTCACACGGATTATTCTCTGTCCCGCTTTGCGGGATTCAATCCGTGTTCCATTTTTCATTTCGTTATTTCCATTAGTTCTCTTGCTCCTCTCAAGCTCGCCTCCGTCACTTCCTCACCGCTCATTAGTTTGGCAATCTCTCGAACTCGTTCATCGAGCTCGAGTTTTCGAATGGTGGTCGCAGCTCGCTTCCTGTCCACTGTCTTTTCAACGACGAAGTGCGTCTCGGCTAAGCCGGCAATCTGAGGGAGATGGGTGATGGCAATGATCTGATGGAAGTTCGAGAGCGTCTTTAGACTGATTCCCACTTTCTGTGCGATGCGACCGCTGATACCGATGTCAATCTCATCAAACACGAGTATCGGAAGTCTGTCAGATTTTGCGAGAATCATCTTCAGCGCAAGCATCACACGAGAAATCTCACCACCGGAAGCAACCTTCACGAGAGGCTTGACATCTTCGCCGATGTTTGTGGAAATATGGAACTCGACAAAATCAATTCCACATGGAGTTGTCTCATAAAACTCCCTCCCTAGTTTCACATAACCCTTGGTCGGATTTCTGGAGTCTGCTTTCTGGCTCCTGTTCTCGATTTTGACTTCAAAACTCCCGTTGCTGATGCCAAGCTCCTTGAGGGCGTTCACTACTTGCCCGCTCAAGCGACCTGCCACTTCGCGTCGCTTTGTGGATAGTCTCTGAGCTAAGTTCGAACATTTTCTTCTCTCGCCTTCGATCGTTGCCTGCAGCTTCTGGATCTCAGTCTCGAAGTTCTCGGCGAGGGCAAACTCTTTCCCGATCTTCTGACGATGCTCGATCACCGTTTCCAGCGAACCGCCATATTTTTTCTTCAAGTGAGTAAGCTGACCCAGCCGATCTCGAATCTCCTCCAACCGCTCAGGATTAAATTCAATGCGTGCATTGTAACTCTGGATGGTTTTCCGCAGCTCGTCCACAATCACTTCTGCAGAACGACATTCCTCCGTTGCTTCATGAAACGACTTATCTATCTGAGCAAGGTCATCCAACTGATTCCGGGCAAGGACGAGTTGATCGTGTATGGAACCATCGTTCTCATACAAGAGTTGATACAGTCTCGTTGTTGCATCGTACAATCGTTCCGCGTTCTCCAGTATTCTCAATTCTGCTTCCAGTTCCTCCATCTCGCCCACACGGGGATTGACACTGTCAATCTCTTTGATCTGAAACTCGTATAGTTCCTTTCTCTCCTTGAGTAGTGCTTCTCTGTCTATCAGGGATTTCAGTTCTGCGAAGAGGCTGTTCAATTCTTGATAGGAAGTCTTGAACTCCTCCACCATTCCGCCTAAGCCGGCAAAGTCGTCCAGCAGTTCAATATGTGTTTCCGATTTCAAGAGCGACTGATGCTCATGCTGACCATGTAAATCCACTAGCATGTCGCCCACCTCTTTCAAGAACGATAGTGTTACCGGTGTGTCATTGATGAAGCATCGGCTTTGCACCTTGACGGAAACATCACGTCGCAGGATAACTTCTTCAGCGCATTCGATTTGATGCTGTTCCAGAAGTGCTTTGAGTGTTTGGTTGCCTGAGACGTTCAACACTCCTTCAACGATTGCTTTCTCAGTTCCTCTGCGGATTTCCTCGATGGTTGCACGCTCACCGAGCAGGAGACCCAGTGCATCAATGATGATGGATTTCCCGGCACCCGTCTCGCCCGTCAATATGTTCAGTCCGCTGTCAAACTGGACTTGGATACTCTCGATCAGGGCGTAGTCTTGAATGTGAAGCGACTTGAGCATGGTGGTAAGGAGAACGGAAATCCCAATTTCACTTCTATAGAATCACGACACAATTTAAGGATTCTTTCGGTGAAATTCAAGCGAGCGGTGGGAAAATGCTGCAGTTAAGTCTGAGAGAGCCTCAAGACTGGAAGATCTTCTCCTGCTGCTTTGTTCATTTTAGATAAACTACACGGATCGTTCTCATCTTATGATTCCATCTGAGCCGAATAAGATACACTCCAGAGCCAACGTTGCCTCCAAAATCATTTCTGCCATCCCAGCGCACACTGTGCTTTCCGGCTCCCAGTCGCTGTGGGGGGATTATTGTCCCTATCATCATTCCCAGTGCGTTATAAACCTCCCCCTTAACCTCCCCCGCTTGTGGAAGGTGATACACGATAGTGACAATACTGTTAAATGGATTCGGGAAACTCTGTTCAACAACGAAATCTGATGGCAATTCCGCCCTTGTTTGAGTGCTTGATACAAGGAGGCTCCCATACCTCTTTCCGTTGATGATTGCCCCAATGAGATAAAACCTAATCCCCCACTCTGCGAGTATATAATAAGGTCCGAATTCATCTGCGAAATCAATCAGCTTCACATCCACACCGCGACCATACTCGATTTCCCTGGTTTCAACTGCATCGCCAAGAACAACCGCCTTACCATAGCCTACCATCGTTGCTGTCCCTGATCCACTTCTATAACTCATCCATGTCTCACCAACCTGCGCACCCAACTTGTCCATCAAGAACTCACCTGACTCTCCTATATAGCGGCTATATCGGTAAGTGTTCAACGAATCGTCAATACGTATGGGTAGCCCGCCATCAAAGACATGGTACTTTTTCCCATTCGGCATCAACGTATCTCGGATTATTTCTGCTGTTGTGATTGAGGTGTCCCCGGGCCAACCACCCTCTACCCTATACTGCCAGGCATTCCCTACTTGCAACGGATAGAAATTTTTCGTGGTGTCTGGTTGGGCAGATAAGCGGAACACGAGTAGAATTAACGGCAACGCTGCGGACAGTACTTTCGTCGTCACATTTCTCTGCACAGGAAAACGTTTAAGAAGAAGCATGGACTTCCTTCAGAGTTATGTTTCAAAATGCATCTTCCGATAATTCCACAAAGGATTTCAGAATCGGAAGAACTCTAAGATGTTTATCTCCGGATGCGATCCAGGGGCCGAACAGCCCTGCACTTCACTGTGGCGATAGGTTAGAATCTTCTCGGTTGACCAACTACAGATACAAACGCAAAATCCCTATGCCACCTACCGTCATGGTAATTGGCATAGGGATTTCCTCAGCCGTCCGCCTAAGGCGGATGGCGGAGTTGAGAGGTCCCGTCACGACGGGACTTCAGTGCATGGTATCTCACCTTTGCGCTCTTCATGCGCACCCAACCGTCAATATAGCTTCACTAACTCGACACAGCTCGCTCGCTATTCCCACGCCAACAACATAATTAAAAGAAACCCGAAAGTCAAGAACTTTTCACGGAGACGACAGGTTTGGAGGATGGCTTTCGACAAGAGTCCGGTTCGGACCGCCACATCTCTCAGAATTCATCCAGTGTCAGTCTCTAGCGCGCGTTTCTCTTCCTTATTTCAAGAGATTGATTTGGACTGGCCGTTACATCAAGGCAGGCTGGGGCGGCAAGTCTAGTCTAGGGCGGTGGTGGCGATCGCCTCTAAATGATGCGGAAGTGCACTCAGTATCCATGCTGTTTACATTCATCTGCCGCTGCCGAATCTCATGCTGCACTTGTCTTCTGGCGAACAGCTTTGGTAGCAAGTTGACGAAGATAGTATAACTTCGCTCTGCGGACTCTTCCTTTTTGGATCAGATCAACCTTCGCTACTCTTGGCGAGTGTAGTGGGAATGTGCGTTCAACACCAACACCGTCAGATATCTTTCTTACGGTGAATGTCGTCCCCATGCCCATTCCGCGCCGACCGATGACGATACCTTGAAACTCCTGAATGCGCTCTTTATCGCCTTCAATTACTCTAACATGAACATTTACGGTATCCCCTGGTTCAAACCTCGGTATATCGGTCTTCATCTGGGTTGCTTCGACAAGTTTCAATTTATCCATGTTATCATCTCCAGTTTTCTATGACAAAAGTGAAAAACATCCCATCGTACAGACAGAACGGTGTTCTGTCCCTACAAGAGATCTTTTCTCCGCTGTTCTGTTCGCTCCAGTGCTTGTTCCTCACGCCACCGTTTTATTTCGGCATGATTGCCTGATAGGAGCACTTCCGGTACTCTCATCCCCCGATACTCTGGCGGACGGGTGTAGTGTGGACAATCCAACTTACCACTTTGGAATGAGTCCGTCAGCAATGACTCACCATCGCTGAGTACACCTGGGATCAACCGCACTACAGCATCAAGAATGACAAGGGCAGGAAGCTCACCTCCGGTTAAAACATAGTCGCCGATGGAAATCTCACGCGTAATGAGAACCTGACGTACACGCTCATCCACACCCTTATAGTGACCACACAGCAGAATCAGATTGCTCTTCAGTGAAAGCTCGTTCGCCAGTCTCTGACTGAACAGCTCTCCGTCAGGTGTTGGAAAGATGATTTCATCATACCCCCGCTGAGTTTTCAGTCGTTCAATACATTCAAAGATCGGTTCCGGTTTCAAGATCATTCCCGCTCCACCGCCATAGGGAGCGTCATCAATCGTCTTGTGCTTGTCGTGTGTATAGTCTCTCAGATTATGAACCACAATCTCTACCAGCCCCTTTTCTCCTGCCCGCTTGATGATGCTCTCACTCAGCGGACTCTCCAGCAATTTGGGCAAACCAGATATGACGTCAATTCTCATCGCACATGCGAGATTAGTGACCCATTACCTGTCGTTCATTTATTCCAATAATCCTTCCATCACATGAATAACCATCTTCCGTTTCTGCACGTTCACTTCTTTCACCACGGGCTTAATCGCTGGTATCAGAACTTCTCGCTCTTCCGTCCTAAGCACGTACACATCGTTTGCCGGTAGTACCATCACATCAACGATTTCGCCGAGTCGTTGACCCTCTTCGTCGAACACCGATACACCAATAATGTCATGGATGTAGTACGCATCATTCGGCAGCTTGACCACCGTCTCTTCGGTGATGTAGATTCCTTGATGAACAAGTGCATCTGCTTCACTGCCACTGTCAATGCCAAAGAATTTTAGGAAGACATTCTTGCCCCTGATTCTCACGCGTTCAATGCGATACCTCTCAACGCACTCACTGCTCGCTCCGACGAACACGTCACTCAGATCATAAAACCGTTTGATGAAATCCGTAAACGGTGAAATCCTGACCTCACCTTTGACACCAACACTCCTCGTGATGGCACCAATCAGAAATAACTCGTTGCCCATAGAACACGCAGAGGGAAGTCTCACTCACAACAGCCCATAGGCAAGGAACCTTCCGTCTTCTTCATGATGAAATCAATGAAGTTGGTCCAGCATTGATGCTGCGTTACTGCTGTGCCTCCGCGGGAGGCGCGGCTTCTGTGCTGCTCGGTTGTTCTGCAGCTTCCTTTCTCTTCTTTCTCTTTATCTCCGCCCTTCTGACTTTTCGATCTGCCTCGCGCGTTGCTTTCTCCGGCTGCATCATCTGCCACTTCTCCAGAGCGGCTCGGATCGCGTCCTCATCGGCGCCCTTCCTCAACAGATGCCACTTCAGCATGATTCCCTTGCGTCGGAGAAGACTGCGTACGGTATCCGATGGTTGGGCACCTCGTTTTAACCAATAGAACACTCGCTCCTCTTTGAGATCAATCTGAGCTGGTTCCGTACGTGGGTTATACGCACCAACGGCTTCGAGAAATCGTCCGTCTCTAGGTGAACGCGAATCGGCTGCAACGATCTTGTACATGGGCAAGTTTCTTCTCCCCATGCGTCTGAGTCTCAGTCTGACTGCCAAGTGTGGATGTTCCTCCCTATAAAGTGATCTTGCTGATGTGTGTATCTAAAAACCTGTGGGTAGTCTCATTCCCTGCATCATTCGCCCATGTTTCCCTCTTGTCATCTGCTTCATCATCTTCTGCATTTCGCTGAACTGTTTCAGAAGACGGTTCACGTCCTGAACCGTCGTCCCGCTTCCCATGGCAATCCGCTTCCGCCGACTTCCGTTGATGACATTTGGCTTCTGCCGTTCCTCTTTTGTCATTGAGTTGATGATGGCTTCGATCTTGACAAACGCTTTTTCATCAACATCAACATTGCGTATCGCCTTGCCTACCCCGGGAATCATGCCCAGAATATCTCCAAGCGAACCCATCTTCTTGATTTGCTGAATCTGATCAAAGAAATCCTCAAAAGTGAACTGACTCTTCCGAATCTTTTCTTCCAACTTCTGTGCTTGCCGTTCGTCAAACTGCTCCTGAGCTTTTTCCACAAGCGTCACAATGTCCCCCATACCAAGGATGCGAGATGCCATCCGATCAGGATAGAACGGTTCCAAGGCATCCAGTTTCTCCCCTACACTCACGAACTTGATGGGCTTATCCACGACAGAACGGATGGAGAGGGCAGCGCCGCCTCGTGTGTCGCCGTCTAATTTCGTTAGAACCACACCGTCATAGTCCAGCCTGTCGTGGAAGGCTTTTGCCGTGTTCACGGCGTCTTGTCCGGTCATCGAATCAACCACAAACAGAATCTCATGCGGCTCGACACGATTCTTGATCTCCTCCACCTCCTTCATCATCTCTTCGTCAATGTGCATGCGTCCAGCCGTGTCTATGATAACGATATCGCGGGCATTCTGTCGGGCATAGTCGAGTGCACCCTGAGCAATGGCAACGGCATCATTCTCGCCGCCTGAGACGACCGGAACGTCTATCTGGTTTCCTAGAAGCCTCAGTTGTTCAATGGCTGCTGGACGATAGATGTCCGCCGCCACGAGCAGAGGATGTCGTCCCTTACTTTTCAGATGGTTTGCCAGTTTCGCACAGAATGTCGTCTTTCCAGAGCCTTGCAGTCCAGCGATCATCACGACGGTAGGCGGTGAAGGCGAGAGTCTAATGTCTGCTTTCGACGAACCCATCAACTTCACGAGTTCATCGTGAATGATCTTCACGATGAGTTGACCAGGTGTGATGCTCGTCAGGACTTCCTGTCCAACGGCACGCTTCTGGACATCCTCGACAAACTGTTTAGCAACCTTGTAGTTGACGTCGGCATCTAACAACGCGCGACGGACTTCCCGCATCGAGTCAGCAACGTTGCTTTCCGTAATCTTTCCTTGACCACGGAGTCTTTTGAACACCGTCTCAAGTTTCTGGCTCAAGTCCTCAAACATTCTGCATCTTCGACTGTTCTCGACACTTTCTGTTTTTAATGCCAACAAATGTAACAAAAAAATGCGAGTTATGCAAGTTTTTTCACCCCCTTGCTTCCCAACAGATTATTTCGTAAATTTGCGTCGTCATGCAACGGAAGAAGAATCTCAAAGGCTTGATGATAGATAAAATAGCGTCCTTCGTTGAGGAAATCGGAGAACAACGTTATCGCGCTAATCAAATTTTCTATTGGCTCTATAACAAGGGCGTTTCGAGCTTCGCGGAGATGTCGGATCTCTCGAAGTCGCTCCGAGCAAAACTTGATGAAGTCGCCTGCATAGAACAAATCAAACTTGTCAGAACACAGATCTCCCGCCACGACGGCACCTCTGAGTTTCTGTTCGAGCTGCACGATGGATCGAAGATCGAGAGCGTGTTGATCCCTGCGGAGAGTGCTGATGACAGCGAAGGGAAAAGACTCACGCTTTGCATTTCAACGCAGGTAGGTTGCCCGCTTGACTGCAAGTTCTGCGCAACGGGGACAATGGGCTATAGGCGGAATCTTACCGCAAGCGAAATCGTTGACCAACTCTTGCAGGTGCAAAAACAGAGTCAAAAGAGAATTACAAACCTTGTCTATATGGGAATGGGTGAGCCATTGATGAACTATGACAATGTCCTGAAGTCGGTGGATATTATCATGAACGAACGCTCCATTGCCATCAACGCAAAGCATATTACGATTTCCACGGTAGGACTTGCGGATAAGATCATACAACTGGCAGACGATAAGAAGAAGGTCAAATTAGCGATTTCGCTTCACTCAACTGATAACGCCCTCCGTACAAGGCTAATGCCAATCAACAAGAAATTCAATCTCGAGAGCCTTATGGCTGCTGTACAGTATTATTACAGGAAGACGAAGCGCCGTCCGACGTATGAATATATTTTGTTCGATGATTTGAATGACACTGATGAGGACATCAAACGGTTCACGAGACTTGCCAGAATGGTGCCGTGTAAGATCAACATCATTCCTTTTCATCCGATAGAGTTCACCAAGCCGACGGGATTTGCTGCTCAGCTTAAACCGAGCAGGCGAGCAGAGAAGTTCATTGAGAAGCTACGTAGTGCAAATTTCACGGTGATGATGCGAAGCAGTGCAGGCGAAGACATTGATGCGGCGTGTGGTCAGTTAGCGGTCAGGAGTTAATTGCACAAAGAGGGAACGATGTTCAGCCTTCAGGTTATCAGCGTACGGTGAGCCAATTGACCATCTAACCAATTAACCGATACACCAGTACACCAATACACCAACAATGCGACTTATCATATTCGGTCCGCCCGGTGTAGGCAAAGGCACTCAGGCGCAAATCCTTTCTCAGGAGTATCAGATTCCCCATATATCCACTGGCGATATTCTGCGCGAGGCTATTCGAGAAGGCACAGACCTCGGGAAGAGGGCGGAATCATATTCGAGCAAAGGGGAACTGGTTCCCGATGAGGTCATGATTGGAATCGTTCGCGAGGTACTCAGCTCGGAACGGTGTCGCAACGGATTCGTTCTAGATGGATTCCCACGCACTGTTGCGCAGGCAAACGCACTGAGTGAACTCTTTGAGGAGCTTAACATTACCCTGAGCCGTGTAGTCAACCTTGAGGTGAACGAATCCAAACTTATTCTCCGCCTGACACAGCGGCGGCAGTGCAAGAACTGCGGATCAGTGTTCAATCTCATCATTGACAAGCTGGATGGCAGCAATTGTCCTGTGTGCTACGGCGTTGGAACAATCTATCAGCGGGATGATGACAAAGAGGAGACCATCAGACATCGGCTCAAGGTCTATCACGAGTCCACGCTTCCTGTCAAGGCATTTTATCAAGCAATCGGATTGCTGACTGATATTAACGGTGATGGAGAGATCGAGGCAATTCATCAAAGTATTCTAGATGCCTTGCGTTCGCCGTAAGCAAATCTGCGCTCTCTTCATGTTGTCTCGACTTGATTCATGATTGAGCATGGTTGGACATGCTGCGCACTCCCAGAGTGCGTGGCACGTCCAATTTGAGGGCTGGGAAATCTCGTTGCGTTTCTGTCTTGATTCCCTCCTGAAAGTTTGTTATATTGCTTGCGGAGAACGTTCGACGTAAAACCTGTGCGTAACGACATGCGCTACATCACCATCGTTACTCTTCTCTATTTCGTGACAACGTCTCTTCACGGACAAGAGCCTGTTTTCACCTTCAGCGGCACCGTCTGCGACGCGGAGACCAAACAAGCAATGGCTAGCGTGATCGTTCGGGTGCTTGGCACAGCCAAAGGGACCGTTGGGGGCAGCGATGGCTCGTTCCGTATTTCACTGCCGGCAGGAACCTATGCGTTTGCCATTAGCAGCGTTGGTTACGTTCCTGACACGCTCCGTATCACGTTGAAGAATAATCTCACACGTGCCATTGAGCTGCAACCTTCCTCGATTCTTTTGCCTGAAGTTGTGACGACAGCCGAGGACCCGGGCATAGGCATCATCCGCAAGGCAATAGCCAACAAACGCAAATGGATGGACCTGCTGCGTTCTTATCAATTCGAAGCATACACAAAGCAGATTCTGAATAAAGATAGTGCCATTGCCAGCATTACCGAATCATATACAACCGGATACTGGCAGAAAGAACATGGTCTGCGCGAAGTCATTCGCCAGCGCAGGCAGACGGAAAACATTCGTGCGGAACAGAACTTTGCCTCCGTCGGGCAAATCCTTAATTTTAATGACGATGAAATTCTCCTCGGTGGTTACACCTTTGTTGGACCAACTGCGCCTGAGGCACTTGATAATTACGATTACAAGTTGGAACGCACGTATGAATCCAAAGGGGTGCGGATTTACGAACTGCGGATTAAACCAATCGGCAAAATGAAGCCGCTCTGGGATGGTACCATCAACATTGCGGATAGTACATTTGCGGTGATGAAGGTGAACGTGATGCCGAACGACGTTTTTAGGTTTCCGTTCGTCAGCGGTTTGAAAGTTCACTACGGACAGCAATTCGGTCTGTTTGATAAGATCTACTGGATGCCGGTGGACATTACGATTCAAGCATCCCTTGGAGTCAATATTCCCGGGATTTCTTTTCCGAAGTTCGGATTTGAACAGCGCTCGGCGCTGTATGAATATGTCATCAATGTGACTATTCCCGACACGATCTTTGAAAAGCGGCGCATCACAACGGATTCAACCGCAACGAAATTTGATTCAACGTACTGGACGCGCAATGTAGTGCTGCCGCTTACTGCCGTTGAGCAAACTGCATACAAAACGCTCGACAGCACGGCAACACTCGATAAACAATTTCGACCTGGCGGGGCATTGACGACGTTGGGTGACGTGCTTACATCGCCTGTTCAGTATCTCGACCTGCACTTTAATCGTGTTGAAGGAGCATTTGTTGGTGGACAGGCATCCTTCTATAATGTTCTGATAGATGGGATGACTATTTCAGGGAATCTCGGCTATGGATTTTCAGACAAGGTCTGGAAGTGGAAGGCAGGACTTCGACAGCGTTTGATGCAACGACCCTTCCTGAGCGTTCGTGGTGAGGTGTATCGAGATCTATCGTACCGTCCGGATGGGGATTTCTATGGCTCGTTTCTCATTAGTCTCGCCGCGCTGTTTGATAAGAACGATTACCGCGACTATTACCTGGCTTCCGGTTGGAATGCAGCCGTGCATGTCGAACCACTCCGTTGGTCTTTCTTCGATGCAGGCTATCGCAGTGAAAAGCAGACCACTATTCAGAACACGACGGACTTCAGTCTGTTTGCGCGTGACCGCTCGTTTCACGCGAACCCGCCGATTCGTGAAGGGAATCTGCGCAGCGTTGAATTCTCCTTTGGGCTGAACAGAAACATTTTCGCAACTCCTTTTGTGTCGAGTTCGCTCTTTCGGGATGAAATGCCGCTCACAATTTCCTTTGAGCATTCCGATGCCTCGCTGGGCAGCGACTTTGATTTCACACGCTACTCCGCCGTCTTCTCCATGCGGCAGACGACATTTCTGCCAAGTCTTCTCTTTTCACCGTATCTGAATATTCGTGCTGCCGCAGGAACTTCACGAGGCGTCTTGCCGCCACAGCGGCTGTTTGATTTGGAGTCACGCTATAGTGGCATCGCTCCGTTTGGTGTGCTGCGAGGCGCAAACGTGAAAGAATTTACAGGCGACAGTTACATCGCTGTTGCTCTCGAACACAATTTTCGTTCAGTCCCGTTTCGCTGGCTTGGTATTTCCTTTCTCGATGAAGCAAATATCGGATTGATTCTTTCCGGTGCTGCTGGCAGGACATGGCTTCGCGATGAAACGAAAAATGCGCTGCCATTTGCGGTTCAAAATATGGATGGTTGGTATTATGAAGCAGGATTTGGCATCGGCGGCATCCTTGCCTTCTTCCGGATGGATTTCACATGGAGATTATCGCAACTTCATGGCGACCCATTCTTCTTCTCAGTATCCGTGGCGGAATTCTTCTAGTTGGCACTTGCCGCTATGGGGGAGCTTTGGATTCCGCCGGTTAATTCAAGCGACCTACGGGATAGAAGCAAGGGAGCGGAGAGGTTATTCATTTGTACTTTGTGTGTAGAGTTAAGCAGAGGTTGTCCCCATGAGAGATGCAGCGCGAAATGTCATGCTGCATGATGTGAAGTATCGTCATTCGCGATGTTGCACGGGCTGATTCAGAATCGGGAACTGAGCCTGTCCAGGGACCATGGGAACGCCTTCAAACAGCTACAGGATTGTCGGCTTCAGATTCTTTTTGGGTTATTGACAGACAGGGGAAAGCCTTCCATGAGGAGACATCTCTCACTTATCCTCCTACTGCTTGGCAGCATCAGCTACGGCTTCAGTCTTCTCATACATACTCGTCCACAGCACGAGACGAACGGCATTTCATCAAGGAGTCATACGCTTCAGCAACCCTCTGACAGGAATTATTTGCCAGGTGTTGTCGTTGTAAAGTTCAAATCGGCAATCAGACATGCCCTCGGCAAGACCTCTGTACAAGAATCTTCCTTGAATTTCGTCTTCAACAAGTATTCGGTCTATGAGACAAGGCAGTTGTTTCCACAGCATGAACAGGCGCCACCGCGACCTGAACAGGTTGACCTCTCTCGCATCTACATGATCCGCTACAACGCCAGCAACGACGCTGGAGAAGCAGCCAAGGATTTCGCGCGGGAGGAAGTGGTGGAATATGCTGAGCCGCATTACATTCACAGGGTGATGTTCACTCCTAACGATCCAATGTTCAACGTGAACCAATGGTATTTGAAGAAGATTCATGCCGAGCAAGCATGGGATATCACGCAAGGTGATACGAGTGTGGTGATAGGGATCATTGATACTGGTGTGGATTGGGTCCACCCCGATCTTGCGGCAAACATCTGGATGAACCCTCGACCAGGGGGGAATCCCCAATATCCCAACGACATACGAGGATGGGACTTCGGCGGACTACATGGTACACCGGATAACGACCCAAACGAAGACCAACCCGATCACGGGACAGCAATTGCTGGGTTAGCATCTTCTGTTACGAATAATGGCATCGGTATCGCTGGTATGGGATTCAAATCCAAGATCATGGCAGTCAAAGTAACGCAAGATGATCAACGGAACGCTTCAGGTCCCTTGATACTTTACGGCTACGAAGGTATTGTCTATGCTGCTGATAATGGTGCGGCGATTATCAATTGCAGTTGGGGGCGACCCGGTAAGCAATCAACCTCTTCCAAGTATGAACAAGAGGTAATCAACTATGCTTACCAAAAAGATGCACTAGTTGTTGCAGCAGTCGGAAACGCTAATACTTCAACGAGGTACACCCCTGCTGCATACAACCATGTGCTCGCAGTTGCTGCTACTGATCCCAACGACCATAGATCCGTGTGGTCCTACGATTTCGCATCCAATTATGGACCATGGGTTGACGTCACGGCACCCGGTTCAGCTATGTTCAGCACATGGAAAGAGAATTCCTACACATATTCGTTGAATGGAACATCCTTTGCGAGTGCTCTGGTTTCTGGCGTGGCAGCATTGGTGAAGTCGTTGCATCCTTCATGGACGCCTGACCAGGTCGCTGAGCAAGTGAGAGTTGCTGCCGACAAGATTGACTCGCTTAATCCCGGCTTCGCGGGTCAATTAGGCTCTGGCAGAGTAAACGCCTACCGTGCTGTGACGCAGCAGTCCCCGGCTGTCAGAGTTGTCTCTGTCATAATCAACGATTGGGCTGGTGGGAACAATGATGGGATTGCCGATCCTGGAGAAACAATCTCCATAGTGATGACATTTGAGAACTTCCTTGCTCCAGCATCAAATGCACAGGTGGAGATCACGACGACAGATCCATATGTGACCATGGTCAATGGCACTCTCATTACGCTCGGCACATTGGGCACGTTAGATTCAGTTAGCAATCGCATGCATCCAATGGTTGTGAAGATTTCCCCCTCGGTGCCAGAGAACTATGAAATCAGCTTCGCCGTCTCCGTTGTGGACAGTGACTACAGAGATGTCACGACCTTTGGAGTACCGGTCCAGCCGACGTTTAGGGACATGAACATCAACGACGTCGTTCTGACTATGACAAGTAGCGGGAGTCTCGGATTCAATGACTTCCCGGCAAACTTACAAGGGTCGGGCTTCACCTTCAAGAACATCTTTCAGAACCTTCTTCTTGAAGGTGCTCTCATGGTTGGGGTAAGTGGTTCGAAGGTGTCCAATGTTGCGCGAGATGAAACTGGAGTTTATCCAAACCGACATTTCGTAACGCTCCAGGACCTTCGAGTGGCTACCCCCGGGACTGTTGCGGATCAAGAAGGCGTCGCGATTTTCAATGACGATGGTGCAGGAACAAACAAGATTGGGATCCGAGTAACACTGCGCAGCTACGCGTTTGTGAATCCCCCTGATGAGAAGTACGTCATGTTGAAATACACACTTGAGAACACCGCAGACTCGACGATCACGAACTTACACGCGGGTCTGTTTTTCGATTGGGATATCAATGGTGGCTCGAACAATGTCGCTGACTTTGACAGAGATCATCGCATGGGATATGTCTATGATACCGGAAGCGCAGTTGGGACGTACGTAGGTGTAACGTTGGTGAGTCCGGACGGAATCTGTTACAGAGCAATTGATAATGCTGGGAAGAATGGGTGGGGCATTTACGATGGATTCAGCCTTGCTGAAAAATGGGAGGCGTTGAGTGGTGGGACATCGTCACATCTGACAGCAGGTCCAGGCGATGTCTCTCACGTCGTTTCGGCTGGTCCACTGGAGATCGCTCCGGGACAGAAGAAGGTGATCGGCTTTGCTGTGATGGGTGGAGATAGCTTGGCGGATTTGAGGAGCACGGCTGAGACAGCGATGGTGAAGTGGAAACAGATCCTTGATTCCAACGAAATGCCACCTGTGCCGTACGAGTTTGCATTGTATCAGAATTATCCGAATCCCTTCAATCCAACGACAACTATCAAGTATCAAGTTGCGAACTCAGGATTTGTTACTCTGAGAGTGTTCGATTTGCTTGGAAGGGAAGTCACCTCGTTGGTCCAGGAGTATCAAACTCCAGGACTGTATCAAGTCGCGTTCGATGCTCGAAGCTCGATGTCTAGTTCTCTTGCGAGTGGCGTGTATTTCTGTGATCTTCAGGTCTCAACCGCATCGGGTAAGGGCAACTACCACACTCAGTTTCGAGACGTGAAGAAAATGTTGATACTGAAATGAATCAGTCGTGCTCTATTCACTCAAGGAGGGTGTGTGAATCTTGCTATCGTCTAATTCAAGATCTGACGGTGCCCTTTGGTCTAATTGCGCATTGGACTCTATCGCTTACATAATTAGGATTAGGAGAATCTTGGAAATGAAAAACCGTTTGCTCATCGTTGTCTTACTTCTGGTTGGCATAAGCTATGGATTTGCACTGGCGACTCGTCCTCATTCCTCTAAGCAGACGGCAACAATAGCATCCTTTGGCAGCACACACAAGCAGTTGTCCGAGAAGAATTATCTTCCCAATGTTGTTGTCGTCAAATTCAAATCTGCGATCAGCCAGGCGCTTGGGAAAACGTCAGTTGATGAGCCTTCATTGAGTTTCATCTTCAAGAAATTCTCTGTCAACAGCACGCAGCGGATGTTCCCTGACCACGATAGAGCGCCAACATCACCTGAGCGGGTTGATCTATCGAGATTCTACGAGATCCATTACTACGGCAACTATGATCCAGTGAATGTTGCGAGAGAGTTTGCCAAGGAAGCCGTGGTCGAATATGCCGAACCTTACTACATTCACAAATTAGCTTATGTCCCAAACGATCCGGCATACACAGGAGGTACTCAATGGTACTTGAAAACCATTCAAGCTGAACAGGCGTGGAATATCACCCAGGGGGATACCAGTGTTGTAATTGGTATTGTGGACACGGGCGTGGATTGGACTCACCCGGACCTTGCTGCTAATATCTGGGCAAATCCTAAACCCGGCTGGAATCCTAATTTTCCCAATGATGTTCGTGGATGGGATTTTGGCGGCTTGAACGGTACACCGGACAATGATCCGAATGAAGACCGTCCTGACCATGGAACAGGCGTTGCCGGTGTGGCATCTGCTGTGACGAACAACGGAATTGGCATCGCCGGCATTGGATTCAGATGCAGGATTATGGCGGTGAAAGTCGCTCAAGATGATCAAAGAGATGTTTATGGCAATCCGTACATTGTCTATGGATTTCAGGGGATTGTCTATGCGGCTGATAATGGTGCCTCCGTAATCAACTGCAGTTGGGGTGGGGAAGGTTATTCTCGCTATGAGCAAGAGGTCATCAACTACGCGTGTGAGAAAGGTGCCTTGGTGGTTGCCGCGGCTGGAAACGATAACACCTCAGTGATGTTCACACCTGCCGGGTATAACCACGTGCTGGCTGCTGCCGCAACCGATTCTCGTGACCGTAGAGCAGTCTGGCTCAGCGGTCAAGCGTCGAACTACGGAGAGTGGATTGATGTCTCTGCCCCCGGCTCAAGTATCTATATGACGTGGAAAGGCAATCAATATACGTACAACTCAGGAACCTCGTTTTCCAGTCCACTGACTGCAGGTGTCGCAGCATTGGTGAAATCATTGCATCCTGCCTGGACGCCAGATCAAATCGCCGAACAAGTCCGAGTCTCTGCCGACAAGATTGACTCGCTCAACACCGGATACGCTGGGAAACTTGGCTTTGGGAGGATCAACGCCTATCGTGCTTTGACGGTTGTCTCTCCGGCAGTTAGGATTTCATCCTCCTCAGTGAGCGATTCTATTGGCGGAAATAATGATGGCGTTGTTGATCCAGGAGAGACAATTCACATCACGCTCACACTGAAGAATCTGCTTGCCCCAACAACCAATGCGACGATTCGCTTCAGCTCGACAGATTCGAGTGTCAGGATTCTTGACGGAGATGTTTTCCAGGCAGGCAAGCTCTTGACACTGCAAGAGACTGATAACAAATCCCGTCCACTTATTGTGCACGTTGCTAACACGGTGCCAGAAAATCACTATGTGAATTTCACGGCGAACATTTCCGATGGTGACTACAATGATGTCGCAACATTCAGAATCCTCGTGCGACCGACGTTCGAGGATCACAACACTGATATCGTAACAATGACGGTTTCCAGCAAAGGAACGCTTGCATTCAATGATTATCCCACTAATCTTCAGGGAAGTGGCTTTACTTTCAAGGATAGATTTGAGAATCTTCTCTTTGAAGGCGCTTTGATGATAGGGATCAGCAGCACGCAAGTCTCAAACGCAGCGCGAGATGAAACCGGCAATCAGCAGTGCGATCATTTTGTCCCACTTCAATCCTTCAAGATAAGAAGTCCGGGCACTGTTGCTGATCAGGAAGGATTGTCAGTTCTGAATGATGACGGTGCGGGAAGAAGCACGATCGGCGTTCGCGTCACGCTGAAGAGTTACGCATTCAAGGACCCGCCTAACGATGGTTATGTCCTGCTGAGATATCTTCTCGAGAATACGACAGCCTCCAACATCTCAAACCTGTACGCTGGATTGTTTCTCGATTGGGATATCGGTCCAGACGGGGCAAACAATCAGGCTGACTACGATGGAGAACATAACTTGGGGTATGTCTATAATGTCAAGCGTACTGTGAAGACGTACTGCGGTGTAGCGTTGATGAGCAGCACCGCTTCTGTCGGTTATTGGGCGATTGATAATGACCAAAGCACTCCGGGTGCTCCATGGGGTATCTATGATGGATTCACCATCGCAGAAAAATGGCAAGCGCTGAGCAGCGGTGTCGGGAGGACTCCAAGCAGCGTTGGAGATGTCTCTCAAGTTCTCTCAACAGGACCACTGACGATCGCACCCGGGAAGACAGTCGAAGTTGGATTTGCTGTGTTAGGTGGAGACACCTTGTCTGATATGCAAGCCAACGTAGAGGTGGCGCTGAGAAAATGGAAGCAGATCACCCTTGAAGATATTAATACTGTTCCCGAGGAATTCGCACTTTATCAAAACTATCCAAATCCATTTAACCCGGCGACAACAATCATCTACGATTTGCCTTCGGACAACTTCGTGAGTCTGAAAGTGTATGATCTGCTCGGACGGGAAGTGGCAACATTGGTCAGCGAACGTCAGAAGGCCGGACGCTATATTAGAGAGTTCACGAGCAGCACGCTCTCGAGCGGTGTGTATTTCTATCGCCTGGAAGCAGGAGGATTTGGTGAGGCGAGGAAGATGTTGATCATCCGATAGGCTACTCGATGTTTGAGTAGCTAAGAGTGAACGATCCTATTTAACCAAAGTCCTGATGCCTCATCGGGACTTTTTCTTTTCTTGATAAATAGAATATATTTTGTTATATTCAGTTCGAAAAATGAGAAAGCGACAGATGAACAAATTAAAGATTCTGGTCTCTAACGATGACGGCATTGATTCTCCGGGACTTTTTGCTCTTGTGCAGGAGTTGAAGAAGATCGCTGACGTCACCATCGTCGCGCCGGATAAACAGCAAAGCGCCGTTGGTCACGCTATCACCGTACGGTTACCACTGAGGGCGCACAAGTTTCACAAAGATGGGAAATTCTATGGCTACGCGGTGAACGGTACACCCGCAGACTGTGTGAAACTGGGCGTGCGAACGTTGATGCGAGAGAAACCAGATCTGGTCATCTCGGGAATCAATCACGGCTCGAATGTCGCAGTGAACGTTATCTACTCCGGGACGGTTTCCGCAGCCACGGAGGGCACGATTCTCGGGATCCCTTCAATTGCGGTTTCGCTGGCAACCTACGATGAACCGGACTTCTCTTACGCCGCGAAGTTCACTCAGAAGCTCGCAGCGATGATCGTTCAGAATGGACTGCCGGAAAGAACGCTCTTGAATATCAATGTGCCGCCTGTCCCGGAATGCGAGATCAAGGGTATCGTTGTCACCAAACAAGGCAAATCGAACTGGGATGATACATACGATGTGCGGAAGGATCCCAACGGTCGAACGTATTACTGGCTGACTGGGGAGTTCAATGTCCTTGACCAAGAGGACGATGCCGATTTCATCGCCATCAGAAATAACATGGTCTCGATGACGCCAATTCACTACAACCTAACAGACTATGAGATGTTCGAGAAGATGAAGCAGTGGGATTTAGACAGACTGCGATAGGATTGTGTGAACATTCACTGCGGCAATCGTCGGTAAGCTGCAGAACAGATTTCAGCAGATATGCTGGTTGTCCCGCGGAGCGGGATTCCGCTACCGCGGAACAGATTACCGGTTGGTGCTGGAGAGATCTGATGACCTGTAACCCGAAATCTCTCTCATCATTCACATACATTTCCGTCGGAGGTGGATAAGTGGCGCAAAGTGGTGCTTTTCAGCATCATGGTGCGTGGCAGTCACTCCATGGCGTTACAGGCGCTGACCTCTGACTTAAATCTAAGAACAACATAGGAGAACGATAACGAAATGAAGATAGGTATCCTCACGGGTGGGGGAGACGTCCCTGGACTAAACCCATGTATTAAAGCCGTGGTCTATCATGCTGTTGATGCTGGACATCAAGTGATTGGTATTCGTCGTGGATGGGGAGGCTTGCTCTATTATAATATGGACGATCCCAGCTCGCAGGTGGAGTGGGTCATTCCGTTAAGCAAAGCAAACACACGAACCATTGACCGCTCCGGTGGAACGTTCATTCACACGTCGAGAACGAATCCGGGAAAGGTGCGCCCCCAAGAAACTCCAAAGTTTTTGCAGGACCCTAAACATCCCTGGAAGAAAGATGATCCTCCCGCAGATTTCACACCACATGTCTTGGGTGTGCTTGAGAAGCTGGGTATCAACGTAATGATTCCCATCGGCGGTGATGACACCTTGAGCTACGCAGTGCGCCTGCATCAAGAGGGATTTCCAGTGGTAGCTATTCCTAAGACTATGGACAACGATGTTTTTGGCACGGACTACTGTATCGGATTTTCGACTGCGGTGACGCGCAGTGTGGATTTCATTACAGCGCTGAGGACGCCTGCCGGCTCACACGAGCGTATCGCCATCGTGGAGCTGTTTGGGAGGAATTCTGGAGAGACATCACTTATTTCTGCCTATCTCGCCGGTGTGGACAGAGCGATTATCTCCGAAGTGCACTTTGATCCTGAAAAATTAGCAGGTCTGCTAATGGAGGATAGACGCAACAATCCCAGCGGCTACGCGATCATGACCATCTCTGAAGGTGCCCAGATGATTGCTGGAAAGATTATTGAATATGGTCAGGAAGATGCCTTTGGTCACAAGAAACTCGGAGGCATTGGGATGTTAACAAGCGAAGCGGTGCATCAGTTGACAGGCGCCCATACCATTTACCAACAGGTCGCATATCTGATGCGAAGTGGCGAGCCAGATGCACTTGATAGAATGGTTGCTATCAGTTACGCGAACCTGGCAACTGATCTGGCCATGAAAGGTGAATATGGAAAGATGGTCGCGCTCCAAGGAGGCAAGTACACCACCGTTCCCCTGGATACAATAACGAAGGGCGCGAAGCGTGTGGATGTTGAGGAACTCTATGATGTGGAGCAATACCGTCCCAAAGTTGCCCATATTCTTGGCAAGCCGATGTTCCTTTACTAGATGGGTATCTCAATGCAGCAAGATTGCCACGCACATCCGAAATGCGTGGCAATTCAACCTGCTACGTATTCCTACCCCACCCTACTTTCAGACTTCCTTGCTTTTCTTCCGTGCCAATACCAATAGACGGGCAATCCGAGCAAGACAATAACCAGACCGGGCCATGTATATCTTGGTTTAACAAGAAGCAAATCAAGCGAGATCAAAGAGGCGACGATGACATATAATGCGGGCACAATCGGATAGCCGAAGGCTCTGTACGGGCGCTGCGTGTTGGGCTGCTTGCGACGCAGAATGAACAAACCGACAATCGTAAGAACATAGAATATCAACACTGCAAAAATCACGTAGTCCAGCAAGTCACTATACGTGCCCGATAAACACAGCAGACTTGCCCAAACGCCCTGCACGATCAGTCCCTTTGCGGGAACACTCTTTTCACTCAGTGTTCCTACCCCTTTGAAGAAGAGTTTATCTTTCGACATTGCGTAGTACACGCGTGCCCCAGCCAGTATCAATCCGTTGTTACATCCGAACGTCGAGATCATGATGAACGCTGCCATGATGATAGCTGCTGCGTCGCCAAAGATGATCCAGGCTGCCGCTGTTCCAACGCGGTCATCAGCTGCAAACTGTATTCCGCGAGCCATCACATCAGCACCAGCTTGTGAGCCGTGGAGAGGAAGAACGTTTATGTAGACGATGTTGGCGAGAAAATAAAGCACTGTCACAGTACCTGTCCCCAATACCAGACTCCACGGAATGTTTCTTCTCGGATTGACAACCTCGCCTGCAGTGAATGTGATGTTGTTCCAAGCATCAGAAGCAAACAGAGAGCCGACCATTGCGGCGCCGAGCGCAGTCAATATCGCAAGGCCACTCAGTCGCTCAATCGAGATTTGATTCCCACTGATGTGCATCCATGATGCGCTCCAGAAGTCACTCAAGTTAGCAGCGATCGCTTGGGCATTTCGTCCAATGAAAAATCCAAGCAAGATGAGACCCAACAGCGCTGTGGTTTTGGTGACAGTGAAAATATTCTGCACAACCTTCCCTGTTTGGATTCCTCTCGTGTTGATCCAGGTCAAAACGATGATTGAGAGGATAGCGAACGCCTGTGTCACAGAGATGGAGAACGAACCAATAGTCAGAATCTTATTGCTCTCCGAAATCCACGGAACTAGAACGCCGGTAAAACGTGCAAAGGCAACCGCCACCGCCGCAATTGTACCCGTTTGAATTACCAGAAACAATGTCCATCCATAGAGAAATCCCAGTGAAGGTCCATACGCCTCACGCAGATATACGTATTGTCCACCGGCATGGGGCATCATCGCAGCGAGTTCACCGTAGCTGAGTGCCGCAACAACTGTGATAACGCCTGTCACCAACCATGTTACAAGCAACCAACCGGGAGAACCAACGGTGCGAGCGATGTCAGCCGAGACGATGAAAATGCCTGAGCCAATCATTGACCCAATGACAATCATCGTTGAATCGAGCAAGCCAAGTCTCCGGTTGAATTCTCGGCTTACTGTGGTTGTTGTCTTGGTTACTTCAGCACTGTCCATGTCCGTCCTTTTGGTTCAAGAGCCACAATGGATTGTGGATTCAAAATCTCTTTTGATCTGCGTCACGACGAGGCAGGCAAGGCGGCTTATTCACGATTCTCGCTAGCGCGCCGACGTGCCATGACGCTGTGATATCTGCCGTAGGAAAAGTATATTACAAACCCTATGAGGAGCCAGATTATCAGTCGGAGCCAGTTTTCTGCCGGCAGC
This sequence comes from Ignavibacteriota bacterium, assembly GCA_963827285.1. Lineage (GTDB taxonomy): Bacteria > Bacteroidota > Ignavibacteria > CAWHAG01 > CAWHAG01 > CAWHAG01. The sequence goes on from CAWHAG010000001.1 coordinate 323,704, forward strand.
GAGAACATGAGCAACAAACACATCGCTATGCCGAGAATCGGGACAATGGGAACAAGTGGTGCACGGAATGGGCGCTCGGCATTGGGATGGGTGCGTCGCATGATGAGCACTGCCGAGCAAACAATCACAAATGCTAGTAGGGTCCCGATGTTCACCAGCTCAGCCAGAATTCTGAGAGGCAAGAATGCGGCTAATGAAGCGACAAAGAGACCTGTGAGGATGGTTGATTTCCACGGCGTGCGAAAACGAGGGTGTACTGCCCCAAAGAAGTTAGGTGGCAGCAGGCCGTCGCGAGCTACCGCGAGAAGAACACGCGGTTGGCTAAGCATCATCACCAGCAGTACCGACGTGATTCCAGCAAGTGCACCAAGCGAGATCAGGAGTTGCGCCCACTGAAGTCCCACCTGTTTGAAAGCATCCGATACTGGTGCATCAATGTTAATCTTATTGTATGGGACCATTCCTGTTAGCACCGCTGACACTGCGATGTATAGCACGGTGCAAATGATCAACGAGGCGATGATGCCGATTGGCACGTCGCGCCGAGGATTGCGGGCTTCCTCAGCGTGTGTTGATACCGAATCAAAGCCGATGTAGGCAAAGAATATCATGGCAGCACCAGCTAACATCCCGAGTGGTTCGCCGCCCAGACCTGTCTGGCCAACTATGGTCTTGCCGAAGAAGCTGATGCCGGTGAGTCCGTACGGGGCAAACGGCTGCCAATTCTTTGGGTCAATGTAAAAGGCTCCGAGCACAATCACGAGCAGGACAATTGCAAGCTTCGCGATCACCATTGACGCATTGAACGTCGCGCTCTCTCTGATACCTTTGACGAGAATAGCTGTGACGATTGCGGTGATGATGATGGCGGGTAAGTCAAGAAGCGTACCGGTGGTTGCCAGAAGCCCCGTATCTGGATTGAAATCAAATGGTGCTCTCGTAAGTGCATGGGGTATCTTAATTCCAAAGATGCCGATGAAGTCTTGAAAATAGTGCGACCATCCATGAGCTACAGTGGCGGATCCGACCGCATACTCCAGTACCAAATCCCAGCCGATGATCCAAGCGAACAGCTCTCCGAGCGTGGCGTAGGCATAAGTGTAAGCTGACCCGGCAATGGGCACCATCGAAGCAAACTCAGCGTAGCAGAGTGCTGCAAAGACGCACGCGACCCCCGCAACGACGAATGAGAGCGTGAGTGCTGCGCCCGCTTTGTCGTGTGCGGCTACACCTGTCAGAACAAAAATGCCTGTGCCGATGATTGCACCGACACCGAGACTTGTTAGAGTAACTGGGCCAAGGATGCGCCGCAGTCGGTTCTCGCCTTTCATCTCTTCGAGCATTAAGGCAAGCGGTTTCGTTGCGAAAAGATTCTTAGCCATTTGTTAAACCCCCGAAGTTTTTTCTGGAGAGGTCGGCGACTTCCAGAGCTTGTCTCAATCCCTGTCCAGTGTGTGCTGCTTCGACCATAAGACCAGTAGTAGAGTTCTTCGCAAACAGATTCAGTGGCATTAAACCTCCTATGGAGTTTTGTTATGAGCAAGATGGTTTAACCGTAGATAGCATGGATTCTGCACAAGAAGTTGGAAATGAGTGGATAGGGAGCTGATTAGTGTTGAAGATTATAACGAAAAAAAACTACTTTGTCAAGAAACCACGGAAGAAACTTGACTTTTTCTGAGCGAATTAGTATATTCTCAATGTCAAGTTGCCAAGAGAAGAAAGTTCTTGACTTGAGATGTTTTTTTTTGTATATTGAACTCCCATCTTAGATGGGGACTTTCTCGTGAGTTCTTTGAAACATAGTGTGCATACCAAGTCAATTTAGCAGAGTTTCACACCTCGTCCTTCCGCCGCAAGTGGAAGGACAAGATTGAACTCGAAGTTGTCTTTGAAAGAATACAACGGAGAGTTTGATCCTGGCTCAGGACAAACGCTGGCGGCGTGCCTAACACATGCAAGTCAACGGTTTTCGATGTAGCAATATATCGAGAACAGTGGCGTACGGGTGCGTAATACGTAGGCAACCTACCCTTAGGTGCGGGATAATTCCGCGAAAGCGGGACTAATACCGGATGATATCCCGATACAACATTGGATTGGGACTAAAGACTCCGTAAGGAGTTGCCTGAGGATGGGCCTGCGCCCCATTAGGTAGTTGGTGAGGTAATGGCTCACCAAGCCGACGATGGGTAGCTGGTCTGAGAGGACGGCCAGCCACACTGGAACTGAGACACGGTCCAGACTCCTACGGGAGGCAGCAGTGAGGAATATTGCTCAATGCCCGCAAGGGTGAAGCAGCGACGCCGCGTGAGGGATGAAATCCGTTAGGATGTAAACCTCTGTAGGGAGGGAAAAATAGTCCGATTCTTCGGGCTTGATTGTACCTCTAAAGTAAGCCCCGGCTAACTACGTGCCAGCAGCCGCGGTAATACGTAGGGGGCGAGCGTTGTCCGGAATTACTGGGTGTAAAGGGTCCGCAGGCGGGTGAGTAAGTCGGTGGTGAAATCTTCTCGCTCAACGGGAAAACGGCCTCCGAGACTGCTTATCTTGAGTACGGGAGAGGGTGATGGAATTCCTGGTGTAGCGGTGAAATGCGTAGATATCAGGAAGAACACCCGTTGCGAAGGCGGTCACCTAGCCCGTTACTGACGCTCAGGGACGAAAGCGTGGGGAGCAAACAGGATTAGATACCCTGGTAGTCCACGCCCTAAACGATGGATACTTGGTGTCGGGCCGCAAGGCTCGGTGCCGAAGCTAACGCATTAAGTATCCCACCTGGGAAGTACGATCGCAAGGTTGAAACTCAAAGGAATTGACGGGGGCCCGCACAAGCAGTGGAGCATGTGGTTTAATTCGATGCAACGCGAAGAACCTTACCTAGGCTTGAAAGGTCAGTGACAACCTCTGAAAGGAGGTCTTCCCACAAGGACACTGATACAGGTGCTGCATGGCTGTCGTCAGCTCGTGCCGTGAGGTGTTGGGTTAAGTCCCGCAACGAGCGCAACCCCTGTCCTTAGTTGCCATCAGGTCATGCTGGGCACTCTAAGGAGACTGCCTACGCAAGTAGTGAGGAAGGTGGGGATGACGTCAAGTCCTCATGGCCCTTACGCCTAGGGCCACACACGTGCTACAATGGCCGCTACAATGGGTTGCAATACCGCAAGGAGGAGCCAATCCCCAAAAGCGGTCTCAGTCCGGATTGGAGTCTGCAACTCGACTCCATGAAGCTGGAATTGCTAGTAATCGCGCATCAGCACGGCGCGGTGAATACGTTCCCGGGCCTTGTACACACCGCCCGTCAAGCCATGGAAACTGGGAGTACCCGAAGTCACTGTGCTAACCGCAAGGAGGCAGGTGCCGAAGGTAAAACCAGCGACTGGGGCTAAGTCGTAACAAGGTAGCCGTACCGGAAGGTGCGGCTGGATCACCTCCTTTCTAAGGAGTTCTCTCTCGACGGTGTCGAGGGTAAACATCCTTTCCTGCTAAATCTGATTTTACTATGCACACTATTTTATTGAAGTCAGCTTGGCTACACTCACAAGGGCCTGTAGCTCAGGTGGTTAGAGCGCACGCCTGATAAGCGTGAGGTCAGTGGTTCAACTCCACTCAGGCCCACACAGGTGTGTGTTCCCAACCGAGAGACTACGGGGCTATAGCTCAATTGGGAGAGCGCCTGCCTTGCACGCAGGAGGTTATCGGTTCGATCCCGATTAGCTCCACTGGGAGAGCGTGGCGCCGTTAGGCGCCAAGGTAGTCGGTTCAAGCGCGATTAGCTCCACAAAGAGTGATTGGTTAGGGAAGCAATATTTGTCATATCAGATTTGGTTGCGCTGATAGGTGTTATCATTGCGGTGCGGGATACTTACACCTTGCGCAAGGAGAAAAAAGCAAAAAGGGTTTAGTTTGATATAAGAAATAGGGTAGGCGATTCTCGCTTATCATCCAAAAGTGTTCTTTGACAATTGAGAAGAGTTCATCAGCTTCGAGGTAAGTAGTTGTGGCGCATTTGGCGCCATAAATTCTGCCCATGGTGCCACGAACAAACATCTTGAAGTTTGATGACTGCAAAGAAAGACCTAGCAGTATTTCCGTAGTATTTGTTGATGCACCGAGTCCGATTCCCAATCGGACCAGACTATCTGTGTATCAATAAAGATTTTTGGTAAGTTACTAAGGGCATACGGTGGATGCCTTGGCACTAGAAGGCGATGAAGGACGCGGCTACCTGCGAAAAGCCTCGGGTAGGTGGAAACGACCTTAGACCCGGGGATCTCCGAATGGGGCAACCCGTCCGCTGTCATGGGCGGACATTGCGCGTTGAATCCATAGGCGCGACAAAGCGAACGGAGGGAACTGAAACATCTCAGTACCTCTAGGAAGAGAAAACAACTGTGATTTCCTGAGTAGCGGCGAGCGAAACGGAAAAAGTCTAAACCTTGTGATACAGTAAAGGCTGCAACCGTTGTATCATAGGTGTTGTGGGACGCTTGCAGACCAAGTTGCAGGGAGGTCGGAGAGTGACAAATCATACTGTTAGCCGAATCACTTGGAAAAGTGAACCGCAGAAGGTGAAAGTCCAGTAGGCGAAAACGGAATGACTCTCTGGGCAAGTGTTCCCAAGTACCACGGAATAAGTGGAAGTCTGTGGGAATCTGCGAGAACCATCTCGTAAGACTAAATACTCTCCAGTGACCGATAGTGCACAAGTACCGTGAGGGAAAGGTGAAAAGCACTCCTGACAGGAGGGTGAAATAGTACCTGAAACCGTATGCTTACAAACGGTAGGAGTCTTGATGCCGCTGCTTGCAGCGTCATCCGGATGACTGCGTGCCTTTTGCATAATGAGCCAACGAGTTGCTCGTATGTTGCAAGGCTAATCCCGTTGACGGGAGCAGCCGTAGCGAAAGCGAGTCTAAATAGGGCGACACAGTAACATGCGGCAGACGCGAAACCGGGTGAGCTACCCTTGGTCAGGGTGAAGTGGCAGTAACAGCGCCATGGAGGCTCGAACCAGTGTGGGTTGAAAACCGCTTGGATGAACTGAGGGTAGGGGTGAAAGGCCAACCAAACTCGGAGATAGCTCGTACTCCCCGAAATAGCTTTAGGGCTAGCCTTGTGTCATAATATTACGCAGGTAGAGCACTGATTGGGCTAGGGTCGTCACAACGATACCAAACCCAGACAAACTCCGAATTGCGTCAATATGTTTCGCAGGAGTCAGGCGACGACGGATAAGCGCCGACGCCGAGAGGGGAAAAACCCAGACCGCCAGCTAAGGTCCCTAAATACAGGTTAACAGAGAAAGGATGTTAAGTTGCTCAGACAACTAGGATGTTGGCTTAGAAGCAGCCATTCATTCAAAGAGTGCGTAATAGCTCACTAGTCAAGCGACTTGGCGCTGATAATTCTCGGGACTAAACCTGATACCGAAGCTGCGGATGGCACCTCTGGTGCCATGGTAGGGGAGCATTCTCTTCGGGACAATGGTGAACATTGTGGTCCCGCTCTGCGGGATCAGAAGGTGCGTCGTGAGGCGTGCTGGACTGAAGAGAAACGCAGATGTTGGCATAAGTAACGATAATGGAGCTGGAAAAGCTCCACACCGAAAATCTAAGGTTTCCTGAGCAACGTTAATCGTCTCAGGGTTAGTCGGACCCTAAGCTGAGGCCGAAAGGCGTAGGTGATGGAAAACAGGTTTAATATTCCTGTACCTGTTTAAGGTCGCTTGACCATAAGGGGTGACGCAGAAGTGAAAGGTCAGTCCCGTGTTGGAATACGGGATTTAAGCGTGTAGGGGGAGGGGGCAGGGAAATCCGCTCTCTCGTTATCTCCGAGGCGCGAACAGGAGGGCGCAAGCCCACAAACTGACCCCAATCATGCTGCCAAGAAAAACCTCGTATGGGAGACTTTGGACAGACCGTACCGCAAACCGACACAGGTAGATGAGGAGAGCATCCTAAGGTGCTCGAGTGAGCCGTGGTTAAGGAACTCGGCAAATTAACCCCGTAACTTCGGGAGAAGGGGTGTCCCGCCAGGTGAGTGGCCTTGCGCTGCAAGCTAGGCGGGACCGCAGTGAAATGGCCCAAGCGACTGTTTAACAAAAACACATGTCTATGCTAAGTCGTCAAGACGACGTATATGGACTGACACCTGCCCGGTGCTGGAAGGTTAAGGAAGCTGGTTAGTCTTGGAGCAATCTGGGCGAAGCTGGCGACTGAAGCCCCAGTAAACGGCGGCCGTAACTATAACGGTCCTAAGGTAGCGAAATTCCTTGTCGGGTAAGTTCCGACCTGCACGAATGGTGTAACGATTTGGGCACTGTCTCGACCACGGGCTCGGTGAAATTGTGGTACCGGTGAAGACGCCGGTTACCCGCATATGGACGGAAAGACCCCGTGCACCTTTACTGCACCCTAGCATTGGGTTCGGATAAAGCATGTGTAGCATAGGTGGGAGACGGTGAAGCGGGAGCTTCGGTTTCCGTGGAGTCACAACATGAAATACCACCCTTGTTTTATTTGTATTCTAACCTCGAGCCGTGAATCCGGTTTGGGGACAGTGTTAGGCGGGTAGTTTGACTGGGGCGGTCGCCTCCTAAATGGTAACGGAGGCTCCCAATGGTACCCTCAGCATGGTTGGTAATCATGCGTCGAGTGTAAAGGCATAAGGGTGCTTAACTGCGAGACAGACACGTCGAGCAGGTGCGAAAGCAGGGCTTAGTGATCCGACGGTTGCGAGTGGAAGCGCCATCGCTCAAAGGATAAAAGGTACGCCGGGGATAACAGGCTGATCTCCCCCAAGAGTTCATATCGACGGGGAGGTTTGGCACCTCGATGTCGGCTCATCGCATCCTGGGGCTGGAGAAGGTCCCAAGGGTTTGGCTGTTCGCCAATTAAAGCGGTACGTGAGCTGGGTTCAGAACGTCGTGAGACAGTTCGGTCCCTATCCTATGCGGGCGCAGGAGACTTGAGAAGTCTTGCTCTTAGTACGAGAGGACCGGAGTAAACGGACCTCTGGTGTACCAGTTGTCGCGCCAGTGGCACGGCTGGGTAGCCACGTCCGGATGGGATAAGCGCTGAAAGCATCTAAGTGCGAAACCCGCTTCAAGATGAGGTATCCCTCTTCTCCGATTTTATCGGAGAAACTTAAGACCCCTCGTAGATGACGAGGTTGATAGGCCACAGGTGTACGTGCAGCAATGCATTTAGCCAAGTGGTACTAATAGGTCGTGCGACTTACCAATAATCTTTATTGATATCAGATGGTGGTGCATCAACAAATGGTTCGGAAGTAACTCTTCTCGATTGTCTAAACGTTAGAATTCCCTGGCGACAATATCACGGGTGTAACACCTCTTCCCATTCCGAACAGAGCAGTTAAGCCCCGTAGAGCCGATGGTACTGCATGGGCAACTGTGTGGGAGAGTAGGTCGTTGCCAGGGATTCTCTTTTTCCACCAACCCACGGAATTCTCAAAGGAGGGAAGGTCACATGAAACGTCTCTCTGTGGTTGTTGCCTTCTTAGCGATTCCCCTGCTGTATCCTAACCTGCACGCTCAAGAGAATATCTCTACGACGCAGTCAATCTCTCTGCAACCAATCTTCTGGATTGAGAGCGTGCTTCCAAGAGAATGGATAGGGGTTTCAGGTCAGTATGAGTTGGGTGTTGCAGTGGATAGGAGCTTAACGTGGAGGATGTTCTGGCTTCGTATGGCACGGATGGCATTCGGGGATTTTACAGGACTCGAAGCAGTTGGCATATCCGCCGAGTATCGTATTTATCTAGAGGACGATCTTCAGGGATGGCACCTCGGTCCCTTTGTGGAAGGCTCTCGGTGCGGGTGGCGCGCATACGGTGGAGGTGTCTTTGGCAATTACGCCAAGAATGTATTTGATTTTGGCATACAGGCTGGGCACAAGTGGATCTCAAAACACCACGTCTCCTTTGATATTTCTGTGAGAGCAGCATGGTTCAGTCATTCGGTGGAAAGAGGCTATGCCACATTTCTGCCTAGAGGTGATTTCGAACCGAACGGACACCTGCTCGTGAGCATCGGATACGCTTTCTAGCTGATCCGTAGCTGGCAGTCGCGAGTATGTAAATCATATTGCTTAGACTTGACAATCGTGTTCTTACCACGCCGGAAAGGAACAGGATATCACATGCGAAATCCCTTCATAGAATTCCACCCTTGTCTCTCACCTTCATAGAAGAGAGTCTCCTTGTCGAACTGATCTAGCAGTCGAATCAATCATGAAACATCAAGGTCAAGTTCCAACCTCGCAGTGATCTCACTTCTCACGCTCGCTCATCTTATCCTCGAGAGTCTCTCCACATCAATCCATCTATTCTCAGAGCAATCAGCCTCATTCCAAAACTCAGTTTCCAAGAATGAATTCCATTGTGAATGCTGGTGTCATTCCAAGGAGGTCCATCTGCAAATCTTACCAATGACACCGAAATATTTACCTGGGAAATCTGAACGAAAAAGAATTCGCCAAAGAAATCCAAACGGTGCTTAGTTTTTGCTAAATCCGGGGGATCAGATATCAACTTGAAAGCGAAGAGAAAATGGTACGATGATTGCATACGATAAATTAGTGGAACTCTCTCTAGTGGTGGACTTCCCATCAAGATTTGTCGGAATCAAAAGGATGAACATTTAGTTCTACGATTCAAAGGGAAAGGCCAGTTCGTGGGTCCTCTGAATCAAGTCCCCAGGGTGAGCTTTCGCTTCGCATGACATGATGCACAACACCACTTGAAACCAGTCATCTACAGAGCGGCCAAGAACTTCATTGACAAATCGTCTCGGCGTTCTTCCATCCATCAAGGTTGGGACGTGACACAATGCTGAAACAACTCCTTCGTTTCATAGCCAGTCTCGAACTCATACTTATCGTTGGCGCGACGCTGAATGCTGGATCTCTGATCCCCCCTCGGCACTTGGGTGAACTGTCAAGTCTAAGCGATGCAGCACTATTGGGGAGAGCGAGAGCATCTCGCGTTGTGAAACATGGTTCACTTTTGTTCACCCGGACATCTTTCGAGGTGTTGGATGTGATGCGGGGATCTGTGCGGAAGGGTGATAGCGTTTGTGTTGAGACTCCCGGAGGGGCGGGGGATGGTGTGGCTTGGTTGGTGCTCGGTTCGCCGCGATTCTTGGAGGGGCAAGTTTATCTCCTATTCCTAAATCGCAAATCCCCTGATGTGTGGCAGCCGCGTATGCTCTCGTATGGATTGCTGCAGCGCGTTAGAGGTCGCGATGGCACAAATCTTCTTGTTCCACTTGCTGAGAGAGACGGACTTCAGCCCTTTCCACGTCCAGATGGAGTTGTCCCCGAGCCCGTTGGTATCTACCGAGAGAAGATGCTCCTCAGCCATCTGACACAAGTCGTGCGAGGAGAAATCCGGTGGAACTCGAAGGCTGTACTAGCACCCAGCGAGGTGATACCTACAGAAGCGTTGCAGGTGTTGGCTCCACCTTCTCAGTGTGCGTTCATGAATTATGGAGGTCTGAACATAAGGTGGAACGTGTTCGATGGTGGCGGACAGGTCACTGTCAGTGCTAATGCGACTGGAGACAACTCTCTTCCTGGAGGTGGCTTCGCAGAGGTGCAAGGGGCTGTCTCGGATTGGATGAGCGTTCCTAACACCACCATCAACCTCGGCTACGGGGGTGCCATGAGCTACGCCATGACCTGTACCGGAAATCAGGACACGCCCGCCTCTGGTGTCAACATAGTAATGTTCAACGACCCATGCTCGGATATTCCTGATCTTTCAGGCTGCACTGGGACGCTGGCATTCGGTGGACCATGGTTCGGCGGCACACACACGTTTGATGGCGCTACGTGGTACTCTATTCAGAGCTGCTTTGTCGTGGTGAACAACGGTGTAGGTTGTCTGGGTAGCGCCAACTACCGGCGAATGATAGCTCACGAGTTGGGCCACGGTTTGGGCTTTGGTCACTTCAGCGACCCCAATGCTCTCATGTATGCCTACTGCTGCAACTCTATCAGCTCGACGGACATAACGTGTGCACAATACCTTTATCCCGTGGTGCTTTCAGCACCTTCACTCTTGTCTCCATCAGATGGTGGGACAGATGTTTCAACGAGCCCGACGTTGAGTTGGAACGCTTCCAGCGGTGCGACTTCGTATCGGTTGCAGGTTTCGACCAGTTCAGGCTTCGCGACAACAGTGTATGATCAAAGCGGAATTACGGGTACTTCTCAGGCTGTGACAGGTCTTTCAAACAATACGATGTATTACTGGCGAGCGAACGCGACTAACGCTGGAGGGACAAGCGCTTGGTCCAGCATCTGGAGTTTCACTACAGCGGGTGGCGTGACTCCGTCACCTCCAGTGCTTGCCTCCCCCGCAAATGGTGCAACAAGTGTTTCAACGAGTCCGACATTAAGCTGGAACGCCGCGAGTGGCGCGACATCATATCGGTTGCAGGTGTCAACAAATTCAAGTTTCTCGTCAACGGTGTTTGATCAAAGTGAAATCACAAGCACTTCTCAGGTGGTGACAGGTCTATCGAACAATACGATGTATTACTGGCGAGTGAACGCCACTAATACTGCAGGGACAAGTGTCCGGTCTAGTGTATGGAACTTCACAACGATTGCTGGCGTACCGTCAGCACCAACGCTTGCTTCACCTTCCAATGGTGCAACAGGAGTATCAACAAGTCCGACCTTGAGTTGGAATGCTTCGAGTGGAGCGACATCCTATCGCCTGCAGGTCTCTACAAGTTTAAGTTTTTCGACAACAGTGTTTGATCAGAGTGAGACAACTGGAACATCGCGGCTCGTGAGTGGGCTATCGAATAACACCATCTACTACTGGCGAGTGAACGCAACTAATGCTGGAGGGACAAGCGGTTGGTCTGGCATGTGGAGTTTCACAACGACGGGTGGGGTCGCTCCCTCAACACCAATGCTTGCCTCGCCGGCAAATGGTGCGACTGGAGTCTCAACAAGTCCGGCATTGAGTTGGAACACTTCTAGCGGTGCGGCTTCGTATCGGCTGCAGGTTTCCATGACTTCTGGTTTCGCGACAACAGTGATAGACTCCGGTGGAATAGTGGGAACGTCAGTCTTGTTGAGCAGTCTTGTCAACAACACTACCTACTTCTGGCGTGTAAATGCGACAAACGCTGGAGGGACAAGCGATTGGTCTAGTGTGTGGAATTTCACAACGACTGTGGCAGCTCCCTCGCCGCCAACTCTTGCCTCTCCGTCAAATGGTGCAACTGGAGTCTCAACAGGTCCGACATTGAGTTGGAACACTTCTAGCGGTGCGGCTTCGTATCGGCTGCAGGTTTCCATGACTTCTGGTTTCGCGACAACAGTGATAGACTCCGGTGGAATAGTGGGAACGTCAGTCTTGTTGAGCAGTCTTGTCAACAACACTACCTACTTCTGGCGTGTAAATGCGACAAACGCTGGAGGGACAAGCGATTGGTCTAGTGTGTGGAATTTCACAACGACTGTGGCAGCTCCCTCGCCGCCAACTCTTGCCTCTCCGTCAAATGGTGCAACTGGAGTCTCAACAGGTCCAACATTGACTTGGAACGCTTCCAGCTCTGCAACTTCGTATCGGCTGCAGGTTTCCATCACTCCTGATTTCGTGACGACAGTGATAGACTCTGGTGGAATGGCAGGAACATCAGTCATGCTGAGTAGTCTTGTCAACAACACCACTTACTACTGGAGAGTGAGTGCAACAAACGTTGGAGGAACAGGCGCCTGGTCAAGCGTCTGGAGCCTCACAACCATTGTGGGACCCCCATCACCGCCTCTACTCGTTTCTCCTTCGGACGGCGCGATCGGTGTTTCGACGAGTGAGACGCTAGTCTGGAATGGCTCAGCGAATGCTGCATCATATCGCCTGCAGGTTTCCATCAATCCAGATTTCTCGGAGATCTCGTTCGATCAAAGCAGCATCGCGAGTACTTCGCAGGTCGTAACTGGACTTTCAAACAACTCAGCATATTACTGGAAGGTGAATGCGGTGAATGCTGGTGGAACTAGTATCTGGTCAAACGTCTGGTCTTTCACAACCATGCTTGCTCCACCAATTCTCGCCTCACCTTCAGATGGTGCGACGGGTGTTTCAACTGATCCAACACTGACCTGGAGCAGATCCAGCGGTGCGACATCGTGTTGGATACAAATCTCCACCAGCGCAGACTTCTCTTCTCTCATCATCAACCAGAGTGGAATCCCGCTTCCGCTGTACAAGGCGAACAGTCTATCCAGTAACACAACGTATCATTGGAGGGTTAATGCAGGAAATGCAGGAAGAACAAGTGTCTGGTCGAGCGTCTGGAGTTTCACGACGGTTGTAGCGGCTCCATCAATCCCGAGCCTTGCATCTCCATCGAATGGTGCTGCAGGTGTCTCCACAAATCCCACCTTGGATTGGAACGCCTCATCAGGTGCAACATCATATCGGCTGCAAGTTTCCACCAGTTCTCATTTTGAAACGACGGCCACTGACACGAGCGGGATTCCGGGAACGTCAGTCCGGACCAATGGCTTAGCCAACCATAGGACATACTATTGGAGACTGAGCGCGACGAACGTAGGGGGAACGAGTGATTGGTCATCCGTGTGGGATTTTATGACCACCAACAGGGCGCCCAAACTCATTCTCGGTGCTTACGACACCACGATCAATCAAGGTGAACTTCTAAGCTTCAGCGTTGCAGCGGCAGACTCGGATTACGACCCATTGGCGTTCACGGGGTTCAATCTCCCACCAGGAGCTACGCTTGATTCACTCAGTCCCACAAGTCGGGTGTTCGACTGGACACCCACGTACACCCAAGAGGGAGTCTTCAGCAACATCAAGATCGTTGTCTCCGATGGTGATTCATCAGACAACGCACAGTTTACGATCACTATCAGGAAAGTGAATAGAGCTCCAGCACGGTTCGCTCTTGTATCTCCGACATCAGGAGATACAGTCGCACTGACGTTTCCATCCAAACCGATTGTCTTTCGTTGGCACAAGTCAATAGATCCGGACGTTTCAGATACAGTCAGGTACTCGCTGCGTGTAACGGGTTCAGGATTCGATGACATGGTGGCTAATATCAAGGATACGACCGTGTTGCTCGATATCATGTCCCGCCTCAAGAACTCAAGCATTTACTTGTGGTATGTGGTTGCTACCGACGGACAGCTTGCATCAAACTCGGATTCTGCCACCTTCAGAACATCCTCAAGAGTCACGGGCATGCCTGACAACGTCAAGAAGATGCCGACAGAATTTGCGTTACATCAAAATTATCCCAATCCGTTCAATCCATCTACAGAGGTTGTTTTCGCCGTTCCAAACCGGTGTCGTGTGAAGATAGACATCTTCAGCGTTCTGGGCAACGTAGTATGTGAAATGACAGATGCAGAGTACCCGGCGGGTGTTTATCGTGTGCGATGGAACGGGCAAAGCACATCAGGAGCTGCGGTTTCAAGCGGTGTCTATTTCTATCGGATGATAACTGAGACTGGAGTGTTCACTAAAAGAATGGTTTTGCTGCGATGAGACGAGAGTTCTGGTTGAGAGGGGGAATCTCGAACGTTCCAAGTTCTGTGAGGCAAGGTGCAAGAAGTCAGAGGTGGTGCGAAGCGCCATGGCGCCACATCGAAGATGGCGCTGCAAGCGACAGGCGCTCACAAGAATCCAGAAGCCAGAAGTCAGCGTTGTATCGGGAACAAAGTGGTTCGTTCCCGCCGAGGATTGTGCATTGCATAATTGCTGAAAATGGTGTGAGACTTCTCAGTGTCGAAGATCGTGTCACTAGAAGAATGTCCTCCCAGTCTTGATATGTTGCTGAACTCATTACGCTTTCCTCTGTAGTCAGTTGCTCTTCTACTGTTTTCTCCGTATATTTGATCAGCACGAAAGAGGCGTGATTATCCAGCCGTGTTAGTGAATTCCGCCTAGGAACATTCCTCAGAGGCGTCATATGAAAACTCCGGTCGCCGTTCTGTTAGCTCTTCTGTTGCTTTATTCAGTTGCAGTTGGTCAATACTGTAATCTCTCCAATAATGCTGGACAGTCGGTTGAGCCACAACTTGCCGTGGACAAATCGGGCGGTATTCATGTTGTGTGGATGGATAACACCCCTGGCAACCGGGAAATTTTCTACGCACGCGGTTCCGGGGTAGGATGGAGTTCGTCATACAACATTTCGGCAACACCCACCGATTCAAAACATCCGCGAATGGTTGTAGACTCGCTTGGCTGGGTTGATGTAGTCTGGGAAGAACATCTTCCGTCCAAGGTTGATATCATCCACGCCAGATTTAACATCCTTGCTAATACTCCTATCAAGAAAGATACACTTACTGCGTCACTTGATAGCTCGTCCTACAGTCCCGACATCGCATTCGTCCTGAACAAACCATCAGTTTGTTGGATTTCTAAGGATGGAAATCTGGGCAAACTATACTGGTCGTACTTTGAGCCTATGCAACAGGTTTGGTTTGCCAGGGCACTGGATGATTCCGTTGACATCAGCCTTTGTCGCATCACTTCGGGGAATTATGGCTCGGTCATTTATCTGAAGATGAAAAAGAACTGGGATGGTCTATGTTACGTGTTTGGCATTTATACTCGCTGTCCGGAGTTCGGAGTGATTGCTGACACTGTGCACGATCATTATTACCAGATCTTCAATTCGCGAGCAAACTTCGAAGTGGTGACCGAACCATCTGCAACCCGCTCAGAGAAACTTAATGCGTGTGGGCAGCTCATTTCGTCAGACGTGTTGCACCTCATTTTTCATGGACCGCATTTTACGGCGTGCGCATGCGACTATGATATTAGCTACATCAAGCATGATGGGACTGCTTGGGGAAACTGGAAGGTTCTTGCTCACGACGATCGAGAATTCATTCAGTGGGGAAAAGTAAGCCTCGCTTCGTTGAACAGCAGGTTCATTGTTGCGGCTTATGGAAAATGGGAACCCACCGCCATCCCTGAATTGTACCGTTCAACGCTGCTTACGAAGATTTTTGATGGTGCATCGTGGAGAAACTACAGTTTCTTTCCTGATAGTAACTATATGGCACCTGCCTTGGCTTTCGATACAAATGGATCGCTTCATGCGGCTTTTTGCAGTTACACCTACTGGCAAATTGGTGTGGATGTTTTTGTGTATCCAGAAAAGATTACGGGTATTAAAGACACAGAGGGTAAACATGGCCCAGCATCAGTTCAGTTGTTTCAAAACTATCCTAACCCGTTCAACGCCGAGACAGTGATTGAATATTGGATCCCTGTCAGCGGACGTGTGCAGATAGAGGTCATTGATTTGCTCGGTCGGCAAGTTGCCACGCTTGTGAACGATTACCGTGAGCCTGGCAAATATCGTGTACTGTTTGATGCGAGTAGGTGTGACCCGTTGGGTCGTCCCCTGCCGAGTGGCATATATTTCTGCCAAATGAGAGCAAATGGTAGGGTAGAGACGAAGAAGATTGCCGTGATCAAATGATGCAAATGGGTTCTGGAAGTGCGTAGCTCACTTCAGAATATGTTTCCCGCAACATCTGAGCGTTCTCATGTTTGTCAAAGGTTTTGAAAGTGGTCCGTTCTATACGATCTCCTATTTAGTTGCCGACCAGAATACAGAAGACGCTATCGTCATTGATGCCTCGAAAGACTCGGCACTAAAGATTGTCCAAGCTGCAAGAGAACGGGGATTCGAAATCAGCGCAATTATCAACACACACGGGCACTGGGACCATACGGTGGATAATCGGGCGCTACAGCAAGCACTTCTACCAAGGCATATACCTATTCTCATTCATCGCGATGACGAGGATTGGATCAAGCAACCAACGGCAGGGATGTTTCAGCTTCCGTTTGTTTTTGAGCCGATATCTGCTGACAAGTATCTTGAGGATGGTGATATTGTAAAGGTCGGAAGTTTGCAGTTCACAGTCCTGTTCACTCCCGGACATACAGGTGGCAGCATCTGTCTCTATGAACCTCACGAGAAGGTGCTATTCTCCGGCGACACGCTCTTTGCCGGCAGTGTCGGGAGGACCGATCTCCCCGGCGGCTCGTGGGATGTGTTGCAGGATTCCATTGAGAAGAAAATTCTTGTGTTGGATGATGATGTTGTTGTCTATCCGGGGCACGGACCTTCAACAACAATCGGTGAAGAGCGTCTCGACAATCCATTTCTTCAAGATCACAGGGGCGGAAAAAAGACTTGACTTTGAGAAGATTTTTTGTAATTTGTTGAACGAGTCCCTTAGCAGTCCGAGGAAAGAATCGCAGTTATGAATTACATTCTTCGTCAGATAGGACTGTTGCTTATCTCGGCAGTCCTCTTCTCCAGCAACACCTTTGCAGGCGATACGAAGGTCGCCAAGTATGCAGGTGAGTTCATCGCTATTGGCGTCGGCGGGCGTGCGCTTGGTTTGGGGGGTGCTTATGTCGCTCTGGCTAATGATGTGACTGCAGGCTACTGGAATCCTGCTGGCCTTGCACGCATCAACTATCCTCAACTGATCCTGATGCACGATGCGCGGTTTGGCAATTTGATGAACTATGACTATGGTTCCGTCGCGGTTCCTTTTGGTACGAACATGAGTTTCGGTGTCAGCGTAATCCGACTTGGTGTGGATGGCATTCCTGATACTCGCAACGCTCTCTATGATGCCTCGACAGGCAGCGTCACTTATGACATTACTAATCCAAACGCTCGGATTGATCCAAGTCGGGTGGAGGATTTCAATGCCGCTGACTGGGCAATCTATTTCACCTATTCAAAGAGATACAGCGAGAACCTCTCGTACGGAGCAAACTTGAAACTCATACGTCGCGATTTGGGGGACAACTCAGCCACTGGTATCGGGTTCGATCTCGGCGTGCTGTTCAATCCGGTTGAGAATCTCTTTGTTGGGGCAAATCTGCAGGACATTACCACTACACTGATTGCTTGGAACACGGGAACGAATGAACTAATTTCACCGACCGCGAAAGTTGGTGCAGGATATGCGGTTGAAATCCTCGGCGGGAGGTTTACACCAGCAGTAGATTTTGATATTCGATTTGAGGGAAGGAAATTCGCATCTACGGCGCACATTGGTCCAGCGAGTCTCGATCTACACGCTGGCTTAGAATATGAATTCAAAAATCTGATCGCCATCCGCATCGGCTATAATGATGTGAAGCAGCTCGCGTTAGGCGCGGGAATTCATCTACCGAAGTTAGACATTGACTACTCCTTCGCGAAATTCGACGGTGAGGGACAACTGGGGAATACGCATCGCATCTCCTTGATGCTGACACTTCAAGAGGAAAAGTTCAAACGACCTGAGAAGTGAGGATGCACATATGGTTCGACGAGCTCACCATGAAGATAGAGTCATCATAGCAGTTATTTCGCTTCTTATCGCCCTTCTTTTTGTACATTGCCCGGCAACTCTTCCACCCCCTCCTTATGATGCCACCTTCCCGATGACAAGAGAGATTGTAACCGCCTTAAACGGTGAGATGAGCGTCAACATTCCCAAAGACTGGTTCGCAACAAGCGATGAGAAGGCAGCGCCGCATCTGTTGATCTGGCTCGTCAGCAACGACTACACTGCTACCATCACGCTAACAGAGATAAAAGCCTCGCAGGAAGTCCATGCTCGTCTCAAAGAGAATGGCTTGACCTCGCTGGCAATGGTCAGTCTTGATCTGAAGCAGGCGAAAGCCACTGGTGCATTCGAGATTGTCACACCCCCTCAGCAGTTCGCCGCTGACGGTCGCGTCTTTTGTGGTTATGAGTACACGACTGACAACAGAACGACCGTCAACAGGATCATCGTCTTCGATACAGGGAAGCGCTACTATGAATTAGCCGCAGTGCCTTTTCCCAAAGAAGGTGTTGACCAGAAGCTTGGTGCGAAGAGTCTATTTGTCATTCAGCAATCAGTGCTGAGTACATTAAGATGGTGAGGCTTCATTTGATCAGAACCATCTTCTTTGTGTCAGAGAAGTCCGCCCCGTTTGAAATCCGCAGACGGTAGAAGTACACGCCACTTGCGAGATCCCTCCGATACACATTTCCGTTGGACAATGATCCTTGCTTGGCAGAAAACTCCACTGAATAGATTCCTGATGGTCGGTCTCCATCGAAAAGCGTTAGCACTTCGCGACCAAGCACATCATAGACTTTGAGCGACACGTGGCACGAAGACGCAACGCCATAGACAATCGTTGTTGTTGAGTTAAAGGGATTAGGATAGTTCTGATCGAGCTGATACGAGAAAGAAACTGGAGGTTGACTGCCAATTTGCTGAGCAGCAGCGAACGCATCCATTTTTCCATATCCCCAGATATAATCTGGCAACGTACTTCCTGTGTACCTGTCCGACTGTGCTGTTGATGTAAGCAATGTCTTCACCTGGTCTGAGGTTAGATTGGAATTTATCTGGAAGAGAAGGGCAGTGGCACCAGCGACATGCGGTGCTGCCATGCTCGTTCCCTGAAGAACAAAGTGTTTTCCATCCGGGACGGTGAAAACGCTGTCCGTAATAAGTTGCCCAGTTCCACTTGTGAGCGGCAGCACTGAGGAACGAGCAGAGACAATCGCAAGACCAGGGGCAGCGATTTCGGGTTTCTGCCTTCCATCTCGTGTAGGACCAATACTGCTGAAGTTTGAAATGCTATCGAGCACCGCTGAGGTGTATCTATAGGATTTGCCATTTATGCTGCGCCAAAAGACCGTATCTCCCTGTGCGTTAGCCCCTCGTGTATTGAATGATCCTACTGTAATCACCTTGCTTGCTGTCCCCGGAATGCCAACCGTTTTCGAGTTATCACCGCCTGAAGAGAATCCTGCTTGGGCAAGAGAAGAGGATTTATCGTACACCCAGATATCGAAGGTGCCTGCGCTCGGAACTGTTGCTCCCGTAACGGAAATTGTCCACACGCCTGCAGCAGGAGGCGCGAACTGCGTCTCATCAAACAACTGAATGATACATTCTTTGTCGCCGTTCGCAGAGTTTGTGCCTTTGCTCGCGTTGTCAATGAAGATCTTTCCATCGCTGGTTGATACGCCGCTGTTAGTAGAACCGGAGACGGCTGCTCGTGTAATCCCACTTGGCGACGTCACAGTTACCGTCAGCCAATCGGTTCCTTCGTACCACATTTCTAAATAGACATAATCGTTGCTTGTGCCTGCTGTTGGTGTGTATGACGGAATGGTGAATTTGAAAGTCACGGTATTCGGTGCTCGCACTGCACCGCCAGCGTGAATGAAGTTGTTTCCGTCATTTCCCGCTGAGACAACGATGGCTCGGCCGGGACCGTTCAGCAGGTTGTTCAATGCAACTTCGTAAGCCGCCGTTCCATCGTGCGCTCCGTCCTGTCCACCCAAGCTTAGATTTACCACAACAGGCTTTCCCAGGGAAAAAGCCTTGTTCATGATGTAGTTGACGCCGTCAATGATTCTTGCTTGGGGAAACGAACTCTCGCCACCCTTGACGATAATCAGATCCGCCTTCGGTGCCATGCCGATGTATCCTGACGTGGAGGAAGAGCCATCACCAGCGGCAATTCCTGCGACGTGGGTACCGTGTCCGGCGAAGTCTCGTTCCCGAATGGAGCCGACAGTGCTGCCTTTCAGCTCGCTGTTGATCTGGGCGTTTGTATATTCAGCACCGTAGTCATATCCCGTGGGGTGAGTGCCGACGCTATCCGTTTGATCCCACAGGAACAGTATCCGTGACTTTGTGGTGTCTGTATCATCTCGGAAGTCTAAATGCTGCCAGTCAATTCCTGTGTCATACACACCGACGATGACCCCCTCGCCGCGATAAGGGGTACTGTTGAGCAGCCCAGCATGGAGTTTATCTGCCCCAGTTTTCGGAACGCTCTTGTCGAGCGTAGGATAGATGGGACTTCCGAGTTCAATCCATCTCACGTTTTCCGAGTTGGAAACTGACGCAATCTCACGCAACGTCAATCGGGCTGTGGAGAAATGTTCAAAGACAGAGTTGAGATGAATACCATTGTCCAGCAATTTCTGAGGTGTCTCGGTGTAAACGACAACGTTGAACACCAATTCGCTGTTTTCATTGTACTGAGGCTCACCAGCAAGGTTCGTCAAGCACACCTGTTCCGCTGTTGCAGTCTTAAGTAGAAGCCTTTTCCACAAGACTCCGCAAGACGAAATCCATCTTGGCCGTGTTGGCTTTCTGGTCTGATGGTTCGATGGCGCCTGTGGTGCTGCTCACCACGAGATTTCCGCGAACGTTTCCAGTCTGAGAAATGAAAACAAATGACAGAACTGCGGCGACAACGATGATTCTTTTCATTGGGATCTGTCAGAGTGTTGTTTTTGGACAGTGCGCGATTGCGAATAGGATTTTGTGGAACCCGATTGTGAATTGGGCTCTTCGGTACACTGCAAGCACAGTATATGTCGAGAGGCTGTGCAGTGAATACTGTTTGCAGTTAGCAGTCTCTACCTTACCCACTTAGCTCTCAGCGCAGACACCATCTCAGGTAGTAATCCGGTAACGCTTCGGTAGCACGGATCGCCACCCTCCAGCTCTTGACCGACAGTAAAGCGAAACCTGAGTCCTTGAGACTCTGCATAATCATAAAACCAGGTTTCTGTTCTCGGCTCAAAACACTCAACTGATACGGGTGGACCCAGAAGAATATACACCGCCCCCATCGGTGTCCGCCAGCCTTCTGCATTGCAGGTGTAATATCTGTTGGCATATTCGACTCTGGCGTAGTATTCCTCTCTGTCCCGATGCTTTTCCCAAAAGTGCGATAACCTCTCTTCTTTTTCCTTCGCTGTCTCTGCTGACTTGAGAGAGTTAAATTCCTCCTCGCTAGCAATGTACACAAGCGGATCAATCTTCTGATCTATAGTAAGCAGAGAAGGGAATCCCAATGGTCTGGAGACAAAAGACTTGCCACTCGTTGCTACGAAATTTGCGCTGTCTTTCGTTGTGGGGGTCATGCTTGAGCGATTGGCGGCATTGATTCCTACCATCAGATCGCAGTGACTGCGCTGAGGTCTATCGAATCCCAGGAAGCATTGTATCACGGTGTCGCGCGAGGCAAACACTGAGTCTCTGGAAATCACGAGCGAATCGGCGATGGAGCGGCGCATCAAGTTGGGATCAGCAAGCGGGGGCGGAGTGAAGTTGAAACCGAATGTGCGGCAGTGTAGTTGCAGCGTGTCAGCACCAGTGTGATTGTAGATCTCAAAGAAGATGGAGAACTGATTCCCCAGACTGCCGACCTCATTCGATATGTTGGGCACAATCGTCCTAATTCCTTTCTCTTCTGTCATCTTGTTGATCAGCATGATGCTGCTGAGGCTCAATTTGTATTGAGCGAAATCCATTAGGCGGATCTGTTTCTCCTTTTTCGCCCACTTCTGAGAGTGATCATCGGTGACCTTGACTCTGAGCGTGTACTTTCCTGGCGGCAGATAGAATGATCTCAAACTGAGTTTATATGCTCTTCCAGATGTTTCTTCGAACTGCGCGGCAGAAATGCTCTCCGACCATTCTTTTGCAGCCGTAAGATTACCTTTCGCATCTACCAGATTAATCGTGATGGTATACGCAGCGCGGAAACCTCCCGCTTCCCTGACGAACTGCAGGGACGAATACGGAATCTGGACGTACACATCGGCTCTGCTTCTTCCGCTGGAGAAAAAGTTGAGAGCATCGAACGAAAAGTCCGGTGAACCGGCTCGCAGTTCAGCTTGGTTATATAAACAGATCTTTCCTACACCTCCTCCACAAGATAGGAGCAGTAGTGCAAGCAAAAGCGGTATGAGAGACCGTAATGTCACAGAGTGTTACCGAATCAGAACCATTTTCTTCGTTTCCACAAACTGTCCTGTCCGAAGTTGATAGAAATATGCGCCGCTTGCGAGATTGCTACGGCAGAGCGTGGTGCCAGAGGTGCCATGAATGTCGAATGTAGCAATATATCGTCCTGGATATTTTCTCTCATTCACCAGCGTTGCCACCTCTCGCCCAAGTACGTCATGCACCTTCAAACTTATGAACTCAGAACTCGACACTTGAAACTCAATACTCGTTGTTGGGTTAAACGGATTTGGATAGTTTTGATACAACTGAACAATCTGCGGTATAGGGGAAGGTGCTTCCACACCTGTGAATGCACCAACAATAGGAACGGTTATGGAAGAAGGATACTGAGAGCTATGATAAAGCGTGTTTGTACTCGTTGCAAAGAACGGAATCATATAGACATCCTTCCCTGGTACGGCATCCACCGTTGTCACAGTAATTCCCATTGAGTGTCCCTTCTTGAAAATATGGGAATAGGCGTTGGCATCAAACCGCGATGTGACAATGGTGCCGGACTGATTCCTTCGCACACCCCAGTTTCCTCGGGTGAGGAAATACTTGTTGTTTGAAGAATCCACGTCATGGATCTGTACATTCACCTGGTACTTACTCCCTGTCCCAGAGATATAGAGGTTAAGACTTGGGATTCCCGTGAATTCAACATCTTCGGTGAAGGGATCGGATTGAAAGTACGCAGGCGTCGGAACAAGGGCATTGCTGAATTTCGCTCCAGTGAACTTATCGGCGACAGCGTTTCTGACCGTGTAAGTTGTGTCTCGGTACTCATTCTTGAAGACTGATGTTGTAGTGCTTTCCGTCGGCGGTTTCAGATTCAGCTTTCCGTTGCGTTGAAAGTAGAAGGTATAGTTGTGCAGGTTCGGCGGCGGCCAGGTTTCAACTTGGTGATGAGTCCATGTAACATCGTTTGCATAGATGACGTTTCCTTCCGTGAGGATGCCGTTGTTTTCATCTTTCAGCCAGTAATCTATCCACCGAATCAACCATCCAGCCAATGTCTGCAGTGCCTCAGGTTGATCCTGCCAATCTGCTCCCCCGTGTGCGAACGGACCGAGGTAAAGCTTCGTTGGCGTCTTGATGCGCTGATATGCGGTGATACCGCCATTGGTGGAGAACAGGAGATCTTGCCAACCGAGTACGATCATCACTGGAATCTTGATGTTGGACACGAGAGCGTCCAGATCGCGTTCTTCTGTGTAAACCCGAACGCTATCGTAGTTGTCTTCATAAATGAAATTCATTACTCGATCTCGATCTGCGGAGTATCGTACACGGCTGGTATCTAATGACAGCTCATTCACCAGACCTGTTTTAATACAGTTGTTAGGGACGAGATCGTTTGCATAGTTAGGTGTAGCGATGATAGGAATGGCAACCTGCACACCCATATCAAGTGCTGCTGCCGCCCATGCGTGAATGCCGCCTTGGGATCCTCCCATGATGCCGGTGCGGTTTTTGTTGACGAGAGGATCGCTGCGGAGATACGCAATGATCTCTCGCAGGTCTTGCCGTTCTCGTTCCCCGTTGAGCGTCGAAACTCCCCCCGAATTTCCCTGCCCTCTTACACTATAGGCTAGAGTGAGATATCCTTTTGGCACAAGAATCAAAGAGAAGAGATACGTATCATTTTTATTACCGCTCAGTCCGTGAATAAGAATAATTGCTGGGTAACCGCTGTCTGGTTTTTGAGTTGATGGAACCATTTTCGTAACATCCAATTTGACACCATCGCTCATGGTCAGAAAAAATTCTATTGGGAGCTGAGCATAGGTTAGTCCAAGTGGCAGTGTGATAAGCGATAGGAGAACACATATTTTGAACATTCTGCGCACTATAGTCACTCCCTGATGTGTCTGATTGGATACACGGAATTCACAGGCATGCTTTCATGAAGAGGTTTCCGAGCTTCCGGAGGATTCTCCAGACCTGGCGGCAATCATCGCCAAGGTCATCAGCTTTTCCTGACTGCGGCGAAGTGTCCTTCGATTGTTCTATCTGCCTACATGGACTTGCATCAATGCGCACGTGGAAAGAGAGGCTCTCGGCAGGCGCGCCATCTGATGGCATGATACGAAATTTCTTGGAGCAAATCAACATATTCCTTGCTTTTGAGGAAATATTTCCTAAATTATAAGCCGAATTGTGTAACTGGAATCCAGCCAGTGTTATCATGCGCATAGCCATCATCTCGGATATTCACTCCAACCTCGAAGCGTTGCAGAAGGCTTTTGAGATCATAGATAGAAAGAATATTGACCAGATAGTCTGCTTAGGAGATGTCGTTGGCTATGGCGCCGATCCGAATCGCTGTTTAGAGCTAGTGCGTCAACGGACGACCCACATTCTCATGGGGAACCATGATGAGGCGGCAATTGATCTTTCAGTTACTCGATATTTCAATCAGTTCGCCCGCCATGCTGCGTACTGGACCAGCGAAAACCTCACCGAGGAGAATCTTGAATTCCTGAAGGCACTTCCCCTGCGCCTCGAACTCTGGGGCTTAACCTTTGTACACTCGACTCCTCGCAATACGGAAGAGTGGAACTACATTTTCTCCAGCTTCGAGGCACGTCAGTACTTCGACGCTTTTGATACCAGGATTTGCTTTGTCGGACACTCTCATGTCCCGGGTATCTATTCCGAAGACGGAAGAACCGCCACGGTCAAACCCAACTTGCGTTATATCATCAATGTGGGAAGTGTCGGACAGCCCCGTGATGGAGATCCACGGTTGAGTTTTGGAATTTTTGATACAGAGGTATGGAGGTATGAACACGTTCGCTCGGAGTATGATACCTACACGGCTGCTACGAAGATCATGCAGCAGGGTTTGCCCCGCTATCTTGGTGAACGATTGCTTGCAGGGATGTAGAATGTGTCCGAGAACGGGGCTGAGGGAATTCGGCGTGAAATGGCTGGGCAGAACCTATTATTATGCCGAGAGCGGGATCTGCTGAAACAAGCTGATGAGGAAAAGCGTACAGGACACTGTTAGCTGAACGGGGCTATGGTGCGATTAAGGTGCACAAAGACCACATCATTACCTCAATACATGAAGGAATACTTATGCGACAAACAAAGACATTCATGTTGTTTGCCCTTGGTTTCATCATCCTTAGCGGATTCAATCTCGGTGATGGTAATAAACCATCGAAAGAAGCGCTGAATTCCATCACAGCAGAGGATGCACGCAAACATCTTTTCTTTCTTGCCTCGGATTCACTCATGGGGCGGGATACACCAAGCGAAGGACTGAGAATCGCTGGTGAATACATCGCCCAACGATTTCAGGAATACGGTCTGAAGCCGGTGAATGGCGGTTACTTTGAACAGTGGGCAATGAATAAGGTCCAACTCGGTGAGGTGAACTTTCTGAAGATCAAAGGAAAGGATGGCGTCGAGAAGAGCCTCGAGATCAAGAAAGAGTATATGCCGTACGAGATGACGGCTAACAAGGAAACAGGGGGGGAGATCGTCTTTGCTGGCTACGGTATCACTGCGCCGGAATACGGTTATGACGACTATGCGAACATTGATGTTAAGGGCAAGATTGTCTTTGTGATGAAACGAGGACCGCAGCAGAACAATCCCGAAAGCCCATTTCATGTGGCGAAGGATCCTGACTACAATCAGATTGGAGAAAAGGTTAGAAACGCCATCGAGCACGGCGCTGTGGGCATTATGCTGGTAACCGATCCTCTCTATAACCGTTTACTCACGCCTCGAGGATTTCCGTGGCCCAGCCTCTACAAAGGATTTCCCCCTGATGCTGTGCCGCTCACACTTGCGATCACGGAAAGCAAGAAGATACCAACCATTCAAGTTGGCGAAGAAGTTATCAATATGCTCTTTGGTAGCGTTGATGCTTTTAAGTCCATTCAGCTTGGGATAGATAGCACGATGACACCACGTTCATATCAGATTCCCGATGTAAATGTAATAATACACACCTCGACGAAAGTTGAAATCCGCACCACACAGAATGTTATTGGTTTCATGGAGGGAGCCGATCCTAAACTGAAGAGTGAATTTGTGGTGATCGGTGCGCATTATGACCACATCGGCTTCAAGAGAAATACTCCAGCGGGACAGGACAGTATTTCCAATGGTGCCGATGATAATGCGTCAGGTACAACGGGTGTGCTGGAAGTGGCAAGGGCATTCTGTGCCAATTCAGGGCGACCAAGACGAAGCATTCTCTTCATCACATTTGCTGGCGAGGAGAAGGGACTGTATGGTTCACAGGCATACACAGAGGAGCCTCTATTCCCGGTGAAGCAAACTGTTGCTATGCTGAATATGGATATGATCGGAAGAAACAATCCTGATTCCCTGAGCATTGGTGGTAACACACGCAGTCCAGAATTGACAAAGATTGTGGAGGAAGAGAACAAGAATGTTGGCTTCACATTAGCATACAACATTGAAAGATATTTCGGCAATAGTGACCAAGCAGCTTTTGCTCGAAGGAAGATCCCGGTGTTGTTTTTCCACACCGGAGAGCACGCGGATCTTCATAGAGTCTCTGACAGTCCTGATAAGATTAACTACGAGAAACTTGCCCGTGTAGCAAAACTCTGCTTTCTCACGGCTTGGCGTGCGGCAAATATGGAAGAACGTCCAACTTATGTGGAACCGAAAAAAGGAAGGAAGTGATAAATCTCGGACAAATACGTAACAGGTCAATATGCTCATCGCGGATGTTCGATTATTGACTGAAAGTAAATCCTAAATCCACAATCCGAAATCTCTACACAACTCACAAATCACATTCATCTTATTGCGGAGGAACCATGTTTAGGAGAATCATCTTTTCATCATTGTTCCTGTTATTTGCCATCTACGGTTACGCTCAACAGGGCAGCGCAGTTCAGTATCGCCTGGAGAAAGGAAAGACGTACAAATATGCAACCGAGCAAAACATGAAGATGTCGCAGGAAATGATGGGACGGGAAAATGTTTCGGATATTCTTTCGACCTCAGCGATTATTGTTGAGCCGCAGGAGATCGCTGAGAACGGTGATGTTACCTGTTTTGCATCATTTGGAGCAATCGTAGTGAAGGTGCACACAGCAATGATGGATACCACCATTTCTACGGATGACTTCGTTGGCAAAAGGATGAAGTTGGTAGTCACAAAATATGGCAAGACAATAAGCGCTACACCCATTGATTCATTCCCCCAGTCGCGGATGATGGGAGCCGGTGAGGCAACAGCAAGGCTCAAGCGGTTGTTCTTTGAATTACCTGCTAAAGGCGTTTCGGTAGGTGATACATGGACTCGGACAGATGCTGACACCGTTGAGCAAATGGGGGGCCGAATTCTTGTAACCTCCACCATCGAGTACAAGGCTACTGGTACTGAAAACGTATCAGGACGCAATTGTCTCAAAGTCACATCTGCTGGTAAATATTCGTTGGAAGGGAAAGGAACGCAAATGGGTATGGAGTATTTTGTTACTGGTCAGGGTAAGACAGACGGTGCGTTCTTCTTTGCTCCAGAGGAAGGACTGATGATCGCTGCCGAGAGCACGAACGACCAAGAATCCACCATTGCTGTCACTGGCCAGCAGAATATGACCATCCCACAAACGCAGAACATCAAATCAAAAGTGACTCTGGTGCAGTGACTATAAGGAACATGGTATGTTGAGCAAAGGATTCTCCCTCCTTGCGTTGCTGCTTCTGAGTGTTGTCGGCTGTCTTGCTCAGGCGGATGCTGTGGCTTTGCGATACCGTTTCGAGAAGGGCAAGACTTATCGCTACATGGTTGAGACTCAGGTACAGGGAACTCAAAAGATCATGAACCATGAGGAGGGAGTCACAGTCAACCGAACTGATGTCGTTCGAATGGAAATCCGAGATGCGAACGACAGCTTACTGAAGGCGTCGGTGTCATATGAAGGCATCTTTGGCGAGATGCAGACGCGGCAGCAGAGGAGCATGATCAACGGCGAAGGGATTATCGGGAAAAAGGTTGAATGGACCTTTACCAGTCGTGGCAAGACAGTGGCGATTGCAAAAGTGGACACGTTCAAGGAGTCCCCCGTGATTGGCGACCCTGTTATTAACTTCCGCGGCATGATTCTTCCGCTTCCTGATCAGTTGTTGCAGGTGGGAGACACTTGGATGTGGACGGAGCCTGATACATTTCAAGCCATGGGCGGCAAAATCATCGTTGCTCCTGATATTGAATGCAAGGTTGCCGGCTATGAGGACAAAGCAAATTACAGATGTCTAAAGATCACTTATAGCGGCAAGGTCTCCATTGAAGGGAATGGAGCACTACAAGGGGCAGAATATTCGATGACGGGAGAAAGCAAATCCGAAGGAACGGTGTACTTCGTTCCACAAGAGGGAATCGTCGTTGCCCAGGAATCAACTCAAGAACAAGAGACCAGAACCGATCTCTTCGGTCAGAGATCCATGACAATCATAGGGATGCAGACAGTCAAAGCAAGTGTCCAACTGCTGAAGAAATAGCTGAGCAAAGCCTCCAAGAGTGAACCACGTACCTCTGCCAATCTCAAGGATATGCCAACATGAAAACTCTGGCTCGTTGGTGGGTTATATGTGTCGTCATCGTCGTATTCAATCCGGTTCTTCTTGCCCAGGAACAGAAATCCGCATCGCGATATGATCGCTATGAGAAGGATTACCCACCAGCCAGTGTCTGCAAAGAGCGGCGAGCAAAACTGCTTGCGCAGATGGACACAAATGCCGTAGCCGTATTCAGAGCGGCAGAGGTCAAGATGCGTAACGGCGATGTCGGATATCGTTACAGACAGGATGATAATTTTCATTATCTCACTGGTTGCTTGGAGCCGAGCAGTTATCTTCTTCTGATTCCTTCTGGAATTATGCTTGATGGCGAAGTAACAAAGGAGATTCTTTTTGTGCAACCTTCTCGCACAACGGCATCAGGTTCCACACTGAGTGTTGAGGATGCGAAGGACTATCTCGGTTTTGATTGTGCGTTGACGAACGACAAATTCGACGAGCATCTTCGCAAGGCTCTTCAGGGGAAAAGGACCCTGTACTATTCGTCATGGCAACAGGGTTTTGTTTATGAACCTCTGTCCGGGAAGAAATATTTTGTCGAAAGAGATGCAAAGAAGGAGTTGGCGGAGAGATATCCGGGATTACAAGTGAAATCAGTAGGGAATCTCATGTCCTCGATGCGTCAGATCAAATCGCCGGAGGAACTGGCGCTGATGCAGAAAGCGATTGACATCACGTGTGCTGCACACCGTGAGGCAATGAAAAGTGCAGAGCCGGGCATGTATGAGTACGAACTTCAGGCGACAATCGAATATGTCTTTGCACGCAATGGTGCAGAGTATCAAGGGTTCCCAAGTATTGTGGGTTCCGGTCCTAACTCGTGCGTTGTGCATTATGACGATAACAGAAGGAAAATGCAGGACGGCGATTTGGTTGTGATGGATATCGGAGCGGAGTATCATGGTTATTGTGCCGATGTCACGCGCACGATTCCGGTCAATGGTAAGTTCTCGCCAGCACAGCGGGAGATTTATGAGTTGGTGTTGAAAGCACAGATGGAAGCGCTGAAAGAGGTAAAGCTGGGGGCATCTTTTCGGGCACCTAATGAGAGAGCGGCTGAAGTAATTACGGACGGATTGCTGAAACTGGGTATCATTAAGGATAAGAAGGAGGTCAGCAGGTTCTTCCCGCACGGCGTCAGTCACTATCTTGGTCTTCAGGTCCACGATGTCGGTGACGGCAAATCACTTCAGCCTGGCGAAGTGATCACAATGGAACCTGGGATCTACGTCCCTGCTGGCACGGAGGGAGTTGACCAGCGGTACTGGAATATCGGAGTGCGGATTGAGGATGATGTGCTTGTGACGAACGAGGGCTGCAGGGTTTTGTCCACCGCACCTCGCGTGATTGACGAGATTGAAAAACTGATGAAACAGAAAGGGATTGGGAATATGCCCATGGGGAATTGAGGATTGTTCCATAGCACGTCACGGATGTCCTGAGAAATGTGTCGGAGAATATGGAGTGGTGTTGCTTACCGTTCTTTCGATGAGAAAATCCGAGCAAACGTTGAGGAATGCTGCGGCGGGGTGAGCATCTCGACAGCATACTATTGCGGATGGGGCAGCAAAAGTCCCATCTATGGTTGGAGAGCCATCAACCCACAAACTACGATAAGATATGCCAATCTTCGAATACAAGTGCGAGTCATGCGGCACGAAGTATGAAGTTCTGCACAAATCAACTGAAAAGAAGGATGACGTTCTCTGTCCATCCTGTGGTTCAAAAGAGAGCCAGAAGATGTTCTCAACATTCAATTCCTCCTTCGGTAGCAGTAATCCATCTGTTGATGCGCCGAGTTGCCCTATGGGTTCTTGTTGCGGAGGGACCTGTGAACTTAACTGACGAACCGAAAATCTAACGGAGGAGCGATAATGAGGATCAATGAAAGTGGAATTGACCGCGCAATTCGTATTGTCGTGGGACTCTTCCTGCTTTCCATGTTGCTTTGGATAGAGGGGAGCGCAAAGTATTGGGGGCTTCTGGGAATCATCCCACTGCTTACTGGTCTCACCGGATTCTGCTTACTGTACAGACTGTTTGGTTTCTCGACAAAAAGGAAACAGTAAGACTGTCTCTGCGCAGCAGTAGCTGAGTGGTTCTATCTGAGGACCAGATACTTGCCAGACTGAATTCTGATCTTACTCTGTAGAAACAGGTTCATTTCATTCTCGCTCTAAACAGAGAGATTCTTCACCTGCTGGACACCCTTTCAGAGCGCAAAGTGAACGCCCTGACCTTGTCCTTCCACCACCGCTCGATGTACGCCCCACTCCAGACGGCAAACAGCGTGAACGCTGCACCAGCGATAAGGTCAATCACATAATGGTAGCGAAGGTATACGGTGGCAACAATCAAACTGATGCCAGCCGGAAACAGAAAGTAAGCAGTCTTTGATTTGTATTTCCAGCAAAGATACATCACGATCAGCGTGACCTCCGTATGCCCGCTGGGAAAACAATCCCGCTGTGCCACAGCCGCCGGATTGGGAATCCAATGTGGAATAGACTCACCGGTGTTGATGATGAAGCGAAGAATATCCGCGAGCAAGACACCAGGCAACTCTTTGTCCAAAGCCTGGAACTCGTGCAGTGTAAAACGCGGACCAATTGCTGGTACTACAAGATAGCCGATATAGGAGAGATAGAATCCGTACAGAATAAGAAAGAACGCGTGATAGTACTCCTGATACTTCTCTCTCCGATAGAGCGAAAAACAGATAAGGAACGGAAAGATATAGAACATCGAGTAGAACAGTTGCAGATATTCCGTCAGAAGTGGATGGGCAAACTGGTGGAGCCATTGTGTCGGATTGACACCGAACAACCAATAATCAATTTGGATCAGAAGAGCGTCGCAGTCAACGGGATTGATCGGGCGAAGAATGACATAGACTTCCTTGAACGCGATCAGTATCAGAGGATACCAGTACCAGTCGCGAACGATTCTCATGATGCCGGTCTGTGCTTCTGCCCTGTTGATGAGGAGAATGATGAAGCTCGTCAAGATAGAATTGATAATAACCCACCACCACCAATCTTCGATGCGATTAGAGAAAATGACGTTGAGGATCGAAAGGAAGCTGAAGAAGATGATGCTTGACACATCACCTGTGCGGAGTTTCGAGCATCGGTCCTTGAGGCGATTCATTCGGTAGCGAGCATTTCCGGTGAGTGATGGGATTGTAAAGCGATAAGGTTGATCAGTGTCACAAAATCAGCAACGGACAATTCCTCCGGTCTGAGACTTAGATCGAAATCCAGTGCCTCGATATTCAAGTCCTGGTACTTCAACGCCTTCAATCCGTTTCGAAGAGTCTTCCGACGTTTTCCAAATGTCGCTTTCACTACTTGGATGAAAACAGCTTCGTCCAATGCTTGATAATGTGGAGGATGAACAAAATCAAGCTGCACGACAGCAGAGGTCACCTTCGGCTTGGGGAAAAAACAATTTGGGGATACTTTGAACAGCAATTCTGGCATTGCACAGAACTGACACATGACCGCCAGGATGCCGTAGTCCTTCGTCTTTGGTTTTGCCACGATGCGCTTGGCAACTTCCGACTGGACCACTATCACCAGGTCCTGAACCACTGCTCGATGCTCCATGACCTTGAACAGAATGGGACTGGTGATGTGATACGGAATGTTGCCAACAAGCCGCAGTTTCCTTCTATACTTGTTAAATATCTCCTGCAAATCTATTTCTAAGAAATCCGCGTTGAGGATCTGTAACCTGCCTCCGTACTCACTCCTCAAATACTCACATGCTCGCCTATCAATTTCCACCGCAAGGAAATTATCCGTCAGTTCCATCAGATACTTGGTCAGCGCACCTTCGCCCGGACCTATTTCGATGATGACCTCATCTGGTTTTGGATCAACTGCACTGATGAACTTGCGAGCGATGTTCCCATCCACCAAGAAATTTTGTCCAAGCGATTGTTTCGGTCGGAGCATAGAGATCAAGATTTCATGCGGGTTAATATAACCAAATGCGTTTTGAATGTCAAGGATCGAAAATGCAGTCGAAGCAAATGGTGAAAGAAGGTCAAATGATAAGCATGAGGGACATGAGGAAACCCAGAGTGAACAAACAGGTCCTAGATTTCACTGAGGAAAGCTGAGGAAACCCAAAGCTGGCAAGAGACTAGACAAGAGGGCAATCTGTTCCATTGGGTGGATTCAAGCGCTTTCCATGCCACAGTTCTCACCTCGACGGTACTCGTGCTGTTGTGTTGCCGGCTATTTTTAGCTTTGGCTCGAAGACGCTAACCGGTGGACCACCCAGCATCTTCTCATTAATATATACTTCAGCTCTGAACTGGGCAATGCGCTCAGCCGAAGCTGCGTTATAAGCCGCCTGCTCCAGAGTCGTCTCACCTGTCGAGATAACTCCGTATCCTGCAACCACGCAGCATCCTTTGTACCATCTCAGCATGTTCAGGATGGGATTTTCTGGCGTCATGTTGACTAATTGGGAAATGTCAACTAGTCCCAATTTTGGATTCAAGTAGATCGCCTCTGCATCAATAGGCAGCACGACTGGATGATCAGTAGCTGTGTAGGCAATCCCCGCAGCGTCGCCCATTAGAACCGATTTGCCATACCTTTCCGCTAGGATTGCCATGCCCTCGGCCGTAGCCAAAGGACTTGTGGTCATCATGCACGTGTTCTGATGAGTATATTGATAGATCAACTTGTGGACTTTCAAGTCGGCGCTGTCCTCTTCTTTGATCGGCAGTTGCATCCGATACAGCGGAAAACGGAAGTTTTCCGGAACTGCTGACATTGGACAGTAGATCATCCCATTGGAGGAAATCTTTTGGCTCATCGAGCCTGTAGCGTATGCACCCAACTGGTTATTGAAATTGTAGTTCAGTCGCTGCTGGAAATCTTCGATCACCGTATTATCATCAATCTCAGAGACAGATAAGTCTTTCTCCTGAAAGAGCTGCGGTCTGGCTGGGAAGAACAACGTATCTCCTTTCTCAGAAATGGCTTTTTGGATTTCAACGACGTCCACTCCTCTCCGTCTCAGAAAAATCACCAGCTTGGTGCTGTCCTCGAGCACATTCAATAGATATAGCGCTTCCTCTGGTGAGGACGCTCGAACGAAAGGACCGTGCCCACGCACAATCGTGAGTCTATCTCTACTCAAGTACGCTGGAATTCTCTTCTCCATCTCTGCAGATCCAACAGGCTGATAATAACTTCCCACATGCACGTTGCCAACAACGAATGAGCCAATAAGATCCACCGAATGAAACAGATATTCTTCCCTTCCTTCAGTATCCAAGCCGAGATACTGGAGGAAAAGCCCCTTGTCTCTAGTATCAAACGAGATGAACGTGCTGTTCAGGAAATGGGCGTGAACCACAGAGTTCACATTGGGAAGGCTGAGAACTTTTCTATGAATGGTGGACTCCGTAAAGCCGCGGGCGTCTCCCCAGCTTACACCCGAGAAGCGAATCGGCACAACGTCTTGCGGTATCAATGCCCCGCACTGGGAACCAGTGGCAGTGATATAGAACAAATCGGGATCGGTTGGATGCCGCATGGACAGATTGCCACTGTGCGTATTGTTACCGTTGACTCGCGCAATGGCTGCACCCACTCGCCTGAACCGTTCATAGACTTCTGCTACGGCGTTTTCAGATATTGTATGTTGCTGCATCGTTCGGTTTAAGTCACCTGCTTGGTCATTGTTTGAGTACCCATCAGGTCCCATTCCGCTGGAAGAAATTCCATTAGCCCGAGTTTCTCCAGACTATCAGCCGTTGGTTTGCCTTGATCATCCCATCCTACTGAATGATAATATTCCAGATGCATCTTGTGGAATTTTTCGCGGTCGCAGATTACCTTCCCATCTCTTGTTTCAATGCTCTCAGTGTAGAAACGATTAGGCAGCCAATCATCCTTGTCTGTCAGACCGCAGAGATAGTTGAAGACTCTCTCCAACGTTATTGTACGCAGTGCCAGCGTCTGAAGTGTGCCGGAGCTGTGTTCCTGTCCTGTGACTCCATTGATGAGTGCCGCGTATTCATCCAGTCCGAGCGAGAAGGAGCTGTAGGCACACGCGCCGATGATATCTAAGGTGGTGTTCTTCAGGGTGGCATTCTTGGAGATGAGGGGAGTGCCTTCAACACGGTAAGCCGGCCATTCGGCGTACCCTGCGCAGTAAGCATAGGGCGCTGTGTATCCGCCTTCCAGATGGCAGCCTCCGCGGTTGCTCATCTCATAGCAGAGTGCCTGGCTGTACGAGGTTCGAGGATCATATGCTGGCAATTCCAGCTTCTTTACACTCATGGAGAATTCAGGATGACCATAGCGATCACAGAACCGATATGATCCTTGAGAAAGATGCTTCCCAATACCCTTGGTCTGTCCGATAAGGTGGATGATAGGAATGAGAAGTTCCTTCTTGCCGAACATCGGCTCGCCGTATTCACGCACAAAATCTCTCACATCCTCAAGCAATTGTTTTTCGGCTGACGACAGGTGCGCCTGCTTTGCGTTAACTTTCTCATAAAGCTCAAAGAAAGATGCCACGGTGGCACCCAAAGAGATGGTGTCAATCCCATACCGGTTGCAGAGATAGTTTGCCTGGGCTATCGTCGGAAGATCGTAGATGGAAAGATTAGCACCCATCAAGGTTGTGGATTCAAACTCCGGACCCTCTCCTTTCTCAATGACTTGGTCGTTCCCATCCAGCAAAGTAGTTTCCCGTTTGCACACGATGGGACAGTTAAAGCAAGCGCTCTTCTTCACCTTGATCTTCTTTTCTCCGGGCTTAGCATTCTGGTAATGGTATCGCAGAGCCTCCCCATTTATGCGACTGATGTTCTCAGGGATATGATTGGTGTCCTGCATGTTGTTGTGAATAAGCTGGTTGTAGTTGTTGACCATTCCCAGAATGCCGAGCGAACCCATAGAAGCCAAAATGCCGAACATGTCCTCCCGCTTGGTGAACTTTCCCATGTCTAACTTCATCTTGACGTGATACATAGCTCCGCCTTCATTCTTCGGATCGAAGCTCTCGGGATGCGCCATTTCGATTTTTACGCTGGGATTGGAGATCACCGCGATCGCGTACAAGTTTTTGGATCCCCACACCGCCCCCCCGCCACCACGGCCCAAAGCCTTTCCAGTGTCGCTCATCACGGCTGCAAGACGTACCAGATTCCTCCCACCTTCACCGATGCTGAGCACCTGAGCTTTCTTGGAATACTTCTCCTTTATAGCATCACGGATGTCAACCGCATCCAGATGAGCGAAGCGTTCAGCATCTTCAATGGCTACACCCTGGGGAGAAAGCACAAGCAACACAGGAGCGATAGCCTTGCCAGTAATGACCATGACATCGTAGCCGTTTTCCTTGAAGTCCACGCTCCATTTTCCACCGGCATCGGTGCTGCCATAGGCTTCCGTCAAAGGCGATTTGTAATTCATATGGACACGACCGCTAGTGGGCATGCGTGTCCCTGTGGTGGGAGATGTGGAGACTATGATCACATTGTCCTCTGACAGAGGGTCCACCTCGGCAAAGGCATTCTGGTACCTTCCAGTCTTCTGCAGATCTAGAAAGTGTTGATAGAGAAAGGCGATGCCAAGTCCTCTTCCGCCAAAAAAGAGTTCAGCCAGTCTCGGATCGAGAGGTTTGGTTTCGAGGGTTCTATGAGTTAGATCCACGAAGAGAACTTTGCCCATGTATCCTGTTGGTAATCTATCTTTCATAGAATTCTTCTGAGTCTGAGTACCTTTCTACAGTTGGTTCTTGGTGGGAAGAGTGCCTGCACAATCTGAAAATGCTATGAACTACACGCGCAGCGGTGTATATTGCTAATTCAAATATAGTCGAAAATTCTTGTAAGTCAAGTGACCCAGTCCGAAATCCGCTATCATCGGATGCAAGCCAGACCTGTCTATGCACACATCGCTTGACGTTTGCCAACCATGTTTCTCCCTTGCTTTTTATGGAGAAATGTAAGAACGCGGCAACGTGGAAAATCTATGCGGAATATTCGGAGAGTGTTGATAGAAGTGTTGACTTCAGTCTCGGTCTTTTCGTCTCACTAAAAACAAAAACCCATAAATTGAGAAGCCCACCATCACGCGGGGAATTAGTCCATGGGTCGTCCCCTTCGGGACAAAAAACTTTTGGGTTGTGTGATGGAGCGCTTCTCTTGGTTCAAATCAAATATAACACAGGACCGAGCGAAATGTAAGAGGAAAGACTACCGATTCACTTAGTAAGAATGGCTGTACTCCGTGCGGCAGTCGAGAGAAGAAAGTGTCTTACTCAAGAGTGATCAGTTGCCCAGGAGTCAGCGATGGGGAGAGTGTTAGCTCACTTAAGTCAAATTAGTAATTCTTTTCTTGGACCGATAAGCGATGAGGGACTTGACCAAAACGCCGCGTGCCCACGAGGCTCATTGCCTTAAACGAGGCTCATTGCCTTAAAATGCCTCAGTGTACTTGTGAATTTTCCTGCCCCATTTCGCAACACCGAAAATGCAGGCCACTCCATCATTTCTTTCTTTATCCGTCCCTCAGAGCACGACCGGAAACGTCAGAAAAAACCCTTAAGATGGAGTTCAACCACTTCAAAACTGGAGGAGGGTTGAGCGTTTGCCTTTGGTAGGATAAGTCATTTCTGTGATAGATCGACCCGCATGATTAGCTTTCTGTCGGTCTTCGGTATGTCCATTTGTATGTACCCAGATTTAGAATAGTCTGTCAGGAAATTCAACCATTCAATGTCATTTCTAAATCGAGTGTCTCTTAGCAAAGCGGTAGTGACAACAATCATGTTGATGTTACGATCTAAGATAAACCGGTTGAATCCTATATCCTTGTCATATTCTGCAACGCGATGAAAATTGTCGCTTAAGTACACATCAAGGCCGCCTTCCGCTTCGAGTAAGTTCACAGATTTCTCGATTCGCAACGATTGAATAAACCGGATTGTATGTAGGGTTGGTTGTTCCGAGCCATATAGAGCGGTAAAGTAGGGCGTCACGGCAATCACAAACAAACCGAGCAAAAGTGGTCCCCTGTAGTTCACTTGCTTTTGTTCGAACGTACGGCTGCCTGCCAGAATAGTCATAGCTATTGAGGTCAACACGAGAGGTATCAGTAAGTAAACGTGCCTCGGCCAAAAGATGACGATCGAAAAAAGTCCTGGTGGGAGAAATAGAGCAACGAATATCAATAACCTTCTGTGTTCCAATAGATTCTTGCGCACCCTGGAAATGTTTGCGACAAACAAACCGATGATGAACAGTTCTGCTAATATTTCAGAAGGTACGTTCTTAGGAAGAAAGGGTGGCAAAGCCAGTCTCGCAGAGGCCTTGGGCAGTTCTCTCATGTTGTATGTCACATGCCTCAGGAAAAGCTTAGGATTGTTGGCAAATGCTTCCGGTATGTTCCGCGCTCGTCCAAAGTTCTGAGATACTATTTCTCTCGAGTTTGTCCAAGGACTCAGATCACTCCCGGTCCAGGATACCCAATTCATGGAAAAAAGGTTACTGAAGGCACCCATGCTTCTATGGCCAGATATTGGCAATCCGCACACACCTAACAGGATCGCAGAAGCTAGTCCGCACGCAATCAGGCCAGCTAGATGGCGCCTTTCCAGTTTCTTGTACTCCAGAGCAACCGCAAGGGCAACCAACAACACAGACAAAAGATATGTGAGGAAGTACTCTGGACGAATATATGAAACCATTAATGCACTAATCGAAACAAACAAACTTGTCCAGAGAAGTGGTCGGTTGCGGGTGCTGATCACTATGAGGGCAGTAAGGATCAGTATCAGCGCAAAATGAGATACTTTGGGAATGGTATACCCGTTTGCAGGAACCACAAGCAAGAGCCACGAGATGATCAGGCTTACAGGAATGGATACTCTGTTTATGCGGAGCAAAATGTAGGCAAGGATCGGTGGAAGGATAGTCATCAGCTTGAAATTGAGGTAGTAGAGGTTAATCCTATTTGGCTCAAACAGTGAAACGATCCAGTACCAAATTGAATACAATGGGCCATTCTCTGCAGATGGAAATCCATTACTTGCGAGTTTGATCCCATCATAGAGGTAGGCACTTTCATCATACAGGTAAACGTCAAAGCCATTTTTAAGTCCTAAAGTAAACTTCAAACCGGCAATCAAAATGATGATGACGATAAGGAGATCGGCTTTTAGAGAGTTCAGTTTATGCCATATGGCGTCCATGCTTTTGCTCCATAGAAGTCCGTGTTCAGCTATTGTCCCTTTTAAGAATCATCTCGGCCTCGCGAAGGGCAGAGCAGTAACATCCTGCATTCCCAAGCTGACCGCTTCGCAGCTTGCGAAAACCCATTAGAGTGACCTTGCTCCGACTGTGGTGTGCACAAAGATTTAGAACCTTGTCAAGTCACTTCTGGCCTCATTCCCTTGATGCGCAATCGCATTATCAGATAGAGTGTTTCTTTAATGGTCTTGCCGACTTTCATTTTGCTTATCCCCTCTTTGACATCGTATCGAAGAATAAGAGGAACCTCGACTATTATCGCATCCATTGACCTCAGTTTTAAAAGTATCTCGACCATACAGGAAAAACCAGAACCGTTGATAAGATGATTTCCATACTGATCAAAGGCTTCAAGTATGATTGATCCCCTGTAGGCTCGATAACCCGACGTGTAATCTCGGAGATTCCTAGTTGGGAATAGAATGCGGCAAAGAATCGACCCCCAATAGCTTAGTGCTCGCCTCGTGAAAGACACACCTCTGACGTTAGCTCCACGAACGTAGCGTGAGGCAACAACAACATCATTCCCTTCACGTATCAAACGTACCATTCTTAGGATAAGCCCCGGCGCGTGGGAATTATCGGCGTCCATGGTAACTATCACATCCCGATTTCCAATGATCTCCATTGAGTGCCGCAGGCCTGTAATGATTGCTTCGCCGAGGCCACGATTGACCTCGTGACGGATAATGTCAATGTCCATAAAACTCCTTGCTTCTTCAGCTATCCTCACCGTATCATCTGTGCTTCCGTCATCAACCAGAATTACCTTGTGCGGCAGGCTGGACTCCTCCAAATCCTCATGGATTCTTTGAAGTAACACAGCCACGGCAAGTTCTTCATTGTAAGCTGGCAAACATACTATTACTTTCATTGTTCTTTTTGAAGATATTGGATGGATTCTTTCGAGCGATCACAAGTATGGCTGGTGAGAATTGCCAACACCGAGTGGTAAAATTCACATATATCTTTTTCATCAGAAGATATCGCCATATTCCGCGAAGCATCACGATGCCATAACCCGCTCTTCGGATTTCCTCAATCCAGAAAAATCTGCTGTGCTTCTGCACATGTGTCTCGTCTTGGTCGAGCAATCCCACCATCTTCCCGACCAAAGTATCGTATACTGGGACTACTACCATAAGCATTCCACCAGATGACTGCAGTCGATCCAGCTCTTTGAAAAATGATTCCAGTCGAACTAGATGTTCGAGACAGTCCAGTGCCACTATTGCATCAAAATTTGTTGAAAAGGGGAGTGCCTCCCCAGATGCACATACCAAATGACAAATCCCCATTCGACGTACACTGCTCGCCTTGCGCAATGCGTAATCGGACACATCGGTTCCTATGACCTTATAATGTGATCCAGACGCTCTCAGAAATCCTCCATAGCCACATCCTATCTCAAGCAAGGAGCCACGGTCTACAAACCGTCGGAGAAATCCCAGATAGGTCCCAAACTGACGCCCCATTGCTCTTTTTCCACCATTGCCTTCGTAATGCCTGCAAAAATATTGACTTGAAAAGTTCTTGGAAGTGGTCTGCATGGGTTCCAGCATGGCTTCTGAGTAAACTACTTGAGAGAGTTCGTTGTCTTCTATGAAGTGACCCACGTTTTCCTGAGCTTTGCAGCGCTTACACTGTTCATTTAAACAGCACTCGGGGTTGTGTCAAAGCGTGGGCAAAGCGGTCTCTTCCCACCTCACATGATATATCGCATTTCTTGCTTCCCTGGCGCTCAAAATTTCAGAATCTCCAGCAGCTTTCAACACTGTGTCACAGCAAGCAAAGCACATCGGCTTGCTCAAGAGGCAAAACGTCTAGAAAGTCAGATTTCTATATCCTATCCTTCTGCGAACGGGGATGCTGAGTTACCTCGGTGCGGCTCGATCCGGGGCTGATGGTGAAAAATGACTTAAGTCTTGAATAGGGTTCGTCGAGGAGACTTCAAAAAGATACGCGTAATTAGCATAATTGTCAAGAAAAAAAAGCGTGCATCGGTTGACGCGCGCCATTTAGTTCGTTCAGGACGCTCCAGTCGGGGATTTGGAGCCGCTGGACCTCGCTTGACAGCTGCTCTGGCTGCAAATGAGAATAGATCTGCGTCATTGTGACTGATGAATGCCCTAGTAGCTTGCTGACTGAATAGAATGGGATCCCCGCTTGAACAAGTAGAGAACCAAACGTATGGCGGGTGGAGTGAAGATGCAGTTCTTCGGGCAGCCCCAGTTTCCGCACTGTGCTCTTGAAAGCAGCCGAAATGTGGGTTCGGCTGTAAGGTAACCCATTTGGCTTTGCGAAGA
Source organism: Ignavibacteriota bacterium (assembly GCA_963827285.1). GTDB lineage: Bacteria > Bacteroidota > Ignavibacteria > CAWHAG01 > CAWHAG01 > CAWHAG01. Next base: position 364,752 of record CAWHAG010000001.1, read on the forward strand.
CAAAATCCGATTTCGCACGTTCTGCCATGACCTGCAGCATTCTGAACAGTGCATCGTGGATCGGTAAGACTCTAACCTTTCTGGTCTTAGTCTTGAAATGTTCACTCCCAATCAGGATTGTACGTTTGACAAAATCCAAGTCTTGCCAACACAAATGTGTGATTTCGGACACCCTGCAGCCAGTAAGCAGAGCAAACATGAACATGTGGCTCCAGAACTCTGGGAGAGCTTCAAGAAAAGACCTAATCTGTTCGGGTGTCATGAATCTTGGAGGGTTGCTTCTGAACTGTCAGACGTTGAACCTTCCTGAATGGATTCTCATAGATGTATTCCCACTTCATTACTGTCTCGTGTGCAGAACGCAGTTTGGCGAGATACTCGTTGACAGTGCTCTCTCTAAGCCCTACGTTGATTAGGTGACTCTGGAAATCGTAGGCATCTTTGGCAGAAATGTACTTCAGTGACTTGCCGGAGCCTGCAAATTGCTGAAAAAGTTGGAGTGTGATCCTGTAAACTGCGACGGTTGTTTCGGCGCGGATTGTTTCAATGTGTGCCAGATATTCACTGGAGAAATTGGCAAGTGAAATATCAACTGTCTTCATCCCTAGCCTTGAAACCTTGAATTCCTTCACAAATCTGAGCGCTTCGTCTTTTCTTGGTGGTCTGCAACTTACGGCGTGATGTTTCACTCCATCTTGAACCCACAAATGCCAAATGCCGTTCTTTCGTTTGCTTAGGAACATTTTGATCCTCCTGTCAAATGCTCAGCAAGGCGAATTGCTGTTGACTAAGGTGCTAACTGGTGTTGACTACTCAAGCCACTTTTGCACACACTTCTCATATTTCCCCCTTGGAATATGGCCCGAATGGCCACATTTTCTTTCACCACATTCTTTCTTGCTTTTTATGGAGAAATATCTTATTTTGCCATGTAACTGGAAATGGTACAAACTAATATGTGAGAATACAATGGAACAAGAAGGTGTAGTTAAGCAGGGGCAAGATAATCCAGTGAAGCAGGAGATTCCATCAAGGAAGACTCCTTTTCACTACAGGAGAGGAAAACCAATCAAGCCAGATGGCGAGCGGAGACTGCAGGAGAAACCATCAGGAGATAAGCCAAGGGAGCGTCCCCCCCAATATGCCGGTCCGAGACCTATTGACATCTCCGTCATTGTCCCTCTGCTCAATGAGGAGGAGTCCTTGGTCGAACTCTCAAACGAGCTTAGAAAAGTGCTCACCGCCATGAACGTGAGGTATGAGGTGATTTTCGTTGACGACGGCAGCACGGACAAGTCACTTCAAGTTCTAAGACAGATCCACCGCAACAATTACCGGATGAAAGTAATCAGTTTCAGACGGAACTATGGAAAGTCTGCTGCACTCTCGGTGGGATTTCAGCATGCTCTCGGCAACATCGTGATCACCATGGACGCAGATTTGCAGGATGATCCGAGCGAAATCCCCAATCTGGTAAGACAGATTCGGGCTGGCCACGACCTTGTCTCAGGGTGGAAAAGGAAACGCTACGACCCGCTCACAAAAACGATTCCATCACGGTTCGCCAATTTCGTTACGCGGCTGTTCACGCCGGTGAAGATACATGATTTCAACTGCGGCTTGAAGGCGTATCGGAAAGAAGTGGTGAAAGACATTAAGATCTACGGCGAGCTTCATCGCTACATCCCCGTCCTCGCGGGACTACATGGCTACACGGTCAGCGAGATTGTCGTTCAGCATCATGCGCGGAAGTATGGAAAGACGAAGTACGGCATCAGCAGATTTCTGAAAGGATTCTTGGATTTCGCGACGGTGCTCTTCACAGCGCGCTACTTCAGACGCCCGCTGCATCTGTTTGGCACAGTCGGATTGCTTTTCTTCATCCTCGGTTTTGGCATCAGCGCTTATCTTACCATTCTCAAGTTGTTGGGTGAAACGAACGTGAGTAACCGCCCGCTGCTCTTTCTTGGGATGTTGCTGATCATGGTCGGGATCCAATTCATCTCGACAGGTCTCTTGGGAGAGATGATCACCAAAGCAGGACATAGCCAAGAGGAGTACTCCATCAGGGAAATCGTAAAGTGAGTGGAGTCAAAGGCTTTAGGAGGTAGATTACTCATTTGAATCTGAAAACAGACTGCCGACATTTTCGGGGAGACATACCCTGCAAGCCTCACAAGCGCGAAGGCGTTCACTGTGTGATGGAAAACGGTGAGGACTGCAAATTCTATGATGCCACTGATAAGAGCATCCTCATCATCAAGCTCGGTGCGATAGGCGATGTCATCCGCACGACACCTCTGCTGACTAAACTCAAGGAAGTATTTCCCGCGGCTCGTCTCTGGTGGTTGACGCTGACACCGGAAGTGCTTCCTGACGTGGTTGACGTTCCGCTAGACTTCACCCCGCAGACTCTTGCCATCCTTCAAGCTACTCATTTCGATATCCTGTATAACTTCGACAAAGATCAAGAAGCGTGCGCTTTGGCTACATTGGTGTCTGCCGATCTGAAGAAGGGTTTTGAACTCAAGAATGGGAAATGTTCTCCAATTGACAAGGATGCTGGACATAAGTTCTTGACCGGTGTCTTCGACGATGTAAGCGAGGCGAACACGAAAAGTTATGTGGAGGAAATCTTTGAAATATGTGGGTTTCGATTTGGCGGCGAGAAGTATATCCTGAACAATTTTGCTGATGATTACAACTGGAATTTAGATAAGTCCAGAAGAATTGTGGGACTAAATACAGGCTGTGGTGGGCGGTGGGCATCCCGCCTTTGGCGCGAGGAGAACTGGATCGGATTAGCGAGGAAGCTACAAAATGACGGATACCAGCCGCTTCTCTTGGGTGGTGAGCAGGAACACGAAAAGAACACTCGCATAGCACAGCAGAGCGGCGCAACGTATCTTGGACATTTCCCACTCAAACAGTTCATTAACTTGGTGGACCAGTGTGATTTGGTCGTTACAGCGGTAACCATGGCGACGCACATTACGATTGGACTTGGAAAGAAGATCGTTCTGTTCGACAACATTTTCAATCGGCATGAATTTGAATTGTATGGACTTGGCGAAATCATTGAGCCAGAACGACCGTGTACCTGTTTCTTCTCACCGCGATGCACTAACCCAAACTATCACTGCATGGATTATATCACTGTTGACAGAGTGTTAGAAGTTTGCCAGCGATTGCTGAAAGACCAACACGATACATGAACGTCAATCGTAGCGTGAAATGCCGTTTCGCACCACAGAATCAGTACCATGCATAAACCTACCAAGAAGACAAAAAAAGGACCACGCTCTCAGACGTCAGCGGAGACTTCGCTTTTCCCCTGGTTTCCTAACATTCTCAAATCAAACCGCTTCCCGCTCGTATTGGCGTTGGTCTATTTTGTCGTGATGACCTACTTCAGTCTTACTTACCACAAGATCGGTGACTACGACGTCGAGACGGATTTTTATTGGGGATTCGTCGGTGAGGCAAAACAGATCTTGAGCGGCTCCATTCCAATTGGCGATTTCAAGGGTCCAGGCTACGGCATGACATTAGCGCTATTTAAACTCGCAATACCCGATTACTTCACCGCCGGTGTTGTGCTCAGCGTCTTTTGCGCCGCATTGACGCTATTCTTCACCTACAAAATCATCGCTCAACTATTTCGCCCTGACCTTGCCTTGCTGACAACGCTTGGCGTTGCGATCAATGCCGTCTTTTTGAAATACACTTACTCTGCTGGCACGGACATGCTGTTCAATGTGCTTATGGTCGTGTCAATCTACTTCGTTCTGCGAAAAGATGAACTCAGTTTATGGGACATGGTGTTTGCAGGATTGTTCAGCGGCTACGCCTACCTGACACGCTACAATGGCGTTGCGCTGTTCGTGGGTTTACCTATCGTTCTTCTCTTGCTGAATGTCAAACATCTTTCATGGAAGCGGCGGGTTCTTGGTACAGCAGTGTTCTTCGGCTCCGCAGCGCTGCTGATTGTCCCTTGGGGTGCGTACTGCCTCAGTCAGAAAGGAAGCTTCTTTTATAACACAAACTATCAAAACATCGCGTTTGACATGTACGGTCAGGGGAAAATGTCGTGGGATCAGTTCTGGAACGTCGAAGCGAAAAACTTCACCTCGTTTTCGGATGTCATACTGCGCGATCCCGGTGCATTCATCAACAAGATGTTCAGCAACCTGTATGAACACTTCCGCAACGATATCGGATTTCTCCCACAGCAACCAGGGACTCAAGCATCGTTGTACGATGCGCTGCGCGTTTTGCTGACGTCCAAAATCGGCATCTTTGCTGTGCTTGGCATTCTCGTGCTTGCTGTTGAACGCATCAACAGAAAGCAAGTCGCGTATTTTACGTTCAGTTTTCTCTTCTTCGGCGTTCTGCTGACGGTGTTTTACGGTTCGCGCTTCTCACTCTATCTGCTTCCAACGTATATTGTGCTTGCCCTGTCATTTTTCTCATGGAGGCGTCTTTCATTTCTGCGGGTTGGCAAGGCACCACACTTAAGTATGGTGCTGTTGGTTGTCTTGATTCTGTTTGCGCTGACGTTCGATGAATCATTCAAAGTTATCAAAGAGAATATTTCCTCAGGACCAACTGAAATATTGCAGGTGGCAAACTGGGTTCAAAAGAACGAAGTTGAGCGAAAAGAAAATAACATCATCGTTGCGCGGAAGCCGCACATCGGCTACTACCTGAACATGGAGTTCCGCAGTTTTCCGTATGTGAATACGTTTCCAGAATTGATGGTGGAACTCGACAAACTGAAGGCGACCTATCTCTTTTTCAGTGGCATCGAGGCAGGGATGCGTCCGCAGTTCCAGAACCTTTTAGACCCGACCAAAGCACCGCCGGATCTGCGAGCCATCGTTTACACAACATATCCGCCAGCAGTCCTCTATAAAATTAGCAGATGAAAATCATCATCGTTGGGACCGCTTATCCACTTCGAGGGGGAATTGCACACTACATCGCCCTCCTATATAGAAACTTGAAGCTGAGACATAGTGTCGAAATCATTTCCTTCAGGCGGCAGTATCCGAAACTCCTCTTTCCCGGAAAGACTCAGGAGGATATAGGCGAGGAAACTATCCCCGTTGAAAGCGAACAGATTCTCGACTCCATCAATCCGCTGAACTGGATACGAGTTGCACTGAGGATCAGGAGCAAACATCCTGACTTGGTGATCTTCAAGTACTGGATGCCGTTCTTTGCACCATGCTTTGCAGCAATTGCAGCACTTTCCCGATGGCGGACAAAGACGAAGGTGCTCTTCATCTGTGACAATGTGATTCCTCACGAAAGACGCTTCGGCGATAGATTCCTTACCAGGTTTGTCTTCAAGTTTGTGGACTTTTTTGTCGTGCAATCTAGCGCTGTGGAGAGAGACCTCATTGCATTCTACCCAAAGGCGGACTACAAGCATCTCCCTCATCCTATCTATGACATCTTTGGACAGGGGATCTCAAAGCGGGACGCAAAGAGCAGATTGAATATTGACGCAGAGAAAGTCATCTTGTTCTTTGGCTATGTGCGAGCTTACAAAGGTTTGCACGTTCTCATTGAGGCGATGCGGGAGATACTGAGACGGACGAAACTGAAATTGCTGGTGGTCGGTGAGTTTTATGACGATGAAGAGAAGTATCAATCAAGAATTCGGGATTTAGGATTACAGGATGATGTGGTGGTGATTTCGGACTATGTGCCGAACCACAAGGTCGGTCTGTACTTTTCAGCAGCGGACGTTGTGGTTTTGCCCTACATCTCAGCAACGCAGAGCGGCATCGTGCAAATCGCCTACAACTTTGATAAGCCTGTCATCGCAACGGACGTCGGAGGGTTAGCAGAAGTTGTGATTGATGGGAGAACAGGATTCATTGTTCCTCAACAGAATCCAACGGCCATTGCCGATGCTGTCATTCGATTCTACACGGAGATGAAAGAGCGGGAGTTTGTTGGGAACATCAAGGTGGAGAAGCAAAAGTACTCGTGGGAGAAGTTTGTGGAAGGGATTGAGGGGTTTATGATATGATTTCGGATTGGTAATTGCGGATTGAGAGAGAGTCAGCTTAGTACCAACTCAATCCGTAATCTGTCGTCCGCAATCCACCGAATCTTGGAGCCATGAAAAGGGTTCTCATTGTAACATACTACTTTCCTCCGTCAGGCGGTCCTGGTGTCCAACGAGTGCTCAAATTCGCAAAATATCTGCCAGAGTTTGGGTGGGAACCGATCGTTCTTACTGTGAAAGATGCTGACTATCCAGCTCGTGATGAATCGCTGCTCAAGGAAATTCCGCCCGCTGTCAGAGTCTATCGCACCAAGATTTTCGAAACCTTATAACTTCTACAGAAAACTCACCAAGAAGAAACCGGGTACACCGGTTGATGTGGATGTCATTCCGCGAGAAGGAGCAAAGCGAGCTCCTGCGGAGTGGATCGCTGAGTTTGTCCGTTCGACCTTCTTCATTCCCGACGCGCGCATCGGATGGTATCGTCATGCAGTGAGAGCCGGAAAACAAATCGTGCGGGAGGAAAGGATTGAGGCGATATATTCCTCATCGCCGCCTTACACCAGTGCTCTCATTGCTCGCCGGTTGCACAAACTCACAGGCAAGCCTTGGATTGCGGGATTCCGTGATCCTTGGATCGGTTTCCTCTCCGCGCCGCGTAGATGGTTTCTTCCACGAGCAATTGACAAACATCTTGAGCGCAGCTGCTTTGAAGATTGTGATAGACTCGAGGTTGCATGGAAAGGAATCCTGAAGGACTTCCACGACAAGTATCCGGCTGTGCCGTTGGACAAGTGCTACCATCTTCCTAACGGATACGACAGTGCTGACTATCCAAAAATCGAGAAGCGAAAGAACGAAAAGTTCACAATCACATACACAGGCTCGATGTATGGCAAACGAAATCCTGAATCTCTTCTTAAAGCGGTGGAAGAACTTGTCCATGAAGGTGCAGTTGATGTGGACAGAATTTGCTTGCGCTTTGTAGGACGTTTCGGTGCAGAGGTTCAGCGGATGTTTCAAAGCGACATTCTGAAGAATTGCATTGATGTTCGACCTTACCTTCCTCATAGCGAAAGCATCAAACTTCTCCTGCAGTCGGATGCTCTTCTGATGATTGTGGATGAATTCACTGGTAACGAGGAGATTGTTCCTGGCAAAGTGTTCGAGTATCTTGGTGCCCACCGACCGATCCTCACCATTGCCCCTGAGGGCGCAGTTACCGATTTAATGCGGGAGACTGCATCAGGGCAAGTTGCCTACCATCATGACATTCCAAAGGTCAAGAATATTTTCCTTGAATTTTATACGAATTTTCTGTATCATAAAACGGATTTCAAACAGCATCTTGACCGAGTGAAGCAGTACGAACGAAGGGAAATAGCGAAACAACTGGCAAGATTGCTGGATGAAGTGACGATGTGAGGACAGTCAAAATAGGACACGGACTGGACGGATTAAGTCCCGCAAGGCGGGATTCGCGGATAGAGTCTGTGTAAATCAGTTACATCCGTGGAATCCGTGGTCTATTATCTTTTTGAGTTTTTATCTAAAGACTATGTGTGGTATATGCGGAACATATCGTTTTGATGGACGTGATGTTGATGAAAGTCTCCTCGTTGAGATGAGCAATACTATCGCGCATCGAGGTCCGGACGCCAGCGGTACGTACGTTTCGAGAAATCGAAGAGTCGGTTTTGGGTTCCGTCGTCTTGCGATCGTTGATCTTTCACCTGCAGGCAACCAGCCGATGTCTAATGAGGATGGTTCAGTATGGATAGTCTTTAATGGCGAAATCTACAATCATCTGAAGATACGAAAGGATCTTGAAGCGCGGGGACACAAGTATAGGTCTCGCAGTGATACTGAAACAGTGATCCACGCTTACGAGGAGTATGGTGAGCAGTTCGTCCATAAACTTGAGGGGATGTTTGCGATTGCATTGTGGGATGAGAAGAAAGAGAGACTTCTCTTTTATCGGGATAGAATCGGCATCAAACCTCTATATTATAACATATCAGAGAACCAACTCATCTTCGGCTCGGAAATCAAGGCAGTCCTACAGCATCCGGCGGTTAAGCGGGAAGTCAATGAGGTAGCGTTGTATCATTATCTCACGTTCATCAACACCCCAGTGCCGCACACGATGTTCAAGAACATCTTCAAACTTGAATCGGGGCACTATCTGGTTGTTGACAGGCACGGTAATATCGCAAACAATGAATACTGGGATGCAACGGTTCAGAAGGGAGATGAGGACTACGACAGCGAGGAATACTGCAAGCGAAGGATTCGGGAACTCCTGACCGAGGCGGTCGAGAAGCGGATGATGAGTGACGTACCATTTGGGGTTTTTCTGAGCGGTGGTATTGACTCGAGCACCAATGTCGCACTGATGAGTCAACTGATGACGCGCCCTGTTGACACGTTTTCTGTTGCGATCGAAGGTCAGCCTGAGTTTAACGAGTTTCAGTATGCACGCCAAATCCGAGACTTGTTCAAGACGAATCATCACGAGATTGTGATTACCAGTGATACCTTCTTGGAGTTCTTTCCAAAGATGATCTATCACCAGGATGAACCGCTTGCTGACCCCGTATGTGTGCCGTTGTATTACGTTGCAAAGCTGGCACGGGACAACGGGACGATCGTCGTGCAAGTGGGCGAAGGGAGCGATGAACAGTTCTGCGGCTACAACAGTTACGCGCAGGTTCTAAAGCTGCATTACAGATTTGGTTCGCTGCAAAAACTGCCCAAGGTGGTGACAAGAACTCTTTATCGTTCACTTGTTCCACTCTTAGCTGCGCAGAAGAAAGATTATCGCCAGAACATCGTTAAGAACTTGCTCTACGGCGATGAGCTTTTCTGGGGGAACGCGATTGCGTTCTATGAGAACGAAAAGCGTAAATTGCTTTCAGATGACTTTGCCCACCGTCTCGATGGACAACGTTCTTTTGACATTGTCAACACCTACTTCAACAAAATCGCTTCAGCCAAAGACGCAGATTATGCTGAGAAGATGATTTACTGGGAGTTCAAGAACCGTCTGCCTGAGCTTCTTCTGATGCGTGTGGACAAGATGACGATGGCAACTTCTGTTGAGGCACGGGTGCCATTTCTCGACCACAAACTCGTCGAGTTCACGATGAATATTCCTTGGACGCTGAAAATTCGCAATGGCGAGACCAAATACATTCTAAAGAAAGCGGTGGAAGGGCTAATCCCGGACAATATCATTTACAGAAAGAAGATTGGTTTTACCGGTTCAAGCAAGAACATGCTGACAGGAAAGATTTATCAGTTTGCGAAGGGTGTGCTCTTGAACGGAAATGATAGTTACTTCAACCGAGAGTACCTGAGCAGATTGCTCGACGAGTACGAGCGCAAAGGGATCAACTATAGTATGCAGATTTGGTGTCTGCTCAATTTCAAGTTGTGGTATAAATATTGGATTGAAGGAGAGACAATCTAACGGACTAGCATGAAACAACAGAAATCCCAGCCGAAACAGCAATCCCGAACAACAGATCATGGTGATCATAGGCGAATCCCGCAAAGCAGGATTAAGAAAGAGACGGGGTTTGAATCGTTCCTGAAAAAATATCCCAATCTTCTTTGTATTGCTCTTATCATTTTGGTACTTGCGGTTTTCTTTAGAGAGGCGTTGTTCAAGGACAGAGTATTCTTAGTCCCTGATAGCATCTCGTCATTGGTCTACAAGACGTATGTTGACAATGCGCGGGTACAGGACATCAATACGTTCTGGAATCCATATATCTTTTGCGGAATGCCGGCTTGGGGAAGTTTTACACCCGGCGGAGAATTTGGATCACCTATTCCTACTACGGTTGTTCTGAAAACTTGGAGTGCGATTGAATCCGTCATCAGCGCTATCTTCCGTCTGCCCGAATCCTTCTGGGATATCTTCAACTATTTTTTGATGGGGCTTTTCACCTACATTTTTCTTCTCAATCGGAAACTCGATCGGGCAGCCGCACTTGTCGGGGCTCTCTCATTCATCCTCTCGACCACTATCATCACCTGGATCATGGCGGGGCATAACACAAAAATCACCGTGTTCATGATGCTGCCGCTTGCCTTGTTCACGATTGACAAGTTATTTGAAGAGAAGAAGATTCTGTATGTCGTCCTGCTTATCATCGCTTTCTTGTTTCAGTTCAATGCAGGACATATTCAGATGATCTTCTACAGTCTCCTTGCCGTTGGTGTATATCTGCTTTTCAAATTCTTTGACGGGCACAAGTGGTATGATGTGCTGAAGGTAATCGGCATCGTTGTCATCGCTGTCGCCGTTGCTGTCTGTATGCTTGCGAACACTTACTTAGCTACGTATGAATACAAACCATTCTCGATACGAGGAGCGGGATCAGGATGGAGCGAGGCGACGGGTGGTGGCTTGGATTACAACTATGCAACGAGTTGGTCCTTCAGTCCTCTAGAGGTCTTCACGTTCTTCATCCCCTCCTTCGTTGGATTTGGCAAGGAGACCTACTGGGGGAATATGCCATTCACGGAAGCCCCTGTCTATTTGGGAATTGTGACGTTGCTTCTCGCACTGTTCGCTATTGTGTGGAAGCGGAGGGATAAATTTGTCCTCTACTTTATCATTCTTGGATTACTGGCGTTGCTCCTCTCATTCGGTAAGGAATTGCCGCTGCTTTATGATTTCTTCTTTAACTACGTTCCTTTCTTCAACAACTTTCGGGCGCCAGTGATGGTACTTTGCTTACTGGCATTCGCGGTATCAATGCTTGCCGGTGTAGGGATGAATTCTATCTTGGATCAGGCGAAGTTGAGCGAAGTCCCGCAAAGCGGGATGGCGCCAAAGGCGCTCACGAAATCGCGCACAGCGGGATCAAAACCCAAACCAGACATGTACTCCAGCCTTCTCAAGGTGCTGATTGTCGTTGGTGTGCTCTTTGTGCTTTTTCTTATTGGTCAAGGTGCGCTCAAATCGGTGTATGCAGATATTGTTTCTACGAGCCAAAACCAGACCGTCGGAGAATATCAGAAAGCGGGACAACTGGCACGCTTCACCGAACTCGTCTCCAGCATGATGTTCAAGGACCTGATGAAAGCGATGGTGTTCCTCCTTGTCGGGCTTGGTCTCGTCTATGCGTTTTTGAAGGGGAAACTGTCCGCGACTGTTTTGAAAATATCATTCATTGCCCTAGTGATTGTTGACTTGTGGATCGTTGGTGTCAAACCGATGGATATGAAGGAGAGACGCCAGCAGACTCAAGTATTGCAGGCGACAGACGTGGTAAAGTATCTGAAAGCTGATTCCTCCCTCTATCGGATACTGCCTTTGGAAGATCATGTGTCGCCGAACTGGTATGCCTATTTCGGTATCCAGAACATTGAGGGATATCATCCTGCAAAACTCAAGTTGTATGATGATCTGCTGCGGAGAGTGTTGGCCCCAAACAACAACATCAACATGAACTTGGTCAATTTCTTGAACGTCAAGTATTTCATTGCGCGACCACAAAACGCTAATGCCCCGGAGCAGATCTCAGAAAATCCCGGCTGCTTGCCTAGAGCATTCTTTGTGAATGAATACAGAGTCATTCCAGATAGCAGACAGATGCTGGAGCTGATGAAAACGAACGACTACAACCCAGCGAAGATCGCATATTTAGAGAAGGATATTGGCATCCAACTACAGAATGCAGATAGTTCGACCATGCGATTTACCTCGTACAACATCAGTGATTTCTCCATGGAGGTTGATGCTAAAGGTACCAATCTGCTAAAGATGAGTGAAGTCTACTACCCCAGCGGATGGCGTGCAACGATTGACGATAGGGAAACGGAAATCTATAAGACTGATTATGCATTCAGGGCGGTTGTTGTCCCCCCGGGAAAGCATACCATCAGCTTCACGTTTGAACCACTGACATACAAGGAGGGAGTGATTGGTGCGGCGGCAAGTAATTATCTTGTTGCTCTTGTCTTGCTCTATTACCTGGGCGTCTATGTTGCCCGACTCATTAGGCGGAGAAAATGAGCGCTGAAGCGCCATGATGCTGTAGCATCACAAGTCCAATGGAGAATAAATGAATGTGATTGTTTCGGCTGGTGGCAGATTTCACGCCATCAAACTTGCGGAACAACTTCAGAAGAGAGGACACTTAAAGCGCATCATCACCACGAAGTCGTGGTATTGCAGAGGAATTATTGAGAAGAGGAAATATCATTCGATTCTCTTACCAGAACTTCTGGGGATGGTAGCAAGCAAATTCAGCCATCGTGCGTATGGGATCATCAAGAATAACCTCTTCGACACAATGGCAAAACGCTACATTGATGCGTGCGATATATTTCACGGCTGGATGGACTTCTCACTTAAGTCGTTGAACATTGCCAAGCAATATGGTGCTAAGGTCATCATTGATAGAGGGTCAAGTCATCCTCTCTATCGGAAAAACATCTTGGTGGAGGAGTATCAGCGATTCGGCATCCGCTCCACATCGTTGTTCAGTAAACAGTTGATTGAGAAAGGTTTGATGGAACTGGCATCTGCCGACGCAGTGATGGTGCCGTCGCAGTTTGCGTGGAAGAGTTTTGTCGAACAAGGATTTGATGCAAAGAAACTTGTCCTGATTCCTTATGGGGTTGATCTGCAGGACTTCAGACAAATTCCAAAATCCGATTCAGCATTTCGGATTGTATTTGTCGGCAACTGTGGTTATCAAAAAGGAGTTCATTATCTACTGGACACTGTTGCACAGCTACGTCTGAAGAATTGTGAATTGATGCTCATTGGGCGCATCGAAGAGGTTTTCACACCGATGCTGAATAGATATGAGGGGTTGTATGTTCACAAGAGTTACATTCCACACAATGAGCTATTCAAAATTTATAGTAATTCATCGGTATTCGTTCTCCCCTCGATTCAAGAGGGGAGTGCGATGGTAACTTACGAAGCAATGGCATGTGGTCTGCCGCTCATTGTATCAGAAAACACCGGCTCGGTAGTTCGAGATGGCATTGATGGTTTCATTGTTCCAATTCGAGATACGGAAGCACTCAAGGAAAAAATCCTTTTCTTCTATGAGAACGAGGAAAAAAGACAGGCGATGGGAGCAAACGCGAAGGAGTATGTTCAACAGTGGACCTGGGATAGATACGGTGAGAAAATGGTCGAGGCTTACGAGAAGATATTACGTCAATGAGAATATTAATTGTTGGTGAAGACTGGCACGGCTCGATGGCAACATCGTGCGAAGAAGCGCTTGTAACATTAGGTCACGAGGCAACAATATTTGATTTTCGACGAGAGGTGGAGTCGCGGGCGAAATTTGCATCTATGCCGATCGTGAGGAAACTGGAGCGGAATCGTCTGAAGGAACTTGTTAACGGAAAACTTGTAGATACCGCTGTACAATTGAAGCTCGAAGTTCTTTTTGTCTTCAAAGGTGAACTGATCGCACCGGAGACGCTTGAAAGAATCCGAAAGGCAACGAACGCGATATTGTGCAATTGGAATCCTGATAATCCGTTCAACAAGGTGAACTCAACAAAAGACTTAATCCGAAGCATTCCTGTCTATGACGTTCATCTTACCTGGGGCAAGTTTCTTATTCCTGAATTCCAGCGTGTCGGTGCAAAACGAGTGGAGTATCTCCCCTTCGGATATGACGCCCGATTGCATTATCCGGTGAACGTAAGCGATCAAGAACGCCAGTTTTATGGAAACGACGTTGTCTTTATTGGAACTTGGGAAAAAGAGCGGGAAGAGATGCTAAGGCATGTCACTGATTTTGATTTAGGTATCTGGGGGAATTCCTGGGAGAGAACAACGATTCCCACTGTGAGGAGGTGTGTGAGGTCGAAGGCGAGATATGGCGAGGAGATGTCGAAGATCTGCAACGCATCGAAGATTGTGCTGAACTTTATCCGTAAGCAGAACGGTAATGCGCACAATATGCGGACGTTCGAGGTACCTGCCTGCGGCGGCTTTATGCTGACCACACGCACGCAGGAACAGGTGGAATTTTTCGGGGAGAACGGGGGGGGCGTCGCTTGCTTCGATGGAGTTGATGAACTCCGAGAGAAGATCCAGTATTATTTAACGCACGAGGAAGAACGAAAACGTATTGCCCAGTGCGGAGCGGAAAAGGTTTTGAACGGTAAGCATTCTTACCTCGATAGAATGAAGCGAGTCATTGATTGTATAAGAGTGTTGAAGATAGATTCATCTGTGCCGGAGACGCCCGCCAAGGGCGAACCTCCAGCTTACTGAGCAAGTCTTGAGCCTGAGTCCGCCTTCGGCCAACGCCTCCGGCGGACAGGATTCATCCACTTTTTGAATAGCATGATATTTCCGGTCATGCAAACAAATCCTGAACTTGTTTCAGGATAAACCGTTACGTATGGCTCTTGGCAAGAAAGCACTCTCCGGTGCGACCTCAATGGTTGTACGAACCGGAGTGCAATCAACGTTAAGTTTTCTGTTCTCGATTATCTTGCTTCGATTATTGACGCAGGATGATTACGGTGTGTATTACCTGGCAGTTGCTCTTTATGGTTTTGCCGCACGAGCAAGAGAGTTTGGATTAAATTCGATTTTCATTCGGGAGCCAGAGTCCAGCGATGCTCTTTTTTCAACGCACTTGATAACACAGGGATTGCTTTCGCTTGGTGCCTTTTTGCTGCTCGTGTTGTTCTTTGCTGTTGCACAGATTGTTCCATCGCTTGCGATTCTCTACAAGAATAATCCAAACGTGGTGTATGCGACATTAACGTTAGGGGTGATTTATCTCTTTGATAACGCAAGCCTTAGTTCGACGCCCATTTCCTATTTAGAAAAGAACATCGAGTATAAGAAATATGCGGTGATTTTTTTCACCGCTTTTCTAATGTCGAATCTTGCTGGCGTCAGCGCAGCGTATGCCGGATTGAAAGTTTGGAGTTTGGTGATCCTTGAAGCAGTGCGTGTGGGTGCGATCTTTGTGATGGGCTGGTTATATTGTCCGCTGCGGCCCAGATTGTATTTTGATAGGGAGATTTTTAAGAAACTATTCAGGAAGGGAAAACACCTGTGGGTGAACGGTGTGGCTGGGTACGTGATGTTCTCGTTCGATAGTTATCTCGTTGGCATCTTTGCAGGTGAATCCAAATTAGGATACTACGGAAAATCGGCTGAGGCTTCGAGACTGCCGTATGGCTTCATCGGTTCCGTGCTGCAGGTTGCCTTTCCCATTTATTCGAAATTCCAAAGTGACAAAGAGAAGCTCTCACGCGCGTTTTCACTCATTCTCAGTTTCCTTGCGCGGGTCAGTTTCTTTTTCGCATTCTTGTTGTTCATCATTGTCCCAGAACTGACCGAACTGGCATATAGTACCAGGTGGCTTCCGATTGTGCCGATCTTCCGACTGCTAATTGTCTATGCGCTCCTCCGACCGTTGTACGATACCTCTGGTGGTATGATGGTCGCTGTAGGTAAGGAGAAGACGCTCTCACGCATTGGGATTGCACTGAGCGTATTCATGCTTGTCTGTGTTGCGCCGATGGTCTATTTCGGCGGGGTAAATGGTGCAGCGATCGGGATAGGGGTGATGGTGTTGCTCGGCTATATCATGCAAATGTTCAAGCTGAAGGAAACTGTGCCAATAAGCTATGTCGGTATATTTGCCGTGCCCGTAATTTCACTTATCATTGCCACCTATTGTTCACTGATGTTGCCTGATGTGTCTCAGACAGGGCTCGTCAGCATAAGTGAATTCTTTGTCCCCACAGCTTCCAAGGTTTTGGATTTGTTTCGCTTCATCAAAACGTATGATGTCCAACGGATCTGCTACCTGTTCGTTCTTCTGTTTGGGAAAGCTGTCGTCTTCATAACGCTGTACGTCGGGCTGCTACTTCTGCTGGAACGAGGAAAGCTGTTCAGGCAAGGAAGGTTTCTATATGAGACTCTCAAAGCCAGGGCCGCCTAATACAAAGTAAGGCTGTTTCACAAAGCAGCAGTGGAATGCATGGAGATATCTTCGTGGTGGCGGAGCGTGCAGGATGATTTCTTTAATTGCTGTTCAGATACTGTTCAGATGGAACGAGAAGTCAGAATTCAGAGGCCAGAAGTCCGAATCGAGTAGTGGTGGGTAGGCGAACACCCTTTTCCGACTTCTGGATTCTGACTTCTGAATTCATTCTTCCGAAGGGACAATTTTGACACAGGGAGAAATATCACATTGAGTAAAACAATTCTCATTACCGGCGGTGCAGGATTCATCGGCTGCAATGCAGCACAACATTTTGCCGAAGAGGGTAGTGCTGTCATCATCTTCGACAACCTGTCAAGGAAGGGAACTCCCCTGAATTTGAAATGGCTGCAAGAAGGCTATAAGATTACATTCATAAAAGGCGATGTTCGTGATTATGCGGCTATCAAAGATGTCTTCGTCAGGTATCCGAAGATTGATGTGGTCTTGCACTTCGCTGGTCAGGTGGCGGTGACGACATCTGTCGTGAATCCGCGTGAGGATTTTGAAATCAACGCACTGGGGACATTCAATCTCCTTGAGGCAATGCGTGAGACAAAGAGCGAGGCGATTCTGATAGATGCTTCGACAAATAAAGTCTATGGCGGAATGGAAGATATTGAAGTGGTTGAACGCAATGGCAGATATGAATACAAAGATATTCAGAACGGCATTCCTGAAACGCGTTTACTAGATTTCCACTCGCCCTACGGGTGTTCGAAGGGAACCGCTGATCAGTATGTGCGTGACTACGCGCGCATTTACGGATTGAAAACAGTCGTGTTCCGTCAATCATGCATCCAGGGCTATCGGCAATTCGGTATCGAGGATCAAGGCTGGGTTGCTTGGTTCACGATTGCTACAGCATTCGACAAGCAGATCACCATTTACGGCGACGGCAAGCAGGTGCGAGATGTGCTTTTCATTGACGATTTGGTGCGGGCATACAAGATGGCTATTGAGAAGATTGATGTAACGAAAGGGAACGTCTATAACATCGGCGGCGGACCGAAGAATACAATGTCGTTGCTGGAATTGATTGCGTTCCTGGAAAAATTTTCTGGGAAGAAAGTTCGGTATTCTTTCAGCAATTGGAGACCTGGTGACCAGCCCGTGTTCGTCTGTGATATCACAAAAGCGAAAGAAGAATTTGGTTGGGAGCCAATGGTCAGCATCGAAGATGGCGTGAGGAGATTGTATGATTGGGTTCATGCGAACAAAGACATCCTCAAAGAGGCTGGAGTCATTTGAGTGGAACGCAAAGGAAAAGTCTGCATCATCACGCTCGACCCGTTGCATTACGGCGGCATTTTTTCGATGATGAGTTTTGTCTATCGTTACCTTGGAGAGAATGGATTCGATCCGTATCTTGTCTATAACTCAATTGATCCTGACGACCATCTAAGTCTCTCGAAACTGTTTAGAGGGAAAATCGTTAAGACGTATAAGGAGAAAATCAGCGAAGGACTGAAGGGAATCAGTCTTGGCATCAACTTCATTGAGTTTGAATTTCTTCATTATCTTTCGGCAGGCAAACGGTGGATGAGGGCGTTGGAAGGCGCAGACTACTACATGGCGATTGGAGGAACGAATCAATGTTGTTTGCCCTACGTTCTTCAAAAGAAGGAATTCTTCTGTTGGGTGGCAACGACATATATGGATGAACGCAGGGCGCGACTGGCAGACATCAAACAGTATCCAGTGTTGAAGCGAATCGTCAGGTTTCTCTCACTGCCAGTTGTCCTGTATCTCGAGCGCTTGATCTTCCGTCGTGCCCATTGGATCTACGCTATGAGTGCTCACACAGCTAACAACATCAGACAGATACGCAGCTTGAATCCAAACAAGATCTTTGTTGTTCCCTTTCCTGTTGATACCAAGAAGTTCTTTCCGTTGAAGGGGCGAAAGACCGATGAACGATATCTGCTGCTCGTCGCTCGTGTCAATGATGCACGCAAGAATGCAATGATGCTGTTGAACTCATTCAGTGAAGTGATCAAGGAGTTTCCCGATGCAAAGTTGGTTATTATCGGCGACAAGCCTGAGGCGCGCTATGTTGAGAAATGTGATGAGCTTGGCATAAGCCAATTGGTGCAATTCTTGGACAGGATTCCCAACGAGAAGACGGTCGAGTATTATCAGAACGCAAGTATCTTTACGCTCTCATCACTGCAAGAAGGACTAGGCATTGTCGTGCTTGAGGCAATGGCGTGTGGAGTGCCTGTCGTTGCGACGCGCTGTGGTGGTCCTGAACAAGTTGTTGTGGATGGTGTCAACGGATTTCTTGTCGAGAACAACAATCGGCAGCAATTCACGGAAGCGATTCTGAAATTGCTTCGTGATGAATCGTTGCGGAAACGCATGGGCGAGAATGCGGCAAAGCAGGTGCAGGAGTATTTTTCTGTGGAGAAAGTCGGACCCAAGTTTGTGGAGGGTATCCTTGAAGTTGGTGGAAAGCAGTAGGCAGTAAGGAGTAGGTAGTAGGCAGCATTCTCCTCACTCCACGCTGCCTACCTCCATACTACATGCTCCTTATTACCCGCTTGGATTTGGAGTAGTTTATTTTTGCCTTTTGCTTTTTCAGTTTTGAATTTGAACTATGTGTGGTATTGTAGGAATATTTGGTTTGCGTGATGAGGCGCGCATCAAACGGATGTGCGACGTAATGCAGCATCGCGGCCCCGATGGCGAAGGATTCTACTACAATGACAAAGTCTCACTCGGGATGCGGCGTCTCTCCATCATTGACCTTTGGACAGGCGACCAGCCAATGTACAATGAAGACAAGTCCATTGTCATCATCTTCAATGGAGAGATTTACAATTATCGCAAACTGAGAAAGCAGCTGGAGGAAAAGGGTCACAGATTCTACACCAACTCTGATACTGAGTCCATTGTCCATCTCTATGAAGAATATGGGATTGACTGCGTTCAGCATCTCGAAGGAATGTTCGCCTTTGCAGTTTGGGATAAGAAAAGGCAGCGTTTGTTTGTCGGGCGAGACCGACTTGGCGTCAAGCCGCTCTACTATTATCACAAGGACGGCAAATTCGTCTTCGCTTCCGAAATCAAGGTGATATTGGCAAGCGGACTTGTCCCAAAGGAACTTGACAAAGAAGCAGTGTATCATTATCTCTCATACTATAACGTTCCAAGTCCGCGAACGATTATCACAGACGTACACTGTCTTCCTCCGGGATATTTGCTGACCATCTCTCAACCAGGCGGCTTGGAGGTGAAACAGTATTGGGATGTGAAATTTATAGAGACGCAAAATAAAGTGCGCGAGGCAGAGGAAATTAGAAGAGTTTTGCGTGAACTTGTGACTCAGACAGTCGAGAAGCGGTTGATAAGCGACGTACCGCTTGGTGCATTCTTGAGCGGCGGCATTGATTCCAGCATAATCGTCGGCTTGATGAGCCGAATGATGAACCAACCTGTGCAGACATTTTCAGTCGGCTTCACGAGTGAGGCGGATAAGCAATACGATGAACGGAGTTTCGCCAAACTGATTGCCGAGAAATTCAAGACTGACCATCGAGAAGTGATTGTCAATGGCGAAGATGTACGTCGCTATCTTCCGAAACTGATTTGGTACATGGACCAGCCATCTGGCGATGCAATTCAAACTTACTTTGTGTCTGAGGCGGCGCGAAGCAAGTTGACAGTCAGTCTCTCTGGACTCGGTGGAGATGAACTGTTCGGAGGCTACAGACATTTCAAGATCATCCCTGAGATCTTCGAACGGGAGAAGTCGTGGCAGAAAGTCCCAAGCTTCATCAGAAAGACTGTTGGAAGTCTCTCATCGCTTGCACCGCAAGTGCTTAAGAATCGGATGCACCACAAATTGATTTTGGATTTCCTTGCTCAAGGAGGCTGGCGTTCCCAACAAAACAGTTCATTCAGTCGGAAGTATGAGTTGGCGAGAACGATCTATACGGGCGCTGAGAAACACAGATTACTGTCAGAAGAATTCACTCGTGATGGAATGTTTGAAGAGAGTTCTCAGGTCATCGAGCCATTCTTACGGAACACAGAGGGTTTAGATCTCATTGACAAGATTTCCTATATCGAACTGAAAACCTATATGCCCTATATGCTTCTCCGGGATTCCGATGCTATGGCGATGGGTGTCTCGTTGGAAGTTCGGTTCCCGTTCACTGATTACAAACTTGTTGAGTATGTTGCACACAATGTTCCATCGTACCTCAAGATTCACAATGGTATGTCAAAGTACATTCTGATTGAAACTTTCCGAGACATCCTGCCTGCTGAGGTAATTGAGCGGAGGAAACGAGGATTTGAATTTCCGATGAAGAACTGGCTGCAAAAGGAGCTGCGACGGGTTGCTGAGAATTGTCTCTCGCGAGCAAGCATCGAACGGAGAGGCTTGTTCGATTACAAGGAAATCGAGAAGGTCAAACGGAGATTCCTCGACACTCGCTTTCGCTTGCCGTACATGCGTGTGTGGTTGCTTGTGGTGTTGGAACTCTGGATGAGGCTTCTACTTCGATAGAGATATCCAGAGTGTGGAGGATATCACAACAGAAGATTTGTTGATTTGAGGGGACATTGAAACCATTGAAAGTCTTATTTGTTGGTCACACGTACATCGTCAAGATCAATCGAGATAAACTGTATGAGCTTGCTAGGTTTGAGGATATTGATCTCACACTGGTGACGCCAGCATTCTGGCGTGATTATCTGTTCACAATTACGTTGGCGCGGTATCCAGGTGAAAGCATCACTGTGAAGCCGATCAGGATATTCTTGAACGGAAGCGAGGCGAAGTATTTCTACTATCCACAGATCTTCAGCATCATAAAGGAGTTCAAACCCGATATCATCCACGTCGAACAGGGGTATAATGCTCTTTCGTATTTTCAGATTTTGATTGGCAAACGGTTGTTTGCACCACGTGCTAAGTGCCTATTCTTCACGTGGGTGAATTGGCGGCAGAAAAGCAAGTTCCCATTGTCACTTGTTGAGCGATACAATCTCAAACACTCCGACTACGCCATTTGCGGCAATCACGATGCGGCAGAGATTTTGCGGGAAAAAGGATTCCGAAAGCCCATCGAAGTCTTTCCACAATTAGGCGTGGATACGGAGTTGTTCAAGCGGCACGATGTCTCAGAACTGAAGCAAGGACTTGGTCTAACTGCTGGTGACTTCGTCATTGGATTTGTCGGGCGGATCGTCAAGGAGAAAGGGGTACTACTTCTGACGCAGGCAGCATTACGTTTGGATTCAAGCTGGCGATTGCTCTTTGTCGGGGCTGGCGATGCTAAGGAGGACGTTCTTAAACTTGCCGCTGAGCAGGGCATGTTAGACCGAATAAGATTCGTTGACCCTGTCTCGCACACAGAGGTTGTCCCTTACTTGAATTGTATGGATGTCCTTGTGCTGCCGTCACTCAGCGTCCCGCACTGGAAAGAACAGTTCGGTCATGTGCTGATCGAGGCTATGGCGTGTGGGATTCCCGTTATCGGCTCGAGCTCAGCCGAAATTCCAAATGTCATTGGCGATGCGGGACTGATTTTCAAGGAGGGGGATGTGGAGGATCTATATGAGAAGTTGAAATCGGTGATGACAGACGCTGCTTTAAGGAACGACCTAGCCTCTAAGGGAAAAGCAAGAGTGCTACAGCAATATACCCATAGCAGAATCGCAAAGGATATCCATCGAATCTATGAGGAACTAACAATACATTAGGAGATTGACATGCAAGTTCAATTTGTTGACCTGAAAGCGCAATATCGCCGCATCGGTTCAGAAATCAATGCGGCAGTTCAGACTGTGATGGAAAACACAAACTTTATTCTTGGCAAGGAAGTTCAGCAGTTCGAGGCAGAGTTTGCGAAGTTCTGTAACACGAAACACTGTATCGGTGTCGCTTCAGGGACGGAGGCATTGCACTTAGCCGTCCGGGCGCTTGGCTTTGGTGCGGGGGATGAAGTGATTACTGCGGCAAACACGTACATTGCTACTGCTCTCGGCATTTCGTTCGCAGGTGCAACGCCAGTGCTTGTTGATGCTGACCTTGCGAGTTACAATATTGATGTGAGCAAAAT
The DNA here is from genome assembly GCA_963827285.1 of Ignavibacteriota bacterium. GTDB lineage: Bacteria > Bacteroidota > Ignavibacteria > CAWHAG01 > CAWHAG01 > CAWHAG01. Next base: position 386,852 of record CAWHAG010000001.1, read on the forward strand.
CGAGAAAGCAATCACCAAGAGAACAAAAGCGATAATTCCTGTTCACCTCTGCGGTCAACCTACCGATATGGATCCAATCTTGGAGATTGCCCGCAAATACAATCTCAGAGTCGTTGAAGATGCAGCGCAGGCTCACGGTTCAGAGTACAAGGGCAGACGGTGTGGCTCAATGGGGGACATCAATTGCTTCAGTTTTTATCCAGGCAAGAATCTTGGGGCGTATGGTGATGGCGGTGCTATTACTACGAATGACCCTGAGCTTGCAGAACGAATTATGCTTCTGCGGAACTATGGACAGAAGGTGAAGTATCATCACTTGCTTAAAGGATACAATTGCCGATTGGATACGATACAGGCAGCAGTCTTGAGTGTGAAACTCAAATACATAGATCAGTGGAACGAACAGCGAAGGCAACATGCAACTCTGTACAATGAACTCTTTGAAGATACACCTGTTGTAACGCCACAGGAGATGAGTTACGGAAAACACATTTACCATATCTATATGATTCGGGTAAAAGACCGAGATGGATTGCAAAAGCATTTATCCGATCATGGTGTCGCAACAGTCATCCATTATCCGATTCCGATTCATCTTCAGAAAGCGTACGAGGATCTTGGCTACAAAGAAGGTTCCTTCCCCATAGCGGAGAGATATGCAAAGGAGATTGTGTCACTGCCGATGTTCCCCGAATTGACCGATGAGCAGATCCATTACGTTGTAGATAAGGTGAAAGAATTCGTGTTGAAGTGAAAGCCCCGACCAGCGCTGCGGTAACATGTGGTGCTGGTCTTTTTCATATTCTTTGTCTTGAAGATGATACGCGTTCTTTACATCCATCATGGCAAAGGTATCGGCGGTGCCCCGCTGAGTCTGCTCTATCTCATCAGAGGATTGGACAGAACAAGATACTACCCCACAGTACTTTGCTTGTATCAGACGGAAGTCGTTGATCTGTTCCGCCGAGAAGGGATTGAAACATACGTTGCCAAGGGGATAGATGATTTCAGCCACACAAACGTTCTCTGGTATAACTTTTTGAAGTTGCCCAAGTTGCTGTGGCGAATTTTGAAAATTCCCATCTCGATTCATAACGCCTGCAGATTCTTCCAGCATCACAAATTTGATATTGTGCATCTCAACACTTCGACGCTTTTTGCCTGTGCTATTGCCGCAAAACGAGCGGGGCTTAAGGTAGTCTGGCACATCCGGGAACCGCTTCAGCGAGGCTATCTCGGCTTCCGGCGATACTGCATAAGGAAACTCATCTACAAGCATTCAGATAAGATCATTCCTATCTGTCACTACGATGCTCGACAGCTCATTCCGACACCGAAGATTCACGTGGTCTATAACTTTGTGGATTTCCAGAAATTCGATAGAACAATCTCAGGAGAATTATTCAGAAAGAGATTCAATATTAGGAGTGATACAAAACTCGTTGGGATGTTGGGAGGAGTCAGCAAGATCAAAGGGACGAAGGAGTTTGTAGAGGCGGCTAAACATGCTGTGGAGAGAGATGGAAATGTTATTTTTTTTGTGATAGGAAGCTATCCTCAGCCGAAAGGACTGTTCCAGCATCTTCGAGTGTTGTTGAATGGAGAGAAGAAGTATTACATCAGTATCTTGAACTTCATCCAGAGAGAACATTTACAGGACAGAGTGATATTCACAGGTGTTCAACAGAACGTACCAGAAGTGATGGCAGCGTTGGATATCTTGGTTTTTCCCTCGACTGTTCCGCACTTTGCTCGTCCGATTATCGAGGCAGGAGCAATGGCGAAACCCGTCATCGCATCTCGGCTAGGAGGACCAGACGAGTTAGTAGTTGATGGCATCACAGGTATCTTAGTTCCACCCGGAGACCCACTGCGTTTGGCGGAAGCCATCGTTGAGATTCTGGGTGATGAGGACGAAGTGCGAGGTATGGGGGAAGAAGGCTATAAGCGAGCACGATCATTGTTCGAGGCGGAAACAAATATCAAGCAGGTGATGGATATCTACAGTGAATTATTGAGTGGATCTCCAACGGATTGAGTAAGCTGTCGGTGATGACTATGACGTTTTCCTCTCTTGTTCAGACAATATCCAAGATCGGGATTTCAGAAGTGGTGATCCTTCTTCGCTTGAAAATCTCAAAGAGTGTGCGGCGAAAATTGTTTTTATGGCGACAGCAGAAGCGAAAGCATCTCCAGTATGGTACACTGAACAGCAATCCACTCTTTGTTTTTCAGGAGAAAGACAGGGAATTCTTCAAATCGCACTACATAGAAGAATGTCGCCGGATTCTTAGTGAAGCTGATGACATTCTCTATCACCGCTTTTTCCTTCTCTCTCATCGTTTCCAGTTTGACGGCGAGATCAATTGGCACCTGGATCCTTGCGAGAAGAAGGAGTGGAAAAGAAAACGATACAAAGAAAGCAAGTTGTTCTATCGAGGTTCGCCGAAAGATCCCAAATTGGTTTGGGAGTTGAATCGTCAGCAATATCTCTTCACGTTGGCAAAAGCATATTTCCTTACAAGGGAGGAAGAATATGCAGAGGAGTTTGCGCTCCAAGTTCGTAGTTGGATAGAGGACAATCCCGTGGGTGTTGGCATTAACTGGGCAAGCCCGCTGGAAGTTGGAATTCGACTGATCTCGTGGTCGCTATCACTTCAACTTCTCGCACAATCGTCCCAGGTAGAAAGCATAAAAGGGATCTTGACTGCCTCTGTCTGGGAACAGGTGAAGTTCTTGGAGATCAATCTATCTCTTGACAAGGTTGTCTGCAGCAATCATCTCATAGGGGAAGCGGCTGGGTTGCTTGTTGCCTCGACGCTGTTTCGATTCCCGGAGAGCGAAGAGTGGCAGGAGAGAGCACTCCAAATTCTTGAGCACGAGAGTTTCACCCAAGTGCACTCTGACGGCGTGACCAGAGAACAGTCCACAAGTTACCATCGTTTTGTTCTCGACTTCTTCCTTCTGGCATACGTTCTCATTCTCAAATATGATTTATCGCTTTCTCAAATCTTTCGAACTCGGTTAGAGAGTATGGTTGAGTACCTTCTCCATATTCAGATGCCGAACGGTAAGGTGCCGTTCATCGGTGATGGAGACGATGGTCGTGGAATGAAACTGAGCGAATCTGTTGACTTCTGGAATTTTCGAGGATGGCTTGCTGTTGGGGCAGTGTTGTTTAACCGGGGTGATTTCAAATTCGGTGCAAAGGATTGCAACGAGGAAGCATTCTGGCTACTTGGCATCAGCGGTTTCGAAAAATTTCGAGCGATTCAACCGAAGGCATTGGGTCAGAATCTCAAGCAGTTCGACAAAGCGGGACAATACATTATCAGAAGCAACTGGAAAAAGGATGCGGACTATCTTTTCGTGAGAGGTGGTGAGTTCGGCATGGGTGGTTCTGGCTACTCATCACACAGCCACAGCGACTTGTTTTCTCCGATTGTGTGTATTGCTGGTCAACAGATACTGATTGACGCTGGGACATTTGTGTACAATGGAAACGATCGAGAACGAGGTTATTTCAGAAGCGCTTACGCCCATAATTCAGTTATCATCAACGGTCGCGACATCATGGTCCCGAAGAAGAAACTTTGGGTGGAAGACTGTGTGTGACGGTCACCTTTGGGCGCTCGATATGCGGCAGGGCAGCATTGAACTCGAGTTCTCCTATGCCGCCATCCCGACATATCGTAGAAACATATCGTACGATCTTTCATTGAGGGAGTTTGTTATCACAGACGTTTTCCGTGCTGCGGTTGAGCAGATTGAGTGGTTCTATCACATTTCACCAGAGCTTGACGTTGCCCAGGCGGAGGGCAGGATCATCTTCTTGAAGCAGAACACGCCGATTGCTGCGATGATAGTACCAGCACCTCTCGTTTGCGGAGTCCGTGACGGAGCGTGCTCGTTTCACTATGGTGAGAAGACCAGGAACAAATACATTTATGTCAAACATCATCTGCGGAAGGGCGATAGTGTCGTGTTCAAGATCGTGAGGGTTTAGACCGGACCCCAGCCTTATCAGAAAAGGTTTCGGTCTAACGAAAACTGTTGACATTTTGAATCGCTTTGATTATATTCAGAAAGCCTTGGGACGTGGACGAAATGCCTCAGCAGAAAGAAGTCAACCATGGCGCCAAAGGCGCCACGCGGATTTCCACGAATGTGATTCCGAAGACAGACTTTCCGTCCACGTCTCACGAGACTTCCACCAACGCATTAATCCTTGATGACATCGCGAAACCAGTATCTGCATTTCATCTACACACAATATACTAGAGGAGAAACACTTCATGGCTCTTGAGGCTCTTGGGATGGTTGAAACAAAAGGTTTAGTGGGATCAATTGAAGCAGCCGATGCAATGGTCAAAGCTGCGAAAGTCGTGCTCATCGGCAAAGAAGTCATTGGCGGTGGATATGTAACTGTCATGGTACGGGGTGATGTCGGTGCAGTCAAAGCTGCCACAGATGCTGGTGCAGCAGCGGCTCAGCGTGTTGGTGAGCTTGTCTCTGTTCATGTAATTCCTCGTCCTCACAGTGATGTTGAACTGATTCTTCCGAAAAGACCAGAAGAGCCATAGACGTGTGAGGATTGGGAATGCGGCTTTCCACTCAGATTGCTAATTGATCGGAGGTTCAGCCAATGTTTGAATATGCTCTTGGCATGATCGAGACAAGAGGATTGGTGGGTGCCATCGAGGCAGCCGATGTGATGTGCAAGACTGCGGAAGTACGGTTAGTGGCAAAGGAATATATCAGAGGCGGATATGTAACTGTGAAGGTGATCGGTGAGGTTGCTGCTGTGAAGGCGGCTGTGGAGGCAGGGGGACGAGCTGCGGCGCGCGTTGGCGAACTCGTGTCAACTCACGTGATTCCTCGACCAGCAGAGGGAATGGAGGATCTGATTTACGCTTCACGGCAGAAAGCAGGTGCGGGAGAAGAAGGAGCTATGTTGCATGAAACGCTCGCCTCTGCACCGCCGAAGAGAGCGCGTGAAAAACCAACAAGAGAACCACAAGGGTACATTTTTCTCGAGACGAGTTGGGTCCAGATGATTTGACGGCTCTTGCAGAGTGGGAGAAGATGAACGTGCATGAATTGCGGAAATTAGCGCGTCAGACAATGGGTGTATCCATCTACGGACGGCAGATCTCGAGAGCAAACAAGGTACCCTTGATCAATGAACTGATGAACGCAAGACGAAAAGGATGAACTCAACAGAGGTGACATAGAGGTTGGACTCCATCTTCAAGGCAAGATGGAGTTTTTGTTTTGTTGAGACTCTTAAAGAAATATCTGCAAGCGCTATTTTCAGTTCCGACTCATATCGTCGGTGCAAAAAGTTTGACAAGAAAGGCGGATCCGAGGTTCTACACCGTATGGTGCAGAGCATCCTGGCGCTGAAAGCCCTCATCCGTCGCGATGGAGGCGTGGGTGCCGCAGACGTTCACTTCGGTCGTAGAGTTAATCCGTTGTTAGTGACCCATGAGCAAAAACCTTCCTCTCGTTATTGTCTCGGTGGTATTTGCGATCTTGCTCTGGTTCTGGATCAATATGAAACAAGAGTATCAGGCAAGCGTGGAAATCCCGGTGATTCCCAAGAACATCAGATCGGGCAAGGCACTTCTGAAACCGTTGCCGCAAAGAGTGACTACCGAATTTAAGGCGGGGGGATGGCAACTTGCAGGCTTATACTTTTTTTCCAATCTTAGCTATGAACTCGACTTGATCAACGTAGAAAAGCATGTTGATGTTGTGACCAACCAACGTCTGAATGAGCGCGTGAAATCCCCAAGTGGTGTTCAGGCGATCCGCGTTGAGCCTGATACGATCTCCGTCTTCCTGGATGACTACGTTGAGAAGACCGTTCCAGTTGTTCCTCAACTGGACATTGCTTTTCGAGAAAACTACGGACAAGTGGGGAAGACGGTGGTTGAACCGGAGAGTATCACCATTGGTGGGGCGAGAAGCATTCTCAAGGATCTCGGGTTATGGGAATTGAAACCGCAACGCTTGTCTGACGTCAAATCTGACATCAATACTGTTGCTGAGTTGTCGGATTCCCTTTCCTCGATTCTCACATCTTCTCATAGATGGGTGCGTCTGCGTGTCAATGTGCAGCGTATTGCTGAACAAGAATTCAAAGGGATTGAAGTGAAGGTGTATGGTGTTCCTGAAACTCGTGAAGTGATTCTGATCCCTCCACAAGTTGATCTGCTGGTTCGAGGAGGGGTGGAACAGCTTGCCCTGCTCGATCGCTCAGACTTCTCTATCTCAGTTGATTACAGGTCCATTCTCTTGGACACCAGCGGAAAGATTGAACCCGAGGTTTCAGCACCTGAAGGTCTGAGGATCATTCAGAGAGTCCCTGAGCGGTTTCAGTACGTCATCAGGAAGAAGTACGCTCCCGCCAAATAGCTGGCGCCAAAAGAGGATATATAGAGAGTCCAAGCCTACAATCGGCATCGGATTGCAGTTCCCTTTCTTCTTGCTAAATCAGGCTCGTTAGGCAAAAAACACTTGACAAAGTGTGTCTAATATGTTATATTAAGACACAACCTGCAAAATGCCTTTGATTTTCAGCTAGAGACGTGGACGAGAACTCCATCTTTGGGAATCGCATTGGTGAAAATCCGTGCAAATCTGTAGTCTTGTCTCTTTCACACGCGGCTTTTCGTCCACCTGTCTAAGTTTCTTGTTACTTGCCCTAAAGCTCGCTCAAGTCGCTGGAGGTTCTTCACGCGGTGGCAAACGCTCAACCTGAGGAGTGACATCATTGTCCCCCGGAGAGGGGATTTTACTCGCCAAGGAGGGATTGTTTCTATTGCGTGACGAACCGCGATGGTGATGTAGTGTCCGCAGCCAGCAGCTATTTGAGCCAGTGTTCTCTTCAGCAAATGATGCTAACCAATGTCAAAGGAGGTGATGACTTCCGAACAGCTCCGAGGAGAGGGTGATGTCAGGATGTTTGATAGGGTCAAACGGAACTGCTACCAACAGGTTGCTAGTATTTCATCCTGCAACTTCTCAGTGACCGGTCCTCAGTTGAAGGCTTACGCCAATTCCGCACACGGGTTTGGTGGAGATGAGCCTGCAGCCGAAGGCGTGAGACAAATCTTAGGCTACCAAGCTCTCCGAGAAAATGATGTCTATAACTAGCGACATGAGTTATCAGTTCACTGTTACTCCACAAACCAAAAGTAAGGAGGTATAAAGTATGTACCGTAAATTGCTATTTGTTTTCGTGGGTCTGCTGTTTCTGCCCGGCCTCCTGTTAGCACAAACGACGGGGAAGATCTCAGGTAAGGTGACCGACCGAGAGACAGGTGAAGCGTTGATCGGGGCAAACGTGCTTATTGAAGCGACGAATTTTGGTGCTGCTACCGATCTCAATGGTAACTACGTTATCCTGAATGTTCCTGTTGGAACGTATACTCTCAGGTGCAGTTATGTCGGCTACACCAACGTGACAATCCACAACATTGGGGTTAGCGCGGGCTTGACGACCGAACGGAACTTCCAACCCCCAAGCACCGCTGTGCAAATTCAGCCGGTGGAGGTTACTGCAGAGCGACCCCTCATCAACAAGAGCGCTACGAATGCGGTTCGTATCACTCGTAGTGAGGATATCCAGAACCTTGCCGTGAGGGGTGTGACGAATATCATTGCCCTTCAGGCGGGTGTTGTTTATCAGGGCGGCAACCTATATGTTCGGGGCGGTCGTGCTGACGAAACTCAGTATTATCTTGATGGGGTCAAGATAACCAACCCATTCCTTGGCGGTCGTGCCGTCTCGATCATTGACAATGCCGTCGAGGAAATCCAAGTGCAAGCGGGTGGTTATAACGCAGAATTCGGTGGTGCTAATGCGGGTATCGTTTCCACTACTTCGAAAATTGGTACGCCGGATCTGCATGCCTCTCTTGAACTGATTACCGACAACTGGGGTGGGCCGACCGAGCTTCAGAGAACCTATAATGGTCCACACAACGCAGCGATATCTGCTTCCAAGACTTCGAGAAAAATCTTGGATACTTACTCTTATGGCTACAGCGAGTATGTGCTAACGCTGAACGGGCCAATCATTGCGGGTAATCCGAACTACAAGTTCTTCATCGCTGCCGATCAACAGTTCAATGCAACTTGGCCAAGTGTCTTTAAGGGATATAACCTGGTTAATGTGACAGACCCGACGGGTGTGGATACCCTTACCCTGAATGTTCCTGCGGGACGGGGTTATTTCGACTATCGCTACCGACTATGGACTGTGCAGGGCAATGTTACCGCTGATGTGAGGCCGTTCACTTTCAAACTTAGCGGCACATGGTCGCGGGACGAGAGCCATGGCAACGGTGGGTGGTTCAATCCATCGAGAGGAGCGCTCACGCGCAACTACAACGGAACGCTGAACCTGCGAATCACCCATTTGATCAACCCGACGACATATTACAACATCAACCTGAACTACTTCCAAGCCATCAACAAGCAGATGGATTCTGATCTCCAGGACTACTGGGTGGCGTACGGCGATTCGACAGAAAACGCAAAGTACGGATATACGCTCAAATCGAACGGTCAGAATCAAAACGTGTATAACGTCTTCGGGTACACATTCGCTTACCCAGGTGCTGTGACGACCGGCTACTATCTGAGAAATCAGTCAAGTATTGGAGTAAATGCTGACTTCGTTCACCAGATTGGCAGGACGCACGAGATCAAATTCGGTGGTGAGTTCACAAGGTACACGATCCGGCAGTACTATCAGCCGAACGCATTTGCTGCAATGACTACTCTGGCGGGCTTGAGAACCGGGACAGCCGAGGCCGTGATTGCAAATTCGTTGCGTTCGGATGTCTTCGGTTATGACTTCTGGGGTAAGGAAATTTCCGACGATATTACTTACACTGACAGCACCGGTGCAGTCAGTGGCGCATTCCCAGGACCGCCGCATCCAGTCATCGCGGCCGCTTATCTGCAAGATAAGATCGAATTCGAGGACTTGATCATCAACCTTGGTCTGAGATTCGACTACATTAACAGTAAGGGCAAGGATCTAGCAGATATGCTCAATGTTACCGAGACGGCGGACAGGCTTCTTGAGTACAGCCAGTTAAAGGACGTTCCTGCTTCCAAGACGGTCAGCCCGAGAATCGGCTTCTCGTTCCCAGTTTCAGACCAAACCGTTTTCCATGCTCAGTATGGAAAGTTCGTGCAGCAGTCACGATTCAGGGATATCTACAAAGGATATGCAGTCATTGCGAACGACATGTTTGGTGGATTCGCGATCATCACCCCGGTAGGATGGGGCTTGCGGCCTGAGCGGACGACACAGTACGAACTTGGCTTCACACAGGTACTCGGCTCGAACGCCTCGTTCGACATAACGCTGTATTACAAAGACATCATAGACCAGATTCAAATCCGCCAGGTTCCATCAAGCCCATCTTCGTTCTATGCGTGGATGAATGGTGACTTCGCTACGAGCAAAGGAGTCGAGTTGAAGTTCAACTTGCGGAGAACTCAGCGTGTCGCGATTGACGTATCCTATACGCTATCGGATGCAAGGGGAACAGGATCTTCTTCAAGCAACCAGTTCAACGTTCTGTACGGTCGTGGTACGGGCGCCTATCTGCCACTGTATATCCAGGCGCTGGAGTTCGATCAGAGGCATCGCGCAGGAATTAACGTTGACTATCGGTATGGGCTGGATGATGGTCCGACATTGTTTGGTGCCAAGATTCTTGAACGAGCTGGTTTGAACCTGCTCTTCTATTTTTCAAGTGGTCATCCGTACACGAGAGTCAGTCCAAACAATACAAACGTGCCGGTCGAACAGACAAATGCATCCACGACACCCTGGAACTACGAGTTGGATCTGAAATTGGACAAGATGGTGAAGGTGGGGCCGCTCGATCTGGATTTCTACATCTACGTGATAAACTTGTTCAATTTTGAGAATCCTCCAGGTGTGTATGCAGCGACAGGAGATCCGCATAATGATGGTTATCTCCAATCGGAGTTGGGCAAGGCGAAGACCCTGCAATATGGAGCGCCGTATGTTTCGATGTACCAGCAGTTCACTCTTCAAAACTCGAACTACGGTGCGCCGAGACAGATCCGACTTGGTTTGCGAGTTAACTACTAATTCCCAAGGAAAAGGAGTTTAGACTATGATAAAGAAGACGTTCTTCGCTCTGATCTGTCTCTTTCTTGTCGTCGGCATAGTGTTCGCCGAAGCGGACAAGAAGGACAAGGGCATTAAAAAGGGAGCAACTGTTGGCTACCTTACATGGTTTGACATCAATAACCTGATGTTTGCAGTGCAGAACAACGGAGCTTTCTCGTACGATCCCGTTAATGACCATGCAGGGTTCTACTATCCCAAAGGGACTGGTACTGCTCATACCGTTATCTATCAAGATGGTCTGGTGTGGGGTGGTAGGGTGCACGAGGACCATGACTCGATACGGGTCGGCGGTTCCGCCTATATTCAGGGTTTGCAGGAAGGGAAAGTAATTGCGGGCAAGCCGGATGACCCAACCAAGGCAAAGTATCGAGTCTATCGCATCCGGAAAGACTGGAAAGACGCAACGGATATCACCGCTTCTGATCGTGTACAGTATCAGAAGGACTATGATGAATGGCCCAAGGATGATGGCGCGCCTGTAGGTGCTGATGGGAAGCCACTCTTCCTTGGTGACCAGGTTCTCTGGTACGTTGCCAACGACTTCAACGATGCCAACACGTTGGTGATGTACGGATCTCCTCACATAGGTATTGAGCAGCAAGTAACAGTGTGGGGATACAACCAGCCGGGCGCGTTAGGCAATCTGGCGTTCAAGAGGTACATCTTTATTAACAAAGGTGGCAAACGCGTTGATAGCATGTTTGTATCTCAATGGGCAGACTGCGACAATGGTCAATCTGACAATGACGTCGTCGGTTGTGACTCTGTGCTTGGTTTAGGTTATACCTACAATGGGGTTTCCTACGATGCCCAATATGGATATCTCTCACCATCGGCGGGATTCGACTTCTTCCAAGGGGCGAGGGTTGCTTCGCCGAGCGATTCAGGTATCTGGATGGGGAAGAGAATCAAGGGCTACAAGAACCTTGGGATGACCTCGTTCGCCCTGTTTGATAGGACAGTCGCTGCCTACGGCGACCCACCGCAGGGTACATACACAGGTACGATACAGTGGTGGAACCTGCTGAGAGGACTTCAGGGTGTTGCCGGAACCCCATTTATGGATCCGAAGACCAACACCCCCAACAAATTCGTCGGAAACGGTGATCCTGTAAAGAAGACTGGATGGATTGATGGAGTTGTGCCTGTTCCCGGAGACCGTCGGCAGTGCCAGAACTCTGGTCCATTTACGTTGGCTGCCGGTGACACGCAGGAGGTTGTCGTTGCGTATGTGGCTGCACAAGGAACGGATCGTCTTTCCAGCGTAGCCCTTATGAAGTTCTATGACCAGCAGGCGCAGCTTGCCTATGACAACTTCTTTAACGTTCCTGGACCTCCTCCACCCCCGAAGTTAAGTGTAGCAGAAATGGATGCAGAGATCGTCCTGAGTTGGGGTGATCCTGTCCAGGCGCCAGCCACCGAGAGTTACAATAATGGTGGCTACAAGTTCGAAGGCTACAATGTGTATCAGATGCCGGGTCCTACGGTGAAATCAAAGGCTGACGCAAAGTTGATTGCGACGTACGATATACCGAATAACAACGTCACCGTCATCGTTGACAAGGACTTTGATCCTGCCACTGGACTTGTGCTGGACAAACCCGTGCAATTTGGCAATGACGCGAATGGCGTCAAACGTAGCATAGTTATTACCCAGGATTGGATCAACGGAGTGCCGTTGGTGAACCACCAGCGCTACTATTTCGCTATCACGGCGTATGCCTTCAACTCGTCGCCGACTGCTATCCCGAACAATCTGGAAAATTCGCTTGTGGCAATTATAGGAAGTGACGGCAATCAGGGCGTTGTGCCGCAAGGCCCGAAGCTCGGTGTTAGGCTTGCTCAAGCTCCCGGCGACACATTGGCTCTTACTCACACCGCAGGTGTGTCCGAAGGTGTGGTAGTTCCGCTGGTCTTGAACCCTGTTCAGCTCAATGGTCATACTTATGAAGTTTCATTCGATGGCGCAGGGAAGTGGTTTGTCAAAGACCAGACCGCAGGAACGACCAGTTGGACCGGGAATACCACCGACACCTTTTTCCCCGACATTAGCGGTGTTAACGTTAGTATTGTTGCTCCGCCCATAGGGTACAAAGGTGCAGAGCAAGGAACAGCAAACGAGGGATGGAACACCTTGGGTACAGCACGGTGGTGGACTCAAGTGGGTACTGAGAATTTTGCCGCAGAAGGCATCGTTCTAGAGGGATTCAGAAGTTGTATCGGGTGGGGAGGAACCTGGCCGTGGGGTGGGACATCCTTGAGGGCTGACCAGATACACAATGTTCTGATAGAGTTCGCTGAGACAGATCTGGATGGCAACCTCAAGAATCCGAGCGACGCGAATATGTCAATGGCTTATCGCTATATGAGGGCTTCTAACTCTGCTGCGGCGAAACCGGCGTTTGCCCCGTTCATCGTCAATACGACGGCTAATTACATGTACCAGGATCGCAGACCGATGTGTATGAAGGTCACCGACCTGGAGACCGGAAAGAGATTGGACGTCGGATTCTTCGAGAACAACGCGGCTGCTGGAATGGTGGATGGAAAATATTGGCCACCCGATGGAACGGTGACTGGTACTGATAACACTGCCACGACTGCAAGTCCGCGCGAATGGTTCTTTATCTTTGGTACGGAATACAATGTTGCAGATAAACCAGAGTTGAAGGTAAGTATTTTGAGTCCCAATCCTCCACTGCCGTTCATGGCGTGGGGAGGTGTGACCCGGCGAGGCGCTGTGGCACCAACGGCGGGAGCCAAGTTCCGGATGAACGCAAATCATCCATTCGCGGCTGCTGACAAGTACACGTTTACTGCGGCGGCACCAACCTTCGATCAGGCTACAGCAGTTGGGGATGTGGCAAAGATCAACGTCTTCCCGAATCCGTACTTTGGGTTCAACCGCAAAGAAACGGACAAGGCACGCCGGTTTGTGACCTTCACTCATCTGCCGCAGAAGGCTAAGATTAGAGTCTTCAGTCTGGCTGGCACGTTGGTCAAGACTGTTCTCAAGGATGATGCAACGCAATATGCCCAGTGGGATCTCCGGAATGAAACCGGGCTTCCAGTCGCTAGCGGAATGTACATTGTCCACATAGACATGACAGACGTTGGCATGGGAAACAGGATCCTGAAGGTGGCAATTATTCAGGAAGCGCAGTTCCTGGATCAGGTCCAGACCGGGAATTTATGAGAATATCCACTATCTATAAAGAAGGAGCAAACAATATGCGTTACAGACTTTTCATGGTATTGGTTCTCATCCTTGCCTTGTTGGTCGGAACGCTGGATGCGTACGCGGGTGGGCAGAACCGACGTGGAACTGCGGGAGCCCAAGAACTTCTGATTCCTGTAGGTGCCAGAGGGATTGCCCTCGGTAATTCAGTGTTATCCACGATATCGGGCTTGGATGCGATTCATTATAATCCCGCTGGACTTTCAGCGACAAGTGCAAGCGCTGAAGCACTATTCTCGAAGATGAATTACATTGCTGACATCGGTGTGAGTTATTTTGCCGCGGGAGCCAACTTCTCTGGCTTCGGCAGCATTGCTCTCTCCGTCAAGACTGTTTCCTTTGGTGATATTGCGTACACGGATGAAGCGAACCCGGATGGGACGGGTCAGATGTTTTCACCTACGTATCTCACCTTTGGACTGACCTATTCGAGGGCTTTGACGGATCGCATCCGTGCTGGTGTTACCACTAAGCTCATCACGGAAAAGATCATGAGCACGGGTGCGTCGGGAATTGCATTTGATGCCGGGTTGCAGTACGGGGGCCTTGGTGGGATCAAAGGGTTGACTGTAGGTGTTGCGTTGAAGAATTTCGGTCCCTCCATGAAATTTGATGGTTCGGATCTTTACCGCACTGCTCACGTGACAGGTGCAGATAGGCCCGATCAACCTTATAAGGTAGAGGCGGCGGAATTTGAACTGCCGTCCAGCCTTGAGATCGGTTTTGGCTATCAGGCAACTCTGATGGAGAAAAACGTTGCGGTCATCTCCGGAGCCTATCAGAACAACAACTTCTCCAATGATGAATATCGCATTGGGCTTGAGTACTCGTTCGACAACATGCTCTTCGTGCGAGGTGCCTACATATTCGCAGGCGATGTGACGGCGGCTAGCTTAAAGGATACGCCGGAATTCATCTATGGAGCAAGTGTTGGTGCGGGCATCAACCTGAACTTTGGTGGTGGCGGATTGGCAGTGGATTATGCTTATCGTACCACCAGAGTCTTTACTGGTAACAATGTAATTACAATAAAGCTTGCGTTCTAGAGAACTCAAGCTCGTTGTCTGCAGAAAGGGTTGGTACTCCTGTAAGCCAACCCTTTCTGTTTTTTGCACGGTGCATCACCTGCGAGTTGTTCGATTGTTGTGCTCGGGCTTCTGTTGTCAGACAGTTAAACTGTCCGACACGATTCGTCTCCGACAGTGCAACTGTCGAAGAACAATAGACAGTGCGATTGTCGAAGAACCACAAGTGTCGAAGAACGACAAGGGAACACTGCGGGTGTGTCATTCGACAGGCTTACCATCGAAGACAATTCATGCTTAACTATGAAAGAAGAACAAAGGTCAATTGGGAATTCCATGAAAACCATTTTGCTGAAAAGTCCGCAGATGCTGCAGATACCATTCAGATGTGCTAAATTATTCATGCTTGTCGCTGGGGCTATGATCTGGCTCAGTTTGGGGATTATGGCTCAGCCGATTCGTGTGGATTATGCCTCATTCTGTTCACCTACTAATAGAACCTACACTGAGATCTATTACTCCGTTGATTCGTGGTACCTCACGTTCATCAAGGATTCCACAGGTAAGTTTTCAAGCACGGCGGTAATTCGCCTTCAGATCACCCAAGGGGATTCGCTTGTCATTGACAAACCCTGGAAGATAGCAAGTTCCGTCGAGGACACTTCAAAGCTGTCTCTAGCGAGCCAGACCGATCTCGTGCGATTTGCCCTTGCACCGGGGAGCTATCAGCTTTTCGTGACGGTGGTGGACGTCCCAAGCAAGCGACAGGAGACCGCCTCTATTCCGCTTGAGCAGAAAGGTTGCTTACAGGGTAAGCTGCGGTTCAGCGATATTGAATTATGTTCCTCGATCGTGCAGACGGAGAACCAAGGGAGTGTGTTTTATAAGAATACGTATGAAGTGCTTGCCCTGCCGTCAGCTACGTTTACCTCCTCACTGCCTGTTCTATATTTCTACGCGGAAACATACAACCTTCTGTCCTTAGTGGGAGATGACTACCGTGTACGTGCCTCGATCACGAATGCGGCAGGTGCTACTGGAGGCGCACCTGTAAAATCCCAGGAGAAAATGCGCCGTCGTTCCGCGAACTCCAGTATCGAAATTGGCACAATGAACATCCATAACATCCCCAGCGGAACCTATTTTCTTGATCTGCAAATCCTTGATTCATCGCGGACGGTGATTGCATCGGCAAGAAAGAAGTTCTTTGTATCTCATCCAAGCGTGCAAGCGGCGTTATCTCAGGGCGCTCCGAGCGCGGATTTTATGAAGAGCGAATTCGCGGTTATGTCGCAGGAGGACGTAGACAGGGAGATGGCAGCTGCAACATACATAGCCACTGAAGATGAGAAAGCGTCTTTCAAGCTCATGATCTCAGTTGATGACAAGAGGAGATTCTTGTTTGATTTCTGGAGAAAGCGGGAGACCAGTTCTTCAATTCCTCAGAGGCACCGGCGAGAGATGTTCAGAACTCTTCTCGAAGAAGCAAACCAACAATTCCGATCCATGGGCAAAGAAGGATGGAAAACTGATCGAGGCAGGATTCTCTTGACTTATGGTAGACCGGATGACATTGACCGTTTCCCCAATTCATCAGAGTATGCGCCTTACGAGGTGTGGACATACAACAATATTGATAATGTTCAGAGCGGTGTTATATTCATTTTCGGTGACTTGTACGGGACCAACGCGTACCGGCTTGTACATTCTACTCACCAAGCCGAGGTGCATAATGAGCAGTGGATGAGCGAAGTGAAAAAGCAGTGAGCAGTGGCAACTACTAAAGTGAAGTCGGAATTCGGGAGTCAAAATGGAAAGGGCACCAGCGAAACACCTCAAGATTAACAGCCGTTGGACACTATAGCGAGAAAAGTTCGCTCTTTCTACGAAACCTATTCCTTCCCTGGATATGAGGAGTGCGATAGCGTCTATACGCTTCGGGAGAAGGCACGCAAAGGGATGTATGCACAGTTGCTGGACCAACAGATCCCATTCCGAGTGAGCGTACTAGATGTCGGTTGTGGAACAGGTCAGCTTGCAGCATTCTTGTCTCTCGCACAGCGAAGAGTGGTTGGCATAGACCTTTCATTTGAGTCTCTCCGCAAAGCGACTGCGTTCAAACTGGATCACCAATTAAAGAGAGTCTCGTTCGTCCATGCAGATATCTTTGAGCTTCCGCTTAGTGACGAAGCATTTGACTTTGTTCTCTGCAGCGGTGTGCTGCATCACACGAGGGATGCCGAAGCCGGATTTCAGGTGTTGTGTCGCTTGGTGAAGCCGGGAGGTTATATTATCGTTGGACTCTATAACAGGTACGGTCGTTTGCTTCTCGATCTGCGGAGAATGATCTTCAGGGTAGCTGGTGATCGGTTGAGGTGGCTTGATTACTCCTGGCGGCGGCGTTTCTCCGACGAGGGGAAGAGAGAAATTTGGTTCATGGATCAATACAGGAATCCGCATGAGACAAAGCACTCAGTGGATGAGGTTCTCAAGTGGTTCCACCGGAACCAGATTGACTTTGTGAATGCCATTCCGAAGATTGCTTTGACGGAAGATTTTTCTGGCAGTGAGCGACTCTTCGATCCTCATGACGTTGGAACACGCGTCGAGCATCTTGTTCGGCAATTATCATGGATCTTCACTCAGGGAAGGGAAGGGGGATTCTTTCTGATGATTGGAAGGAAGAAAAGTAGTGGCGGTTCGTGAACCGCCCCTGCGATCTATTTTCGTTTCCGATAACGTATGAAAAAACAAACACATCGTAAATCAAAAAGAACACAGCAACAGTCAGTAGTGGCGGTTCGTGAACCGCCTCTACTTCCTCCGTTTTCCATTCGACGCCCCTCTAATATTCTCATTCTAATTCTCACGCTGTTCCTATTTGTTGTTCTGGAGATCGTGCTTCGTCATTTCAACTACGGCGGAAACTTTGATCCACTGGTACTGAAAGGAACCATCCAGGGGAAAGAGTTCTATTCCCTTAATCCGGAGATAAGCAAGCGATACTTCTTCGGTATGGAACTCGGCATGCCGGAGCCTTATGAGGATATGTTTGAGGTCAATAAATCACCAAACACCTATCGCATTTTCTGTTTGGGGGAGTCAACAATGTATGGCTACCCGTATCCGGAGAATGCGACGGCGCCGAGGTTTCTGAAAGAATTGCTCACGAAGATGTTTCCTGAAAAGAAGATCGAGGTCATCAATCTCGGGATCCCCGCGGTCAGCAGTGCTGTCGTTGCTGATCTCATAAAAGAAGTGATGGCATACCAACCGGATTTGCTCATTATCTATTCAGGGCACAACGAATTCTACGGTACGTATGGTGTCGCCTCGACGCAATATATCAGCCAGACCCGAGCGGTGGTTCAAGTTACGATGCAGTTGAGGCGTCTGCGGGTGTATTGCCTGATACGAGACGCCATTGCCAGCCTAAGGGCGGTGTTCTCAAGTAATAAACCAGAAGGGCGTTCGACGTTCATGGCACAGATGGCGCAGGACAAGTACATTGCTTATGGAAGTGAGACGTACAATCGTGCCAAGCGGAATTATCGCGAGAATCTCAATGCTGTCATCCAAATTTCTCGACAGCATCGCATACCAGTGATGATCAGCAGCTTGGTAAGCAATTTGAAGGACCTACCACCGCTCACATCCATCTTCTCCAGCTCCACATCAGAAGACGGCAAGCGGCGCTGGCAGGCGCTCTTCGACGTTGCAGTTCAAGAACAGGACAAGGCGAACTTCACAAGGGCGATAGAATTATTGAGCAGTGCGAATCAGATTGACAGCATGAGGGCTGACGCCCATTTTCATCTTGCCCGGTGTCTTGAGCAAATAGGAGAGTACGACAAGGCAAAGCGGGAATACATTGCAGCCGAGAACTTCGATGCACTGCGGTTTCGTGTGGGTCCTGAATTCAGTGACATCGTGCGTGATCTCTGTCGGCAGTACAATATTCCCATGCTCGATCTTGAGAGAGCGTTCACTGCGCACTCGCCGAACGGTATCATGGGGAAGGAACTGATCACGGAACATCTGCATCCCAACATCGGAGGATATTTGTTGATGGCAGAGCAGTCCTGTCGCGACATGGCAACGAATGACTTGCTTGCCCCGAAGGACCAATGGAAATTGCTAAACGACACGCTGACAACGGACTATCGGGGGATTTCTTCCGTGACAGATCTTGACGCCGAGATCGGGAACATACGCGTGGAGATCTTGAAGAGCGCGTGGCCCTTCAAGGAAAATCCGAGCGGCGTGTATCATTTCGATCCGAAGACGTTTGTGCAGCAGGCGGCATTCGACTATTGTGAGAAGAACATTACGTGGGAAGAGGCACACTATCGTATGGGGAAATACTACACCGATAGCAGACAATTTGATCTAGCATTAAAGGAATACAACACCGTTGCCACAGCGCGTCCATATTCCTACTATCCTCAAATGATGAGAGGCGATGTTCTTGTCCTTCTAGGGAAATACCCTGAGGCAGAACAGAGCTATTGGCAGGCGATGACACTCAATGAGAATCAATTCGTGCATCTCAGAATGGGAATTCTCCTTGTACAGCTTCAGAAGTTTGACGATGCCATTCAACATCTAGGGAAAGCGCTTGCGCTCGATGAGACGGCATCCACCAAGTTCAATCAGGAATTGAAACTGAAAACAATGTATGTGCGAAGCGTTGCGTACTGGTCAAAGGGTGATGTGGTTGCAGCAAAGGATGAGTTGCAGCGTGTTCTTGCTATCCGACCCGATCACCATGAAGCAGAGATGTTTCTGGAGCATTTACAGCGCCAATATCAGCAGAGGTGACGATGACGCCGAAACGCCTTTGGAAAATCTTCTACCGCTATTGGATGAAATTTGCTCACGCCTTCGGTGCCCTGAACACGAGACTGCTTCTGACCGTTGTCTATCTTGTTGCCATTGGTCCAGGTGCCTTGTTCCTTCGCTTGGTGGGGAAGGATCTGTTAGATAAGTCTATGCGTCGGACACAGAGTTCATGGCATCAGAAACCGGATTCGGAATCGGCAGTTGAAAACAGTCGCTATCCGTTCTGAGGACTACCGATGTATATTCTGGGAATCTCGTGTTTCTATCATGACGCGGCCGCGGCTATTGTCAAAGATGGGCATCTCGTTCATGCGGTACAAGAGGAACGCTTCACGCGGAAAAAACACGACGCTGATTTTCCCAAGCACGCGATTGGAGATTGTCTGCGGCAGGCAGGCATCACGATGAAGGAGGTGGATGCTGTTGGGTTCTATGACAAACCTCTCACCAAGTTTGAACGACTGTTGTTCACGTACGTAGCGACGTTTCCTCGCAGCCTCCCTTCCTTTCTGAAGGCAATGCCGGTTTGGATGAAGGAGAAACTCTGGGTGAAGCAGATGATCAAGCGGGAGTTGAACTTCAGAGGTCCACTCTATTTCAGTGAGCATCATATCTCCCACGCCGCAAGTTGCTTTCTCGTCTCACCGTACGATGAAGCCGCAATTCTGACGGTAGATGGCGTTGGTGAATGGGACACGACCGCGTACGGATTTGGTAGAGGGAACGAAATTCGAGTCCTCAAGAGCGTCCATTTTCCACACTCGCTCGGTCTGCTCTATTCCGCGTTCACCTATTATCTTGGATTCACGGTGAACGATGCAGAATATAAGGTCATGGGACTTGCGCCATACGGTCGTCCTGTTTATTATGATACGATCATGCAAGAGCTGATCCACGTGTATGACGATGCGAGCTATAAACTGAACATGAAGTACTTCGCCTATGATTATGGATTAACGATGACCAACAGGAACTTCGACGAGCTTTTCGGATCGCCACGTCGTGGACCGGAATCATCGTTGACACAGTTCCACAAAGACATGGCAGCTTCGCTGCAGAAGGCGACGAATGAAATCATGGTACGGTTGGCAAATCGCGCGTATGAGGAAACCACACTGAAAAATCTGTGTATGGCTGGTGGTGTCGCGCTGAACTGCGTTGCCAATAGTGAAATTCTGAAGCAAACACCGTTCGAGAGCGTGTTCATCCAGCCAGCGGCAAGCGATGCGGGAGGAGCTATCGGTGTGGCATACTACATCTACAACTCGGTTCTTGGCAACAGGCGCGACTTCGTGCTGCAACACGCTTTTTGGGGACCAGAATATCCTGATGAGGAGATTGAGCACTTTCTTCGGCAGCAGGGGATCGGGTTTCGCCGTTTGGAGAGACAACAGCTTCTATCGGAGACCGCTCGGTTGATTGCCGAACAGAGTGCTGTTGGATGGTTTCAAGGCAGAATGGAGTGGGGACCTCGAGCGCTTGGCAATCGAAGCATTTTGGCTGATGCAAGGAACCGAGAAAACTGGGCGCGGGTGAATCTGAAGATCAAGTTTCGTGAGAGTTTCCGCCCGTTTGCTCCGACTGTTCTTCTGGAGAAAGCGCAGGATTATTTTGAGTTCCCACAGCCAAGTCCATACATGCTGTTCGTGGCTCCAGTGCGTGAACACAGCAAGGAAATTCCCGCGGTGACGCATGTTGACGGTTCTGCTCGGCTGCAGACTATCGCACGGGAGGATAACCCATTATTCTACGATCTCATTGCGGAATTTGAACGCTTGACCGGGTGTCCGGTGATCATCAATACATCGTTCAACGTTCGGGATGAACCAATTGTGTGCACACCGGCTGATGCGTTCCAATGCTTTATGCGGACTGAGATGGATGCTCTTGCCATCGGAAGTTTTCTTCTGGAAAAAGAAAGGTTGTAGCTGTCCGGCAGACTTATTATAACTCAGAAAGGATATTCATTATGGGATTCTTTTCAAACCTATTCGACAAACTGTCTATCTTTGGAGATGTGTGGCGATTCATGAAGGTGAGAAAGCGGTGGTGGTTGGGTCCTATCATCATTGTGCTGATTCTTCTTAGCCTAGTGGTGATTTTGGTAGAGGGTTCGGCGTTAGCGCCGTTCATTTACACGTTGTTCTAGTCTGTTTGGAACATACGAGAATCATCGGAGGCAAGTCCATGTGGTCATGCGGACTTGCCTTTCCTATTGGTTCCCGCTGTCACCGCAAGTTTAAATCGCTTTTACGTATTCTAGCGAAACAACAGTAGAAAGTTTCAGAGATATCCACAATGGAGGTGTACTATGTGTCGGAAACCATTGCTATGTTTCGTAGGCTTGCTGTTTATCCCAGTTCTTCTCTTTGCGCAGACGATTGGGAAAGTCTCAGGCAAGGTGACGGACCGAGAGACAGGCGAAGCTCTCATTGGCGCAAATGTGATTGTTGAAGGGACGAATTTGGGTGCGACGACAGATCTCAATGGCGACTACGTTATTCTGAATGTTCCTGTTGGAACGTGTACTCTCGTGTGCAGTTATGTTGGTTACACGAATGTCACGGTTCACACTGTGATCGTCAACGGCGGATTAACGACGGAACTGAACTTCCAGCTTCCGAGCACGGCAGTGCAGGTCCAGCCGCTGGAACTGATAGCCGAGAAGCCTCTGATCAACAAGAGTGCTACAAATGCAGTGCGGATCATTCGTGGCGAAGGTATTCAGAGAATGGCTGTGAGAGGTGTCAGGAATATCATTTCCCTTCAAGCAGGGATCGTTAGTCAAGGTGGCAACTTCTATGTTCACGGTGGTCGTTCTGACGAGACTGCTTATTACATTGATGGTGTGAGGGTGAACAACCCGATGTTTGGTGGCGGAGCTATCTGGGTTATTGACAATGCAGTCGAGGAGATTCAGGTGCAGGCTGGTGGTTACAACGCGGAATACGGCGGTGCTATCTCGGGCATCATCTCTACTGTGACTAAAACAGGCACATCCGACCTTCACGCTTCTCTTGAACTCATTACGGATAATTGGGGAGGTGAGACGAGACTGGAGAGAGAATATCTTGGTCCGCACAATGTGAGGGTATATCCTTCCAGAACATCAAGGAAGATTCTCGATACATACTCATATGGCTACAGCGAATATGTGCTGACCTTGAGCGGACCGATCATTTCGGGTGATCTGAACTATAAATTCTTCATCGTGGCAGATCAGACTTTCAACAGAAGCACTGCCAGTTTCTGGAAGGGATTGAACTTCCAGAATGTTACCGATCCAACAGAAATGGATACGATCAGTGTCGAGTATCCAGGGGGGAGACTTGCCGATGGGTATGATCGAAGATGGACGATCAATGGTAACATGTCGGCTGATGTTGGACCATTCAGTCTTAGATTGACGGGTACGTGGTCTCGCTGCCAGAACAAAGGTAGTGTGGGTACGACAAACGTCCTTGCCTCAGCAAGGACACCTCTGTATGTCGGATACAACGCTTCAGCAAGTCTGAGAGTCAGCCATCAGATCAGTCCGACGACATATTACAGTGTTAGCTTGAACTACCTTGATCTCTTTGACAAGCAGATGGACCCTGACCTTCAGGATTACTGGTTTGCATACGGTGACTCGATAGAGAACGCAAAGTACGGATACACACTGAGAGGCAACAGTTGGTACCCTTATCCCTACAATGTCTTCGGTTTCAAATTCACCAATCCCAATTCTCAGCAGACCGGTTACTATAAGAGCCGACAATCGAGCATTGGGGTTACGGCTGATTTCGTGCATCAAATTGGGAGAACGCACGAAATCAAATTTGGTGGGGAATATACTCTATACACGCTGCGGCAGTATAACCAGCCATCGGCGTTTGCCGCCAAGGACATATTTGCTACGTCGCCGACCAGGGAAAATCCAGCCGTACTCGCCTTGGCCTTACGATCAGACATCTTCGGGTATGATTTCTGGGGAAATGAGATTGACAATGAGATCCCATATATTGATACCACAGGTGCAGTCGGTGCGGCATTTGCAGCACCTGCCCGTCCGCTTATCGCGGCTGCCTATGTGCAGGACAAAATTGATTTTGATGATCTGGTTGTCAATGTCGGTCTGAGATATGATTACATTGAAAGCGGAGGGAAGGAGTTCGATGATCCATTCCACCTTGGAATGATTTACCCCGAGTTTCTTGAGCGTAATCAGATAAAAGATGTTTCTGCATCCAGCACGGTCAGTCCGAGAATTGGTGTCACGTTCGCAGCGTCAGAGCGCACAGCATTCCACGCCCAGTATGGAGAGTTTGTGCAGCAATCGCGCTTCAGGGATATTTTCAAAGGATTCACGCCGCTCGCTAGAGACATCTTCGGTGGATATGCTATTGTTAATCCTATTGGATGGGGTCTCCGACCGGAGCGGTCAACGCAGTATGAACTTGGCTTAACACAAATGCTTGGTACCAACGCTTCGTTCGATATCACACTGTACTATAAGGACATTGTTGACCAGACTTATTTCAGTATGATTCCATCAAACCCAACCTCCTATTTTACATGGTTGAACGGTGGCTTCTCAACTATTAAAGGATTTGAACTGAAGTTAGATTTGCACAGGACACAACGTGTCGAAGTTGATGCCACCTACGCGTTCTCGGATGCAAGGGGAGCAGTCATCTCCGCCTGGAGCGCGTTCAGTATTCTTTATGATCGTGGCATGAGCGCCTACACTCCTCCTTTCTTGGCACCCTTAGCATTCGATCAACGGCATCGCGGTGCGATCAATTGTGACTATCGTTT
The DNA here is from genome assembly GCA_963827285.1 of Ignavibacteriota bacterium. GTDB lineage: Bacteria > Bacteroidota > Ignavibacteria > CAWHAG01 > CAWHAG01 > CAWHAG01. Next base: position 410,946 of record CAWHAG010000001.1, read on the forward strand.
TGCTGAGGATGATGGTCCGACGGTGCTTGGCGCGAAGATATTCGAACGATCTGGTTTGAACTTGCTCTTCACATTCAACAGTGGTCATCCATACACAAGGGTAAATCCAAATAACCACAATGTGCCGGTGGAGGAGATCAATACTTCAGAGACACCTTGGAACTACCAGTTAGATATGAAATTGAACAAGATGGTTAAGATCGGACCGTTGGATGTAGATTTCTATGTCTATGTGATCAATCTAGTGAATTCAGAGAATCCACAAGAGGTTTTCTCAGCAACAGGAAATTCTCAAGAGGACGGCTATCTGGGTTCAGCTCTTGGCAAAGCAAAGATCAAGCTTTTTGGGGAATCCTACGTGCAGATGTATAGGCAGCTCAATCTCGAGAATGTCAACTTAGGTGTGCCGAGACAGATTCGGTTCGGGTTACGGATCAACTATTAGTTGCAGTGTCGTACTACAATCTTGTCGTGATGGCGTCCGATTCCAGTGCGGGCAGTGTGCTGGGGGAAGACCTCGAGTTGACGCTTCTCGGCAGAGTGTAAAAAAAGCCAAAGCTTGTTTGGCCCAATCTGCGTTTACTAGAAGTGAGCCTGTGCGAATGATGCACAGGTTTTTTTCTTCTTTTCCTTTCTCATTGCAACTCTCCTGCAATTTTGCTATATTGGGACCAGAAAAATTGGGGAATTTGAAACTTTTTGGCATGGTTTCCGTCTATACCAAGTAGTCAGAGTCTCAAAAACCCCCTTTCGAAGTCAACGGTCAATCTATAAACTATCGGAGCGAGCTATGAAGTATCTATCCGCTTGTATCATCATCCTCATGATGACGAGCATCGCATTCTCACAACCAACCGGTGCGCCAAGCTCGAAAGTTTTGACGATCGAGAAATGCATTGAAATTGCACTTGAGAACAACGTTACTGTGCGTCAGCAGCAGTTTACGCTTGAAGGGAAACAGAGCAGAGTCCTTGCCGCCTATGGTGGTCTGATGCCGAGTCTGGGTGTCAATGGTAGTTGGTCGCGTCAGCAAAATGATAGGGCTCAAACGTATATTTCGGGCGTCGGGTGGCTGGATTTGCCGTCAAGAACCGTCTCAAATAGCTTCAGCACCGGAGTAGGTACAAATATCACGCTCTTCAATGGATTCGCCAACACCGCCTCATTGAACGAAGCGAAGTCAGATGCTCTGGCAACAGAGAGTAATCTGGAAAGAACCCGCCAGACGGCCGTTGTCACCGTTCAGCAACTCTATTTGAACGTGCTTCAACTAGGTCAGCAAGTGAAAGTGTTTGAGGACAATCTCAAGCGCGACCAGCGGCAGTTAGAGCAGATACAGGAAAAGAACAAGATAGGATCTGTGGCGCTGTCAAATGTCTATCAGCAGCAAGTGGTAGTAGCCCAGGATGAATATACACTTATCCAAGCGCAAGGGGCATATGACAAAGCACAAGAGGATCTACTTTTTTATCTAAGATTAGAGCCGACAGAGAATTACGAACTCGACTCGTCTGGCGTACCATCCGACATTGACAGCACGGAATTCTCTGCGGTAAATGCGCAGTACGCTGATTTCGGCAAGTTGGTTAGCCAGGCAATTGCTTCTCGACCGGATTACCAAAGTTCGATAGAGTCCGTTGATATGGCCGGATCGGGAGTCACTATAGCAAGAGCTGGTTATCTTCCCTCCATCGGTGCATACTTCAACTATGGAATGAACAGCAGCGCGCTCCCCTTATCAACATTGAAAGACAACGTAACATCATACTGGGGGATTAGCATCAGCTGGTCACTTTTTGATAGGTTTCAGACAAACGCTAACATTCAGAATGCACAGGTTAATTTGAAGATTGCACAGGACCAGTTGAATCAGACTGAACTACAGATCCGGTCTGATATTAAGAGAGCACTGTTGGATTTAGGGACTGCGGAGAAGCAAGTTGTGGCTGCGCAGAGGGGGATAGTGTCAACCACTGAGGATAGAAAGATTCAGGAAGAGAAATTCAATCTTGGTGCAGCAACGCTGCTTGAATTGCTGGTAGCCAATGCGAATCACACTAGTGCAATGAACAACAAGGTGGTTGCCGTGTATGGTTACTTGAAGGCAAGGAAGAACTTGGACTATGTGCTCGGTGTAATGTCAAAGTAGCCGAGTGTAACAACAAACTATAGCATTCAAATCTCAGAAGGTTTAACAATGGCAAACAACAAAAAGAAGTCCAAAAAGAAAATCATCATCTTTTCCATCATTGGAGCCGTCATTCTGTTGCTGGTGTTTCTGGTGTTCTTTGCTGGAAAGAAGGAGCCGATCATCACCGTCCAAACAGAGGAAGTGAAGCGGCAGACAATTACCCAGACAGTGACGGCTTCAGGGAAGATTCAGCCCGAGACGCAGGTCAAGATCAACGCTGAGGTGAGCGGCGAAATCATCGAACTCCCTGTGAAAGATGGGCAGACTGTGCGGAAGGGACAACTGCTGGTAAAGATCAGACCAGATACCTACCTCGCGCAAGTTCAACAGCGGGCGGCAACGCTCGGCCAGGCGAAGTCGGCACTTGAGCAGTACAAGGCGCTACTTGAGAAAGCCGAGTCGGATCTGAAGCGAGAGAAAGAGCTTTACGCGAAGAAACTTGCCTCGGATCAGGAGATGGAAATGGCGAATACGAACTATGTGCAAGCCAGAGCAAACCACGACGGTGCTGCCTTCAATGTTCAGCAGACTCAGGCATATCTGGATCAGGCGAAAACCGATCTCGCCAAGACGACGATCTACTCTCCTATGGATGGGACAGTCAGCAATTTGATCGCGGAACTTGGCCAGCGTGTCACGGGCAGTCAGTTCATGTCAGGGACTGAGATCATGACGATTGCTGATTTATCAAATATGGAGGCGCAGGTTGAGGTCGGTGAGAACGATGTTCCGCTTGTCAAGATTCGTGACACAAGCCGTGTCGAAGTGGACGCATATCCTGATCGCAAATTTGTTGGCACAGTCTATGAGATTGCCAATGCCGCAAAAACAAAAGGTCTTGGTACACAAGAGGAGGTTACCAACTTCATCGTGAAGATCAGAATTCACGATAAAGACGTGCAGTTCCGCCCAGGAATGTCCTGCACCTCTGATATCGAAACCGCAACGCATCATGATGTACTTGCCGTTCCTATTCAAAGCGTGACCGCGCGAACTTCTCCGACTCCAGCGCCATCTGGAGAGAGCGGTCAGGAAGTCACATCAACAACGAGTCAAAGCAAGAAGAAGAAGGAGGCGGAGAAACCATCTGAGCTTGTGTTCGTTGTTGATGGCGGAGTCGCAAAATCAGTTTCAGTGAAGACTGCGATCAGCAACGACAAATATATCGAGATTACGGAAGGCTTGAAAGGTGGCGAGCAAGTTGTATCAGGTAGTTACCGCGCGATCAATAGAGAACTTGAGAATGGAAAGAAAGTAAGGGTGGAGAACGTTAAGAAGGGGCAGGGAACAGGTGGTCAAACAACGGGTAGTTAGCAAGTGTTCGGAATCTCCCGGACTAGTCTATTCACTCAACAGCAGCGAGTACGAAATTGATTCATCTAAAGCAGCTTACCAAAGTCTATGATATGGGCGAGGCAGAAGAAGTGCACGCCCTGCGCGGCATTTCGCTTGATATTGAGAAAAACGACTACGTTGCCATTATGGGTCCTTCCGGCTCGGGGAAGTCAACGTTGATGAATCTGATTGGCTGTCTTGACACACCCACAGAGGGACTCTATGAACTGAACGGCATCAATGTGAGCGAGATGGACGATAATCAATTGGCAAAGGTACGGAATAAGGAAATTGGGTTCGTCTTTCAGACGTTCAATCTGCTCCCTCGTTCCCACGCGCTTCATAACGTCGAACTTCCGCTGATCTATGCCGGAGTCTCGTCTCGTGATAGACGAGAGTTGGCAATAGAGGCACTACGCCAGGTGGGGCTTGCAGACAGAATGTATCACAAGCCAAATGAACTCTCCGGTGGTCAACGACAGCGCGTTGCAGTAGCGCGAGCGCTGGTCAACAGACCTTCGATCATTCTTGCTGATGAGCCAACCGGAAATCTCGATACGAAAACGGGTGACGAAATCATGGCGTTGTTCGAGGTGCTCTATGAAAAGGGGAACACCATCATTTTGGTGACGCACGAAGAGTACATCGCTGAGCACGCCAGTCGAATTATCCGACTACGGGATGGACATGTCGAGAGCGATGAACGTGTCAGGAACAGGAAAGTCGTCAACGGGAATGGGAATGGAAGCGATAGTTAGTCGCTAAGCTATTTGTATTTGAGCCAGAATGAAAGAGCTCTACTATTGAAATCCCAAAACCCGAATTCCAAAATACAAGCAGGCTCCAAGTTCCATTGACCCAAAGCTGTCCGTCCACATTGCACTAAGAATGGGGATTTATTCTTCAAGGATATCAGTGTGCCTAAGGGCGGTGAAGGAGATGACTCCTTGAATGGGATTTTGAATATCGTTCATTGGAAATAGGGATTTGTGAGTGCTGAAGCGCCATGGCGTTTCAGCGCCATTTGTCATTTGGTGCTTATGCGGAAGACAGGCAAGCATTATGAAGATGTTTGTCCGAAAGCTAGAATTCTACTCGATTAGAGACAAATCTGCGTCTATAAAGACATGTACTTTCTCACCGAAATAAAAGAAGGTCTCATAATTGCTTTTCGTGCCATCAGAGCCAACAAGATGCGCTCGGTCCTTACGACGCTGGGCATCGTCATTGGTATTGTGTCGGTGACACTGATGGGAACAGCAATCGAGGGACTAAACCGTGCATTTTACCGAAGCATTTCTGCAATGGGAAGCGATGTGTTGTACGTGGAGAAGTTTCCTTGGTTTATGGGAGAAGAATACTTCACCTATCGGAACAGGCGAGACATCACAGTGAAATACGCAAAGGCGATCCAGGATGAGGCATCGTGTGCTGCCGCAGTTGCTCCAACCGTTGGGACGAGACGGACGGTGAAATACAAGCAGAAGGAGACTGAGGGTGTTCGAGTCATGGGAACAACTGACCAATGGATACGAGTCTCTGGAACATCTGTTGCGGAAGGCAGATTCTTCAGCGGCATTGAGTATGAAGGCGCTCGACCTGTCTGTGTGATTGGCACTGATGTGCAGGAGGCTCTCTTTCCACGAGAAGATCCCGTTGGCAGAAGTATCAATGTAGGTGGCTATCACATGAGGATCGTTGGTATGCTTGAGAAGCAGGGGAGTCTTCTTGGTCTTGTCAATCTGGATAACTGTATCTACACACCCATGGGCCAGTTCTTCAAGGACTTTGGTTCTCGCGGACGGTATATGCAGATAGGCGTCAAGGTGTCAGATATGGCTGGTATTGACGAGGCGAAAGAGGAAATACGAGGAATCATGCGAAGGGCAAGGAGACTTACATCAGCTCAGCCAGACGATTTTGCGATCAATCAGCAAGAGCTTTTCTCAAGAGCGTTCGACAACATCAGCTTTGTCATTGCTGCAATCGGTTTGTTTATCACTGGACTCTCGTTGTTCGTAGGTGGTATCGGGATCATGAACATAATGTTTGTGTCAGTCACCGAACGAACAAAAGAGATTGGAATTCGAAAAGCGATAGGTGCAAAACGTCGAACGATACTGTTTCAATTCTTAGTTGAAGCGGCGATCCTCTGTCTGCTAGGCGGTACGATTGGACTGAGCATCGCATTTCCCATCAGCCTTATCGTGGATAACATATTGCCGACTGCAATGCCGCTTTCCATTGTCGGTATAGCGCTGCTTGTTTCTGTTCTTGTGGGTGTCGTTTCAGGACTTTTGCCGGCATACCGAGCAGCGAGAATGGACCCCGTCGAGGCGCTCAGGTATGAGTAAGAATTGGTGCATTGGTATGTTAGTGCATTGGTGTATTGGTGCATTGGTGTATTGGTATATTGATGCACTGGTTATTTGTAAAAACGAATGGTAGATAGATCATGGAGATAAAAGAGAGTTTCTCGATGGCACTTGCTGCCATCAAAGCTAACAAGTTGCGATCGTCGTTGACACTGTTAGGGATCGTTGTGGGGGTGTTTTCTATCATCTGTGTCATGACAGCAATGGACGCTCTGCAAAATGCAATTGAAGGTGGATTGAGTCAGTTAGGGACAAACACTTTCCAGGTGCAGAAGTATCCTATCGGAGGATTCGGACCGCGGGACCGCAGCAAGTATCGTAATCGAAGGGACATAACTCTCGATCAAGGCTTGGAAGTCAAGGAGAAATCAACGCTCGCAAAGTATGTCGGGCTTGAATCGTGGCAAGCTGGGATGGTGATCAAATCAAAATATAAAGACACGAATCCAAATATTGCTGTTGTAGGGGAGAATCCAGAAGGATTAATAACTAACAATTGGATTGTGTACGAAGGGCGAGGAATCACTGAACAGGATCTGCAACTGAGCAGACGGGTTGCCGTTTTGGGAAATAGCGTCATTGAGAAGCTCTTCCCCTATGCCGACCCGATTGGAGAAGAAATCAAGATAGATGGAATTGGCTATACGGTCATCGGATATTTTGAGCAGCAGGGAGGGTTCCTAGGTGGGAATCAGGACAATTTCATTGCTATCCCGTTGACCAGTTTCATTGAGAAATACAAGTATGGATACGAAGGCTCAATACACATTATGGTTCAAGCAAGAAGCCGGGAACTCTATGATGCAACGATTGATGAAGTGACGAGCATTCTGCGAACAGCCCGCAAAATTCCTCCAGGCAAAGAAAGCGATTTTGAGATTTTCTCCAACGAGACGCTGATCAAGCAGTTCAATGATTTGACGTTCTATGTGAAGATCGGAATCGCATGCATCAGTTTCATTGCACTTGTGGCAGCAGGCGTCGGCATTATGAACATTATGTTGGTGTCCGTCACCGAACGTACAAGGGAAATCGGTATCAGGAAAGCGATTGGTGCGCGAAAACGGAATATCCTTTCACAGTTTATGATGGAGGCTGTGATTCTGTGCGAGTTAGGGGGCGTGATCGGAATCGTTGCTGGCGTAGCTCTCGGTGATTTATTGTCTTCGCTGATCCATGCGCCGCCGATCATACCGTTGAACTGGATTATTTTTGGATTGGTGATCTGTTCGATTGTCGGCATTACGTTTGGTGTCTATCCTGCTTGGAAAGCGTCAAATCTTGATCCTGTCGAATCACTGCGATATGAATAGCGCCGAGGAATTTCGTGACAGAAGCCCCGATGCTGAACTGTGGGATCGGGGCTTTTTTTGTTGCAATTTTCCTCTCAATGTCTTATATTCATACAAAATTCCACTTTTGTACCAATCTCACCGGGGGACGCATTCAAATCATCCAGGAGGATCTATGTTAGAGATTAGACTCAGACTGGGAATACAGCTTGAGAAAGATTTCAGGAGAATTGTCAAGAGGTACTACCAGGGCAATCAGGAGCAAGCGATAAGGGATGCGATCCGATACTTCCTAGGTCCCTTTCAAGTGGATAGAAAACAACTTCGGGTGGTGATGACGCAGATCCGTAAGCAGATGGAACGCTTTGGCAAAGTGGATAGGACGTTAGAGAAGAAAATGAAAGCCATCTTGGGCAGGCAGCTCAACATCCAGAAGGAATTGACCAAGCGAATAGCAAAACATGGGATGGGGGGAAAATAGTGAGAGAAGTTAAAAATTCGAGACTTCTCTGATTGGCACTGACCGCAGTCAACGCCGATGAATCGGCTCGAGGCTGTCCGAGAGATGACGGTGTACGGTTCTCTGACGGTCTTCGAGAAAGTAGCAACCCGTGGCATCAACGGCGTCATGGCTTGCAGTGATCAACCTGACTAACTTGCTAAACAATCTCTCAACCTCCAAGCTATGCATTTCTTTCTTACAGAACTAAAAGAAGGTCTTGCCATTTCATTTCGTGCCATCAGTGCTAACAAGATGCGTTCGGTGCTGACTACTTTGGGTATCGTCATTGGCATCGTGTCGGTGACGTTGATGGGTACAGCAATCGAAGGACTTGATCGCTCGTTCAACAAGAGCATCTCTGCCCTCGGGACGGACGTACTGTACGTGCAGAAATTTCCTTGGATTGCAGGGGAGAATTGGTGGCAGTATCGTAACCGCAGGGACATTACCATGAGAGAGGTGAAAGCAATTGAGGAACAGGCAACACTGATCAAGGCAGCCGTCCCAGGAGTAGGCACATCGCGAACGGCGAGTTACAGACAACGGGCTATTGAGAATTCGGTTATTGTCGGCACGAGTGACAAGTTCACGGAGACTTCGGGCGCTCTTCCCTCCGATGGCAGGTTCTTCACGGCAGCAGAGTATGAAGGTGGTCGTCCCGTCTGCGTTATCGGTTCAGAAATAAGAGAAGGTCTTTTTCGTGGTGAAGATCCACTGGGAAAGATGGTGAAGGTCGGTGGATATCCATTTAGAATTGTCGGCGTTCTGGAAAAACAGGGAAGCTTCTTGGGCATTGCGAGTCTGGACAATCGCATTTACATACCCATCTATCTCTTCTTCAGGCTTTTTGGCGAGAGAAGGCGTGATATCTCGATCTCGGTGAAAGTTGCCAACATGCAGCTACTGGACGAGACCAAGGAGGAACTACGAGGCATTCTGCGAAAGGTAAGAAAAATCCCAGCAGGCAAAGAAGACGATTTTGCTATCAACCAACAAGAAATGCTGACGAAAGTTTTTGAAGGTATCGGTATTGTCATAGCCGCGGTCGGTCTGTTTATTACCGGGCTTTCGTTATTTGTCGGTGGAATCGGCATCATGAACATTATGTTTGTCTCTGTGACTGAGAGAACGCGGGAGATCGGTGTCCGCAAAGCACTGGGGGCACGGCGAAGAAACAATCCTTCTCCAGTTTCTTGTTGAGTCTGCCGCGCTGTGTCTGATCGGTGGGATGATCGGCTTGATCATCGCTTTCCCGATCAGTTTGATCGTTGATCACTTCTTGCCTACGGCAATGCCGCTTTCCATCGTTCTAATTGCCCTATTTGTCTCAGCGCTGATCGGGGTGATATCTGGTTCCCTGCCAGCGTACCGTGCTGCTAAACTCGATCCAGTTGAAGCACTCAGGTACGAGTGAATGTTCGCGATTCCTTGTTAGCTGTCAGTGGAAAAGCGCTGGTGTGGCTATCACTGGATGAAGAACAGATGACTAATGCTGTTCGTGGAATTCATCAAGAGGAACTAACAACAGAAGAGTTATGGAGATCAAGGAAAGTCTGACAATGGCGCTCGTCGCCATCAAAACGAATAAGCTGCGTTCCATTTTGACGCTGCTTGGAATCATCGTGGGTGTTTTCTCCATTATTGCCGTGATGACGGCGGTGGGCGTGCTGCAGAACAGTATCGAGACCGGACTCACTGCTCTGGGATCGAGCACTTTCCAGATTCAAAAATTCCCTGTCGGGTTTTTCATGGGTCCTGGGGCGTGGAGGAAATATCGCAACAGAAAGGACATAACATTGGAACAAGCGTTAGCAGTCAAGGAGCGGGCGACATTGGCACAAAACGTTGGCATTGAAACGTACGCGTGGGGGAAAATTCTAAAATCGAGGAATGAAGAAACCAATCCCACGATCATGCTTTATGGCGAAATGCCTGAATCTTTCGCCGCGAATGATTGGGCGATTGCCGAAGGGCGAGCCCTCAATGAGGAGGACATAAATCTAGCAAGGAATGTCATCGTTCTTGGCAAGACTGTGGTGGAGAAACTCTTTCCCTATTCCTATCCAATTGATGACGTGGTGAAGATTGATGGCGAGAGATACACTGTCATTGGCACTCTTGAGGAGAAAGGATCAATATTCGGAGGAAGCCAGGATAATTTTGTGGCTATCCCTCTCTCTACGTTTCTGAGACTTTATGGCAAAGAACGTTCACTTAATATCATTGTCCAGGCAAGAAGCAAAGAATTGTACGATCAGACGGTTGATCAAGCTACAAGCATCCTCAGGGTAGCTCGCAAGGTGCCTCCTGGTAGTGAAGATGACTTCGCGATTTTCTCCAATGATTCTCTGATTCAACAGTTTAATGATTTTTCCTTTGTGCTGAAAATGGGTATCGCTGTTATCAGCTTCATTGCGTTGCTTGCGGCGGGTGTTGGGATCATGAACATCATGCTTGTCTCCGTCACGGAACGGACGCGGGAAATCGGTATCCGCAAATCCGTTGGTGCAACGAAGAGGAATATACTGAGTCAATTCATCTTCGAGGCGATTGTCTTATGCGAAATCGGGGGCGTGGTTGGGGTGCTGCTTGGTGTCCTTGGAGGCAATATCGCTGCCCTTGCTTTCAGAATTCCTCCCATTTTCCCCTACGACTGGGCGATCATTGGTCTCGTAGTGTGCTCTTTGGTGGGTGTCATATTCGGCGTGTATCCAGCCTGGAAAGCGGCTAATCTCGACCCGATTGAATCACTGAGATATGAATAGATGCTAAGAGATGTGCTGCGTGCGCCTTAAGATTCGTCGGCTTGTCGAAATACAGACCGTCTCCTGATCTCTAAGTCTCGCCCACTTTGATATCGAAGTAACCCACCTGTGCCATTTCCCTTCCAATCAACGAAGAGTCTCAGAGTTTCGTCTATACTTGCTCTTCATGCACTTCTGAAAATCGGTTGATAGTCCTTCAGCAGCCATAACAGGAGTGCTACAACGAGAGCGTTGCGCAGGTTCAATGCAATCACGGCAACAGGGTCAAAGGCGAGGAGAAGATCGTAGCAGATTGGGTATATCAAAATGGTCAATGTGCAAATCAGCAGGAGCAGTATGTTAAACCGCAGTCTTAGGAAAGGAACGAAGGGCAGCAGCCAAATAAGATACTGTGGGGAAAAGACCTTGTTGGTCACGATGAAAGCCAACAGTCCAATGGCAACGTAAGCAGTCAAGCTTTCTCTTGTGATCTCGCCAAAAGTTGCGCGCTCATGCCGAAAACGGAACAAGCAGCATATCAGCACGATCCCGATTGAGATGATGGAGATGAACGGCATCCAGCCCACTACAGCATCGGCTACTGGTGAGGCGAGATGACAAGCGCCATAACTCGAAGTCAAACCGACGTTGGTAATCCCCAGTGTATTTGCGAACAGAATCAATCCGCTCGCCACACTCTCGACTTGAACACCGCGCTGTACGTGCTGATCCAAAAACACGGACAGCCATTCGGGGTAGATCAAGGTGATTGGCAACAGGGCGATAGCCATGCCAATCATTCCTCCCGCTGCAAGACGAAGCAGTGCGCGTCTGTCTCTGCTTGCAATGCAATTGATGCCGAAGATGAGCAGGAGTATGATCGGATAGAGCTTTGCGGAAACTCCGAGTCCGAGAAATATTCCTGCTAGCGTTGGACGGCTTCTGAGAATGCACAGCATTGCAGCGATCGTGAGAAGCGCTACAAACATATCGTAACGCCACAGCAAAACGGGTGCAAGAATTGTTGCGCCGAGAACGTAGACCACAAGTGAACTTCCCATCCGCGCATTCGCCGGACGCCGTCGCGACAGAATTCTCAGGATCGAGAGTATGGCGAGCGTACTGAACACCACGTTCTCTATCACGAAGAGCCATGCGTAATCATCTAAGGTTATGGAACGACCGAGAGTCAGAACGCGCGGTAAGCTGAACGCCGCTAAAGCCAGCGGTGGATATCCCAGCGTGAAGTCACGATAAGGAACCAGACCATTCCACAACTTGAGCGAGTCGTTGAAATAGATCTCCACATCAAGGTAATGCGCTGCGCGATAAAGCGGCAGCGTAAGAATCGAGAAGGCAGACAGCACCACAAGATGGAGCACAACAAGACCCACGATCAACATTCGATTAGTTGACGTACGTCTTCCGGGAAATATGTCATGGCTGAGGTTCAGCATGGTTCCGTCTCGGCTGAGCTATCGTGGCATGTGTCATCTCTGAAATCTTTGTTAGCACTGCATCTATGTTGTGAAGGACCTCGTTATTCCAAAATCGGACTATGCGATATTGCTTCTGCTGGTCCAGCCATTCGGTGCGTTTGGCATCCTGCTCGACCTGCTCTGCATGAATATCGCCATCCACTTCGATTACTAGTTTCGATTTGGCGCAGAAGAAGTCCACGATGTACGGACCGACGGCGTGTTGCCTGCGAAAGTGTGCACCGCCGATCTGTCCGTGACGAATGTGCTGCCAGAGTTTCCTCTCGGCAGGTGTCATTGCTCGTCGTAGCTCACGGGCGCGGCGTTGCATTGCTTTGGACGAACGCCAGTGTGGACGTTTTGTTGGTTCCATTGATGCTTTTGCATCGTTCGCGGTGTTCACCCCCACCCCGGCCCTCCCCCGTCTGCAAAATCAGCAGACAGGGGAGGGAGTGGCTGTTCTCTCTTCCCTGTGCAGAATCACCAGACAGGGGAGGGAGCGAGGTTCCCTCCTCTGTTCGGTGGGTTTCCGAACGGGGGAGGGTTAGGGTGGGGGCTTCAACCTCTCCACCAACTCCCTCACCTCCTTATCCCTCCGATGATACCCCATCTCATCAATCATCTTTTTCGCAATTGCCAGATGCTCGCGTGCACCCTCACCCCGTCCCTCCCCCGTCAGCGACGGGGGAGGGTGAAGGGTGGGGGTTGCCAACGCCAACCGCGCGTACTCCAGATGGCAATCCGCCAAATACAATCCCATCCCGCCGCGTGTGGCGATGGAGAACGCTTCATCCAAATCCCGCTTTGCCTTATCCAGCGTGCCTGTGATGCGGTAGTATTCCGTGCGCGCGAGCAACCCGCGAGGTACATCATCTTGATTTCCTGATTCACGCAAGCCGTCCACCGCGCGGTTCAGGTAGGTTCCGGCTTCCGCGAACGAGTGATTGGGTTCGTGTTGTGATTGAAGCAGGTGCGAGCGACCGAGGGAGAGATTGTCAAGCGCAAGTGTGAGAAGCTGCAAGTTGTATTGCTTTGCCCATTCCAACGTCTGACTCGCGCGGCGTAGCACCTCCGCGTGCTTGCCCTGACTCAACAACAGGTCGCAGTAATGATAACCTTGCACAGAGTAGAGAAGCAGAAACTCGGGCTGGTTCTTCTTTTGCATCTCTTCTGCTTCGCGGAACGCCGCTTCTGCTTCCGCTAAACGTCCCGCTTGGTGTAGTGCATCCGCGATCTTTGTGCGGTTGACCATTCGCAGAAACGCATCGCCACTGCGGTCGGCGAGTTCGACGCTTTGCTCCGCGTAAGCGAGCGCCTGCGTCACATCGCCGAGGGTCAGGTAGAGTTCGCTGAGGTTGCTGGCACGAATAGCGGATCTCTTCCAATCCTTTTGGGAAATTTGCACGTCCAGACTCGCTTGCATCGGCTGTGCCGCCTCCGCAAGTTCGACCTAATGCACGTAGGTCAAAACCCGCTTCGTTTAGAATGTACCCTTTCCAACCTTTGTCCAGTGTGCCGACGGGCTGATGCCATAGCGAGTCAAAGAAGTTAAACAATAGGGACAAGTCAGCACCAAACGCGCCGAGTTTGCTTCTATTGAAGCTCCCGTCCCATCTTTGAATCCGTCGCGCATACACTTCATCCAGCGCCTCTTGATGTTTCCCTGCCCGACAGCCGTGCAGAACCGCCGCGAAGAGCGGAGCCATTTCTTGAATCGTGTCGGGCAATTCTTTCGCGGTGGATTTGTAGTACTCGTATAATCGGCGGTGCGCTTCGCGCCACGCGGCAGGGTATGCTTGTTTCAGTTGTGCGCCAAAGTGTTCGCGCAGAAGCGGATGGCAATCAAGCGTGTCGGGCTCATGCGGGTCATGTTCGGCTAATAGTCGGGCTTGTCTCAAATGCTTGAGAACAAGTTTGTATTCTTCTGGCGATGAACTGCGGATTTGGTTGGTCAAGCCCTCAATCGGTGGCGCAGCCAACAGCGCATCAATCGCACCCTTCGCTGCTGGTCGGTCAAACAGCCCCATCATCGAAAGGAGGTCACATTCTGGTTTCCCTTCGAACCACTTTTCATAAGCCCGCATAATTCTCTTGGCGTGCCCACCTTTTTCTTCCTCGTCGGTCAACTTGGGGATTAGATCGCGCTTGCGAATATCTCCGTCATACACATCCACCAGATAACGTCCAAGCAAGGTCAAGGCAAGCGCGTGTCCTTTGTACTCATCCGCCGCCTGCTGTTTTTCTTTCGTCCGTTCCGTCCACACCCAGATGCGTTAGATACGCCGTGCCCGCTTCCGCAGAAAGGTTTTCAAGGTCGAGTTGCACGCAACTCGCATCTGTCATTGCGGGGAGTCCTGCAGAGCGGGACGACGAAGCAATCCCCGAGTTACTTGGAGATTGCTTCGCGCCTTTGCCGCTCGCAATGACAGTACAATCTTTGAGGTCATCCACCGCCAAGCGCGTGGTGATGACGACGAGTCCAGGATTTTGCCGCGCCAACTCGCGCAAGAGACAACAGAGCGCGGGGTCTTTGATGCGCCCCGTTTCGACGGGCGGTGGGTTTTGCAGTGGCTCGAGTCCATCGAGGATGAGGAGCGTGCGCGATTGCTTAACCAGTTCCGCCAATCGCTCGCCCTTGTCCCAGGGAGATGCGCTGCTGTCAGCCATCTCGGGGTCGCCAAACCATGCGAGCGCGGCGGCGATGAATGGGTCGGCGGAGACTTGGCGTCCTTCCGCCGCGCCCTGACTGTAAAACGACCAACCAAACACGCGCTCCGCGCCGCGATAATTATCGCGCGCGATTTGTGACAACCACTTGTTCACGAGCGCGGTCTTGCCAACGCCGCCCCACGCGACGAGAGAGAGCACCCCCACCCTGCCCTCCCCCGTCGGCGACGGGGGAGGGTTCCACGCCGCGTCCAATGTCGCCAGTTCCTTCTGGCGACCAAAGAGGTCTGGACTGGTGGAGGGAAGCTTGGCGAGCGAAACTTTGACCGCGAAGAAATCCTGCTTGCGTTCCCGCGGTGGAAGAGTCCGCAGTCTACCGAGTATCGGCTTTACAGTCCGAGGTTGATTCGTGATGCGGCGGTAGAGTTCTTCGTAGCCATCTTGCGTGTCAACGTGATAGTACGTCGCGCCCTGCAACGGCGTGGGAATGTGTTCGACCTTGCCCGATTTGAACAGGACAGGAATAAATCGCGTGTTTGTGGTATCGGCATTGTAGATGTGTTGATAAATGAGATTGCCTTCCCACTTGACACCCAAGCCCGTGCCGAGTTTTTCTTCTCCCATCACGCGACGGAAATAAATCTCTGTGCAGATCATCAGCACAAAGTCGGCGCCGCGGATGTGCTTGTCCATCCATCGAGGCCAACCTTCAGGCGGCGAAGATTCGTACTGATCCAAGATGGCGTTAACCCCATCTTCGACAAGGCGATTGGCAAAAGCCAGCACGCGATCTGCGTGCTGGGGAGAGTCGTGACTGTAACTAATGAAGACAGTAGGTCTGTTCATAGCTCACCTCTTGCAACACTCTGGCACGTGGTAGATCTCATCCCCCATCCATGTTAGCTGGATTTCTCATTTCAGGCTACTTCTCGACAAATTCCTCCACAAAATACTTCGGCGTCAAAGCTTCACCTGTGGCCTGTTTGATCAAATCATCCCAGCGATACTTCGCTCCGGGCATAAAGATCTTTTCCTTTAGGTACTCTCCAACCGCCGGTTGGTCAACAAAGCTAACCTCAGTGAACTTTTTCTGTTTGAGGACATTCCTGACGACGTAGTTCAAAACCTGTGATGCCATCAGTTCACCGAGCATATAGTTATGATAGTACACCGGATACTGAGCCAGGTGAATCTTTGCTGCCCAATCAGGTTCATGGCGATTCTCCGGGCGCTTCACAAGCTGGTACTCCTCCACCAGATCCCACCACAGTTTGCTTAAGTCCTGGTCAGGATTCTGATACAGGCTCCGCTCGAAACGAACCATCACTTGTGACCAGCGACTGAAGACGAGTTCCTTCAACCGCAAGTTCGCCTGGACAGATTTTCGGATGGATTCCTTCTGCTTTTCACCAACGCCGACCATCGCTTGCAGCCAATCAGCATTGTTCGCTTGACGTTCCATGAGCTCAGCAATGGCTTCGGTTGTGAACGTGTGCGCTTCGGTTCGGAGCAGGAAGGGAAGCTGTCGGTCAATATATTTTGAATAGACTCCATGTCCAAGCTCATGCAGCATCGTTGCCATCCAATATGAATTGTCCGTCAGATTTTGCATCGTGCGGATGTCACCCAGACGGTCAATATCGTTCGAGAAGGCGTGTTGGTATTTCCCTTTTCTTGGATAGAGATCGCTGTTCTTCAGAATATCCTCAACGGTCAATCCGATGCCTGCGTAAAACGTCCGCGCGAGTTCTTCGATGTTCTTGCCTTTGAAGAACTTGTCGAGGTCAACCTCACTGACACGAGGCGGTTCCTGAAAGAAAGGATCCTCATAATGCCAAGGACGCATATCCTCAGCCTTGATGCCGTAGCGCTTCGCGAGCGTCGCGTCCACTTCTTGCTTGAGTTGCTTGAACGGCTCATCCGTCAATTGCTTCAACTCTTCGAAGATGCTAATAATTTCCTTTTCATCTTGTTCACCCAACGCCAATGCCATGATGTAGTAGTTCTCAAAGCCAAGTTGCTTCGCTGCTTGGTTCCGCAGCTTGACTAACTCGATGACCAAGGGGGCGACCTCTTTGCCAACTTGTTTGCTTGCCTCCCATGCTCTCTTGCGCCTCTCGGAGTTTCTTTCGACCTTGAGAGTGTTCAAGATATCGTTGTCACTGACTTCCCTGCCATCAATCTTTCCTCGGAACGTGTTGAACTTGCTGGCGATTTCAGCACTCTTCTCCACCATCTTTCGCATCAGAACCGTGTCAATCTGATTTCCAAGATAAGTGTTGTAGAGAATGATCAACTGCCGTTGAAGCAGGGAGTCACGGACGCCTCCGGACTCCTTGAACTTCTTCAACTGTTCAAAATCATCCTTGCTGGAATAAATCTTTCTGATCTCTAGATCCAATTTAGCTTTCTCGTCATAATACTTCTGCTCGCCTGATGCGTTCGCGTTCCAATCAGCGAGGTTCATCGCTTTGAGTTTGGGTTCAACGGTCTTCAGGTGACCTACAATGAACGTTCGCAATCTACTTTCGTCCGTCTCCTTTGGTCCGCAAGAGATCAGAGGAAGTGCAAGGATAATGCAGATGAGGAATAAGTACTTCATGGGTGCTCCTGTGTTTGGTTATTTGATGTTGGAGGCATTGCTTCTCTTTGGATAATGACAGTATGGTAAGACGAGGAGTGCCGGATCCCCCTTTGAGGCCGTCCAATAAGTAAACGAATGCACCACCGTTGTCATGCTGAACTTGTTTCAGCATCTGTTTTGGGCGGTCTTCAGACCCCGAAACAAGTTCGGGGTGACAACTGTGGCCTTTTTGGACAGCCTCAGAGGGGGATTGATCTCTTGTCACGCTTTCATCCGTCTTCCTTCTTCCTCCACTGTGAAAATCCATCCGACGATCTTGCCGCTCTCAATCTCTTGAAAATCGTTCCAGAACTCCTTGTTGCGCACGAAGCGTGAGCTGGTATCGCTGGGGGGAATCGCTTCTACCTCTTCCATAATCTTTCTGAACCTTGATCGCCACATCTCCATATTGGTTGCACGCAAATCCACCCAGCCATCGTGTGCCCAAAGGTTGATGTTCTCAGGTGTAATCTCAAATTCATCCTCGCCGCGGTACGGAGGGATTTTGATTTCATTCCCACGCAGTAACGTCTTGCCATCAGGCAGGAGTATCGGGATGCCAATAGAGATGATCTCTGCCCGCAAGCGCTGGTTGGTACGAACAATCTCGAAGAGTCTTTTCGAAATCGTGTCGGTGCTCGTGTGAACGACAGTCCTCATGCCGCCAAACCCGAGCCTAAGCAGGTGCGCTTCGTAGAGAAGCTTGGAGAGTCGCGGTGGACCCAACATCTCAAAAGCGACGCTGGAGATATTGTGCTCCTTCTCAAGCGTCTCCATCTTACGAACTGCAGCAGTGTGCATGAATCCTGCACGATAGGTCGGTGCAAGAGTTGCATTATCCAACGCATTGATGATGTCGTGTCCGGTGCTGCTGCCTTTGATCTCAAAGACAACGTCCTCGGCGATCTCCTCCGGTGTCACGTACTCCATTTGTCCAGCAGTGGAGATAGCTTCAAATTCGCCACGAGAGAACATCCCATTTTCACCGGTGTCAATGAAAACGGATTTCAGTGTGTCATTGATCGGTACAACGTTGTTCTCCATTGACAGCCGCAGGGACCCTTCCAGCTTGTTGCCTCTTTCCACGGGACAATCGTACAATGCGATAGGTTGTCCGCGCCTCATGACCTCGCCAAATCCGATTCTCTTCCACGCAATTGCTGCGGTTGGTTTGATTTCCTTTGTGATAGGCGCATCCGGTGTGCGTCCCATCAGGAACAGCAGCAGCGTGTGTGCCCCGGCGACCGAAGACTTGCTGAGGAGAACGCGCGATGGACGTTCCTCGCTGTGGGTGTACGGAATGTTGAGCCCCATACCGCCTGTACCGCTCGTGCCAATCTTCACGTAGATCCGCGTGCTCGCGTCATGCATTCCCCGATATAATGTCTGCACGTGGCGAATCAACTGCGGTACATACATTGTGCAGAGCAACCGCTCGGTTGCCTCAATGAGAGACGGACTTGCTTGCGCCTTCTTCGCCTTTTTCAGTTGCTTGATCACCTCTCTGCAAGCCTGATAGATATCTTGATAAGCGATGGCAGTTGCAGAGTTGATGCAGTCAACGATGATCTCGGGATGGAACCGGTGGAGCAGTTTGTAGAGGGCAGATTCGTGAAGAACATCGTCGGTGAGCTCGCTGATCATATCGCCCATGAGGACTTCTCGATAGTTCTCATTTCTGAGAATCTCTTGTCGGCTCAGGTCTTTCAGGCTATCCCTGACAAAGATATTTCCCCACCAAGGAATGAAAAAGTTGGTGTCAACATTGGGATATTCCTGTTGCAGTGTTGCTACTGCTTCTTCCGCCTCAGATTGCAGAAGGGAAGCGACGATAATATTTCTCGGGTGCTCTTCCATCAACCTGCGACAGACAGCGGAGCCGACCAAGCCCCAGCCGCCGAGAACTAAGACAGACTTTCCATTGATTTCCATATGCGTCTAAGAGACTAAGAGTTAAAGATTCGGAGTTCAGGATTGTCCAGTGTAATGAACTACAGATGATAGCTTGTACAGAGATGCGCAATCCTGACGTTGTGAAGGAGCCTCCGCTCCAGAGCAACAGCGGTTCCATCGGTTCCACGGGAACAGAGCTCGCTCATTGCTTTGAGCGGTAACCAAGAGTCACATCATAAGCCGCAACGTTAATTCTCCCGACTCATGATCACACCCAGAGCAATTGAGAGCAGCTTTGCATCTTTCTTGTCCGCGCGTGATGGAATCAGGATAGGTGCTCTTGCACCCACGATGACGTGACCCAAACGATATTTAGCAAAATACGTTGTGCTCTTTGCCAAGATGTTTCCAACTTCGATATTCGGAACTACCAAGATATCTGCTTGACCTGCTACAGGAGAATCTATCCTCTTCTCCATCGCGGACTCAATGGAAATTGCATTATCGAGTGCCAGAGGCCCATCAACGATGCAGCCTTTGATCTGTCCGCGCTGGTTCATCTTGGCAATCACAGCAGCATCTAGAGTCGCAGGAAGCTTCGGGATTACGTTCTCCGTGGCGGAAAGGAGAGCTACTTTTGGACACTCGTTGCCGAGTGCATGTGCAACTTCTACTGCGTTCCTGATGATCTCGATTTTCTGGTTAAGGTCGGGAGTCAAAGTAACTCCGCCATCGGTAATCATGATAAGTTGATTCTCTCGCTCTGGATATTCGAAGATGAACACATCGCTCAGCAGTCTTCCTGTCCGAAGACCATGTTGAGCATCGAGCACGGCTTTCATCAAGGTTGAAGTATCTACCTTCCCCTTGAGCAGGATATCTGCTCGTTTTTCTCTTACGAGGTCTACAGCCTTCTGTGCAAGGGCTTCATCGTTTCTTTCATTGACGATTTCAAAATCCTGCTTCCTTGCATGTAGCTTCTTCAGCATATCGTGGATAGCGCTTCTATCACCGACGAGAATGCCGTTAGCCAACCCCATTGTTCTCGCGTCTACCATTGCGGACAACGCTGCTTCATTCTCTGCCCCGGCGACGGCAACCGTTCGCTTGCCACGCGATTTTGCATACTCTAGGAGTTCATCGAATGTTCTTATCATGGTCGGAAATTCGAATTGTGTAGCTGATGTTACGCAAGGACGAAAAATCCCGCAAGGCGGGACAAATTCCAAATCACAAATCACAGAGGAATTCCAAATTCGAATACCGAAATTTCAAGAATTTCGAAGAATGTAGACTTGGGATTCCGAGTCTATATGGAATCTGGCGCCTGCTATTTGAAATTTCACGATAAAAAATTCTCTTTCTGCGTGACTTCAGTTCTGTAAATTATCTTGTACAGGCTCTGGCATCTGCCTTCTAACCAGTTGTCTTCCTCTTTCAAATGCCAGTATGTTCACGTCACGATATTTTTTCGGCACTCCTCGTTCGATGCACTTGAGCCAGATAGTCTCCTCAAGATTCAAGTATCGTGAGAGAGCGCCAAGCATGATCACATTCACCGTGCGAATGTTTCCAAGTTCTTCAGCAATTCTAATAGCAGGGATGAACAGCACATCATCAACTCGTTGCCGGCAGAGTTCTTCGACGTTCTCGGGATAGTATGCCTCTTTGATGTTGACAACAGTCGGGCTGATCTTCTGGTCGTTCACAATGATAGCGCCATCCGATTTGAGGTAGTCGAGATAGCGCAACGTCTCCATCCGTTCAAACGAGAAGAGATAGTTCGCGTCGCCTTTTGGAATAAGAGGGGAGTAGATCTTTTCTCCATATCGGACATGACTGACAACACTGCCACCCCGTTGAGCCATACCATGCACCTCTGATTTCTTCACGTCGTAGCCCGACTCCATCGCAGCTTCAGAAAGAATCTCGCCTGCAAGAAGAATACCCTGTCCACCCACGCCACAGATTAGGATGTTGGTCGTGTTCACACTTATCACGGTGTTGATTTTGCTCAGCGAGACGACAGGAGTCGTCTCACTCCATATCGTTCATCAAGATGGTACGTTCCAACTGTAGGTCGAGCAGACTGCTCGACCCACAAACACAGGAGAGCAACTCAAGTTAGTATTGATGCAATCTGCTATCAGGTAATCCTTTTCAAAGCTCCTTCATCAATTCCAGAAACCGTTTGTACGGAATTGCTGTCCAACTTTCTGCTTTCATCGCTCCTTGTGCCTGTGTGATCATAGCGACTTTGGCGGCGACTTCCTCGCTGGGTGCTTCATAAATGTCGAGAAAGTCATACGGACCAAGCAATGCGTAATGATCAATCCACTTGACTCCTGGACATTTGACTTTCACGGTTTCCATCCATTGTTTTCCCACCGCTTCTCGCTGACCGATATTCTGCACGATCTGCGGTGAGAGTTTGGTCAGGAGAACGAATGTTGGCATAGACATCTCCATTCAGTTGGTGCTTCGCTGCGTGATACTAGCTTAGACCTCCTTAAACCCCAGTCATCTCAAAGAAGGTTGGGGTATGTGGCGGGCTATGGAAAGGTCATCCTTTGATGACTCCGACAGGCACAAGTTTGGCTACCCTTTTGGCAATGCCTGCTTCGTGAACGACTTCGACAACCGCGCTCACATCTTTGTACGCATCAGGCTTCTCCTCGACAAGTCCCGCTTTCGATGCTCCTCTGACGAAGACGCCTCTGTCTTTCAGTTGTTGGATGACTTCATCTGCACTGGATTCCCTCAGTGCGGCGTGGCGGCTCTTTGCCCGACCTGCACCGTGGCAAGTGGAGCCAAAGGTTTCCCTCATTGCTTGCTCGGTGCCCGCGAGGACGTACGAGCACGTGCCCATACTGCCTGGAATCAAGACAGGCTGACCGACTTCATAGTAGTCCTTGGGAATTGCGGGATGGTGTTTTGGAAATGCCCGTGTTGCCCCTTTGCGGTGCACGAGCACTTTCATTCGGCTGCCGTTGACATCGTGTTTCTTCTTGCTTTGCAATGTTGTGGGCAACATCATAGACAATCTTCAGGTCTCCACTGCCCATGATGCGCTGAAACGCCTCGCGTGTCCAGTGTGTAATCATCTGGCGGTTCGTGAAAGCAAAATTCGCTGCTGCCGCCATTGCGCGCATGTAGCGCTGTCCTTCGTCGGAATGAATAGGCACACAAGCAAGTTCTCTGTCCACAAGCGTGATACCGTATTTTGGCATGGCAGCATCCATGATCTCGAGGTAGTCGGTGCATACCTGATGTCCTAAGCCGCGAGATCCTGTGTGTATGAGAACGACCGCCTGATTCTCATGCAGCCCAAACACCTTTGCCACTTCCTCATCGAATATCTCGGCGACTCTCTGGATCTCAAGAAAATGATTACCTGAACCAAGCGTGCCCAGTTGGTCGTGACCTCGTTTCTTCGCTTTGCTGCTTACGCACGAGGCGTCAGCGTTTGGAATCGTCCCGCGTTCTTCGATGTGTTCCAAATCTGCATCATGTCCATATCCGTTTTGCACCGCCCACCTAGCGCCGTTGACCAAGACCTTATCAAGTTCTTGCTGAGGTAGATCCACTCGTCCTCCTTTGCCCGTCCCTGAGGGAATATCCCTGAAGAGTTGAAGCGTGAGCGGTTCAAGCTTTGGCATCACGTCGGTGATCTCGAACGGTGTCGTCAACAACCGTACGCCACAATTGATATCATATCCGATTCCACCAGGTGAGATAATCCCTGTCTTTATGTCCGCGGCTGCGACACCACCGATGGGAAAGCCGTAACCTTGATGGGCATCAGGCATTGCAAGTGAACGTCCCACGAGTCCAGGCAGTGTCGCGACATTAGCTATTTGCTCCAGGGTTTTGTCCTTCTCAATCGCTTTGATGAGTTTGTCGTCGGCATAAATCAACCCCTCTATTCTCATCCCTGGTCGGAAGGACTTTGGAATAAGATAACGATAGTTGTCAAGTTTTTGCAGCATGATTTATCTTCCCTTTTTGCAGCATCCTTCGCTGTTGAGAAAGTCTATTTGCCGTAAGAGAATTTACCTCTTCAGGAGAGAGGGATAAGGACAGTTTCTCTCATCTGACTCTTCGCGTGTCTGCGAAGTGGCGAAGGCATTTGCACGGTCCGTTCGTCGTCGTCGAAAGAATCACAAACACGCCGTTGGGCGAAACTCTACTATGACTCCACTAACGGATGGTGCTGGTCAGAGTGAAACAGTCCCGCGAAGCGGGATGGCGCTCTGCGTCAAATGACAAGGACGAGTTTTACCAGCACCATTGATCATTGTGCCGGAGTGCCGCTTACCAGGAACGTCGCCCACCACCTCGTCTTCCTCCGCCTCCTCCGCCTTGACCTTGACGACCGTCGGAACGAGGACGAGCCTCATTGACGTTAAGCGTTTTTCCCTTCAACTCCTTACCGTTCATACCGGTGATGGCGGACTGGGCTTCAGCGTTGGCAGGCATCTCCACGAATCCAAATCCTCGCGATTCGCCGGTGAACTTGTCCTTAATAATAGTGGCGGATGCGACCTGCCCGAAGGCTTCAAAAGCCTGCTGCAAATCCTGTTCAGTGACCTCGCGCGACAAATTGCCTACGTAGATATTCATTCTAACCTCCTTTTTTATTGTGAATGTTTATGTCGGAATCTCGCCTGCTATGTACGAAGTAAAGTGCGTCCCGCGTGAGGATATTCGTCGTGAATCCAAACTCCCGCATAGCGGCGCTATTCGTGGTTCCCGTGTTCGGTGAGACCACAGGTAATCAATCCGAGGTTTGCTCAGACAAAGGCAGTGTGCTGCTGGCACAAAAGTCTAAATACACCAGCGTAAGTGGTCCATTTCCAACTGCAACTCTTCGGCTGCGGCTCACATCCGAAGTCTCGTCATCCTCCAACCTTCAATCTTCTCGGATTTCATGTTTCTGTGTATCTTGTGATATAGGTGCTTATGACAACTGCCGTCTCCTCTTTCTCAAATATCAAAATACACTCGGATAACACTACGCTTCTCTAAACTCTGAATGGACAACTGATGGTACGTCACTGCCTTCACGTACACTTTCATCTTGTGCTTCCCTTCATCAAGCGGCTCGCCCCAGACTTTTCCCTTGAGTCCTTTCGAATGTAACGATTCTATTCCAAAACCGCAAGGGACGAAATCCTCGCCGTCGAAGAGGTAAAGGAGTTCGCTTAACCATCGAACAAGAAGTGATTCAATGTCCCGCGCTTCGATTGAGACAGTTTGCTGTTCCTTCTTCTCCACGGTTTCCAGATCGTACATTAAAGACATCATACCAAGCGCTGCGTTCTCGAAAGCTTCCGCGAGTGTCTGTCCCTGTGCCTCAATGCCGACATCAGCAGTGTGTTCAAGAATGCAAAACTGTCTGTTCATTGCTTGTCGAGGAATCAGTTCTACCTCTGTACCTGCGTGATCGCATCATACTTGCATACCTGTTGGCAGAGGGTGCACCCCGGACAAAGTAGTGGATCAATATACGGTAATCCATTTTCAACACCGATCGCCGAGCATCCAAGTTGAATGCACACACCGCACTCGGGACATTTCTCCGGCTCGATCTTGAGCGTTCCGCCGAAATCAATCTTCTCGTTCAAGATACACGGCGCTGAGGAGATAATCACTGATGGCTCTTTCGATGCCAGTTCCTCACAGACAATCTGCTCTGTCTCTTCAAGATTGAATGGATTCACGTTCCTTACCCGCTTCACGCCGACTGCTTCACAGAGTTTGACAAAATCAAGTTGCATCGTAGGTTGACCTTCAAGGGTCTTCCCTGTTGCAGGATGCGGTTGATGTCCTGTCATCGCTGTCGTGTGATTATCCAGAATGCAGATCGTTGTGATGCCTTGGTTGTACACGATGTTTATCAGACCTGTGATGCCTGAATGAACAAAGGTCGAATCACCGATGACAGCAATGGTTTTCTCAGCGGCTTTCCCAGCGGTGGCTCTTTCGGTGCCATACGCCATGCTCACGCCGGCGCCCATGCAAAGACAGGTGTCCATTGCGTTGAGAGGTGGCAATGCTCCTAGCGTGTAACAGCCGATGTCGCCCATGACAGTGAGATGGAGTTTCTTGAAGACGTAGAACATGCCGCGGTGCGAGCAGCCTGGACAAAGCGTGGGAGAGCGAACAGGAATCAATTTCGAAGGCTCTGCAGTTTCAGAAAATGCATCCGACAATCTGGCTCTCGCCGCCTCATATCCTGAATGGTATCTTTTGGATTCAATATTCAATACATCTCTGAGAGCTTCACCTACAATGTCAGGATTCACTTCCCCTTGAAGCGGTAGCTTCTCTTTTCCGAGAACGTCGATGCCCAGAGCTTTAATCTGTTCCTCAAGGTATGGGTCAAGCTCTTCGATCACAAGCAGCTTTTTCATTCTCAATGAAAATTCCCAAACCAGTTGCTTGGGAAAAGGATTGGTAAGTCCCAGCTTCAACACGGAGGCTGTTGGAAAGGTTTCCTTCACATACTGATAGGCGATGCCATCGGTGATGATACCGACTTCTGTGCCGCCCATCTCAATCCTGTTCAGCTCTGACGCTGTGTTGCCGAACCTCTCCAGTTCCTTCAATCGCTCTTCGACGAACTGATGTCGCCCGCGAGCGTTGGAAGGGAGGAGAACGGTTTTCTTGGCGTTCTTGGTGTAATACCTCTTTGGTGCTGGCACCGGTTCACCAAGTTGCACAACGGTCTTCGAGTGACATATCCGCGTCGTCATCCTGAGCATCACGGGAGTATCGTATTTCTCGCTGAGTTCAAAAGCAATCTTCGTAAAATCTTTTGCCTCTTGGCTATCAGAAGGTTCGAGCATCGGCACCTTAGATGCTTTGGCAAGCCACCGATTGTCCTGCTCATCCTGCGATGAGTGCATGCCAGGATCATCAGCAGAAACAATCACCAAGCCGGCGTTCACACCGGCGTAGGAAGCACTGAAGAGTGGATCCGCGGCAACGTTTAGTCCGACGTGCTTCATCGTCGCGATTGATCGTGCACCGCCAAGACACGCCCCCGTTGCGGCTTCAACTGCAACCTTTTCATTCGGTGCCCACTCTGCGTGAATGACTTTGTATCGTACGATGTTCTCAAGTATCTCAGTGCTTGGTGTGCCCGGATAGCCAGAAGCATATTGCACACCGCATTCATAACAACCGCGGGCAACAGCTTCGTTACCGGAGAGAAGAGATTTCATGAGTCAACTGAAAATTGAAAACAGTCTCGAGTTTCAACTTTCGAGTTTGAGTTTGAATTGTAAACTCGAAACTCGCAACTCGAAACCTAATACATCTTCACTTCTTCCTGTCCACGCAACACCCTTAGTGTCCCCTCCGCCATTGCTCTCATTTCATCCTCACCTGGAATCAGAATCACCTTGGCAATAAACGACACGCGTTCAGTGATCCAGTCGGTCAGGAGCTTGGAGTGGGCAAGTCCACCCGTGAGAACGATAGCGTCAAGTCGTCCTTTCAACACAGTTGCCATCGCACCGATTTCCTTGGCGATCTGATATGCCATGGCTTCATATACCTCTCGTACATAGGTATCACCCCCAGCTATTCTTCTTTCGACCTCGCCAGCATCGCTTGTTCCAAGGTAGGCTACTAACCCGCCTTTGCCCATCACCAGTTGTCGGATCTCAGACGCCTGATAGTTGCCCGAGAAACATAGTGCGATGAACTGCTGAAGTGGCAAGCCGCCGGTGCGTTCTGGGGAAAAAGGACCATCGCTGGTTGCATCGTTGGCGTCAATGATCCTGCCCTCTCTCACCGGGGTGATGGAAATGCCGCCGCCAAGGTGGGCAACAACAAAGTTGGCCTCTTCGATTCTCTTCTGCAGTTGTTCTGCCGCACGGCGGGCAACTGCATGAATGTTCAAGGCGTGTGATACGCTTCGACGCTTGATCGCTGGATGACCAGAATACCACGCAAGGGGTTCAAACTCATTGATGGAGACGGGATCAACGATAAAGGCGGCGGGTTGGCAATCATTCACTTGCTGCCCATCATCTATGACCTTCTGTTTCTCTTGAGCTGCCTGTTTCGCTATCTCGTATGCCAACGCGCACCCGAGGTTGGATACGTGCTCACCCTGGAGGTTTTTGCGAGCATCTTCGAGCATCACTTGGTTGACGCGATACGTTCCTCCAGTGATTGGCTTCAACAGCCCACCGCGACCAACAATTGCCGAGAAATCTTGCAGTGCAAATCCTTTCTTCGACAAAGACCGGTGTATGGCTTCCTTTCTGAAATCGAACTGGTCCCAGATGTTACGGAACTCTCTGAGTTCATCGTGGGGATGCTTGATGTTCTCGTTCCAGAGGAGATTCTGATTTTCAAAGACCGCTATCTTGGTAGATGTCGAACCGGGGTTAATCACCAGAATACGGTACATCGCTAGATCGTTCATCGTCAGATGTTTCCTTGTCCCGAGCCAAATCCAGGTCTTTTGAATCGTTTTCATAGTAAGAAATTTCACCATGAAAGTCAAGCGGCGATGGATCCAAGGATGCTTTGTCAACAGGAGATTTCTGTTGATTTTGAGCTTGCGTTTGGTTATTTTAGAATCATGAAAAACCAAATCACACATGAAGCCGATATTGTTTTCCGAAAAGTGGTGCAACTCCGCCGCTTGATTCACCAGCATCCTGAACTTGGATTTGAGGAACTTCGCACCTCTAGACTGGTTGCGCGGACGCTGGAATCACTTGGCACTGAAGTGAAAGTTGGCGTTGCCAAAACGGGTGTTGTTGGATTGTTGCACGGCAAACGATCGAACAAGTGCGTTGCTCTTCGGGCTGATATGGATGCCCTTCCTATTCGAGAGGAAGGCGATGCCGTGTACAAGAGCAAGATACCCGGCAGAATGCATGCGTGCGGTCACGACGTGCATACTGCCACGGTGCTTGGCGCTGCGATGATTCTCGCCAAGATCCGTGACCAACTGAATGGTACGGTGAAGTTCATTTTCCAGCCGAGCGAGGAGAAGAATCCTGGAGGCGCAAGCGTTATGATCAAGGAAGGTGTGCTCGAACATCCCAAGGTAGATGCCATATTCGGATTCCACGTCCATCCGGATGCTGACGTTGGCAAGGTTGGCTTTTGTCCTGGACCGGAGGGTGCGTCTGCCGATGAGCTTTACATCACAATCAAAGGAGAGGGCGGACACGGGGCTTATCCGCATTTGGTGGTGGATCCGGTCGTCGTTGCAGCGGAGGTCGTACTTGGTTTGCAGAAAGTGGTTAGTCGGAATATTGATCCACTGCAACCTTGCGTGCTCACCATTGGAAAGATCGAAGGTGGAACAACGACGAATGTCATACCCGACGAGGTAAAGTTGGCGGGGACGTTCCGGATGATGAATGAAGAGTGGCGAAAAAGAAGTTGGGCGATCATTGAGCGAACTATTAGGGGCATTGCAAGGGCAAGCGGAGCAACATATCAACTTGATATCAACAGAGGCTATCCGGTGTTGGTTAACGATCCAAAGATCACAGCATTCGCTGAAACGGCGAGCGTGGAGCTTCTGGGTAGGCGCAGTGTTTTTGATGCTCAGCCTTCGATGGGGGCAGAAGACTTCGCCTACTATCTGCAGAACGTACCCGGAACATTTTTCAAACTCGGCATACGGAACAAGAAGAAGGACATTGTCCATCATATTCATACCTCGCGTTTTGATGTGGACGAGGAAGCGATGAGAATTGGAAGTGGGTTGCTGGCGTATTTGGCGTATGAGTATCTCAGATTGAAGTGAGCCGTTGCTCAGAGGCGTACCTCCCAGTCAGCGTTCTCTGACGGTTGAACTGTCGTACAACAACAAGACCGTGTTAAATGAAGATGAAGCGATGGAAATGAATAATCTCGGATTGCGGGTTTCCGATTTGCTACCGATTGAATTCCACAAGCGGGACAATCCGCAATCCACAATCCGTAGTCCGAAATCTCTTCGGTAACGGCAAAAGGGGGAAAATACCGAGCGGTATGATTCATGACGAACGTCGTATCCGACGGAATCTTGATAAGATCATTGAAGCGCACCTTGCGTCGGGGGCTGAGCAGAATGTTGAGCAGTTCCTGTCGCTGCTGGAGAGGGAGCTGGGAGCTTCTGCCGACGCAGGCATGGCTCTGAACAACCTTCAGAGGTTCATCAACGCGACATTCAACAAGACTTCTCTGCTGAACGATCTTACAAAGTACCCACACCTTCTCGAGATTCTCATCAGGACTTTTTCCACATCACAGTATTTTGCTGACATCCTCGTCCGCGATCCAGAGCTTTTTCATTGGCTCACGACCGCGGAGATGCTGACGAAGACGCGAACGAAAGATGAGCTGTTGGAGGAGGCCCTACAGACGGTCAGCCTCTTCAGAACGGTCGAGAGGAAAATCAATGCACTGAAGCGACTATATCGGCGGGAGATTCTGAGAATTGGCACAAAGGACGTTGTTGGTAAGGCTGATCTCCGTGCCGTGACACAGGAACTCTCCGACTTGGCGGATGCGATTGTTTCGGTGACGTGCAAGCTCGCGATAGAGATATCAAAGGACAAACTCGGTTGTGTCCCAGAAACCGAATATGCTGTGATTGGACTTGGCAAACTTGGTGGTTCGGAACTCAATTACAGCTCCGACATTGACATCATCTTCATCTACCATGAAGAGGGGGAATGTACAAGAGCCAACGGAAAGCCTGTCACGCACCATGAGTTCTTCAATTCCTCTGCAGAGCGCTTGACGCAGCTGCTGACAGAGCACACCCAAGAGGGACACCTGTACCGTGTGGACGTTCGTCTCCGTCCAGATGGTAAGGCGGGACCATTAGCACGTTCATTGAGCAGTTACTTGATTTACTATGAAACCAGAGGAGAGCTGTGGGAACGACAGATGCTGATCAAAGCGCGCGTCGTCGCAGGAGACATCGAATTTGGGATTCGCTTTTTGAAGCAGTTGGAGCCATTCATCTATCCTCGGACATTTTTCAGAAGTCCATTGGACGAGATCGCCCGCATCAAATCTCGTATTGAAGCAACGCACCAAGACGAGCTGAACATCAAACTGCGGACGGGGGGTATCCGAGATATTGAATTCATTGTGCAGGCGCTGCAGCTGTTGAATGGTGGTCACCTACCGGAGTTGCGTGAAAGGAATACTATGAGGGCGATGGAAAAACTTGAACAGGCACATCTCCTAGAACCTTCTGAGGCAAGAGCGCTTTCTGATGCTTACGATCTGTTTAGGAACGTTGAGCACAGGCTTCAGATGATGCACGCAGCGCAAACCCATTCTCTCCCGAGCGAACCAAAGCAGCGAACCGCACTTGCAAGACGGATAGGTTTCGATACCAGACAGCAATTCGAGAGTGCGTTGAGCAACCATCTCGAAGCGACGCGGAAGATCTTTGATGATGTCTTCAAAGCGGAGCTTGATGATCGGACACCAGATGCTGAATGGACGTTTGGACCAGATGTCGAAAACGCGAGGATTGAGGATGCGCTGAAACGCCATGGCTTCGTGAAGGTCAAGGATGCGGTGAGAACCATTAGATACTTGACGCACGGTGCATCATTGACGGGAGAGAAGGAGTTCGATATCCATGTAAGGAATCTATTCCAGGAGATCGTTCCGACATTGTTGGAGGAAATCTCTCGCTTTCCCAATCCTGATATGACACTCTCGAACCTTGAGAGAATAGCGCGGTCAATAAAATTTGTCGAGACATTCTATGGATTGCTCAAAGAGAAGAAAGCCAGGAATGTGATCTTGATGGTTTGCTCCTTCAGTCCGAGATTCACCGATCAGATCGCGACACATGAACGGTTCCTCGATCTTCTGTTCTCAGGAGATGCTGCCCTTTCTCCACCATCCGAAACTACCGGTGGACAGCCGGAGAATCTCACTCTTCACCAAGTGAAGAGCTTTCAGGAACTCCGCATCGGTATTAGGAATCTTCTTCGCTTATCTACCTTCGAGGAGATGGCAAGAGAACTGAGCGATGTCGCTCGGTTCATATTCAATGTAACATATCAGAAAGTGCTAGCGGAACTCACGCTTGGAGCAGATATCCCCTTTGCCGTTATCGGTTTAGGAAAACTCGGCGGCGAGGAATTGAATTTCGATTCAGACCTTGATGTGATATTCCTCTACAAATCATCAGGGATTTCGGAACAGATATATCACCAAATTGCATCCCGTCTGATTCAGGAATTGTCTCAAGTGACAGAGGGCGGACGCCTATACGCAGTTGACGCCCGTCTGCGTCCGGAAGGAAGGAATGCACCGCTCGCAACCGAACTGGGTGCTTTCTTTGCCTATCTCCAGAAGCGTGCTTCACTTTGGGAGAGACAAGCTCTCATCAAAGCGAGATGCATTGTGGGCAATCGTCAGTTTGCGGAAGAAGTGCTGCACGGAATTGAACTGTTTGTCTACGGAGATAGAATTTCCCCGAAGCAGATCGGGGAGATTCTTGCAATGCGAAGGAAAACTGAAAACCGGAGCCGGTATTCAAGAGACGAACTCGTTGACATCAAGGTTGGAGCAGGGGGAATAATGGATATTGAGTTTCTTGTGCAAGTGCTCCAACTGGTGCACGGTGTTCAACATAGAAACCTGAGAGGGAGCAACACACTCAACGTCCTGCGGAACTTGCATCAGTACCGTTATGTTTCCCAAGACGATTTTCGTGTGCTCGAACAGAACTACCTCTTCCATAGGGAAGTGGAGAAATCCATGAGGATCGCATTAGAGACATCCGCCTCTGTTCTTCCGTCTGGTATTGAGAAGCTGGATCACTTGGTTCGCTGCCTTGGATGCGAAGATAGGGATGAGTTGATCACTACCGCGAAAGAACGAATGAAAGAAACACGGCAGACCTTTCTTCGTTTGATGGGGCAACTCCAGAGCGCAGTATGAGAACAGCGAAGTCTGCCTCCAAAGTCCCCCGCTTTCTCCCTTTTGTAAAGGGAGACAGAAGTGAAACGGCGGTGGGCATTGTGGTTGCTCTTGCCGCATTCCTGATTTATCTGCTGACACTTGCACCAACGGTCACCTTCATTGACAGCGGGGAACTTGCAGCAGTTACATCAACACTTGGAATAGCTCACCCGACCGGCTATCCGCTCTTTACGCTCGTCGGCTGGCTTTTCACAAAGCTTCCCATCGGCGAAAGCGAAATTATCAGAGTGAATCTGATGGCAGCAGTGTTTTGTTCCCTCGGCATCTTGATGTTCTTCAAGGTGCTCATGCTGCTGCTCGGACGACCTGTGGGACACGAGGTGGCACTTGGTTCTAAAGATGTGGGATCAAGGAAGAGAAGTGGCAGCACAAGTGGAAAATCAAGAACAACATTGAGACCGCAACAGGTTGGTAGATCCTTCGCCTTGATCGCTGCAGCGTTCGGGTCGTTAGTTCTGGCTTTCTCTGAAACGTATTGGTCGCAGGCAGTCGCAGTCGAAGTATATTCGTTGCATTGTCTGTTGATTGCCTCTGTGATATATCTTTTTCTGAGGGCGCTTCTCCCAGCCGATCCACGACACGGTGCAGTTCAGAATTCCCTGTCCGGCATCGGAGACCAAGAGGTGAACACTCGGCCTCAAGTCATCCGCTTCCTGGTTAGAGAGCGATACTGGCTTGCATTTGCACTAACGCTCGGATTGAGTCTCTCGAATCACATGACAACGATCCTGCTGGTGCCAGCGTTTCTTTATCTCTATTTCGCAGCACAGGGATTCAACAAAGACGCCTTCAAGAAGATTCTCCTATTGGTCATTCTATTTCTTGCGGGATTATCATTTTACCTGTACTTGCCGATTCGTGCTTCACAGAATCCGCCACTCAACTGGGGGAATCCGACGACGTTAGAACGTCTTCTCTGGCATCTCTCTGGGAAGCAGTATCGTGTATGGATCTTTGAATCAACGGAAGCTGCAGCGAAGCAGTTCAAATATTTCCTCAGTGCGTTGCCGAAGGAGTTTGCGTACTTCCCACTGGTCTTTGCAGTGCTCGGATTGTGGAAGCTGTTCAAGGAACAAAGGAAATTATTCTATTTCACACTTCTGCTCTTCATCGGTTGTGTCGCTTACTCCATCAACTATGATATTCACGATATTGATTCCTACTTTCTTCTTGCCTATTTGACGGTTGCACTCTGGGCTGGGCTTGGTGTGGGTCAGGTGTTCTCTTGGCTGAAAGAGCGGGATGTCCGAAATCTCTTTGCTGGTGCGGTCATCCTCTCCGCTTTTGCTGTGCTCATGTCAAACCATCGTGAGGTGGACGAGAGCAAGAACTATCTCGTAGAAGACTACACCGTGAATATGTTTGATTCCATCCAGCCGAATGGCATTCTCCTCTCGTTTCAGTGGGATTATTTCGTTTCGTCATCGCTTTATTTTCAATTTGTCAAGAACGTTCGGAGAGATGTTGTAGTCATTGACAAAGAACTGTTGAGGCGGTCGTGGTATTTCAACCAACTGTGGACAAATTATCCTTGGCTTGTTGGGAAATCTCAAAAGGAGATTGACGCTTTTCTGAAGGAACTCTACAAGTTTGAACACGATACGCCTTACGATGCAAGTGTGATTCAGGCAAGATATATCGAGATGATCAATAGTTTCATTGACAAGAATATCGAGAGTTGCCCAATCTACGTTACATTTGAGATTGAAGGGGAGATAGGGGCGAAGTATCAGCGTGTGCCTGAGGGACTTGCCTTTCGGTTGTACAAGGATAGGGAATATCACGAGATGAAGCCGTTTGATTTCAAATTTCGTGACATCAGGAAAACAAATCGTCTGATACAGGCTATCAAACAGATGTATCCGATGATGTTGACAAACAGGGGTATCTGTACCGCTCAGCACGGAAGACTCGCGGAGGCAGCCACATATTTTGATAAGGCATTGACATTTGACCCTAATTTCACTGAGGCGAGACGATGGAAAGAACAGCTACGGTTGCCATAGGAATGCTCAACTCAGAATCTTGTTGATTTTTCCGAATTAGTTTCTTATCTTTAGCTTAGAGTGTTAGCGTATGGCAGGAGCAAGAGACGTACGGATAAGTCTCGGTGTGAGGTGGGATGTCCCGAGCCTGCTGTTGGGAAGAGACCATGACTTTCTGTGAAACGTAACATGAGCAAGAAAGCAGATCTACAACTTATCCTAGATGCTGGTGTCGTGGCAGTCATCAGAATGTCAGACACGGCTAAGCTGATGAAGGTTATCGAGGCGGTTCGGAAAGGAGGCGTGAAGTGTCTGGAGATAACTTTCACCGTTCCAGGAGCAGTGGATGTTATCAAAGAAGTTTCAAAGAGTGTGGGAAAAGATTTTCTTGTTGGTGCTGGGACGGTGCTTGACACTGAAACTGCCAGAATGGCAATCTTAGCAGGGGCGGAGTTTATCGTTGGACCTACGTTGAACCTTGAAGTGATCAAGCTTTGCCACCGCTACGACAAAGTGGTTATTCCTGGCGCTTTCACACCGACAGAGATTCTTGCAGCTTGGGATCTGGGGGCAGACATTGTGAAAGTTTTTCCGGCAACCGCTGTTGGTCCGGGATATTTCAAGGACATTAAAGGTCCACTCCCACAAATCCAATTAATGCCAACTGGAGGAGTAAGCATCGAGAATGCCGGTGAGTTTATCAAAGCCGGTGCGTGTGCAGTTGCGGTGGGCGCTGCGTTGCTAGATAAGAAGGCAATTGAGGAAAACAATTTCGATGTACTGACAGAGAAAGCCGCAAGGCTTGTGGCGAATGTGCAAGCAGCGAGGATGTGAGCAAACGATGTCTCGAGCATTGGGAGAGGTTCACAAGGCAGTGAAACGAAACAACGTCACAGTCAGTTTCGATTTGCCCCGCTTCAAAAAGATTTAGAGTGAGGGGCACACAAAGACACGCTCCCACTTCTGATGCGGTGGGCGGACATTCTGGTTTCCAGAGAGAAAGATATTCACGGGGTCTCTAATACTGAGGAGGATAGTTTCGACAAGGAAGCAAGGACATTGCAGAAACGGTGGGGTTTTGAGATCGCGGTGGGAGTTTGCAGGTAGAGTTTTCGGTGCTGATAGTATGTGAACCGCAAGCGTCCTTGCTGAAGGGAACACTTATGGAGATAGTATCAAAAAGTTAGAAATTGTTGATAAGGTTGGTGGGGGTGATTCGTACGCTGCAGAGCTATCATAAGGCTGTGCCATTGATGCAGCTGTTGTCTAGCGAAGTGTGAGATATTGCAGAGGTGTGTCGGCAATCGGGCCTTCGCATATGGGTGATCACAGTTGACGCGCTTTGGATGAAGGAGAACGCATCGTGAACTTGTGGGGTCGCGTGTCGGTCAATAGAAGCGCCGTCCTGCAGCAATTTCAGCAAGATTTTGTGCCTGTTTCTGGAACGGCAGTTTCCTACATTTCCAGTAGCTCTTGAAGTGGAAAAACACATGCAAGGTGTTGTCAGTGCCAGCGGCAGTTGGACCGTCAGCTACGGAAACTCTTGTTTGAGAGAGCGAACAGTCATCCTACTTTGTTAGAGGTCAAGTCCTATGCAACGGGATGTTGCCCAACCCCGCTAGGTCCGGAAGGAAGCAACGGTCAGCGACTATTCTCGTGTGATATAGGGTTGCTTGACCTCTATCAGAGTATAGAGTGCACAAAAGCCCCCACGCTGTAAGGGGGCTTTTATTTTTGGTGACGCATGTACTCAGTCAGGTAGTGCAAGCCTATTTGAACATGCGGTTCGGTCTATACCGAACGGACTCTCCATCGCTCTGCGTTGGAGAACAATTAAAATAAACAATACTGACTCGTCTGCCAAACGATTTGAGAATTTGCAGCTCGTCAACCCACGGTTCATAGTTCCGGTGCGTGAGCCTATGACTCGCAGCGTTGATATACAAGTTCTGGACTATCTCATTCCGTTTCCAGGAGTCAGGGGCATGTCTAACTAGCAATAAGGTAACAGTGAGATGGCAATCTATGAGAAAAGAAATCATCATTAATGCGACTGCAAGCGAAATACGCATTGCGATTACGGAAGAGGGGAAGTTGGCGGAGCTTTTTATCGAGCGCCCTGAAAAAGAACGGATGGTCGGCGATATCTATCTTGGCAGAGTTGCCAGAGTCATGCCAGGAATTAGGGCCGCGTTCATTGACATTGGACAGAAGCAAGATGCCTTTCTGCACTTTTCGGATGTCGGCGAATATCTATCTGAATACGCTGCGATGATAGGCGACGATTCAGATGTGGACACTGATGAGACAGAGGGGACCAACGGTGACAATGGTAAGCAGCCAGCGACTACTACAGCGGCCGCAAGACCATTAGCGAAACAAGACCGAGAAAGTGCACGGCAAGATCCCTCGGTGGAGAGAGCCATGCAACTCCAAAAGGGTCAGGACATCATTGTGCAGATTACAAAGGAACCTGTCAGCAGCAAAGGAGTTCGGGTTACTTCGGAGGTTTCGCTTCCTGGAAGATATCTCGTGTTGATGCCGTTTGATAACAAGGTGGGTGTCTCAAAGAAGATTACTCAATTCCGAGAGAAGCAGCGACTGCGGCGTCTTGTGCGGATGATTCTGCCTGACGGCTTCGGCGTTATTATTCGGACGGCGGCAGGGGGGAAAGACGAGCAGATACTGGGAGCGGATCTCGAGCAGCTCATCAATACTTGGCGTGAGATCGAGAAAAGCGTGAAGGCTGAAAAGGCACCGGCACTGCTCTACAAGGATCTTAGCATGACATCCAGTGTGATGCGAGATTTGTTCACTAGCGATGTCACGCGTGTCGTCACCGATTCCAGGAAACTCTATCGTGAGGTGCGGGCGTATCTTAAAGGTGTTGCTCCGCCGCTCGCGGACAAGATTGAGTTCTACAAAGGCAAGGAGCCGATTTTTGACGTCTTCAATATCGAGAAAGAGACTGAGCAGACGCTCAGCCGAAAGGTGTGGCTTAAGAATGGCGGCTACATCATCATCGAGCACACCGAGGCGATGGTCGTAATTGATGTGAATAGCGGGCGCTATGCAGCGAAGAGAGAGCAGGAACTCAATTCTCTTCGGACAAACCTTGAGGCAGCCAGGGAAATTGCTCGTCAAATTCGGCTTCGCGATATCGGCGGCATCATCGTTATAGATTTCATTGATCTGGAGGATGAGAAGAACAAGAAGAAAGTCTATGATGAACTCAAGAGGGAATTCCGAAGGGATCGTGCCAAGAGTACGATCCTTCCCATGACCGAGTTTGGATTGGTCCAAATCACTCGTCAGCGTATCCGCCAGAGTCTTCTTCACACTCTCTCCGAGCCTTGTCCAATGTGTGCTGGGACGGGGTTGGTTCAATCCAAGTCAACCATTGTCACGCAAATCGAGCGATGGATCCGACGGTTCAAATCGGAGTCAAGAGAATTTCGGCTGGTACTTACGGTTCACCCGTTGATTGCGGACTACCTGACCGAACGAACCATTAGCCGTCTGACAAAGTTGATGTTGAGATACTTTGTCCGAATCAAACTTGTCTCAGACCAGTCTTTAAGCGTGGATGAGTTCAAATTCCTGTCCAGGAAGCAGAACAGAGACATTACCGACCAGTATAAGCTATAGGTTGTGACGTCCCTTGGGGAGGTTCGTGCAGGATAATGAAGAGATCCTGCATGAACCTGTTCGGGTTGCCAGATTGCTTTCCCCAAAAGAAAAAGAAATCTTAGCAACTGGCTATTGACTTTTGATGTTGCATTTACTATATTTTACCAGCCCACATTTAAAGTAAAACGTCAACTCGGCCCTTAAGTGAGGTGTTCGTGGCGAGCATCCGCCATCCGCTCCATCTCGTCGAAGTTGCATTGGCTGGTCCCGGCAATGCTGCGATGGCTCTCATACTGCTTGACCGACTTATCAGGCACCATTGACGGATATTGGCATAGGAAGATTTATTGCCGATTCGATGAAGAGGGAGAAATTCTCGATAAAGCCAAAACAGATGATACAATTATTCATCCCGAGAGACTGCCGGAGGATAATCAGCAGCTTATCACTCAGATGAAACGGACAGCATTCTACAACGTACATAAGCGGCTTGGTGGGAAGATTGTTGAGTTCGCAGGTTTTGAAATGCCCGTGCAATATGAGGGAATCATCGCTGAGCACAGGAAAGTGCGTGAAGCTGTGGGTGTCTTTGATGTGTCCCACATGGGTGAGATTGAAGTCAGAGGCGGCGATGCACTTCAGTTTCTGCAGCGCGTGACTATCAATGATGTCTCCCAGTTGTTTGAAGGGAGGGTGCAATATTCTGCAATGTGCTATGATGACGGCGGTATTGTGGATGATCTGCTCGTGTATCACGCAGGCGACCACTATATGCTTGTTGTGAACGCATCAAACAAAGACAAGGATTTCGATTGGCTCAAAGATCACGTCTTCGGTGATGTTGAACTAGACGATGTCAGCGATGCGACCTCGTTGCTTGCAGTTCAAGGTCCGAGGTCGTTGGAGACACTTCAGAAATTGACTGCGGTGGATCTATCGAGCATGAAGTACTATCATTTTGCGAAAGCAGAACTTGCCGGCGAGGAGATGATCATTTCTCGCACAGGATACACCGGTGAACTTGGCTTTGAGATCTACTTCAATGCTGACGTAACACTGTCGGAAAGAATATGGAACCAAGTTATGGAGGCGGGGAAAGAATTCGGAATTGCTCCGATTGGGCTGGGTGCTCGCGATACGCTTCGCTTAGAGATGGGGTATTGTCTGTACGGAAATGACATTGACCAGACAACCCATCCACTTGAAGCTGGACTGGGTTGGATTATAAAACTTGATAAGGGTGATTTCATTGGAAGGAACGCCATTCTCAAAGCGAAGGAAGAAGGTTTGAGAAGAAAGCGGGTAGGATTCGTTGCAGCGGATCGGCAAGGGAAAGCATTCCCACGGCATGGGTATGAGATTGTTGCTGATAGTCAGAAGATCGGCTTTGTGACCAGCGGAACCTTCTCACCGATTCTCGAGAAAGGAATTGGCCTGGGATATGTTGAGGTGAAATACGCTGAGGTTGGAACCGAGTTTGGGATTGTCATACGAAATAAAGAGATTTCAGCTCGGACTGTCAAGTTGCCGTTTGTTGCACGATAGAAAACATCCGCCCATGAGAACTGAAGTCTATTTCGCTCCAGCGCAGGTTGAGGAGTCGCAGTTTCGGGAAAAGAACGTGGTAGTTGTTGACGTTTTGAGAGCGAGCACAACCATTGTTACTGCGCTAAAGCATGGTGCAAGGGAAGTAATACCGGTTGCGACTATCGAAGCGGCCGTCAAAATTGCGGGCGGTTTGTTCGGTGAGACTACACTGCTCTGTGGTGAACGTGATGGAAGAACGATCGAAGGATTTCAATTAGGAAACTCTCCGGGGGAATACACGGAGGAGAATGTGAAGGGGAAAACATTGGTGTTCACTAGCACGAACGGTTCTATTGCGCTCACCAAGGGGAAATATGCTCTCAGGTTGGTCGTTGCTGGATTTGTGAACATGTCGGCGGTCGTCGAGTTTCTGCGACATTTTGAAGATGATTTGTCCATTCTGTGTGCTGGGAAGCTGAATGCCTTTTGCTTGGAGGATGCTGTTTGTGCTGGGATGTTGGTGTCGAGACTCATGGCAGGTGAAGCGGAGCGCTTTGAGTTATCCGATGCGACCGAAGCTGCTCTGCGATTGTTCGAGAACTTTAGAAGGAATTTGCCGCAAATGCTGCAGCGTGTGGAGCATGGAAAGTATCTTCAGGAGATTGGCTTCGGCAGTGACCTAGAAGTGTGTGCCCAAGTGGATAGCATTCCCATTCTTCCAGTCATGGAAGACAATGTGATTAGGTTAAGAAGATAGAGTCTGAAGCATCGCCGATTCGTGAATCGCCCCTATTCATCAGAGGACTGAAAGCCATGAACAATAGAATGAAATTGACGGCTACTGAGAATAGACCCGCTCCTAGGAGATCCGCTGTGAGAAGCTCACAGCGCAAACATGATCTCCTGGCGATCCTGATGATGTTGTTGAGTCTCCTTCTTCTTCTCAGTATAGTCTCCTACTCATCGAAAGACGAAGCAGTCGCAGACATCAAGTTCTCTCACGTTGTCAAGGTGATCATGGGGGACAGAAGTATACAACCGAATCGTGATTTGGCGAAGAATTGGCTCGGTCTGAGTGGGGCTCTCATCGCGAACTTCTTCATCAACTCC
The DNA here is from genome assembly GCA_963827285.1 of Ignavibacteriota bacterium. Classification (GTDB taxonomy): domain Bacteria; phylum Bacteroidota; class Ignavibacteria; order CAWHAG01; family CAWHAG01; genus CAWHAG01. The sequence goes on from CAWHAG010000001.1 coordinate 451,282, forward strand.
ACCATCGGCTATTTCTCCCTTGTTTTTCCATTGCTTCTGTTTACCTGGGGCTTGGGCATGTTGCGGAGGAAGAGCTATCGGAGGCTTATCTATTTCTCGAATTACATCTTGATCGCTGCCGTTCTTCTTGCTACGCTCATTGGACTCTTTCGGCTCATTCCTTGGTTGCCGCAGCTCGGGCCGGAATGGAGTGGAAGCATCGGGGATTTCTTAGCGCATGCTCTCTCGGGTTTGCTTGGGATAACAGGAGGACTCATTGTCGTGTTGACCGCGATCTTAATCGTCTTTGTGTTGAGTGTGGATCTTGACCTACGCGTCACGTTCGTCCGCCTTCGGGATTTCTTCAAGGTTATCGCACGTTGGATTGGCGAGAAGTGGATAGATCGCCGAGAGGTTCAGCTACAACGAGAACGCGAACGCACCATTGAACGGCAGGAAAAGATGATTACGAACGAAGACTGGGAAGCAAGGGGAAAGGAGAATGTTCTCATTGGTAAGCCTGAACCTGTGATCAAGAAACCGATCAGTAAAGAGAGAGATGAACTTATCCCGGGATGGGAGGAGGCATTGAAACCGCGCAGGTCGAAAGAGACCGAGCCGCAACAACAGCTGGAAGAACTACAAACGCCGTTGAAACGATTTTCCTACCAAGTGGGCGCACCTCCGAATGCTGTTCCCAAAACAGTGCCGCTCGCAGCTAGAGAGACAGTGGCGGAAAAAGAGACGGCATTACCCGCTAGAGATTCCGTGATTGAAAACCTTGAGGATTACATTCCCCCCTCTTCCGAACTCCTGGATTTGCCAACGCGGGGGGACACTGTAGATGATGAAGAACTCAGAGAGAATGCTGAGTTGCTGCGTGATAAGCTTGCGAAGTTTGATATTGAAATAGATGACATCAGCGTGACGCCGGGACCTGTGGTCACGCTGTACGAGCTTGTCCCTGCCTCGAGTGTGAGAATCAGCAAAATCGTAAGCCTTGCCGATGATATTGCATTGGCGCTTCAAGCAAAAGGCATTCGGATTCTCGCGCCAATTCCAGGCAAAGGAGCCGTGGGCGTCGAGATTCCGAACCACCATCCTTCCATCGTTAATATCCGTAGCGTGATCAATTCTGCGATGTTTCGTGAGGCGAAATCCGACCTTCCTCTTGCGATGGGGAAGACCATCACCGGGGAGATCTATTGTGATGATTTGGCGAAAATGCCCCATCTCCTTATTGCAGGTGCGACAGGTTCTGGCAAGAGCGTTGGCATAAACACGATACTCATGAGCCTGCTGTTCAAACTACATCCGTCCGATGTCAAATTCGTGATCATTGATCCGAAGAAGATTGAACTTTCGTTGTACGCTCAGTTGCGCAATCACTTTCTTGCCGTCTCACCCGACGTGGATGAGGAAATCTTCACGACCCCAGGAAATGCCGTCCTGATTCTTAAGAGCGTCGAGTATGAAATGGAGCAGCGCTATGACAAACTTGCGAAAGCGGGGGTGAGGAATGTTACTGACTACAACGAGAGAATTCGAAGTGGCAAATTGCGGATGTCTCCTCCGTCTGCCCAGAAGGTCTCGTCGGGATCCGGAACAGTTACAGCGGAAGCAACTTTTCAGAAGATACCATACCTCATTGTGGTCATAGATGAACTTGCCGATCTGATGCTCACCGCTGCCAAAGAGGTGGAGGAACCGATTGCCCGACTTGCACAGCTTGCTCGTGCTGTTGGGATTCATCTGGTTGTGGCGACGCAGCGACCGTCAGTGGATGTGATCACTGGTGTGATCAAGGCAAACTTCTCAGCACGCATCGCCTATCAAGTCGCGAGTAAAATTGATTCTCGTACTATTCTTGATGTCAACGGTGCTGAACAATTGCTCGGTAATGGTGACATGCTGTATCTACCGTCCGGCAGTCCAAAGCCTATCCGTATCCAGAATGCTTTTATCTCTACCGACGAGGTCGAAAGAGTCGTTCATCATGTTGGGCGGCAACCAGGATACAGCAGGCCGTATGAGTTGCCCTCAATCTTGAATCGCAAGAGAGCCGGATATGCTGGCGGTGAGCATGGCGAACGCGATGAGCTGTTCGAGGAAGCTGCTCGACTAATCGTGCGGCACCAACAAGGCTCAGTATCGCTTCTGCAGCGTCGGTTGAAGGTGGGGTATTCACGGGCAGCGCGTCTCGTAGATGAACTGGAAGCCGCAGGTATCGTCGGACCATTCGACGGAAGCAAGGCACGTGAAGTGTTGACCGAAGATGAGGAAGCACTTGAGGCAATCTTGCAGGGCATTGGCGATGGTGTCGAAGAGTAAGACGTACGCCGTCAAGCCGCAAAGAGACAGCACGGGATATTTCAGTGTCTTCTTCGTTCTCGTTCGGAATGCCGCTCCGGATCATCTTGAAGTGCTTTGCGAACCGTGATGTCCAAGACACAGAAACTCTCTCAGCATGAATGATGTCATGAAGACGAAGCTTAATCTCTGCATCGTTTCAATCGTCCTTCTGCCAATGTTGTCTGCTGGCTACGATACTGAATTGATTGGTATTGCCGCGCAGGAAATCATTCAGAAAGTGCAGGAAAAATACAAGGCAATTGATGATGCCATCGTCAAGTTCACACAAACGGTGAAATATCCGCTGTCTCAGATAGAGCAAACGTTCCAAGGGACGATGTACATCAAGAAACCGACGAAGTATCGTATTGAGACGGAACAGCAGACATTGGTCACCGATGGCGCCACTTCTTGGGCGTACTCACCGCGCGACAAACAAGTGGTCATTGACACGTACAAAGAAGAGAAAGGCTCTGTCTCGCCTGACAAATTGCTGCTCACCTATCCTGAGGATTTCTACTCTGCGCTCGTGGAGGAGGGAAAAGTCAACGATGTGCGCACCTACGTTCTCAAGTTGACGCCGAAACAAGATGACTCGTTCATCAAAGCGATGAAGGTATGGATAGATGAAGATGACTGGATCATTCGCAAGGTGGAGATGAGTGATGTGAACGACACGAAGATGACATACATGGTGAAGAGCGTTCTCATCAACAAGGGGATTGCCGACGCGCAATTCGAGTTCAAAGTCCCTGTTGGCACACAAACCATTGATCTACGCTCAACTCAATGAAGGGGAAGATCACAACGGTTCTTCGCTATGGGATCAGCGGACTGCTGACGCTCGTCTTTCTCTACATCGCATTCAAAGGGGTAGATGTAGACCGATTTCTCTCGTCGCTAGCAAAGGCACAATATCTCTGGCTTCTTTCGATGGTTCCGATATTGCTGCTCAGCAATCTCTTTCGCGCATGGCGGTGGAAACTTATGATGGAACATCTCAAGAGCGACCTTTCAATAAGGAATGCGTTCTCAGCGGTAATGATCGGTTACATGGTCAACGGTTTGGTCCCAAGGGCGGGTGAACTGGTGCGACCATATGTGATTGGACAACTGGAGAATATGTCGAAGAGTTCAGCGCTGGCTACGATCGTGGTCGAACGCGTGGTGGACGTTCTGACACTGTTGGTTGTCTCTGCAATCTCGCTGCTGTGGTTTGGCAGCACGTTGACGTCTAATTTTCCGTGGCTTGCTAGCACTGCGTTGCTCGCCGCTGTGGTTATCCTTGTGGCGTTTGCTTTCTTTGTTCTTGCTGTATTCAGAAGAGAATGGATGTTCAGACTTCTTCAGGGGATTACGACATTCTTGCCGGCGAAGGTCTCTGCAGCGATGGAACGCGTTCTACAATCATTTCTGAAAGGATTCTTGGTCATCAAGAATCCCAGGCGATATCTGGCGATTCTCCTGCTGAGCGGTGCGATCTGGTTCTGCTATGTTGCCATGCTATACGTGGCGTTCTACAGTTTTGATTTGGTCCAGCAGCGGTCGCTCAATTTCATGTCAGCGACGGTGTTGAACGTTGTCTCCACAATCGGTTTCATTCTCCCGACGCCAGGTGGGACAGGCACGTATCATACTTTCTGTCGAGAAACCCTGACACGGTTGTTCGGTGTTGATTATGAGACTGCTATAGCGTACGCAACTGCCACGCACGCGGTGAACTACCTAGTTCTGTTCATTGGGGGATTGGGATTTTTCTTCTACGACAATTTGAAGCTATCTGAGGTGATGAAAGCCAGCGTCTCTTAGGTGCAGGCATTCGTGTGAGGAGTGGAGCACTGCCTCTAGCACATCCGGAGTGGTTGCCTGTGCAGGCTGTGCAAGCATGGAGCTAAAATGTCTGTGCTCGCGATTGAACATTATTGTTCATAACATCCGAGGAGGACCGTCATGACCACTAGTTATGATGACGAGAAATCTGTCTCAGCATTGAGCTTGAAGGATTATCTCCAAGCCCTCTACCAAGGGAAGTGGATCGTCCTGCTTTCGTTCATCGTTGTCTTTGGTCTTGCCTACTATGTCGCTTCACAGAAGGACATCTACTACCAAGCTTCCACCACGATCCTGGTGCATTCGAAACCTGCACAGCAGAAACCGATGATCGAGTTTGAGAGCTCCGGTGAACAACGGAGCGTACGCGATGAAGTTGAGATTTTGAAGAGTCGTGCTATGGCGGATTCCGTTGCACTGCAGTTGCTGAGACGAGTCACCGTGACTCCTGGTGGCAAGGACACCATGCTTTTCGTCAAATGGTTGTTCTCCGGTGATGGTCCAGTCGTCGAGGGATTAGCTTCGCACGAGACCGTCATAAGGAGATTACAGCGAAGTTTGTCAGTCAGCTCTGTTCGAGACGCAGACATTGTGACCATCACCATTGTTGGAAAGAATGCGAACGAGACGGCAATAGTGGCAAACACATACGCTGAAGTATATTGTGAGCGTAACCTCAGCAGTAATAGGAATGAATCTCGCAGGGTTCGGGAATTCCTCGAGGTCTAAGCTTGCAGAGAAGGACAGTATTCTGAAAAGAGCAGAAGCCGGTGAGCTTGCCTACCAGGAACAGCAAGGGATCGTTTCGCTTTCAGAGGAAGCGAAGAGCATTATTGACCAACTCTCCGGCTTTGAGGCAAAGCGTGAGGATGCGAGAATTCAGCTGCGGGCGACGGAGAATCTGCTGGGATCCTACAAACAAAAGCTTGCCGAGCAACAGCCGCAATTGGTGGAGAATATCGCCAACATCACCGCCGACTCATATATCAAGTATCTGCAGGAGGAAATTGCTAAGAAAGAGGTGGTGCGTGACGTGACGATAGCCAGCAGGCCAACCGTCGGTGATCAGCAAGTGTTTGAAAGTACAATCAGAGCGAATGACGAATATATTCGGATTCTCAAGGAGAAACGTAAAGAGAAGATTGAAGAGCTGATAAAGACCAATTTGACAACGGGTGATCCTTTGGGGTACGCAAGAGGATTGATCGAAAAAATCTACATGGCACAAATCGAGATTCAATCCCTGCAGGCAAAGGTATATGCGTTGGGTGAGGTGATCAAGCAGTACAATGTGGATTTCGAGAAGCTTCCCCGAAAAGGCATAGAACTAGCCCGTTTAGAAAGAAAGCGACAAAGCTGTCAGAAGCTCTATACGATGCTTGAAGAGGAATACCAGAGAGCGCGAGTCGCCGAAGAGTCGCAATTTGGCAATGCAGAAATTGTTGATAGGGCGATTCCGCAAATTAGTCCCATTGGGATCAGCAAGAGTCTGCTCTTGATCATGGCAGCTTTGGGCGGGCTCTCTATCGGGTTGGGGTATGTCCTTCTCAGGAGATATCTCGACCGCACCGTGCGAACATTTGATGACATTGAGCAACGAGCGGGTCTCTCTGTGCTGGCAGCGATACCCACGATCACGGTTGATGATGAACTTGGCAAGATCAGGATGGATGACAATGTCCGAGCGAAGCTTCAAAGGATCAAGGCGCAAATGATCACCCATCTGGAACCGTTGTCCATTGTGTCTGAGTCCTATAAGGTTTTGCGAACTAACATTCAGTTCGCGGGACTCGATAAACCAATCAAAACGATCTTGGTAACAAGTTCCATCGCAGGTGAAGGGAAAACGACCGTCGCGTCGAATCTGGCCATCACGATGGCACAAGCAGGAAATCGAACGCTTATAGTTGGGGCAGATCTCCGGCGTCCGACGCTCCATTTGGTGTACGGTGTACGTCGGGAGCCAGGTATCACCAACTACCTCGCCGGTATGGCAAGCTTGGAACAGATTGTCCAGAAATCTGGCATTGATCGGTTAGCAGTGATTACCTGCGGCGCTGTGCCGCCCAACCCTTCCGAGCTGTTGAGCTCCCAGAAGCTGAAGGATTTTATTTCTCTACTGAAGAACAAAGTGGATGTGATTCTGTTCGACAGTCCGCCGCTGGTACCGGTGATTGATGCAGCAATTATCTCTGCATATGCTGATGGAGTTGTTCTTGTGGCATCGTCAGGTCTGAGCAAGATTGATTTGCTGAAACATGCAAAGGAAATCCTCGACCGTGTTGATGCAAAACTATTGGGCGTGGCCTTCAATAACTATCATATGGCGACAGGATACTTTGGGGAACCCTATCACTATGAGTATCAGCCGAGCGAACCCCCTGTACGAGACATTATGGAGAGTCCGGCGGGAAGACGCCGGACAGGAAATCGTGTCAGAATCATGAAAGTGAACAAGTGAGCACTCAGAATGGGAGAAACTCTGAACAGATGCTCAAGTTATTTGCACGTGGCGATAGAAGGCTGCTGATCCTTCTATTTGCGTTGTCCCTCGCGCTGAAATGCGGGTGTATTCTTTGGACGTGGAGTTATGATCAACCATATTGCTATGAATATGACCATATTGCACGCAACATCGTTGCAGGTCAGAGTTATACCTTCAAAGGTCACGAGACGGCGTATATGCTGTCAGCATATACTTTGCTCTCAGTTGCGGTGGTGGCGATCACGCCGTCATTCCTTTCGTATCTTTTGATCGAGTTGCTGCAGGCTGTGCTGATTGCCTCGGTAATATTCCTGACATACCACAGTGCGTGTTACTTTTCCGATCATTCTGCGGCATTATTGTCAGCAGCCATCGTCGCCGTCTATCCACTGTTTACTGCCATTCCCTCCCAGCTAACTGTCGAGAATCTCTCTCGTTCTTCTCTTCCTATCGCTGTCATACTGTCTCTGCTATCTTGCTCAGTCAGACATCAGACACGCTATTCTATGTGGTGGACCTGTGGGAGTGTTGATGTTGGCGAACGGTTGGTTCATGAACTGCTCAAACAGTTTCAAGCGTTTCGATATAATGAAGTAAGGATGGATCAGATCTCTTTCGGCTATGCACTTCTCTGTGTGCATAGAGACGGAATCAAGTCAAGAGATTCTCTGCTGAAGTCTGGTCTCACCACCTATCAAATCAAATAGACTTCGGGCTAGGACGGATCTGATGACACTAAGACTCATGCCGACAAGCCATCTGCGGGCTCGGTCACCCATTCTGACCACTTGGTAAAAATGCCATGATGGCAATCCATTTTCCTGTAATTTTTTCTGGAATGTAGTTCCGTTTACGTCTCTCAGCAGTTGGCATAATGTTTGCCGACAAAACTACTGGGTGTGTTCCATGATGTGCAGCAGGTGGTGGTCAGCACCGAAGAGCGAAACTTCAGGCTCCCCGTAGGCAGCATCAGCAAAGCGTCCGTAGAATCCAATTCATAATTGGGCACTGCATTTTGATGTCTGGTTGCGAATCGGAATCTACGAGTTCGCTGCGCAGGTGAGGCGTACCAAAGGACAGAAAGTGGCAATATCTTTCAATTATGTTGACGCAGATGTACAGACAGCTGCCGCGTGGAATCAGGGATTCGAAGCAACGCATATTTCTCCCAACTCTATCCGAGAGAAACCGTGAATTGCCCTCTAACAATTGGACATTGGCTTTGGAGTGGGGATATCGGTGGAATGGAGCGGGCAACATATCAGCTAGTACGTGAGCAACTGAAAGATCCTGATCTAAGGGTTGGCGTGTTCTTTGGCAAAGGGACTGGATACTACTACGAGCTGTTCAAAGCTCTAAGTTGCCCGGTGATCTCCTTCGATTTAAATAGCGGGTTTGATCTGACAAAGCTGCCCTCGATGATGCGATGTTATCGCGAATACCGGATTCATCATCATCATACACCGCAGGTCTCCGCGATTCTCGCCAGCGTCCTGGTGGATGGGGGCAGAGTGAGAGTATATACTGATCGTGGACAGGACAAATATAGCGGCAAGAAATATGTTCGACAGCGGCTCACAGGTTGCCTGTTGAAAAGGTATTTCCACGCCTACTCGGGCAACACATGGGATGCAGCGAGAGTTGCTTCGAAACGATACAAGATACCGTTAGAGGAATTCCTGGTGACCTACAACGGCGTGGACTTTTCGCTTCTCGATCCTGAGCGAAGCCGGGAAGAAGTCTGTCGAGAGCTTGATATCGAGCCCGGAAGTCTCTTGATAGGGACAGCGGCAAGACTGCGACCGCTGAAACGCATTGACAAGTTGATCAGAGCCTCTTCGCTTCTTCACAGACCGGACTTTCACATTGTGATTCTAGGTGAAGGTCCTGACCAGACGAGGCTTGAACAGATCGCTAGCGACGCAGGTGTCTCGGATAGAGTGGTTTTCGCAGGGATGAAGGAGAAAATAGCTGATTATCTATCTGCCATGGACGTATTCGTGCTCCCCTCGAACATTGAGTCCTTTGGCAACGCTGCTGTGGAAGCGATGGGACTTGGTGTGCCGACGCTTATCTTTACAGATGGAGGTGGATTGCTGGAACACATTGAAGACGGGAAAACGGGATTCATAGTAAAGGATGAAGAGGAGTTGGCAAATCGTATTGACGCATTGCTGGATAGCCAAGACTTAAGGCGCACCATCGGTGAAGCGGGAAAGGCGCATGTCAGAACAACTTATTCACTGGATCAGATGTCGCGGCGATACAAAGAACTCTATGAGAAAGCCATCGAAAGTGCTTCCCTGATACGAAGGCGATAGCGGTTCTCCTGCGCTAAAATCGGCTGTTACCATGTTGCGACTCGTATGCTATCGGTGGTCGGCTGAAGCGGGAGAGTGGTTGTTTGCTGCTTGCTTGGGAAATGTCTTTAGACGCAAAGTTGTTACACAGAGGGATTCAGGACCAAGGGCAATGTGACCAATGGTCCACTCAATTGCAGACGTGCTATGTCAACAGTTCGACGTGCTCTGAAAAACCTTGTTTCGTTGACGGCAGGTTCCATCCTGATGCGGTTGCTCGGTTTCATTGTGACCGCCTACCTGGCAAGAATCTTGGGTGCATACGGATTTGGCGAGCTGGGATTTGCAAGCACCATCGTTCTTTATTTCAGTGTGATCATTGATCAAGGCTTTGGAACATTCGGTACACGGGAGATTGCTCGCGACCGCGAGCATATTCAACGGTATGTGAACAGTCTGTTCACCATGCAATTCTTGCTCTCGCTCATTGCGTACGGCGGCATGTTCCTCTTTGTTCTTTGGATGAATAAACCGGCGGAAATAAAGACGCTGATACTGCTCTACGGGCTGCAAATGTTCTCCGGTGCCTTGGGATTGAACTATGTCTTTCGTGGAATTGAACGGATGGGATTCATCACCGTGAACATTGTGCTCGGTCAGATACTCTATGTCGTTGGCATCTTCCTAATTGTGTCCAATGCATCGCAGTTGGTGTACGTGCCTCTCGTCTATGTGATCAGTGGGTTTATCGGCATAATGTTCATGGTAGTCGTTTATGTTCGTAGATTTGGCATGTTGCGGTTCGATTTCAATTTCCCATTTTGGAAGGAGATCCTTCGACAGTCGCTTCCGATGGGGATAACAATGATTCTGGGAGAATTATACTTAGAGTTTGGGATTGTCTGGTTAGGGTTTGCTAAGGGTGAGCACATGGTGGGTCTGTACATCGCTGCCTATAAGATTGTTCTGATTGTTTCAGGGCTTAGGAAGCTGTACTATGATACAACGTTTCCTATCGCATCAAGGTTTTTCAAGGATTCACTGAAGAATCTACGGGCGCTAACCCTGTATTCTATCTTGCTCTCTCTCATGCTAACGGTGCCGATTGCAATCATCGGAACCTTGTTTGCCGGGGAGGTTACAACGTTCATTTATGGAGGTGGATTTAAAGGAAGCATCGTTGTGTTGCAAATCCTGCTGTGGAGTTTAATCTTTGACTTCGTTGGTCAGGCGTTGATCAATGTGTTGGTGAGTGCCAACAGGCAGAAGTTCTTGATGATGTACGTGCTTGTTGCTGCGACGGTGAACGTTGCCTTCAATGTTCTGTTGATTCCAGCGTATGATGTTGTCGGTGCAGGCGTGGCAAAGCTTGTCTCGACGTTCGCGATGTTGGTCATGGCGTACGTTGGTTGTCGAAGCATTGTCCGTTTGTCTCCCAAAGACTTGTTCTCGAAGAAGATCGTGGCTGGCTTTGTATCCTCTATCAGAGAATCCATTGGGAGATGACCCCGAAGGAGTTGTTGAAACAGGAAGATCACTCGAAGTATCGTTATAAGGCGAGGTCCATGCGAAATAAAGGATTCGCGCTGCGGTGGGAATCATATCAAGAAGATCGCGGAGTGTACTGTTGCTAACCGTTCGGCGAATACAGGACGAAAGCGAGTTCCTTGCACTGCAACCTGTCTGGAACGCTCTGCTGGAGAGCAGTGGTTCAAATACCATATTCCTGACGTTTGAGTGGGTATCAACTTGGTGGCACGTATTCAAAGGCGGGAATGAACTACTCGTGTTGTTGGTATATGACGGATCAGAGCTGATTGGGATTGTTCCTTTGTTCAAAGCGAAATCTCCTTTTCGAAAAATCGAGATTCTCGGCAGTCCCATCGCCGATTATCAGGATTTCATCATTCTGCAGAAACGGGAGGAGAGCATCGCCACCATTTTTCGGTTTCTTGATGAAGAGGTAAGGGATTGGGATTTTCTGGAACTTGCACGTATCCCATGCGATTCCCCTAACCACGAATTCCTCGTGGCTGAGGTAGCGCGGAGAAATCGGAACTTCAAACATGAGGAATACAAGATCGCTCCTTATCTAAGAGTTGAAGCACCATGGAACGAATACTATCGAGGTCTCAAAGGGCATTTTAGAAGAAATCTGCAAATGAGATTGCGACGACTCGAGTCGCTGGGATATCAGGTAAAGAAGTGCCAGACCGATGACGAAATCGCGGAGTTCATGGATAGATTCTTCGAATACAAGACAGGACAGTATAAGAGAAAGGGTTCAGCTAATCCCCTACGGAATAGACTGGTGAAGGAATTCTACACAAGAGTATCGAAGCAGTTTCAACAGACGAATATCCTTGACTGCAGCTATTTGGAAGCGGATGGTGCAATGCGGGCGGTACATTTTGGTTTTATCTATGGCGGCAAGTTCTACTCGTATCTCGCAGCGTTCGATAACCAGTATCACCCTTATGGTGTCGGTCGTATCCTGCAATTGCACCTGTTGAAAAGGACATTCGAGGAGGGATTACTGGAATTCGATTTCTTGGTCGGTGGCGAGACCTATAAGTTTGATTGGACTCCTTCAGCGAGGATGTTATGTAGGTTGTATGGATTCAAGGGGAATTTGCGGGGGGAGATGCAGCGATACTGGCTGTGGCATGTCAAGCCGACGCTGCTTTCTCTGATGCCGACGAAAATGATTAGGCAGACGAAACGATCCCTCGTGGCAATTCAAGCGGTAATCAACAACTTGAAACATAGAGTCTGAGATGGAAATCAGTTTAGCAAGAGGAGGGGCGAGATGATCACAATCCGTTGCATCACGCAGGAACGAGAGTTCTTCAACCTGTGCGATAGTTGGAATCGCCTGCTTGAGGCAAGCGGTTCTAACGTTATCTTTCTGACCTACGAATGGGTGGCAACCTGGTGGAGCATTTTCAAGGAGGGGAAAGAACCCCTGGTGTTGGTGCTCTATGATGAGGATGATCTGATCGGGATCGCACCATTGTTCAGGACGAAATCGTTTTTCCGCAAGATTGGTGTTATTGGGAGTGATGTTGCCGATTATCAAGACTTCATCATTTTGAGAAAGAGACAGGAATGTATGGCAGCAGTGTTCCAGTTTCTCTGCGAGCAGATGACTGCGTGGGATATGATAGAACTTGCTCATGTTCCGGAGACTTCACCCAATCATGAGTTCTTTCTTGCTGAGGCGGCAAAGCATGGTGACTGTCTTCGGTATGAAAAGCAGAATGTTGCTCCGTTCGTCCCGATTAACGGATCATCGTGGGACAGATATCTTGGGAGTCTTAAGAAACGGTTTCAAAGAACCCTGCGACAAAATCTTCAACGCCTAGAAACGCTTGGATATCGAGTTAAACACTGTCAGGCTGATGGCGAACTTGAGAAACCACTGACTGCCTTGTTTGAGTTCAAAATCAAGCAGTTTAAGAGGAAGGAGAGCGTTAACTTCCTACAGTGCCAGCGGGTGAAGCAGTTCTATCTGGAACTTGCGAAGGAATTATGTCGCAAGCAGTTCGTTGACTGCAGCTATTTGGAAATTCGTGATAACATCGCCGCTGTGCAACTGAGCTTCGTCTACAGCAGCAAGTGGTATTCCTATCTCGCAGCATTCGACCATGAGCATTTCGCAAATTATTCGGTCGGTCGTATGCTGCACTACCATCTCTTGCAGAAATGCTTTGCTGATCATCTGCAGGAATACGATTTCTTGCGTGGCGGCGAAAGGTACAAGTTTGACTGGACAACATCGATGAGGAATCTTTATAGGTTAAGCGGATTCAGGAACACCGTGCGGGGGTACGTATTGTGCAGATGGCGATGGAATATCAAACCAATGCTCTTAGCGCTGTTGCCCGAAAATCTAATCAGACAGAGCAAGAAACTGCTTGTCGCCATAGTCATTGCAATCAAGAACTTGAAGTATAAGCACGAAGGTTCCAAGCTGTGAACACACTATCGAGACGAAAAAAGATCCTGTTCTGTGTGATGAGCATCATTATTCCTCTCATCATCATTGAAATCCTCGCCCGGCTGCTTCTTATGCTGGGCGTGGTCAGCAACGGTGAGATGGATGCAAAGAAGTTGCTTCCCATCAATCACAGCAATCCATATCTGTACGCGGATTTCTATCCTAACACAAGCGGTCTAGTGGGAGACGCACCGGGACCGTATGTCTCCGTTCACGTGAACTCACTGGGATTTCGAGGAAAGGAAATCGTGGCTGACTCGACAACCATGAAGATCGTCTGCTTGGGAAATTCCGAGACCTTTGGTTGGTGCTCTCCGGATACTCTGACCTATCCGTATTTATTAGAGCAGAAACTGAAAGCTGGCGGCATCAACAATGCTGCAGTCATTAATGCTGGTGTTCCGCGCTCCAACAGCTTTCATCTCATTTACAGGCTTCTATATAAGGTGCTGCCGCTGAAACCTGACAAGGTCATCGTCATGGTTGGATGGAACGATATCGCTGATGGGATTGCACCACCACCGGCGGTTCGGGCAGAACGGACAAGAATGTCCTCTCTCTATGATGCTTTGTATGATTACTATAAGACGGCTGTCGCTGTGAAGTTGATGCTTGACAAACTGTTGAATCGCCGTGAGCAGAAGGACAACGAGGTTATCCGTAACCGAGAACACGCTGATGACAGCATCTCCCTTGCAGGTGTAGAGCATCTGCGCAATGCGCTCGAGACTTTGGTTGCGATTTGCAGGAACAATCGCATTGAATGTATTCTCATGCCTTTGCCGAGTTTCTTCCACAAGAACATGTCGTATGCAGAGAAGAAACTGATGATACTGCATTTGAGAGGAACACCGAACTTGTCTTATGATGGATGGATCAAGGTCACCAAAGTCATCAACGATTTGACTCGACGTGTCGCTGCTGAGCAGCAGGTATCGTTGATCGAAACAGATCGTCTAACTGATTACACCGGGTTCTGTGATGCTATGCATCTGAACGACAAAGGAAATAACCTTCTGGCTGACCGGATAGCAAAGTATTTTCTTCAACGACAACGACTGGAAAGGCAATAGTCAATGCACAAGAGGATTAAGAAGGTACGATCAAGTGTGAAAGGGCTATTACGGAGCCTGATTGCGTTTTTTCTCTATGTGACTGGTCTGCTCTATATTCTTGATTTTCTCTTGACTAGGCGCCAAGCATCGTCCTTCGTTATTTTTGTGGCTCATCGAGTTGTCGGAGATGGATCCTCACCTTCAGCGTCGTTGGAGCGTGGCTTTGTCAAGGTGAATTATGGATTGGATATCCATGCGTTCGAAAAACGCCTCAGATACATCTTGAGGCGGTTTCGTATCGCCGCGTTTGCGGAGATTGTTCAGCATGTGAGGGACGGGTCGGCCTTCTCTGGACGACGTGCTGCAATCACCGTTGATGATGGTTATTCAGAATGCTATTCGCATTTGTATCCTCTCTTTCAAAAATACAACGTTCCTGCGACCCTGTTCATTACGACGGGTGTCATTGAGACAGGGAAGATATTTTGGTTTGATAAGTTGACTGATGCGTTTCTTGGCACCAGGGCGTCTTGTGTAAGAAACAACCAGATACACTTGCACGAAAACATTGCTCGATCCGCAGCGAGACTCGAAGTGTTCAGGACAGCGCTTCTTCGGCTGTCAAAACTCCAGGATGAGGAACGTGAGCGTGTTGTTGAGGAACTGTGCGCGATGCTCGGTAACACGGACCATAGGAAAAAGCGTCTCTATTTGACATGGGATGAAATCAAGCAGATGGCACAATCGGTGTTAGTCACCGTAGGCAGCCATACGGTCAGTCACAGCAATTTGTCAAAGGCAGATCTGGAAAGTGCCAAACGGGAGATTGAGCAGTCTGCCGCGTTAATCGAGCAGTGTACCAGTGTACCAGTTCAGTTCCTTGCCTATCCGGGTGGCGCATTCACACCTTCAGTCGTCGAGTGGCTTCGAACGACGAAGATCTTGGGAGCCTGTACATCGAGCATCGGCGTTGAAACCGATCCCTATCGTCTGAGAAGGTTCGACATAGCACAGCAGCCATTCTTTCTGTTCGCATTTGACATCTCAGAATTGAACAGGCTCTTCCGAGGGTGGAAGGCTAGACGGAAACAGGCGAAGAAATAGACGCTGCATTTGACACGGCAGCAACACGCGTCTGTCAGTTGCATGCCATAGGATCATTCATAAGGGAGAAACATGGACAAACTGAAAATCTCAGCCATCATTCCCACCTTTGATTCTGCCCAGTACCTGCCTGCGGCAATTCAAAGTCTGCTTCAGCAAACGCTGAGTCCCAAGGAGTACGAGATTATCGTTGTGGACAATGCTTCAACGGACAACACGAAGGATGTCGTTCGAGCGTTTCTACATCATGAAAACGTGAAGTATTTATATGAATCCGAACTCGGGGCATCCCAAGCCAGAAACACTGGAGCGTACGCTGCCCTTGCTGATTACATAGCGTTTCTAGATAGTGATGAAATTGCGAGTAAAGACTGGCTGCGCCTGATTGTTGAAACCTTTGAGCAAGTTCGACCTCAGCCCGCATCTGTGGGGGGAAGAATCATGCTCAAGTGGCAAACTCCCAAACCGGACTGGTTCCCTGAGCGATATTTCTCTGCACTCGGGCGAATGGACTATGGAAATGAACCGAAGTTTCTAGGCGAACCGGTATCGCTCTTTGCTGGCAATATGGCATTTGTGAAGAAGGTATTCCTGGAGCTTGGTGGGTTCAACGTCTCGTTTGGAAAGAAGAACGGAACGGGACTGTATGCTGAGGAACCTGAACTGCTTGCACGGTTGAGAAGAAAAGGGCATCTCGTGTTCTATCAACCATCGGCGTACATTGAACATCTGGTTCCTGCAGCACGAGCAACGAAAAAGTGTCTTTATGAGCGCAAGTATGTGAATGGAAAATCGGAAGCGCTTTTTCTCTGTGAACAGGCTACCACGGGGAGGATATTCTTCTTGTTCAAGAATATCTTGTTGCGTCCGATACATATAGCCCTCTTGTGTCTGAACTATGCGTTTCATCGTATTGTGATGCAGTCGGATAAGGCTTTGACAGATATGGTTTTGGTGCGTCGAGACTGTGGATACATTGTACAGTGCAGTCGAATGCTTCTGAGACGGTCCAATCCTGTGTCGCGATCACGATGGGCTATAAAGAAGGAAGAAGAACTACTGTGAATGAGGCAAGAACAAAAGTTCTCTATTTCGCTCCAAGCGACATCGCTGTCCCCAGAGTGGACCGGCAGTGCATAATGCGATTCTGCGAGGCGCTTGCAAAGAGGGGTGTCGAGGTGGAGCTAGCCGCTCTTGGAGTGAAATTGATGGAGGGCGAACGAAGGCACGAAGATCTCTGGTCTGCCTACAATGTCGCGGTGCCGTTTCGAATAAAGATCTTTCCAACACTATTGCGTCAAAAAAGTTCGGACGTGATGATCAGTTTGCACAGGTTACTTTGGTATGCGTGGTACACTTTCTATCTTATTGTGGTAGAGCGAGAAACAATGGAGTTTCAACCGTATGTCGTCTATGGCAAGAATCTGTCGTGTCTCTTGTTGCCACTGCTGCTGAGGAGAGTCTTCAGAAGGAAACTGATAGTGGTGATGGAGTCACATATCTTGCCAGAAGACAGAATAAAGCGTTATCTTCTAGATAAGTTCGATAAGATCATTGCAAACAGTTATACACTTGCTGAAGACCTAGTGGTCAGGAGCCGCATCAAACGAGAGAAGGTCATTGGCACGCATCAGGGTGTGAATCTGGAATATGTGGACCGGATCCGAATCTCTCGGACACAGGCACGAACCAAACTTTATCTTCCGCTAGATAGACAGATCGTTGCATATACAGGCAAAGTCTACTGGAAGTATCGAGAGATCGAGCTGCTCTTGGAGACGGCTTCGATTCTTCCAGATAGCGTGTTGATGCTGATTATCGGCGGCAGGGGTGATCACGTGGAACGGTTTCGTCAGAGAATTCAGCAGGAACGCCGGACTAATCTTCAGTTCACAGGGTTTGTGCCACCTTCGGATGTGTATGATTATCAATTTGCTGCTGATGTGTTGCTGAGTTACTATCCATCTGGATTATCGCTGAACCGATATCGTTCGCCAGGCAAGTTGTTCGATTACATGGCGTCCATGACACCCATCATTGCAGCGGACTATGTCTCGCTGAGGGAAATCCTTCGGGATGGTGAGAACGCTATCCTAGTTGAGCCTGATAACCCGAAGCAGCTTGCAGAGGAGACGCGACGTCTGTTGGCAGATCCGTTGTTGAGGAAACGTTTGGCGCAACAGGCGTATCATGATGTCCAAGAATACACTTGGGACAAGCGGGCAGAAAAGATTATGCGATTTATTTCATGGTGAGTCCCGCTTGCGGGATCGAACCATAGTACAGTACAAGAGCGGAAATGTTTCCAGAATATCTGACATCGTTTTTCTTGATCCTGGAAGTGGTGGTGCGAGTGTTCACCGAGAAGTTCAACGTGCTTCCACGCGTGTTGCATTTTGCCGAGGTGCCTGCCTTTGTCATTTTTCTGTTTGTGATGATCGTCTTGGTGCTAAAGTATAAAAGGGTGAACAAAACCGGATTTGAGAAGTATGCGTATCTTTTCATTGTGCTGTGTGTGTTCTCCACTGTTGTCAATGCTCACAGAGCCTTTTGGCCCACGGTGCTCCTGTTCATTTTTGGATTTGCTCATCCGATCTTCTTCTTTCTCTTCATGTGCAACTATCATCTGAAGAACAGATCGCTGTATCGCATTATCAAGGTTTTCTTTGCATTGGGAGTTGTACAATTCCCAGCGTTTCTCCTGATCAATCTACCGGAATTCATTCCTACACGGAATCCAGATTTCATTACAGGAACCTTTGGCAATAATGCCTATCAATTTGTTGTCTTCCTGCAATTCTGGAGTATCTGTGTCGTGACGTACTGCCTGCTGAAGTTGCGTGCGGACTCAAAAAAGCGCTGGGTGATTCTGGCTGGAGTCCTTCAACTTGTGACCTTTGGTTTGTTTCTTCTCGCCCAATACGGAGCCGCCTTCCCATTTTACTTGATCACGCTGGCAGTGTTGTTCAATTTATCGCCTCTTAAACGTCGCGCAAAGTCGGCGGTGGTTGTGTTTTCCCTGGTGGGCGTCCTTGCTGGCTTTCAACTCATTAATCTGTTTCTACCCGAACTCAAATGGGCAGAGGGTCTTTCACTTTTCGAGAAACCCCCACCGGTGGCAAAAGTGGGAAAGCTGCAAGCTGGTTTCTATATTGTGCGAATGATGTCAGAGACGCCTCATTATGTGTTCACGGGCACTGGTCCGGGGACGTTTTCAAGCCGGGCATGGCGTACCTTCGCTGTTGCTGAAGGAAAAGGCAACTGGACAGATGTGCAAGGCGAATACGTCAAATCATTCATGGGAGGGCGAACGTTCAGCACGGACGTTGCTGATAAGTACGTCCTGCCGCTTTATGATTTCTCTGAGGCATTGCTCGGCGGGACGCAAATCTCATCGCCATTTTCAAGCTACTATGCTCTGATTGCAGAGGTCGGTCTTCCTGGACTGATACTCGTATTGTTGATATATGTGCAAGCTATGAGAATCTCATATCAGGCGTACAGGTTCTTTTGGCTCAGAAAGGACTTTGTTATGTCTGCGGCAGCGTTTGCTTGTTTCGGAGGATTTCTATTTGTGATGCAGCTTGCCACGATTGAGAACTGGCTTGAGTCAGCCCGGACAGTAATTCCTTTGTGGACAGTTTTCGCCGTTGTCTTTTTGCGCTTTCGACGAGCACAGACCGAACCATCTCCTCCATCACGCTATCCGGCCAGCCGGAAGCGCATTGACAAACGACTTGACGTGGCAAAACAGATACATCGCGTGAAGCAACTACAACCCTTGGAGTCCTAGGGTAGTGATACAATTAGTTCCCAAATACTCATTGCATTCTGTCTAATTTCCATGTGTGGTATCTGCGGCATATATACGTTGAATCATCATCAGCGGATTGATGAAGCGCTTATCGTCACGATGCGCGACACAATGAGCCATCGTGGTCCTGATGATTTTGGATTCTTCGTCGCTCCAGAGAAAAACCTCGGCTTCGGCCATCGGCGTTTGAGCATCATTGACCTCTCGGCAAACGGCAGACAGCCTATGCCGAATGAAGACGAGACAGTCTGGATCACCTACAACGGTGAAGTGTACAACTTCCTTGAACTCAAAGATGCGCTGGAACAGAAGGGGCACAGGTTCAGATCAAGGACTGATACGGAGGTGCTGCTGCATCTCTACGAGGAGTACGGCGAGGAGATGGTTCACAAACTGCGTGGCATGTTCGCTTTCGGCATCTGGGATGAGCAGCGAAAGAAGCTCTTTGTTGCCAGAGACCGATTGGGGATCAAACCGATATACTATGCACATGCGAATGACGCATTCGTTTTTGGATCAGAGATAAAGAGCATCCTGGCGTCCGGCATTCTGCAGCCAGAATTCAACCGTGAGGGTCTCTATCAGTATCTGACCTTCGGCTATACTTTGCCCCCGGTCACGATGTTCAAAAGCATCAGCAAACTTGAACCAGGACATTACCTTTCACTTGATAGCAGAGGCAGACTTGAGAAGAAACAATACTGGGATATTTATAGTGAAGTCTCGGAGACAGAACTCCGCAGTGAGGAAGAGTACATTGAGCAAGTTCTAGAGACTCTGCGGACGTCGGTGAAGATTCGCCTTATCAGCGATGTACCAGTCGGTGTATTCCTCAGTGGTGGTGTGGATTCAAGTCTCGTGGCAGCGTTGGTTGCCGAGTCGAAAGATGTGCCGCTGAAAACATTCACGCTCGGGTTCAAGGACAACGAGAACTACAATGAACTTGTCTATGCGCGGCAGGTAGCGAAATTGCTGAATGCTGAATCTCACGAGATTCTCGTTGATGCAACGGATGTCATCAACTTCTTTCCAAGATTCTTTGATTATCAAGAAGAGCCGCTTGGCAATCCTATCTGGATTCCGATTTACTTTGTCTCGCAGTTAGCACGGGACAACGGCGTGAAGGTCGTGCTCTCAGGGGACGGCGGTGATGAACTATTTGCTGGCTACAATCGCTGGATGTCGTATCTCAAATTCTACAACAGGATCTGGAAGCACTATTGCAGGACTCCGCGCACACTACGAAGCCTGAACCATGCGGTCTTGAAACCATTTGTGCATGATGAGATCAAATACGAGGCGTTGAAGCGTTCTTCCCACGGCGAGGAATTGTTCTGGGGTGGCACAGCCTTTAAGGAGAGGGAGTTGGAGGTATTCTTGAATGAAAGAACCTATACGAGCCTACAACAAAGCCATCCCTACTCGGAGATTTCAGCGCTCAGAAATACGTTTGAGGCGAAACATCGCTCGGCGGACTATCTTGAGTGGATGAGCTATGTCGCACTCAAAACGAGTCTCTTGGAAGATTACTTGATGCGATTAGACAAGATGGGGATGGCTGCTTCGATCGAAGGAAGAGTGCCGTTACTTGACCATAAGTTTGTGGCACTTGCTCTTTCCATTCCGCCGACGTTGAAGTATAAGAACTATGAGAATAAGTACCTCTTGAAGAAAGTGGCGGCGATGCTTGTTCCACGAGAACTGATCTACCGCAAGAAGATGGGATTCTGTGCACCTTTGGAGCAGTGGCTTATCGGAGAGATGAGAGATCTCTTCAAGGAGTCACTCCTCTTCCTGCAAGAGAAGGAAAACATTTTCAGCAAAGACGGTCTATCGAGATTGATTGGCTCGCTTCAGCATCAGTCGCACAGTCTCTATGGGTTCTGGGGACTGCTGACGCTCTCGTTGTGGTATAAGAGATGGATGCGCGGATGACTAAAATTGTGCTCATATCGAACGCACCTACGCCGTATCGCCTGCCACTGTTCAGCGAGATTCATCGGCACTTGCGTGAGAAGGGATATGAGCTGAGTGTGATTTTCTTGACAGGGGGCTACAAACGTAGACAGTGGAGAATTCAAGAGGAGTTTGATTTCCCGTGCATCATTTTGAACGACCCCAAGGTCCGAGTGACAGAGGAGAAAACGGTAATGCTACCGTTTTCTTTGATGCCTGTGTTGCATCGTCAATATGCATCGTTGATCATTACCGCGGGATTCTCGTTTGCATCGCTGCTCGTGTGGCTGTACTGCCGACTTCTGGGAAAGCCTTATCTTCTATGGAGTGGGGAAGTAGCCGGAGGGGTGATGAAGTCCAGGTGGCTGCGGTGCGTCGTCAGGAGGCTTCTGATAAGGCATGCTTCGTCAGTCATCGCTTACGGGACAGAAGCAGAGCGATATGTACACACGTTCAGCCCCAATGCGAGAGTCTTCAAAGCTTGGAACACCGTTGACACCACTTACTTCGAGCTGCGGGCGGAGAAGCTGCGAAAGCAGAAGGATGTGATCTTAAGGGAGTTCGGAGCGAGTGGCGACGCAATACATCTTCTTACAGTCGGATATTTGGTGCATCGCAAAGGAATTGATACTCTCCTTCATGCTGTAAGGACAATAAGAAGCCAGGACTTTATCCTGCACGTTGTCGGCGATGGACCAGAGCGACAGAAGCTGGAAATCCTAAGCCGACAACTTAATATACAGAACAGAGTGATTTTCTGGGGATACAAGCAGCAGGAGGAACTCCCAAAGTACTATGCGATTGCTGACATCTTTCTTTTTCCAACTCGATTTGACATTTGGGGATTAGTACTCGAAGAAGCGATGGCATGCGGCTTGCCTGTGGTTGCTTCCTCTGCAGCCGGAGCTACGACAGACTTGGTGAAAGCAAACGAAAATGGTTTCATCGTCCGTCCCGATGACACTGAAGCAACAGCAAAATGTATTGAACGGCTGATGCGAGACAAGTCGCTGAGAGAGACTTTTGGAAGTCGGTCGAGAGAAATCATTGCATCGCAGTTCACACTTCAACACTCTGCGAAAGCATTCGTGGATGCTATGGAATTCGCTCTGAAGCTTAAACCTTGCAAAGGTTCATAACCTTCGCAAGGATCTCCGTCTTGAGAATCTATGGTTGTATCAGGTAAAGAGAAGATACTGATCATCGGTTGGCTGCCGCCGCCATACTATGGTCCGGCTGTTGCAACCGAACGAATCGTGCATTCAGAGGTAATGAACAAGCAGTTCGAGATTCTTTTTCTGAATCAGTCGGACAAAAGAGATGTGAAGAATGTCGGGAAATTCGATTTGCTGAACGTTCTGTTTGCGCTATGGCATGTTGCGCGATTCATTTTTCTCGTTGTCTGCAAGCGACCCAAGCTGATCTATGTTCCGATCTCTCAAAGCACCGGCGGCTACCTACGTGACGGGACTTATCTTCTGACAGCGAGGATGATTGGCAAGAAATCAGTCGTGCATCTCAGGGGAAGCAACTTCCGCAAGTTCTATGAAGAGTCTGCATGGCTGATGCGGCAGTTCATCAGGGCGTCATTGAAGAAGGTTAGACGAACGATTGTCTTAGGCGAGTCCGTAAGATACTTGTTCGATGGTTTGGTCAAATCTGGTTCTGTTGTTGTTATGCCAAACGGCTTGAACACAGCCCCTTTTCAGACATTTGAGTTCCAGAAGAGAAGTGGAAATAGTCAGATTAAAGTATTATATTTAAGCACCCTGATGAGGGAAAAAGGGGGAGGCGTTTTCCTGAGGGCAATTCCGACTGTTCTCAAAGCGTATCGAGATGTCACGTTTGCTGTCGCTGGCGATTGGTTTAGGGAGGATTTCAGACAAGAATGCCTCGGCTTTGTCCAACAGGAAGGGATTGATGACTACGTTGAGTTCAAAGGATTGATTACAGGCGAGGCAAAGGTGCAGACGCTGTTCGATGCGGACATCTTTGTCTTTCCTCCGGTAGCACCGGAAGGGATGCCGTGGGTCCTACTAGAGGCGATGGCTGCTGAACTCCCGATCATCAGCACACGACAGGGGACAATTCCAGAGGTCGTGGTTGATGGTGAAACGGGATTCATTGTGGAATCTGGCAGTGCTGATGCGGTTGCGGAGAAGATTCTCCTGCTTGTTCGTGATGAACAGTTGAGAAGACGAATGGGAAAGAAAGGGAAAGAACGGTTAGTGGAGTTTTATGCGGAAGAGAGATATATCAGTAATCTGGCAGAGGTGTTTCGTGAAGTGTTGAGTGAACCGTGAGTTGCATTGCCAACTATGACTGCATATCTACTGCCGTGATCAGCCATCTGAAATCTGTAATCTTGATTCGTTCACTTAGCTCCAGTTATGCGGAAGTAGACTAAGAGAGTTAATAGACCACGGATTACACGGATATAACTGATTTGCACAGATTATTATCCGTGAATATCCGTTTAATCCGTGTTATCTGTGGTCTATTCTATCACATATTGGAAAAATGTGTAGAGGAAATAAACAACAAGCGAAAGGCAAAATAAACACCTTCGCCGAAAATCGTCTGCGGTCAATTCTCACCTGAAAGCGATAAGACTGTATGTGTGGTATCTGTGGCATAGTTGGTTTTGATGATGAGCCTTTGCTCAGAAGGATGACCGATATCGTTGCACATCGTGGACCCGACGATAGCGGTATCTATTTCTGTGAAGAAGACAAAGTCGGGTTCGGGCACCGGCGGTTGAGCATCATTGACCTTTCGAGTGCCGGGCATCAACCGATGTCCAATAGGGACAAAACGATTTGGATTACCTTCAACGGTGAGATATTCAATTTCCAGGACATCAGAAAGGAACTTGAGGGAAAGGGATACAAGTTTCGGTCTAACTCTGATACTGAAGTCATTATCTATGCCTATCAGGAATGGGGCATTGGATGTCTCGACAAACTGAACGGTCAGTTTGCGTTCGGCATCTGGGATGCGGGGAAGAAACAAGTGTTCCTTGCTCGTGATAGACTCGGCATCAAGCCGCTCTACTATACACTGGTGGATGGAAAATTTCTGTTTGCTTCAGAGATAAAATCGCTGCTGGAGTCAGGGATCATCAAGCGGGAGATTGATCTCGAGGCGCTTCATTGCTATTTGACATTCCTTTGGTCGCCGGATCCTATCACGATGTTCAAGGGGATTCACAAACTCCCTCCGGGACACTACTTGCTTCATCGAGATGGGAAGATAACAATACAGCAGTACTGGGACTTGAAGTTTGAGGAATCGGATGATCGCAGTGAAAAGGACTGGGAGAAGGCTGTTCTTGAAGCGCTGACCAAGGCAACTCAGTTGCAGATGATAAGCGATGTTCCGTTGGGAGCTTTTCTGAGTGGTGGAATTGATTCGAGTACCATTCTTGCCTTGATGCATAGGACTACGGGAAAACGGATCGTCACTTACACGGCGGGATTCAAGCAGGAGGATTTGGCGTATGATATTATCCCGGATGATGTGCAATACGCGCGAAAAGTTGCGCCGCTCTTTGACACAGAGTACCATGAGATTATGCTTGAGCCGAAGGTGGTTGACCTCTTGCCAATGTTAGTCTGGCATCTCGACGAGCCTGTTGCTGATGGCGCCGTCATCACGACTTATTTGATATGCAAAGCATCGCGAGAAAAACTCACGGTGCTCTTGAGCGGTATGGGCGGCGATGAGGTTTTCGGCGGTTATCCCCGATACCTTGCAATGAAACTCGCTAAATACTATAATGCAATCCCGGGCTTTCTTCGAGAAGGTCCTTTGCGAGGAATAGTGAACCACCTGCCCGGTGCTAAGCCGGGAAAGTTCACTGCGCTGTTTCGAAACACGAAGAAGTTGATCAAGAGTGCTTCACTGCCGTTTCAGCAGCGCTACTTGGGATTCGGGACTTACTTCACCGATGCAGAGAAGCAGCGGTTATATTCTGACGAGTTAAGAGCGGCAACGCAGCATCTCAACGCGTATCAAAGGCACTTAGAATATTTCGAGAAGGTCAAGGATGAACATCCGCTGAATCAGATGATGTATATTGACATGAAGACATTTCTGCCGTGCTTGAACTTGACTTACACTGACAAAGCAAGTATGGCAGCTTCGGCAGAAGTGCGTGTCCCATTCTTAGACCACGAACTCGTTGAACTGACAGCAGAGATACCTACGGGGTTGAAACTGCATGGGTGGACACGGAAGTATATTTTCAAGAAAGCAATGGCTGCTGATGGCAAATTGCCCAAGGAAGTCATCTGGCGAAAGAAAGCCGGGTTCGGGGCGCCTGTGCGTGCATGGGTGATGAAAGACTTGAACGAGATGATTCACGATTTGCTTTCGGAGGAAAACATCAAACGCAGAGGTCTTTTTGATTACCGCGAGGTGAAACGAATTGTCGAGGAGAATCAATCCGGGCGAGAAGACAATCATTTGAAAATCTGGCAACTCCTCACCTTGGAGTTGTGGCAGAGAACATTCATTGATAGGCAAGCGTGATAAGCGGAGGTTCATCCTTATGCAATTCCATCGGACATTCTCTGGAACTCCTTGGGAGTCAAAGGTAGGATACTGTCGCGCCATCAGGGCTGGTGATCATATTTACGTCACAGGCACCGCACCGGTGGACGATGAAGGCGGGGTTCTCGCTCCCGGTGATGCCTATGCCCAAGCAAGACGTTGCTTTGAAATCATCCAACGGGCATTGCAGGACTTGGGGGCTGACCTCACCAGTGTCGTGCGAACGCGCATGTTCGTGACGGACATCACTCGCTGGGCTGAATTCGGTCGGGCGCACCGAGAATTCTTTGCAGAGAATCCACCTGCCACAACTATGGTCGAGGTCAACGGTCTCATTGATCCTGCCATGCTGATTGAGGTGGAGGCGGATGCGGCGTGTTCAGCCATGAAGTGACAACAAGTTCGTGCATTGCAGCATGCTTAAAGGTTTGAATGCTTCTGATTGTGTTTCTATGGTTGATGTTCATCGTTCACTTGAAAACTTGTTGCACTACTGTGAGAGAGTAGACTTCTGTGGCTACGATGTCTACGATGGCTTGAACAGCAAGATTTTTCAGTTGACTCCGTTACGAAAAAGCAGAGTCGCCCGTCTAGCACTGATACAGTTTTGCAAGCGTTCTTTAATAGATTTCAGAAAACTGCTGCTCGTTGAACCCGGGTACAATCCAAAAGGGATCGGGCTGTTGCTATCGGGTTCAGTGAGATTGTTTCAGACGACAAGGGACAATAAATACAGAACGCTTGCATTGAAGTTCATTGACATTTTGAAATCTGTGCGGTCACCCGGATACGGCGAGTGGTGTTGGGGATACAATTTCGATTGGCAGTCCAAGGCATTCTTTCAGCCGAAGTACACACCCACGGTGGTTGCGACGAGTTTCATTGCAAATGCGTTTCTGGATGCATATCAGGTATTGGGTGAGAAAGAGTATCGCGAAATCGCTCGCAGTGCAGCGGACTTTGTGATGCATCGTTTGAACAAGACCAAGGAAGGAGACACGATTTGCTTCAGCTACTCACCGCTCGACCAGACGCAGGTCTATAATGCTACGGCTCTCGGTTCTCGGCTCTTGGCGCGTCTCTTTTCACTTACTCAAGAGCGACAATTGTTTGAGGCGGCGGAGAAATCGGTGCGGTTTGTCGTGAATCGTCAGAATGCTGATGGTTCATGGTTTTATGGGACTGCTGACTATCAGCGGTGGATAGACAACTACCATACAGGATTTGTGCTCGAGTCGCTGAACGATTTCATTCAGTTCACAAATGACAGTCGTTTCCGGGAGAATGCAGCGAGAGGATATGAGTTCTTCAAAACGAGTTTCTTTCTGGAAGACAGGAAGCCGAAGTATTACCACAATAGGATTTACCCCATAGATATTCACAGTGCTGCACAGTCAATCGTCACGCTGGTAAAATTTGGTGACGTTGATCTGGCACGGCGAGTCGCCGACTGGACGATTTTGAATATGCAAGACAAAGAAGGATATTTCCATTATCAGAAACACAAGTTGTTCACAAACAAAATTCCATACATCCGCTGGTCGCAGGCGTGGATGTTTTATGCGTTGGCTATTCTTTTGAGCGGCGGGATCGGTGGAGACGCCGTTGATGGAGAAGCACGATGATGCGTAGAACGATCTGGATTGACATGGATAATCCACCCCGCGTTCTTCTATTCAAGCCTGTCATCAAACGGCTGAGGGCAATGGGGCACAAGGTGGTTGTTACTGCCCGTGATCACGGTTACGCTTGTGAGCTGCTAGCAGTCGAGGGGATTGAGCACACGAAAATCGGGAAGCACTATGGGAGGCGCATCTTCTGGAAGATCTTGGGCACGATCATCAGGATTGTCCAGCTTCTGTGGTTTTCGGTTGGCAAGAAGATTGATGTCGGGTTGAATCACGGTTCGCGGTCGTTTATCCTGGCGTGTTACTGAATACGCTAGAAAGCCCCGTCTTGTAGGCGGGGATAAATGGCTTTAGATTACATGTATTGAGATAATTGTTCATGTTGCAGACATGGCTGTCAAACGAATCCCGCAAGGCGGGACGGTTTATGATTGCAGGCATCATTTGGTTTGGACGCCGAAATATCGTGAATTGACCGATAGAAAAGATATGCGTGATCGGATAGAGGAACTATTTCGAGAGATTGCTGATCAACATGAATTTGAGATAGATAAGCTTCAAGCTACGAAGATCACCTGGATATTCTGTCCAAATCCCGCAAAGCGGGAGAGATGAAATGACTGCCGAGGTGGTTCGGAGATATATCGAGTATCATAAGCACGAAAAGAGCAGTCAGCTTGTCCCGCTTTGCGGGATTAGATGCCCCGCCCTATGGGTGGGGAGTTTCGCTATCAAAAGCATAAATACTATACGAATAGAATCTCATACATGCGTTGGTCAAATGCTTGGATGTTACTTGCACCATCGTTTCTATTGTTGAAGGGAGAGTGATCTAACCGATGGAAATTTGGATAGACCTTGAGAACGCACCCAATGCTCTGTTCTTCTCTCCTATTGTAAGGGGGCTGCGGTCTGCTGGTTATGAGGTGTTGGTTACGGCAAGGGACTATGGGCAAACTCTTGACATGGCTGCGATGAAGGGGCTAGATGCGTACGCAGTTGGAAAACACTATGAAGGTACCCAACAACTCATGAAAGTGTATTGTGTGCTTAAGCGGTCCTTAGCGCTCCATAGGTTCATTTCACAAGATGGAAAGGTAAAATTGGGAATTGGGCATAGTTCCAGGAGCCTTGCTATTGCATCAAGAATCTTGGGCATTCCATCAATAAATATGCTGGACTATGAGTCTGGAAATATCAGAATCTTTAACCTCTCAACGCTTGTACTTGTCCCTGAAGCTATTTCGATAGATCGTCTGGTGCAACAGGGCTTGCGCCGTAGCAAGATCAAGACTTACCGTGGACTGAAAGAAGAGCAATATATTGGAGACTTTACGCCAGAACCGGGCTTCTTAGAACGTCTCAGTATAGATTCAGAGAAGGTATTGGTTGTACTACGTCCGCCGTCAAATCTTGCGCATTATCACAATCCTGAGGGAGACAAACTTTTCGTTAGACTGCTAGAATACTTAGGCGGATTTTCTGGCGTTATCATTTTAATACTTGCACGGTATAAAAGCCAGTACGCGGAAATCGAATCCTTCGTGAGATCAAAGGTATTTCGTGCTGAAGTTCGTGTCATAGATGTCCCCCTGGATGGACTTAACTTAGCGTGGTATGCAGATATAGTCATCTCAGGTGGTGGAACCATGAATAGAGAAGCTGCACTGCTTGACACGCCTGCGTATAGTATATTTATGGGTTTGCCTCCTTCAGTGGAAGCGCAACTCGTCCGCATTGGGAAAGTAAAACGGATTGAATCAGAAAGACATTTTCATATGGTTGAAATTAGAAAGAAGAATCGTTTGAACTGTGTACCGACGTCTAATACAAGCGTTCTTGAAATGCTCTTAGACCTTTGTGCTTCCTTATCGAAAGGAGAAACGTTAAATGACGCAGTCAGAAATTACTGAAAGAAAATTACGTACCAAAGAGTACTACGACGAGATTTCCTCGGATTATGAAATTCTTCATGGCATCGGTTGTCCTGGTGGAGAGTTTGCGCTTGAGCATGTATACTGGCATCTTCTTAAAGAACGACTTAATGAGGCGCAAAAAGTTCTTGAGTTCGGTTGCGGTACCGGGAAATTCACTCAGTTAGTAAGTGGGATTGCACGAGAAGTAATCGCCACCGATATTTCTCCAAAGATGATAGAGTTAGCACGGCAGCGAGTCACAACAGAAAATGTTCAATTTCAGGTAGCAGATACGGAAAATCTTCCCTTTGGCGATGAACAATTCGATGCCGTCGTTGGAATCAATACATTTTCATATTGTGCAAATAAAAAGAGAGCCATGCACGAACTTCAACGTGTTCTAAAACCTGGCGGTAGTGTGGTGATAATAGATATGAACTATATATGTCCCTTGTATCACATTAAAGGTTTTATTACTCCACGGCGATATCTCCTTTTCTGGAAAGAGCTTATTCAGAGTAATCGGTGGGTTCTTACATCCCTTATGGAAAGGGAAGGTGTCAATGTAAAAGAAAGGTTCGAATTTCTATGGATACCCCATTCTAGTTCTGTCTCTAGGTTGAGCTGGCTTAGATCAGTGGACAAGATTCTCTCACAGATTCCAGTCATAAGGAATCTTTCTATGCGGGTGCTCGTGAGAGGTGTTAAGGAGAGGCAGTAAATTACGGACTCATAAACAATTATGTGGTTTATATGAGCGGTACTCAACGCAACCTCTTAATCTCCGATCCGATCTTTAGCGATAGCAACTGTGATGAAAAAATATATTCAGTTTTAATAGAGAGAAAGTTTCCACCGAAACTTTCAAGAACAGCGAAATTCTACTATTACTTACGACCATTTATTCCATTACAACTCAGACAGTACTTACAAAGTAAGACCAAACCACAAAACGTTAGCAATGGTTGGTTCATAGATACAGAATTACTTTTTTCGTACGCTGCATTATTGAGAGAAGGCGAGTCCAAGGAAATAATCAATTTTTGGCCTGATCAAAAGGTATGGGGACTTGTTCTCACTCATGATGTTGAGACGAAAGATGGCTTCAAGAACATTGAGAAAATTGTGCAACTCGAAGAGAAATATGGCTTCAGATCATCGTGGAATTTGGTTCCCTACAAATATCCTATTAGCTTCAGCTATGTAATGGAACTAAAATCTCGAGGATTTGAAATCGGAATTCATGGATACAATCACGACGGAAAAGACTACTTTTCAAGAAGGATATTTCAGAAGCGAGCAAAGTATATTAATGAAGCCCTTGTCAGATACGGCGCAGTTGGTTTTCGCTCTCCTGCAGTACATAGGAATTTAGAGTGGCTCCAAGAATTAAGCATTATATATGATGCTTCATGTTTTGACGTTGATCCTTTTCAGCCGATGCCGGGGGGCGAAAAGTATTTGGCCCTTTGTGGTTGGGAAATTTGTTGAAATTCCCTACACCATACCACAAGACCACGTGCTTTTCATTAGTCTCAAAGAACGTTCAAATGAAATTTGGAAGAAGAAAACAATTTGGCTGATTGAGTATCATGGACTTGTATGTCTCATTACACATCCGGACTATTTGACAGATAATCGATTGTTTAGTTACTACGAGGATTATTTAGTGTTTCTCAAGAGCAGAAGCGATTACTGGCATGGTACCCCAGCGGATTTGGCTGAATGGTGGACGAAAAGGGTTCGATCAAGAATTGCAAGTAACAGCGGGACAGATTTCGTAGATGGCCCAGCCGTTGGTAGCGGCGGCATTCTTCGGATTACAAAGGAAAATGGTAGAATAGCTTTTTATGATTACTAGAGAAGGCAACCCTCGTATTTTAGATGTCTTGACGACAAGCATAAAATCAAAAGAAAATTTTGAGAAGAGCGAACTCAAAGAGCGTGATATAAAAGACAAAAGAAAGCAAGAACCAAGAAGCAAGAAGTGGCTCAAGGCGCCACGGCGTCGAAGGTGCTCACAAGAAGCCAGAGGCAGGAGAGCATCTGATGGATTTTGTCATTAACGAAGTCTTAAACACAGTGAACAGGTAGGCGATGAAGCAGTTAATCCAGAATATGAAATCAGGGGAATTGAAGATTGAAGATGTCCCGCCCCCCTCCTTGAAGACAGGCGGTGTGTTGGTGAAAAACTACTATTCGCTGATCAGTGCTGGGACGGAGAAAACCAAAGTGGATTTAGGGAAAAAGAGCATGCTTCAGAAAGCACGGTCTCGACCGGAAGACGTGAAGCGAGTTCTCAGCGAGGTACGACAACAGGGGATAATCGCCACGTACAAGAAAGTGATGAGCAAACTTGAAGTGCCATCAGCGATGGGCTACAGTTCCGCAGGTGTTGTGATTGCCGTTGATCCGTTTGTTGACGAGTTTCAACCGGGTGATCGAGTCGCCTGCGCCGGCGGAGGCTATGCGAACCATGCTGACATTGTATTCGTGCCGAAGAACCTTTGCGTGAAAGTTCCCGACGGCGTTGGACTCGATGGAGCTGCTTACACTACGCTTGGTGCCATCGCCTTGCAAGGAGTCCGACAAGCAAATCCGACACTCGGCGAGAAAGTCGCCGTGATAGGACTTGGACTTGTAGGGCAACTGACCGTGCAAATACTGAAGGCGGCTGGTTGCGGTGTGATCGGTGTTGATATTGATGCCCACGCGGTCAACTTGGCGAAAGAACTTGGCGTGGATGTTGGCGTAGTCCGCAGGCGCGATGTGCAGGGTATTGTTGACAGTTACACAAAAGGCTATGGGGCAGATGCTGTCATCATCACGGCGGCGACGTCAAGTAATGACCCTGTGGAACTGGCACCAAAGATCGCGCGAGATAGGTCGCGACTTGTAATGGTAGGAGCAACGGGGATGGATCTTCCTCGAGGTCCGTTCTATATGAAAGAGTTGGAGTTTAGACTCTCGCGTTCTTACGGTCCCGGTCGCTACGACACCAAGTATGAGGAGGGTGGAACCGACTATCCGATTGGTTACGTGCGTTGGACTGAGAAACGAAACATGGAGGAATTCCTGAATCTTGTTCTGCAGCAAAAGGTGGATGTCAAGAAAATCACTACTCACTGTTTCTCAATCGAAGATGCGCCGAAGGCATATGATCTCATCTCTGGCAAAAAGAAAGCACGCTATATCGGCATTCTGCTGAAGTACGAAGGGCTTACATCTCCGACGGACAGCAAGAAGCAATATATAGCCACAGTTTATCAGAAACCTGCTTCTAAACCGCAACCTTCATCTGACGTTGGTTTGCGAGTGGGTTTTATCGGTGCGGGAAACTTTGCGCAGAATTATTTGCTGCCAGCGTTGAAAGACATCGGCGGCGCAAAGCTCGTGGGTGTGTGTGATGCTGCGGGGACGACCGCCAAGTATGTTGGAGACAAATTCGGGTTCGAGTTCTGCACTTCGGACAGTAATGATATTCTGGACAACGACATGATCGGAACCGTGTTCATTGCGACGCGGCATAACATGCATGCTCGATTTGTCAGCGAGGCGTTGAAACAAGGCAGGAATGTTTTCGTTGAGAAGCCGCTGGCAATGAATCAGGATGAATTGAACGATGTGATAAGGGCGTATGAGGTGCAATTGGAGACCGGCCACTGCCCAATGTTGATGGTGGGATTCAACAGGCGGTTTGCCCCGTTGATGGTTGAGACAAAGAAGTTTTTCAGCGATGTGAAAGAGCCGCTCGTTGTCAATTACCGCATCAATGCTGGTTTTATTCCCAAGGATCACTGGACGCAAGACCCTGTTGAAGGAGGTGGGCGCATCGTCGGTGAAGTGTGTCATTTTGTAGATATCGTTCAGCATCTCTCTGATTCTATCCCAGCCAGAGTCTATGCTGAAGCCATACAAAGCGGCAACGCAAGCGTCATGAACAATGATAACATCAGTGTCACGCTCAAGATGAAGAACGGCTCGCTGGGCATCATCACCTATTTGGCTAACGGTGACAGAGTGGTTCCGAAGGAACGGATTGAAATCTCAGGTGGGAATCGAACTGCTATTCTCGACAACTTCCAGCGTCTGAGCCTCTATCAAGCTGGGAGAGAGAAGACCATCAAGGGGGGTGGGATGGACAAAGGACACAAGGCTGAGGTCGAAGCATTTATGAGGCGTGTCAAGGAACGCAGAAGTAACGAGATGGTTGCTCCCCTGATTGATTTTCAGAGTCTAATCATAACCACATCGGCAACCTTGAAGATTATCGAATCACTGAATACCGGTGAAGTACAACATCTCACATACTGAATCGGTCGCGAGAATCAGAAGCTTCAAACAGATTTCGGCTGTCACTGCTGTGGCTGATGTCCTACTGCTGAACCTCTCATTTCTTCTTGCGCTTTGTCTTAGGTTTGGTATTGACATATTCCGTTCAAATCGTTATCTTACAACGCCACAAATCGCGCTGTTCTTTGTCTTTTCATTGTTCTGTACTTTGATTTTCCGAAACAACAATCTTTACAGAATCAGCATCTTCCTGGATGCGACCACTCAGTTTGTCATCATCCTGAGGTCCATGTTGTATGGGATTGTTGTGATAGTGCTTCTGTCGTTCTTGTTGAAATCAAGTGACGTCTTTGAGAGCCGCCTTGTATTAGCATACTATGGAATCATCGGCGTCGCGCTAGTTTGGTTTACCAGAGTTGCTCTTCTGCGAAGGCTTTTTCACTATCTAGTAGCGCGGGGGATTTATCGAACCAATGTGATCATTGTGAGCAATGGAATAACAGGTCAAGCATTAGCTGGATCGTTGAACGTTGATGAGACCTTCGGATTGCATCTTGTCGGTTTCGTGAGACTGTCGAGGGACGGAGATCTAACGGACATCTGTGATCTGCCTGTCTTAGGCACCGTTGATGGTCTTCCAAGCATTGTTGAGCAAAATGGCGTTGATGAAATCTTTGCAGTCTTGGATAACCTTTCTTATGAAGAATTGCATGATGTTCTGGATCGTTGCAAGAGCGCGGGTGTCGTTGTCAAGGTAACCGCGCCCCAATGGAATGCTATCTTGAACGATTTCTTCGCCGACCGATACTACGGCGTGCCGCTGATCACAATGAAAGATAGGGGACGCAGTTCTTGGTATTCTGTTGGGAAGCGAATGGTTGATCTCGTAGGTGCCGCAGTCGCGCTGGTTCTGTTGGTTCCATTGTTTTCTGTGATTGCGATTCTGATAAAGCTCAGCTCCCCGGGTCCAGTGTTATTTAGACAAACACGGATAGGAAGAAACGGAAAGCCATTTACGTTTTACAAGTTTCGTTCGATGAAAGTCGGCAGCGATGATACGATACATAGAGAGTATTTGAGAAGATTGATGAACAATGAAATCACTGATGAAGTGAAGAAAATCGCAGACGATCCTCGTGTGACGCGTATCGGACGGTTTATCAGGAGAACGAGTATTGATGAGCTACCACAGTTGTTCAATGTGCTGAAAGGGGAGATGAGTCTTGTTGGACCGCGTCCGTGTCTGCGATATGAGTGGGAGATGTATGAACCGTGGCATAGAAACAGGCTAAATGTCATTCCTGGCTGCACAGGCGTATGGCAGGTCAGTGGTCGCAGCAAGGTGTCGTTCAATGACATGGTGATGATGGATCTCTACTACATTGATAATGCGTCACTATGGCTCGATCTACAACTCATTCTCAAGACCATTCCTATTCTTCTTTTGCGGAAGGGGGGATATTGATGGAGGATTACAGGCAATGAAAGTTGGTATCATAGGTCTAGGATATTGGGGACCGAACCTGGTCAGAAACTTCTTCACTTTGGAGGAGATCAGTGGTGTCGTTTGCTGCGACCTTAACGCGAAGCGGCTAGCGTTCATCCAATCTCGATTCCCCACGGTCGAGATTACTGCCGACTACCGGGATTTGCTCAGGCGCACGGATGTTGATATGATTGCCGTAGCCACTCCTGTGTCCTCGCACTTTGAGTTGGGAATGGCAGCGCTGACGCACGGGAAACATCTGTTACTCGAAAAGCCGATGGCAGCATCTGTCCATGAAGCCGAGCAGTTACTTGAGTATTCCAGAAAACGTGGACTGACGCTGATGGTTGATCACACGTTTGTTTACACAGGGGCGGTGCGAAAAATCAAAGAGATGATTGTCAGCGATCTGCTTGGGGAAGTTTTCTATTTTGATTCCGTCCGAGTCAACCTAGGCTTATTCCAGCACGATGTAAATGTCATCTGGGACCTGGCACCACATGATCTGTCCATCATGAGCTATGTGTTGACCAAGAAACCGGTAGCTGTATCAGCAGTTGCAGTGAAGCACGTCAATCGTATCGAGGATGTTGCTTACCTGACGGTCTATTTCGAGGGTAATCTCATTGCTCATTTTCATGTGAATTGGCTGGCACCGGTGAAAATCAGAACCATTCTCATTGGCGGCGGCAAACGTATGATTCTGTATGATGATATGGAACCCAGTGACAAGGTGAAAGTCTATGACAAGGGCATCGAGGTCAACACCACAGAAGGCATTTATGAAACACTGATCCAATATCGCACAGGCGACATGTTTGCGCCAAAGCTTGATCAAACAGAGCCTCTCAGTTTGATGTGCAAACATTTTGTTGATTGTGTGACACATAGCATCAAACCACTTACGGATGGGAGAGTTGGATTGGAAGTCATAAAAGTGCTAGAGGCTTCGGAGGAGTCGCTGCGGCAGGGTGGTAAAGCAATCAAACTGAACTAGAGAAAGACGCGATGGAGGTCAGATGAGATTTCAAAACATCGCTGCGGATGTCAAGCTGGGAAAGGATGTGAAGATTTTCGATTTTGTCAATCTCTATGGCTGTGAAATAGGCGATGGCACTAAGATCGGAACGTTTGTTGAAATACAGAAAGGGGTGAAGATAGGGAAGAACGTGAAGATCTCGACGCACACGTTCATCTGTGAGGGAGTTACAATCGAGGATGATGTGTTCGTCGGTCACAATGTGTCTTTCATCAATGACAAGTATCCTCGCTCAACAAATCCTGATGGATCTTTGCAGAGTGAGGCTGATTGGAAGGTAGTTCCAACGTTAGTGAAACGAGGGGCTTCAGTAGGCACAAGCTCAACAATCCTTTGTGGTGTGATGATCGGTGAGAATGCGATTATTGGTGCTGGTAGCGTGGTGACAAAGGATGTGCCGCCAAACACGGTTGTTGCGGGCGTTCCCGCAAGAGTGATCAGACACCTATCATAGACTTATTTGCGCACGCCCGAATGGTGGATTCTCTCAAGCTGCCAACACTTGCCCTTTCGTTTTTGATGGGCGTGTTGTGTTTTCGATCTTCAGTTACACCTCAACTGACTCACGATGTTTTCCATCGAGCAGGCATCACCGAATCACTGACGGTATATCATCCTCTTAGAACTGACAGTTCAAGTGAGCTTCGTTATCGGTGTGTCTCAGCGGGGATGGGTCTCACGTATATTTCGGCGCCAGACATTGTCGCGTACATCAATTCTCTTGCCACAGCTCAGCAAACGAATGAACTAGCCGCTGCTGGTGAATTCCTTATCGCTCCTGAGATACAGATCTCCGACTTGCTTGCACTAAAATTAGAGTATAGCTATTTGACGAAGCCCTACAACGTGGATGTAAGCAACGTTGGAACATATCATTTTTCATACTATCTGCACATGCCTTCGCTTGTTCTAAGTTATCTGATTGTAGGCAATGGATACTATTTCAAGTTCGGTGGAGGCATGGGGTATCACTATGGTGTCTTTACCCAGCGTTTCCCTAACTCGACTGCCGATGCAAGCTATTCAGCGAGTGGTGTTGGATTCAAGCTGGAAGCAGTGGGAAACACTACGTTGGGGGGACAACTTTGCGCGCTGGTCGCCGCAGCTTTGCGGGGTGACTTCATCGGTCAACTGGAAGATAAAGATAGCAAACCCGTCATCATACGGAGACCTTACAGCGGTGATACGAATGCACGGCTTGGGTTCTTGAGCTTTGGCATCATGTTTGGTCTTGCTTACTACTTCTGACCTTAGAAAGGAAATGCATTGCCAGTTCTTGTCGAATCCCTCATCTTAGGCATCATTCAAGGACTTACGGAATTCTTACCTGTCAGTAGCACGGCGCATCTAGTGTTGGTGCCGTGGCTGTTCGCGTGGGACTCGAGACTCCTCAACGGTCTCACGTTCGATGTTGCTCTTCACGTCGGAACGTTTCTCGGCATTGTAGGCTATTTTCGGAAGGACCTGACCGCTTTGATCAAGGCATTTGCTCAGAGCGTCATCCAGCGAAGCATCGGGAATAACTTGGAGCGAAAGTTATCATGGTATGTAGTTATTGGGACAATTCCAGCCGCCGTTCTCGGATATCTGTTGGAAGAAAAGGTGGAGACAACTCTCAGAGATCCAGTGAACATTGTTGTGTGGCTCATCGTCTTTGGTATTGTGATGTGGGCGGCTGAGAGATATTCAAGACAGGTAAGGCAGATGAACAATATCACACTGAAAGATGCAATTCTGATTGGTGTGGCTCAGGCGCTTGCTCTCATGCCAGGCGTGTCCAGGTCGGGTGTCACAATCTCAGCCGGACTGTTTCTCCACATCAAAAGAGAAGACGCGGCGCGATTTTCTTTCTTGCTTTCCACCCCGGCGATCTTTGGAGCGGCTGTCTTGAAACTGCGACTTCTCTTGCATGGTTTTCCGAAGAATGATTTCATGCCCCTGATTCTTGGGACGGCAGCCTCTGCCATCGCAGGCTTTCTTGCCATCAAGTATCTGCTGAAATATCTGCAACATCATAGGCTCGATGTCTTTGCCCTTTACAGAATTGTGTTTGCACTTGTTGTGCTTGCTGCATTAGTCGTTCGGTGACTACCGAGGTCGCCAGCAATTAGACAATATGTACAAGGCAGCCGGTCGGGACTTGGATTGGGCTGCAATCGAAATAGATAGGTCAAATGGAAAGAGATTGTTCACGAATGAACGTATAATTCAATCTGTCATTCATCATACGGAGATAATTCACAATGAAAAACATCCTTGCTGTAATATGTACTGTACTGCTTGCTGTGAATCTTGCCTCCCCACAGAACAAAGAGGTGGGCGTCATTGAGACCAGCATGGGGAAAATCGTTATTGAGTTCTACGTTAAAGATGCACCGCAGCATGTCGCCAACTTTAAGAAACTGGCAAATGCGGGATTCTACGATAGCACAACGTTTCATCGCGTTGTGCCGGAATTCGTGATTCAAGGTGGAGATCCGCTTAGCAAAGACAATGATAGATCAAACGACGGGACGGGTGGTCCTGGATATACAATTCCTGCTGAGATCAAGGCGAAGCATGTTCGTGGCGCTGTCGCGGCTGCTCGGCTCGGAGATCAAGTTAATCCGCAAAGGCGTTCCAGCGGGAGTCAATTCTATATCTGTCTCAAGGACTTGCCGTTTCTTGATGGCAATTACACTGTGTTTGGTAAAGTGATTGAAGGGATGGAGGTGGTTGACAAGATTGCAAAGGTACCTCGTGACGAGAGAGATAATCCAATTGAGAGCGTCGTGATGAAGAAGGTCTATGTCAAGAAATCGGGGGCTAAGCCGAATACACAAAAGTGAACCACTGTTGCCTGTGAAGATAAGAAATCCCAAACCCCAAATTCCAATGTCCTAAACGAGTTTCTGATTTTCCGGATTTGGTCATTGGAATTTGTTTGGGATTTGGGTTTTGCGATTTGGAATTCTTGATACTAAAGTCTTTCCGCTTATTGATAAACAATTGATGCGAATCCATGAAGTTCGAGGAGCTTCAAAGGGCTGTTCGACGTAAGCACTTCTCGCCTCTGTACCTTTTCTATGGCAAGGAGGATTTTCTGATCGAGGAGTCTATCAGACTTGTTGTGAGAAATGCGCTGGAGGCTGGAGTGGAGGGATTCAACCTGGATGTGCTGTATGGTGGTGAGACTGATGCACGAACCGTGATTTCGATAGCGCTCTCATTCCCAATGATGTCAGAGCGAAGGGTCGTGGTGCTAAAAGAAACAGAAAAGCTGCTGAGACCTAAAGCGGAAAGAGAGTTGCTCACCTCGTATGTTGCCAAGCCTTCACCAACGACTTGCTTGATCTTGGTCGCCACCGATGCAGACTTGCGGGAGAATCCTTACGCCGGCATCAATCGCACAGGGGTGGTAGTGAAATGCCAGCCGCTCTTTGATAGCGATGTTCCTACTTGGATCGCCGGAAGAATCAGGGAATTGGGAAAAGAGATAACACCTGAAGCGTGCCGCATGATGCACGCCCATGTGGGTAATTCTATACGAAACATAGAAAACGAGATTCAGAAACTCTTTATCTATGTTGGTGCGAAGCAGCGCATTGATGAAGATGACATCACCTCAGTCGTTGGCGCATCAAAGCTATTCAACATCTTCGAATTGACTAAGGCAGTCGGCGACAAGAACCTCAAGCGTGCATTTGAGATCATGGCGCGGATGCTCCAAGCAGGGGAGTCTCCCATCATGATGATTACTATGCTCACACGACATTTCAGCGCACTGTGGAAATTGACAGTGCTCAAGCCCAAGCAGAAGTCAGCGAATGATGACATCGCAGCATTGGTGCAGATCCCTCGGAGACTTGTCCCTGAGTATCTTGCACAGGTGGGCAACTATCCCCCTCGAAGATCGAGAAGTGTTTCCAGTACCTTGTCGAAGCGGACGAGACGCTGAAAACGACGGCGACGGATCCCAAAGTCGTCATGAGTCTATTGATTCATAAATTGATCAAGTCTGATTGATATGGCATGTGTTCGTGCAGCCAATTGCTGCTATCCTAATCTGTCTGACGTATTCATCTCAGACAGATTTTTTATTTTACAACCGTGAGAAACCACTTGCTTTTCAAAGTCGCATTTATTATCATTAACCAGATGCTGAGGGATTCCTGCCCGTTCCATACACAACAGGTCTGTTAGATGTCCGAACCCTTATCGAACTTGACAGACGAAGAGCTGATCGCTGCATTTCAGCATGGTGTTATGGAAGCCTTCAACATACTTGTGGGGAGATACAAAGACCAACTGACCAACTTCGTCTATCGCTTCCTTGGTGACTATGACCAATGTCAGGACGTTGTTCAAGAAACCTTTATCAAGCTCTATAAGAATCGGCAACTGTACAAACCTGTAGCGAAGTTCTCAACGTGGATCTACACCATCGCCGGCAATCTGGCGAAGACAGAACTGCGTCGGAAACAACGCAGAGGGTGGTTCTCCATCAGTAGTGCCAGTGAAGAAGAGAATCAGAAGGAATTTGATATCCCGGATACCGCATACGCTCCCGATGTCGCCGCGGATGCTGTGCTCAAAGACAGTTTGGTTCAGAAAGCACTTGGAAAGATTCCAAGACAGTATCGAGAGGTCGTCATCTTGAGGGATATTCAGGAACTTTCTTATGAGGAGATTAGTAAAATAACTGGTCTTTCCATGGGTACGGTCAAATCTCGTATCAACCGAGGACGGACACAACTGCAACAACTACTGAAAGACATCTACCGCGAATGAACTGCGCTACCATCGAATGTTAGGATAGGCTCATGGCAAGCTATGATAATCACGGCAACGGTATGCCCGGTGATGACAGCGAGGCAGCAAGGAAAGTCATCCAGAAGTTGCATCAACTGCCAAAAGTCAAAGCGGCTCCCGATTTTGACCTGCGTCTTCGACGGCGCACCAACATCGAACAGGTGACCGGGAGAGAAGCCTCCTTGCTTGAGAGAGTAAGGCAAGGATGGCGAGTGCCTGCATTCGCTGTCTCAGTCCTTGCCCTTGTCTGCGTTGGAATCATAACCTACTACAGCCTAATGAAGCAGGGTATAAGCCCGACTGCTCCTCCGCAGCAGCCGATGATGCGAGGCGTAAGCGATTCAACGGAGAAGGAGTCAAACACACAACCTGGTACTTCAGGTCCTATTGTCACAGGTGTGAAATCCCGCACTCTACCCGGTTCCAATGATGCTGCTGCGGCTCCAACTCCAGCCGGCAAAAAGACTGAGCCGGAGGTGCAGGAAGCAAGACCCACGGAGAATGAAGAAATGAAAGAAAACATTCGACTGGACTCGAAGCAAGACCGTGCGCTATCGGTTCCGCAAGTCGAACAACAGGCGGGAAAGGGAGTGCTGCCAGAGACTTTCAAGCTACAAACGAAAGATAGAAGGATTCTCCAGAGCACTTGTGGCGTCAGTCAGGTGGTTGACACGAGTGCCGCTGATTCGACAAAACGACGCCAGGATTCATTGAAAGCATTACAAAAAGCTAAGCAGCTCCTAGAACAGAAAGAGAAATAGAATCATCGGACAGCCGTCTGCTCTTGAGCATGACCATGGATCTCTTTGCCCCTCCTTCCACGACAGAGTGGATTCGTCTCACCGTCTTCATTGCCGGCATAGGCCTGTTCATTGTGGCAGCGGAAGTAGTCCGAAAGCTGCTGAATTGGTCCCCCGAAGTCACTCGCAAACTTGTCCACATCCTGGTCGGGGTCCTCGTATTCTTCACTCCGATGTTGTTCAGCGCAGCCCTTCCCGCAATTATTGTTGCCGCAATATTCATTGTCGTGAATTTCGCGGCTTTTGAGCTTGGATTACTCAAAGGAATGCATGGGACAGGTCGGAAGACCTACGGGACGGTATATTATCCGCTTGCCTTTCTCGTTCTTGTGATTCTCGGATGGTATAACCATGCTGTGATCATCGTCACTTCGGTAATGGTGCTTGCGATTGGTGATGCCTGCGCGGCAATTGTCGGTGAGTCGTTGGAACATCCGCATAACTTCTATCTGACAAAGGACAAGAAGTCAATAGAAGGTTCTACGACAATGTTTGTGACTTCTGCCCTAGTCATTCTTGGTTGTCTGTCGCTCTTTTCATCTGTTCAGATCGAAGGGATGAGGATTGGCTCGCTCAGCCTGATGTCTGCGCTTGTAATTGCACTTGTTACGAGTGCTGCTGCCACTGCGTGGGAGGCGATTTCATCACGCGGCCTGGACAATCTGACTGTACCGCTTTCGGCTGCATTTGTTCTTCAGTATATGCTGACCTCCTTCCCTCACCATGACAGCACGCAATTTGCTGTCGGAACAGCGTTTGCCGCGGTCGTGGCTGTTGCCGCGTTCTATTTCAAGCTTCTCAATGCGAGCGGCAGCGTTGCTACGTTTATCCTAGCGCAGATCATCTTCGGGGTCGGCGGCTGGAAGTGGACGGTGCCCATCCTCGCCTTCTTCGTCCTTTCGAGCGTTCTCTCGAAGATAGGCAAGAAGCAAAAGGCGGGAGTTGATTCGATCTTCGAAAAATCGAGCACACGGGATGCAGGACAAGTTGCTGCAAACGGTCTGGGCGCTGGAACTGTCATGCTGCTCTGGAATTTCTTCCCTCAGGAGATCTTCTATCTTGTGTATCTTGGTACGCTCGCTGCGGTCACTGCGGACACCTGGGGAACGGAGATCGGGGTACTGTCCAACCACGAACCCCGCCTTATTCTGAACT
This sequence comes from Ignavibacteriota bacterium, assembly GCA_963827285.1. Lineage (GTDB taxonomy): Bacteria > Bacteroidota > Ignavibacteria > CAWHAG01 > CAWHAG01 > CAWHAG01. Next base: position 493,819 of record CAWHAG010000001.1, read on the forward strand.
TCAAGAAGGTGCCACTTGGCACGTCAGGTGGTATCTCCTTCTGGGGGACGCTTGGCAGCTACGTTGGTGCTGCTGTGATTTTCTTCAGTGGGTTTGCATGGCTTGCTCAGGTTGATCATGCGCCTCTAAACATGATACAACTCTTTCTGTTGGTCAGTCTGGGCGGTTTCCTGGGAAGTCTTTTCGATAGCGTTCTTGGAGCGACTATTCAGGCACAGTATCACTGCCAGGTGTGCTCTAAGGCTACTGAGAAGAAGGCTCATTGCGGCGAGCCGTCGAGGCATATCAAAGGGAGGCTATGGATGACAAATGATTTGGTGAATGTCTGCTGTGCAGTATTGGGTGGAGCAGTGGTGTGGGTGATCTCCAGCATCGTTTGAGGTAGCTGCGGTGATTTCTATTAGCACCTCTGCACAACTCGGTTTTCACGGTGTCTCGTTATGATAGTCAGCGCGCTGCATATGGAACGATCTTCATGGGAGCTGGATGTTCCGCTTGCAAGGCAGACACTAAGTGATTTAGCAGAGAACAATCCAAGTTTTCCACGGCGGCTGTTCGGAACGTTTCGAGCGATATTTGATATCATGACACCTAGCTGCATACTCATTTCCTGTGTTTTGTTCACGCTCGCCGTTGATCCCAGTTTCTCTCAACATGTCGTGCGCGGAAGCATTTCAGCTAGTGACGCAGTTACTACGGGTGAAGCAACCATCCCAGCTCGTGGAGGTGCGTTCCTGCCATCGCAAGGGACTGTCAGAGCCTTAGCGGTCTTTGTGCAGTTCAAGAACGATAATACTCAGGACGGTCATTGGCGGTTGGGAGAGCTGCCTGAATGGGCATATCACTTTGCATCGGAAGTGAGAGATTACTATGCTGCCATGTCTTTTGGACAGTTCACCCTGGTTACGGATATCTATCCCAAAATGATGATAACAAGCAGGACCGAGATAGAGTATGCTAGCTCGAGACAGAATTACGGGGACGTGAACAAAGAAGTGCTGACTAACATTTCTAATACTCTCAACTTCGCACCGTATGACAACTGGACCCAAAGAGCTCAGTACGATGTGCTGAGAGGTTCAGACAGGCAGGTTGATATAATCATGATGATTTTCCGCTCCGTTACGAACAATCTCATTCTGAAATTCTCAGGAGTGTCAGATTTGGGGTTTCCTTACTATGTGTACGTTGACAATGGGGAGCGAATCATCTATGGAGGCTACGGAAGGATGGATCTGCCTTTCGATGCAAGTAGCTCAGGCATTACTGTATGCAAATCTCCCGGCAGCGGCTTAGTCCTTGACGAAGTGTCAGCGGTGCGCTTGGTCACACATGAATTCGGTCACAAGATCTTGGGCGGATCGCACTTTGCTGTGAACTGGGCACTTTTAGGATTGCTCAGCGATCAGGGTGGAGGTGCTGGGATGCATTCATTTGAAAGACAGCTCCTTGGATATATCAACTATATTGTTCCTCCGCCCAATAAAGACACCACCATCATTCTGAGGGATTATATGACGACGGGAGATGCCTGCCTGATTTGCGTGCCAGGAACGCAGGATCAATACTATGTTTTGGAGAACCGGCAGCAGGTGAGTTCGTATGATGAAGCACGGGATAAAGGATTATACGTTTATCTGGCGACTCACGATGCGTACTACAATTATGTAGATATCCAGACGGCTGATGGCAAATGGGATTGGGTGGTGGATGGAAACACTGTACGCAAGACAACTCCGAATCCGATTTCCGGTTTCTCTCACTTGGAGAAGGTGAAGATCGGAGACATCATTTACTATCCTCCAAGTTTCGAGGGAGATGCTTCAGATGCGTTTACGGTTGGATACAATGCTGTCTACGCACCTTATACTAATCCAAGCTCAAATGCAGAATCGTCCGAAGGGCAGAACGTTTTCACTGGTGTGGCGATCAAGGTCGTTGCTGAGTTGAACGATGCAGTGGTGGTCAGCATTGCGTACAATGTTCCTCCAATACCTCCTTCTGCATTGGTTGTCACGGGTTCACGCCTCCGTCCGGTGCTTCGGTGGGCTGCCAATCCCGAGGTCAATATCGTCGGATACAAGATTTATCGTGCATGGATAGCTGATGGAGATTGCGTGTCCACGGCGGATTTCTGCGAGATTGGGTCTTCAAGTGGAACGACATATACCGACTCCAGTTTGTTCGAGGTAAGACAGAAACGCATGTATCCCAACTGCTCATACTTCGTCAGAGCAATCAATGATCAGCGCAAACTGTCTGAGCCTTCGAACTACGTTTCCTTGAGCGCGCCCAAGAGAGCATGGATTGTTCAGGATGGTGCATTCTCTCCTTCAACTGGTCAAGATTCTATAACCGTCGGCACAGAGCGTCTGTCTCCCGCCGCATTCTTGCACACCTATCCCAATCCCTTCAATCCAGTGACAACTATCTCTTATCGTTTGTTGGCTTTCGCACATGTGAAATTGCACGTGTATGATATGCTAGGACGGTCGGTGGCTACGTTGGTGGATGGGAATGAATCGGTTGGACTGCATAGTGTCGAGTTCAGTGCTCGTGGCTTGGCGGGGGGAGTCTATTTCTGTCGGCTAACAGTGGAAGGTGAAAACTCAGGCGTATCTGTCGAGACGAAGCGTATGCTGCTAGTCAAATAGCTTCTGAAGGGCTTAGGCTCAGAATTGCTTGGACCAGCGTTCTCTCTGAAGACCGCTGGTCTTTTTTTTCAAAAAAACTCAAAAAGGTCTTGACAATGGAAATAAAATGTATTAAATTCCAATGTGTTAGTAGAGAGACTTAAAATATTACTTTAGATCCCACCTTTCCACTTGCTCGCGCCGAGTGGAAGAGGTGCGTTTTCAGCGATTCCGTAGTGAGATTCGCCTCTTCTTGTGTTATTCCGGAGTGTGTTGTCCTCTTAGGCGTTCTCGTTGTAGTCGCGTTGCCCCAAACTACTATCAGCAATCGTTATGGTTCGGGTTGACGCTCAGTGTCTCCACGAGACACAATGGCGGCTCAATATGTCGATCTCAAGAACAGCGAACAGTTTCAGCCACACGCGTTGTTATGTGTAAGGGGGATTATCACGTTCTTCGATATGTGGACTTGCTTCCGTATTGCGGAAATCTTCTGGATGAAACCTACTATGTCTGGGATCATTACTCAGAGATCCCATCGTCAATGCTAGCTGGAATCAGCATCCGGTGATAATGATATGTCACATGCTTCGGCATCAGTGTTCCAACACGGGAGAACTAGCGCATGACGCGAAAAAAAATTGTTGATACCATAGCCCTAGAGACGGGGCTGACGAAAGGAAAGATCGTGAGTGTCCTGCATGCGTTGAAAGAGGTCATGATCTCGGTTCTCAAGAAAGAGGGAAGATTTCCAATCGTTGGATTTGGGATATTTAGTGTCAGGCACCGCAAAGGACGAAGAGGGCGAAGTCCGCGAACAGGGGAGACACTCCTTCTGCCTCCAAAGGACTATCTCGTCTTTAAGCCGAGTCAGAAGTTGAACGAACGGCTTAACCGATAGCAGGGGATGGTTCGCACACTTTGCGGTGCTTGACCGGGGGAAACTCGTAATCCACAGGAGATATTCCATGAAGAATGGCGATTTCGTTAAGAGAGTTGCGAGGAGTTCAGGTGTTGTCGAAGCTGAGACGGCAACTATCCTGCATGCGTTGTTTGGACTGCTTGCGCGCACTCTCGAAAAAGGCATCATGGTACGGTTGCCGGGTGTTGGTACATTTGATGTGAGACAGACAGCGAAGCGGACGGTGAGGAATCCTTCGACAGGAGAGAAAAAAGAGATTCCGCCTCGACGAAAGTTGCATTTTGCTGTTGCCAAGTCAGTCGCGAATGAAATCAATGAGCGATATCGAGATCTGGAGACTCTGGTAGTTGCCGCACCCGAAGAAGTGTCTTCAGATGAGATCTACTTCTTCGGGGAGAAAGCACCTTCTTCAAAGGATCACCCGCAAGTGATGCCTCCTGTAGAAGAGAATCTTGATTTCTTTGCGGAGGAGGCATCGGCGACAGGTGACATGAAGAAGACGCTTCGATCAGTCGGTCAGGATAAGGCAGAACTCTCAACGGAGGAAGAAGTTGACATTGACAAAGTATTTAACGAAATTATGATGGAACATCCATCAAAACATGTTAAGGAAAGCACTATGCCAGATTTCAATCTCGCGGAGGACGAAGAAAAGAAATCGGAGCAACCGGAGGAGAGAAAGCGACCTCGCCTGAGGACTTCAGCGCTGATGCCGGAAACCGAGGAACATTCTGAAGAAGGAAGATCAAGACGATGGTTATGGATCGCCATTCCAGCATTGGCGATTGTGATTGGAGGAAGTGTGCTCTTCTTGTATCGCTCTGGATACTTTACTCCGAAGACCACGAAGACAGAAGTGCCAGCGGCTGTGGTGACCAAACCCGATACCACTCATGCTGCTACTAGCTCAGCTCAACCTGTGCCGGCTGTGACAGATACTGTGAGTAAGAAAACAGCCGCAGTTGAAGCTCGAATAGATGCTGCCAAGCAGATAACGAGCTCTCCGGTGACATCGTCGGAGAAAAGCAAGGTGGTAATTGCGACGCCTGGAGACAAAGGACCATTCACGATTCAAGTTTCCTCGTGGCGCAGGAGAAGCGATGCAAAGAAGCAAGTAGCTCTACTTGGCAAGCAGGGATATGACGCATACATCGAAGAAGTGGTTCTTGAGCGGAAACGAGGCAGGTGGCATCGCGTTCGTGTCGGTCATTATGGGACAGAGATAGAAGCAAGCAGGGATGCTATGGCAATTAGAAATCTCACAGGAGAGGAAGTTATCGTGACGAGGTAGGGAAACGTCGGATCAATTGTGGGGGAGAAGCGTGACGGTTTCAGTGATCACTGAGAGTTAGCAGAAGACATAAGGACAAATGAGACTGTGTTGAGGACTCTCACCAGACCGTTTCTAATTTCGCTTCTTGAGATGATCAGTTGTTGAGGTCGAGGGGCGCTTGCAGAGATTCATACAGACCCACACTACAACGTGACACGTAGAAAAGCCAGCTCTTATGCTGGCTTTACTTTTTATGCTTTATGAAATAGAGGTAATAGAAGACTGCTTCTCCAGTCGTGAGCAGAAGAAGTGATAAAGCGTCTGTGTTCAGTACTTTGCCGAATCCATGTGGAACGATAAGCCTGATGAGAAAACTGGATAATGTCCAACCGACGACGAAAATCAGTCCGATGAATGCAAGGGTCAGCATCCCATCGGTCAAGCCATCGTCCTGCCAGCTCTTGGTGAAAGCCGTTACTACTCCGACGATATGGAGATAGAAGACTACAACGGGTATCATAGGTAAGGGACAAAAAAGGCTTCTGAACTCATATCGCTACAAACGGTTGCCGGTTAATCTCACCACACTTAGTTCACAGATCTCTTCATGTTGATGTGATCGAACCGCAGTCTGTCGTCTGAACAAGCCTGGAACGACCTGCCAGATCGCCAGTCACTCAAATGGTGTAACCTTGTATAAATCTTACATTTCCTAAGCTCTCATAACTGCCCTGAGCGTCCTGAGCATGATTTTCAAGTCAAAAATGAGCGACCAGTTCTCCATATAATAGATATCATATTTCGTACGTTCCTCGATCGGCGTATTGCCGCGAAATCCATTAACTTGTGCCCATCCAGTAATGCCCGCTTTCACCCTATGCCTATCCAAATACTTTGGGATACGGTCTTTGAACTTCTCGACGAAGAACGGTCGCTCCGGTCGAGGACCAACGATGCTCATCTCTCCTTTCAGTGTGTTGATAAACTGCGGAAGTTCATCGAGGCTGGTTTCTTCTCAAGAATCTTCCAATTCTTGTTGTTCTGGGATCATTTTCCTGTGCGTAGATAGGACCTGTTGTTTTCTCCGCGTCCGTGTGCATAGAGCGAAACTTAATGCAGCGAAAATGTCTCCCGTCTAGCCCAACCCGTTCCTGGAGGTAGAAGACAGGTCCTTTGGAATCGAGCTTGATAAGGAGCGCGACAAGCATCAAGAGGGGCGAACCAGGAAGAAGGATGATGATAGAACACACGATGTCAAAGATGCGCTTGGAAATCCGGTTCCACGTCGTAAGCGGAATCGCCTTAATTTGGATGAAGGGAATGCCCTCAAGCTCCTTAATGCGGACTCGACTTGTCATCAGTTCCAACATATCTGGTACCATCATGAACTCCACATTGATTCCCGCGCAGTTCTCAATCATTTCGTAGAGTTGAGGATATTCTTTATAAGTCAGAGCGATGAGCACCAGTTCGATTTGTTCTTGCTGAATTTTGAAAGAAACATCACCGATCTGACCAAGGAACGTTGCGCTATCAAACGCAGCGGGTGACTGGGCAAAGTATCCCACAAGGTGATAACCAAGCTCTGGATGATTGGCTATGTTCTGACACACTGTTCTTGCCGTCACGGTATTTCCCACGATGGCAACGTTCTTCAATTCCTTTCCCTTCTTATAGAGAAACTTCTCAAATTCAATCATCAACCATCTGCCAATGGTGATGAATAGAATCGAAGTAATGAAGAGCAATCCAAACACAATACGTGAATAGGAGAATGCACGGTAGAAGAACGCGGCGCTCATCACCACCAACATACCAATGGCAACGACTCGGACAATGGAGAAGAATTCATCAGTGATGTATATATTGCGGCGTGCCCCATAGAGCTTGCGAAATTTGAACAGAAGCAGCCAGATCGGAATGACGAAGATCGAACCAAACACATAAGCGCTCAATGGAGGGACACCCAGGGCAACCTCGACAATACCGGTGAAGGGGGAGTGGAAGCGTATCCAGTAGGAAACCAGAAATGCAGCCTCAATGGCAACGATATCAGAGACGACTGTTAGAAACGGAACGAGAAGATCATTTCGTCGAGGCAAGCTCATGATTTGCACTTGAATCGAACTAAAGGGCGAACACTCACGCGATCAATATAGAAAAAACTTCATACTTTGTCAAGCAAAGGAAGAACGCCAGCGTGCTGCGCGCTTCCAAAGTGTACGGCACATTTAGAAATGCAGAGCGATAAGGTGTTCTATTAAGATCCTGGTTCAGGATCAACGTGAAGTTGGATTTCCATTAGAAGGGGACCGTAACAAACTCAATCGCCCCGCTATTTCCGTCGGGGAAGGAGGCATGGCGATATATTCTCTCAAGTTCATGTCCCAGCGTTGAGCACGCCAGCACTGCCAGCTGACTCAAGATTGCCACACAATATGCCGCATCCTTTCACACCCGGATTGATCATGAACTCAGGATCGTTCATTGCCGATAGGAAGATCTCTCCGCACCAGAGGTGAAGAACTGCTGAATCGAGTTGATGAAGGCTAAGAGAATTCTTAATTCCTTGCTGACAGAGCTGCCTCGTTGCTTCTGAATCATAACCATACCACAGCATAGTCTTGGCTTTACGCTTGCTCAAGCTGCAGAAGAGATCGAGAGCACTGCAGCGGGCTTCCGATTCTTCGAGCGGCTCGTAAGGATCAATATGAACGAATGTCTGTCGAAGATCATCGTCTGTAGGTCGAGAGGTTCTTTCCACCAATGCTGAAACTCCATCAGCATGAATGCACTCAACGTTCATCTCCAGAATGCCAAGCGTGCGAGCACTATCTCTTATCGTGTCAAGGCTTGTGACATCAGTATCGCAGAACAAGAATCTGGTGGTGTCTGGTTCGAGCAAGTGCATTGCGATGAAAGGGGAACCCGGATAGATAAGCAGGTGTCCATCCTTCTGCCTGAGCTTATCAAGAAGACGGGCGAAGGCGGAGATGCGCAGCACAGGCGATTCAGCGACATGTTCAAGAAAATGGAAGACCCCGTAGTCTCTACCCAATGAGTGCGTGAGAGGGTAATGTGCAGACCCGGCGTGAGATTCCCAATATTGGCGGGGCTTTTCGATTGAAAGAATCTCGGCTAAGGGTAGATGCTTCCAGATGTCTCCGATGTTTCCGAAATGAATGTTTGCCATTCTGTTGGATCCTAGGTATCTCTCACTTCCGCTCTCGCTGTGTTGTCCTCGCTTCACAAGCGTGAACAAAATATAGGAATAAATGCGAGAAAGTCAATCATGATGCTCAACCGTCGGGTTTCAGAAAAAGGTCGTGCTCGACGGCTTCCAAGTCTCCTGCAAAAGTCAGCCGCAAAAAGCTTGACTTTGGAAAAAGTTTTTGCTATTTTTTCATTGCGGCGCGTTCGTCTAGTTGGCTAAGGACGCCGCCCTCTCAAGGCGGAGATCACGGGTTCGAATCCCGTACGCGCTACTAACCTTCCGCACGTAGCTGTGTTAAGCTACCACTGTCAACGCACAGGTTGAGCTTGATGCGACGCTCCTGTCATGCGGCATGTATTTCTATCGTCTTTCGGTGATGGATGTGTACAATCCTACGCTGACCTATCGAACGAAAGCCATGGTTCTCATCTGCTAGTATTCAAGGAGAATGGATGTCCCCCAGAAAGAGAAGTCTTCAGTGGAATCAACAAGAGATAGCGCTGCTTGAAAGCTTCAAAAGACCAATAGACATTCAGCTTTTTCTTAACCGGATACAATATAATCCTGTGAGTGAGTGCAGGTCTCCGCGATGGGTTATGAGGCAGAACAAGGCTCATTGTTTTGAAGGATCTCTCTTTGCCGCTGCTGCCCTGCGATATCTTGGCTTCAAGCCGTTGGTCGTAGATATGCTGGCTCAGAATGATGACGACCACGTCATTGCGGTGTTTCGTCGAAATGGTTGCTGGGGTGCTGTTGCGAAATCGAACTTCACGACGCTGCGCTACCGTGAGCCGGTCTATCACACGATACGTGAACTTGTCATGTCGTACTTTGATTTCTACTTCAATACGCTTGGAGATAAATCTCTGCGGTCGTATTCTCGCCCGGTGAACCTCTCTCGATTTGACAACCATGATTGGATGACGACAGATGCAGACCTCGAATTCATTGGTGATTACTTAAACGCAGTCAGGCACTACAAAGTCTTGACCCCTGCGATGATTCGAGCTTTGGCAGTGGCAGACGATGTTGTAATGAACGCCTCGTTAAACGGTGCACTTCAGGAGGGGTTGTTTAAGCCGAAGGAACATATAAGGATTGGTAGCAAATCCGACATGAACGTGTGCGTCAGAGGCAGACCGGCTAAAAAGCGTTGAGGATCAATCGAGCCAAGAGAAGAAAAAACTTGACAAGGCGAGAAGCGTTTCGTATGTTTGCACTGTAACCACAGTTGAGACGAACGCAATATTGCGTCTATCCTGCCGAAATGGGAGGATATACGCAATGGAGTTGCGTTGTTGCGCCAGTTAGGCTCTACCGCATCTAAGAAGGACAAATGCTAGTGAGAAGAAGAATACCAATAGCAACCCAACGAATCCTTTGGGCATCGTCCGGTGGGTACTGTCAGAACCCCAGCTGCAATACAGATCTATTTGCTTTTTTTGAGAGTGGCGACATTACGAGCATCGAGGAGCTAGCACACATTATTGGCTTCAGTACGAATGCGGCTAGGGGCAAATCGAAGCTCTCGAAGGGACAGAGGAACTCTTTTGACAACATTATCTTGCTTTGCCCCACATGTCATACGTTGATAGACAAAGCGAAAAAGCACTACAGCGTTTCAATATTGGGAAGATGGAAGAGAGACCATACCCGGCGAATTAGGACGCTTTTCAGAGTTTCCCGCTATTCTTCCAGAGTGAAACTCAGGCGAGCGCTAGAAGCGTTACTCACTTCAAATAAGAGTGTGTTCGACACATACGGTCCGTTTTCAGATCATGGGGACAAAGCGCTTGCTGACGCAGAACTCCTCTGGAAAAAGTCGGTCCTCGAGATCATAATCCCGAATAACAATCGCTTGGCAGAACTTCTTGTCACCAATAGAAACCTCCTAAGAGACAAGGAACTCTCCGTTATGGAAGCTTTTCTCAGACACAAGGAAGCATTCGAGTTCAACCATCTTTCGGGCGATAAGAATTCTGCTGCGCCACTCTTTCCCATGGAGTTGAATACCATATTAAGAGGAAGAAAGCACAATGCCTGATTCAGGGTACTACAAAGAGCGCCCCCGCCCAGAAGCTGTTCGACGATTCGTTAATTACCTCTCTGCTAACAAGGTCGTCGAAGATGTCGTGAAGGAAGACGACCAGTTATACACAATCAAACGAACGAACAAGTCGGATGTCCAAGTATACCTAACGAATCTCTACATAGTGGGGACGAGTGATCTTTATTCAATACGAGCCGCACACCCTGAGGTAAACGCTATCGTGACCATGAGCGCTTGGAATGGCTACTCATCTGATGCAAAGGAAAGCGGCAAGAGGTTGGGAGTGGGGATCTTTACATTTAAGGAGTTTCTTGGAGCAATCTACTATGACAGAGACAGATTCCTGGATTATACGCCTCCAGTCAAAGATGGGAAATGAGTTTTCTTGGCCGACCTTTCACGCTCTACGAGTATTCCTCTTCGGCTCGGGCAAGTTTTCAAGGCCAGCATCCGATATTGATTTGTTGCTTGTCTACGATTCAACTAAGATCGATTGGAAAGAAGCATCAGACGCAAGAGTGCAACTTAGCAGTTTTCTAGGCAAGCATTTTGACATAGAGGCGGATATTTGCCTACTGACTGACGATGAACTTTCCCAATCGAAGTTTGACATTAGGGAAAAAGCAATCCAACTGATTTGAGACCGAATGTTGAACATGATAGTTGCGGCAGCGCATAACAGCGCCAAGCACTTCGTTCGATTCATTCGTATGGCTCCGCTCATGCAAGCACTCGCACGACAATTTCAACTCACTCCATGCTGCCGTCATTAATAAAAAAGCATTGAGGCGGGCACGGCGTGCTTGGCGCGCACGTTAGGTGCCAGCCTGCGTAGGAGTTACTCAAAATGAATGATGAGAATGAGAGCAAAGAATCGACCACCAGCAAATTAATCAAAGGTGGCATCCGATCAATCGCCGCCTCCATACCATTCGCCGCTTCTTTAGCTCAGGCTTGGAGTGAATACGAAGGCCATCTGCGATCGGAGCGCAGCGATAGATTCTTCCGTGAGTTCCGCGAAGAGTTGGAACGACAAGAAGAGAGGATACGAGCAGTTGAGACTTACACAATTCAATCGGGCGAATTTGCCGACTTGTTAGAACGAGCAGTAGCATCGGCTCAGCGTACAAACTCAGAGGAGAAAATAAAGAGGCTTGCCCAAGCACTTGTCAGTTCTATTTCGGCTGGTAGTACCATTCACTATGAAGAGAAAATAAGTCTGCTTGATGCCCTTGACTCACTTACTGAGGAGGATATCCGTATCCTCTCGCAATTTGCTGATGGAAGAACCAAGCGTGTTGAGCAGATATTCCGTGGTCTCGATCTTAGAGGTTCAAATCAAGATGAAAAACTCGGCTTCCTGATACTTTCACTGTCGAAATTAGAATCAAGAGGAATCATAGGAGAAACCTCGGCCCCTGGTCCGGAGGAAGGCATCGGCGGCGCTGGGCCTATGGATAGTTGGTTCAATCGTTGGAGAGCGAAGTATTATGAACTTCTTCCTTTCGGAAGAATCCTTGTATCTTCTCTATCGTCGAGTTCGTGAGAAATGATATTACGCAGGCCGGCGCCTGACACGCCAAACAACGACGTTCCCTTTATGATAAAGCTCGAATATAGTGGTCACTCAACGCTTTTGCTCACAGGGAATTCGTCTTTTGATAGTTCGCAAAAGTGCTGCGTTGTTTGCCGTGGCGTCATCCTGCTATTGCAGACAGAAGAACTAGGAAGGCAAAATATCAAGAGCTGATGCTGTTCCCATCTTCCGCCAATTCCTTCTCACACTCGTTCCGCTCGCGGCAGTTTCACCGTCACCGTTGTCCCCTTTTCCACCGTGCTCTCGGCGGGGATCGTTCCTTAATCAGCCCCGACAAGCCACTTAGCAATTGTCAACGTCTTTTCGTTTCTCAGAGGATTTGATTTTTCCTTAGAAATTGCTTATGTTTAAGAAGGAAGACATCTAGATTGAATCACTGATTCAGTGATTCGCCGTTTGCTATCTATCGGCATAATCTCTAATACTCAGACGTTCAGATGAGAATACCTCGAGTACACGCTGATACCTCAGTGTTTGGGGGATGTTTTGACACAGAGTTTCAGGAGGATAGCCTTGCCTTTTTCAACCAGGTCAAAGCTTATCTATATACTCTTGTGATTTCAGAACTGACTGTGGCTGAGATCGAGCAGGCGCCCAATGAGATCAAACAGCTATTAGAAGAACTGCCTACTGATGCTGTTGAAACTATCTCTCTAACACCAGAAGCGTTGACACTCCAGGGACACTACATTCAGGCGGGTGTTGTCGGTGAGTCCACGCGCAACGATGCTCTGCATGTGGCACTTGCGACGCTGTCTCGGGTTGATGTTGTTCTGAGTTGGAACTTCAAACATTTGGTTAATGTGCAAAAGATACGAGGGTTCAATGCTGTGAATCTTCGTGAAGGATATTCCATGATTGATATTCGTTCACCCAAGGAGGTGTTGTATGACGCAGACAAAGAAGTTTGATTGTGTCAAATGGGCACGAGAGGCTCGCACAAGACTTCAAGAAGAAACAAGATCTATGAAGCCTGAGGAAATTGAGCAGTTCTTTCATCAGAGGGCGCTCCAATCGTCATTCTGGAGACGGCTCACTCAGCGAACAGCAAGAGTCCAAAATCACGAGCCGCGTCGAAAATAATTGCCGCTTAAACCCATTTGACTTTTCCTCAGAAATCTCACGCCTGCTGCACTTGCGGCAATCTCACCGTCACCGTTGTCCCTTTTCCCACCGTGCTCTCGGCGGCAATCGTTCCTTGGTGAGCTTCCACGATCCACTTTGCGATGGAAAGTCCTAAGCCGGTGCCGCTGGCTTCAGCAATGTCTTCATGAGAACGGGATTTATCTGCACGATAGAATCTGTCAAAAATGTGAGGGAGATCTTCGGGAGGAATACCGATGCCGTTGTCCTTGATCTGTACAACAGCCATCTTGCCTTCCGCACCAACGGTCATATAAACGTCTTTTCCATTCTCAGAATAGTTTATCGCGTTGTTGAGAAGATTCAAGAACACATTGATGAGTTTGTCCCTGTCGCCAGCGATAATCAACTCTTCTTCTTCCTTATCCCTGCCTGCATCAAGGACGTCTAGACCAATGGTGATGTTCTTCTTCTGAGCAGCAGCAGTAGCCTTTGCTACGGTATCCATCAGCAATTCATCTAAGCGCAGAGGTTCGCGATGAATCGGCAGTTGCCCGGCATCTAAGCGGGCAAGTGTCAAGAGGTCATCCACAATCTTGTTGATGCGGCGAATCTCCTCAATGGCACTCCTGATGGTTTCCTCATACTCCGATCTCTCACGTTTCTGCTGCAAGGCAACTTCCATCTCACCTTTCAGAATCGTCAACGGCGTGCGAAGTTCATGTGAAGCGTCTGCTGTAAACTGTCTCTGACTCTGGAACGATTTCTCCAAGCGATCCATCATCTCATTCAACGTCTTGGAGAGACGATTGATCTCATCATCCACGCCCTGCACCTCAAGCCGTTTATCTAACTGATCGGCAGTGATGCTTCTTGTTGTATGGATGATTCTGTCAATTGGGTCAAACGCTCTTTTCGCCAAGAGCAAGCCGCTGAGACTCGCCACGAGCAGCGTCAACGGGATCGCAATGAAGAGCATCAGGCGAAGCTGCCAGAGCGCACGTTCTAGCGATGCAGTTGACATTCCTACTGCGATGATGTATTGCGGAATGCCAATGTCAGCTATCGGCATAGCGACAAGTCGAAGATCACCTCCTCCCCAAAACGGTCCCTGCCTGCTATCGGCAGTCAGTGTCTGGAGGACTTGCTGTCCATTCAGCGCCAGTGCAAGCAGTTCTGTACGTAGCGGCAAGAAGTTCTCCTGCAGATTCCGCGACTTTGCAATGACCCGTCCATCGAAGCTCAGAATCTCGATATATTCATCTCTTGCGAAATTGATAGAAAGAGCGCTCTCAGTTAGTCGAGAGAGCATCTCTGCACCAAACAATCCTCCTTCCTTCAGTGAATTGGCAGCGGTCAGTGCATCGTTTTCGAGCACCAAGTCAAAATCGCTGCGACTCTTCTGGTCGTACAGCACATACAGCACGATACTGAACACTACAAGCGTGATGCCGAAGGTAAGCACATAGAGGGCAGTTATCTTCGAGCGAATCGTCTTAAACATCCTCTTCCTCTTTCATTACATAGCCGACGCCGATGACAGTGTGAATAAGCAAGTTCTCAAAACCTCTGTCAATCTTCTGGCGCAGGAGTTTAACATAGACGTCTATCACATTGCTCTCACGGTCAAAATCAATATTCCACACGTGTTCGGAAATGCTCGTGCGGGTTAGAACCCTTCCCTTATTCCTCATGAAGTATTCCAACAGTGCAAACTCTTTCGCGGTGAGGCGGATCGGTGTTCCGGCGCGCTCAACCTCGTGAGTGGCGGGATTCAAGGTGAGGTCGGCAATCTTCAGAATCCCCGATTTTCCTTTCTGCCCTCGTCTCAGAAGTGCACGTACCCGCGCAAGTAGCTCAGCAAAGTCAAATGGCTTAGTGAGATAATCGTCTGCACCTGCGTCCAATCCTTTGACCTTGTCATCTGTTTCACCGAGAGCAGTTAGCATCAAGATGGGGACATCAATGCCGTTCTCACGAAGGTGCTGACACGTCTCCCAGCCGCTCTGCTTTGGCAGAAGGATATCAAGAATGATCAGATCATACTCATTCTGATTCGCAAGCGACTCGCCGTCTCTCCCGTTATGTGCTATATCCACTGTGTACGCTTGCTCTTCCAAGCCCTTCTTGATGAAGTGGGCGACTTTCTTTTCGTCCTCGATGACAAGAATGCGCATAGCTACCCTATGGGTTCATGTAACTCCATGACGAAAAAGTAGATGGCGAAGAGAATCATCATTGCACCATAGAATTTCTCAAGCCGTTCGGGTTTTGAATGAATCGCAACCTTCGCACCAAGATACGCCATCGGCAAGACACCGATCGAGAGCGTTAACATCAATCGCACATCAATTAAGAGGAAGTGTAATCTATGATGGAAACCGATTAGAGTGAGACACATGTTTTTCAGATGTAACGCCTTTGCGCTTCAAGACAATGATTGTCATATCATCGTTATGTGAAGCATCACCGACATGCGCATTCACTGCTGCGATAATCTTCTCAATTAACTCAGAGGAAGAATCTTCACTACTGCATCGAACAATCTCCCGAAGTTTTTCGTCACCAAACTGCTCCATCTGCTCGTTCATCGCTTCGGAAATCCCGTCTGAGTAAATCAGGAGCCTGTCTCCTGGGTTGATGGGCATCTCTTCTTTCTCGTACCTCACATCCTCCTTGATTCCAAGGGCAATGCCGCGCGTTTTCAGCGCGATGGGTTCGCCACCTGCAGGGAAAATGATAGGCATGTTTTGTCCAGCGTTACCATAAGAAAAGGTATGTTTGACGATGTCCAAAACCCCGTAGAAAAGAGATACGAATGTTCGAGCGTCCGTACTCCGATACAGCAGTTTGTTTGACCGCTCTAAGCACTCTTTGGCGTTCACGTCAAAGAATGCTTGCCCTCGAATGATACCCTGGAGGTTTGTCATCACCAGAGAAGCCGCTAATCCTTTGCCGCTGACATCGCCGAGACCAATAGCAAGCCGATGGTCATCCAGCCAAATGAAATCAAAGTAATCCCCTCCAACATTCAAAGCGGCTATATTCTTTCCGGCAATATCGTAGCCTGGAATATCGGGATTTGACCGCGGGAGCAGGTTCGTCTGAATATTTCTTGCCATTCGCGCTTCTTCCCTCAACCGCATGCGTGCTTCCTCCGCCCGTTTGCGTTCGGTAATATCTCGATAGATAGCATAGACCCCCATCTGTTCGCCATCATGAGTAATCGGCGCGCCAAGAATCCAGACATCAATGAGCGTTCCATCTTTACGTTTGCGTTTCGTATCCCTCTCAACTCTCTCTCCATGAACAACCTTGTAGGAAAGTTCAGCAGCATCATCTTTAAACTCCTCTGATGCCACCAAATCGTTGGTTTGTTTTCCGATAGCCTCCTCGCGAGAGTAGCCAAACATCTTGGTGAACTCGTCATTGACATTGACGATAGTGTCATTGTTGTCGTGCAGAATAATTGCCTCAGGAGCGCTATTGAAGAGTCGTTCAAAGTACGTCTTCCGGATATAGAGTTCCTCCTCTGCTCTCTTTCGTTCGGTAATGTCTCGATAGATAGCATAGTCTCCCATCTGCTTTCCGTCATGAATGATTGGAGCGCCAAGAATCGAAACATCAATGAGCGATCCATCCTTGCGTTTGCGTCTTGTGTCTATTTCTACCCGCTGTCCATGGATAACCTTTTGGGAGATTTCAGAAGCTTCGCCCCGAAGATTCTCTGGTGCAACTAAATCATTGATTGCCTTGCCAATCGCTTCCTCGCGAGAATAACCAAACATTCTGGTGAATTCTTCATTGACATCAACGACACGGTCGTCGTTGTTGTGTAATACGATTGCCTCAGGCGCACTGTTGAAGAGTCTCTCAAAATAGGTTTTCTGGATGCGCAGTTCTTCTTCCGCTTTGTTGCGCTCACTAATGTCGCGATAGATAGCATAGACTCCCATCTGTTTGCCATCATGAGTAATCGGAGCGCCAAGAATCCAGACATCAATGAACGTTCCATCTTTACGTTTGCGTTTTGTATCCCTCTCTACTCTCTCTCCATGAACAACCTTGTAGGAAAGTTCAGCAGCATCATCTTCAAACTTCTCTGATGCCACCAAATCGTTGATTTGTTTTCCGATAGCCTCCTCGCGAGAGTAGCCAAACATCTTGGTGAACTCGTCATTGACATTGACGATAGTGTCATTGTTGTCGTGCAGAATGATTGCCTCAGGGGCGCTGTTGAACAACTTTTCAAAATACGTCTTCTGAACGTAAAGTTCTTCCTCTGCTCTCTTCCGTTCGGTGATGTCTTCCACTATGCCGTCGAAATACACTATCTCTCCATTGCTTTTCCTCACAGCCATAGCAGTATTAGAAACGACAATTGGCGTTCCGTCTTTCTTTCGGAAATTGAATTCCTCATGCTTGACAAATCCATTTTTTGAGATCTTTTCACAAAACCGCAGTCTATCTTCCAGGCTCTGATAGATTTCGCAGACGTCTTTCGCGAGGAGTTCTCCTTTGTTTTCATAACCCAACATCTGAACGAGTGCAGTATTCACTTCAAGAAACCTGCCTTTGGGGTCTGGGGTACTTCTGAATATCCCAACGGCGATGTTCTCTATCAGCGTTCTGAATTTTTCCTCGCTTTGACGCAATGCCTCTTGTGCCTGTTTGCGCAGGGCTTCTGCTTGTTCAAGGTCTCTTATCCGTTTTTCGAGTTCTTTGTAAGTTGACTTACTCATTTATCAATCCCGTTAATATCACATACGGTTTCTTATCGAAAAGTGTGCACTCCTGTCACTGCCAGTTCCTGACCCCTCACACTTCACGTGGGTAAATCAAGGAATGACATCAGGGATATGCTTGTAGTGCGACTTTCTTTTCGTCTTCGATGACAAGAATGCGCATAGCTACCCTGTGGGTTCATGCAACTCCATCACGAAAAAGTAGACGGCGAAGAGAATCATCATTGCACCATACAATTTCTCAAGCCGTTCGGGTTTTGAATGAATCGCAACCTTCGCACCAAGATACGCCATCGGCAAGACGCCGATCGAGAGCGTTAACATCAATCGCACATCAATGTGACCGAGCAAAAAGTGAGTGACGCTTCCGGGAATCCCCATCAATGCTACAACCACCAGGGACGTGGCAAATGCCTGCTTAATGGGCATCTTGAGAATTTTCACAAATGCCGGGACAATCAATATGCCTCCTCCGTTTGCCAACACGCCAGAGATCAGTCCAACGATGCTACCGACGCCCGCAAATGTCCAGAGGGAATGATGTCGTTCCTCTATCTCCGACGTCATCAAGTCCTTTCGAAAAAGAAACGAGACTCCAGTCAATCCGACAAATACCGCCGTTCCTAACATCAGTTCCTTACCAGTGATGTACTTCGTAAGCAAGGCGCCGGCGATCACTGCGGGCACACCGAACAGTGCCGTGTACAAAGCCGGACGATAGAGGATAAGTCGTTCCCTACTGTAGGCAAACGCCCCAGAAATGGCGGTGGGAATTGTGACGGGAAGGGGTGTTGCCAATGCCAACAGCGGCGATACATACAAGAATGTCTTGAGCAACGGAGTTGCGATGCTGCTTCCCCCTATACCAAATAGCCCGGAAAGAAAACCGACGATGCATCCAATGAGTATTTCTCTAGCGACATCCATAGGTCTTATCTGATATGAATATACGGATGTTTTCAGACAATTTCCAGAAGCCAACAGTTATGAACGACTTTTCATCTCGTATTCATTCCGTTTTCATTCCCTAGGTGTCACAAAGGTAAAGCCACCCCCTAAGATGTCAAACTAGCCATACAAGGAGGACCCCCATGCCACTGACAATGACGCAGCTAACAGAACTCAGGAAGAACATCGTTGGTCAAATGCTCCGACGTTTGCATATCGGTGGTCCCAGCACACAAGGTCTAGAGGACATAGTATCTGAACCACACGGCACACAGCAGCTTGACAGGATGCTGTCATTTCGCGGCGATCCGTGGTTGTATGAATTCAGGACAGCGCTCAAGCGAATGGAAGAAGGAACCTATGGCATTTGTTCGTTGTGCAAGGAGCCAATACCGCTAGACAAACTTCAACTGCATCCCACAGCTCGTGTGTGCGATAGTTGCGTGCGTGAGCTTCAGTTGGGAAGATTCAGCGTGTAACTGTGGAGAATCAGTGAAGCTCAGCGCAGAAGGACCCTTGCCTTTGGTCTTGATGTCTCTCCAGCGGCAAAGGACCATGAACCATTTTTCATCTCATTTTCATTCCAGTTTCATCCGATCTGCGTTATATGAGATGAGGGTGAACAAAGACTTCCCCAAAATGTCAAACAGTCACAACTAACAAAGGAGGTTAGTGTAATGTTACGCAAGATCTTCAACAGACGGATTGGTTTTATCGCAGCAGGTGTCGTCGTCTTCGGTCTAATTCTGACGTTCTCGCTCGTATCTGCATTCGGATCCAACAATAAGGATAAGGACATCCAGCTCGGTGCATCAAAGCCGCCTGTGACGAAAGTATCTTCCGTGGTAAAGGAGATGAGCGATGCCTTCATCTCAGTGGCAAAAGCTGTCACACCGAGCGTGGTCATGATTCAGGTTACGTCAACACCGAAAGCCGTGCAGTTCAAGGATCAAGACAACGGCGATGACGACAACCCGTTCAAATTCTTCTTCGGACCCAATTTCAAATTTCGTTTTCCCGATATGAAGTCCGTACCGCAGCATGGTTTAGGTTCCGGTATCATCGTCAGTCCTGAAGGTTACATTCTAACGAACAACCACGTTGTTGACGGAGCGGACAAGAACGGTATTGTTGTCGCCCTCAGTGACAAGCGCGAATATCACGCCGAGCTGGTTGGGCGAGATCCGTTGACCGACGTGGCTGTCATAAAAATTGATGGCACAGATCTTCCCGTCGCATACATTGGCAACTCTGATAGCGTACAGGTAGGTCAGTGGGTTCTTGCGATTGGAAATCCTCTTGGACTAAATTCCACTGTCACGTCGGGCATCATCAGTGCGCTGGGTAGGAATATTCGCATCATCCAAGATAACTATGGTGTGGAAAACTTCATTCAGACCGATGCCGCAATTAATCCCGGCAACAGCGGCGGCGCTTTAGTAGATTTGAACGGTCAGGTGATAGGCGTCAACGCTGCCATCGAATCGAACAATGGGGGATTTCAGGGGTACGGTTTTGCCATCCCGATTAACCTTGCGAAGAATGTGGCGACTGATCTAATCAAGCACGGCAAAGTGACACGCGGCTATATCGGCGTCCAAATTCAAAATATTGATGAAACGATGGCGAAGGCGCTTGGTTTGGAGAAAGCGGAAGGCGTCGTTGTTCAGAGTCTCGTCAAAGGTGGAGCGGCAGAACAAGCTGGACTCAAAGACGGTGATGTGATTGTCGCTGTGAACGATGTGAAAGTGACAGCGGCAAATCAACTGCAGAGCATCATTACGAGTAAGCATCCGGGTGATAAGGTGACACTCACAATTCTCCGTGACGGACAGAAGTCTGAGAAGCAAGTGACACTCAGAGCACGAACTGAGGACAGTGAGTTGGCAGAGGCATCTGACAACATCTCCGAGGAAAGTGCAAATCCCTCCACTGTAATGCTGAAGAATCTGGGCCTCACGGTGGAGAATCTTGACAACCAAACAAAGAAGCAATACGATGTGCAGCATGGTGTGCTCATAGCTGATGTGCAGATGAACGGCGAGGCGTATCTCAGGGGCTTGAGACAGGGAGACGTGATTCTTGAGGTAGGCAAGCATCCTGTGAAGTCAGTGGAAGAGTTCAAACAAGTTATAGACAGTCACAAGTCCGGCGACTCACTTCTGTTCAAAGTGAAAGATGCTCAGAAGAAACTCGCGCCTCGTCGCTATAGAGATTCCGGCAGCATAAACACCATCGAGAGCTATTCCATTCAAAATGCTGGGCGATGCCCAGCATTTTTCTATCTGCAAATCGTTACTCACCCAAATTCGACTCGATCCATCTCTATGCTAACCGATCGTCCCAGTGCCATTTCTAAGAAGTTGTTTTGATCTTCGTCGTGGACAAATTTCACCCCCTGCACCACGGTTCGACAGGTCTTCGACGATGAGCTCAGACGAATCGCTCACTGTGTAGCAGCGCGCGAGCGATACATGGTGAGCGATTCGTCTGAGCCGTTCGTTTCAACGTTTGCCTGAGCTTACACCGAAGGATCATCGTGGAAGACCCGTCCAACTGAGCGTTATTGGCGACAGGGTGCTGCGCGCGACACGGTAGGTAGCGAGGAATTCAAGGTTATTTGCTTGCAGCGGCAGTAGGGTGAGACTCACCAGGGAAAAGAAACTGGTTGGGGTTGACCCTTTGAAAAGCTATCGTTTCACTCACAGGATCAGCGCCAAATTGAGTCTACGATCAGCATACCAATCGAAGTTCCATTTGCCTTGTTGAGAATTTCTTTGTATATTTATCATGAATATTGATCATGCGTGCATCATAGAGAGGAAAATCGTATGAGCAGCCGTCTCGGCTGGGATTCCTACTTCATGAACATTGCTCATCTTGTGGCTGAACGTTCGACCTGCAATAGAGCGAAGATTGGAGCTGTCATTGTCAGGGACAGAAACATCATTGCGACGGGCTACAACGGATCGCCTATGGGCTTGCCCCACTGTACTGAGGTGGGATGTCTAGTGTATGTTTCCAGGAATCCAAATGGTGAGGAGGAAGAGAACTGTTTCCGGACAATTCATGCTGAGATCAATGCGATAGCACAAGCAGCGAAGCACGGCGTCCGTATTGACGGATCTGATATGTATGTTACTGCGAGTCCTTGTATTCACTGCTTGAAAGTGCTCATCAACGTCGGTGTCAAGAGTATTTACTACTCAAAGCCATATAAGATACACACGATCCAGGACATGATAGAACAGGCGGGAATCAGCCTCATTCAAGTGCCAGCAAGCAAGTGAAGCCTTCTGGAACTCCTATGGTAAAAAGCAAGATCAGAGTTCAAGAATCAAATTTGAGATTTGCGTTTTGATATTTGCATTTTGTTCTGGCTTCTGACTACTGCACTCTGGTTAGTCGAGGTCTCCTATCATGCGACATAGACTAGGAAAATAGATACTGGGGGACTAACTCACTAAACCACTCACTCAGTAATGGAGGTTACAATGAACTTCAAAAGACTGCTCATTGCGTTTGTGGTGGTGTTTATTGTGATGGAACTCATAAACTACCTGATCCACGACGTTCTTCTGATGAGTTACTATATGGCGCCGGAAATCCAGAAGATCTTCCGACCGGACTGGATCTCCAAAATGTGGATCATGTATCTCACTGGTTTGATCTTCTCCTTCTTCTTCATGGTCATTTTCGCTAAGGGATATGAAGGAAGAGGCATAATGGAAGGTGTTCGCTATGGTTTCTACATCGGATGCCTAACAGTCATTCCAGCGGCGTATGCTGAATATGCGATGTATCCCTATCCGTATTCGTATGCGCTGCAGTGGTTCATCTACGGGATGATCCAGGCTATCATTCTTGGGATTGTCGCAGCGTTGATCTACAAGCCAAAGCCTAAACCAGCGGTGTGATTCATTCATTCGAGAGGAGGGCACACTGCTGGTGTGTCCTCCCAACTTCTCAACCCGTGGAGCGCAATTGGCGGGCTGAATAATGTGGAAGGTCACGGTCGTAGACGCGGAGTGTACTCGCTCTGCCAGGCTGATTTCAAAGAGCATATCCGAAGTGTTGAGAGGAAGGCAGATGACCCCGATAGTGGCACTGGGTTTCACTCCGATTAAGGAATTGGCTTCGCTCCACCCTTCGACAAGCTCAGGGTGAAACAGCGCGCGGGTTTCATGCTGAGCTTGTCGAAGCATGGAGCGTTTGGGCGCTCTTGTTTCACAATCGCGGTGTTGCGTTTCATGCTGAGCCTGTCGAAGCATGGAGGCGGAGCTTCTCCCAGCTTATTGGTGAAATCGGGGTAGTCATCTCATTACAGATTTCCATTGCTATGACAACAGCTCTGGGTTCCTTTATTGGATTTTGGGATGAATGTCTGGTTTGACATATTTCTCATTGTGGCTTTGGTCTTCGCAAGCGGCTTCTTTGCCGCCGCTGAGATTGCTGTGGTCTCGGTTCGGAGAAGCCGCATTCAGGAGCTTATCGAGCAAGACCACAAGAACGCGAAGGCTGTTAAACAGTTGCTTGATGATCCAAACAAGTTCTTTGCCATTGTGCAGATCGGCATGACGGTCTTCCCATCATTGGCATCTGCCTTAGGAGGCATACTCGCAGTCGAGCAACTGAAGCCTCTGCTTGAGACTATTCCCTGGCTCCAACACGCCAGTGAATCCATCGCTGTCGCGATTGTCGTTATACTGATCTCGTACTTCACGCTTGTGGTGGGCGAGCTTGCGCCGAAATCCTTGGGACTTGCCTATGCTGAGCCACTTGCTCTCTCATCAGCGAGATTGCTCTTGTGGCTCCTGCGGATCTCTTCGTTCGTCATTCGCTTCTTGAGCGGTTCGACTAACTTCATCCTCCGTCCTTTGAAAGACAGGACCAGTTTCATCGAGTCTCGCATCTCGGAGGACGAATTCAAGCTGATGTTGGAAGAAGGAACGAAAACGGGTGTGATTGGCAAAACTGAACACGAACTGATCAAGAGTATCTTTGAATTCACCGACACCACTGCAAACGAGATCATGGTGACTCGTACTGATGTTGTCGCCATTGATATTGATTTACCTCGCGAGCAGATTATCAAGAAAGTTGTTGAGGAAGGGTACACACGCATGCCTGTTTTCAAAGGGAGTATTGATAACATCGTCGGCGTAGTGTACTCGAAGGATATCATCAGTCTCATGGAGCATCCGGAACTGATCGTGATTCACGACATCATCCGTCCTCCGTACTTCGTCCCCGATACCAAGAAGATCAGTCAGCTCTTGCGTGAGTTTCAGGCGAGAAGAATTCACCTTGCAATTGTTGTGGATGAGTTTGGCGGTATGGAGGGAATTATCACTATGGAGGATATACTCGAGGAGATTGTTGGTGAGATTCATGACGAGTACGATGAGGAACACAGGGAATTTGAAATGATGCCAGGCGGTGCCGTGCTGGTCAATGGACGCATGAAGGTGAAAGACTTCAATGAACGTTTTGAACACTTTCATCTTCCGGAGGGTGAGGATTACGATACTATGGCAGGATTTGTCATGAAGGTTGCAGGTCGTATTCCTGCGCTGAACGAAAGGATTATGTCCAGCGACCTGCAGTTCACCGTGACCAAGAGGGCAGAGCGGCGCGTTCGGCAGGTGAAGATTGAGCAGTTGGGTGGAATGAGACAACAGAGTACGGACTAAGTGAAAATAACGCAACAGTAATGCGCTACCGCAAACTTGGAAGAACAGACTTGATCGTCTCCGAAATCGCTTTGGGAGGCTCTGGAGATTGGACGCGATTGGGGCATCGGAACCGATATTGCCAAACCAGATGAAGCAGATGCAACTAGACTTCTCCATCGAGCATTGGACTTAGGCGTCAATTTCATAGATACTGCACCCGCATATCAACTCAGCGAAGAGCGCATTGGAAAAGCTCTTAAAGGAAAGCGAGATAAGCTTTATCTTGCCACGAAGTGCGGTGAGTGGTTCGATGGGAAACAGTCGGTATATGATTACTCTGCGCGCGAGACGAAGAGATTCATCGAAAACAGTCTGCATCAGCTCCAGACTGACTACCTTGATCTTCTGCAGATCCACAGCGGCTCGGCTGAGGTTGTGCGGCGAGGCGAGACGCTGCGGGCAATGCAAGACGCACAGCGGGATGGCAAGGTCGGGTTTCTCGGTATCAGTTGTGATACAACAGAAGCGGCTCTTGCCGCGCTGGACGACGGCGGCTATGATACAATTCAAGTGAGTTACAATCCGCTCCAGCGCGAGATGGAGCCTGTTCTGAGGAAAGCGAAAGAGAACAACGTTGGCGTCATCATAAAAGACGGACTCGCACACGGCAGAATGACGCCGAGGTTTCGCGCTTTGTCCGAAAGCGACATCAAACGAATAGAAGAGTTGCAAATGTTGGCACAGAGCGCAGCAGTGACGTTGCCAGAACTGTCGCTGCGGTTTGTCCTAGCGAATGATGCGGTCTCAACGATCATTGCCGGGACAAAGAAGCTGGAGCATCTGGAGGGGAATGTCGTTGTCTCTGATGGCGACATGCTGAGTAGCGCAGTCCTGGCGAATATTCTTAAGCTGGTTTGATCGCAGAGCATTGCATGCAGTGGGTGGTTTGAATTTGTGAAGATGTTAACGAAAATGGACCACGGATTGAACGGATTGGATGGATCACCATGGAAATTAATCTGTGTAAATCAGTTACATCTGTTAAATCCGTGATCTATTAGTCCACTCATTCACTTCGAAGAACAATCATTGCAGACAATGAAAGCAATCATAAAGGAAAAACCTATAGAGGGCAAGGAATGGAAGAGGGGACTCCAGCTTATTGAGAGAGAAGCCCCTGAAATTCAGAAGCCTAACGACATCAAATTGCAAGTACTTGCAGCGGCAATCTGTGGAACCGATGTAGGAATCTACAACGGAAAGCAATCCATTCGAGAGGAGATGAAAGATCTCAGGAAGCCGTACGTGACGGTCGGTCACGAATTCTGTGGAAAGATCGTCGAGGCTGGTGATCTTGCAAGGGAACATCTTGCTTCATTGGTGGTCAAAGAAAACGGTTCAGACAAAACTGTCCGGAGTTTTGTGAAAGGCAGAAGTGTGCGCGATGTTGCCAAAGACAGCGGCTTCATTGAAATGCTGACTGAACACTTCGTAATGTCGGCGGAGATGCACATTACCTGTGGCACTTGCTATCAATGTCGAACAGGACAGCGCCACGTCTGCCGTCATACTATGATCAAAGGTATTCAAGATGATGGCGTTTTTGCGAAGTATGTCGTTGTACCGATGGAGAACATCGTGCTCTTTCGCAAGGGAGAGATTCCAGTGGAAGTCATTGCTTTCATGGATGCCATCGGTAATGCCACGCACACAGCGCAGTCGGTGAATCTCATGGGACAATCGGTTGCCATACTCGGCTGCGGCGTCCAGGGACTCGCAGCTACGGCGATTGCGCGATATTCTGGTGCATCGAAAATCTTTGTCACTGATGCTTCTCATGGAGACGTGACGACAGAAAAACTTGAGCGAGGACGATTTCACATAGCGCGAACGTTCGGCGCCGATTTTTGTTTCGATGTCGGTCTCGCAAGTGGTAGGGAAAAGTTCCTTGGCAAGGTGGCGGAAGAAACCAGCGGAACAGGTGTTGATGCCGTGTTCGAGATGTCAGGCAACTACCACGCGTATTTCGATGCGTTTGATGCTGTGCGGATGGGAGGGACCATCTCGCTGCTTGGTTTGCCCGAAGGGGATATGAAGATTGATTTTTCCAAAGCTGTCATCTTCAAGGGTATCACCATTCACGGTATCATAGGCAGGCGAGTGTTTGAAACCTGGGAGGTGATGAAGGCGATGCTCAAACATGGTTTGGCTGACAGGTTGGTGCAAAGCGGATTCATCACTCACGATTTGCCACTTGAGAAATTCGAGGATGGCTTTGCAGCGATAAGAGAAGGAGATGCCTTGAAGGTTATTCTGAGACCGTGAACGGGTGACAACGCAAGAAGTTGTTGACTACTTCATCAACCTCAGCTTTTCCTGATGATCCTGAAGTCTCTGATGGGGATCGCAGGTTTCTACCTTCGTAAACGGGTCAGCTATTGTCAAACCGTAATCATAAGGAAGCTGCATGAGTAACATCGGTTCATACGAACATAGATATGGTACGTTTGAATGGAGAGATTCGGAAGCCGAGCTTGAATATGGAAAGAACGGGATATACAATCTTGGCTATTATTGTAGCGACCGAATATGCGATAAAGGGCTGAATGGCAAATTAGCATTGATATGGGAAGGTTTCAACGGCGAGGTGAGGAGATTTACTTATGACGATATCCGAGTCTATAGCAACACCTTCGCAAAGTTCCTTAAGGACGTCGGGGTGAATGCTGGTGATCGCGTTTGTATTTTCATGGATCGAATTCCTGAGCTGTACATTTCGTTCATCGGAATTCTAAAGATGGAAGGGATTGCCCAACCGCTGTTTTCTGCATTTGGAGAGGAAGCGCTGTTCACTCGATTAGACGATGCAAAGACAAAAGCAATTCTCACGACGAGGAAACATGTTGGCAAGGTTCGTAGGATAAAGGACAAACTCCCTGACCTCACCAGGATCATCGTAGTTGATGCCGACGGGGCGGCTTCAAGTTCGAATGAAATCCATTTCTCAATGGAAAACGCAGCGAAGATTGAGAGATTTGACTTTATCAAAGGTGATCCAGAAATGCCCTCCGTTCTTCACTACACCTCTGGAACTACTGGCAAACCTAAAGGTGCCCAGCACGTTCATTCATCCGTCATCAGCCAATACATCACCACGAAGTGGGTACTTGATGTGCAACCCGATGATATCTACTGGTGTACAGCGGATCCGGGTTGGGTCACCGGCACTTCTTACGGCATCATTGGTCCGTGGGCGAACGGTGTGACGCAGGTTGTGTTCGATGCTGGGTTCAGTGCTGAGAAGTGGTATGCATTCATCGAGAAACATGGAGTGACCGTGTGGTATTCAGCACCGACGGCGATTCGATTGCTGATGAAGGAAGGTCTCGATATCGTCAGGAAGCATAACCTTTCTTCACTCCGATATCTCTGCAGTGTCGGTGAGCCGCTGAATGCAGAAGCGGTGATTTGGTCGGAGAAAGCATTCGGCAAGCCATTTCATGATACCTATTGGCAAACGGAAACGGGTGCAATTGTCATAACGAATGTGCCTGGTATGAAGATCAAGCCCGGTTCAATGGGGAAACCATTTCCCGGCATTGGTGCTACGGTCTTAAACGCAAAGACGTTCGAGCCGATAACCGCAGTTGGCACTGTTGGTCTCATCGCACTGAAACCCGGCTGGCCCTCGATGATGAGAGCATATTGGAACAACAAGGATACCTATGATAACAAGTTCAAGAATGGTTGGTACATCTGCGGTGACCGCGCCAGCATTGACAACGAAGGATACTTCTGGTTCGTAGGTCGAGACGATGATGTGATTAACACGGCTGGACATCTTGTTGGACCGTTCGAGATCGAATCGGCGCTTCTTGAGCATAAGGCTGTGGCTGAATCTGCCGCTGTTGGGAAACCTGATCCGATCAACATGGAGGTGGTGAAAGCATTCGTCGCGTTGAAATCCGGATACCAGCCAAGCGATGATCTCGAACTGGACATCATGAATTTCGTCAGAAAGAAACTATCGCCACTTGCTATGCCCCAGGAAATTGAGTTTGTTGATTCGCTTCCCAAAACTCGTAGTGGCAAAATCATGCGAAGGCTTCTTAGGGCAAAGGAATGGGGTGAAGAAATCGGCGACACATCAACGTTAGAAAATGACTAATCCACAAACAATAGTTTTCAAATCTCATCTCCGGAGGACAAATGGCTGAAGATGTCAAGAAGTTAATTATTGATTACGTCAAGAGAGAATACCTTGAAGAAGATTCGTCTATGGAAGTGAACGAAAACACAAAGCTGATATCGAGCGGTATTGTTGATTCGTTTTCCATGGTGTCATTGAAAACCTTCCTCGAGAAGAAATTCCATATCAAGATTCCCGATGAAAAGGCAACGCCGGAGGCGTTCGATTCTGTGAGCAACATCCTCAACCTACTCAGAGAATTGGAGAAAATCTAAGGAGAACGTATGGCATATAGCGAAAAAGCGAGAGATTTTTACGGGGGTGAGTTGAAGGGTATCCGACAGGGAGGACTCTTCAAAGAAGAACGGTACATCGAGTCACCTCAGGCAGCGAATATCAAGGTGGAATATCCTACAGGTGCTCCGATAAAGGAAGTCATAAATTTCTGTGCAAACAATTACCTCGGGTTATCGAGTCATCCTGAGGTTGTGAAGGCAGCTCACGATGGACTGGAGACGAGAGGATACGGGATGTCCTCCGTTCGATTCATCTGCGGAACTCAGGATATTCACAAGGAGTTGGAGAAAAAACTCACAGAGTTCCTCGGCACGGAAGATACAGCGTTGTTCCCGTCGTGTATGGAAGCAAACGCTGGTCTCTTTGAAGTTGTGTTGGACAAAGATGATGCGATGATTGCTGACCGTCTCGTGCACGCTTCAATCGTGGATGGAATGAGACTGTGTAAAGCGCAGCTTTTCAATTACAAGCATTCGAACATGGCACACCTCGAAGAGAAATTGCAGGAGACACAGAGCTGCCGCTTCCGGATGATCATCACCGATGGTGTGTTCTCAATGGATGGAGACATCGCGAAGCTCGATCAGATCTGTGAGCTTGCTGAGAAGTATGATGCGATGGTGACGGTAGATGATTCTCATGCGACGGGATTCGTCGGAAAGCATGGGAAGGGCACACATGAACATTGCGGCGTGATGGGTCGCATTGATGCCATCACAACGACATTAGGTAAAGCACTCGGCGGTGCTGCAGGTGGCTGCGTTAGTGGACGAAAAGAAATTGTTGACTTGTGCCGTCAGCGCGCACGTCCGTATTTGTTCTCGAATACAGTTCCTCCGGTGATTGTCGCTGCATCCATCAGAGTAGTTGATCTGATCTCGAAATCCACCGAGCGCCGAGATAAACTCGAGAGAAATACGATATACTTTCGAGAGAAGATCACCAAGGCTGGCTTTGACATCAAGGAAGGCGTGCATCCGATAGTCCCGATCATGCTCTACAATGCGAAGCTTGCTCAAGATGTGGCTCGTGATCTCTATGCAGAAGGAATCTACGTGATCGGATTCTCCTTCCCGGTAGTGCCTCAAGGTCAAGCACGGATACGCGTTCAGATTTCTGCCGATCATGAAATTGAGCACATTGACAAAGCGGTTGAGGCGTTCGCCAAGGTCGGCGCGAAGTACAATATCCTTGGCAAGAAAAGGGATGAAATCATCGCGATGTACGGAATGTAACGCAGCTTAGTTTCGAAATCACAAATGGAAGGGACAATTTCCAAGTTAGTGGGTGCTGAGGATACCGTTCCTAATGAAAGACAGAAAGGAGGGACGCACTTCAGAGGTGCGTCGCACACAATCAGAAGAATAAACTCACATGCTTGCTTTCTTCTCACTCGTCTTCGCTGTAGTTCCGATGGTAGCGTTTCTCTTCCTCGTGTGGGGGATGGATCGCTATGAGCGTGAACCTCTGTGGCTGGTGTTCAAGAATTTCCTCTGGGGAGCCTTCGGGGCAGTAGTCTTTGGCGTTGCTGGAAGTGAGATGTTCAGAGGAATGATTTCGGGGCTGGTTACCAGCGCACGGGGGATAGAACTGGCAGAGTCTGTGATGATCGCACCGTTTGTTGAAGAGATCACCAAGGGAGGTTTTCTGCTGCTCGTCACTATGAGGCAGAGAGAATTTGATGGTGTGAGCGATGGCTTCGTCTATGGCGCAGCCATTGGCCTTGGCTTCGGGATGACGGAGAATTTCATGTATTACCTTGGGGCAGAGACACTGGAGGCGTGGGTCATATTGGTGCTGGTTCGAACGTTCTTCTCTGCCGTGATGCACTCCATGGCGACAGGTACGTTTGGTGCGTTTGTGGGTTTTGCCAAATTCAGACCGACGATGGTAAAATGGGTGCTGATTCCTCTCGGGTTGGGTGTTGCGATGTTTATGCATATCTTCTGGAACCTCACCGTGAGTTTCGGCGAAACAGCCATTCTTGGATTTCTGTTCATTCTATTCGGCGTGATGGCTATTACGACCGTGCTCCAGATTTCGCTCCTCCTTGAAAGCAGAATGATTAAGATGGAATTGACGGAGGAATCGCAGAACGGGTTGATCCCCCCAGAACATCTCAACTTCTTGCCGTACACGCGCAGAAGACATCTGATTGGTTGGTATCCACCCTATGTAGATCAGAAGCAGTACATCAAGTTGGCGACGAAGCTAGCCTTCAAGAAACACGAGAGCAGAAACTGTCCATCAAGGAAGCGAGAGCCGTACCTTCAAGAAGTGGAATCGCTTCGAGTTGCGATAGGGAAGATGCTGAGACCGGGGATGTTGGCTGGCAGTGTGTGATTCTCTGTAGCTGTTCAGGCTATGATTGTCATTGTCACAAGAAGTCAGAATTCAGGAATCAGTAGTCAGAATGAAAGGCAAAGCTATTCTTAGTCTGCATTCTGAATTCTGGATTCTGATGAGCGCCTTTGGCGCCATGCCGCAAGGCGGCACTTCTGAATTCCCTGAATGCACGTAGTTGTACCAGACTCTCCTCAGCACATCTACGCGAGAAAGACATCAAATGAAATCCATCCTCGTTGCCTTCGGCACACGGCCGGAAGCAATCAAATTGGCTCCCGTGATTAAAGAGCTGGAGAAACATCCTGAGCAGTTTGCCACTAAGGTCTGCATCACCTCTCAGCACAAAGAGATGTTGATGCAGGTCATGAAGTTTTTCAATCTGGGTTATCATTACAACTTGCATGTGATGGTAGAGAGCCAATCGCTATATCATATCACTTCGACAGTTCTCTTGAGAATGAAGGAGATCTTCGAACGAGAGCACTTTGATATCGTCATTGTTCAAGGAGATACGACCACGACATTTGCCAGTGCACTCGCGGCGTACTATGAAAAAGTCAAAGTTGGACATGTTGAGGCAGGACTCAGAACCTACAACAAATACAGTCCCTTTCCCGAGGAGATGAATCGAAAACTGACGACCGCGCTTACCGACTATCATTTTGCGCCCACGAAGAAGGCGGTCGAAAATCTGCTCAAAGAGGGTGTGGACAACGAGAAAGTGTATCTCACAGGAAACACCGTCATTGACGCACTGCTGATGGGCATTCAGCAGTTGGAAAGCTATTCTGACCAAGCACAGAAAGAACTCCTGAGCACAGCAAAGTTGAAGAGAGGAATCGTGGAGAGAATTGTAAATGGCGATGATCTCAGACTGATCACCGTGACGGCACATCGCCGGGAAAGTTTCGGGGAGCCGTTCGAGCAGATGTGTTTAGCGATTAAGGAGATTGTGGAGACAGACAAGTCTGTGGAGATCGTATATCCCGTGCATCTCAATCCGAGAGTAAGGGAAACGGTCTTCAGAGTGATTGGCTCCATCCCGAGGATCCATCTCATCGAGCCACTACGGTATGAGCAATTGATTTATCTGATGAACAAGAGCTATCTGATCCTTACGGATTCAGGTGGTATTCAAGAGGAGGCACCATCACTGCGAAAGCCCGTGCTCGTGATGCGAGAAGTGACCGAGCGACCCGAAGGCGTTGAAGCCGGAGTGGCAAAGCTAGTGGGAACAAATAGAAAAAGGATTGTTGACAGCGTACGTGAACTTCTGAACAGCAAGTACGCTTACAGCAAGATGGCAACAGGCGTGAATCCTTATGGCGATGGGAAAGCGAGCGAGAGGATTGTCAATGCTCTAATGTGATTTGAATAGATGTATGCCGAATCGGTGATCCGCCTGCACGAGACTGATCTAACCTCCTGCAGATCCAAAAACCTGCGGGTGGTTGCTCGAAAACTCTAGAGATGCCTATGTCCAAACATCTGTTATGCACGCTTGTTCTTCTTGCTGTACTTATGAGCGCGAGTTCCCAACGATCGTCCGCACAAATTCCGCTGGAACGGGTGCTCAAGAAAACCACCATCCCTTCGGAAAAAGACCAGCGAGGACTGGTGGATATTGTTGGATTTCCTCAAACCGCTGAGCAGATAGATTACATCGGGAAGTCCAGCGAGGAACACGAGCGGATCAAGATACAGGATAACCAGCGGAAATTCAACCTTGATGAGAACACCGCCTTCGTCTGCGGAGTCTCACCTCATGACGATTATGCGCTCGCTGCTTATGACTACGTTCATGTTCACAGATACATAAAAGCAAGGACGGTCATTCTTATCGGCAATGCCCACTGGTCTGAAGCCTTCGGCATTCGGAACAAGCTAATATTCTGCGACTTTGGAAGATGGCGTGGACCATATGGACCAGTGAAGGTATCCAGACTCAGAGACGAAATCCTAATGAAGCTGGAGTCAAATAGCTACACGGTGAACCGCTCTCTTGCGGAAACAGAACATTCTTTAGAAGCGCAGATACCGTTCCTCCAGTACTACAATAGAAATGTCGAGATCATACCCATCTTCATACCATTCACCGACTGGAACACAATGCAGAAGTTGGGGCGGGAACTTGCCGGTGCGGTAGCCGAGATAATGAAACAAAACAGTTGGAAGTTAGGAGAAGATATTGCGATTCTGTGCTCGACCGACGGACAGCACTACGGCGATTATGGCTGGAGCTATTATGACTACCATCCGTTTGGATGCAATGCAGACGGCTATAAAAAAGCCACTGAACTTGATAACAACCTGCTGGATGAATATCTAACTGGCGTCATTACGTCCGAAAAGGTGCACGGGTTTTTCAGTAGTCTCGTTGACCAGAGCGACATTTCGCAATACAAGATAACTTGGTGTGGCAGATTCGCTGTGTCGTTTGGAATTAATTTCGCGATGCTGCTCGCGCAGATAGCTGAGAACAGACAGCTCACAGGACATCTCTTGCGCTACGGCACGAGTATCTCTGACGAATGGCTGCCGCTCTCACAGTTCAAACTCGGGCTTACCGGTGACGCGAACTTACATCATTTCGTCACCTATGCGGCGTTAGGATTTAGATGAGAACCGACGGATGCAATAATTGATCAACGAGAAATGCTTTTTCTGTCAGGATGAACCTTGTGTTCACCTCCGCAGGAATTCAGGGACAACCCACCTTACTGTGTTGGCGGTGTACAGCATCTAAGCAACTCGAAGAGATTCAATAAGAGGGATGTTGAATGTCCAAGCAAAGCAAGCCACAACAACAACCCGGTCAATCTGCGGGAAGAAAGGGAAGCAAGATTGATGACGCTAAGGAAGTGAGAAACATCCGGCGCGTCTTCGGTGGCGCGTTTCTGTTGCTTGCGTTACTGCGGTTCGTTGCGGCGTTCTTTCCGAAAGAGCGGTTGTGGGGTGTAAACCACTTAGCGTATTTCCCGCTATGGGTAACGTTGCTCTTCACTGTGTTAGCTCTTGTCTTTTGTTTTCCGCTTTTCCAGTCCCAGTTTCAGCGCATCGTGAATCGAGGTGAAGCAGCATTGACAGCTTTACGCAAACGTATCGGTTCAACGGGACTCTATCTTCTACTGAGCTTGCTGTTTGGCATCATGTTTTATCTTGCTACTATCCCCTATCCCCTGTTGGGTGACGGTAACGGATTGGTACATATCTTTGTCCGTCATCTGTTAGGAGCCGGCTTCGATATAGGACCAATGTTGCAGACTGAACCAGGCAGCATGTGGTTGTATCTTCGCTTATTTGAACTCTTGAGATCAATAATAAATCCCGAGATCTACGCGCCTTATGTATTTGTGCTGACCACGTGGCAAGTGACAAGTTGCATAATAGGAAGTGTGTTTATTTTTGTCTTACTCAAATTCACTGAGCAATATAGCCGGGATGCAGGACTGCGCCTTGTGGTGTTTGTAACAATTCTCTGTTGTGGGGGGACACTGTTTTTCTTCGGGTATGTGGAGTACTATGTGATTCATTACCTGAGTGTGTTCGTTTACATGGTTGTTGCACTCAGGACGCTGGAGAGACGAAGTAGACTGTGGTTGCCAACGGTATTATGCTGTGTTGCCCTTGGTCTGCATTTGATGAGTCTCTGCTTACTGCCGTCGTTGGTCTATCTTTATGCCGACCGGTTCTTAGAACGACGGTGGCAGCGAAGTGTAACGTTCAAACATGTTGCGCTGATCTATGCTGTGACGGTGGTGTTACTTGTGGGGTATTATTTTATTGGCGGTGAGTATCGGAAGAATGGTTTTTTTATTCCCTTCAAGCAGTATGAAGGCTTGGGGTCATACACATTACTTTCGAGCGCGCATTTAATAGACTTAGGGAATGAACTGCTGGTGCTTTCTGGGGTTGGCATAGCGCTGTTGATTGCTGCACTGACAGTGTGGCGTCGCGAGGTTGCTTGGAGCAGGAAGGAGGTGTTATTCTTGTTGCTTGTTACGGGGTATTTCTTTGCGTTGTTTGTTTCGTATAGTTCGGGATTTTGGATGCGGGATTGGGATATATACGGGGTGTTTGGGTTAAGCCTTACATTACTTGGTTTGTATTGCTTGCGGGGTGTAATGGGGAAGCCTAAGCCGAGAGAGATGCGGAATTATTTGGAGTATGTACTGGTGGGAAGCGCAGTCGTGGGCTTTGTACCGTGGGTATTAGTGAACGTTGTGGGAGAGAAAGCGATAGAGCGTTACGAGAACATGGTACTATTGAATCAGACGACGGTGAATGCGGCGACGTATGATTACAGCTATGCTTATGAGGTGCTGAGGAAGTATTATCACAACCGGAAAGATGATCGAAAAGAATACGAGGTACTTCAGCGGATGATTGTGTTGAATGGCGATCCGGGAGCGTGTGATAAATTGCTCATGTTTATTAAGGGTTCACCAAAGTACCGAGACGTATTTCTATGCGCACTTGATAGTCTGTCGCACGCTGTTGAGGAGAGTGAGCGAGCGTTGACCGTGAGAACGAATAATCTATTGCTCACTGAGAACCAACGATTCTTGTATGATGTCTATGCTCGATTTCTTATCGTTGGAGCTGTCGCCTATAATTTGGATATACAAAGACAGGGTGAGGAGTTCAAAACAGCCTTTCCACTATTACCGCATGGTTATGAACTCCTGGGGTTCCATTATGTGATAAAGCGCGATTGTAAGACTGCTCTAGAGTATTTCGGACAGTCGTATGCTATGGACACGCTCCGAATCAACACACTGATAGGTCTTGGAAAGACATTTTACAGGCTTACACG
Organism: Ignavibacteriota bacterium; assembly: GCA_963827285.1. Classification (GTDB taxonomy): domain Bacteria; phylum Bacteroidota; class Ignavibacteria; order CAWHAG01; family CAWHAG01; genus CAWHAG01. Next base: position 529,607 of record CAWHAG010000001.1, read on the forward strand.
AGATGCTCAACTTGCACAAGGTGCTCAAGACCAGGAGTTGCAAACCTACGCTTCAAGGGCACTATACTTCTATGAAAAAGCATTAGCCGTTCAGGAACGACCTTGGATACTAGTGATTGATGGTGATGTGGGATATCTCTATCTCATGTGTGGTAAATATGCAAATGCGAGGAAATATTTTGAGCGGTATTTGGAGACAGATAGTACTTCCACGTATGCGCAAGGCATTAAGCGTGAACTATCCAAACTCCAAGGCAGTGTGCGGTGACTATTGCGCTTCTCCTTAGGGGAATGTGCCGAGCAGGCGACTGGACGATCTGCCGTGAATAAAGAAACCTGCACATGTCAAATAGAAACGGGCTCTTATCATCTATAGGCGTCGTTAGTGCTGTGATAATTCTTGGGCAAGTGCTAAACCTTGTTCAAGAGATGGTCATTGCGGCGAAGTTCGGGACAACGTGGATCACGGATGCATACAAAATGGCTCTGGTGATTCCGATCATTCTCTCGATTGAAGCAGGCTCGATCACCAATGCGATCACTATTCCAACCTTCTATGAACATAGAGAGAAAACAGATGACGCTGAAGTGTTCAGCATCGCTCTCAATTTCTTTGTTCTCTTGGCTTTGTTCGTCTCTGTCACTATCTACCTGGCGTCGCCTCTTCTGATTGAACTCGTCGCACAAGGATTTGCTGCTGAAACGAAAGCTTTAGCCACTGATTTGATGCGTCTCACATCGTTTGTTGTGTTCTTGAGCATCGTGTCCGCATTCCTTGCCAATATCATGAACGCATACAAGAGATTTGCCTTGCCCGCATCTCAGCGAATCTGGATATACGGTTTCGTGATATGCACCATCTTTTTGTTCTACCGTTCTGTCGGCATTGCGAGCGCAGCAATTGGTTATCTGGTCGGATTGTCTATGTTTGTCATGGTGCAGTTCGGAAGTATTGCCAGAAACAGAGTACACTATAGACTGACATTTCGTTTCGGAAATCCAGTGATCAAAGCGTTGGTCGTCCTCGCCTCACCACTTATTCTATATTCCCTATTGAACCAAGTCAATGTGTTTATTGAGAAGCGCATCGTCTCAGGATTTGAAGCCGGAAAACTGACGGCATTGGATATAGCGTTCAAGATGTCGGTATTCTTTATCAACTTTGCGGTTATCGGCATCAACACGGTTCTCTATCCGACTATCTCAGAGAGTTTTCTTGCAGAAGATAGCCAAAAGATTCAGGATTTGTTTCATAAGTTGTTGAAAGCAATCTTTGTGCTGATCATCCCACTGAGCGTTGTCTTCCTCTGTCTGCAAACCCCGATCGTCAGTCTTCTCTTTGAACGAGGAGCCTTCAACCAATACTCCACCACTATTACCGCCACTGCTCTGATGTATTACAGTCTTGGACTTTTAGGTTTAGCCATGACGAATACTTTTCCCAGGTTTTATCAGGCATTCAAAAAGAATGACGTGCTTCTCAAAATAGGTGCCGCGGCTGTCGTGATCAATATCGCGTTGATCATAACGCTGCCTCGCGTGTTCGGTTACATCGGTATTCCGATAGCGATCTCTTTGACAGCGACCATTCATACGATGATCTTCTTTGTTCAAATTCAGCGTTATATCCGTGTGAATTATCTTGATATATTGCAGTCACTGGGCAAAGTATTAGTAGCGGCAGCCGCGTTTGGGGCTACGATACTTCTTGTCAATTATTATGTTGGACAACTAGAGATCGCGCCAAGTCTATTAGGTAAGATTGTGCAGATCTGTATGCCGCTCCTTCTCGGAAGCCTAGTCTACTTAGCCTTTTGTCTCTTGATAAGAGTCGAAGTCGTCATCGAACTGTTCAGGAGGGTGAAGCATCTGATGTTCGAAAAGGAATGACTCAGGCTGAAATGAAAATCAAATGTTATGAAGCAACACAGATACGTCTATAAGAGTCGAAAAGTAAGGGCGGTTTTCTACGTGATAGACGCTGTAGGGAAGTTTGTTTTCACTCTGGTGTGCTTCATTTGTCCACAGAGGAAGTCGTTGCAGGATGTGAGGAAGATTCTTGTATGCAAACTTGACCACATCGGTGATGTCTTACTAGCAACGCCAACGGTGGAAGCGATCCGGAAGATGTTCCCACAAGCACATATCACGATGATGGTGAGAGAAGCAAGCAGTCAGGCGTTGAAAGATAATCCTGACATTGATGAGGTGAGAATTTATGATGCCACCTGGCTGAGTCGCACAGCGAGGACACCAAACTGGAAATCATTCGTGCGATTGATCCGATCTCTACAGAAAGAGAGGTATGATCTGTTCTTTGATCTGCGAGGCGATTTGTTTGTTATCGTGATGGCGTTCTTGAGCGGCATCCCACTGAGGGTTGGCTTTGGCAGTATGGGGCTTGGATTTCTTTTGACACACGAAGTGGAGGTACGGCGCGCCATGCCCCCTCTTGGAAGGCATCAGGTGGAGATTCTCTTTGAAGCGGTGAAGCGGTTGGGCTGTCAGCAACCCGTGACAGCACCCAAACTCTTCGTTTCCTCCGATGAACGAGAGAAAGCCAATGCGCTGATGCCGCACCATGACAGTCTCATCATCGGATTTCATATTGGTGCAGGAGATCCTGCACGGTTGTGGGCTCTGGATCGCTATGCGCAAGTGATGAATCTTGTTAAAGAAAAATACAATTCAGCAGTTGTGCTCGTTGGTGGAAAAGAAGATAACGCGTTGATAGAACGGATGAAGCCCCTGCTTGCGTGTGAACCAGTGAACCTGACAGGACTCAGCATCACCGAGACTGCAGCCATCATTGAGAAATGTGATTTATTCATAGGCAACAATTCATCACAGATTCATCTTGCGGCTGCGGTCGGAACACCTGTGATTGTTCTTCACACCACCTCGCTTGATAGCCGCCGTTGGAGAGCGTATGGGGACAATGTCAGGGTGATCGAGAAGGAGGTGTTTTGTAGTTACTGTGAAAAGCGAACCTGCGATGATATGCGCTGTATGAACTTGATCACAATTACTGAGGTGATGGAAAACATTGATCAAATGGTAAAGGCAAGAGTGCAGTTGAGTTGAGAAACGCTCAGTCAGAAGATTTGCTTACTGCACAGTTTTGAACCGCCGTGATTTCTCGGAGCAGTCTTGCGTATCGGGATAGACATTCGGAAATATTTTGATTCAGGGATTGGAACATATATCCAGAACCTTCTCCAACAGTTTCGTGAAGTTGATGAAGAGAATGACTACTGCCTCTTCGTTGCACCAGGCGATAGCGACAAGATTGATCTTGGAGAGCGGTTCCCAAAAATCATCAGCGCTTCAAAGAAGTATTCTCTCAGTGAACTCTTCACACTATCCCGTCAGGCAAACAAGGAACAGGTTGATGTTTTCCATGCTCCTCACTATACCTTGCCGTTCGGCTTAATCTCAAAGCGGGTGGTGACGGTACATGATATTATTCATCTCAGATTTCCGGAATATCTCGACATGCGGCAGCGGCTCTATGCAAGAGCTGTGCTTGCCTCTGCGTGCCGTAGAGCTGATGTAGTGATCACAGATTCGCATTATTCCAAGAGTGAGATTGTGGCTGAAATGAGCGTTGCTGCTGAGAAGGTGAAGGTCATATATCTCGGCGTTAATGAAAGATTTCGGACGCTAGAGAAAACAGAACGAGAACGCTTCTGCAAAAAACATTCTATTGCGGGCAGGTACATTCTCTACGTCGGCAATTTCAAGCCCCACAAGAATCTTGAGACACTGCTCAAAGCATTTGCTCAAGTGAGGGAAACGACCTGCCCACTTCTGGTTCTTGTCGGTGATACGCTTGGATCCTATCCGCACTTAGCACATATTGCAGGAGACTCCAATCTCCGGAACAGATTGAAAGTCCTTGGGCGAATCGCTTTGGATGATCTCGTCAGAGTATACAATTTTGCGGAGGCATTGGTACTCCCATCGTTGTATGAAGGTTTTGGACTACCGCCTCTCGAGGCAATGGCGTGCGGTACACCAGTGATTGCCTCTAACACAACCTCGATTCCTGAAATTGTGGGTGATGCAGCGATTCTCTATTCTCCCAAGGAGAAGGACGAGTTGGCACATCAAATAGAACGCATAGTTGGCGATCAAAAACTAAGGACTTCGATGATTCAAAACGGATATGAACGGATCAAACTGTTTTCTTGGAAACAGTGTGCCCGGTTGACGCTTGAGACCTATCGCCAAGTGGGGACACCCTAAATTACTCAGTGCTTCATGAATCTCACTTGTTCTTCGAGAGTTTAACTCTCGAAGAAAAGTCGTGAGGCCGTCCAAAAAGTAAACGGACGCACCACCGTTGTCATGCTGAACTTGTTTCAGCATCTGTTTTGGGCTGTTTTCAGACCCCGAAACAAGTTCGGGGTGACAGTTGTGGTCTTTTTGGACAACCTCAGCAGAGAGAATCTCTTTGTGCTCTATCAATCCTTCAAAGAATACAGACCGGGAGCTTACCAATGAACATCGGAATTTTTGGTGGAACATTCAATCCTCCTCACACGGGACATCTCATTGTTGCCGAAAGTGTGAGGGAGCAGTTGCATCTTGACAAGATACTCTTCATTCCATCTGCAAAGCCAGCGCATAAGAGCAGAAACAGTATAGTAGCGGCAACACACCGGGTTGAGATGACACGCAGAGCAATCGCCGAGAACCCCCATTTTGAGCTGTCTGAAATAGAAGTTAGACGCAAGGGTAAATCCTATACGATTGATACACTCGAACAACTGAAAAACCTCTATCCGAACGATGAACTGTTTCTCATCATCGGCGCTGATGAACTCATTGATTTTCACACTTGGAAATCGCCTGAGAACATTTTGAAGGCCTGCCAGGTTGTTGTAATGAACCGACCAGGATGTGATATGAGTCATGTGGCAAACGATCTCATTCGTAAAGTCGTGTTTGTAGGTGTACCCCACATTGAAATTTCTTCAACTGATATTCGTGCGAAAGTCCGACAAGCAAAATCCATCAGGTATCTTGTCCCGCCAGAGGTTGAAGAATATATTTTGCAATCAAAGATTTACTCTTAACCGTTGCGTGTTCTGTGTAATCCTGCAAAGCGGGACTCCGCGGAATATGGAGTGAATATGGAGCGTGAAATCGCCTGATTTCACGCAGGCACCATCCGAAAATGTCAGACATAATGGAAACCAAACTATGAAACGACTGACACTGCTTTTCGTTTTAACCCTTGCCCCATTCCTTTTCGCGCAGTATCCGAAGCGTGAGCTCCGCGGCGCGTGGATAGCAACTGTGACAAACCTCGATTGGCCCTCAACGGCAGGTGGATCAACCGAATCACAGAAGGCTGAGCTGATCGCAATCCTCGACAGGCTCAAAGCTGCCGGCATCAACGCGGTTGTTTTTCAAATCCGAACCGAGTGCGATGCGCTCTACACATCACCGTACGATCCTTGGTCGTATTGGCTTACGGGCCAACAAGGGAGGGCACCGAGTCCTTTTTACGATCCACTCCAGTTCGCAGTCGGGGAGGCACACAAGCGCGGTATGGAACTTCACGCATGGTTCAATCCCTATCGCGCGTATCGCCAAACGAACACATATCCAGTCGCACCAAACCATGTCACTGTACTTCATCCGAGCTGGGTGATCACTTGTCCGGACAAATATAAGCTACTCGACCCGGGCCTCCCAGAGGTTCGCGACTATGTGACGATGATCATCATGGATGTGGTCCGCCGATACGATGTTGACGCTGTGCACTTTGACGACTATTTCTATCCGTATCCCGAACACAGATTCACCAATCAGGATGACTCTTCATTTGCGGTGCACAACAGAGGATATAGCAAGGAGAGAATTGGCGACTGGCGTCGGGAGAATGTGAACCTCCTTATCAAGCAAGTACACGACAGTATCCAGCTTGTCAAGCCGTACGTGAAGGTCGGGATAAGCCCATTTGGAATTTGGAGGAATGGTACGCCGCCGGGCATTACCGGACTCGATGCATACAACGACATTTACTGTGACGCCGTTGCGTGGCTGAATCAGAAGATCATTGACTACGTTACTCCACAGCTCTATTGGCGTATCGGCGGCGGCCAAGACTTTTCCAAGTTGATGCCTTGGTGGGAGTCGGTGAGGAATGGGCGGCATCTGTACACAGGGCAGGCACCTTATCAGCTTTCGCCGAATGAAATCGCTAACCAGATCCGGCTCAACAGAAATAATGGCGGAGTGAGTGGTAGCGTCTTCTTTAGGGCGAACTTCATCACCGGTGACTTGGTGGACACGCTGAAATCACTTTCCTATCGGTATCCTTCGCTAATCCCTTCGATGGCATGGAAGGATTCAGTGCCTCCCAATCCGCCAAGGAACCTCACGTATGAGAGCACAGCGTCAGGCGCAGCTCTGCGATGGGACACACCGTTACCAGCATCGGATAACGACACTGCTTCACGGTATGTAGTATATCGCTTCGATCATCTGCCGTCACAGCCAAGCGAACTGAGTGACGTGAGGAACATTGTTGCTCTCCAGGGGGGGGGTAGCAACCAACCGCCGATTCCTCCAACCTCACCGACTCCTTATTACTACGTCGTGACAGCGCTTGACCGGAACTATAACGAAAGCGCAATGAGTTCAGTGATAGCAGTAACACCTGCACCCGCTCCGACGCTTGCCTTTCCTGCCAATGGGGATACAAACCAGGCTGCGACAGGTTTGTCCCTTCGATGGAACCGCGTGCTGACTGCTTCGAGGTATAGGATCCAGATCTCGACAGATCCGAACTTTGCCGCGGGGGTGTTTCTCAACGATTCCACCATGGTTGACACCTTCAGAGTCGTCAATGGGTTGCTCGGTTGGCAAAAGTATTTCTGGCATGTGGGTACTCGAAATGCCGGAGGAGACGGTGCGTATTCAGACGCATACAGTTTCACGACGGGACTTGCAGTGCCGCCTGCGCCACTGGTTGCTTACCCGGCGTATGGCACTCTTGATGTACCAACAAATCCGACGTTTGTCTGGCACCCGGCACGCTGTGCGGCAACGTATCAACTTCAGGTCTCTACTAGCGCAGGCTTCACGACAGTAGCAGTGGACACAACCGGACTTACGGATACCACATTCCACGTTGACAAGCTCTACAGCAACACGATCTACAATTGGCGGGTGAGGGCGTCAAATGCACTTGGCTCGAGCGACTGGTCAACACTCTCACGGTTCAGGACTATCTTTGTTTCAAGCATCGCAGGAAGTTCGGAGATACCTGCGAACTATGAGTTGAGTCAGAACTATCCGAACCCCTTCAATCCTGCGACGCAGATCAAGTTTGCATTGCCATTGGACAGCAGAGTCGAGTTGAAGATCTATGACATTCTCGGTCGAGAGGTGATAGCGTTGGTGAGCGAGAACCTCCATGCTGGATTCCACCTTGCGTTCTGGAACGCAAGAAACGGTAACGGTCAGCCAGTTCCGACAGGTGTGTATTTCTACCGCTTGGTCGCCATTGCCAACGACGGCAAAGCTAAGTTTGTCGAATCGAATAAGATGATTCTCATGAAGTAGACCCCAGTTCGTAGGTGGACGGGACTCGATCCGATTATGAATCGGACTCTGACTCTACACCTGTCCGATTGGGAATCGGACTCTACGCTTATCCGATTCACCGGGCGGGCACGGACCAGTCCGTGCCCGTCAGATGGGAGATGACTCCACTGCCATCATTTTCACTGGCACGGTAGGGACCGTGCCAGCCAGGAGATGGCAACGGTATGAACCGTGTCAGCCGTGAGACTAGCTTTGACACGGGGCGGGCACGGACCAGTCCGTGCCCGTGCAATAACTAAGGAGGCAAATGGGACGACGAGGTAGATTATCGTTTGCTTCAGAGAGATTCTATTTCGTAACAACTACTGTCGTGAACTTTGCTCGTGTCTTCAAAGAGGACAAGTATTGCGACATTCTGATTCACAACATTAAACACTACCAGCAGCGTTACGAATTCAGGATATTCGGTTACGTGATTATGCCCAGCCACTTTCACTGGGTCGTCGAGGTGGAGCCAAAGTCTGGACTGATTTCAGACGTTATGAGAGACATGAAGAAATATAGTGCCTGGGATTTGATGGAAGCTTTAGAGAATGATGGACGAGATGAACTACTTCGACTCTTTATTCTCGGGGCCAATGGATTCCAAGATCAGAAACGAAAGCTCTGGATGAGGAGATTTGATGATGAAGTGATACGAAACATAGGAATGCTTCGAACGAAGTTAGAGTACATTCACAACAATCCTGTTAAGGCGGGGATGGTAGAAAATCCACAAGACTACAAATACTCCAGCGCGCGAAATTATGTACTTGGTGATCACTGCGTTCTCAGGGTAGAGACGGCGTGGTAGAGTTATTCTACTAGCTCTCACACGAGGCGGGCATGGACCACTCCGTGCCCGTCAGATGGGAGATGCCTGCACTGCCATCATCTCCACTGGCACGGTATGGACCGTGCCAGCCAGGAGAACAGCTTTCTCGCCGGGTGGGCACGGACCAGTCCGTGCCCGTGAGATGGAAGAACGAATCGGAGTCTACGGAAGCTGGTGGCTGTCAGCCGTCAAGATTCCGACGTCGGCATTTTGACGGAATTCGGCTTAGCCGATGGGAATCCTCCATTTGACAGCCGAAAGGCATAATCTGGGCTGTGGCACAATCCTTGTAAACAATTGAAGAGTCAGAGCGCTCCAGAATGCTGACAAAAGTGCTCAATTCTGCATTGGACGCAGAAACATTAAATAAACCTTGACATTGTGCTTCCAAATTTGTATATTGGTATCACGTTTGCACGTACCTCATGGCTTTGGATACGATGTCTTAGCTCCTCGATATTCATCTGTCAGCATTCCCTAATGAGCAAATGATTTCCTTGTGTCCGATTACGAATCGGACTCTACGAAAGGGGTGTCTCTGTAATACTTATGTGTTGTGTTAAATCACGTGATCCACTAACAGTCTATTCAAGGAGGTGATACGAACTTAAGTTGACGAGCAGATTTTCATCAAAGTACTAACCATTGTTATAGTTCGACAAACTCACTTAACGATGGTTTCTACTCAAAACAACTTTAGGAGAAAATGTAAATGAGTAAAAAATTTCTGTTGATTACCGTATTCGCCATTCTGATGGTGTTCGTGGCCTCGACGATCGCTGAAGCAGCTGGGGACCCGCCGGCCACCAACTTCCGAAACCTCAGAATTGGCAGATACGACTCTCTTGCTGCGACTACGGTTGACAAGGTGCCGAAGATTAGCTGCAAGCCTGTTACAGGCAATGTCGCAAACCAAGGAGGGGTAGTTGGACCTAACGCCGGCTGGAATGTGACACACTTCTTCCGGATTGCGTCTAGGGGCAATGCGAACGCAATAGTTCTTCCGGCTTTCGGTATTGGGGAGCGGAACGGAGATACCGCCGGGGTTGGTGGTGTTCTTCCTGCAATGCGTTTCCATCGGGGAGACACGATCATAGTCACCTTTGCAAGCGTGTTGAGTCACAAGTATCCGAAATTCAGATTTACGAGTGACTCGGGGATTATCGCATATATATATGGAGGTGAAAATCTTCGTGTCCATCCGCTATATAGGATGAAGCGGGGAAGTGCATTCTATGACGCGGCTGGTACTGAGAACGGTTCGGCTTCAGTCCCTTCGACATCGTTTCTCATGCGTGCCGCACACGACAGTGCTCTCGTTCTCGTTGTGGACAGCGCGACAATTCACATTGGTGACGACAGGCACGTCGGTGCCAATGGCGACTCACTTTATTTCGTGAATACCAAAGTCCTTCCTGCGGATACAGCGATCACTCAGAACTGGAATAATGGACGCTGCGACCTAATTGACACGGTCGTTGTCCTTGTGAAGAGGGCAACGCAGGAATACTACAGTGCTGGTGAGATTTACCAGAACAATTATACTGGATTAGTGCCCATTGAGTTCGTAAGGAAATACGGTGCTCAATATCCGTATTATAAACCGAGCGCCTTTGGTTTAGCGAGCTACTATGGCTTCCAGATAAGCCCGCAGATGAAGGTGGATAACACCACGCTTCTTGCTAATCCTCCAGCAGCGGGTTCAAATGTTGGACCTGGTGCACCCAAGTACATACTGACGATTCTACCAGGAAATCTGGCAAGACTGCGCTGGGGCGATCCTTGGAATTACGGTGTAACACAGGAACTGTATTTCGGTCCTGCACACCGTTGGAACACAGCGGGCATGAGGGGTGGCGTTGATACCATGGTGGTCGGAGGCAATGTTGGTGTCGATACGCTCGCATTGATTGACCAGTACCGTAATATCGTGCTGGACTCGTCCTACGTGCTTGGCGTAGATATTAAGTTCGCTGCTTTGGACTCATGCAGTGATAGGAAATATCAGCCTGTGGGACCACTGAGAGTTCCGACAATTAACGGCTTTATCCTTCGACAGTGGAGTCAAGTTAAGGACTGTCTGACAAGAAACACAGGTCTCTATCTCGTAAATGACTGGTCCTTCACCAAGGCAGGAACCTGGTATGTCCGTGCCTATGTTGCCAAGGGCAACGCTGCGACAGATCCCGTATCGGATGTCAACAACGCTGGTCCTGACGCTTCCTGTTGGGTTAACATCATCAACGACACCACCTTCTCGAGCTATACTGGTGACAAGCCAGGCCAGCAGCCGCTTGTTGGCACAGGCGTCGCTGGAATGCCGTTGAACTTCTTACCTGGTGCGCCGTACGAGATGATGATTGTAACCAGCCTTGGCGATGGCTTCCTTCCAGACACAGTAACGATCGGATGTCCTAGGCCCACGGTCTGCTTTAACGTTGCCGTGGCTGACTCCTTCAAGAATGCAGTCCTGCCCTTTAGGGGACGGGCGTATTCGATGACGGTATTCGTAGATGCTCCTGGTGGGCAGTTCGCGAAGGCCGTTGCCTGTGACGGATTCTCAGCTAAAGGCCTGATTGCTCCTCTTACGCCCAGTTGGCGGACCAGTAATGAGAAGACTGACTCCATCCAGGTACTGCTTGATCGCGGTACTGGATTCTGCATCAATAGCAGAACGAACGTTGGAGAAGCCTCATTCTCATACACTGTGCCTGGCTTGCTGCCGAAGGGGTGCAAGGTCTGCTTCACATTCCAGATTGATAGTCTGTGGGGCGACTTCAACTATGCACTCAATCCTGACCCACTCTTTGCTACGTGGCCGTATAGTGTCAAGTCGGTTCCTGGGTACACATCATATACCCCGAACACACTCGTATACGCCGGCTCTCCGGGGCTTACATCCTGCATATATCTGAATCCCGGTCCGCCAATCAACATTGTGCTTGACCCAGATTCTGTGGTTGACTATGTCACCACGTCCTGCAGCGCATGTGTTGCGGATACTGTCAACATGATTGCGACACTAACAGACTGCTGGGGCAATCCTGCGGGCATTTCCGACGCGAGCAAAGTTACCTTCACTGCATATTCGAGCACGTTCCTCAAGACGGATGTGGCGGACAAGACTGGCTACTTTGACGGGAAAGTCCTTATTACGTCAACGGATGCGTGTTCAGCTTCCTATAGTGCCGTGAAAGTAGTGTATCACATGCCCACGTACGTCAACAGGTTCCTCCACGATCGTTGTAGTGACAGTGATCCTACTATGTACGCCAACAGGGTAGCAATCACGGCGTACTATATCAGCGGCATCAACGATATATCGCAGATAGTCGCACTGGTTGGCACAACGGCGAATGCCGATTTGTATGTCGCAAAGTACGCAAATCTTGGTACAGGCGAGGCAGACACGACTGCTAACACAACCTGGATGAAAAATGGCTGGGGTGCGGCAACTTCGCCAATAACTGGGCAGATACGCTCGTAGCGTCCCGTGGTGCACGGTTTGATTCCGTGACATCGCGAACGCTGTTAGCGCGGCTTACCGATGCCTGCGGCAATCTTGTTCCAAACGGAACCGCCTATAGAACCAGATCCTGGTGGGCATGGGCTGGTAAGTGGCAGTCCACCACATGGAATTATGGTAGGTTCAATATTTATACTGCTAATCCGAATGGTGGTCTAGGCGATCCTACCATCGGTGCTTTCACACGATTGACCAAGCGGTATACTCCTGCCAGTCTGATCTATTGCGGAACATCGGCAGTTGAGTTGAGGACGGACACTGTCGGAGGCGGACGCTATAAGTACACGTCTCTGGGCTGGGGACTTCCCAATCAGAGCTCGGATTACACCGATTTGCTGAAGCTGCCGAACAGTGCAACTGATCCTAACGATCCTCGCTGGAAAGCATACTACAGCGGTTCGTTGGATGAGGTAAACTACATCAAAGAGACTGAGCGAAGCAACCTGCACGTAACTGCTGGTGTCAACTGCGGTGGATCCTGGGCTGATAAGGATAGCCTTGGCTTCCGTGTGATACCAGACTCGATTGACCGCATTGTCTATATTGATAACAATAATGCGGTGATCCCGTCGCTCGGTCCATATTATGGTCCAGATGTACCGTATGGTCCGGGTTTGGACAGCGACCTTCCAACTAAGCGGACAGAGCGTCAGTTTAGGCTCGTTGTGGACAGCACGAACAACTGCGCTGGAGCGGTTGATCTTCTGATTGTTCGAATCTTCGACAGGTACGGCAATCCGATCTACATTGAAGATACGGCTCGAGTCTACTTCAATAAGCTTCAGCACTTTGTCAACCACGTTGCACAGGCCAATAACAGGACGTGGCGAGAAGCTACGGCCGGCTTCATTGGACCGACGGGTGGTGTGTTTGTGCCTACGGGAAGCATTGGGTTGGACAACACTCAAGCTGTTCCTTTTGGGCCTCCTCTTGGCGACGAGTTCCTGAACACCAGCTCGGGGAACAACTCTCTGAACGGAACCTTGACAGTCCAGTACCAGACATACTTCGCGAACAATTTGTCTGATACGACTGTGATCGAGGCAGTTGCGAAAGGTTCGACGTTCTATGGAAACACTGGTTCGATCAGTGTGTTCATTGATAGCGGTGTCGTCCGTTCGAAACAGACTGGACCACTGGCTCGGTTCGTTCTGAAGAACCCGAACAAGGATGAAATCTACCGTGTTTGCGAGCGGAAGAGATTTGTTGGTGACAGCACGATGTTCATCTTCGAGGCACAGGATGCCGCCGGTTGCCGGTTGTACTGGTATCATGATCAGACTCTAACCGTGCAGTTAACTGAGACAGCCTGCGGTTCACCTAACTCAGCGTTCGGCAATCAGGCATACGTTGTTTCTGATACCTTAGCATGGTGGGGCTGGGATGGCTGTTTCGCAATAAGGGAAACCTCACTGAACCCGAGTAAGCCTGGCCAAGAAAGACTTGTTGCTGCGACTGGTTGCACGCCAATGACGTTTGCTTACGCCTATGCACCGGACGGAGATGGCGACCATCGCTATTCCGGTACTGGGCTCGATGGCTTACCAACAGGTTGGGGCTGGTACTACGATGGTGATGGAGTGTTCCACTCACTGTACAAGCTCTTCCCGGGCACTACGGGACTGTTCCCGTTGACGCCCAGTCCGGCTGCGCCATGTGCTTATAACCTTGACCTCCCATATTCGTTCAATAACTACGGATGGGGTGTGTTTGACGTTTATCCGAGGGCTCCAGGCGTCTATAAGTTCACGGTCACTGACTGGAGCAGAGGTGGGATTACTGTTGAATCGCCCTACTTCTCCTACAGGCCGGGCCGCATACGGTTCGTGTCTATCAACACGCCACCTGACACGAATGTGTTCAGCTTGATCAGTAAGCGGTACGGTGCGAAATTCCCGCGTGATGGGAATCGAAGCAATGATCTGAACAATCCCACGGATTATTCGGATACTTTACGCTACTTTGTTTCATATCCATATCCGATTGATCCAACCATAATGAGGAAAGATTTCTTCAGGGTGGACACGTTCTACTATGACTCGACCTACACTCTGCTACTGAGGAACTGGGACTTCTTCGGCAACAGGAACGTGTGTGACTCTATCTACATCACACTGGAACCGAAGTATGGTCCATGGACTCTCTCCTCACTTGGTGGAACAATCGCCAACGTTGACTTCCTCGTGAAGGATACACTTAGTAAAGATGCCAATGATGTTTGGAACGTAGGTGCTTCGAAGCTGAATGGCAGTCTAAAAGACGGTAAGCCCGTCTTTGCGAAAGCCTTCAGGAACGAATTGGTTGATCCAAGACTTGATCAGTTCACGTTGAAGTACAATGGAATGTTAACACTTAACAATTCGTTGTTCCGCCAGCCATGGTTCTTTTACGATATTGCTGGCCCAATCTCGACACGGGACGTTTATGTGAAATCCCATGTCAAGCCGACCAAGCCGACGCTCGTTGGACCTGCTGTACCTGCGGGCTTGCCTAACACGTACAGGATTGATAGCACTAAGGTTGCTGCGACAGATCCGTTCTTCAATGCGCCGCCGATGACGTTGAGTTGGGGTGGTGCTGGCCGCGTTGGAAAGGGTTTGGACAACGACTTGAAGGATACAATCGTGTACAAAGTGAAGTTCGTTTTTGGCGCAACAACGATCTGGAGGACAGCCAACAAGCCAGTCACCAACGTCTACGACTCAGTCATGACGATGACTGGTGACGTTGTTGCTTCGACATTTGGTCTCGGTCCAAGCGTACCGCTGATGGTCGGAACATGGCAGGTTCTAGCCATTGCATTCAACGGCATGGATTCCACTTGGTCTGATGCATTACCGCTCACGTTGATCTATAACGTGCCACCGAGTGCATTCACGCTTGCCACTCCAGCTAACGGTACGGTGCAGGTTGTTGATGCAGCGTACACACAGGCACTTACATGGAACGCAGCGGCGGATGTGAACGGTGATGTGGTAAGATACCGAGTCTATGTTCAGGTTGTCAGGAATTATCCTGTTGGAACCGGGCAGCCTCTCGGAACCACACGCACGTTCGATGCTGGAACTGCGGTAACTGTTGCATTGACGGCTGCGCAAGTCCAGGATCTGCTGCTGAATTTGACTACCGGTGCAGACTCCACAACGGTGAACTGGTGGGTCGTTGCTGAGGATCATAATAATCAGAGCGTTGACTTCCAGAATAATCCTCGGTCTGATTACTTGACCACCTCGGCGCCATTCGCACTGACCCTTACCAAGATTGGTGTGTTTGGCAAGATCAAGGTTGATCCACCGAACTATACCGCTGCGGCTATTAACGCTACCGCGGGAGACCCAGTGCCTATGACGCTCACTGCGCTGGATAACAACGGTGATGTGTTCCATGCGTTCAACACAAGCGGTCCTGCTAGCATTACCCTCTTGATCCGCAACTCCACTGCTACCGGTTCACCAGATCCGCTGCAGAAGTTGACCGTGTATGATATGAGCACGGGTTCGCCAGTTGCGCTCGCGGGTAACGTAACATCAGGATTCACGCTACTTCGTACTTCGTTCACAAGCGGTGTCGCACCTATCCGTGTTGTGGATACGAAGGCTGAGAATGGTGTGAGACTTGTGATTGGAACCAGCGGAACAACCGGCGCAGACAGTTCAGCATTGATGAACTTCGCGGTTGGGCCATTGGCTGACTTCCTGATCTCAGTGACGCCAGTTGATGCGCCTGACATTGTGTACGTCTTCAGGCCGTTCGAGTTGGTTGTGCAAGCACGTGACCAGTACCACAACTATATTACGTCTGAAGTGCAAGCACAATTCACGGCTCGGTATGCAGACGAGTTCACCACCGGAGGCGGCGTGCTGTTCAGTGGTATGCGTCTCATGGTCGGTAGGATGGTCTATACCTTGACCCCGACTACGTCAAGGAACGACCAGTCACTTACCGTGTTAGCCTGGGCTGACCCATCGAAGCGTGGAACGACGGCTGCGTTCAGGATCGTCAACCACGCGCCAGCAGCGTTCTCGCTGATAGCACCGCGGAATGGCGGCACGCTGACATTGGATACCTATAGTCAGACATTCCCGTTTACATGGGGAATTGCGAGCGATCCATACAAGGGCTGGACTTCAAGTTCAGGGACTCCACCTGTGATCTATCCTGGTGATGTTGTAACATACACCTGGAGGATCAAGGAGGAAGCCTTGATTGCCTATCCGTCTGACTCGGCCCAATTAGCCACGTCGAAGACCTTCACTGCGGCTGAGCTGCTGAGCATTATCAACACGTTGGGCGGCAGCACAACCACGAAGCAGTACACTGTGAACTGGTATGTGAACGCGACCGATGGTCTCTTCACAACGCCTAGCACGCAGACATGGCTGGTGACGATTGCGAAGGGTGGCATCACGGCTGTGGATAATCCGATACCCGCTCCAACGGTCTATGCGTTGGATCAGAACTATCCGAACCCGTTCAACCCGACAACTAGCATCCACTATCAGTTGCCGAAGACGAGTGCGGTAAGTCTGGTTATCTACAACATGCTCGGTCAGCCGATCAGGACGCTGATCAGCGGTCAGCAACAGGAAGCTAACTACTACTCAGTCACATGGGATGGAACGAATGATCTCGGTCAGGCTGTTTCATCCGGTATGTACATCTACCGCTTGCAAGCCGGTGACTTTGTGGCAACGAAGAAGATGATGTTCCTGAAGTAATGTTGTAGGGACAGTAGGGACAGAACACTGTTCTGTCCCTACGTTTCTTCATTGGCTTCCCACATCTAAGAATCTTTAAAAACCTTCCCTTGAGTTTCGAGGGGAGGTTTTTTTTTGCTTGAAAGTGAAAGTTATTTTGTGTATCTTTATCGTGGCAGAGAGTGACGAGCGATCAGATCTAATGGACCACAGATTTCACTGATATGGCTGATTTGTGCGGATGATTCCATGGATTACCATCGGCGACTATCCGTCTGGTCCGTCCAATCCGTGGTCTATGTGAATTGTTTTTCTTCTTTTGTCCCTGTAGAGCCCCTGTAGCTCAGTATGGATAGAGCAAGGGATTCCTAATCCCTGTGTCGTGCGTTCGAATCGCACCAGGGGTACAATATCGCGGATTCACAAATGATCCCGCAAAGCGGGATCGAATCATGAATTAGGGTCCGATCATGAATCGGACTCTACTATGTCAATCGAAGTGAGTTATTATTCATGAGACTGAGCAGAGGTTTTGTCCCTACACTGAAAGAGACTCCTTCCGATGCAGCAATACCAAGTCATCAATTGATGTTGCGCGCTGGCTTGATTCGACCGCTGTCTGCAGGTGTGTATTCGTTCCTGCCGCTGGGATACCGGGTTGCAAGAAAGGTGATGCAGATTATTCGTGAGGAAATGGACGCAATCGGTGGTCAGGAATTCCATCTACCTGCTCTTAATCCAGTCGAGCTGTGGGAAGCGACGGGTCGCGTAAAAGACTTCGGTGACATTCTCTTTCACGTCAAGAACCGTCCGTTGGTGCTTGCGCCGACCCATGAGGAAGTGATCTGCTGGATCGCCAAGAATCATATCAAGTCCTATAGAGACTTGCCGCAGATCTGGTACCAGATCCAGACGAAGTTTCGAAATGAACCTCGCCCGCGCTCAGGAGTTCTGCGTGGCAGACAGTTTATTATGAAGGATTCCTACACGCTTGATGCGACATGGGAAGGACTTGATAGAGGCTACGGACTTCACGCGGGGGCATACAAGAAGATCTACGCACGCTGTGGCCTGAGATTCTTCGTTGTCGGTGCCTCCAGCGGAGCGATGGGAGGAAGTGGCTCACAGGAGTTCATGGCGGAATCTGATTCGGGTGAAGATATCTGCGTTGTGTGTGATGAGTGTGCCTATGGGGCGAATTTAGAAGTGGCGATGTCGAATATTCCCTCTGCGCAGCGAGATGGCGTAAGCGAACCTCCGAAAGAAATTTATACGCCGAATATCCGAACGATTGACGAACTTGCTGACTTTCTGAAGATAGAGACAAGATATTGCGCAAAATCACTGGTCTATATTCACAACAGTGAGCCTGTGCTCATCTTTCTGATGGGCAATGACCAACTGAACGAGTCGAAGTTGCAGAGCGTGCTCAAAGGGGAATTCAGACCGGCGAAGCCTGAAGAACTGGTGGAACTGACGGGGGCGGATGCCGGTTCAATTGGTCCCATCGGCTTGAAGACTAAGATGCGCATTATCTCTGACAAGCGGTTGAAAGATGGCAATGGATTGATCAGTGGTGCGAATAAGAACGACTACCACATCGCCAATATTGATTTTGTCCGCGATGTTCAGATTGACGGATACTATGATCTAAGAACAGTGGAGGCAGGAGAGCCATGTCCGCAGTGTGATGTGCCGTTGCGGATTGTCCACGCTATCGAACTGGGACATATTTTCAAACTTGGCACAAAGTACGCCGATAGCCTGGGCGCCCGGTTTCTTGATGAGAACGGAGAGGAACGCCCTATCATCATGGGGAGTTACGGCATCGGTGTCGAACGGATCATTGCATGTCATATTGAACAAAGTCATGATATGCATGGCATCATTTGGGACATAGCCATCGCACCCTATGCTGTTCATCTGATCGGCGTGAACATGAATAACGAAGCCGTCAGGAGGACATCGGAAGAGTTATATCAGCAACTGTTAGATGCGAAGATTGAAGTCTTGTTTGATGACAGATCAGATGTTACGCCCGGATTCAAGTTCAAGGACGCTGATCTACTCGGAATGCCCTTGCAGGTGATTGTGGGGGAAAAGAATCTGAACGATGGAAATGTGGAGATCAGAGAAAGGGATCGGAGAAAGTCCCAAAGGCTGTCCAACCTTGTCAAGATTGACGAGGCGCTGGACTCGATAAGACAACGAATAACCCTTCTGTTGCAAGGAAGAAGCGCCGTCGAGGCGTGAGGGCTAACAAGCCGTCAATGTCAATGGCTGTGCCGCAGTGAGATCGCGGTTCTGTGGAGGATAGCACACCGCAGTTCCCTATCCTCGTCGTCCGCGGCCCACTGCTTATTTCGAATCACTCTTGATCAGCCAAGCTCAGACTCCTAAGCTGTTTGGTTTGTCCCCCTATGCCAACAGGATACAAGTTTCTCATTGGAGGTGAATGGAGAGAATCTGCTAAGAAAGCGGAAGTTATCAATCCCTATAGCAATGAAGCTGTTGGTGTAGTCTTTCAGGCGTCACCTCAGGACATTGAAGATGCCATTGTCGCAGCACAACGAGCGTTCGCAGTAACAAGGGAGATGCCGAGTTACAGACGGGCGGAGATTCTTCAGAACATTGTCGAAGGCATCAAAAGCAAGAAGGCTGAACTTATCGAACTGATGGCGAAGGAGTCTGGCAAACCTGTGCAGTTTGGTAGAGGCGAAGTTGAACGCAGCATTCTCACCTTCACGGTTGCAGCAGAGGAGGCAAAACGCATCCACGGAGAAGTTCTTCCGTTTGATTTGGCATCGCACTCTGAGCGAAGGTTTGGCATTGTGCGCCGATTTCCCATTGGACTGATTGCAGGGATCTCACCGTTCAATTTCCCTCTTAACCTGATTGCACATAAAGTTGGTCCTTGCATCGCCTCGGGCAACACGATGGTGTTGAAGCCGCCTTCTGCCTGTCCGATCACAGGATTGACACTGGCGAGGATCATCCAAGATGCTGGCGCTCCTGACGGACTGTTCAACATTATTCCTTGTTGTTCTTCGGAGGCTGAGGTGATCGTCACCGATGAGCGCATCAAAATGCTGAGCTTCACAGGGAGTCCCGAAGTTGGTTGGCATCTCAAGAAGAAGGCGGGAAGGAAGAAAGTGACGCTGGAACTTGGTGGGAATGCTGGTGTGATCGTAGATAACGGCGCCGATCTGGATTTCGCTGTCAGGCGCATTGCCATGGGATCGTTTGGAAATGCTGGGCAATCCTGCATCGCCGTTCAGCGTATTTATGTGCATAAAGACATCTATGCTGAATTCGAATCTCGCTTTCTTGAAGAGACGCGGCGTCTGAAAGTTGGTGATCCAATGGAGAGTGATACTGTCGTTGGTCCGATGATAGATGAACAGGCAGCAAGGAAAGTTGAATCTTGGATTGAAGAGGCGGTTGCTGGCGGAGCGCAACTACTGTGTGGTGGAAAACGGAACGGTGCTGTGTTGGAACCAACGATCATCGTGAATGCAAAGAAAGATATGAAAGTCAGTTGCTTAGAGGTGTTTGCTCCTGTAGTGACGCTGGACAGGTTTGAAGAGTTTGAAGACGCCGTTGCGCTGGTCAATGACTCGAAGTATGGATTGCAGGCAGGTATCTTCACGAACGATATGAACAAGGTTTTTTACGCCTACAACAAACTCGATGTCGGCGGTGTCATCATCAATGATTATCCGACCTACCGCATTGACAATATGCCCTACGGTGGTGTGAAAGAGTCTGGCGTCGGTCGGGAAGGGATTAGATATGCGATTGAAGAAATGACTGAGATGAAGTTGTTGGTGTTCAATTTGGCTTGAAGTCTGATATTGTTGTTCGCGGCGTTCAGTTGCGAATTGCGCTTGGGAGTCCAAGGGTGATGAATTAGATACGGAAGAGTCAAACGACATCCTCTCCGATGTCATGTCCACATAGAGGACGTTTCTCATGCCTGAGTTCGTTCATCTCCACAATCATACCGATTACAGTCTCCTCGATGGAGCTTGCACGGTCGGAGCGCTTGTGCAAGCTGCTGTTGAGAACAAGATGTCCGCAGTGGCTTTGACCGATCATGGCGTACTGTCGGGCGCGATCCTGTTTTACAAGAAGGCGAGGAAGGCAGGCATTAAACCTATTGTGGGAATGGAAGCGTATGTTGTGGCAAGAGGGAGCCGCTTGGAAAAGGGTGGTGGCAATGGAAAAGCGGGTGGACGTTATCATCACTTGATCCTTCTTGCCAAGAATGAGCAAGGATACAGACATCTCATCAAGCTCTCCACGCTTGGTCACACCGAAGGATTCTATTACAAGCCTCGCATTGATCTGGAACTGCTGCGTCAATATCATGACGGATTATGTGCGCTCTCAGCATGTTCGAGCGGTGTCGTAGCATCGCAGTTGGCAGAGGGCAATTATGGGGAAGCGCGGGAAGTTGCTCGCACGTATAAGGACATCTTTGGTGACGATTTCTATCTCGAGATTCAGCAGCACGGAATGGAGAAGGAGAAACGTGTGCTTGAGGGAATGCCGCGCTTGTCACGAGAACTCGGCATCAAACTCGTTGCTACCAATGACTGCCACTACATCAAAGCCGAACATGCTCTTGCTCATAATATTCTTCTGTTGATTCCAGATGCGAACAACAATAATCCGGTTGACCATCTGGCATTGCGGTACGGCACGGACCAGATTTACTTCAAAAGCGCAGATGAGATGCTGAAGCTGTTCAAGTCCATCGAAGGTGGATTGGATGCCATTGAGACAACCTTGGAAGTCGCGGATAAGTGTAATCTTGAACTGGATTTCAGCAAGAACCACATGCCGCAATTCCCTATTCCCTCCGATGCGAACACGGAGAATTTGGATGACTACTTGGATACATTAGCTAAGGAAGGATTGAAACGGCGATATGACACAATAACTGCTGAGCTAGAAAACAGATTGAACTATGAATTGGGTGTCATCAAGCAGATGAGGTATTCAGGATACTTCCTCATTGTACAGGATTTTATCAACTCGGCAAGGGAGATGGGCGTGCGGGTTGGTCCAGGGCGCGGAAGCGCTGCTGGCAGCCTCGTTTCATACGCGCTTGGTGTCACCAGTGTTGATCCGCTGAAGTACGATTTGCTCTTCGAGCGATTCCTCAACCCACAGCGGACCAGCATGCCGGACATTGATGTAGACTTTGCTGACGATAAACGTGAGTGGGTGATTGATTATGTGAGAAAAAAATATGGTGTGAACTCCGTCTCTCAAATCATCACCTTTGGCACGCTGTCCTCTCGTGCGGTTCTGAAAGATGTTGGCAGGGTGTTGGGGGTACCGTTAAGCACAATTGAATCCATCACGAAGCAAATCCCCATTGCAGCGGGCAAAGTCACATCCTTGGCAGAGGCGATTGAAACAGTTCCAGAACTGAACTGGATAAAGACGAGTGATGATCCAAAGATCAAAGAACTGATCGAATATTCTTTGGTGCTGGAAGGACTGAATCGTAACGCTTCCACACACGCTGCAGGCGTTGTCATTGCGCCTGGTGACATCAGCGACTACGTGCCGCTTTATCAGACTCCGCGAACGGAAGCGATGACACAGTTCAATATGAAGGATCTTGAGACTGCGGGTCTCCTGAAAATGGA
The DNA here is from genome assembly GCA_963827285.1 of Ignavibacteriota bacterium. GTDB lineage: Bacteria > Bacteroidota > Ignavibacteria > CAWHAG01 > CAWHAG01 > CAWHAG01. The sequence continues at coordinate 551,930 of CAWHAG010000001.1, forward strand.
TTTCCTCGGTCTCCGAACGCTCACGGTCATCGAAAATGCACTGAAACTAATCAAGCAGAACTATGGCATTGCTGTTGATATTGATTCCATTCCGCTCAATGATGAAAAGACCTATGAACTCTTTGGCAGCGGGCAGACGGTTGCTGTGTTTCAGTTTGAAAGCGCTGGGATGCGGGAGTGCATGAAAAAATTGAAGCCCACCTGTATCAATGATCTGGTTGCAGTGAATGCGTTATATCGCCCTGGTCCAATGGGTATGATTGACGACTTCATCGCACGCAAGCATGGACGAGCCCGTACCGAATATCTGCATTCCAGACTTGAGCCGATCCTCAAGGATACCTATGGCATTTGTGTCTTCCAGGAACAGGTGATGAAAATGGCGAGTGAGATAGCAGGGTTCAGTTTGGCTGAAGCCGATTTGATGAGACGTGCGATGGGGAAGAAAGATAAGGACCTCATGGCGAAGCAGAAGAAGCAGTTCGTGGAAGGTGCAGTAAGGAAAGGCCTGAGCAAGAGGGTAGCGGGAGATATTTTTGATATGATTGCGAAGTTCGCATCGTATGGATTTAACAAATCCCACAGCTTGGCTTACTCGATCCTTGCTTACCAAACGGCTTACCTGAAGGCACACTACACTGCAGAGTTCATGGCGGCAACACTCTCCAGTGAAATCGGGAACACAGATAGAATTGTACTGCTCATTGATGATTGCCGCAAGATGGGCATTGAGGTGCTGCCGCCCGATGTCAATGAAAGCGGTGTTCATTTCGTTGTGACACCCAAGGGGATACGATTCGGTTTGGCTGCAATTAAGAACGTCGGTGTGAATGCCGTCGAAGAAATGATTCGTGCGAGGAATGAGAAAGGAGAATTCAAAAATCTCTACGATTTCTGCAAAGCTGTTGACCTGCGAATTGTGAACAAGAAGACTATCGAAAGCCTCGTTCAAGCTGGTGCGTGCGATTCACTAGAGGGACACCGTGCGCAACTTCTGGAAGTGGTCGAGCGAGCAATGCAGTATGCCCAAGGTGCACAATCGGCTGAGCTGCGAGGGCAGGCAAGTCTGTTCGAGGGATCTTCCGCTTCCAAGAATGTAGTCGCCTATCCGCCGTTACCTGATCTGCCGCCATGGAGTGAGTCAGAAAACCTGTCTCGTGAGAAGGCAATGCTGGGATTCTATGTGTCCGGTCATCCGCTCACAAGATATAGAGACGAAGTCAATGCCTTTGCTAACGTCAGGCTTGGAGAACCCCAGAGCATTCAGTCCAGTGTGACTGTTCGTGCGTGCGGTATTATCTCAGGTGTGCGAAAGAAAATTGATAAGAGAGGAAAGACGATGGCATTTGTTACACTCGAGGACTTCACAGGCAAAGGCAGGTGCATTGTCTTTTCCGATGCCTTTCTGAAATTCGGGAAACTTATGGAGATAGATGCCATGGTGATGGTCATTGGCAAAGGAGAGACGGACGGTGATTCGCTGAACATCATTATCAACGAGGTGTATCCAATGGCAAAAGTTCGAGAGAAATTCGCCAAGAGCATTACTGTATCATTCAACATAAATGAAATACAGGAGACCGCGATTGTTGATCTGCGCAAGCTGATGGAGCAACATCGAGGGAACTGCTCGCTTTATTTCAGTGTTCAGAATGGTGTCTCGTCTGACACCATGCGGTTCTACTCCAAACGATTTGCGGTCGAGCCGTCCGATGGGTTGATTGCCGAGCTCAGGCGGATGTTTGGCGTGCGTAGTGTCCAGATTTCAGGATAATGCAGAGATGGCGGATGCATCGCTGCAAACGATTCACGTTCATAGCTGCTAACAAGCATACTAAATCGAAAACTTGGGAGAACAGAATGAAACCGATTGTCATAAACGATGGAAATTTTCAGCAGGAAGTTTTGAGCTCTGACAAACCTGTGCTGGTAGATTTCTGGGCGGAATGGTGCGGTCCATGCAAAATGATCGCGCCAGTCGTTGAGGAGATAGCAAATCAATATGAAGGCAAATTGAAAGTGGGCAAGCTGGATGTAGATGCCAATCCCACTGTCCCAACGCAGTATGGTATCCGAAGCATTCCCACGCTGCTCGTTTTTCATGGTGGCAAAGTCGTTGAGCAGATCATTGGGGCGGTTCCAAAGAAGCACCTCTTGTCAAAACTCCAACCGTTCGTCGAGAAAGCGAATTGACATCCGTTATTCGTTGAGCGGGCACCGATCACTCCATGCCTGTGCAGTAACCCGGCATGGTATGCGCTGTGTCATCCACGATGAAATCATTCGGCGCGGGCAGGGCAGCACGGATTACTCCGTGCCCGTGCAGCAACCCGGCACGGTATGGATCATACCAGCCTCGATAAGCTTGACTAGTTATACGCTGACATCATTCACTAACTCATTTTTCGGAGATTGCACGATGAAGATACAGACCATTCATGCACGGGAAGTTCTAGATTCACGAGGTAATCCAACTGTTGAAGTTGAGATCCGACTTGAAAACGGCGTTAAGGGACGAGCGATTGTTCCCTCAGGTGCATCAACAGGTGAGAAAGAAGCGGTCGAGCTTCGTGATGGTGACAAAAAGCGTTTCGGCGGCAAGGGTGTCTTGAAAGCCGTTGCGAATGTCAACACGGTGATCGCAGAGAGACTTGTTGGTTTCGACGTTCGTAACCAAAGACTCATTGACAAGACGATGGTGAAGCTTGACGGCACTCCGAACAAGGGCAATCTGGGGGCGAATGCGATACTCGGTGTTTCAATGGCTGCTGCCAAAGCTGCGGCGAACGGACTCGATATGCCGCTGTACCGATACCTTGGTGGTGTGAATGCTTCTCTGTTGCCAGTACCGTGCTTGAACATCGTGAACGGCGGAAAGCACGCCGACAACAACGTGGACTTCCAGGAGTTTATGATTGCGCCGCACAACGCACCGAGTTTTGCTGAAGCGTTCCGAATGGGTGTGGAAGTATTTCATACGCTCAAAGGTGTGCTTGCTAAGAAAGGATATAACACAGGTGTTGGTGACGAAGGCGGCTTCGCCCCGAGCCTGAAGTCGAATGTTGAAGCTGTTGAAGTGATTTTGGAAGCCATTACGAAAGCAGGCTACCTTCCCGGTGGAGATGTTTCCATTTGCCTCGATCCTGCCGCAAGCGAAATGTGGGACAGCGGTAAGTATCTTTTCTATAAATCGGATCAGTCAAAGAAGAGCTCAGAGGAAATGGTGAAACTGTGGTCTGACTGGGTGAGACAGTATCCGATTCTCTCCATTGAGGATGGTATGGCAGAGAATGATACGGGAGGTTGGAAGATGCTGACCGACGAGCTGGGCAGCAAGATCGAACTCGTCGGTGATGATGTCTTCTGCACAAATCCGAAAATCCTTGCTGAAGGAATTGAAAAGGGGATTGCTAATTCCATTCTCATCAAGCTGAATCAAATCGGGACAGTGACAGAGACGCTTGACACGATTGAACTTGCCAAGCGGGCAAACTACAACTGTTTCGTTTCACATCGCTCCGGCGAGACGGAAGACACGACGATTGCTGACCTCACAGTTGCCGTTGGTGCCGGTCACCTCAAGACAGGTTCCGGCTGTCGGAGCGAGCGTATCGCTAAGTACAATCAGCTATTGAGAATCGAAGAGGAGCTTGGAGAGCAAGCGAAGTTTGCTGGCAAAGCAGCGTTTAAGAATGCGAAGAACAGCCTGTAGTTGGACGTTCCTGGTTACCTCTTTCAACCAGGGCAGGATTGCTCGATCTGATCGTCAACAGTATTCAGAAACGCAAATCGAGTCATATCGGGGCTTTCGCTTCAGTACGATATTTTCTCATCTTGTCATTGTCAGATATTCTTACGGCGTTCGGTATTGCGAGCAGAAGCCCTGATACAGTTCTTGTTCACTTTATGGTTCCCATCGCTCGTTGAAGCCTTGCATACGCAACACGATGATCGTAGAGTGATTGTATGTACGTGATGCGTGCATTCGAAAGCGTCACTTGAGCGTCAGTGATCTCGACCGCGCTCCCAACACCAGAATTGTAGCGACCTTCCGCCAACTTCAACGCTTCTTTAGATTGTTCGACAAGTTTCCTCGAAGCTTCGATTCGCTGCGCCGCTTCCTGCAGCGTAAAGTATTGCTGCTGAACATCAAGAACCACTGATTGGATCACCACATCAGTCGAGGCTTCAGCGGTTTTCAGGTTTGCTCTTGCCTGATCAACTCCTGCGTCAAGTGCCCATCCTTGGAAGATTGGAAAAGCAAAACTCAGCCCGACATTCCAACTGTTATAGAGAGGTTCAAGTGATAGTCCTCGCCATCCATAACCTCCAGATACATTGACTGTAGGGAGGTGTGCCGTCCAAGCTGCGGTCAATAATGATTTGTTTGCCTCAACGCGCGCACGGCTTCCAACAATCTCAGGACGAACTTGCATAGCTGTCTCCAAGGACGCATTGAGATCAACATTGACTTGAGGTACCTCCAGGTTATCTCTCAAAGCAAAACCGATGGGTAGCTTCACACCGAGCACGTTCTCAAGTTGGATGCGTCCAAGCTTAAGGGCATTCTCGGCGCGAATTAGATTCACACTCGCATTGGCAAGGTCAACTTCTGCTTTCACTACGTCGAACTGAGGGCGGCTGCCTACATTGTAAAATCCTTTTGCCTGTCTTAAGTGCTCTTCTGCCTGCTTAACGGCTTCGACGTTGACATCTCGAACACGCTGCGCCTGAAGATAATTGAAGTATGCTATGTTCGTATTTAGCACCACGACCTGCTCAATGCTCTTATAATCCTCTTCCGATGCATCAACAAGATCCGAAGACGCAGAAATGCGCGCAATCGTTTTTCCAAAATCGAATATGAGTTGCTGCGTTTGAAAACTTGTGGTGTAATTCTGGAAGTCACGAGGTATTGCTGATGGACCTATTAGAAATGTCCCTGCATTCTGTGTTGCGCTAGCTTGAAGGGAGATTTGCGGTAGATAAGCTGAGCGCGCCACGGTAAGAGATGCGTGGCTTGCTTCATAACCGCCTTCAGCAGCCCGAATCTGAGGATTATTTGCCAAGGCTATTTCAACGCACTTTTCCAGCGTCAAGGTGTCGGATTGAGCAAAGGAAATGGCATTCCAAAGTAGAAGAAGAGAGCTAAGGATCGTGAATCTCATTTTAGTTTCAAATGTAAATCCATTAGAACTCAGTAGATCACAGATCTGAGACAGCCCCTCACCCCAATCCCTCTCCCCAGAGGGGAGACGGAGTCAGTTCCCTCTCCCTTGAGGGAGAGGATTAGAGCCTGCCCTGAACGCAGTGAAGGGGTGAGGGTGAAGTGGCACGAAGAAATCTGCGATTTCTGGGCCGAGACTATCTATTCCATTTTTCTTCTGAACTTTTCCTCGAAGACGGTGTACACGGTCGGCACAAACACGAGAGTAAGAAACGTTGAGACAGTAAGACCACCAATCACTGCGATTGCCAGTGGTCCCTGGGAAGATTCTCCACCGATTCCAAGTGCCAATGGTATTAGACCGAAAATAGTTGCCAATGTCGTCATCATGATCGGACGAAGACGAGTTCTACCAGCTCTCACAACAGCTTCGTGTAGCTCAATGCCGGACTTTCGGAGCCTATTCGTGTAATCAACTAGCAAGATCCCGTTTGAGACAACAATTCCCACCATCACGATGACTCCCTCGAAAGACGTCACCGAGAGAGTAGTGTTTGTAAGGAAAAGCATCCATAAGACGCCGACGATACCCAAAGGAACTGAGAACATGATAATGAACGGATCAACAAGCGACTGAAACTGTGATGCCATGACCATATACACAAGTACAATGGCTAACGCAAACGCCAGCAGTAGACCTGCAAAGGTTTTCTGCTGCTGCTCGACGTTTCCACTCATCTGCAGTTGAAAGCCAGGAGGCACGGGAAATCGTGCAAGTTTCCCTTGTATCTCATCTGCCACGCTACCAAGATCACGGCCTGTGACATTAGCAGTGACGTCAACGATGCGCTCTTGGTTTTTTCGATCTATCTGGACAGGCGCATTCAGCAACTGGATATCTGCAATGTTGCCAAGCCGAACAAGCTGTCCCTGTGATCCCGCCACACTCAAGCGTTTGATATCGTCAACCTTGTTTCTGTAATCTTCAGCCATTCTTACAAGGATGTTGTATTGGTTGCCCGTGGTTGGATCTGTAAATACTGACGCAACGGAACCACTAATGGCTGTGGCAATCGTATTTGAGATCTGTGCGGCGTCTACTCCAAGTGCCCCTGCCTTGTCTCGGTCAATTCCAACACGCAACTCTGGCAGGTTTGTCTCTCGGCTTATCTGGACATCCGATGTTCCGCTCGTATTGCGGACAATATCGAAGACAGTTTTTGCCAAGTCATTCGCGGTTTCAAAATCATGTCCGCTTATGACGACGTCTATCGGTGCACCTGAGCCGAAGTTGAGGAGAAACTTAAGAAAACCGCCCCAGTTAACATAGACCTGAGCTCCGGGAAGGCGCATCAACTTAGGTCTCAGTGAGTTCACAATTTCGAAGACCGAACGGTTACGATCGTCTGACGGAACCAAAGCCACCTGTACGTTGGCTGCGTGGGTCCCGGAATTTCCGCCCCGAAGACCACCGCTTCGGGCAGATGCGATACCAGCATCAGAAATTATCGTTCTGGCTTCAGGGACATTTTCTTGGATGATTTTCTCAACCCTCATCACAAATTTCTCCGTCTCCTCAACCCGGGTACCTACAGGAAGTCTGACGGTAATGCTAAATTGATTCTCATCAGAATCCGGGAAGAACTCAGTGCCAATGAATTTGAAAAGTAAAAGAGATAGCAAAGAGAAACCGACGACGCCGAAGATCACGAGTTTGCGGTGACCCAACGCAAAGGACAATGTTCGTTGGTATTGATCATCGAGCCAATTCAAGAGGTCTCTGGCTAGCAACTGAACTCTGTCAACAAACCTCTTTGAACTTGAGTCAATTTCACGCTCAGGTTTCAGAGCCTTGAAGCACAGAAGGGGCGTGACGGTTCTTGACACGAAGAACGACGAAAAAAGGGCGACCGTGATCGTTAAAACCAGCGGAATGAAGAGAAGCTTGGAAATGCCTGTTAGGAAAACGACGGGCAGAAAAACAATTACCGTCGCCAGCGTGGAAACGAATATTGGGGCGGCAACCTCGAGTGCTGCATCCAACGTTGCCTGCATTTTTGTAAGAACAGGATTGCGCTTCATCATTTCATAGTGTCTGGATATAACCTCGAGTTCAACGATGGAATCGTCAACGAGTTGTCCGATGCCGAGTGCCAATCCTCCTATAGTCATTATGTTGAGCGTCACGCCGCCAAATCTAAAGAAGATGAAGGTGACCAAAATTGACAGTGGAATTGCCAAGAGAATGATAACCGTGCTTCGCAGGTTACGCAGGAAAACAAGAACAACGACCATCACCAAAATTGCACCGAGCACAGCTTCATGTTGAAGCCCAGCGATTGACTGTCGAATATATTGGCTCTGGTCAAAGGCAAGTGTTGCTCTTACCGATGGGGGGACGTCACGCAGGTTAGGAAGAGCTGACACGACCGCATCCACGACGTCAACGGTGTTTGCGCCGGCGATCTTCTGAATGCGCAGCACTACGCCATACTTGCCGTTGGTTCTGATGATCTCCGTCTGTTCTTCATACGCATCTTCAATGCGTGCGACATCTCTTGCCCGTATGGGGACACCATTCACCGTTTTTATCACGATGTTACCCATCGGTTCGACGACATTGAATTGGCTTTCGGTCTTCAGTGAGTAGTCGAACGTCCCGGTCTTCAAATCTCCTGACGGGACGATCAGATTTGATTGGGCAACTGCCTGCACCACCTGTTGGACGGGCAGGTTAAGCGCTTCAATTCTATTCCTATCAAGTCTCACTTGCACTTCTCGTATTCTTCCGCCGGCGACCTGTGCAAAAGCAACTCCGGGAAGGTGTTCTAACTGTGGCTCGATGACGTTGTACGCCAAGTCACGCAGATCTCGCTGGTCCATCTCTCCGCTTAGCACGACACTGCAGACAGGCATATTTGTGATGTCGAATCTCAATACCATTGGTTGCGATGCAGCCGACGGTAACAGGTTCAATATCCTATTGACCTTCTGAATCACATCAATTAAGCCTACGTCAATGTTGGCGTCCCAGTTGAAGTTGACACGAACTGAGGAGCTGCCTTCACGGGTCACCGATTGAACATAACTCACGTCATTTGTCGAACTCACCGCTCTCTCAATGGGAAAAGTTATCGTCTGTTCCATGTCGAGCGGACCAGCACCGGTGTAATATGTGACAACTGACACCGACGGGATTTGAATGTTCGGGAGCATATCCACGGGCAGTTGAAGAAAGGAAACGATTCCCAGAACAAGTACCGCGATTGCAGCCATGAAGGTGGTAACAGGATATTTGAGAGCAAGGCGAGTAATCCACATGGCTATCTCCCTATTCGGACCTTGTTTCCATCTCTAATCAAAGTCTGTCCAACAAACACCACGTTCTCATTATCAGATAAACCTGATAGAGTTTCATAGAGATTGTCTTGGTGAATACCCAATTCGATGTAGCGCTTGTGGGCAACTGAATCTTGCGAAACCGTGAATACATAGCTCCCGCTATCGTCTTTCAATATGACTTGAGAAGGTAGCACCAAAGCGTTTTCTTTCTTTTGAAGCACGAGGTTGATGTTTGCAAACATGCCCGGCTTCAGTAGGTGTTGGCGGTTTTCAATATCCACTTCAATAGGCATCGTCCGCGTTGCCAGATCAATCGCCTGACTAATCCTCTGGATCCGTGCGTTGAAGGCTCGATTCAGATAGACATCAGTTTTCACAACTGCCTCTCGTATTCGCTCGAGAGCCGGAATATCTTTCTCCAGAACGTTCACAAGGATCTTCACCTTGTCAATATCCATGATGGTGAATATCGTGGAACTAGACGCTCCAGCGGATGCCGAAACATAAGCGCCTGCATCAAGAAAGCGTTTCGTAATATAGCCACTGAGAGGTGCACTGACCTTGCAGTAGCTTAGCTGTGTAAGAGTGTTTCGATAGCTTGCCTGCGCTGCCTCCACCTGAGCTTGAGCGATCTCATAAGCTGTTCGAGCATTATCAAGATCCTGCTTGGCAATAAGATTCTGTCCGAGCAAGCTTTCATTTCTCTCGAAATTCATGCGGGCATTCTGGAGCGTTGCCTGAGCTTGCATATGAATGCCTTGTGCCTGTCGTGCATTCTGCGCATAGATTGTGGTATCAATCAATGCAAGAAGCTGTCCTTGCTTCACATAGTCCCCAATGTCCACAAGGACCTTCTCAATGTTGCCGCTGACCTTGGAAAATATGGTTGCCTGTTGGGTCGGTAGGATGTCACCAGTGAAGTAGAGACTTCTGACGATTTGGCTACGCTGGGGTGTGGATACTTCCACCGTTAGGATTGCCGCCGGACGTCTCGCTGCTTCCTTTGAATTCTCTCGGACTCTGAAATACGTCAGTAAGACAAGAACCAGGAGAAATCCTATGATAAGAATGTAGAACCGTTTTCTATGTTTGCCCATTCAATAGCCCTAGGGTTTGTTGTGAAATACCAAACGTCAGCATGTTGCCAGATATTTGTCCTAGATCAGCTTGAGGCTTAATATACGAAATTCGATATAAAAGAGCAACCAGGGTTCCAGAAAGGCTGTTGCAGTATTTTGTCTCAACTGGAAATATGGAATCGAAAGAATGCTCATTTTGATGTTGATACTTTGGAATCTTTTGCTTATATTATGTGCGAGTCTTGGACCGTCATCCGTCCCAGAAGGTTGGCGGTCTTTTTTTAGTCTCACTGACTCTCTTGGAAGGGGGGCATCTAAACTATGGATGGTGACATTATGGACTACAAGAAGCGCACACACACCTGCGGGGAACTCCGAGCAAGTCATATTAGCCAGACTGTTACGCTGGCTGGATGGGTTGAACAGAAGACGAGACTTAGGCGGTGTGATTTTCGTTGATCTGCGAGATAGGTACGGTAAGACACAGGTGGTCTTTGCACCACAGCACAGTCAGGCGGTGCATGAAATGGCGAAGGACTTGCGCAGCGAGTATGTCATCTCTGTCACGGGCAAGGTCGAGCGGCGACCTGAGGGAACAGAGAATCCGAACCTTGTTACGGGTGAAGTTGATGTTCTGGTTGACGAGCTTACGATTCTGAACAAGGCTGAGACGCCGCCCTTTCCCATCGAGGAAAGGGCAGAAGCCACCGAGAATCTGCGTTTCAAGTATCGCTATTTGGATTTGCGGCGAGAGACAATGCAGAGGAATCTCATCATGCGCCATCGGATGTATCAAGTTGTCAGAAAGTATTTTGATGAGCATGGCTTTGTTGAGATTGAGACACCGATGTTGATGAAGAGCACACCTGAAGGTGCGAGGGATTATCTTGTCCCGAGCCGGTTTCATCACGGGAAGTTTTATGCACTGCCGCAGTCACCGCAGACCTACAAGCAGATTCTGATGGTCGCTGGCTTCGATAGGTATTTCCAGATTGTCAAATGCTTCCGTGACGAGGACATGCGTGCGGACCGTCAACCTGAGTTCACGCAGATTGACATGGAGATGTCATTTGTCAGCGAGGAGGATGTGTTTCAGATTGTCGAAGGAATGATGGTGCGCTTGTTCAAGGAAATCAAAGGGATTGATATTCACATACCGTTCCCAAGAATGACGTATCGGGATGCAATGGCAAATTACGGTTCAGATAAACCTGACCTGCGATTTGGAATGAGGTTCACAACACTCAACGACGTCGTTGCCAATTGTGGCTTCCGGGTGTTCAGCGAAACCGTTGCCAGCGGCGGTGTAGTTGCTGGTCTAGTTGCCGAAGGATGTGCGAGCTATACCCGCAGTCAGCTTGATGTGCTCACTGACTTTGTCAAGGACCTCGATGCTGGCGGCTTGGTATGGATAAGGGTAAAGGAGGGCGCTATCGAATCGCCGATTGAGAAATTTCTTGGGAACGAGACGCTTCAGGGTATTGTGGAGAAAATGAATGCCAAGGTTGGCGACCTCTTGCTTATCATTTCGGACAAACCAAAGAAAGCGTATCCTGTTCTCGGCAGTCTTCGGCTTGAGATGGCACAGCGACTCAATGTACTCGAAGATAGTAAGGAAGATTACAAATTGCTCTGGGTAACGGAGTTTCCGCTTTTGGAGTGGAACAAAGAGGAGAATCGCTACGTGGCAACGCGCCATCCCTTTACCTCGCCGAAGCCTGAAGATGCTGCTTTGCTGGATACTGACGTGGTGAAAGTTCGAGTACGTGCTTACGATTTAGTGCTGAACGGCAGCGAGATTGCGAGCGGCAGCATCAGAATCCACGACGGCGAACTACAAAGCAAGATGTTCCGCACGCTTGGTATCAGCGATGAGGAGGCACGGAAGAGATTCGGTTTCTTGCTCGATGCGTTCAAATACGGGGCACCGCCGCATGGAGGCATCGCCTGTGGCTTCGACCGCATCGTGATGCTGTTCACAGGACAGAAATCCATCCGCGATGTTATCGCATTCCCAAAGACAAGCAGTGCCCTCTCGTTGATGGATGATTCACCATCAGAAGTCAGTCAAGCGCAATTGAATGAGCTGCACATCAAAGTCAAATAGCGTTAGCCGAAACAGCCATGCGGAATATCTGATGATGCATTTGTTCGCGCTAAGGAAGGACAGAGCATTGTTCTGTCCCTACAGGTATTCGGTTTGCCGAAGGCGAATCATCACAGTTCCGTCCGGATGACGTGAAATCTTCGGAACTCCGCGCCCAATCTTGACTTTGATGTGGAAAAGTGTTAAATTTGAAAAATTTTGATTGTAATTCACGTAAGAAAACGGGAGAAGAGCAAGTTGAATACAGTGGTCCGAACATTTCGAGCGAAAGAAGAGGATGTCGAAAAGAAATGGTTTCTCATTGATGCAGAAGGGAAAACCTTGGGCAGACTCGCCAGCCATGTTGCGAAGTTGTTGCGCGGGAAACACAAGCCCATATTTACTCCTCATGTGGACGTCGGCGATTATGTCATTGTAATCAATGCCAGCAAGGTTCGCATGACCGGTCAGCGAGAGAACCTGAAAACGTACTTCCACCATTCAGGCTACCCTACTGGTGCAAAGGTCGTTTCGGTCAAAGACCTCATTCAGCGGAAGCCGGAGTTTATCATCGAGCACGCTGTAAAAGGCATGCTTCCTCATAACAGACTTGGCAGACGGATCCTGGGGAAACTCAAGGTCTATGGTGGCGGTGAGCACCCGCATGCCGCACAGAAGCCTGAGATCGTTACGTTCTAGTTCATCGAACTCAATGAAAGGGAGACAACTTCTTGCATGGAAACTTACTCAGCAGTGGGTAGAAGGAAAACGTCAATAGCCCGGGTGATCCTGAAACCGGGAACAGGAACGATTACCATCAACAAGAAACCGCTGGAGCAGTTCTTCAAGCTCGATGCTTTGAGGAAAGACATCTCTGATCCATTCAGCGTCACAAACACAGCAGGGAAATACGATGTCCATGTGAATGTGGAAGGCGGTGGTTCAACGGGACAAGCAGAAGCGATTAGATTGGGTGTTGCCCGTGCACTAGCAAAGGCAGATGATGAACTGCGAACTCCGCTTCGGACTGCCGGCTACCTGACGCGCGATCCGCGCATGGTCGAACGGAAGAAATATGGTCAGAAGAAAGCGCGAAAACGGTTCCAGTTCTCGAAACGATGATCGTCATTTAGGGTATATCAACTTCGACAGATTACGGATCTCAGATTGTGGATTTCGGATTATGTCGGTTCCGGGACGCAATCTGTAATGCGCAATCCGCGATCACCAATTCGACCTGCCCCGCTACAAGCAGGGAATTCGCAATCATTTTAATCACACATATCTCCTGACCAACGTGGAAGTGTTCGCAGTGCGCGAATGCCGCGTGGGATGACGGAGATAGAGGAATAACTAAACCAAAGGAGCGATAATGCCGCGAGTAGAACTTGAAACATTGTTATCGGCGGGCGCACATTTTGGACACATCACTCGCCGTTGGAATCCCAAAGTGAAGCCATTCATTTTCATGGAACGGAATGGTATTCACATTATTGATCTGAACAAGACCCAGCAGTTGCTGGATGTCGCCTGTGATGAGATCACAAAGATCGTAGGTGAAGGAAAGAAGGTGCTTTTTGTGGGGACGAAGAAGCAAGCGAAAGACAGCATCGAGACGGAGGCTAAACGAGGCGGGATGCATTATGTTTCAGAGCGGTGGCTTGGTGGAATGCTGACGAACTTCGCCACTATTCGAAAAAGTGTGAAGCGGCTTAGCAACATTGAGAAAATGGAATCTGACGGGACGTTTGACAACATCACGAAGAAGGAACGTCTGCAGCTAACAAGGGAAAAAGAGAAACTGCAGAGGGTGCTGAATGGTGTTGTTGAGATGACCCGTTTGCCGGGCGCCCTCTATGTCGTTGACGTTAAGAAGGAACATATCGCTGTTCGCGAGGCACGACGGTTAGCTATTCCGGTAGTTGCCATCTTAGATACCAATTGTGATCCTGATATGATTGACTTTCCCATCCCTGCCAATGATGATGCGATAAAGTCCATACAGGTCATCACCAAAGCAATTGCTGATGCTGCGATAGAGGGAAGGGAAAAAGCAAGATACATTCAAGCGGAGGCGGCAGCGACAGAGGAACGAGTCGTCAAGGAGCGAGAGAGAACGCACGAAGCGAGGGTATAGCTCTGTGGCAGGGAGCTGTGTAGAGAATGTTTCTGCACGACAAGGTGCAGATCTGTAAAATGATTTTCAAGGATACAATTCTGGATTCTGGGAGTATCAATGCCAATTACTGCAGAACAAGTAAAGAAACTACGTGATAAAACTGGCGCTGGAATGATGGATTGCAAGCGAGCTCTCGAGGAGGCGCAGGGAAGTGAGGAAAAAGCCGTTGAGATTCTTCGCAAGAAGGGCGCAGCCGTTGCAGCCAAGAGGGCTGACCGGGCAACTAACCAGGGTGTGGTTGAGGCGTATATCCATGCAGGGGGAAGGATTGGAGCGATGGTTGAGGTGAATTGCGAAAGCGATTTCGTGGCGAAGACGCCTGACTTCAAGACATTGGCGAGAGACATCGCGATGCAGGTGGCGGCAATGAACCCGTTTGTGGTGAGCCGTGAGCAACTTGATACCAACCTGGTGGAGAAGGAATTGGAGATTTATCGGGTGCAAGCTCGCAACGAGGGTAAGCCTGAACAAGTCGTGACGAGAATCGCACAGGGAAGGCTCGAGAAATTCTACCAAGAGGTCTGCCTTCTCGAACAAGGTTTCATCAAAGACCCCGGAAAGACCATAAGGGACGTAGTACACGAGGTGACGGCGAAGGTTGGTGAGAACATCTCCATACGGAGATTCCAGCGATACTATCTCGGTGGAGAAGATAAGCAATAGTCTGCCCCCAAGGTCTCATCGTTTCAATGAGACCTTTTTTCATGTTTAGAACGAGGTGTAGCTATGAAGAAGCCTGTTTACAAGCGGATTCTTCTGAAACTCAGCGGAGAATCTGTCATGGGCGATCGAGGATTCGGCATTGATCCTCGTGTGCTTGATCGGTTTTCTGATGAGATCAAGAGTGTTCGAGACCTTGGTGTGCAGATCGGGATTGTCATTGGTGGAGGTAACATCTACCGTGGTGCGGCAGACTCTTTTGATGGAATTGATAAGGTCACCGGCGATAATATTGGGATGCTGGCGACAGTCATCAATGGACTTGCCCTACAGAATGCACTTGAGCGAAAAGGGGTCTATACACGGCTGCTTACCGCGATTCATATTGAAGAAGTCGCCGAACCGTTCATTCGCCGCCGGGCAATTCGACATCTTGAGAAAGGGCGTGTGGTGATTTTCGGTGGAGGAACCGGAAATCCGTATTTCACAACGGACACAGCGGCAGCTCTGAGGGCAATCGAAATTGAAGCCGATGTCATCATCAAAGGTACGCGTGTTGACGGTGTCTATGATTCTGATCCCGAGACGAATCCTGCGGCGCTTAGGTTCCCTGAGTTGTCATATCTCGACGTCCTAAAGAAAGGTCTGCGAGTGATGGACTGGACTGCAATCACGCTGTGTCAGGAGAATAGGCTGCCCATTCTGGTCTTCAACATGAATGCACCCGGAAACTTGAAGCAGCTTGTACTTGGCAAGGAGATTGGTACTAAGGTGCACGACTCCTCGTCAAAAGAACCCTGAGAACGTTGGTCATATTCCTTCAACAACGGTTGGATATTGTATGCTTAAAGATATCCTTCACAATGCAGAAGAGCGGATGAAGAAAGGCGTCGAGGTAACTCGACTGGAACTTGTCAAAATCCGAACGGGAAAAGCTTCGACTGCTCTACTGGATGGAGTCAAGGTGGATTACTACGGTACGATGACGTCCATCAATAAATTGGCGGGCATCAGCACTCCAGATCTTCATCTGATCACGGTTCAACCGTGGGATAAGACTTTGATTGCCCCTATTGAGAAAGCAATCTTAGCGGCAAATCTCGGATTGAATCCGGCGAACGACGGGACGATCATTCGCGTTCCGATTCCTCCTCTGAGTGAGGAAAGAAGGAGAGAATTGGTGAAACTAACGAAGAAGTTTGGTGAAGAGGGAAAGGTCGCCATTCGGAATGTTCGGCGCGATGCAATTGAGCATCTGAAGAAAGCTGAGAAGGATGAGCATATCTCTGAGGATGAACGCAAGCGGGCAGAAGAGGAAGCTCAAAAGATGACGGACAAGCACATCAAGGAAGTTGATCAATTGCTGGCGCAGAAGGAAAAGGAGATCATGGAGGTGTAGTTGACGTCACAAAAATGTAAGGGTGATCCCCCCAGATCCGGGCGCCTTGCAACATTGACGCACTGTGGCACGCTCTTGTCAGCCTTTCAACCATTACGTGGAGGTAAGTGGTTGTCTAAAAAGAAGGATTCGACTCCATTCCGCTGAAAGGGGGACTCGACCTGACGAACCATGCCTGTTTTCGCCAGCCTGAGCGCAATGGCGCTGAATGCGCCATTGCGTCGAAGGAACTCCAAAACTTCTTGAACAGTCTCTTACCCTTGCACTTGCATAGGCTTCTGCATCTTCTCACCTATCCATCCCCCGAACATAGCCAGCACGAAGCCAATGATCATGGCGAGGACAACCACCATCACAGGTAGTTGTGTTTCCAATCCAACGTAGATAATTAGAAGATTGAACAGCACCATCACGACGCCAGCAACGGCTGCTTCAGTGATTGTCACGCCAGGAGACTTGTATCCAACGATGATTCCTGTCACAATGAAACTGAGTCCCCAGAAAGCGAGAATGAAAACCAGATAGCTCGTGTGTCTCATCAGATCCAATTTGAAAAGAGGGGAGAAGAAAGCGACAAAGAAAGTATTCACGAGCAGTCCGATTACGGTTCCGACGAGCACCCACTGCCATTGAAACCCCCTTCGGAATGGCACTGGCTCCTCACCCTGCAGTTTTTCTCCTGTCCAGCCACCGATCAGACATAAGAGAAATCCCGCCACAATGACAAGGAGCGCATCTCCAACGGAGATTCCTGCCTCATAACCGATTGAAATTACCCACACCGTCAAAAGAGCGAGGATTATGCCTGCGAGGGCGGCTTCCTTGATAGTTACACCAGGTGAATTATATCCGACAATAATACCCGTGAGAATGAAACTGAGACCTCCTACTAAGATTGGAATAAAAGAGTGAAAAACTGATCCAACGTAGAATACGGCAAGACTCGTCAGGAAAACGCCTACGACAGCACCAATGATTATCCACTGCCACTGCAACCTGACAGGCAATCTTATCGGCTGCTCGGTTTTTTGATCCAGCATTGTGTGCTCCTTTTTAGTTGGTGATGTGGGTCTGGGGATTTGAGTCAGAGGTCGGAAGAAATATAACATAAGTTAGACTTAATGTCAAGAGCATTCATCTGGAAAGAACATCTATGTTGAGCTAGGAGGAGAATAAACTCGGCTCTGTGATTTGAATCAGAAGTCAGAATTGATTTGAAAAAGGGAAAGGATTTTTGTATATTAGCGGTGACTATCCGAAAGCATGGAACTGTGAACATCATCGGTGCTGGATCAGCAGCTGCTTACTGCGCATAGCTTCTTCTGATCTCTTATTTCTCGCTCCTGCAACCTTTGCTTGTCCTTTTCCGTAATAGTGAAGGGAAAGAGAACAGAGAAACTCATCTGTGTAGTCATCAACAGCCTACGTAGGAGACCCGACGATGTCTGATGTGACAAGACGCTTGTATAAGTCTCGTCGAGACAAAATCATTGATGGTGTCTGTGGAGGTGTGGCCGAATATCTCAACATGGATCCAACGATCGTTAGAATTCTTTGGATTCTGCTCACCTTCATGGGTGGCTCCGGCATCATACTGTATATCGCTGCAATGATTATTGTCCCCCCGAATCCTGCTCATGTGAACTTACCTCCCAGCGAGCGAGTGGCAAGAGGGAGGAGTGATGCTGCTGTGCTGTTCGGTGCAGTGTTCATCATTCTCGGTGGTTTGATCTTGCTGGATAATCTCCACTTTGTACCCTGGCATTTCTGGCGATTGTCGTGGGAGACAGTTATTGCCATTGTGCTTATCCTTGGAGGACTGCTCCTGATCTTAAGACCGCCGTCAACTGAGCGACCGCCTGTGAGTCCGCCAACGATACCCGCAACTGAACCTCCTGCAGGAACGCCAACCGAGGGAAGCCCAGTTGGATCTACTGCAGCAGCAGGAGAAGCACAGAGTGAAACGCAAAGCACGTTCTCAGAGAGAAGACTGTACCGGTCTTCCACGGATCGGAAATTGCTGGGTGTGTGTGGTGGATTGGCAGAGTATCTCACTATTGATCCGTCCATCATAAGAATACTCTGGGTCGTGTTGTGTCTTGCTTCGATAGGCATTGGTATTATTCTGTACATTGCTATGGCAATCATCGTTCCAGAAAAGAAGTGATTATTATCACCGTTATAACTCCTTAAGAGGCATCAACTATGGGAAATGGAAACACGATAACCCGCATCCCGATCCTTGGGATTGTCTTGGTACTGGCTGGTGCTGGCTTGCTACTCGACGAGCTGCACCTGCTTGATTTTGGCTGGGAAAAAGTTCTCTGGTTAGCAGTTGCCCTTCTGGGCGCTCTGCTAACGTTTCGAGCATTTGCGAATAACGAGCAGGGCAAGATATTCTTTGGGACAATTCTCTTTCTTTTCGGCGTTCTGTTTCTTCTCAGGAGCTTCGACATTGTTCATCGCGGCGCCCACGTATTCTGGCCCGCTATTCTGGTGATCATCGGAATGGCGTTTTTGATGTTGTATATCAACAATACACGAGAATGGGCATTGCTCTTCCCCGCCGTGCTTTTCGTCGGCCTGGGTGCTGTTTTCATGCTTGCCGAATTGAACTATCTGTGCTACTGGGATGTATGGGATGCTGTGAGACAATACTGGCCTGTCGTCTTGATTCTGATTGGTATGGCGATGATATTGGAGAGAGCAGTGAGAAAGAAGGCGTGAGATTGAACCCGTCTCATCCTGCACATGATAGGTACGTATAGCTGTCCTTGCATGTAGGGCGACGAGCCTCGTCGCCCTATGGCTAGTTTCCAGTTGGCACGGTCCATGCCGTGCTGGTCGGGCAAGGCGATGCTTAGACTGTAGCTCTCGACCGCCTCCTCGTGTTGTGAAAGCTTACTCTATCGCCCGTCAGATCCGCGAAGAACCATCCGATTCTTGTTGCGAGTATAGACATTTTCAGGTCCAGAGCGAAGAGCTTCCTCAGAATAGCGGTCTCTAAAGAGTTCAAAGACACGGTATCCTTGTGTCATAGAGTCGGATTAACCTGTTTCTCTGAGAATGCTCATGACGACTGCTCCAAGATTTCAATGAGCCTCAAACCAATTCTTTCCCGTTCCTACCTCTACTTCAACTGGCACATCAAGCTTCAGCGCCCCTTTCATCTTCTCAGTAACCAGCGATTCCATCGTTTTCAGTTCATCCTTCAGCACGTCGAAGACGAGTTCGTCATGTACCTGAAGAATCATATGCGATTTCAGTTTCTCTTTCTTGATGGCATTGTGAATATGAATCATCGCAATCTTAATCATGTCAGCCGCAGTACCTTGAATCGGCATGTTGATTGCGGCGCGCTCCTCGAATTGGCGAACGGCAACGTTTTTGCTGTTAAGGTTCGTGAAATACCTGCGCCGACCAAGCAGCGTTTCGACATATCCCAACTTGCGCGCCTTCGCTATCGTCTCAGTGACGTACTTCTGCACCTTGGGATAATTCTTGAAATATGTCTCGATGATTTCCTTCGCCTCAGTCTGCGAGATACCGAGCCGCGTTTTCAGACCAAACGGTCCAATGCCATACATGATTCCAAAGTTCACTTCCTTCGCCTTTCGGCGCATGTCGGGTGTAACATCCTTTGGACTGACGCCAAAGACCTTTGCTGCAGTTGCGGCATGGACGTCCTCCCCCTTCTGGAATGCTCTGATCAGCCCTTCGTCTTGAGAGATGTGCGCCATGACGCGAAGCTCGATCTGAGAGTAGTCGGCAGACATGATGACCCTGTCTTTGCTGTGAGGAACAAATGCCTTTCGGATCTCACGACCAGTCTCTGTACGGATGGGAATATTCTGAAGGTTGGGATCTGAAGACGACAATCGTCCCGTCGCCGTCACGGCTTGATTAAACGAAGTGTGCACTCGCTGCGTCTCTGGGTTGATAAGCTGAGGCAAGGCATCAACATAGGTGGATTTGAGTTTAGTCATTTGACGGTATTCGAGCAAACGTTCGGCGATCGGATGCTGCGATGTCAGTTCCTCAAGAACGGACACGTCGGTGGAAAATCCCGTCTTCGTCTTCTTCGAGGTTTGCAGTCTCAGTTTGTTGAATAGAATCTCCTGCAATTGTTTCGTGGAGTTGATGTTGAACTCCTCGCCCGCAAGGTTATGAATGTCCGTCTCGAGATTCTGCAACTGTCGTTCCAATTGCTTCGAAACATCGCGCAGTATGTCAACATCAATCTTCACGCCGTTGCGCTCCATTTCGCACAGCACTGGAATCAGTGGAAACTCGACATCATCACACAGTAACGTCATCTTGTACTTCTCAAGTTCTGATCTCAACTTGTCTCGGAGACGAAGCGTGATATCCGCATCTTCACACGCGTACTCAGCAATAGATTCCAAAGGCACATCGCGCATACTCTTCTGCGTTTTGCCGGAGCCAATCAGGCTGGTGATGGATATCTTGCGGTAGCTGAGATATTGACTTGCCAGTGCATCAAGGTTATGCTGACCTTCTGGATTCAGCGCATAGCTTGCGATCATCGTGTCGAATTCGATGCCCTCCATCTCCACATCGTGCCGAGCGAGGATCAGCATATCATATTTGATGTTTTGCCCACACTTCTTGATGCGAGGACGTTCGAGGATCGGTTGGAGCTTCTTCAAGATTTCTAACAGGGGCAATCCCTCGCCTTTCTTGGTCTGCACTGGAATGTAGAACGCTTCCCTTGGTTTCATGGCGACCGAGCACCCAACAATCTCTGCCTCCATAGGATTCGTCGAGGTCGTTTCCATATCGAAGGAAAAGATTTCAGAGGTTCTTAGTTTGGTCACGAGACTATCAAGCTCTTTGTCAGTTGTGACAATGCTATACTTGTGCTTGTCACTCTTGACATCGCTGATGGGTTCGTAGGGACCGAAATCGAAACTGATGTCTGATTCCTCTGATCGAGGTGCAGGTGCAGGGGTCAACACGGGGGCGGGTTTCTGAGCTTTGATCTTGCTGAGAAGGCTTTTGAAATCTAGTTCACTGAACAGTTGTGTAAGTTTGGGAATGTTTTTCTCGGCAGCTTTCAGCTCATGGAAATTGATGTTCACTGGTGCGTTCGTTTCTATCGTTACGAGTCTCTTGGAGAGAATGGCGTCATCTTTGTACTGCTGCAGCTTTTCGCGAAGACCTGGCTTGGGAATCTTGTTGATGTTTTCGAGGACGTTTTCTATACTCCCAAACTCTTGTATCAGAGGAATAGCTGTCTTCTCTCCAACGCCTTTGACGCCGGGGACATTGTCTGAGGTGTCTCCGGTGAATCCCAGCACTTCAACGACCTGATCAGGCTCAACGCCGAACTTTTCCTTTACACCTTGCTCGTCTATCACTTCGACTTCACTTCCCGATCTGCCTGGTTTATACATTTTGATGAGGCGCGAGACAAGCTGCATATAATCCTTGTCGCTTGTCACCATAAAAGTCTCAACGCCTTCTTTCTCCGCTCGTTTGGCAAGTGTGCCAATGACATCGTCAGCCTCATAACCAGGAAGTTCGACAAGCGGAATGTTGAATGCGGCAACGATTTCTTTTATCTTATCAATTTGGGAAATCATATCCTCTGGCATCTTCTGTCGCGTTGCCTTGTACTGTGGAAATTCCTTGTGGCGGAACGTCGGCTCTGCCGTGTCAAATACGACGGCGATATGGTCAGGCTTCTCGTTTTCCAAGATATTCACCAGAAAATTCGTGAAGCCGAAGACAGCACTCACGTTTTCGCCCTTTGCGTTTGTCAGCGGATGACTGATGAAGGCGAAATAGGAACGATATGCAAGAGCCATACCGTCGAGTAGGAACAAACGCTCAGTCTTTCTTGCCATGGTGGAATATGCGATGTAGATGCAAGCGGTGAACTGATGAAAGCAATGAGGCAAAAGCTTCTACTCCCTCGAGGAATCTGTCTCTTGAAGCAAGGACGAATCTCTTGCTGAGAATATAGTCAAAAGGACAATGAAACGCAACCAGAAGGAACTAATCCTGTGTTAGACGGAACAATCTGCTCAGAGGCTCTTTACAGCGTTTAAGACCGCGATGGGGGAGGTGTTGGATGGTGAGGATAACGAACAGTATCAAATCCAAATGCGCAATGAGCAGGGAAAGATCATAACGTTTGAAGTCAGTGCGCGTCTCATTACTTATGTGGATGATTCCATCATCCAGCCAGGCTTGCCGGAGCAGAAATCCATTGAGACGGGATTGATAGTGGTAGAACTCATGGGAATGAATCAAGTCACGAAGGCGTTGATCATGGAGACGTTAGAGATCACCATTGGGAATCAAGCCAAGGCAGCGAAGATTCCAAGTCTCGATCATTCAAGACCTTGTCACCGAATAGAACAGCCTGGCATCCGCAGTCTCCCGAAAGCGTTGACCTAAGTCATGCGAAAAATTCTAGTGTTGGTAGAACGCAGATCGCAGGTAACATTCGGAGTGTGTGAGGCGTACAGATAGGAAAATTTTGCATCACGGTCATGCAACATTTACCGTAGCACACCGTCTCTCTTTTTGAAAATGTATCCTGGAAGCAGTCCTTTCATTTTCAACCACCCGAGTAGTAGTGGACAGACATTCCCTACCCATGATTTAGTCAAGAAATCCCTCTTCCAAGTCTTGTTTCTGTTTCAGCAAAATAACTCGGGGTCCCATCCCCAAACCCGGGGCATCACTCTTTCTTCTGGCATATAGTTTGTGTTTTTCTTTCAGGGTATAGGCCTTCTTCGTCAGTCTGACTCTCCGCGAGAGATGAAAAACTGAAGCGGGATAGTCATACTCCCTGTTCACAGATAGGGAGCTGTTATGGCAGGAGACTCAACGTAGTTGCAGTCGGTGAGCAAGTACAGGTCGCATCAGGACGAGGGAAGACATGTGATTGAAGTTGACTTGGTGCGGCACTAACAGGATTTGAAGGAAAGGCAACATCAAAGAACTGTGTGTCTAAAAGCGATGTGTCAACAGGAGACATTGGAATGGCAGAACTGAGATCTGTCCGACTGACAATACCAAAATGATTCTTGAAATCAACAAGACTTCTTTCAGAAATAGCACAACGGATTACCATGAATCCTAACGCTCTCAAGCCCATCTGTACCGCTCTTCTTGCGGTAGCGTTCCTCTCGACAGTGTTCACCTGCAGTGGGAGAGCGCAAGGTCTCGATCCCAGAAAGTCTATCACCCAGTACAGCCATGATGTATGGCAAGCAGAGGACGGCTTGCCACAGAACTCCGTGGCGGCTATAGTCCAAACCCGGGATGGCTATATCTGGCTCGCGACTCAAGAAGGCCTCGCTCGTTTCGATGGCGTGCGGTTCACTGTGTTTGGCAAAAAGAACACAAAGGAAATTGGACACAGTGATATTCGCGCACTCCATGAGGGTCGAGATGGGAGTCTCTGGATTGGCACCGGTGGTGGTGGACTTGCCCGATTGAAAGACGGGAGATTTACGGCCTACACCACTAAAGAGGGACTGTCGGGCAACATTGTAAGGTCACTCTGTGAGGGTAGAGATGGGAGTCTCTGGATTGGCACAGATGGCGATGGGCTGAGTCGATTGAAAGACGGTATATTCACGACCTACACGACCAAAGAAGGAGTACCTAGCGACCGAGTGGTTTCGCTCTATGAAGATAGAAATGGGAATCTCTGGATTGGCACAGACGGTGGTGGGCTGAGCCGGTTGAAAGATGGCAAATTCACGACCTATACGACCAACGAGGGACTGCCTGTCAACATGGTGTGGACAATCTGTGAGAGCCGTGATGGGAGTCTCTGGATCGGCACCTACGGTGGTGGGCTTCTTCGAATGAAAGATGGGAACTTTGTGGCTTACACCACCAAAGAAGGGCTGTCTCATAACATTGTGGTGTCACTCTATGAGGATCGCGAAGGCAGTCTCTGGATTGGGACGGTCGGTGGATTGAACCGGTTAAGAGACGGGAGGTTTTCAGCTTACACTGCCAAAGATGGACTGTCTAACGATAGGGTGGTTTCAATCTGTGAAGACAGGGAGGGGAGTCTCTGGATTGGCACCGATGGTGGCGGGCTTGACCGGCTGAGGGAGGGGAAATTCACACCTTTCACGACCAAGGAAGGGTTATCCAACGACTACGCGTGGACTGTCTATGGGAGCCGTGATGGGAGTATTTGGATTGGCACAGGCGGCGGTGGGCTGAACCGATTGAAAGAAGGAAGATGCTCGGTCTACACCACCAAAGAGGGACTCTCAAACGATGCTGTAAGGTCAATCTGTGAAGACAGGCAGGGGAACCTCTGGATTGGTACATACGGTGGTGGGTTAAACCGACTAAGCGATGGGAAGTTTTTGGCCTACACGACTAAAGAGGGTCTGTCTAATGATATGGTGAGGGCAATTTGTGAGGACAGAGAGGGAAACCTCTGGATCGGGACAAATGGTGGACTGAACCGATTTAGGGAAGGAAAGTTTACCATCTACACTTCCCAAAATGGTTTGCCTCATGATGTCGTGAGAGTCATCTATGAGGGCAGGGATGGGAGTCTTTGGATTGGGACAAGTGATGGTTTATGCCGATTGAAGGACGGGAAGTTCAGTACTTACACGACCAAAGATGGACTGTCCAGTAACTATATTTTCGCAGCACATGAAAGTGCCGAGGGGACACTTTGGATAGGCACAAATGGTGGTGGCCTAAACCGACTGACCATGGACTCCCTCGGAAGCCATGGTGGAAAATTTATCAGCTACACCACTGAGAATGGACTGTTCGATGACCTAGTATTTCAGATCCTTGAGGATGGACAAGGCAACTTGTGGATGAGCTGCAACAAGGGCATTTTCAGCGTCAGCAGGAAGGAACTGGACGATTTCGCCCAGGGGAAGATCAAGTCAATTACTTCCATCTCTTATGAGGTCGCGGAAGGTATCAGGGGCAAGGAATGCAATGGTGGTTCTCAGCCTGCAGGGTGGAAAACCGGGGACGGTAAACTCTGGTTTCCTACCCTTAAGGGTGTGGTCATGATAGACCCGCGCAACATAAAGACCAACAAGCTTGTCCCACCAGTGGTCATCGAGCGAGTCAGTGTTGACAAGAGCTCTGTCCAAATAGGCAAGAAGGCTGAGTTGCCTCCAAGCGTAGGGGAGCTTGAGTTTTACTACACTGCTCTCAGTTTCGTAGGATCGGAAAGAATTAGATTCAGGTACAAACTCGAAGGATTTGACAACGAATGGACTGAAGCTGGTACACGGCGGGTTGCATACTACACCAATATTCCTCCGGGGGAGTATCGCTTTCGAGTCAAGGCATGTAACTCAGATGGGGTTTGGAATGAAACTGGGACTTCCTGTGAGTTCTATTTGTCCCCGCATTTTTACCAGACCAAAGTGTTCTATGCCTTGTGCATCTTGTTGTTGCTCTTGTTGGGATCAGGTGGATACTATCTTCGTATCAGGCAACTCGTGCGCCACGCTCAGAAGTTGAGAACTGGGATTGCCGAGCGAACAGCTGAGCTCGTAGAAGTGAATAGAGTATTGCAGAGCGAAATCACCGAGCGCAAGCAAGCGGAGAAGAAATATGCCACGATCATTCAGAGTGCTCTTGATGGTTTCTGGATTAGCGATTCAAAAGGTCGGATTCTCGATGTCAACGATTCATACTGTCGCATGCTAGGTTATACTCGTGAAGAACTGCTCACGATGTCCATACCTGATGTCGAGGCTTCAGAAAAGCCCGAAGAGACGGCTCAACACGTGAAGAAGATATTTGATCAGGGTTACGATCGCTTCACAACACGCCATAGGCGGAAAGACGGCAGGATCCTCGATATTGAAATCAGCGCAAATCATGTTGATGTAGGGGAAGGTCAATTGGTTGTATTTATCCGAGACATCACCGAGCGCAAGCGGGTGGAAGAGGTGCTGCGCGAAAGCGAGCGGCGGCTGAAAGAAGCCCAGGCAATGGGGCGAATTGGGGACTGGAAATTTGATATTGACAACCAGAAGATCACGTGGTCTGATCAAGTATTCAGACTCTATGACCGCGATCCTGAGTTGGGTGTACCCACCCCCGAGGAGGAAGCGACTTATTACTCTCCTGAACAAGCCAGGATACTGCGCGAATATGTACGCCGTGCTATAGAAACTGGCGAAGAATTTGAATACGACCTGGAAGTGAAGTTGCCCAGCGGACGGACTGGTTACTTCTCAGCTTGTATGCATCCCGTCAAGGATGAGAGTGGTCGCGTTGTCGAATTGTTCGGAACGGTGCAAGACATCACAGATCGCAAGCGGGCGGAGGAAGCACTGGCAAAGCAACACAACATGCTACGCACACTAATCGACACCTTGCCGTATCTAATCTTTGTTAAAGACACTGAGAGTCGTTTTGTGACATGCAATACTGCAACAGTGCAGAACTTTGGCCTAACAAAGTTGGACGAGATCGTCGGAAAAACGGATTTCGACTTTTCACCGCACGATGTAGTGGCACCTTTTTACGCCGAGGAGCAGGCGATGATCCAGTCGGGGCAAGCGGTCCATCGGGAGGGTTTCCATGTATCCCTCAAGACCGGCAAAGCAGTGTGGACATTGAGCACCAAAGTGCCTTTACGGGATACTCACGGAAAGATTGTTGGACTTGTCGGCATAGTCCGGGATATTACTGAACTCAAACGAAAGGAAGAATCGTTGCGGGAGAGCGAGGAGCGGTTCCGTGCCCTGTCCGAAGCGACGTTCGAGGGAATTGGCTTCACCGAGAAAGGAATCATCCTTGATGTGAATCCTCAATTAGCCGGAATTCTGGGCTACGAGCCAGGTGAGGTCACTGGCAAGCCTGTGCACGAACTTGTCGTGCCAGAAGATCGTGAGTTGGTCATGCGGAACATGAGCGCAGAATACGAGTTGCCATACGAGCACCGGATGGTCCGTAAAGACGGATCAACCATCATTGTCGAAGCCCGGGGGAAAAGCTTTCCATACCAAGGACGTATGGTCCGGATGACCGCCATTCGTGACATCAGCGAGCGTAAGCGGGTGGAGGAGGCACTGCGCGCGAGCGAAGCCCGCTACCGGACGCTTGCCGAAGCAGCGCACGACTCCATCTTCATCATCAACCGTGATGGTTATTTCGAGTACATAAATGGTTTTGCCGCTCGTCAATTCGGCCTGCAACCCGAGGAAATCATCGGCAAACCAGCGGCATTGCTGTTTCCACCTGAGATGCTGAAGGAGCGGCAGCAGAACCTGCAGACCGTGTTCGAGAGCGGACAGCCACTGTATGTTGAGTATCAGAGATCGCTCCCCGACGCTCGGGAAGTTTGGCTGGGTATTCGCCTGGTGCCGATCCTGGCCGCAACAGGAGCGGTGCGCGCTGTCCTGGGCATATCGCGTGACATCACCGAGCGCAAGCGGGCGGAGAAGGCACTGCAGGAAAGCAATGAAAACCTGAGGGAGGCTCAGGCATTAGGACGCATCGGAAGCTGGGAATTTGACGTTGAAAGTCAAACAGTCACGTGGTCTGACCAGACGTACAAGCTCTACGATCGCGATCCAGCTTTAGGTCCGCCCGGAGTCGAGGAGGAAGCGGCATACTACTCTCGTGAACAGGCAGAAATCCTGCGCGAATATGCACGGCGTGCTATTGAAGAAGGGAAGAATTTCGAATACGATCTGGAAGCAGAGCTAGCTGGCGGAAAACGCATTTACCTCTCAGCGATGATGCATCCCCTTAAGGATGCTGGTGGTCGGGTCACCAAGCTATTTGGTACTGTGCAGGACATCACCGAGCGCAAGCAGGCGGAGGAAGCCCTACGGGAAAGCGAAGAAAAACACAAGGCCTTGATCGAGACGACTGACACAGGGTATCTCATTCTAGATGCCCAAGGCAGAGTCATGGACGCCAATGAACAATATATCCGGCTCACGGGCTACGATACGCTGGATGAAATCCTCGGCCGAAGCGTGGTTGAATGGACGGCCCCATATGACCTGGAGCGAAATGCCATCGAAGTGAAGAAGTGTGCCGAGCAGGGTTATGTCAGAAATCTTGAAATCGACTACATAAACCGTAGTGAACAAATCACCCCCATTGAGATCAACGCGACAGTAGTAGGTAGCGGAGAATCCGTCAGGATCCTTTCGCTGTGCCGCGACATCACCAAGCGCAAGCGCACCGAGGAAGCACTCCAGCGCGAACGCAACCTTCTCCGGACACTGATTGACAACTTGCCGGATTTGATTTACGTAAAGGATACCGAATGCCGCAAGATCATTGCTAACAAAGCAGATGTTCGTAACATGGGCCTCCAGTCAGAGGCAGAGGTCCTGGGCAAGACTGATTTTGATTGTTACCCTGCGGAAGTGGCTGAGGCATTTTACTCCGATGACCGATTGGTTATACAAACGGGTCAACCTGTCCTCAACCGCGAAGAGTATTCATTTGACGAGAAAGGTCAGAAGCGTTGGTTGCTTACATCCAAGCTACCTTTGCGGGATGAAGAAGGTCGGATCATTGGTCTTGTGGGTGTCGGTCGAGAAATTACGGAGCAGAAGTGTGCAGAGGAGGCGCTGACGCATGAGAAAGCGCTTATGAGTGCACTGATGGACAACATCCCTGATAGCATCTACTTCAAGGATCGGCAATGCCGCTTAGTGAGAATCAGTCGTAAGATGGTGCAGTCCTTGAAACTGGATGACATGAGTCAAGTCATCGGGAAGACCGATGTGGACCTGTATGGCGAGGAGTTTGGACAAAAGACGTTAGCTGACGATCAGCGCCTTATGGAATCTGGTGAACCGATCATAGGCTTAACTGAGAGTAGGCAATTGGAGGGTGGAGGGGTCAACTGGACCTCGACCACTAAAGTCCCACTACGCGACGACAGTGGCAAAATCGTGGGGCTTGTAGGGATCACGCGCGAAATCAATGAACTCATGAAGGCACAGCAAGAGCGTGAACGTGAACGCAACCTTCTCCGTACGCTGATTGATAACTTGCCAGACTACATCTATATAAAGGATACCGAAGGTCGTTTTGTCATAGGGAACATAGCTGTGGTGCGTCAACTGGGATTTGTGTCTGAAGACAAGCTTAATGGGAAGACGGATTTCGACCTCTTTCCACATGAACTTGCAGCGCGATACTATGCATATGAACAGCAGATCATCCGGTCAGGCAAGGGGATATATGACTATGAAGGTCCCGCAGTGGACGCGAACAAGGAAGAGAAAGATAGGTGGGTTTCCACGACCAAAGTGCCTCTCCGGGATGCTCAAGGCAAGATCATTGGGACTGTGGGCATTGGTCGTGACATTACCATACACAAGCATGCCGAAGAAGCGCTCCAGCGTGAGCGTAACCTTCTCCGTACATTGATTGACAACTTGCCAGACTACATCTATGTAAAGGACACCGAAGGGCGATTCGTTGTAGCCAACATGGCCGTGGTGCATCAGTTGGGGTTTGCTTCTCAGGACGTGCTTATTGGAAAGACGGATTTCGACCTCTTTCCACATGAGCTGGCGGCGCGATACCATGCTGACGAACAGGCGATCATCCAGTCTGGTCAGGGGCTGTACGATTACGAAGGCCCCAGTGTGGACGCGAACAAAGAAGTGAAAGATAGGTGGGTTTCAACAACCAAAGTGCCTCTCCGGGACGCTCAAGGCAAGATCATGGGGTTCGTGGGTATTGGCCGAGACATCACCGAACGCAAGCGGGTGGAACAGCAGCTATGGCGTGAGCGGGAACTGATGAACGCATTGATGGAGCATACCCCCGACAATGTTTACTTCAAAGATACCGAGAGTCGCTTCCTCCGTATGAGCAGAGCCTTGACTAAATGGTTTGGGCTGGATGACCCTGCCCAGGCGATTGGCAAGACGGACTTTGATTTCTTCGACCCCGAGCACGCGGAGCCGGCTCGAGCCGACGAGCTGAAGATTATGAAGACCGGTGAGCTGGTGGTCGGCATCGAGGAGCGTGAGGTGTGGCCTGATGGGCGAGTAACGTGGGTATCAACGACGAAGGTTCCTCTGCGAGACCAGAGCGGGCAGATCATTGGCACATTCGGAATCTCGCGCAATATCACGGAGCGCAAGCGTGCAGAGGAAGCGCTTCAGCAAGAGCGAGACTTACTGCGGGCGGTGATTGACAACATGCCCGACCTGTTCTATTTCAAGGATGCAGAAGGGCGGTATGTCCTGAACAATCATGCCCACTTGCGATCACTGGGGGTGGAACGTCAGGAAAGTGTTCTAGGGAAGACAACGTTTGATTTCAACCCGCCCGAATTGGCCGAGCGATACTACGAAGATGAGATGCAGATTGTCCGTACGGGGGAAGCATTGTTGGAAAGGGAGGAGGTTGCTCTGCACAAGGACACAGGTGAACAACGTCGGCATCTCACCAGCAAAATCCCGCTGAAAGATAGTGAAGGGAAAGTCACGGGAGTTGTTGGCATCAGCCGCGATATCACCGAGCGGAAGCAGGCTGAGGAGCGACAGGCTCAGCTGTTGAAGGAAGTAGAACATGCAAATCAGGAGTTAAATGATTTCGCGTACGTCATTTCACATGATTTGAAAGCGCCCTTGCGTGCTATTGGCTCACTGACGAATTGGTTATCAACAGATTATGCGGATAGATTCGATCAGGATGGGAAAGAACTCATACATTTGCTTTTCGGAAGGGTGAAGCGAATGCACGATCTAATCGACGGGGTTCTACAGTACTCAAGGGTAGGGCGCATCAAGGAGGAGAGGGTATCGGTAGATCTGGATGAGTTGGTTTCCGGGGTGATAGATATGCTTGCTCCACCAGCGAATATTCAAATAAGCGTAGATAACAACTTACCAACCGTTGTGTGTGAGAAGACCCGGTTGCAGCAGGTGTTTCAGAATCTGCTGAGCAACGCAGTTAAGTTCATGGATAAGCGCAATGGGGAGATTCGAATTGACTGCGAGAAAGCTGATGGATACTGGAAGTTCCGGGTAGCAGACAATGGTCCCGGGATCGAGGAGAAGCACTTCACGAAGATATTTCAGATTTTCCAGACATTATCACCGCGTGACGAATTTGAAAGCACCGGCGTAGGTCTGACAGTGGTAAGGAAGATAATTGAGATGTACGGTGGCAGAATCTGGGTGGAATCGAAAGTTGGTGATGGAAGTACGTTCTATTTCACCTTGCCTGCTCAAGGGGTGTGATCTCAACAAGAGCAATGCGGGTCGGGGAAATGAAAATGAAAAGTGACAAGCCAATTCTTCTTGTTGAAGATGATGTCGTTGATGCGATGACGGTGAGACGCGCGCTGAAAGATGTCAATGCGGTCAACCCGCTGGACATTGTCAGCAATGGTGAGGAAGCACTGCAGTATTTGAGGGACGGGAAGAACGATCAACCATGCATCATTCTTCTGGATTTGAACATGCCGAAGATGAACGGCATCGAATTCCTTAAGATAGCGAGACAAGATCAATTGCTAAGAAAGACTCCGGTCGTGGTGCTGACGACGTCGAAGGGGGAACAAGAGCGGATGGAGAGCTTCAACTTGAGTGTGGCGGGATATATGATCAAGCCGATGGATTATTCACAGTTTGTCGAGATGATAAGAGCAATTAGCACGTATTGGATGCTGAGCGAGTTACCAGAGTAACGAGAATTGATGGGTCATCATTGTGTCGAAGTCAGTCCAACTGGGCGATCACACCACGGAGGAAGGACACTAAGGAACTACGGTTTTGGCGTCTTGGCGAGCTAACTGTTATCGGCCAAGCAGCCCTAATCCAGTTGGCATTGGAGACACAGTTGGCATAAATTGAATACAGACAGGGCCGAATTGAATATGAGAAGCATGAGCGGCAACTTCACAGCAGCACATCGGGAGTCAACAACAGCGTTCAGACATCTGGCTATGGTCTTCATCGCCGTGGCTGTTGTGTTTGTCTTGGTATATTTAATCAACCTGTCTGATAGGTCTGTACAATGGCTTCTAAATCGTGGAGTTGATGGATTGCAGATTGGTGAATTTGTTATTGTGTTAGCAGTCCTGACCTTTGCTTTTTCCGTGTTCTCTCTGCGTAGGCAGAGAGAGCTTAAGGCTGAGGTTTCCAGGCGCAAGCGGGTGGAGGAAGAGTTGCACTGGTCGGAAGCAAAGCTCCGGTCTGTGGCGCAGGCAGTCCGCGATGGGATTGTGATAACCGATACCAACAATAGAATTGTTTTTTGGAACGAAGGTGCGACACGAATATTTGGTTATACAGAAGAGGAGGTACTGGGCCAACCGTTGACGACCTTCGTGCCTGAGACCGCCAGAAGCGACCATGAAGCCGCGATGGCACGGATGCAGAGAACGGGAAATCATCCTCTGAGTGTGCAAAGGAGGGAATTCTGCGGATTGAGAAAAGATGGGAGTGGGTTTCCGTTGGAGATATCTTTTGCAGCGTGGGAAGTGGGGGAAGAAAGGTTCTTTTCGGCGATGGTACATGACCTCACCGAGCGTAGGCAGAGAGAGAAAGCGTTGCAGGAGAGCGAGGAGCGATATCGAACAATCTTTGAAACTACCGGAGCAGCAACAGTCATCATTGAGGAAGACACGACTATCTCTTTGGCAAACACGGAGTTTGAAAGACTGTTCGGCTATTCTAAGGGCGAGTTGGAAGGCAGGAAAAGGTGGACGGAACTCATCGTGAAAGATGATCTGGCGAGAATGAGAGATTGGCATCGCTTGCGAAGGACTGATCCAAGTGCCGCCCCAAGCAACTATGAATTCCGGGGCTTTGACAAACAGGGCAATGTAAGAGATTGCCTTCTCTCTATTGCCATGATTCCCGGGACGGGAAGAAGCGTAGCGTCTATACTGGACATCACGCAGTGCAAGCGCTCAGAGGAGGTGTTGCACCAGTCAGAGGTGAAGTTCCGTTCAGTGGCACAGTCGGCAAACGATGGAATCATCGTGACTGATTCGAGAGGGAAGATTGCCTTCTGGAACAAAGCTGCAGAGACAATCTTCGGCTACGAGGAACAGGAAGCGCTTGGTCAGCCGCTGACGATCTGGCTGCCCGAAGCCCACAGAGATAGCCATCAGGCAGGAATTGGGCAAATGAAGGAATCCGGTTGCCGTGCTCTCGTTGGACAAAGAAGGGAGTTTCGTGGGTTGAGAAAGGACGGGAGCGAATTTCCCTTGGAGATCTCATTTGCCACATGGGAGCTTGGAGAAGAAACGTATGATTCAGCTCTGGTTCGCGATATTACCGATCGCAAATGTGCTGAAGAGAACATCGAACAGGCACTCGATTGGTATGAAGCGATTTTTGAAGGATCACGAGACGCGATTTTTATTTGCGATTTGAATTCGCAATTTACGGCTGTCAATCACGCGGCTAGCGAGCTTACCGGGTATTCAAAAGATGAATTGCTGAGTATGCGAATTCCCGACCTGCATGAGGGAACAGATCTTGAAGCCTATCAGAAACACCATGATCGGATTGTGGCTGGTGAAGAAATTGTTGATGAGGCTGAGATTTTAACGAAAGACGGCCGCAAGGTATGTGTTGAGTTCAACAACCGTCGGATTGTCATTGCGAATACGGCTTACACGCACACCGTTGCGCGTGATATCACCGAGCGCAAGCAAGCGGACGAACGGCAGGCTCAGCTATTGAAGGACCTAGAGAACGCCAACCGTGAATTGAATCAGTTGATATATGTAGCTTCTCACGATTTGAAAGCACCGTTGCGCGCAGTTGGCTCTTTGGCAAATTGGCTATCAACAGATTATGCCGATAAACTCGGTAAAGATGGTCAAGAACTCATAGAACTGCTATTTGGTCGGGTGGAGCGAATGGATAATTTCATAGAAGGCATTTTACAATATTTGAGGGTGGGACGGGTCAAGGAGGAGAAGGAAGTCGTGAATCTGGATGAGCTTGTGACAAACGTGATCGAGATGCTTGCTCCGCCAGCACATATCAGTATAAGCGTTGACGCCACCTTGCCTACGATTGTCTGCGAGAAGACGCGGATGCAACAGGTATTCCAAAATCTGCTCGACAACGCGGTCAAGTTCATGGATAAGCCAGAGGGACAGATTCGAATTGCATGTGAAAGAGATGACGGGGATTGGAAGTTTAGTGTGTCAGACAATGGACCGGGGATAGAAGAGAAACACTTCATGAAGATCTTTCAGATCTTCCAGACCTTATCCCCACGTGACAGGTTTGAAGGCACAGGTGTAGGTTTGACAGTGGCGAAAAAGATCGTTGAGGCGCACGGCGGTAGGATTTGGGTCCAATCGAAAGTCGGTGATGGGAGTACATTCTATTTTTCGTTGCCAGCATCACGAGAGTGATTTTCAAGAACAACAATATGGGGATTTCAAATGACCATTGACAGCAAGAAACCGATTCTTCTTGTCGAAGATGATGTCGTTGACGCGATGACAGTCAAGCGAGCGCTTAGAGACATCAATGTTACGAATCAGCTAGACACCGTCCGCAACGGTGAGGAAGCACTAGACCGTCTGAGGAATGGGCAGAACCACAAACCGTGCGTCATCCTCTTAGATTTGAATATGCCGAAGATGAACGGTATTGAATTTCTCAGAATTGCAAAAGAAGATGAGTCCCTCAAGCGGATTCCGGTGGTCGTTCTGACAACCTCAAAAGGAGAACAAGAGAGAACGGAGAGCTTTAAGCTAGGCGTTGCCGGTTATATGATTAAGCCAGTTGACTATCTGCAATTCGTCGAGACAGTCAGAACGATCGGTATGTACTGGACGTTGAGTGAATTACCGGACTAACGGCTATAGATAGAAGTGCCACTCCCATCGCTTGGACGTTCGTCATTGCGAATCCACGACGCGGGGTGAGAAATCTCAAACTTCTGTGTTTCCGGTCTTGATGAAGGAAGACTATTACTCACGAACAAAGCAGTTCTCAGGAGCGGTCATGAACTTGTGTTGAGCGGGGATTACACTGCCCGAAGTCCAACGGTCACTGGGCACGCCAAGACATGTGAGGAGTCCAGAGAGGCTGTGACAACCGCATTTGAGCAATTACACCAGTAGTACTAAGATTTCCTGGGGAAAGCCATGGAAAACATCAGAGTGTTGATGATCGAAGATGATCGGGTTGACCAGATGTCGTTCACCCGGTACGTTGCTGAAAGACATCTTCCGTACGATTACACGATCGCTGGGTCGGTCTCTGGAGCAAAGAAAGCGCTACACGAAAAAAGCTTTGATATCGTGATCACCGATTACCTCCTGGGGGATGGGACAGCGCTGGACATCATGGAGTTGATCAAGGGGGTTCCGGTGGTGATTACGACAGGGGCTGGGAATCAAGAGATAGCGGTGAACACGATGAAAGCGGGAGCGTACGACTATCTGATCAAGGACCAGGAGAATAATCATCTGAAAGTGTTGCCGATGACGGTGGAGAAGGCGATGGAGCGAAAGAGGGTGGAGAAGCAAGTCAGGATGTTAATGCACGCAGTGATGAGCACCAGTGATAGCGTGTATATTACGGATATGGCGGATGCGGTGATATTTGTGAACCAGGCGTTTTGTGAGACGTATGGGTACGGGGAGGAGGAGATCGTGGGTAGGAAGAGTACAATGTTGGGCGAGGTAGGGTGGCAGGGGGAGTATAGCCATCGGCGAAAGGATGGGAGCGAGTTTCCGGTATCGGTGTCGAGATCGGTGATCAAGGATGATCAAGGTGGGGAGATGGCGATCGTGGTGGTAGCGCGAGATATTACGCAGCGGAAGCAGGTGGAGGTGGAACGAGAACGGTTGATCCACCAGCTGCAAGAGGCGTTGGCGAAAGTGAAGACATTAAGTGGATTGCTTCCTATTTGTGCATCGTGCAAGAAGATCCGCGATGACAAGGGGTATTGGCACCAAGTGGAGACGTATTTCATGGAACACTCGGAAGCGAATTTCAGTCATGGGATATGTCCTGAATGCGTGAAGAAGCTATATCCTCAGGCATACAAGAAACTCTGCATGGAGGATTCCGACAAGACCAGTTCCCGCTAGTCATGAGGTAGTGCTATTCATGTGCCAAGATTCAGAGGCTGCGGGAGGTGGCACTAGTCATCTTGTGATGGCAAACAAGGCTTAAGGAGTGCTCACGCAAAAAAACTTCTCTCAAGCCGAATTCAAATCGGCATCTATCGGCCTCCATTCAGAAGAAGATACCAAGACAAGTCCCGCCAGGCCGAATAGCGCCAAATCGAATGAGCGCCTTCCGCGCCGTGGAGCAAGATTGTGCATTCATGTATCGCGCCAGATGGCGCTGCAAACGACAGGTGGTGCTAATGGTGCATTAATCCTCATCCTTGAGGTTGTCTAAGAGACTCCGCTTCATGGACACAGAATGCGAATATCCTGCCAGTAGTCTCTTCCGATCAATGAATCGCTGCAAGACTGAAAGCAGAGTGTTTCAGAAAGCGCCGCCGCTTCTACGACAATGCGTGATCCGTCGGCAGCGGTTTGGTTTCAGCCAGATACTTGGATACAAAGAATGCGGCAGCAAGCAAGATTCCTCCGGGGATGAAGAAGCAGCTCCTGAACCCGATGTGCGCGGCTAAGTAGCCGCCGCTTACGGGACCCACCATGTTTCCGAGAACCGTTGCACTCGAGGCGATGCCCATGATGCCTCCTCTTCTTGCAAGGGGCGAGTGCTGACTTATGATCGCATAAAGTGTCGGCAATATTCCTCCAAGACAGAATCCCAAAACGGCTCTGAGAAGCAGAAGGTGAAATGGCTGTGTTGCAAGTCCCTGCAATGCGAAGGTGATGCTAGCCCCGCTGATCGCAACAACAAGGTTCCTCTTGAAGCCTCGCCTATCGTTTCGTTTGCCCCACCAAGGTGATGAAATCACCATGGATATCCCGATAACACCGAAGACTGCACCTGTGATTGTTGCCAGATACTCCTTGGTGATCATCATAGACTCGACGAACAAGGCGAATATCGGTTGGACAACCGCTATGGAGAATTGAGTGAGGAAGATCGCAACCATGGCAAGCTGCAGGGGACGAAGCGAAAAAGCGAACCTGTAGTTGTCCACGAGACGAATCCTGCCATCAGTTTCGTTCACGCCACCGTCCATCTCTTTCACGCTTGTAGCGACAAGTGTCCCGCTGACAAAGCACAATCCAGCGACAATGAAAAAGATCGGGCGATAGCCAAATAGATCGGCAAGGGCACCGCCAACAAAGGGTCCGATGACGTTGCCAGAGGCTGTTGAAGT
The DNA here is from genome assembly GCA_963827285.1 of Ignavibacteriota bacterium. GTDB lineage: Bacteria > Bacteroidota > Ignavibacteria > CAWHAG01 > CAWHAG01 > CAWHAG01. Next base: position 589,121 of record CAWHAG010000001.1, read on the forward strand.
CTGTAAAACGCCGAGCGCGTACCCAGTTCGATCTCTTGGCGTATTCGCCGCGACGAATGCCAGGGCAGCTGCTATGAAGCCACTGACTGCCCCTTGAATCATCCTGAAGAAAAACAGTTGGACGACATTCTGCGAAAATCCCATCAGAACTTGAGAGATACTCAGACCGAAAATCGCCCGGACCGCCATCAGCTTTCGACCATAGCGGTCGCCAAGCATTCCCCAGAAGGGTGTGGTGAAGAAAGAAATTAGAAAAGGTCCTGAGAAGGCAAGTCCACTCCACTTCTCAACTTCCTCAAGCTCCGTCACACCGAGTTCTCGAACAAAGAACGGAAGGAATGGCACCACAAGGCTCATTCCCATCATTGCGATGAACTGAGCTATCCAAATCAGATAAAGGTTCTTGCGCCAAATCTCCATGCCGTGTCTTCGTATCGTGTCGTAGAGCTGATCACTCTCCCGTCTCGCTTTGCGAAGCGATACTCACGAGGCAAGCTCATGGACTGCTCGCCACGTCATGTCACAGAAGCCTCGAGGCAAACCGCCGGCGTAACGTTCGGCTTCTCGAAAAATATAGCAAACAAACTCATCAAATGCAATCGGAGAATGAAAAACGGTAAGTGCATCGTTCTCGAGCTGATGAGATTGGCACGAGCATTCTCAGTTGTGCACGATATGTGAACTGGTCCAGACTGTGACGAACATCCAATGGCGTCTGGAACGTCGTCTGGGAGATCATCTGAAGATTCAGTGGTTGTTCGGAAAAATCTGTTGAATTTTTCATTTTTTTCCATTACATTAGTCGTGAATTATCAGGGGATGGATGTTTCATAAACCACCAGATATCGTCAAGAAACTGTTCCCGCAGATCACATGGGATCACAGAGGTGACCACAGCATTTCTCTTACCTTTGATGATGGTCCCCATCCTGAAGTAACACCACGGGTGCTTGAGATTCTGGCGGATAGCAATATTCGGGCAACGTTCTTTCTTATCGGCAAACAAGTTGAAGATCATGCCGGAGTTGTTCGGATGATCCACGATCACGGGCACCAGATTGGAAACCACACGTTTCATCATTACAGATTGCTGTGGCGATCACGGGATACAATCCGAGAGGAGATATCCCGAACAGAAGATGCTGTCTTCAAGATCATGGATCATCGGACGACGTTATTACGACCGCCTTATGGTCTGTTTGATGGCCGTGTTTTGGATGTCGCTCGACAGTTGGGATACAAGATGGTGATGTGGAATCTGATGTCCAATGATTTCAGCAATGAAGATCCCAACAGAATCATTAAGCGCGTCGTCAGGAATGCTCGGGCGGGCAGCATTGTCGTTTTCCATGACAATTGGAAAACGAAGAACAGGCTTCTTCCCGTTTTGTCGGAAGTGATCCATCTCCTTCAAGAAAGAGGTCTCAGTTTTCGTCCTTTGTGAGATATGCTCGAAATCATCATTATCGTTGTCACGGCACTTTACATAGTTCAAGTTATTGTCTTCCTATTTGGAACAAGACGGCTTCGATATCCCGCCAACGATCAACTACTACGGGATTGACCCAAAGTCTCCGTGATCGTTGCCGCGCTTAACGAGGAAGCGAATATCCGAGATTGTCTGGACTCTCTTGAGCACTCGGATTATCCAACTGATAAGCTTGAGATTGTTGTCGTCAATGATAGGTCAACTGACGACACTCCGAAGATAATACGCGAATACACAGAACGCCTTCCCCATTTCAAGAGCATTGTGACAACGCCGGGAGTCGGAGAGCTGCAAGGAAAGGCAAATGCGCTTTCACAGGGCATTGAGTTCTCAAGCGGTGAGATCATCATGGTCACCGACGCCGATTGCACGGTCCCACCTTCATGGGTAAGTGAGACGGTGAAGTATTACGCTGAAGACACAGGGATGGTGCTCGGGTTCACACTGATCAACCCGAAGTCCGGATTTGAAGCGATGCAATCGTTGGACTGGCTGTTTCTGCTGACGATTGCGGCTGCGGGAATCGCCCTGAACCGCCCGCTGAGTTGTGTTGGCAACAACATGACCTACCGCCGTAGAGCCTACGATGAAGTCGGAGGATATCGCAACATCAAATTCAGTGTCACGGAGGATTTTTCACTTCTTCACGCAATGTTCGAAAGAACGAGATGGAAGATTCGATATCCCATCAACGCACCGGCATTGGTTGACACAAAACCATGTCCAACCTGGAGAGTGGTCTATCAACAAAGACAACGTTGGGGCACTGGAGGACTTGATGCCGACTTTCTGGGCTTTTACATCATGGCGGTTGCATTCGCTCTGCATGTCTCGAATGTCATCGCCCCCTTCTTTGTTGGAAGCATTCTGTGCTGGATAATCTCTCTGCTCTTGAAGCTTGTAGCAGATGCCGCAATACTTTCGATACCTTTGAGAAGATTTCGACAGATCCGACTTTTTAGGTATTTCCTCCACTTTGAGCTTTACTTTATCTTCTACACCATCCTGTTACCGTTCATTGTCTTCTTCGGTGGAAGAGTCAGGTGGAAGGGCAGAAAGTATTAACCAGTGGTGCTACTGCCATTTTTGGTCAGTTGTTTTCCGCCCTAAGCTGTACCCAACACACCACAGTTCGACAGGCTCACTGTGAATCAACGCGCGAGGGATTCATGGTAAGCTCGTCGAATTGAGCCCTATTGGCACCATGGCGCTCCGCGCCACATGGCGGGCAGTTAAAGAATAAAAACCCTTGTTTGCTGCAGCACTGGCACCAAGAGTTAGTAGGAAGATTTCATCGTGCCTATTCTCTGCAACTACTATGTGACTTTCCGCTGCAATGCCTTTTGCGAGTTTTGTCATTTTGCAGATCACAAATCATTCCGCGATACAAACCTCGCTCGCCTGGAGGATGTTGTCTGCAATTTGCCGGAGCTGAGCAGGCTGGGCGTCAAGTTCATTGACTTCACGGGTGGTGAACCGCTCTTGAACAGCGATCTGCCGGCTATGCTGACCGAAGCGAAAGCACGGGGATTTCTTACCAGTGTCACAACAAATTGTCTTCTCTACCCGGGGACTGCGGAGCGGCTGAAAGGTGTGGTTGACTTGCTTCACTTTTCACTCGATTCAGCCGATCGTGAACAGCATGACCGAATCCGCGGTGTGAAGTGCTTTGACAAGGTGATAGAGAGTATTGCCATTGCCAGGAGTCTTGGTGAGAAACCTGATATCCTCTTCACAGTCACTGATGAGAACTATCAACAACTCCCGTCGGTGTATGATGACATTTCTAAGAAAAATGGTTTGGTATTGCTGATCAACCCGGTTTTCAGTTATTTTGGCAATGAAGGACTGTGTACTGAAGCTCTGGACCACATTGAAGATTTCGCCAAGCGGTCTATGACTTACACGAACAAAGGGTTCATCAGACTTCGCCGCGATGGTGGAAACGATGTTCATTGCCCAAGGTGCAAGGCGGTGTCGAGAGTTATCACAATTTCTCCGGACAATGAAATCCTCCTTCCCTGCTTCCATTTTCACCAGTTGAAAGTCGCTGTTGGGCGGAGTCTAGTCAACGCAAGGAAGACTGAAATCGTGCAACAGTATCAGAAGATGGAAGGGCGATTTCAATTCTGTGAAGGTTGTACTATCAATTGTTACTTTGAACCGTCGTTTGCTTTTCCGACAAATAGTTATGCTGTCCGCGCCGTCGCTTCAAAAATAAAATACGGATATGCCAAAATGGTCAAGCAGAGGAAAAGGTTGCTCATATGAGAATCCATGTCTGTCGTGACTGTGAGTGGATTTCTACTGCAGCAATTCATTTCAGTAGGAGAACCATGTCCCGCATCATATTGCTTGTGTTCATAATGTCAACCGTGTGCCTTGCTCAGAAAGATACCACGTCTGATGCGGGCGGAAAGGAGAAGCAGGTCTCTCCGTTTCTCGAGGTACGATTTGTCCCGTCAGGCAGGCTTTTCAGACCTCTGATGGCAAATACGTTTGAAGCACGCGTGGGGGCGATGATCGTCATAAGCCAACATCAATTTCGACTTGATATTGGAAATTCTATTGATCTCCTTGGTCTGACGATCAATACGGCTCAGGGGAAACAAGAATTCACCGTCGGTGCCGACTTCTTCACCTACACACTGCTAAGAACGGAGCAAGGCTTTCATTTTCCTGTTGATGCCATTGACTACCTTTTTGGCGTGAATTTAAACTACTTCCGCCCTCTGGGAAGCAGCATGCTTGGTGCTCGCTTACGCGTCAGTCACATCAGTGCTCATTTTGTTGATGGCCATTATGATGGTTCCGTCGCAGGATGGAGAGATAGAAACCCGCAGGTGTACAGCAGGGAATTCTTCGACCTGGTTTTGTCTTATGAGACTTCCCTAGTGAGGTATTATGTCGGAGCAAACTATCTTACCCACGTGGATCCGTCATGGCTACCTCCTGCGGCATTTCAGGCAGGTGCAGAATTCACCAGTGGGGATTATATCCACAAGAATATGATGGCATATGCCGCAATAGATGTCAAGCTCATCAGCATTGATGAGTACACCGCCGTGAAAAATCTGCAATTCGGTGTAAGACTTGGTGAGCGGAACGGTCCGGCACTGGATCTTTTCGCGAGCTACTTCAGCGGATACAGCATCAACGGTGAGTATTATGACGTGAAGGTTCACTATTGGGCATTCGGATTTCTGGTTGATTTTTGAAGTGGGAAGAGAAGATTCATCGCCAACTTTTTCATCCTACACGCGCACCTGCGAGTATGATCGCCGCGTTCACTGTTGAACCGAATAGGGTGGCTCTCCTGGACATTTTTTCATTTCTTTTTTCCGGAAAAATCATTATCATACGATAGAAAGAATTCCCATTGATCAAATCTGAGGTGTAGACGTGAGTTACCCTGACAGCACAGATCAGCCTGAAATCGGTTCATACGGTCAACCGCCAAGAAAAAGCAAAGGGTACGTAATAAATATGGTTCTCTTTGTCTTGACTTTCGTAACGACAGTGATAGCAGGAATGGAATGGGTAGGCAAGATTGATCTGGAAGATTTCGCTGTCGGGTTGCCCTATGCGTTCGCAATTCTGTTTGTGCTCGCTTGCCACGAGTTTGGGCATTACTTTGCCTCACGTCATCACAACGTGAAAGCAACTTTACCCTACTTTATCCCGTGCCCTCCAATCCCCTTTTTCCTGAACTTCGGGACATTTGGAGCTGTCATAAGAACAAAGTCACCAGTGCCGTCGAGAAAGGCAATGTTCGACATTGGTGTTGCGGGTCCTATCGCCGGCTTTGTCGCGAGCCTATTGCTCTTGGTCTTCGGTCTGACGCACCTGCCTCCGAAAGAGTACCTCTACACAATTCATCCGGAGTACTTGACTGGAGAGAAAGTGCAAGGCATTGATTTGATTTTCGGTGATACGCTGTTCTACAGATTTCTCGCCATGATTCTGACAAATCCACGGACAGATTTCGTCCCTCCGATGAATGAGATTTACCACTATCCGTTTTTATGTGTCGGTTGGTTTGGACTGTTCGTCACCGCGATGAATATGATGCCCATCGGTCAGCTTGATGGAGGGCATATCATTTATGCAATGTTTGGAAGATATCACCGAATAATTGCCAGAGTGAGTTTTGGCATTCTGCTTCTGCTCGGACTGCTAGGTTTTGCTCCGATGGTCGGTATCCAAACGCCTATTGGATGGACAGGTTGGCTATTCTGGGCAGCGATTACGTTGTTCGTTATCAAACTTGATCACCCACCAATAGCTGATCCAGAACCGCTTGATGAAAAGCGAGAGTTCATCGGATGGGTCAGCCTTCTACTGCTGCTTCTGTCTTTCTCACCCTCGCCGTTTGTTATCAGAGGTTTGTGATGCAGTGTTGGTAGGTCAGGCAAAAATTCGTCTCCACGGGAAAATCCTTGACTTTCGACTCCCGATTTGCTATTATTGAATCCGCGTAGCTCAATCTGAGCGGACACATGGTTCTCAATCAGCGCCCATGAGACAAAAACACATAGATATTTTGCTGCTCGCAACAGCAGTTGCTTTCTTGTCGTGTGAGAAGAGCAGTGATACGATCATTGACACTACGGGTGTTCTGCCGCCGTTGCTCTCTCAATTGACGTTTTCACCCGACAGGATAAATACCGACACCATAGATGTTGTCCATCCGTTGCCAACCGACACAGTGCCAATCAGTGTCATCGCGAGTGTACGTGCTGCCATTCCTGAGGGGAAAGGCGCTGTTCAGCAAGTTGTTGCTCAAGTGTTCAAGCCGGAAGAAAGTGAACCGTTCTTCCAGCAGGACATGCAAGACAATGGTGTTTCTCCTGATGTAGGAATGGGTGATCGGATTTATTCAGCACAAATATCCTTTAAGATACTTCGACAGGAAGCTGGCAAGTTTCGAGTTGAATTTCAAGCGATGGGAAATTCCGGTCTCCTCGGCAACAAACTCATGACATCGCTCTTGGTTCAGCGTCTAAACAAACCACCTGTACTCTCAGATCTTCAGGCACCGGATACCGTGGCCGTATCAACTTCAACAGTTCTTATTGCTCTGTCAGTGAAGGTAAGCGATCCTGACGGACTGCAGGATATTGCTAAAGTGCAATTCAACAGTTTCAAACCTGACGGTTCTCCTTCCAGTGGCAATCCGTTCCAGATGTATGACGATGGAAAATCAGAACACGGCGACGCCACCGGCGGTGACAGCATTTATTCCCTTATCATTCAGTTGCCGTCAAATACGGCAAAAGGCCCGTACCGTTTTGAATTTCAAGCATTTGACAAGTTGAATGCTGGGAGTGATATTGTAGTTCATAGAATGGTCGTCAAATAGAATGCGAATAGTACAACTGGTTTTCATCCAGATCGCTGTTCTGATAGCGCTCCTGCTGCCTTCGGCGCCTGTCACTGCTCAGATACAGAGACAGTCGTATCAACTCGGAGCGACAGAAGTTGGTTCACCGCTGCTGAGCAACGGCGTCTCCCACATTGTTCCAAGCAACGATACTCTGTGGATCGGCACGAGCAAGGGATTAAGTCGAACGACTAATGCTGGAGGAGACTGGACCAATTTCAAAGGGATACCTGAATTTCCCAACGATGTGATCTACGCCCTCGCGGTCAGGCATAGCGTAATTTGGACATCCTTGGCGTACGAACAAGAGACGGCTGTCGGAAAGGTAACAACTGGTAATGGCTTGACCTACTCCTCAGATGGTGGAAGAACCTGGAACCACATTGATCAGCCGATGGATGCTCGCGGCGATAGTCTTATCCTGTATGGCAAAGACACTGTCAAGATTCTTCCAGTTGTCGTCCCTGAACAGAATGTATCCTATGATGTTTCGGTGTCGTCACGGTCTGTGTGGATTGCCAGTTGGGCTGGCAGCGTGAGAAAATCCACCAACAATGGTCAAACTTGGCAACGAATCCTGCTTCCTCCCGACTACCGAAACAGCATTGCACCCGGTGACACCTTGATCTACACTTTCGATCCTCGAAAATATTTGAACCTGCTCGGCTTTTCGGTTCTAGCAGTGGATGATTCTACTATATGGGCTGGTACAGCGGGTGGCGTCAACAAATCCACAGATGGTGGAGTTACGTGGAAGAAGTTCAACCATCTGAATCAGGTTCCTGGAATACTCGGCAACTGGGTGATTGCCATTGATGAACAGAGACTCAAGGGCAGAAGCAGGATTTGGACGGTGAACTGGAAGACCGACGATCCGACTGAGCAGTACGGTGTCAGCTACACTGATGATGGAGGTCTTACGTGGGTGAATCTTCTGGAAGGTATCAAGGCGTATAGCTTTGCCTTCAAAGACTCCATTATCTATGTCGGAACCGAGGAAGGTGTTTTCCGCTCTGATAATGATGGAAAACAGTGGTCAGCGTTTTCGACATTCGTTGACAGCAGAACTTGGCAAAGAGTCACTTCACCTCAGGTATATGCTATCGGTGTCCAAGCCGATACGATCTGGCTTGGGACTGGAGATGGTCTAGTGAAAACACTGGACAACGCGACACATCCGTTCGGCGAGTCCTGGCAACTGTTTCGAGCAGCTCAACCGGTTGAGAGTAAGAGTTCCACCTACGCGTATCCCAATCCTTTCTCACCGAACGCCGAAATCGCGAGGTTTCACTACAGCACGGGAGGAAAGGATGCGAAGGTGACTATTCAGGTATTTGATTTTGGGATGAACGTGGTGAGGACAGTCATTCAGAACGCGCAACGGAATGGCACTCGTGAGCAAGACGAGATTTGGGATGGGAGGGACGACAACAGGAATCAAGTTGCTAACGGTGTCTATTTCTACCGAATCAGGATAGACGATGACAGTCCTGTGTGGGGAAAGGTGATGGTGCTTCAGTAGAGTCCGATTCGAAGTCGGAATCGTGCTAGCTGGCAAAAGAATTCAAACGGGTTCAGAGACCATCAGGTTGAAACGCAATGAATCCGACACAAAGACCGAGGATCAAGATATGCTGCATGAGCAGCGTCGAGGAAGCGTGGATGGGGATTCGCTACGGCGCTTCAGCTATAGGATTGGTCTCTGAAATGCCGAGTGGTCCAGGTGTGATTTCTGAGGATACCATTGCGCACATTGCTGTTGTTATACCACCTGGGATCTCCTCATTTCTTCTGACGAGCCAACAGGATGCCACGGCTATCGTTGAAATGCAGCGCCGATGCGGAGTGAACACCATCCAGATATGTGACCGTCTGCTATCTGGAAACTACAAAGATTTGAGGGATGCCATGCCCGGCATTGCCCTCGTTCAGGTGATTCATGTAACGGGACAAGAGTCCATAGACGCGGCTTTGTCAGTTGCGCCGCACGTCAATGGGATTCTGCTGGATTCGGGCAATCAGATGTTGAAGGTGAAAGAATTAGGCGGCACAGGACGTACACATGACTGGGGTATTAGTAGGAGAATACGAGAACTGGTGAACGTGCCAGTTTTCTTGGCAGGTGGACTCAATCCCGGTAATGTTGCGGAAGCAATCCGGCAGGTGGGACCATTCGGAGTAGATGTTTGCAGCGGCGTCAGGACACAAGGGCGTCTGGACGAGAGTAAGTTATCTCGCTTCTTCGATTCCGTAGTGTGTTGGGAGAAATGAAAGTGGGTCTCAAGTGTTTCTTTGAGTTGCAGTCGCGATACCTGTGCTGAACAGCTCTGGAACATTGTCCTGTACAGTATGTATTCAGTCATTCGGAATTGTCTGACACGTAGTACTCGAAAGCACATGACAGTTACAAAGACACAACTATTCGCTCTTCTTGTGGTTTTTCTTCTCGCCGCGACTCAGATCGCCTCTGCCCAAATCGGCAGCTCACCCGGCGCATTCACACGGATGGGATTTGGCGCGCGAGGTCTTGGGATGGGCAACGCCATGACGGCAGTCACGAACGGAGATATCACGTCTTACTACAATCCTGCCCTGTCATCGTTCCAAAGCAATCGGTTGTTCTCAGCGACGTACAATTTTCTTTCGCTTGACCGTAGTCTAAGCTTCATCCACTATACACAGAACATGGAGTTCTACAGCAAGCGTTATGTCACCGACGGATCTCATTTCGACACCGTGCGGGTACTGCGATCTACCGCGGGCATCTCCGCTGGTTGGATCAACGCCAGTGTCAGCCATATTGACGGGCGGGACAATGATGGTTTCCACACCCAAGATTACTCTACTTCCGAAAATCAATTCTATCTCTCGTTTTCGATTCGATTCATCGAGGATCTGTCTCTCGGCCTCGCATTCAAATTCTATCATTACAAACTGTTTGAAGACGTCACTTCATCAGGATTGGGAGTTGACTTCGGCGTCCTGTACCGCTTGACAAATGCGATCTCGGTCGGTGCAACGGTACAGGAAATCAACACTGAGTATCGGTGGGATACAGGAGACCTTTACGGTCAGCAAGTCGGCAGGACAACCACTGACAAGTTTCCACTCCTCAAGCGCATCGGTATTGCCTATGAGTTGCCGGATAGCTTCGGCATCGCCTCCGTTGATTTTGAGAATAGTGATAAGGGGACGAATATCTTCCGCGTCGGCATTGAAGTCTATCCAATTGGCATTGTCACCTTGCGAGCTGGTATTGATAGGCTCGATGTCAGCAACACCTCGAACGGCATCAAACCGTCGTTCGGATTCACTGTCCGAAAGGAAATCGCTGGTTTGACACCCGCCATCAACTATGCGTATGTCTTCGAGCCGTTTGCACCAAGCGGCATGAATGTGCTATCAATTTCCTTCGGATTCTGACCATGAGGCATGTGATAACAGCATCTCTGACCTTTTTCATCTATGCCCATGTCTTCGCCCAGGGTGGCGATGCCGGTCTGTCATTCCTGAAGCTGGGTGTTGGGGGACGTGCGATTGGAATGGGTGACGCTAACGTTGCTCTTGCTACCGACGCGACTGCGCTTCACTATAATCCAGCGGGACTGACGCAAGAAAACAAGACTGATATCACCGTCATGCACAACGAGTGGATCAAGGATGTGCGAACGGAATTCCTCGGCGTCAAGATCCCACTGTCCTGCTGTGCAGTTGGTGCATTTGCAAACACGACCAATGTCAGTGGGATTGAGATTAGACAAGTGCCAGGTCCTCCTGAGGGCACTTTCAGTGCGCATGATTTCGCTGCAGGAGCTGCGTTTGCATATCAGATTGACCCGTCGTTTAGCATTGGCATTACGGCAAAATTCCTATATGAAAAACTTCTGGTGGATGAGTCAGTAGGTGGAGCTTTCGATTTAGGCTTTTTGTATCTCTCGCCAGTTGAAGGGCTGCAGTTTGGGCTTACCGCGAGCAACTTCGGTTTCATGAGCAAGCTCAGAGAAGAGCGAACGAAGCTCCCTTCCGCCGTGAGAATCGGATGCGCATATATGGTTTCAGTGCCGTCGCTAAGCGGCACTGTGTCACTGGCTGCTGATGGTTTCAAGGTGCTTGCCGATGACAAGGTTCATTTAGCTGTGGGTGGCGAATTCGACTACGGCAGAACATTTGCGGCACGTATTGGCTATCAATTTGGATACGAGTCGAAGGGAATCTCAGCAGGTGTTGGCATGCGCTACGGCATGTTCAAGGTGGATTACGGCTTTACTCCTTTTTCGCTTGATTTGGGAAGCGCTCACACACTTTCTGTTGGTGTAGAGTTCTGAAGACCTGCATGAAAGCTCTCTTAGAGATTTGATGCGCTTTGATGTTGCGAAGCCGGATAAAGTAATGATGGCAAACTCAAGAATCAGAAATCCAAAGTGCAGAAGTGTTCAGTTGATAGTGCATAGATCCGTTTTCGATCTTTTCCCGGAAGGTGGGGATCGTTTTGATATTTCCATCTCGATTTTTGAAATGACTATGCTATGATCAGATCCTTGCATATTTGCTTTACGTTGTTCGGGGACTTTCGATACGACTCACGCAGTTACAAATGCATCAAATCGCTTCAGCAGCATGGTCACAGAATATCTGTTGTGATGACCGGCAGGAATTCGGAGAGCTTCGGGACTGGAGGAATCGTTGTCACGGAAGTCGGTGTGAGAAAGTGGTTCTGGTCAAAGCTGTCTTTCATCCAATTCTACGCTAAGTCTCTCCTGCCAGCAATTCGGCTGAAAGCACAAGTCTACTTCGCATCGGATTTATACTCCCTTCCCATCGCGTATCTCGCCGCGAGATTGAATCGTTCAAAGTTGATCTATGACTCAAGAGAGCTTTACTCAAGCATAGCTGCGTTGAAGGATCGCCAGGCCGCACAATGGGTGTGGCGTGTCGTAGAGAGAGTTCTCATCAGGAGAGTCAACGCAGTCGTGACGGTGAACGATTCCATCGCGTGGATTCTTTCGCGTCAATATGGGATTCCTAAGCCAGTTGTTCTGCTGAACTGTCCGCAGTATCAAGAACTTGAACGGTCTAACAGACTGCGTGAGCTGTGCCACATATCTGAAGAGAAGCATATACTCCTGTATCAAGGAGGATTTCAGCGAGGTCGAGGGATCTTTGTCTCACTGGAGCTGATTCAGCATTTGCCGAACTGTGTTCTGGTATTGTTGGGTGACGGACCACTCAAGGAATACCTACACATCAGAATCGAAGAGCTAAAGGACAGAGTGTACATGGTAGAAGCTGTTCCTGTAGATCAACTGCTCCGTTACACGGCATCTGCTGATGTGGGATTATGTCTCATTGAAAACCATGGGATCAGTTACTACCACTCTCTTCCAAACAAATTCTTTGAATATGTCATGGCTGGTGTTCCCGTTGTTGCCAGCAGGTTTCCTGAGATGAAGAAGATCGTTGATAACCACAGAGTCGGTGAGACCACCGATCCAGACGATGTGACCGAGATCGTCGAAAAGATCCAGAAGCTTCTCCATGCCGGATATCATGATGAGATTGTTCATAACTGCCGAAGGACAGCCAAGATTTACAATTGGGATCATGAATCTGAAAAGCTTATCGAAGTGATAGAAAATCTTGCGACCCCTTAGCCTCCAATCCTGCAATCCTTCATGATGAAACAGTTGCTGCAAAACGAGTGGGCGGTTCTTACCATCGTTGGTATCGTTGCTGTTCTCCGCTTTGTCAATCTTGGCTTCGCCGACATGCAGGTCTGGGATGAAGCGCTATACGCAGTGCGAGCGGAGAGCGTAGTGAGGTTCGGAGATTGGTGGGATCAGACACCGCATTCCATCGAAGGACTCTATAGCTCGCTTCACCCTCCCATCTATATCTGGTGCACTGCTGGCGCATACGTGCTCCTTGGTGTGAATGAATTCTCCACCCGACTCTTTTCAGCTTTGTTCGGTGCCGGTACGATCTTCCTTGTGTATCTCATCGGCAAGCGGATTCTCAGCAGAGCAGCAGGTCTTGTTGCGGCTTTGTTCCTAGGACTCAATCCATTCTACACCTTCTGGATTCGTCAAGCTCAGCTCGATGCCACACTGACTTTCTTCATCACGCTCTCACTTCTCTTCATCTGTCATTTGATATCCGATAGTCACCACACGGGGCTGTGGGTGATTCTGAGCGGTGTTGCAGTTGGGCTTGCGCTGATGACCAAACTGTTCGTTGCCTTGATCATCCCGCTGGTTTTACTTCTGACGTCGGTCATCTACGACCGAAGTAGCTGGAGGCGTTCGTTGTGGCATGTTTTCGTTATCACAGGCATTGCCGTCCTCATTGCTCTCCCATGGCATCTGATGATGACGCTGAAGTATGGCAGGGGGGATCTTCTGTTCTTTCTGAATCAGTCAGCGATGATCCAGCGCACGTTCTTCGGTATTGAAGGGAACGTCAAGGAACTGGGATGGCTCTACTTCGTGAATCAGTTGATCGTTGTGATGCCGTATGCACTGGCGTTCTTTGTTTATGGGTTATACAGAATCTTGAGAAGGCGGCAGATGGAGGACGGCTTGAATACCACAGAAGCTGCTTCTTCAGAGCGGCTGTCAAGGAATGCAAACACAGATTCTCTGGAACGAAACTGCAGCAGCAAGACATTCGGCAATACTCCACGTGAATCCCTTTTTGCTTGGAGACTTATCTCCGTGTGGTTCCTTGCTTTCTTGATCGGGTTCACTCTCATCCGAACGAAGCTCGCCGTCTACACTCTACCGATGCTAGTGCCGATATCACTCATCGCAGCGTATGTCGTGACTTCCATTCTTCGTGCGCACGCTTTCAGTACTAGGGGTGGACAGCTTGCGCGACAGAGTGTCTCGCCGAAAACGCTAACCGCTCTGTGTGTGCTCACTGCCATCAATGTCCTGTGGGCGGCAAATCACGGGTCGCGGCTGGCTATCAGAAACGTAATGAACGCTTTCATGGGAATGGCTCCGTTGAACGACAGTGATGTGATGCGAGCATTTCTTTTCTTGCTTCTGGCTTTCGCATTCGGCATCGGACTTGTTCTTCTCTACCGAAAACGGTTGCTATACACTGTTTTCCCGAAGTTCCTCGTACCTGCACTCCTCTCCCTTCTTTTCTTGATTTTCGCTTACAATATCTTTATATTGGACAAAGAGCAATACAATGATGGTGGAAAAGCATTGGCAGAATTCTTAGAGTCGAGAACTTACACATCTATCGTTGCTGTAGGTAATGGCGTCAATCCTCAACTCACGTATTATCTGGGTGGAATTGATGTCGGTTGGCAGAAAGACAAGACGTTCAGAAGATTAGAACCGAGAGATGGTGTTCAGAAGATCAGAAGGTATTTGAGAGAGACGAGCGAGCGCGATTTCTACGTGATCATCGAGAAAGATGAAATGCTGCTCGGTTCATATAGTTCAATAGAAGAGATCGTGCCAACAGAATACAAAAAAATATTTGAAAGCAGAGAATATGTCGTGTTTGAACGGTGAGTTCTGACTGTTACAGTCAGTTGAGATCAACACAGGCTCTTTCTGAGGCTGGAACGTCTGCAACTCTCTGCACTGGATTTGTGTTAAAGATTATGCATCTTGGAAAGGACATGAAGATGTTGGGGGATCTCCTGTTCGCAGGCAGCGGTCTCTCTTGAGTCTGACATTGGCGCATTTCCGAAACTATGAAAAGACAGTCCATCATTTATTTGGGAGTTTGATATATTTTGAGAAAGGAAACGACAAGGATGAGGACATTCACAGTACTAATCCTCAGCACATTCATGGTTGCGTTTCTTGGCGCGATAATGAATCAGCAACAGAACGTGTCGTCGGCACAGGGAAGGAGCGAGCCTAAATGGAAAGCTCTTGGCGAAGGTTTGGCAGCGGCGAAATCTCAGAGAAAGAAAATCATGATGGACGTCTATACCGACTGGTGTGGATGGTGCAAGAAGCTGGATGCGGAGGTATATAGCAATGCTAAGGTGAAAGACTACTTGGACAAACATTTCGTTTCAGTCAAGTTGAATGCCGAGTCGGCGCGGAAGCACACATTCGACGGCAGCGAGCATTCGGAGGCAGAGATTGCACAGATGTTTGGCGTGACAGGTTACCCGAGCATCGTTTTCATGCAGCCCGATGGTAAGACATTAGCAATGCTACCCGGATTTGTTCCAGCGGAAACATTCATTACCGTACTCACCTACATCAACGAGGAATCCTACAGGACGATGAAGTGGAGTGAATACCTTGAGAAGCACAAAACCAATTGAGCCTATCGTAGTTTCCCAATGCTACTCAGGAAACCTGCTCCTGGCAACAATGAAATTCAAGCAGCCTGTCTGACTCTAATTCCCAATCCAATTCAAAGCAGATGCCCCCATGCCTAGAGTGATCCATTTTGAAATTAACGCAGATGAGCCTGAACGCGCCGTCAAGTTCTACAGAGATGTGTTTGGGTGGAAAGTGAACAAGTGGGAGGGACCAATAGAATATTGGCTGATCAACACGGGCGAGGAAAACCAACCCGGTATTCATGGAGCTTTGATGCGACGGATGAACCCATCTGCCACTACGATCAATACCATTGATGTCCCGTCTGTAGATGATTTCACGAAGAGAATCACAAACAGTGGTGGAAAGGTCATTTCACCCAAGCAAGCGATTCCGGCGATTGGCTACTTCGCATATTGCCAAGATACGGAAGGCAATGTGTTCGGTGTCATGCAAGAAGACAAGACAGCGTCTTAGTAGGACAGTTGTCCTCGACCGTCCGAAGCAACGGACAAAACGGGAGTTCCGTCCTACCATGTTGGATTTCTATCCGGAATTCGTTCGTGCCGGCGCTGGCATTTTCATGGGATAGCTTCACAAGCGTCGCTCCCCAGACAAACTTAGGAGGAACTATGACAAGAAGATCAGTCGCAATGATTGCGATCCTCGCATTTAGTGGATTCATTTCGTACTCAGGTAGTCCGTGTTTTACTGCAGGTGACTTCTCTGCTAATCGAGACCGCTTATTGGCTGAGATCAGTGATGGAGTAGTTGTCTTGGATGCAGCCACATTTCCATCGGAGTTCTTCTACCTCACGGGGGTGCAAAGCCGAGACGCGAAGCTAATCCTTGTCCCTGAGCAGATGACTAAGCAGTCACCCAATCCTGGTGCCTGGAAGACCACACTCTACTTGCCGACTAAGTCTCCCAGAAGCGGTGTGTGGGATGATCCTCAACTCAGCTACGGTGATGACACAGCCACGCCGACGGGCATCTCTGCCAATGCGCCTATCAGCAGCTTCTGGGCTGATGTGGCTAAGCTTGGCAACATCACCGAGACCATCTACGTACCGTTTCGGCCTTCAGGCGACGGAGGAGATCCGCTTCCAGCGGATCTGCAGTTTGTCGAGCGACTGAAGAGGGTCAGTCCCAGTCTGAAGATCAAGAACCTTGCTCCAGTGCTTGAACAGCTCCGCTGGGTTAAGTCAGCTAAAGAAATTGAGATCATGCGTCATGCCTGCGTCATCACCACAGACGCTCTCAAGGAGGCGGCGAGATGTACACATCCCGGGCTTTATGAATATGAAATTGAAGCCGTTGTCAACTATGTCTTTCGGCGTGAAGGCTCGCAACGTCCGGCTTTTATGATCATCGGGTCAGGACCCAACTCTTGCGTCCTTCACCACTCGAGCAACGACAGGCAAATGAA
Organism: Ignavibacteriota bacterium; assembly: GCA_963827285.1. Classification (GTDB taxonomy): domain Bacteria; phylum Bacteroidota; class Ignavibacteria; order CAWHAG01; family CAWHAG01; genus CAWHAG01. The sequence goes on from CAWHAG010000001.1 coordinate 605,722, forward strand.
GGAGAATGAGCTGCTCGTTGTTGATATTGGTACAGTATTCTGCTCGATCTCGACGGACTTGACCAGGACCATACCCGTTTCGGGAACCTTCACCACGGAACAAAGAAATATCTACAACATTGTGTTGCAGGCTCAGAAGAAAGCCATCGCTATGGTCAAACCAGGAGTGACCTTAGCCCAAGTCCATGAGGCAGCTTATCAGGTCATCGCTGACGCAGGTTATGGAAAGTACTTCATACATGGAACCAGCCACACTCTCAATGGTGGCACTCCTGTCAATCCCATGACCGATGGGCTTTATTATCCTCAGCAGAACGATCGAAGGTACTACGCCAACGATGTTCTTCTCTCGGCTGGCAGTATGTTCACCATTGAACCCGGAATATACATTCCCGAGAAGAATCTTGGAATTCGCATAGAGGACGATATCCTTGTTACCAAGGATGGATGCGAAGTCCTGACTGCCGCTGCCCCCAAGGAGATTGATGAAATTGAAGGTCTAATGAGAGAGGAGCGCAATTACATAAAGAAATAGCTGCAGCGAGTTATCAACTACTGTAAAGTCATCTGGAATCTAATGATCCAGAGTCACACGGTTCCAAAAACTGCTGAATTTCACCTACGAGAAGGAGACTACCTATGCTTTCCAAATCACAACGTGAGGAATATCTTCGACAGATAGAGGAGTCACCGCAGATCCTCGAAGCCACTGTGAGGGATCTCAGTGATAGACAGCTCGATACGCCATATCGAGAAGGTGGCTGGACTGTTCGTCAGGTGGTGCATCACCTTGCCGATGCTCACATGAACGGCTATGTGCGGGTGAAACTTATCCTCACTGAAAACCATCCGACGCTCAAGACTTACGATCAGAATGAATGGGCAAAGTTGGCAGACGTGTTCACGATGCCAGTGGAAGCCTCGCTTTCAATTCTTCGGGGACTGCATAAACGGTGGGTGGCGTTGTTAAGGTCTATTCCTGAAGGGAGCTGGTCACGGACGGCGGCACATCCAGAGAGAGGGGAGATGTCGCTCGACGACATGCTTCCGCTCTACGCGCAGCACGGTGTCAAGCACGTAGAGCAGATTCGCGGCTTGCGAGCGCGGCAGGGATGGTAAAGAATGATTTTGTTCAAGATCAGCACGCCCAGAAGTTCTGTGGTAAATGGCATTGACAGTCTTTTTGAAAGGAAAGAGTAATGTCAAATTCTAAACAAGGTTACACAATCCATGTTGTTTCACATACGCACTGGGATCGGGAGTGGCGCTATCCGTTCCAGGAATTTCGTATGCTCTTGGTTGACATGTTCGACAAGTTGATCGAGCTCTTAGATTCCAATCCAGACTACAAATATTTCTTGCTTGATTCGCAGACCATGCCTCTGGAAGACTACCTTGCTATGAAGCCTGAAAAGGAATCTGATTTGCGTCGTCTTGTTGAAGCTGGTCGTATTCATGTCGGTCCTTGGTATACCTTGCCGGATACTCCCGAGCTGAGTGGAGAATCGCTCATACGAAATCTTCTGGTTGGCTCAATGATAACTGAAGATTGGAAAGGTCAGAAGTGGACTGGCTACAGCCCATTCTCTTTCGGACAGTCTTCTCAGATGCCGCAAATTTACCTTGGATTTGGACTCGATCACATGTTTTTCTATCGTGGAAACAACAACCGCGTTACCAAGCACGAATTTGTCTGGGAGGGACCTGATGGCAGCCGTATCATGGGAATGCGTTCTGTCAATCCCTACGGTCGCGCAAACTGGTATGTTCATGTTTATAGACCTGTGGCACTAAACAAATGGCCATTTGAATGGGACTATCACTGGAGCGAGGGCCAATTGCCCTATCATCCGTGCGATGAAGAGCTCCAAGGATTCGATTACTGGTTGCTTGATGGCAAACATCTCAAAACTCTTCATCTGGAAAATCTTCCTAGAGCGCTTGAAGAGATAAAGAGCCATGCAGTCAAGGACGCAACCTGCAACCATCTTTTGTATTTGGATGGCATGGATCAAGTCAACCCGTATCCTCACACACCAGAGATTATCGCAAAGGCGAATGAGTTAGAAACCGGTGACACCTATATTCACAGCTCGTTCTATGATTATGTTCAAGCTGTGAAAGCCAATGCCAAAAACCTAGAAGTCTTAAAAGGAGAGTTCCGCTACACCATGGTTGATGGTCTGTGGCAAAATCTTTTTCCGGGAATGCTCTGTGCCCGCATTTATCTCAAACAACAGAATCGCCAATGTGAGATTAAACTTCAAAAGAATGCCGATACCTGGGCAGCATTGGCCAATGTCTTAGGAATGGAATTTCCGAAAGGAATGATGAACCTTGCCTGGAAATATCACTTGGCCAATCAATCTCATGATAGCATCGCTGGATGCAGCGTGGATTTAGTGCATGAGGATGTGGAATACCGCAATCGGCAAGTCCGCCACCTCGCCGACAATATTTCGCGTCTCTCCATGGGGTATATTCTAAAGAATATTGATAACAGTCATCTGCCTGAAACCGCTATCTGCATGGTGGCGTTTAATCCGACTCAGTATCAACGCAGTGAAGTTGTCAATGCAGTGATTGACTTACCTGAGGAAGCAAAGGCCAAATGGTTCACAGTTGAGGATGAGAAGGGCAGAGAGCTGCCTGTGCAATTTGTCAGGAATTACAGTTTTGGACCAATCGTTAAGAATCCTTATGAATTTCCGATACCGTACAAAGCCCGGCGTTTTCATTGCGCAATTCAGGTGAACGACGTACCAGGACTTGGATACAAAACCTTCGTGATAAAACCACGAAGTGCGCAAAAAATCAATTATGGATCGTTGTCTCCAAGTATGAACGTTCTTGAGAATGAACTTCTTCGTGCCGAGATTCTGCCTGATGGTCGTATCAATTTGACCAACAAGGAGACAAGGAAAGAATACCAAGGACTACACTATTTTGAAGACCGTTCTGAAGTCGGCGACCACACGACGCATCGGCCTGCGCATGAAGACGAGATTATTACCAGCATCGGTGCCCATGCCGAGATCGCCAAGACCTTGGATGGGCCTATTCTTGTCCAATATCGCGTCAAGGTGACGATGATGTTACCAAATGACGCTCTTGCGGATCGCAGTCGCCGTAATCCAGTAAAAGTCCCGTACGAGATTGTCTCGCTAATCACATTGACCAAGGGATCACGTTATTTAGAGATCAAAACTGATGTGAATAATCAAGTGCGCGATCATAAATTGCGTGTTATGTTTCCTTCAGGCTATCACGAGGCAGTGAAATCTTTTTCCGAAACCCATTTCGACGTGACGGAACGCGATATTCATTTGCCGGACACCTCGACTTGGAAGGAGCCGATGCTGCCATATTATCCTCAGTTCATGTTTTGCGGGATAGAAGACGGACAGAGTGGACTTGCCGTTTTGAATATTGGTCTGCCCGAATACGCTGCTCACGAAGATGAACGAAGGACCATTGGCTTAACGTTATTGCGGACGTATCGCTTCCCAATTATTGGGGCTGATCCGGAGGATGTGGCAACCGATGAAACACAAGTCATGTGTCAGTGTCTGCGACCATTTACTTTTGATTATGCCATTTGTCCCTACAAGGGCGACTGGAAAGAAGGGCACATCTATGAATATGCGAACAGATTTAATCTGAAACTTCGATTGAATCAAGTCGGTCGCAGTGCAGGAAACCTGCCTTCTACCATGAGTTTTATTGCAATCGAACCTAAGCAGCTCGTGCTTTCTGCAGTGAAGAAATCATCTCGGAACAACAATCTGATTGTGCGAGTCTTCAATCCTACAGAAGAGACCATCAGTGGATCAATCAAGTTCTGGAGACCAATTGCAGAAGCCAACCTGCTGAATTTGAATGAGAAGAAGATCTCGAAAGCTGAATATAGTGGGAATTCAGTGAATATCATAGCAGCCAAGAATAAGATCATAACAATCGAAGTCTCTTTCATATAAGGCTTACACCGTTGTCAATTTGGACACAGAGGTCTTGGAGGTAGAGCTGGACATGAGATTCGTCGGTGCTTTCCAAGTCTCTGTGGCATCTGAAACACGTTTCACGGAGGTGCTTTCATGCAAAAGGATGAATCCATCCAAGTTGTCGTTGCTGGTCTGATCTGTTTGGATATAATACCGACATTCTTAAGAAGCGAAACTACTGACATACGGAAAATCATGGTGCCTGGAAAGTTGGTCAATGTGGGGAAAGTGAATGTCTCGACGGGTGGTCCCGTTTCAAATGTAGGCATTGCGTTGCACAAGCTCGGGATCCGTGTCAAGCTGATGGGTAAGATCGGGAACGATCTCTTCGGAAATGCGATCCTGACTCTCCTCAAACCAATCAAGGCCGATGACGGCATGACGGTCGTAGATGGCGAAGAGACATCGTACACGGTAGCCATTGCACCGCCGGGAATAGATCGCATCTTCCTTCACAATCCGGGTGCCAATGATACGTTTCGCGCGGATGACGTTAACTATGATCTGGTTTCGCGTGCGAGCATCTTCCACTTTGGATATCCACCGTTGATGAAGAGTATCTACAGGAATGACGGCTTGGAGCTTATCAAGATGTTCAAACGGGTCAAGGATCTTGATGTCACGACCACATTGGATATGTCCTTACCAGACCAGAAGAGTGAATCTGGACAAGTGGACTGGGAGAAGATATTGAAGTCTCTTCTGCCCCACGTAGATATTTTTATGCCCAGTGTCGAAGAAACTTTGTTTATGATTATGCGAGAAGAGTTTGAGCGACTCAATCGAAATGCCAAGGGACATGATATGCTCGAGAATCTGGACATCAACATCTTACCCAAGCTGGGTGAAAAGCTGATTGCCTATGGTACCAAGATCGCTGTCATCAAGTGTGGAGTCAAAGGGTATTACATCCGAACACAGGGGAAAGAGGTCTTATCAAGAATGGGAAAAGCCAAGCCTGCTGACTTGGACAATTGGGCTAACCGTGAGCTTCAGCAGGAAAGCTTTCATGTGTCTAGTATTGCATCGGCGACTGGTTCAGGTGACAGCAGCATCGCCGGATTCATCGCGGCGTTCCTGAACGGAAGGAGTATTGAAGAAACCATCCGTATTGCTTGTGCCGTAGGCAGCCAGAATCTCACAGAATTTGACGGCGTCAGCGGTATCAAATCGTGGCAGGAAACGTTGGCAATGATTGAGAAGGGATGGGAGAGAAACAAAATCAACGTGCATCGCACATACTGGAACTATGATGCTAAGAAGCCGGCTGAGACAAAGAACTCATAGCAGTGGTGCGTCTATGCCGACGACTATGAAAACGTGAAAAATGATAAGTTGTTTATGATCGTGAGAGCTTGTTCTTCGGGAGCGAAGCTCCCTCAGAACTAAGTTTGTACGTTCGAGTCATGAGGGTTTCGACGGCAACAATGTAGCTGTTCCTAAGTGCCCTGAGGATACTTCGAAGTGCGCAAACGCGATTTCATTATCTTCTTCTCAATCGTTCTGACGCTCTACGCTCTCGTCAGTTCCTACGTCTTCGTGAGAGGTTGGGAAGCCGTTCCTCAAAACACGTCTCTTCGATCAGCGTACATTGTAGTCTTCCTATTTCTGTCACTCTCGCTTATTGTCGGGAGGTTCCTAGAACGAGTCGCCGTATCTTGGCTCAGCAGCACTCTCGTTTGGATCGGCTCGTTCTGGCTTGCTGCGTTTGTATATTTCGTCTTGCTTATTCTCGCCTTGGATCTCCTGAGACTCGTCAACTACGTCATTCCCTTCTTTCCTTCTTTCATAACCAGGGATTACAATCAGACAACACACGTTGTGGCACTCGTAGTTTGTGCATCGGTTCTGATAACTATCATTGTGGGATTCATCAACGCCCTGACGCCGAGGGTCACAACGCTGACACTGATGATCCCAAAGAAAGGCAGTCAGATCAGCGGGATGAACATTGTCGTTGCCTCGGATATTCATCTTGGGACAATTGTCTGCAAAGCGAGGCTAGAAAGAATTGTCGAGAAGATCAACGAGCTGAATCCAGATCTTGTGCTACTCCCTGGTGATGTTGTGGATGAAGATCTTGGACCCGTCGTTCAACAGAATCTCGGTGAGACACTCAGAAAGATTCGGTCCAGACTCGGCGTGATTGCTATTACAGGAAACCACGAATATATTGGTGGTGTCGAGCGGGCGTGCCGGTACCTTGTTGAGCACGGCATTACGGTGCTGCGGGACGAAGCTGTAACAATAGACAGCATGTACCTTGTCGGGAGAGAAGATCGAAGCATCAAGCAGTTCACAGGAAAGCGAAGGAAGTCCCTGCAGGAGCTGATGGCGGGTGCTGACAAGAACCACCCCGTTATCCTGATGGACCATCAGCCGTTTCACTTAGACGAGGCGGTGAACAACGGAGTTGACTTGCAGATCTCCGGACACACACATCACGGTCAGTTGTGGCCCTTCAACTTTGTTACGAAGAAGGTGTATGAACTCAGTTGGGGATACGAGAAGAGAGGCGGCACACATATCTATGTCTCCTCAGGAGTGGGGACGTGGGGACCTCCGGTGCGGACAGGTAACAGACCAGAGATTGTGAACATCCGCTTGACCTTCGGATAAGGGCGGCGCGTCTGCGGTGACAGTCGTGAAAAGGTGAGGATTGTACGTTGTATATGATCGTAGGAGCTTGTTCTTCGGGAGGAATCCCGACTGCTGAAAGCTGGCCGGGATTTTGTTTTTTCAGACTGGTCGAATCTCAAGGGAGATGGCGTCTGCTCATGATCAACGCTTATTCCGTATTGGGTGCAACTCGTAAGCGCGTTGATTCGCCCGCTCGAAGCCAGCCTACCAGTTTGAACTCGAATTGGGAGCCGTATCTGCTTACGAACGAGATAAATACTCTTCGGCAAGAACAAAGGAGTTGCTAGATGGCGTGCCTGACGTAAAAGCGGTTATCTACTAGACAGGTCTTCAACGATATCAAGTTTACTGGTCTTGCGCGAGTCCTTCCAGATCGGGGGCGCTCCTTCGTTGTCTATGGAATGAATATTCTCTGCAACTGATCACAAGATGAAGAGATAGGACACCTTTGCGACGATCGTCGTTCTCGACGGATTGATGTTGCCGCTCGCATCGAAAGCTTGATTGACGACCAGATATGCATCACTTCCTATACGTGGGATCCAATGAAGTCTGAAATTGAGATTGATTTCCTTGTCCTCATTGTTCCATTGAGCAAGGAGTGAGGAATTCAACCTTGTGGAGAATCCATAGTTCAGATTCGCACCAGCTTCGTCGGTCACGAAACTACCGGTGGGGAACTGAACTTCATTTCTTGTGTAATCTAGGCTGATGGTGAAGTGCCCGCCGAGGTTCGCCTGAGGCTTCGAGCATGTACCTCTGCTTTTTTCCGTTGTAGAATCCTCCCCAGCTGCACAGCGCAAAGAATGAGATTGGTCAACTTTGATTTGTTTCCAACTGTAGTTCCCATCGTGTCCACCAGTAGGTGGCAGGCACGATCTTATTTCCGAAGAAATCTGTCGTATCCGGTGGGGAGTCTGCAAATCGCTGGATGTTCCACTCGAACAACTCGCCCGATTTCGTTTTGAATCCCAGCAGCCGCCCCTCATAATCCATCGATTGAACGGAGCCGTCGAAATTGGCGAAGTAATCAAGCTCGACGGGTTTGAACTCCAGATATTGCATCCCGATGCCTTCGGGTCGCGGACGAATTCTGAACGTCCAGGAGTATTGACGGAAGTTACTTCTTTCCTGGAATCCAACCTGTGGATCGAAATTCTCCTGTACGGTGCGCATCCCGATGAAGTGATCGATGAAATCGTTCGGAAAATCGGCGTAGATTCTGTAGGCGAGATTATTCGTGGTCATACCTGGATTCCAGGTCCCAGCAAGTGCAGCCCCGACGATCAGCGTATTGCTTCCAAAGAGATTGGACCGGACCCATGCCGCATCCGCACCGAAGAGGCGATTGTAGCTTGAGGCCGATTGCTTGTTCGTTGCAATGAATCCGACATACGATTGTTCCAGAAAGTCGCGTTTCACTCTGGCGACTGTGTAATTGCTGAGCGGTTCTCCGGCGCCTTCACCGGTTTGCATCGTGAGTACGCCGAGATTGTAAGCGCCTCCCTTGCCGACGAGCCTCAGACCACCAAGGATCGGGATGAGCTCCCGGGATGCACTGATTCCAATTCTTCGGCTGTAGAATGGGCGAGGCGAATCGCCAAATTGAAAATTGAACACATCGGCGCCTTCAAGAAAGAAGTCACGCTTTTCCGGGAAGAAGAGTGGAAATCGTGTCAAGTTGATACGTGCCCGGTCCGTTTCAACCTGTGCGAAATCTGTATTCGTCGTCACGTCCAGGGTGAGCGTCGGGGTCAACGAGTACTTGATATCAAGTCCGATCTTCTTGTCGGTCGATCGCGCATCGCTGTAGGGGGCAAATCCGTGCTCAACGCCGGCCAGAATGTACGGCTTGACCTCCACCGCGTTTCCGCGGCGAATGTCCTTCAGTCCCATCAACACCCCGGCCTGCGAGAGCTTCTGAAAACCGTAGTTCCGGAGATAAGCCTGCCAAAGATCCTGCTGTTGTTTTCGTCTGATGTTGCGCACGAAATTGACGCCCCACACTTGCTCCGGCTCGTCGGAGAAGCGGAGCGTGGAGAAGGGAATATTGATCTCCGCAAACCAGCCTTCTGGCGTGATCGTTGTGCGCACATCCCATAACGCGGTCCAATCGGAATTGATGCCCTGTCCTTCATCGGTCACAAGAGCGTCGTAACGAGCTCCGTTCGGATTGATGCAAAACATGAATCCGTTTCGCCGGTCGTGGTATGTGTCAAGGATGATTCCGAAGTTGTCTTCGACGTCAACATTGAAATCCCGCTTCATTTCATTCGCAACAATTGCATCTGCTTGACTGTCGTAACACCAGACGCCGACATAAAGGGAGTGCTGATCGTAGACTATCCGCACTTCCGTTCGTTCCGTCGCAGGTGTGCCTTCGCGAAGCTCACGTTGCGTGAAATTGGAAATCGCTTCCGCCTGTGTCCAAGCATCATCGGTTAGAATTCCGTCTAAAACCGGTGCCTTTGCAACTCGCACTGCAGTGATAGTACTCGGCTCTGAGTGTCCTTGTGCGAATGCCGGCTTCGTAAGAAGTATGATAAGAGATAGGAAAAAGATTCTTCTCATTCCGATGTTTCTATACTCAGGGATAGCTCTCTAAAATATTCTTTGACATCTGCAATAGGTCCAACCCGCTGTACTTTTCCTGCTTTCATGACCACGACACGCATGCCGATATCGAAAGCTTCGTCTCGGTCATGAGTAATATAAAGGAGTGTGAAATCCAAGGCCTGCTGGAGGCGAAGTATCTCTTTTCTGAGGCGAAGGTTCAATTCCAGATCAAGGCTGGAAAGCGGCTCGTCCATTAGCAGCAACTTTGGGTGAAGGGCTAATGCTCTCGCCAGCGCCACTCGCTGTTGCTGCCCTCCAGAGAGTTCTGAAGGCTTAGCCTCGACGTAGTCCAGCATCTCAACGAGACTCAGGATTTCGTGAACACGCCGCACACGGTCGTGAGTAGAAATGCCATGAGCTTTCAATCCCAATTCGATATTTCCCCGGACAGAAAGATGGGGCCACAGAGCGAGATCCTGGAACACCATCCCCAAATTGCGCTCTTCGGGCTGTTTGAGAATACGTCCACGTTCAGCAACGAGCTGGCCATCTATGAAAATACTTCCATCGTCGGGCGGTATGAAACCGGCAAACATCCTCAGCACTGTGGTCTTGCCGCAGCCGGAAGGACCGAGAAGCACGACTCGCTCACCCTCTTCCATGTCCAACGAGAAATCGAGGACGGCGGGTTTCTTGCTGAAGAACTTTGACACAGATTTGATCTCAATGAGTTTCATAGCTTCAGTTCGGAGTCTTAGCCGAGAAGAGTATCCAGAGAACAACTGGCGGCACAACCGTCATAGACACCATGACAATGCAGAGTGCTGCGATAAGTTCCGCTGAACCGTTTGCCATGAGTGTAGCAATACGCACAGGAAGTGTTTCATGGCCGGGTGGATACACCATCATCGTGATTTCCAAATCCCGCAGACAGAATATATATCCGACAAGCCAACTCACGAGAATTCCCTTCTTCGCCATCGGCGTCACGATTGTTCTTATGCGTCGCATCCACGTTAAACCGGCAACCTGTCCTGCTTCCTCCATCAACGAAGGTATCAGCATCAGCGTTGAGGCTGTGATACGACTTGTGAGTGCGGTGTACTTCACAAGGTATCCAAGAATGATCATTGCGAACGTACCGTAGACGAAGTTTGTCCAAGGCCTGTTCCACATACTGGTAAGCCCGATTCCAATCACCGTGCTGGGGAGAGCAAAAAGGAAAATCGTGAGTGTATCGGTCGTTCTCCAGAATGGCATTGCTTGATGATGAATAAGGTAACCCGCAAAGAAGCCAATCAGTGCGAGCAACGACGCACCGAGCACCGCATACAAGAGACTGCGAAGAAGGCTATCCGAAGCAACCTCCATAGCGGCGATATACACTGAGACGGAGGAAGAACGGGCAATGAGAACAAGAAGAGGTACAAGAACAACGATGATACAGAGCAGAGCAACGAAAGAGAACATCCACACACGAAACCTCCCAAGGTCAATTGGGGGCAATGCCGTTCGATCCGAGAAAGTCTGCACTTGATGGATGCGTTCTCGAAAAAAGAACCACTCAAGTAAGAGAACAAGAAACGTAATGACTGCAAGCGGAACTGCGGCGGATGTAGCAGCCTCGAAGTTGTAGAAAGCAGAAAACTGGACGAAACTCTCTACTGCGAACAAATCGTATCTGAAGAAGTTTGGAACACCAAACTCGCCTATCGTCAGGAGAAAGACTAAGATAGCAGCGAGTGAGATGGTCGGAACGATGAGGGGGATGGTCATTCGCCTGAGAACACCGGTCCAACCAGTGACGAGTTTGCCGGCTTCTTCTAATCGAGGATTCACCGTCCTCAACGCAGTGATCGTGAGCAGAATGGCAATAGGAAGAAAGGTGGAAAAGAGGACAAGCACGCATCCCGGCAGACCGAAAAGGAGCTTGTATGCTGCCTGTGCAACTGTGGTACCTGCGACGTTGGCGAAAAAACCATCTGCCCCGAAGAAATCAGCCCATCCAACAGCGGTAATGTACGGGGGTATCAACAGAGGAATGGTGAATGCAACGGCAAAGAACCGACGCAGCGGGAGGTTTGTTTTTCCAAACAGTATTCCGAGTGGCACACCGACGATGGTTGTGAGAAGTGCGACGGACAGCGAGAGAGCGAAGCTGTGACTCAACAAGACCCATTCACGGCTGGAAGTAAGCAGTGCCTGATATGACAAAAGGCTGAAACGTCCATCTGCCATTAGACTCTTGAGGGCCATCGTGAGAATGGGGAAGAACCCTATCACAATCAGGAAGATGAAAACAGATGTTAGTACGATCCGCCGGGTCATCAATAGCCGATCCAGTTCTTGAGGTAAGGTTGGATATCCGTCATCTTCCTTGCCACCTCAGCATAGTTGACAGACATCGTCTTGAGATCGTTGATGTGTTTTACATCCGAAGGCGTTTCCACATCGGGATGCAGTGGTATCTGAGCACAGTCTGCAAACGCAAGCTTGCGCTCGGTTTCCTTTGATAGCAGATAGTCGATAAGCTTCTTTGCGTTCTCAGGATGCGGCGCTCCTTTGATAAGCACAACAGCATTCGGTACAACCATACATCCAACGTCACCTTCGCCCTGGTCCGGATAAATCATTTCGATTGGCTTGCCCTGTCGTATGCGGTTCACGCCATCGTCACTGTCAACAAGACCGTAGTCCGACTCACCTGAAGCCACAAGGTCAGCGCTCTCTCCATTGTTCGTTGATATTCTGACTCCATTCTTCTTCATGGCCTCCATAAACGCTTTCGCACGCTCGTCTCCCCAAATCGTGAAGAGAGCCGCCACCTCGTCAGTAGTTGTGCCGAACAACGGATTGGTTATGACTGATTTGTCTTTCCACTTTGGATCTGTGTAAGCAAGAATTGATTGAGGTTTGTCTTTGAGTTTTGAGTTGACCACGAGGACACGGACACGTGCTGAAAAACCTGTCCAGTAGCCTTGAAGATCCTTGAAACCATCCGGGATTTCTTTTGAGTTTTCTGAAACGTATGGTGATGAAATGTCCTTCTGTTTCAACACCTCTGCGCGGATCGGCTCGTTTGCCCAATAGACATCCGCTTGGGGATTGTCTTTTTCAGCGATCAGGCGATTCATTGCGCCCGTGCTTTTTGCCTCCTCAGTGTCGAACACAGGTTTCACGTTGATGCCGGTTTCCCTTTCGAAGTCCTTCAAGATCGGTTCCGAGAATACCTGGTCCTCGCTGACATAGACGACGACTTCATTTGCCGCTCGTTTGCTGCAGCCTGAAGCTGCAAGAAGAATAGCGACGAGAATCTTAGTGATAGGTTTTGGCATAAATGATCGTTTCATCCATTCTTGTGACTGTGACGATGGTGGATATCGGGATAATGAGGATGGCTGTGGATCAACGGTGCATGCTCATGCAAATGCGTGTGTGGCTGCTCAGAATCAATGCGCTCCTCAGCACGGTGCTGGTGATGTTCATCGTGAACGTGTGGATGGCTGTGAGCCCCCGATGTATGCTCGTGCTCGTGAGTATGTCGCTCCGTAAGGTGAAGCCAGACCCCAGCTGCCATGAGTAGACCAGCGGCGGCAATTACGAGGCCGCGGGATTCATCCAATAGTAGAAGGGAGAGAGCTGCTCCAACAAATGGAGCGATCGAGAAGTACGCACTTGTCCGTGCTGTTCCGAGATTGCGTAGGGCCACCACAAAGAGCGCCAGGCTTACGCCGTAGCCCACAAGACCCACTGCGAGCGCACCCCCGATGAAGGTTGCTCGTGGAAAGTTGTCACCCATCAAGAGCGCAAGAAGAAACGTTGAAAGTGCCAGCGACGAGACCTTTTGCCGCTGCGATCTGTAATGGATCTCCTGCTGATATCTTCTGCGTCAGATTATTGTCGAGCGCCCAGCAGAGGCAAGCCCCCACGATGGCGAACCATCCGGCGGAAGGGGAAAATCCGCCTCCCGGCTGCCACGAGAGCACAAGACCTCCCACAACGATAAGTACAAAGCCTAATGCGATACGCCGGTCAAAGTTCTCCTCGAAAACAAACCATGCAAGCATCGCAGTGAACACCGCTTCAAAATTCAGGAGGAGAGACGCAGTTGATCCCGGTGTGCTTACGAGGCCGATCATAAGAAGCACTGGGCCCACAATACCACCAAGAATGACAGCCGCAATCAACCATGGCAGGTCGCGGCGCGAAAGCAAGCCCTCCATCGGACGGCGGCCTCGTAAGAGCAGCCACGCTCCCAGTCCCAATCCTGAGCCGAGATAGAGCAAACCCGCAAGAAGTATGGGAGGGATATCCCCTGTCAGGAGTTTTGCAAATGGTGTGCTCGCACCGAAAAAGAGGGCAGCAAGAAGCGCGGGGCCAATCCCTGACGATATGAGTCGTCTTGTACTATTAATTGTCATTGGGTGGGTCCCTGGATTCGACCAAAGAACATGAGAGCGGTTAACATCAGCAACACGCCCATGAGAATGAACAATGTCGAGAATCCAGCATGTGAAACGAGGACTCCGGCGACAAGAGGACCCATTGCCTCCCCCAGATCGAAAATCGCTCTACGTGGTTGTCTGAGCTATTTGGGTGAAGTAATTATGAGATCGTCAAACAGAGTGTACGAATCGGCTTTCGTCCAAACACCCACCTTACCTGCCTCGGTGAATGTTTCGTCCTCGACCTCAAAAAGCTTCTTGTTGTTGTGGTAAACATCAAAGTGATTTCCTTTCGCGAGAACGCGCAACGTGCCCCATTCACCCGATGGGACTTTCTCCTTGACGCCATACGTTTTGCCTTTGCCAACAAGGGGAAGATCAGTGCGTTTTCCTTTCTCGACTTTGTAGAGCACAACGTTGTCCTCCAGCGCATTGGCCCGGACAATGTAGTAGTTGTCTTTGTCCTTGTAACGCCAGACAAGTCCGGCTGCCTGATCCCTTTTACCCTTCACCGGCTTGAATTTTACACTCAGGTCAACATCCTTCCCGACAAATCCATCGAATACGCAGAGAGGAAAACGGTATCCGGTATCATCCATGTCTGTTTGTGCGAGAACATTTGGTTGTGATGGTGCAGTGGCATCTTTCTGCACCAACCACATTCCCGCAACCCCTTTGCCCGTCAGGGCCGTCGTGAAGCCCTTTGGGGGTTCTCCTGTCTCGTCCTTATCAAAGTTGATCGTTTGTGCGGTCACAGTGAGACTCGCAAGCATTGATACAGCGAGTATTGCGATGTGGCTTTTCATATAGGTCCTCCTTATGTGATTGGTGGGTTGAATGGTCTTCACGGTTATTCCCCAAAATGTTTTTCGTGATTGTTATGAGTTGCTATCGTCATATTCCAGAGACTTATCTTTGGATTTTTTTGGCGGACTGCCAAAATGATACGTTAGGCCAAAGAACACCACCCTTGAATCACGGCTATTGACCATATCCTGTGTTAACCATGCCGTATTCAATTCTGTTTTCCTTTTGAGCGTTCGAAATATGTCTGAAACGGTGAAGATGAGCGAGAGTTTTTCGTCAAACAAGTGCTGCCGGGCCCCGAGGTTCATAACAAAGCTCGGAAGGTTTTCTCCCTGCGGCGTTAATCGCGATGAACGATAATTCGAATTGATCTGTATCATCGTGGTCTTCGAGAGATTGACGTTGCAGTTCAGTGTGCCGCTCCATGTTACTGTTGATTTCTTGCTGCCGAATCCCAGATTTGAAGCATCGATTTCTTCGTAAAATGCGTTCGCGCTTGCGTTCGTCGTAATCATGCTTCCTACATTTCCCGCTACAACGAGCTCGACCCCTGCCGATTGGTCGGTGGATAAATTCTCGCTCGTTGTCAATAAGGTGGTATCGTTCAGGGCTCTGGTCACAGAAGTAAATCCATTGTATCTGTTGCGGTAGAAGATGCTCGGGAGGATGCTGATGTTGTCGTTTTGAAACTGGCAGCCGAATTCAATCGAATGAATGAACTCGGGCTTCAGGTATGGATTGCCCGCCCGGACATTTCTCGGGTCCCGATATTCCGGAAAGGGGTTTAGGTCATCTCCGCGCGGCCGGTTCGTGCGAAGGCTATAGTTGAGCTGCAGCTCATTGAATTCGCTGAGCTTGTATGCAAGGTGCAGCGTCGGATACATCTTGAAATAGTCATTGGGTACAACAGAATCTTTTGTCACAAGATTCGAGTTGATGAATGCTTGCTCTGCTCGTAATCCCGCCAGCACACCCAACGGCCCGAACGAGTTTTCATAGGTGCTGTACAAAGCGTGAATTGCTTCATGATAGATAAACCGATTCGTTTTTTCGAGATCGTTGATAAATGCTTGCTGGTTCGCATCAAAGTACTCGCCGTAAAAATCAAAGTCGTCTTTATCGTATCTGCCTTCGTACCCGGCCTCGAACGTGGAATGCTCGGTGAGGCGATGATGATAATCAACCGTGAGCTGCATTCTTCCGTCGTTTTCCCTGATCAGCGTATTGTCAAACGTTAACAGATTTGTCGGAATCCGGTAAACGTTGGTGAAGCGATTGTCCTCCTGGTCGAACATCTTGGTCCCGTTGAATTCGAAGCGCACCTTGTGATCTTCCCCTTCGAAATTGTGCTGGAAGAATGCGGTGAGGCCGGATACCACTGTATGATCATAATCAATGCGACGGCGGTCGTAATCGCTGACAATGAGGCTGCTGTTGTCTGAAAGATTTTTTGTGGTGATGTCGTTGCTGGTGTAACCTCTGTAGCGATAATTCCCAGACAAACCTAGGTTCTCCATGTCATTCAGACGGTAATCCAAGCCGAGTGTAGCGAAGTGTGAGAAAGGACGCGCAAAGGCTAGGCCGTCTTCGTTGTAGTAAGTTGGCACATTCGTGGAGTCGAGCTGCACACGTGCGACAGTGGTTAAGTTGTTCCGTTCGTCTTGCCGGAAGTTGTAGGTTCCAAAGACATTCACCGTCCCGGGATTGTAATTGCCATTCGTGCTGAAATTGTATCTTGAGCTATTACCTGCATTGACGCTCACGTTTCCGTTGAATCCGAGATTTGCTTCCTTCTTCATCACAATATTGATGATGCCGGAGGTGCCCTCGGGCGTAAACCTCGCCGAAGGGTTTGTGATTACTTCGATCTTTTCAACCGAGCTTGCCGGCATTTGTTGTAGGGCGTCCGCGCTGTTATTTGCCAGCAAAGGCGAAGGTTTGCCATTGATAAGAATCAGCACATTGGATGACCCACGCAAGCTCACGGTTCCATCAATATCCACCTGAACGGAGGGAACATTCTGAAGCAAATCACTGACCGACCCTGTCTTGCTCATGATGTCCTGCTGGACGTTGTACACTTTTCGGTCAATCGAATTGCCGAATAAAGGTTTTTCTCCCGTAACCATGACTTCGCCCAAGTTCAACGCCGATTCCTTCAGGAATATGGTTCCAGCATCGAATCCGTTCTGGTGCGAATCCATTCTGAACTTGGAGGATTTCTTTTTCTCGTAGCCGAGCAAACTGTACTTCAGAACGTACTCTCCCGTCGGAACATTGTTGATTTGAAACCTCCCTTTAGCATCAGTAACGGTTCCTGTCACGATGGCGCTGTCTGCTTGATTGAGCAAGACAACGGTTACAAACTCCAGCGGTCAATACATCGAATCTTCCTTGACGACTCCGGAAACAGTCCCAACATTGCGTCCTTGCGCGAACAGAACGCTTGATAGAAACAACATACTTCCAGCGAGAATGCAACTATTCTTCATATGCTGAATACTCATTGAAGCAAAAACCACGAGAAATGTGCAAGCGTGCTTGAGGGTGTTCATAGCCAATCACCCTCCTTTCTTTTCTTTGTGAGAGAAATGGTCGTAGAGGGCGTCGAGAAGAAGAGAGCCGACTTCCAGCACCTGATGATCATCGCCGAGTGAATCAGATAATCCACAGACAACGGCGTGAATTCCGGCGGCCTCGGGACGACCGAACTTTTCATCCTTGACGTCAATATCGTGAACAATCTCAGCCATCGTGGCGAGCGCTTTGTCTTTCAACTGAAATGCTTTGAGCAGCGTCTCAAAAGTGCAATCCTCGCCGTGATGGCTGAACTCGGCACCGAACACATCGAACGGAATGGCGTCTTTTGGCAGTTTTGCTTCCGGCGCAAAAACAAACTTGGCCTTTGGATCAATGAAGCGCCGGATCAGCCATGCTGAACAGAGCCGGTCAATGTGAATATGCTTGCGCGTGGTCCAAACTTTTCCTTGAAAAGCCTTGCGGGAATATCGCTTGAGGAGTTGCGGAAACTCTCGTTGCGGCTCGATCGCAGCGAGATGAGTTTTGACTTGCTCCAACACCGTATGCACCTTCTTGCTGAGCGGTGTGTTGAAGAAATCAATCTGCTGAACCTCAGCGAATGAGTCATTGAGCAATTTGGCTTCCTTTGCCAAAGTCGTCAGCAGCGAGGCGGAAAGTTGCGGCGCTTCTTTCGCGCGGGGAATACGGTTCAAGAGTTTCTCTGCCGCTGATTGTATCGTCGCATACTCTTCTTCACGGCTGCGCTGAAACAGAGCCTGCAACGCACGATCTTCTTTCTCATCATGAGATTCCGAGACGAATACCGAAGCTTCACCGCTGGCGTCCCTGATCTGTTGGCATAACCACTGAAAGTCCTCCAGCCGTTCTTTGCAGTAAGGAAGAACATAAACCGAGTTGCGATAGAGCACCGCGCCGACTTTCTTGGTGAGCCGCCAGGTTTTGACCCGCTCGCGCGAGCGCGGGGTTTGCAGTTGGTGAACGAGGAAAAGCCACTTCATCGCATGTTCCTTTGTAATAGTCATTACAAATATAAACAATTATTACAAGAAAAGCAAGCTTTCTTCGAGCTGTGAAGCAGAACCAGCCTGCTGAGCGCTTTGTGTAAAGTCGGTGATTTGTGCTGAGAGTTGTTGAGGGGATGAGTGTAGGAGAGGGGATAAATTTTATTGTGCTCGTTTAATTTTATGTCATTTTACCGTCCGTATCCTAGCTTTTTATTTCTCTCCACATAGTCTCTTTAGCGTATACAGGACGTATGGGCAAGGCGCTTGCAGGGCGCATGCCGCAGTTTATCAAGATACTTCCTTATGCTTCAAGTATACTTATTCCGATTGCGCGCATATATTGTATGATTCAAGCATGTATCCCGTTCTTATGTGTCGAGCACTTATGTGTAATGCCCTAACATAGTTTATATAGCCACTTCGTTAATTGTTTATGTTTCTACTTTGAGAAACAAATTTCTCTATAGAGAAACTCTTTGACCATGTTTCTCCATTGAGAAACAATGCATACAGAAAGTTATTGTGGATATGCTCTTTAGCTCACTTGGACGCACATGATTCTATTCGACCGTTGGCTTTGTGATCGCTCTTTAACGACATGACAACACTTCACGGACGATCCGATCTAAATCTATCATCTGAATACATTCAAGATTGTAAGGACACACTCGTTTCCAGCAAGGGGAACACTCAAGTCCATCTGGAATCAACTTAACGCCTCTCTCGTACAAATCAATCTCCGTCCAGCAACTGACCCCGAACCAGACAATCACATATTTCTTGAGCGCGATGCCAAGATGCATTCCAAACGTATCGCCCGTAATCACCACGTCGCAAATGTTTTCGTAGCAGATTCCTCGGCGAATTCCCTCAGTGGTCGGTGTATTGATGACTTCATCACCGACCTGTTGATGGATCGTTGCGTTCCGCTCCGTATCCCCGGGTCCACCCAGAAGCACAAGCTTAATTCCCTCGTGCTTGGACAGCCGATTGATCAGCTCAACGTGTTGCTCGATTGTCATTTTCTTGTTCGGATACAATTCCGAACAGCCTGTGTTGAATCCAACGACTATATCATCACTGTCTATTCCAACTTGCTTCTTGTGTGCTTCACAAAACTCCAACTCTTCTTCAGACAGCACCAAGATATATTCTTCTCGTTTGTATTCAAGTCTCAGCGTCTCGGCAAGGATCTCCTGTCCCGTTTTCTGATTCACTCGAAACTTCAAATGGTCATCAAGCCCAAGCAAATAGTTGTAGCTCCCCTCCTCATTGAGCGGAACGATTGCGCCATTGGCATTCAAGCCAAAGCCCAATTTCTCGCTGGCGTCCAACATCATCGTCAGGGCACACGACGGCTGAGATTTATCCACATTCATCACGACATCAAACTTGATATTCTGAAGTATGAGCCAACTCTCCGGTTCCCAAACATAGACTTTGTCTATGTAGGGATTATGATCGAGCAAACGATGCGCATTCTTCAATGTCAGCCAACTGATGTGGCTTGTCGGATATTTACGTTTGATGGCGGGCAGTTGCGCCGTTGTCATCAAAACGTCTCCCATCGCGTCAAGATTGATTATCAGAATCTTGGTGCCAATGGGAGTATCGTTGACGCACTTCTCATAGCATTGGGTTTGTGGAAAACAAGGCTTATAACCTGTGAAGTGCTTGCAATCCGGAATTTCAAAACTGAAGTATTTCATGACCGACAAAGCTCCATGAGACTGTTAATATCTACTGACGCTGTGCAATCGGAGCAACATCGCCGCTCCTGATTTTGTTCACCGCAAGTGTAACTCCCAACGTGCACCATACCAGCGAGATGATTTCCTGATCGCCAAAGTTCCATTCGAAAAGCCCGTTGATCTGAAATCCAACAAATACCGCAAGTGCGCCAAGTGCAACTGAACCTGCAAGCCAATCATTTTTCAACGCTTGATAGATTTTCAGTTCAACGACAAACATTTTTACAAAGATTGCCATCACAGCGGCAAAACCCACGATACCCAGCGTGACTAGCAGATGAACAAAGTTATTGTGGAGATGTCCGCCTTCGTCCGGATGAATGGGTACAGTGTACGTGCAATAGATTTGTTTCAAATCGCTATCCCCAACCCCCAACACCGGGTAATCTTTGAATATCTGTAACCCGGTTTTCCACATATGGATCCTCGGGGCATTAGATGGATCATTCGGATCAATGATGCTGTAAGCTCGGTCTCTGAGTGGAAGAGGGGCAAACAGAAGAAACAACACGACGAAACCTATCAAGATGAAGAGAACGTACTTGCTTCTCAAGATACCAATGAGAGCAGCGCCTCCGATGAAGCCCAACCACGAACTGCGTGTAAAAGTAAGCAACAAGCCAATGAACAAAGGTAGAGTGCAAATCGCTGCATATACTCTTACCTTCAGAGGTGCGTGGCTGTGAAGGACAAACGGCAGCGCCAAGAGCAGCACGATCATTTCTATTCCCCCTGCCGTCATATAATGCTGGAAGACCGAGAGGCGCCCCATATGTGCAGCAGCGAACTCAGCAATCTCAAAGATAGAGAGACCAGAGGTTACGACGACGAGTGAGCCAAGGAAGATCTTTGCATCCCTTTCTGATCTAACGCCCGCTACAACCAAGTACACAATCGAGATGAGCAGGAGTCGCTTCATGTTGACAAAGGATTCCCATTGATGCACAGCGAAGATGGTACTCAAAACCTCAGCCACGATGTAAGCGAGGAAGAAATAATCGAGCGGTGTTCCATTGACATTGAGCTTCCTTTCAAATATCATCTTGGCTATCCACGACACAAAGGCGATGGTGAATGCAATGGACGAGACTGCAATCGAGAAAGTCAAGCCAACGATTTGAATCAGAAGAGAAACAAAAATGATTCGCTGGAGATACAAAGATGTCTTTTCTTGAGACAAAGTCTGTTCGGGTTTCATACATCTTCCTTGTCTAACTTGATTGTGCTTCGCGGGGACAGGATGGTCCCGTCAGCAGAATGGTATCTCGTTTCAATGGGATATCGTGTGCGGATCTGTTGGATCCGCTTCTCCGCTCTTCTATTCAAGCTCTAATATCCTCCATAGCCAGATGAGTGTCCTCAAGGTTTCGACTTGGGGGACTTCAAGATCGAAGTATCTCATAGTTGGACGGTGTCTATCAAACGCTTGATGGCTGCCAGAACTTCTTCAACGGAGAGAGCTGATAAGTCCGAGTGATGTGTAATCACCGCCTCGGAGCGTGTGCGATAAGGAGTCCAGGGCATCATGTGTGGTTTATCTTGCACATGAAGAACGACCGAAGGAATATTGAACGCTGCCGCCAAATGGACAGCTGATGTATCAGGAGTCAGCAGAATGTCTAGCGTCTCAATAAGTGCAGCAAACCGATGAAAATCTACAGGAGCCAACACTGTCTGTGGACATCGTCGCTGAATCGTTTCTGCTCGTGCGATATCTTGCGGCGTACACAGCAGTACCACACCGAAACTCGGAAACTGCTTCTCGACTGTTTCAATAAGTGCACCGAATTTCTCTACCCCCCAGGAACGAGCTTCCGAACCAGCAGAAATGTTGATTCCGAGCTTCCTCCTGTCCTTAAGCCCTGCCTTGTTCATAAACTCCTCTGCAAATGTTTTGTTGGCAGCTAGCACTTCATATCTCAATCTTAAGTCTTCGTTGGTTGGATCAATGTCGAAAACTGTGAGAATCCGGGCTAACCGATCAACAAAATGGTATTGGCTCTGGGACGGCAGGGGAACCTTGATGTTATAGATAAAGTCATTCTCCTTCTCAAATCCAACTGTGCAGCGAGCCTTGCCAAGCAAGGAAAACAGAGTGGCTGTCGTCGAAGATTCTTCCGTTGGATCAATCAGAAAATCATATTGTTCCTGCCGTAATTCTTTCAGAAGGCGAAAAATCGCTTGAGGATGCCTTTTATAGATCAACTGCTTCCGGATCGTGTGTTCAGATGCTAGGATGTGTGCGTTGCTTTCACCAAGAAGCAGATCTATGACAATGTTGGGGAAATGGCGCTTCAAGACATAAAACAAAGGCATTGTCATCAAGAGATCGCCAATGCGCTGCAGTCTCAAGAAGAGTACCTTAACACTATCGTAATCCACATTTTGTCTTGAAACTTCTTTTCTGTGCACTAGATACTTAAGAATCCGAACGACAGCCCGTCGAAATTTGATTTCAATTGGCTTAAGGATTTGCATGCGACAATTCAACGTGATTTTTCTGCATTAGCCGCTCTAACGCCTTCACGACTTGCTCAACAGGAAGCTCTGTCATACATTGATGCTGTATTGGGCACTCTAGCAAATTGCAGCAAAGACAATCCAGCTTCTCATTCCTCACCCATTCGTGTTGGTCCCCGTACGGAGCGTGGGCATAAGGATTCGTTGGGCCAAAGATACCCAGTGTCGGAGTGCCGACTGCGGCGGCGACGTGCATCGTGCCTGAGTCATTTGCGATGACGGCATGGCACTTCTTGAAGAAAGCAGCCGCTTCGAGCAGCGTTGTCGGTGGAAGTACTGTGAAGCGATGCTGCATCAACCCGTGGATTCGCTCCGCATCAGTCTTGTCCTGTGGTCCCCACACGACAATCACTTCAGCGCCGAAGTGCTCGATAACCGCATCAGCAATGGAAGCAAATTTCTCTGGTGGACACCGCTTCGATTCCCAGCCACCTCCTAGACCGAGACCAATGAGAAGTCTTCCGCTGGCAACACTCTGTTGGAGCAGCTTCTGAGCGGTGGTCAGATCACTCTCAGGAATCTCGAACTCCAATTGCTTGCTAACAATCTCCACGCCGATCGCTCTCAGAAGGTGAAGATTGTGATCTGCCGAATGAAGATTCAGATCACGCTCGACAAGAATGTTGTACGCATACGTCCGTCCACGCAGATGAAATCCAACACGATGCGTCGCTCCGCTCATCCAAGTGATGAGGGCTGTTCCTGGATTGTTGAACAGATCAATCACTAAATCATACTTGTGCTTTCTGATGGCAAAAAGAATCCTCCCTTGGTTCATTGTGTTCCTGTGATAGATAAGGACATCATGGACAAGAGGAAGATTTTTCAGGATGGACTCACTCGGTGGTTCTGTGAGGTAGTCTATGGTTGCGTTTGGAAATGTCTTACGCAAATTCTTGAGCACAATGGTCGAGAGGACTACATCACCGATGCCCCTCAGCTTGATGATAAGAATCCTTCTTATGCTGTTGAAATCTATCTGCGGCTGCATGCTTCCATGTCTCTGTCAGAAAAGAAAAAGTCCCGCACCCGGTTTCAGACGAGTTCAGGACTCAATATATGAAAACAATTCAAATATTTCAACTAAAGTTTCACTCCGCCTCATACTGTCTCACACGCACAGGTTCATTCCTCTCAAAGTCATACAAGGTCTTTCGCTTCAAGTCGGCAATGGCGAGTTTGTAATCTATCAGTGCAGTGAGATCACTAATCTTCGCGTCGGTTAATCGGCGCTGCGACTGCACAAGGTCTTCAGTACCGGCTCAGTTGATCAAAACACACACCCGATAAAGGTCTTCTCATTTTACAACTATTGAGGTGCATAGCTAAAATGCTTCACTCAATCCAACCACCCATCGGAACTTCGTCTTGTCTTCACTGGGGATGGGACTACTGACATAGATTGGGAAATCCAAGCGAATCACAGATAGCCCGATTGAGTTGAAAATGGATGACTCGAACGGTAGAAAGCCGAAGAGACGCGGGATGGGCAAGCGAACACCGAATCCAGCATCCCACTTGATATCCTTGTTGGTGACTTCGTCAAATCGTGACCAGACTTTGCCTGCGTCAAAAAAGAAAGTAGTCTTCATGAAGCTGAGAAGACCGCCGAAGTCCGGGACGAACGGTATAATAGTTGGAAAGCGGATTTCGAGATTCAAGGCGTAGATTCTGTCGTCAGTCAAGTCTTGATCAAAATATCCGCGCAGGTTTCCTCCTCCTGCCATTAACGCATGATCACGCACTGTGCTTGGCAACATCCCCTTGCTTCGGAAGAAAGGATTATCGAGTTGTTCAATTGGATTGCCACCTGCAAGGAAGTACGTCGTTTGAACGGGAAGATTCCCGCTTCCGAAACCACCGTAGAGTCGCAATGCAAGATTCCCGCTATATTCTCTCAGATCGAGTGTGAACTTGTTATATCGGAAGTCGCTCTTCAAAATGTCTGATTCAAAATTCATCCTGAAATTCACGTTCCACCATCTGCCATAGTTGAAGTAGGAATAGCCCAACAACATTCGGTTGAGAACACCCTCCTGCCAGGTTCCTGGATTTAGGAGATACTCTGTATCCAGCGCCTTGAGATGTGAGAGCGTAATACTCAGTGTGTGCCTCGGTGGATAGGAATAGTGTTCACGAAATTGCTTCGTGAAATTGAAACTGATACTCTGTCTCCCTTCGATCTTATATCCTCTGAGTGCAAAGCTCGAAAGGGGACTGATGTTCGCTGGTAGCGCTCTGCCGCAGGAGAAATCATAATCGAACTGCTTGCTGATGACACCAAACCATCCCCAAGCGGTGCACTTGCAGAGATCATCCAGGTAACTGCCGTTCAGTTTCAACCCGACTTTGAATCCGTCAACATCGTTGTACCAGAATGAGGGACGCCATTGGATGAGACACTCATAAACAGGTGTGATGTTAAAGAGCGTGTTATCGAATCGAAATGCCACCGGGATTTTCCAAGGTCGAGGATAGTGCGTGTGAAGACGATTCATCAATAGGATGCGTTTGTCGGGATTGATCTCGCCTGACGTCGGTTTTTGTGGTAAGTCCACAGTTGTCTTGTATGTCCATAGATCATTGAACCAGGCATCAACAGGTATGTTCACCGTTGTCTTGCTTCCATCAGCAAGTGTGAGTTCGACATCGAGCGGCATCACTGCTGAACCTTTTCGCTTGATGGTAATTGTGGTGTGGTATGCTGCTTCGCCGGGTGCAACGCTGGTGTATTCATAGTCAATTCCACTCAGGATATAGTCACAGGTGTAAGTCCGATAGAACCATTCGTCGAAGAACCATCGCAGGTCTCGATTGCCGCTGACCTCCTGTGCCAATGCAAAGAAATCTTCTGGATACACGTGTTTAAACTTCCAGCGGTTGTAGTATTCACGCATCAGTTTGGAAAAGACGGAATCGCCAAGCACATACTGCAGCATAAACATCACGGAAGCGGTTTTGGGATAGATGGAGATACCCGAGAGATTCGGTTCTTCCCAGCGATCTGTGTTTGTAGCGATGGGTTCCTCGTAACCTGTGCGCGCAAGGTAGAGATAACTGCTCACGTTACCTTCGCGCGAATCCGTGTTTGGCATTGCAAGGATGCCCGGCAGTCTTTCCCAGTTGTAAGAATTGTTATATCTCCCGTAATAATCCTCCTCTGCAAGTGTCGTAATGAATGTAGTGAACCCCTCATCCTGAAATCCGAACTCCGTCTCATTACTACCGATCATCATCGGATACCACTCGTGACCAAGTTCGTGTGCGACAACACCGAACAGCGAATGGCTATAAGGATCACCAATATGCCCAATGAAGACAATCCCCGGATACTCCATCCCTCCACCGACCACACCTTCGACAACGAATGCGTTCGGGTAGGCATACATTCCCAAATGTTCACTGAAGAACTTGATTGCGTGCCGCCCCATTTTGGCAACCTCTTGCCAATATTCCGCCTTGTCAGTGAAATAGAGTGCATGCATGGTGATGCCGTTCCAATGAGCAACATCCCAGATATAGTGCTCATTCGCCGTCCATGCAAAGTCGCGAACACTCTCAGCGTGGAATTTCCAATTCACCAAAGCCGTATCGCTTGGTTTAACCTCTCGTTTTGAGAAATCCGCAATGCATACAGTCTCCTCTTTACCTTCTAATTCCCTTAGTCTTCTGATGACGCTATCCGGGTATACCTCCTCCGGGTTCAGAAGTGTGCCTGTGTATCCGAGCATAAAACTCTTTGGGAGAGAAATATTCACATCAAACGTTCCGTAATCATTGTAGAACTCGCCGCTACCGATGTACTGTTCTTTGTGCCAACCGTATTTGTCATACACGGCGATTTGCGGATACCACTGAGCAGTGTTGTAGTCCCGACCTTGATGCCCAGTGCGAACAGGGAAAGAAGGAACCTCCTCACGCCATGCGACGCTGAATGTGATGCTCTCTCCCGGCTGAAGTGGCTGCGGGAGTTCGGCTTTCAGGATCGTGTTGTCAATGGTATATTCAAGTGTGATCTCCGCGCCATCTTTGAGGATAGCAAACCTGCTCAGGGTGATACCGCCAGTTGTATCAGAAAATGAAAAGTAATAAGCCTTTCGTTGCTCGGCGGATTTCTGGGCATAACTTCCTTTGGTGAATAGATTCCAATAGAGGCGGAAATAGACGACATCGAGGGCATCGGGAGAGTTATTCTTATAGACAAGTATTTCGCTCCCTGTGATGGTATGGTTGCTCGGATTGAGTGTTGCATTGATGGTGTAATGCACATCCTGCTGCCAGTACTTCTCTGATGCAAAGCAGGTCAGCGACACGAGCAACAGAAGAACAAGCGAAGCGGTAGAGTGTTTCATAGGCTCTCCTTGATGAACTTATGGATATGGGGGTAGATGTGCCAACCGGCTGTGAGCTAAGATAACCAAAAAATCTCAGGTTGTCAATTGTCGTAGCGGAATGATATTTGCCAGATCGAGATCAGAGGAAGTGGGCTCAACTGCGCACGAGACCATCTCCGTTGGAGAGCGGAGGGTGGAGGATTCGAACCCCCAAGTCCTTTCGGACGTCGGTTTTCAAGACCGATGCATTAGCCGTTCTGCCAACCCTCCAGTGAGCCTGAGGCTTGAATGCCCCGGCAGAGATGTGCTTCCGCAAGACAGCCAACCAAATATACACAAAAATCCCCGCTAAGTCAATTCCCAAGCACTGCTCGGGATCAACGCGTCTTCGGCAAGATGGGTATGTTCAAGCCTGCTGTGAGCGCAAGCTGTTATGTGTTCAGTGGGGGATGTGCTGAATATGTGCAAAGAGATTACTTGGAAATCTGATAAACAATTTTTCTGATCGTGTCGAATTGCAGGTAGGGATACATCTCCCGCAACTGGTCTATGGCGTCACTAGCGTTCATGGTGCGCCGCATTTCCTTGAACATCTTCCGAATCTGATAATCTCTTATCGCCTTTTCATCAAGGAGGTTGTGGTTCTGCAGTACCCTAAAAAGTCTGTCGTCAATCAGATCCTTGAGTGGATTCTCTACGAAACCTTCGAACGAGTCCTTGTAGATATTCCTCTCGGCGGTGAGTGAGTTATTCATAGTTATCCTCGCTTTGCTGATTCAACTTCGGTGAATTAGAGAGAAAATCCACTATCAAGCTCCATTAATGCCCCCTTATGATAACAAAAAAGCCGAATAAACTCTCCTTCGCCCCACGGTGAACATGACTCCGTGGGGTATGAAGATTCGGCTGGAAAAGTCCGTTAGAGAGTTTATCCTCAGAACTCAATATTCAACAAGAAGTACTTGAATCTTATAGACTCTGTAACGAACTTTCAGAATACAATTCCCTTATCTGTTGACTTAAGCTTCGGTTTAATTATAATAAATCTCGCACTAAAAGTCAAGAGTTTTTTTTACATAAGCAGGTCTACAAGCCCATTATGCACCAAGATAAAGTTCAAGAGCTTCCTTGCAGCTGCCCAGAAAGGCACCTTGCTCAAACGCAAATTCGACCACCTTCTCGAATACGTAGTCCCAGCCGGCAAAATCAAGTCTGTCGTAACAAGTGTTATGGAACAGGAGAACGCCGATACCGTTGTGCATCTTGACGGTCGAGATCGTCCGCTTGAAGACCTCCAGACTTTCATCTGCAGGCAGTTTGCGGTAGTCAGTCAGAGTGGCATCCATCACGAGGAGAGAAAGCTCCCAGATGTTTATCACTTCATCCTTATCAATGTCATAGGGCTGAAAAGGATGGCAGAATCCAGCACGGAATCCTTCAGTGTCAGCAAATCCCAAAGTGGCGTCATACAGGAATCCTAATTGTTCCTGAAGCCGCCACGTTTTCGGTATCTGGAACCTGAGGAAATGCTGACGCACTCCCGAGACTTTGTTGGAAACGATGTTCTCCAGTCGCTCCTTCTCTCTACGCATAATTCGAATGTTGTTGTATGCATTGAAGCTCGGATGCAGTCCAACATCGTGTCCCATGTTTTCCAGTCTTGCAATCAAATTCCGAACATATCTGCTGCGTAGCCGATAACTCACGTCTCGCTTATTCGTAGCTCCCGATTTGAAAAAGAACGATGAGGTTGCGTTGAACTCTTGCTCGACCTCTAGGATTCTTTCGACAGAATTCCTATATGGGTCGTTGTCCGAAGCAAACGCAGCAAGAAACTGTTTGAATCGCTCCTTTCTCTCAAGAAAGCTCTTTCTCTGCTCGTTCAATAGAAGATACTTCACCGCCTCACGATACACGGTACCGGTTGAACCACTTCCTCGCATAGTCAATGTCATGAGTTAGGCAGACAGCAAAATGCTTTCCACGGAAACGGGCTTGCCCATGGATTGGACCGACGCGGAGTTGTTCGATACACTCCTTCATGATCTGGAAATACTCGTTCACAACCGCTCGGTCAAGCATCCCAAGCTGATACTGAACGCTTGCTCCGCTCACGAATCGCTGAAATCCATCGAATTCATTTGTGGTTGCTTCCTGCCAGCAGGAGAGGAAGAAGAATGCGGAGGCGATCAAATCAACGTTGATCTCGATGGATGTATCACCGTTGACAACTGCATCTTGTAGGTTCTCGAGAAACTCCTCATTGTGAAAAAGCGAGAAGTATTCGCGTCCTTTGAAATGAAACCTCCTTGCGCATCCGACTTTGTATTTAGCTCTTTGACTGAAGTATCGCTCTGCTTCTTCGGCGGGTCGGATGGCTAAAACCTGGCTTCGTACAACTGGTTGATCGAATGCCTGACCGTAATAGACGACGACATCATCGCTGTTCAACTCGGCATCGTCGTCGAGCAGTGAATAGGAAAGCCCGGTAGTTCTGAAGAACGCGTCAAAGACGTACCGAGCCTTGTTTTTGAAATCGTCTCTGCAGCGAATGATTAGCTTAATGTCCACTATAGGATTTGCAGTGTGTGATTGCTTACTCAATTTGCGAATGCATAACACCCACGGACAATATAAACTATTTGCGGAAAGAATCAAGGTAGATTCTTGAAAGCGTGGTGGGTCATCAACAGAATCCTGTCAAGCGCTACAGAGCCGCATCGAGAGCAAAGATGTTATTCACAACCGCTCTAGAGAAGCGCCACGTTTGTGCAAGCCTCCTATTACCGAACTCGTGCTCAACTGTTGATAATTTCATCCACCTTCTCACCTCGCGAGAGAATTCTCTTTTTAATCTTGACTTTATTGAAAGATTCCGCTATATTTGCTTGAGATTTCTTAGATGAATACGGTAGCACCTGTAGTCTTTTCGCACCATCTCACTAGACTTCTCAAGCAGTACATGCAAATCGCAATGACTCTTACACGATAACCACCGTTTGTAACAAGTCAATCTCCGTTTCGTAATCAAACCTATTGGAGGGCAACATGTCACCCAAGAGCAAAGAGAAGAAATCCCCTGGAAGTGCATCCATACTGGACAAAGTGAAGAGCGTTTTTGTCGAGGAGGTGGAAGGGGAAGGAGGACCGTTGCAGGAAGCTAGCTCGGAAATTGGCTCCATCGGACCCCCGACGCATCAGATAGATATCGGATCTGCGGAGGTCAACTTTGACAAGATCTTTGCGGAGGCTCAGATCCAAGATCCGAATGAGTTTTCAACTCCGGCTCATGTGCTATCGCTGATGGCGACCTTCTCCCAGTTGCCTGAGGCACAGCGAAAGGATATGGTGTTGAAGACCCTGAAGACGTTTAAGGTTGATCCAGCAGTTGTGGTAGCCAACACCAAGAAGCGCATCTCTGCAACGAATGGGTATCTAAAGGATGTTCAAAGCCAGGTCACTGGAACCATTAACCAAGAGAATGAGACTATTGGGGAGCTGGAAGCTCAGATAGACCAGCACAAGAGGAATATCCAACAAGCCCAGTCGGTCTTGGAAGCCACGAGAAAACAAGTGCAGCAGAAGCTAGAGGAGCTTGAAGGCGTGGTGGACTTCCTGGGTGGGAAGTGATTGGAGGAAGTGACATACATAGGAGTCATCGGAGGGATCTATGTGCTCTTACCGATCCTCATAGTCCTAACGCATGCAAGCCGAAGAATAAGTGATTCAATCAACTCGAATTCTCAAATCGAAAAAAGGAGGATAGACGAATGGGAATCTTGGAAATAGCAGTCATCGTAGTAGTACTCGGTGGACTTTCCTACTTCACTCGACCAGGTCGAAGGTTCTGGAATTTGGTGACCGGAATTTTTGTTGAACGGGTAGGCGAAGCAGAAGTGAAACATGCTGGTGCAGTCTATGAACAGGCAATTGCGGTGAAGATCGAAAGGTTTCAGAAGCTGCGGAAGGCTGTCGGAGGTTTGGAATCCAACCGGATGCAGTTGGAGGCGCGGCTCAATCGGATAAGGAATGATATCACTCAAGTGAATGCAGATCTACAAGCCGCCATTGCGCAAAACAACGAACGTCTGGGTCCTTTGCTCCTTGAGAAGAAAGTGACGCTGGAAGGACAGATACCGCCGCTCGAGGAAGATCTCAAGAGATCCGAGCAAGAAGTGAATGAATACATGGAGCAGTTGCGTGAGGCTCAAAATGATGTTCAGAAAACGCGTGAGGAAAAGGAGCGTTCACTGGCTCAAGCCGCGAGCGACGTTCTTCGCAGACAATATCAGGATGAGATCGCACGCCTCTCGACGGATGCTCCAGAGCTTGAGGCGCTGGATAATGTTCGGCAAGGATTGGCAAAATTGCACGGTGAGGCTCAGGTTGCTAAGAAACTTGGAGATGCTGACGTCAATGCCGAGTTGGCGAAATTGCGTCATCAAGCGGCGACCTCTACTGCAAAAACGCAGTTTGCTGAGTTGGTAAAGCAAGCCCAAGCGAAATCATCAAGCGCTCAGAAGACGATCGGACCGAGTAATTAGCTGGACAATGTTAATACCATTGATAAGCATAGATTGCGGAAGGCGGATTTGAGATTGTGGATTGAAGGCAAATCCGAAATCGTAAATGTATGCTACTTCATCCTCGCTGGATAGGAATGTGGGAATCCATATTCCGCAGAACAGACTATGTGGAATCAAGTAACTGTGAGTTAAACTAAACAACAAGGAGGCTCAACATGGCTTACCGTTTAAGGAAAGGACCTGCTGCTATCATTTTCATCTTGATAGTTGTGTTAGGTGCGTACTACGCGTACCAACGCGGGCTTTTTGAAGGATGGTTCCAAAAGGGAGAAAAGGTTGATATCACAAAACCTGTCTCTCTTCCAAGCACATACGTGCCGGAGAAAGAACCGATTCGTGTGCGGGTGAACATTTGGGTCGGTTGTGTCGGAGGCTTGGTGGCAAACGGTGGATTGGAGACACAGCCGGGATCAATCTTCGATAGAAAAGGTTTGGAAGTCCAATTCAAAATTATTGATGACTGGACAGACGGTGCGGCAGCGTTTGCCAACGGGAACGTGGATATCATGTTAACCACAGTGGATGTCTATGCGAAAGATGACTACCAATTTCTGAAGAACAATTTCGGTTCACACACCATCCTTATGGTTGATTGGTCTCGAGGTGCCGATGGTATCATTGCCGCGCAGGGCATCAACTCGATTGAAGACCTTCGTAGCAAGGTAATTGCTTTTCCGGAATACACGCCGTCCCACTTTTTGCTCAACAATGCTCTCACGTCGTCTGGATTGAACCAAGGCGAAAGGCAGAACATTCTCAACAACGCTGTCCACACCAAGGATGGGATCGAGAGCGCGACCATTTTCGGACAGGGGAAAGTTGATGCGGCAGTCGCTTGGGATCCGGACATGAGTGATGCAGTTGCGAAACGTCCGGGAAGCAAGAAGATATTCGACACCAGGATTGCCAGCAAACTGATTGCTGACATCTTGATTGCCAGCGACAAGGTGCTCTCCCTGCGTCCGGAAGCCATCGTGAAATTCGTTGAAGGATGGCTTGAAGGTGTGGATTTCATCAAGCAACAGCCGGGTCGAGCGTATGCGATCATCGGAGCCGTTAAGGATTTCAATATCCCGGAGGACTTGGCAAAGGTGATCCTCGAGGGAGTGAAGCTGTCAGACTATTATGAGAACAAGCTCTTCTTCCAGAATGGTAAGAACTCTGATTACTGCAACATCTTCTCAATGGCTCAGCAAAGCTGGCGAGAACAGCTTGTAATTGGCAAGACCGTGGAGGATCCTACGACGACAGCCGATTTGAGATTCGTTGATGCTCTTGCCAAGAAATATCCAGGAGAAGCGATTGCTGAGGTTCCTGAGTATCATCCGCCGGCCAAAGGTGCGACGCCGATCATGACTCAGCACAAGACGATATACTTCCAAGTCAACTCGGCTGAGATGAGTCCCGATTCTCGCGTGGTAGTTCGAGAAATCGGCAAGTTCATGCAGGCATATCAGAACACCTATGTCGAAATTGTGGGAAACACGGATAATACTGGTGCAAGAGATTACAACATTAAGCTGTCTCATGATCGTGCAGAGGTGGTAAAGAACTTCCTGATTGGCGAGTTTCGTTTTCCCGGATCGCGGTTCACCGTAGCTGGGAAGGGACCTGACAATCCCATTGCGGATAACAAGACCGAGGAGGGTCGGCAGCAAAACCGCCGCACAGACATTCGGGTGTTTCCGAATCCATAGGGTTAGCAGGAAACCGAATGTCGCAGCGCTTTGCGAAGCACTTCAGAGGTGCATATGTAGTATGGCGTGCGGCGACACTTGTCGCCGCATGCAAAATCATTCAGTGCCTTATTAGTTGCAGGGGGAGATCTGTTCGTGGGAAACTGAGTGAACAACAGCCGTTCCTCGGGAGCGGAAATCCTTCGTAGCGTTGGAGAAGTTCGTCTCAGCCTCTGGTTGATCTTTTTTTTCGTCAAGGTCTCTTTATGAGTCTTTGGGAAATAAGGAAAGAAGTGCCGAAAGGAGTAAAGATCATTGCTGGAGTAGCAGGTTGGCTTCTGGTGATCTTTCTCTGGTTTATTGTCACCGGAAAGGGATTGCTGCCGCCAATTTCTCTCCCTCATCCGATGGGTGTCATTGATGCGTTCAAATTATTATTGACCGAATATGATCTCTTGGGAAATGTCGTGCACAGTTGGTGGCGGATTGCTCAGGCATTCTTCTGGTCTGCGATTGTCGCTATACCGCTCGGCGTCCTCATGTCGAGTTTCAAATTTGTCAATGCTTTTGTTAATCCGGTTGCGGCTCCCATGCGCAGTATGCCAATCACGGCATTTTTGCCAGCGGTGATTGCTCTCTTCGGCATCGAGGAGACTATGAAGATTGCTTTCCTTGTCTTGGGTATTTTCTTCTACTTGTTAGCTGTTGCTGAAGAGGAAGGAAACCGTGTGGGGCAGGAGATCTTAGAAACTGCATACACTCTTGGAGCAACGAAGTTGCAGGTGGTGTGGCTGACGTTCCGTGCTGCGTTTCCGTCAATCTATAGTTCCTTCAGAATCTTATATGATATCGGGTGGACATACGTGATCTTAGCGGAGATAGTGAACTCACGCAAAGGCGTCGGCTATATGATCGAAGCGGCGCGGAAGATGTTGGACTTCGATCGGGTGTACGCTGGGATTATTGCAATAGGAGTGGCGGCGTTTCTGTTTCGCTGGTTGCTTAAGCAATCGGAGCAATGGTTGTTCCCCTGGCAGCGTGTCGGCAAACGACTTCCCGCAACAAAGGTCATGAAAGGTCTGGCAGGAGTGAAGCAATGAATCAAGACAGTAAAAACAAACTCAAAGTTGAAAATGTCTCGAAAGCATTCATCACTCCTGCAAACGAGAAGATAGAGGCTTTGAAGAACGTGGATTTGGAGGTTGAAGATCTGTGGGTAGCTAACAAGGATGTTGGAGAGTTTGTTGTTCTCTTGGGACCCTCTGGATGCGGCAAGTCCACAGTTCTTCGGATCATTGCCGGATTGGACTCTCCTGATTCCGGTACAGTGGAGTTCAACCATCGTCCAGTAAAAGGTCCGAGTCGAGAGCGGGGAATGGTATTTCAGAAATACACTTCCTTCTTTTGGTGGAATGTTCTGCACAACGTGGAATATGGTTTGAAGATTAATGGAATGGAGAAGAATCAGCGGCGGGAGAGAGCGCGCCAATGGATCAAAGCCGTAGGGCTTGAGGGCTTTGAGAAGTCCTTTCCTCAGAATCTGTCAGGCGGAATGCAGCAGCGCCTTGCACTTGCGAGGGCGCTCGCAGTCAATCCGAAGATGATTCTGATGGACGAACCCTTCGGTGCCCTTGATGCTCAAACAAGAGTGGAGATGCAGCAGCTGCTTCTTCGGGTATGGGAAGAAACAGCTGCAACGGTTGTCTTTGTGACTCACGATGTTGACGAAGCAATTTTTCTTGCGGACCAAGTGTTCATTATGTCCGCTCGTCCGGGAACGATTGTGGAAACGCTGAAGATACCTTTTCCTCGGCCACGCTCGTTGGACATCAAACAGAGCGAGAAGTTCCATGAGCTGCAGTCGTTTATCTTGCAGAGGTTGAAAACGTCACCGGGAAGAGGGCAAGTGCGAGTGACGGTCTAAAGATGGAATGTTGAAGTCCGAATGTCGAAGTGCGAATTATTAAACATTCGATATTCGATACAAGGAGAAATCTTGAACGACATAAACTATTTCAAAGAAACCTTCAAGAATATTTACAACTTGATCTTTCTTGGTTTCTTTGGAGTGCTAGGGCTGATGAATTCGGACAGACTGCTGCCCTTGTTAGCGTTAGTTGTACCGTTGGAATTGGCATATCTGTACTTCGCCTCTCAGTCCGGGTGGTTCCAACGGTGGGTGAATCTGCGGGTGGCTGAGAAACAACAAGAAAAATCCAAGGAGAAGGAGCAGGAATTCTTGAAGTCATTGCCCGCGGATGAACGACAGCGGTATCAAAAGCTTAGTCACTCACTGGAAGACATCGAGAACAAAAGCGCTCAGGCGGAAGTCTCTCCAGTGAGTGCTGATGATTTGGCGCGTTTGGAGAGTTATGTCGAGTCCTACCGAAGATTCATCCAATTTCAATCGGAGGCGCGAGGATACCTTGGAACGATGAAAACTGACGACCTCGAACGAGATGTCAGCGTTTTGGAAAAGCAGGTTCAGCGAGATGGCAGCAATCCAAAACTTGCTCAGATAAATGAGATCCGAAAGAACGCAGGGACGATCAAGAGAGAACTGCTTGAGCGTCTGAGGAGATTGCAGGAGTTGATCCAAGTGGTGGAAGAACAGAAACGAGGAATTATTGATACCTTTGAGCTTATTCGAGTTAAGTTGCTGACCTCCGGGTTTCAGGCAGGGAGCGAAGTCTCAGTTCTCTCGGAAGACATCAATAGCCTCTTGAATGGGGTCACCCATACCGAGGAGACCATCGAGGACATGTCCAAAGACATGGTCAGAATTCGGCAGCTGAGAGTCGGGCAGGTGTGAGACCTGGTTGTGGGATTACGGATTACAGTTTGCAGGAGTTCAAAAGTGAAAAAGGAAAAAGCAAAACGACAAAGAAAGATGCAAGAGATCTTCTTTGGACGAATACAGAATGCTTGGTGATCAGCTGCATGGATTCAATTCTGATTTCTGCAATATCGTTTTGATTTTTCCATTTTGACTTTTGAGACTGCTGATAGAACAAATCCCTTAAACACCGTTGCGGTACAGGTTCAAGGCATCATAAGA
Source organism: Ignavibacteriota bacterium (assembly GCA_963827285.1). GTDB lineage: Bacteria > Bacteroidota > Ignavibacteria > CAWHAG01 > CAWHAG01 > CAWHAG01. Next base: position 641,641 of record CAWHAG010000001.1, read on the forward strand.
TTCTATGAGTGACGACTTGCCATCCTGGGCTTTGCGGCTTCGCGACAGTTTCGTGGCGAATGAGTCCAGCGTTTTTCTCCTCCACGGAAATACTCAGGATCTATATTCCTACCAGAGCAGGTATTATCGCCTGAAAGAGTTCTTGGAATCCGTCATGTTTCAGGATACGGAAGAGTGGTGTGTGGTGTTCTACAATCCCCACTATGGTATTCACTTCACATCGTCACGAGGAGGGGAACAAAGCCAGCAGAAATTCCTGGAGGTCTTGGCAGCCTATACAACGCAGAGAGGCGGAGTGGTTTTGGAGGATATGCCCAAGGTTCCTTCAGAGGCCTTGCCAATCCTTGAGAGCTTCCTTCAAGCAGCTCGGCTCCTTGGTCTGAAGTTCGCCATTGTGATTGATTACCTCGATACGCTTGTTCCCAATGTGGGAGTGGGACTCTTCTCCAACGAGCAGATCAGTGCATTGATCGCTTTACAGTCTTGGTCAACGAATGCTGCTCTGAGAGCATCGAACGGCATAGTGATCATGGTCACCGAATTGCTCTCAGCTATTGACCAACGAATCACAAACCATCCGGAGATCGCTTCCATCGAAATTCCTCACCCATCAGCAAGCGAACGGGATAGCTTCATCAAGAGCAGCTTGGCAGGCAATTCCAAACTCCAATGTGATCTGCCAGCGTCTCAGTTTGCCGATATCACGAGTGGACTTCGATTGATGCAGCTGGAGGATATCTTCCTTCAAGCGGAACGTCTTGGCAAACCAATCTCACGTGAACAGGTTCTCGAGTGGAAAAAAGATGCGATTCGTAAAGAGAGTGCAGGCTTCTTGGAGATTGAAGAGCAAGATCATTCCATCAAGGACTGTCCCGGCAATGACGCAGTGAAAAACATACTGGCGAGGCAGTTTCAGAAAATGCGGGAAGGGAAGTCGAAGAAAGTTTCTGCTGGAGCACTGCTGGTCGGCGAGATTGGTGTCGGGAAGACGTACCTTGCCTCCGCCGTTGCTTTCGAAGCGGGGTTGCCAGTGGTAACGATCAAAAATCTGTTGAGGGAGTTTGTCGGACTTTCCGATGCGAATCAGGAAAAGATGCTTGCTTTGCTTGACGCGATGGCGCCATTGGTCGTTCTCGTTCCTGAGGCGGACGTGTTCTTCGGAAAGCGCAAGAGCGAAGGCGATAGCGGTGTGCAGAGTCGGCAGTTTGGACGATATATGAATTTCATCGCCCACCCTAAGAACAAAGGACGAATCTTTTGGATATTAGATACAGCGCACCCTGATAATCTCACTGACGATGTCAAGCGACCCGGTAGATGCGATTTGATCCTGCCCCTCTTCCCGTTTACGGAAGAGAATGAGATCTTCGATGTCCTCGGCAAGATATTTGAAAGGCTGGATATTGAGACGGGGCAGCTTGACAAGGAAGCACTGACCAACGTGATTGAGACCAAGCTTGCAGACATTCACAGCGGCGGTTACACTCCTTCGGATCTAACGAAGATTGCGACGCGAGTTGAAGAGATTGCTGAGTCAAATAAGCATGCCCCAGCAAACACAGAAGACATGGTGAAAGCATTTTCCGAATTTTCTCCCGGTGCTATTGCAGAAGTGAGGGAGTATCAACGATTACTGGCAATTACAGAGTGTACGGAGATCCAGTGTATCCCTCAACGCTACCAATCGTTGTCTCCGGATGAAATACGCAACAGATTGAATGAGCTGAAGGTGTTGCTGTGGGGGAGAGTGTGAGATGCCATCTGTAGAGTCCGGTTCGCAACTAGATTGTAGAGCGAAGCGCCGTTTCGCTCTACTGCTATTCGGAACGCTTTCTCACGCCGATTTATCTTAGCCACCCTTCAATAGCCTTTCAAGAGTTTTCAGCGCTTCGCTTTTTTGCATAAGGTCGTTTAACAATTTCTCAAAGTCTTTGAGCTTGAAATTTACCATTTTGTGCAACTCATCTTCTTCATCAGGGAAACCATATTGGGTCACATCCACCCGGGCTTTTCTGGCCGCACTTAAAACCCATCCTTCTAGCCTCGGGCATAACATAAGCAGGTAATTTCCGGCGCTCTTGTCGTAGAACACTTTGATGTCTTGCTCATTTGAACGAAGTGTCAGCGTCTGAACATAGCGTGGCTGCGTACCTCTCGGATCTTCATCCACTAATCCTTTGGAATTCTGACTCTTCTTCAACCTGTTACAAACACCTCCAATGCCGCCCTCATGGCGCATCTCTTGCTTAGGAATACCGAGTGTTTCTACCAGAACTTCATCGGGATTGCACTCCAGATATATCACTTCTCCTCCAGAAACTTGTCTAGGTTAAAGAATACGCTGGAATCCAGGTCCAGAATTTCGCGAAAGTCTTCCACGGTGAGGGACTTCACTTTGGTTTGATAACCTTCAAGATATGTTATGAAAATTCCAATGTCAGTCTGAGGTGTTTTCTCCAAAATTGACAGAAGGAAATACGGATTATGGGTGGAGATGAAATATTGATTCGTTCTATCCAACGCAATTCGCTCAGCGAGGAATTTAGTATAATAGGGGAATGCATGAGCTTCCGGCTCTTCAAAAATGATTATGGCATCCCTATTCGTTTCTATAGCTATTAGATGGAAAACGATCCTTTGAAGGGTATCCGAGACGAGAGAATACGGATAACCGATGATAACATCCTCCACTTGTTTTTGTACCTCAATTTTGTTTTCCTGAGGTTTCAGGACAATTCTCAAGCCGTACTCGATGAGAATATCGCTGACAAATTTCCGCAGGGCTTTGTTGACCAAAAGGGTTTGCAGGAGATTTTCGCCTCCTGGAGGCAGAAGGGAACCTGGTTCCCGCCTCGGAAACTCGATCTGGACTCCAAATCTGTAGAACTTGAAGGGTATCAAGGATGCGATTTGAGAAAATGAAGAGCTCCCTTTTCCCGTATAGTCAAACTCAAAGCCGAAGAGCTGAGAAGGTTCATCGGCCTTCTTCGCCTGCCCGAAAAACTTCAGATTCTCATAGTGTATCTGACAGAACATATCGTCTGCTATTATCTGTATCTTCTCCGCCAAATCATGGTCGTAAAACAAGTCTATCATGCTCTCAAATCGGACCAGGCTTCTAAGACTCCCAGAGGCATAGGGGAAAGAAAAGATGCCGATACTTTCTAAGATGTTGGACTTTCCCGTATTCGGTCTTCCGATAAAGACATTGACCTTTCTGCAATCCAGTTGTAGATGCTCGATGGATTTGAAGTTTTTCACTTCCAGTGTTTTTATCATATCTTCACCATCAGATTGAAGGTTTCAAAGGGCTGCGCCGGATTTCTGTAACTTTCGGCATCTCTCGGATGCGCAGATCTCTCCTGAGTTTCCATGACTGGAATTGTCCCATTGAACGAGAGTGCTATTGAGACTGTTCGGATGGTCTTGTTCAGCACTCCCGATCAGAAATATATCAAAATACTTGAGAAAGTCAATCTGAAACGTCGCCGTCAATTGTGCACGGAAATTCATCCATTGCCAGCAAATCTCAGGGGAAGAAACTGCTTGCTTTTGACATCAAAAATTGATAATTTCAAAACAACAGTCGCCAATCCTTTTGCCATTTCTTCACAAGGTCAATGTAATGAGAGAGCCAGTCCAGAATAAAGAGAGAATTCATGGCGTCTATGTCTCGACACTCTACTTTGCTGAAGGATTCCCCTATACGGTAGTCAATCAGATGTCGGTGATTTTCTTGAAAGCTCTTGGAGCTACCAATCAACTCATTGGATTGACAAGTTTCCTATATTTGCCATGGACGCTGAAGGGATTGTGGGGTCCTGTCGTTGACCTCTACTCGACAAAACGACGCTGGATTCTGGCAATGGAGATCGTTTGCACCATCTTATTCTTGATTCTCACGGTCTTCGCACTGACCCCATCGGTGATCGCTGCCTCGATAGCGATTTTGGCTGTTATCGCGTTTGCGTCTGCCACACATGACATCGCAATTGACGGATTCTATCTCGACGCTCTCGACAAAGATCAGCAGGCGTTCTATGTCGGTTTTAGAACAACCACCTACAAGATCGCTTGGCTGGTTGGAAGTGGCGGGTTGGTTTTCTTGGCGGGTTATCTTGCCGATCAGCATTTGGCAGGGACTGATCAGTTGGGAGCCAAGATCTACCAGGACATCACACTCAGTATCTTCGGGTCGAGCGTTTCAGTGAAAGCGATTAACTATGGTTGGGTTGTCGCGTTTGCTGTTTCCGGAGCCATCTTCGTACTCCTCTATTTGTTCCATGTTTGGTATTTGCCTTATCCTAAGCCCGCTGTCGTGAGAGACAGTCGGAGTCCGGAGAAGCATTTATTTGCCCAGGCATTCAAAACATATTTCACACAGTACAGAATCGGATGGATCGTCACATACGTGCTGATCTTCAGGCTTGGCGATGCCTTCATGCTCAAGATGGCACCGCCATTCCTTATGGATACTCCGGAAAAAGGTGGATTGGCAATCACGACAGCAGAGATGGGCACGTTGTACGGGACAGTAGGCGTCATCTTTCTTCTTCTGGGTGGCATCATTGGTGGAATTCTGGTAGCGAGGCAAGGACTGAAGAAGTGGATGTGGCCCACCGCACTTCTACAGAATTCAGCCATTGTTCTGTATTGGTTGCTCGCGATCAACAAACCGAATATCCCATGGGTGTATGCCGTGAATTCCTTCGAGCAGTTCTCCTATGGACTCGGAGTCTCAGCCTACACGGTCTTCTTGATGCGCACTGTTCGACCTGAGTTCAAAGCCTCACACTATGCGATCACTACGGCGTTTATGGCTGCGGGGATGATGGTACCAGGTATCTTCAGTGGTTACCTGCAAACCTGGATGGGTTACCAAGACTACTTCCTGATGTGCTTCTTAGTTGCGATTCCTGGACTCTTTACGATAATCTTCCTACCTCTCGACGAGAAGAAGTGAATCGTAGTGAACTAGCGCAGCTACGGGTGAAGATGTTCTACCAATAGTCAGAAAATTGAATGGATAATCTACGCTATGTGATTGGTATGGACGGCGGCGGTACGAAGACTGCCGCGACCACTGCCAACCTCAATGGTGATGTCCTCTCCGAGGTAGTCGGTGGTCCTGCGAACTTTCAGGTTATCGGTGTTGAGGCTGTTGCCAGCACGGTCCTAGATTTGATTACGCAGTGCTGTGAAAGGGTGGGCTGCAGGTATGAGAACATCATCGCGGTGATGCTTGGATTTGCTGGTGCTGGACGACCTGTTGACCAGAAGCGTATGTACGATGGACTGCGTGCGATGGCTGCGCAGAAACAGATCCCTCTTAAGAAAGTTATTGTGGACAGCGATGCCCGCATTGCACTTGAGGGTGCATTTCGTGGTGATGCGGGAATGATTCTGATTTCTGGGACAGGTTCCATCATGTTCGGAAAGGATACTCATGGGAATATTCATCGTGTCGGCGGCTGGGGCAGACTTCTCGGTGATGAAGGAAGTGGCTACAGCATCGGTCGTGAAGGACTCATCGCCGTGGTACAGCATTGCGATGGGCGAGGTAAAGCAACACTCCTCACTCAACTTGTTGCCGAGCAATTCCATCTAACTGACCAGACAATCATCACCGAAGTCTATACGAACAACTTCGACATTGCCTCGATTGCTCCACTTGTGCTCCAAGCCGCAGAGCGAGGCGATGCTGTCTGCGATGCGATTGTGAACCATGCTATCGATGAACTTCTTCTACATATCAAGGCTATGTTGCCAAAGCTGAATGTCGCTGGTAAGGCAAAGCTGGCGTTCGTCGGAGGTGTCCTCGCGCATGAGAACATCTTGTCGAAAAAGTTGCGGGAGAAGATTGAAGTCGGAATTCCGCGTGTCAGCTTGCAAGAGCCTGAATGCAGTCCAGTGTATGGGGCGGTGTTGATGGCCTTGAGGGAGGCTATCGCCACGTAGATGGTGGTCGCCGAATTTCTACCGAATTGGAAACGGCCAATCGGCTAGAGGAAAGGAACGAATGTTGATGAAAGTAGAAGTCATCTACCTTCTCTTGTTATCAGTGCTGATCCTGCTGCTTGTTTCCTGTGCAAGCCAACAGACAGCATCGAAAGACACGAGACCAGATCATCCGCTTGAGGTGAGACGGCAGAAATCTGATACAGCTGAGGTTGAAGTGAAGAAAGAGAGAGCGAGCGAGACAAAAGCCCTTTCCGACACAATGAACTGGGTCGAAACAAAACTGAAGAGATTATCCCTTGAAGAAAAAGTCGGTCAGATGATTGTGACTTTTGCATTTGGTTATTACATAGGCAGTGATAGTTATGAGTTCAAACGCCTCGAACGACTGGTGAAGGAACAAAAAGTCGGCGGCATTTACATGTCATCGGGCAATGTGTATGAAGAGGCTGTCTTGCTGAACAAGCTTCAGGCGATGGTCCCACCTGACGGGATACCCTTGCTTGTTTCTGCCGACTGCGAGAACGGTGTCGCCATGCGGCTCGAAAACGCCACGATGTTTCCAAATCCTATGGCTCTGGGTGCAACAGGCAATCCAACGTTCTCCTACGAGATGGGCAAGGTGATCGGGATGGAAGGGCGTGCTATCGGTATCCACCAGGTGTATTCTCCGGCTGTGGATGTGAATACCAATCCTGATAATCCGATTATCAATGTCCGTTCCTTCGGAGACAATCCTGAGATGGTGGCGAAACTCGGACAAGCGTTTGTCAAAGGTTTGCATGACGGGGGAATGATCTCCACCGCTAAGCATTTCCCTGGTCACGGTGCAACCAACGTTGACTCGCACTCTGATTTGCCTGTTATAGACTTTGACAGACAGCGTCTTGAGAAAGTGGAGCTTCTGCCGTTCAGAAGTGCAATTGATTCGGGTGTGATGTCGGTCATGGTGGGACATCTCTCCGTTCCCGCACTTGACACTGTGGAGAGTCTTCCCGCATCGCTCTCGAGAAGCATTGTTACAGAGTTGCTGCGAAATCAAATGAAGTTCCGGGGACTCGTCGTGACAGATGCGATGGGAATGCGTGGAGTCACCAAGGATTATTCGCGTGCGGAAGCGGCGGTGCTCACCATCGAAGCTGGTTCGGATATGATTTTGTTACCACCCGATGAAGAACTAGCTATCAGGGCGGTGGTGGACGCGCTTAAGCGCGGTGAGATTACTGAAGCACGGATTGATGAATCAGTTCGGCGGATTCTCTCACTGAAGCAGTGGGTAGGGCTCGACAAGAATCGTTTTGTGAACATAGATACTATTTCAAATATCGTCGGTTCACGAGAGCATTGGCAGTTAGCGAAGCAGATTGCGCGTGAGTCCATCACGCTGCTGAAGAACAATAAGAGTGTTCTTCCGCTTGTTAAGCATGGGCGAAAGAGAATACTGAACATTACTATCTCCGACAATGGCGAGCAGAAGACAGGAGAGCGTTTCAATCGGCAGATGAGTAGACGATATACAAAGGTTGAACATTTGAGACTTGACAGACGCAGCAGAAAAGAAGACTACAAAGATGCCTTTAGGAAAGTCAAACGTGCGGATATTGTACTCTGTCCAACTTACGTAAGAGTGAGATCAGGTCAGGGGATGGTTTCGCTGGCTCAAGCACATGCTGACTTCCTGAAAAAGGTGATGCAGTTGAAGAAGCCTGTCGTCATGATTTCATTCGGGAATCCTTATCTTATTCGTGATTTCAAAGATGTCTCAGCATACATCTGTGCCTATGGTGACGCAGATGTCTCGGTTGATGCTACAGTAGAGGCGCTCTTCGGAGAAATTCCAGTGTGGGGAAAACTTCCCATCAGCATTCCCAACTTATATCCACTCGGCTCTGGACTGATGTCCAAGAAGACTGTTCTGCGTGAAGGCACACCAGGCGAAGTCGGCATGAGCGAGTCCTGCCTTGCGGGAAAAGTGGACAATATCATCAACAAGGCGATTCAAGACAGTGCATTTCCATGTGCCGTGCTGTTGGTCGCAAAGGACGGCGTTATCGTCCATCATAAGGCTTATGGCACCTACGATTACTCGCCGAATTCCAGACAGATTGATCTCAATACAATGTTCGATTTAGCTTCCGTGACGAAGGTGATTGCGACGACTTCGGCAGCGATGAGATTCTATGATGAGGGGAGACTCGACCTCGATGAGAAGGTGGATAGCTTCATTCCGCAGTTCGCTCAGAATGGGAAAGAGAATATCACTTTGCGAAACCTTCTTGCGCACAACAGTGGGCTTCCAGCGTGGAAACCGTTCTACAAAACCTGCACGATGGCTGACCAGGTTCTGGGTTCGATCTATGCTTCCCCACTTGAGTATCCGACTGGAGAGAAGACGGTGTACAGCGACTTAGGAATCATTACATTGGGGAAAATCATCGAGAAGATTTCAGGGACGACGCTGGAGAAATATGTCGCAGAGGAATTTTTTCAACCGCTTGGAATGAAGAACACGATGTACAATCCGCCAGATAGTCTGATTAAACGGATCGCACCGACAGAGACGGACAGCTACTGGCGGATGAAAACAGTCCGTGGTCAGGTTCACGATGAGAACGCCGCGCTACTCGGAGGTGTGTCGGGTCATGCCGGACTGTTCTCCACAGCAGGAGACCTCGCCATAATGATGCAGATGTTGCTGAACGGAGGTGAGTATGGTGGCAAGAGGTATCTTCGAGAAGAGACGGTGAGACTGTTCACCAAGAAGCAGTCTGACCTCAGCAGTAGAGCATTAGGATGGGATACGAAATCGCCACAGGGTTCTTCGGCAGGGACATTGTTTTCACCGACATCGTTTGGACACACAGGCTTTACAGGTACATCCGTGTGGGCAGACCCCGAGCGACAGTTGTTCGTTATCTTGCTAACTAATCGAGTGTATCCGACGCGGGACAATACAAAGATAGTTCAAGTCCGTCCCGCGGCGCACGATGCAGTAGTGGAGTGTATCCGGAAGAGATAGACTTGCAGACCTCGGATTGCTGATTGCAGATTACTGATTCCTTAATCTCGGCGATCTTAAATCTCCGTAATCCCTAATCTGAAATCTGAGACACTATCAACGCTCAAACTAAAAAATGGAACGAGGTTCCTATGGCAATTCCAAAATTCAAGAATGAAGCATATACAGATTTTTCTCTTCCAGCAAACAAGAAGAAAATGCTCGCGGCGCTGAAGAAGGTACAAGGACAGCTTGGAAGGGAATATGACATCATTATCGGTGGCGAACGGATTAGAACCGAGCAGAAACTAAATTCCTACAACCCGTCGAGCAAGGATGAGATTGTCGGTGTTTTCCAGAAGGCGACAGCGGAACTTGCAAACAAGGCAATTGAAGTTGCCTACGAGAAATTCAAAGAGTGGCAGTGGGTGAAACCCGTGAAGCGTGCCGATTATCTCTTCAAAGCCGCCAAACTGATGAGGAAGCGGAAAGCTGAGCTTAATGCGTGGATGATTTATGAGACTGGTAAGAACTGGGCGGAGGCTGAGGCAGATACATCCGAGGCGATTGATTTCTTGGAGTTCTATGCCCGTGAGATGCTTCGTTATGCTGCAGAGCAACCCATCACGAGATTTCCTGGCGAGAAACCCGAACTACGATACATTCCTCTCGGTGTTGGTGTCATTGTTCCGCCTTGGAACTTTCCGCTTGCCATCTTGGCGGGAATGACATCAGCGGCGATTGTGACGGGCAACACAGTTGTTCTCAAGCCCTCCAGTGATTCGCCAATGATGGGACATTTGTATGTCGAGATCATGCAAGAGGTGGGATTGCCAGATGGTGTGTTGAACTTCGTTCCTGGTTCTGGCGCTACTGTCGGTGATGTGATGGTGGCGCACCCGAGAACAAGGTTTATCTCCTTCACTGGATCGAAGGAGGTTGGTATTCACGTCAATGAACTCGCCAGCAAGGTGCAGTCCGGACAGATTTGGCTGAAGCGTGTCGTTGCTGAGATGGGAGGCAAAGACTCGATCATCGTGGATGATGAAGTTAGTCTTGATGACGCGGTTACTGGCGTGACAGTGTCCGCATTTGGCTATCAAGGACAGAAGTGCTCAGCGTGCTCGCGGGCAATTGTCGTTGAGAAAGTGTATGATAAGTTTCTAAGCAAACTTGTCGAGAAGGTGAACACACTGACTGTCGGTCCAGCAAAGGACAACCATTCCTTGGGACCCGTTATCAATGCAAGCGCAGAGCATAAGATTCTTCAATATATCGAGATCGGAAAGACAGAAGGACGGCTTGTTGCTGGCGGTGAGAAAGCAGGGGGGAACGGATTTTTCATTGAGCCGACGGTGATTGCTGATGTTCCCCCGAAGGCACGTATTGCGCAAGAGGAGATCTTTGGTCCTGTGCTTGCAGTCATCAAGGCAAAGGACTATGATGAAGCGCTGGAGATCGCCAACAACACCGAGTATGGATTGACCGGTTCAGTCTATACGAAGAACAGGAAGAAGATTGAGAAAGCAAAGGACCTTTTCCACGTTGGCAACCTATATTTCAACCGCAAATGCACTGGTGCACTTGTCGGTGTGCATCCTTTCGGTGGATTCAATATGTCTGGCACAGATTCGAAGGCTGGAGGTAGGGACTATCTCTCGCTGTACCTGCAGGCGAAGGCAATTTCGGAAAAGATAAGATAGCACGGGTAGTGCTGTCCGTTCAGATAATCAAGACGGGATATCACGATGGCAGTTTGCCCAACTTGTAACAAGACATATAGACCGGGCAGGAAAGTTTGCAGGACCTGCGGGGTCCCCTTGGTTGATGAGAGCACCAACTTCCTGCAACTCCATGAAATTTCATCGGTGTGCCGATACTGCAAAGAGGAAGTGACGGAGGATAGTGACTATTGTCCTCATTGTGGATATCTGTTCAACGAGCATTTGGTCGTGACGTGTGGAATCCACAACGACCGAGAGGCAATAGGTGTCTGTGTCGTTTGTGAAAAACCTCTCTGCTCTATGTGCGCAAATGCGGTGAGCGGGAGACTGCTGTGCAATGATCATTCTGAGGTTCAAATCATAGGAGAGTGGGCGGGGGTGTTCGAATCTCTGAACCAGGTAGATGTTGAGTTAGCAAAGGGATTGCTTGAGAAGGAGGGCGTTCAGTGTCAGACCTATACACAAAGCGATGTCCCGTTAGCGATTTTCTCATCACTTATATCACCGGAGTGGAAAACATACAGTCACCACGGAGCGTACTTGTTGAAATTGTTCGTTCCGCTCCCAGAGCTTGAGAGAGCGGGAAAGGTTCTTCAGGACAATCATCTCATTTTCAAGTACGAGTGCAATAGCTGCGGCTGTAGATTCAATGACGAGAATGTAGTAATGTGTCCACAGTGTAGAGAGGAATTTGTCTGAAGTAGGAGTTGATTCGCGAGTCGCCCCTACTCTATCAATTGAACGGTTTAGAAAGATTGACAGATGAATGACATATTAGAAGGCAAAAAGGTGATCGTTGTTGCGCTTGGCGGCAACGCTATCACACGAGAATTTGAAGAAGGAAACATCTATCAGCAGTTTGCCAACACTCGCAGAAGTCTGACGGGTGTTGCTGATTTGATTGAAGCTGGACACGAGGTAGTGATCACGCATGGAAACGGTCCGCAAGTTGGAAATTATCTCGTGAGGGTTGAGGCATCACGACATCTTGTTCCACCGATTCCGCTTGGTGTCATCGTCGCTGACCTCGAAGGCGGGATGGGGTACATGATTCAGCAAACACTCCAGAACAAAATGGAGATTCGTGGAGTGAAGAAACAGGTGATCACGCTGGTGACTCAAGCGCTTGTTGACAAGAACGATCCTTCCATTCTGAATCCAACGAAATTCGTCGGTGTGTTCTATCGGAAGGAGCAGGTGGAGGAACTCAGACACCGTCCGGGGTGGATTGTGAAGGAGGATCCTGGTAGAGGCTTCAGAAGGGTTGTTCCTTCGCCGACGCCGTTGAGGATCATCGAGTCGTCCGTCATAAAGACGTTGGTGGAAAATGGTGTTGTCGTGATTGCGGCGGGTGGAGGAGGAATCCCTGTGTATTATGAAGAGGATGGAGAACTGGAGGGAGTGGATGCGGTAATTGACAAAGACCTTGCTACGTCGGTGCTGGCGAGAGATATCCACGCCGATATGCTGATTATTTTGACTGCTGTGGATAAAGTGTATCTGAACTTCCGAAAGTCGAATCAAGTTGGACTTGACAAGGTCACTGTGGAGGAAGCTAAGCAATACTTAGTCAAGAAACAGTTTCCACCGGGGAGTATGGGACCGAAAATTCAAGCATCAATTGATTTCCTCGAAACCGGTGGCAAGGAGGTGCTTATTACGTCCATCGAAAGATTGCAGGAAGCGTTGGCAGGGAGGACAGGGACGGTGATTACGAGATAGAGGATGATTTCAATATGATTCATGTAGGAAACTGCATGGATGAGAATTTCAATAGACCAAGCTTTGATGGAGAGAGAAAATGAGCTATGACACGGCTGACATAAAAATTATTGCCGAGCAACTCCGATGGGCCAAAGACAAAGGATATTCCACGGCGATGCTTTTGGGGGCAGGTATGTCGGTGTCGGCTGGCATCCCTGCAGCAAAAGGTATGATAGAGGAGATCAAAAGACAGTTCCCCAAACTGTGCGCCACCTGCAAGAAGCAAACGTATCCAGCTCACATGAGCCTCTTGGCACCAGCGCAGAGAAGAAAACTGATTGGCTCCTTTATCGACAAAGCAAGAATTAACTTGGCGCATTTGTATATTGGAGCTCTTGTAAAAGAGAGGTATGTGGATCGTATTCTTACAACCAATTTCGATCCTCTTGCAGTGCGGAGTCTGGCTTTGTCTAACATATATCCAGCCGTTTATGACTTTGCAGCGTCTCAATCTTTCATCCCTGGGGAAGCAGCCCAGCTTTCGGTGTATTACCTTCATGGGCAGCGCGATGGGTTTGTGCTTCTGAACACGGAAGATGAAATAAACAGGCATTCAGAAAAACTCAAGAATGTTTTTCAAGATGTTAACAGAGGTAGGTGCTGGATTGTTATCGGATATAGCGGAGAAAATGACCCTGTTTTCGAACGGTTAGCCGAGGTTGACGTATTTCAACATAAGCTCTTTTGGGTTGGATACAAAGAGAAGGAACCTGCTGACCATGTGTTTGAAAGAATTTTGAACCCTCAGGACAAATTTGGATATTATGTGAAAGGCTATGACGCGGACAAATTCTTCCTTGAACTTGCAAAAGAATTAGGTCTACCAGAACCTCAAATCATTTCAAGACCATTTACTCATCTGAAAGAAGCTATCAGTACTATTGCAGAATATCCGATAGACGACAAGTTTGCTGATCCAACCAGAGAAACGAAGAGGTGGATAGATGCGGCGATCAAAGGGTTTGAAAAAGGTAGAGGCTTTCAGTATATTGAAATCGCTAAGAGGAAGAAAATCCAAGCTGATGAAATTATACGGAAAGCCAGAGATATTTGGGTACACAGCAGATTCAAACAGATAGATGACATATTTGAGGATGTAGTGTCGAGCGAGATATCAGAGGCGATAAAATATCTTGCATATGCCCTCTATAACTGGGGGACTGATTTATATGACCTTGCAAAGATGAAGAAGGGCAACGAGGCGGAGAAGTTATTCAAGGAATCGTTTGACAAGTATGGGCGAGCACTGAAGATAAAACCAGACTTACATGTAGCTCTTAATAACTGGGGGCTCGCTTCATATCAGCTTGCAGAGATGAAGAAAGGCAAGGAGGCGGAGAAGTTATTGAAACAATCGTTTGAGAAGTATGGACGAGCACTGAAGATAAAAGCGGACGATCACGAAGTTCTCTATAACTGGGGGCTCGCTTTATATGAGCTTGCAAAGAGGAAGAAAGGCAAGGAGGCGGAGAAGTTATTGAAACAATCGTTTGATAAGTATGGGCGAGCACTGAAGATAAAACCAGACTTACATGTAGCTCTTAATAACTGGGGGGCCGCTTCATATCAGCTTGCAGAGATGAAGAAAGGCAAGGAGGCGGAGAAGTTATTGAAACAATCGTTTGAGAAGTATGGGCGAGCACTGAAGATCAAACCAGACTATCATGAAGCTCTTAATAACTGGGGGCTTGCTTTATGTGAGCTTGCAAAGACGAAGAAAGGTAAGGAGGCGGAGAAGTTATTCAAGCAATCGTTTGAGAAGTATGGGCGAGCACTGGAGATAAAACCGGACGATCATGCAGCTCTTAATAACTGGGGGCTCGCTTTATATGAGCTTGCAAAGATGAAGAAAGGCAAGGAGGCGGAGAAGTTATTCAAGCAATCGTTTGAGAAGTATGGGCGAGCACTGGAGATAAAACCGGACGATCATGCAGCTCTTAATAACTGGGGAAATGCTTTATCAGATCTCGCAGAGATGAAGAAAGGCAAGGAGGCGGAGAAGTTATTCAAGCAATCGTTTGAGAAGTATGGGCGAGCACTGGAGATCAAACCAGACTATCATGAAGCTCTTAATAACTGGGGGCTCGCTTTATATGAGCTTGCAAAGATGAAGAAAGGCAAGGAGGCGGAGAAGTTATTCAAGCAATCGTTTGAGAAGTATGGGCGAGCACTGGAGATAAAACCGGACGATCATGCAGCTCTTAATAACTGGGGGCTCGCTTCATATCAGCTTGCAGAGATGAAGAAAGGCAAGGAGGCGGAGAAGTTATTGAAACAATCGTTTGAGAAGTATGGACGAGCACTGAAGATAAAAGCGGACGATCACGAAGTTCTCTATAACTGGGGGCTCGCTTTATCAGATCTTGCAGAGATGAAGAAAGGCAAGGAGGCGGAGAAGTTATTCAAGCAATCGTTTGAGAAGTACGGGCGAGCACTGGAGATCAAACCAGACTATCATGAAGCTCTTAATAACTGGGGGCTTGCTTTATGTGAGCTTGCAAAGACGAAGAAAGGTAAGGAGGCGGAGAAGTTATTCAAGCAAGCTCTTGAGAAGCTTATGCAAGAGGAAAAGATCAAAGAGGGAACAGCAGCCTACGACATTGCCTGTGTGTACTCTCTGATGGGCGAAACAAGGAGAGCATTTGTTTGGCTCGAGAAAGGTCTGAAAATGAAATCTACACCGACAAGAAGCCACATACTAGCGGATACTGATCTAGACAATATTAAGCATGCTGATGATTCTAGAAGGCTTATGGACGCATATCGTCCTGAATGAGGAGAAATCAAAATCTTGCGGAACAACAGATACAAGCCAAATCAAATCTTTCCCGAATTCTTTGGTGACTTCGTTCGTACCGAGAACGTTGGATTGGACGCCAGCAAGGATAACAGAAAACTGAAATCAGTAATCTCTTGTTCAACTTTGGATCTTAGAAGGAACCTCAATGAAAATCCACGAATATCAAGCAAAGGAAATTCTCAAAAAGTATAATGTAGCTGTTCCCAAAGGGGGAGTGGCATTTACACCCGAGGAAGCCGTTCAAGTCGCACAGGAAATTGGTGGCACCGTCTGGGTGGTAAAAGCACAGATTCATGCTGGTGGTCGAGGTAAAGGCGGAGGTGTGAAATTAGCGAGAAGTCTCAATGAGGTGAAGCAATATGCACAGCAAATGTTGGGAATGAGGTTGGTGACTCATCAGACTGGTCCGGAAGGAAAGATCGTGAAGCGACTACTCATCGAGCAAGGTATCAACATTGCGAAAGAGCTTTATGCAGGAGTGGTGCTTGACCGCTCTCGTTCACAGAACGTGATGATGGTCTCAACGGAAGGAGGCGTTGAGATTGAAGCGGTTGCCGCCGAATCGCCGGAGAAGATTCTGAAGGAACATATTGAGCCTGCCGTTGGTCTCCAACCGTTTCAAGTTCGGAAGCTCGCATTTGGGCTTGGACTCTCAGGCGATGCGTTTAAGAACGCGGTCAAGTTCTTGATGGCGCTTTACAAAGCCTACGAGGCGACCGATGCGAGTCTTGCTGAGATCAACCCGCTTGTCCTGACGAAGGAAGGAGAAGTTCTTGCCCTCGATGCCAAGATGAACTTTGACGACAATGCGCTCTTCCGTCATCCAGAAATTGTTGAACTCCGTGACCTCAATGAAGAGGCGCCGCTTGAAATTGAAGCATCGAAATACAATTTGAACTACATCAAGCTCGATGGCAACGTCGGCTGCATGGTAAACGGTGCTGGGCTGGCGATGTCCACCATGGACATCATCAAACTCGCTGGCGGTGAACCAGCAAACTTCCTCGACGTCGGTGGAGGTGCAAGCGCTGAGACAGTTGAGAACGGCTTCAAGATCATCTTGTCTGACCCCAGTGTGAAAGCGATTCTTATTAACATCTTCGGAGGGATCGTTCGCTGCGACCGTGTTGCGACAGGTGTTGTTGAAGCGGCAAAGAAGGTCCAGGTTAGTCTGCCAATTGTCGTGCGGTTAGAGGGGACGAACGCGAAAGAGGCAGGCGTTATTCTCAGGCAGTCAGGTTTGAACTTCATTGTCGCAAAGAGTTTTCAAGACGCGGCTGAAAAGGTTACGCAGGCAATCAAGAACTATCAGTAGTTCCGAAACTAACGTACCCAAGTTGACCGATTTGCATTCGACCTTTCAATTCACCGCGGATTTCACGGAAGAAGCATGGCGCCATTGACGCCAAACAGTGATAACGTAATCTGAATCCGTGAAAATCCGTGCCGTTTCCGTGTATTTCTGTGGTGAATTAACTTAGGCGCTCAACTTGAGTTAGAGTAACTCATTTGCATCGGAAGCGAGTCTCATATGAATCCCAAATACGAAGCTGTGATCGGTTTAGAAGTCCACGCACAGATGCTCACAAAAAGCAAAGCATTCTGTGGATGCTCGACGGAGTTTGGGGCAGATCCAAACTCCAACGTTTGTCCGGTCTGTCTCGGAATGCCGGGTGTGCTTCCCGTTCTCAACAAGAGTCTGGTTGAATTCGTTCTGAAGATGGGACTGGCAACGCACTGCAAGATTGCACACAAGTCTATCTTTGCTAGGAAGAACTATTTCTATCCTGACTTGCCCAAGGGGTACCAAATCTCCCAGTATGAAGAACCAATCTGCTATGACGGGTATGTGGAGATTGATCTCGACGATGGAACGAGAAGACGGATTGGACTGACGCGCATTCACATGGAGGAAGATGCGGGCAAATCAATTCACGACATCTATCCCGATACACTTGTTGATGTAAATCGTTGCGGTGTACCCTTAGTTGAGATTGTGAGTGAGCCGGATATTCGTACTCCGCAGGAAGCGTACCTGTATCTAACACAGATCAAACAGCTTGTTACTTATCTCGGTATCTGCGATGGGAACATGGAAGAGGGGAGTCTTCGGTGTGATGCAAATGTCTCGGTGCGTCTGAAGGGTGAGACAAAATTTGGAACGAAGACGGAAGTGAAAAACATGAATTCGTTCCGGAATGTCGAAAAGGCGCTGGAGTTTGAAATCAATCGTCAAATAGAAGTATTAGAGGAAGGAGGCATAATCACGCAGGACACATTGCTCTGGGATGCGAACCAGGGCATTGCCTCGCTGATGAGAAGCAAGGAACAAGCGCACGACTATCGCTATTTTCCTGAACCTGATCTGGTGCCTGTCTATGTTGATGAGAAGTGGATAGAAGAAATCATGAGGACATTACCTGAACTCCCGATGGAACGGCGAGATAGGTTTATGAAGCAGTATGGTCTGCCCAAGTATGACGCGGATATTCTAACGCTGGAAAAACCGCTTGCTGATTTCTATGAAGGAATTGCAGAGCACACGAATGACTACAAGGCAGCAAGCAATTGGGTAATGGTCACTGTGTTAGGTGTTATCAATGAGCAGAAGATCACGATTCAGGATTTCCCGATTGTGCCGAAGAATATTGCAGCGATGATCAATATGATTAACGCTGGCACCATCAGCAGCAAGATTGCGAAGGACGTGTTCGATGAGATGCTCAAAAATAGAGAGGATCCGACGACAATCGTCGAGAAGAAGGGATGGCTGCAAGTATCAGACGAAGCGTCTGTCGAAAAAGTTGTGGATGAAGTATTGAAAAGCAATCCGCAGCAGGTAAAGAAGTATCTGAGCGGGAAGGAGCAGGTCTTTGGTTTCTTTGTTGGTCAGATAATGAGGGCGATGCAGGGGAAAGGTAACCCGAAAGTTGTTAATGACGTTCTGAAAAGAAAACTCGATGCGATGAACCGAACATCGTCGTAGAGCGAGATTTATCTCGCACCTTGCGACTTGAAAGTCGCGCTACAATTTACTTGGGCGGTCAATTATATATGTGCGACGCACCTTTGAGGTGCGTCGCACATTTTCACCGTCAAACCGCAATCTCTAATCTCAAAGGAGCAACCGTGAGAAAAAAAGTAATTGCTGGAAACTGGAAAATGAACATGGATATACAGGCAAGTACATCTTTGATTTCGGGATTGAAGGAGCGACTCAAGGGTGAAGGCGACAGTGTCACAGTTGTAATCTGTCCCCCATTTACCTCGCTTCAATTGGCGGCTGAACTCATCAAAGGGACAAAGATCAAGTTGGGCGCGCAAAACATGTACTTCGAGAGTGACGGTGCGTACACTGGCGAGATTTCCGCCACCATGCTAAAAGCTGTTGGGTGCGAGTATGTGATATTGGGGCACTCAGAACGTAGGCAGTACTTTGGTGAGACCGATGACTTCGTGAACAAGAAAGTGAAGAAGGCGCTAATCGTGGGGCTACTGCCCATCATCTGTGTTGGGGAGACGCTTGATGAGCGTGAGCGAGGCGTAACGGAGGTGGTTGTTGGGAAACAAGTACGCGGTGTTCTAAGCGGGCTGTCCGCGGAAGATATGGGCAGGGTGATCATTGCTTATGAACCTGTCTGGGCGATTGGTACAGGACGCAACGCTACACCGCAGCAAGCTGAGGAAGTTCATGTGTTCATAAGAAACCTTGTTGCGAAACTCTACACCAAAGAGATTGCCGACGCGCTCATCATTCAATACGGTGGAAGCGTGAAGCCAGATAACTCCGCTGACTTGTTGAGCCAGCCCGACATTGACGGTGCGCTTGTGGGAGGCGCCTGCCTCAAGGCTGATTCCTTTGCAGCAATCGTGCACTCTGCAGTGCGGTAGCTCCCTGATGACCGAGGTGCTAACGCCGTGTTGATTAGATTCTGAAGCAGACCTGTCCTGCAGCCTCAACTCACAGGTTTTCGAGTTTTTTGCTTGACATCTGCCCCCGCCTTTAGTATATTGTAAATGACCACGATTTCGCTGAACCGATAACATCAGATATAGCGATACTCTTCGCGCAAGCACAAATTAGACATTGTAGAGCGAGATTTATCTCGCCCATGCAGCGACTTAAGAGTCGCGCTACATTGTTCGATGTTTAGATTGTCACCGTTCACAGAATAATTCACTGATGGTTCTAATTCACTTCTAACCCAGGCTTATCCGCGTCTGGCGGAAACGAGGATGGATATGAAACAACAGATGCCGTTCTGTCTCGTGTTGAGCATGGCACTCTTGTGTGCAGTGCGAGGCGCCTTCTCACAAGACTTCTGGCAGCAAACCGGCGGTCCCTGTGGGGGTACTGTAAACGCTCTTGCCATCAATCCGAGTGGGTATATTTTTGCCGGGACTGCGGGTGCAGGGGTGTTCCTCTCGACTGACAATGGAGCGAATTGGACTCCAGTCAATTCGGGATTGACGAATACCACCGTGTCTTCGCTTGCAATCAACTCGACAAGTGGCTATATTTTTGCGGGGACTTCGGGTGGAGGGATCTTTCTCTCGACGAACAATGGCACCAGTTGGACGCAGGTCAATTCAGGCTTGACGAATACTAATGTTCAGTCTCTTGCGCTCAGTTCAACAAGTGGATACGTTTTTGCGGGGACCTATGGTGGAGGTATCTTTCTCTCCACGAACAACGGCACGAGTTGGACTGGAGTCAATTCGGGCTTGACGAATACCAACGTTCAGTCTCTTGCCATCAGTCCCGCTGGCTATATATTTGCGGGGACTGGGTCTGGTGGAGGGGTTTTCCGTTCAACAAATAATGGCACGAGCTGGTCTCAGGTCAATTCAGGTCTGACGAGTACCGATGTCAGGTCCCTTGCCATCAATTCGACGAGTGGAGATGTTTTTACTGGGACTTATGGTAGCGGTGTCTTCCTCTCGACAAACATGGGTACGAGTTGGTCTCAAACAGGGTTGGTAACCTATCAAACCTATTCTCTTGCCATCAATTCCAGCGGGCATATTTTTGCGGGGACCTACGTAGGAGGGGTCTTCCTTTCGACGAACAACGGCACGAACTGGAATAAAGTCAACTACGGCTTGACGAATCATGATGTTTATTCTCTTGCCATCAATTCTAGTGGCTATATTTTTGCAGGGACTGGTGGCGGAGGTGTTTTCTTCTCGATCAACAGCGGCACGAGCTGGACTGAGATCAATTCAGGGCTCGCGAACACTCAAGTCCGGTCTCTTGCCATCAATTTGATAAATGGATATACTTTTGCAGCAGCTCCGCCTTTGGGAGTATTCCTTTCGACGAACGACGGCACGAGTTGGACCCAAGTCAATTCAGGCTTCACGTTTTATTCTTATGTTCAGTCTCTTGCCATCAATTCAACAACTGGGTATGTTTTTGCAGGGACTCTGGGTGGATGGGTCTTCCTCTCGGTGAACAATGGTGCGAGTTGGACTGAAATCAGTTCAGGATTGACGAATCGTAATGTTCTGTCTCTTGCGATCAATTTAACAAGTGGGTACGTCTTTGCAGGGACACGCGCTGGGATCTTCCTCTCCACGAATAACGGCACGAGTTGGACTGAAGTGAATTCAGGCTTGACGAACATGATTGTCCAGTCTCTCGCGGTGAATTCTACCAGTGGATATGTTTTTGCAGGGACTAGCGGCGGTGGGGTTTTCCTCTCGACGAACAGTGGCACGAGTTGGTCACAGGTTGGCTCAGGCTTTACCAATACTGCTATCTATTCTCTTGCCATCAATTCGAGTGGGTATATTTTTGCGGGGACTTATGGGGGAGGGGTATTCCTCTCGACGAACAATGGCACGAGTTGGACTGAAGTTAATTCAGGCTTGACGAATACTGCTGTTCAGTCTCTTGCCATCAATTTCAATGGGCATATCTTTGCGGGGACGTTTGGTGGAGGTGTGTTCCTTTCAACGAACAACGGCACGAGTTGGACTGAAGTCAATTCAGGCTTGATGGAAAAAAATGTGCTGTCTCTTGCCATCAATTCCGGTGGATATATCTTTGCAGGGACTAACGCTGCAGGTGTCTTCCGCAGCGTGAAACCAACCACTTCCGCTGGAGACTTACTTGCAACTACACCAGTTGCCTATTCACTAAGTCAGAATTATCCCAATCCCTTCAATCCCTCAACGACAATAGAATTCTCTATGCCTCGCAGCGCCTATGTGACCTTGAGGGTTTATAACATCTTAGGTGAAGAGGCTGCAACGTTGGTTTCCGAGAATCTCTCTGCCGGAAGGCACAAGGTCGAATGGGACGCAAAGGGCGCTTCAAGTGGAGTCTATTTTTATCGTTTGAGCACCAAGGGATTTACTGAAACAAAGAAACTTGTTTTGATGCGATAATCAGTTGGAGGAGTCTTATGAAGCACAAAACATCTGCATCGCGGCACGCGGTCGCTCTTCTGTTTCTCTATGCGGTGACTGCTTTCTCCCAAACCGACTTTGAGCCGAAGGTTCATCAGCCTCTGGTTGACTGGCAGCAGACCGGTGGTCCCTGTGGCGGTACTGTCAATGCTCTTGCCATCAATTCCAGTGGCTATATTTTTGCGGGGACTAATGGTGCAGGGGTATTCCTCTCGACAAACAGTGGCACGAGTTGGTCTCAAGTCAATTCAGGCTTGACGAACAGTACTGTTCAGTCTCTTGTTATCAATTCCAGTGGGTATATTTTCGCGGGGACTTTGGGTGGAGGGGTATTCCTCTCGACGAACAATGGTACGAGTTGGACTCAGGTGAATTCAGGCTTGACGAGTACTACTGTTCAGTCTCTTGCCATCAATTCAACAAGTGGGTATATTTTTGCTGGCACCTCGAGTGGAGGTGTGTTTCTCTCGACGAACAATGGCACGAGTTGGACTCAAGTGAATTCGGCCTTGACGAATACTAATGTTCAGTGTCTTGCCATCAATTTGATTGGCTACGTTTTTGCAGGGACTGCGTCTGGAGGGGTATTCCGCTCGACAAATAATGGTACGGCTTGGTCTGAAGCCAGTTCAGGCTTGACGAGCACTAATGTTCTGTCTCTTGCCATTGAGTCCAGTGGGTATGTCTTTGCGGGCACCTATAGCGGAGGTGTATTCATCTCGACGAATATGGGTGCCAGTTGGTCTCAAACTGCCTTCAGGACAGATGTTGTCTATTCTCTCGCAGTCAACTTGACAACCGGATATATTTTTGCGGCGACTATGGCTCGTGGGATCTTCCTAACAATGAACTATGGCACGAGTTGGACTCAAGTCAATTACGGCTTGACGAATACCAATGTCTATTCTCTTGCCATCAATTCCAGTGGTCATATTCTTGCAGGGACTAACGGCGGAGGTGTCTTCCTCTCGACGAACAATGGCACGAATTGGACGCAAGTCAATTCGGGCTTGACGAATACTACTGTCCGGTCTCTTGCCATCAATTTGACAAGCGGGTATGTTTTTGCGGGGGCTCAGTATGGGCGCGTCTTTCTCTCGACCAACAATGGCACGAGTTGGACTCAAGTCAATTCAGGCTTCACGTATTATTATTATGTTGTCAACTCTCTTGCCATCAATTCCAGTGGGTATATTTTTGCAGGGATTGAGGGTGGATGGGTTTTCCTCTCGATGAACAATGGTGCGAGTTGGACTGCGATCAGTTCAGGCTTGACGAATCGTAATGTTCAGTCTCTCGCCATCAATTTAACAAGTGGGTATATTTTTGCCGGGACTCGTGCTGGGGTCTTCCTCTCGACGAACAATGGCACGAGTTGGACTGAAGTCAGTTCAGGGTTGACGAACACTACTGTTCAGTCTCTTGCCATCAATTCAAGTGGGTATATTTTTGCGGGGACTGGTGGCGGAGGTGTCTTCCTCTCGACGAACAATGGCACGAGTTGGACTGAAGTTAATTCAGGGTTGACGAGTACTAATGTTCAGTCTCTTGCCATCAATTCGAGTGGGTATATTTTTGCGGGGAGTTACGGAGGAGGTGTCTTCCTCTCGACGAACAACGGCACAAACTGGACTGAAGTCAATTCAGGGTTGACGAATACTATTGTTCAGTCTATCGCAATCAATTCCAATGGGCATATCTTTGCGGGGACGTTTGGTGGAGGTGTGTTCCTTTCAGCGAACAACGGCACGAGTTGGACTGAAGTCAATTCAGGTTTAACGAATGTCAATGTCTCTTCCCTTGCGATCAGTTTAGATGGATATATATTTGCGGGGACTAACGCTGCAGGTGTCTTCCGCAGCGTGAAACCAACCACTTCTGTTGAAGAACTCGCTGTCACTACACCGGCTGCCAATTCACTAAGTCAGAATTATCCCAATCCCTTCAATCCCTCAACGAGAATCGAATTCTCCATACCCCGTGATGCCTATGTGACGTTGAAGGTTTATAACGTTTTAGGTGAAGAGGTTGCAACGCTGGTTTCTGAGAATCTCCTTGCGGGGAGACACCGAGTTCAGTGGGATGCACGCGGGTTTGCGAGCGGCGTTTATTTCTACTGCTTGTACACCAACGGATTTACTGAAACAAAGAAACTTGTTTTGATGCGATAGTCAGTTGGGGAAGTCTTATGAAACACAAACCATCTGCATCGCGGCTTGCGGTCACTCTTCTGTTTCTCTATGAGGTGACTGCTTTCTCCCAACCTGACTTTGAGCCGAAGGCTCATCGGCCTCTGGTTGACTGGCAACAGACCAATGGTCCGTGCGGAGGTGCTGTCAATGCGCTCGCTATCAATTCCAGTGGATACATTTTCGCTGGGACTGCGGGCGCGGGGGTGTTTCTCTCGACGAACAATGGGACGAGTTGGACCGGAGTCAATTCAGGCTTGACGAATACTACCGTGTCGTCGCTTGCCATCAACTCGGCAAGTGGTTATATTTTTGCGGGGACTTCGGGTGGAGGGGTCTTTCTCTCGACGAACAATGGCGCTAATTGGACGCAAGTCAACTCCGGCCTAACGAACACCAATATTCGGTGCCTTGCTGTCAGTTCAACAAGCGGATATGTTTTTGCAGCGGCATCGAGTGGAGGGGTATTCCTCTCGACCAACAACGGCACGAGTTGGACTGGAGTCAATTCAGGCTTGACGATTACTAGTGTTCAGTCTCTTGCCATCAATTTGATTGGCTACGTTTTTGCAGGCACTGGGTCTGGAGGGGTATTCCTCTCGACTAACAATGGCACGAGTTGGACTCAAGTGAATTCAGGCTTGACGAGCACTAATGTTCTGTCTCTTGCCATTGAATCCAGTGGGCTTATTTTTGCGGGGACTTATGGTGGTGGGGTCTTTATCTCGACAGACATGGGTACGAGTTGGTCTCAAACGGGCTTGAGCACGGGACGTATCTATTCTCTTGCCTTCAATTCCAGTGGGTATATTCTTGCAGGGAGTTGGCAAGGCGTACTCCTCTCGACGAATTATGGCGCAAGTTGGTCTCAAGTCAATTACGGCTTGACGAATACTGTTGTCTATTCTCTTGCCATCAATTCAACAAGTGGGCATGTCTTTGCGGGGACTGCAATCGCAGGCGTTTTTCTCTCGACGAACGATGGTTCGAGTTGGACTCAAATGAATTCAGGCTTGACGAATACTACTGTCTATTCTCTTGCCATCAATTTAACGAGTGGATGTGTTTTCGCGGGAACTGATCTTGGGATCTTCCTCTCGACGAACAATGGTACGAGTTGGACTGAAGTCAATTCAGGCTTCAGTTCCTACTATCGAATCTATTCTCTTGCTGTCAACTCAACAAGCGGGTATGCTTTTGCGGGGACCGGGGGTGGAGGGGTATTCCTCTCGACGAACAATGGCACAAGTTGGTCTCGAGTTAATTCAGGCTTGACCAATTATGATGTTCGGTCTCTTGCCATCAATTCCGGGGGGTATATTTTTGCTGGGACTCGTGGTGGGGTTTTCCTCTCGACGGACAATGGCGAGAGTTGGACTGGAGTCAATTCAGGCTTGACGAATACCTATGTCTATTCTCTTGCGGTCAATTCAACAACTGGGTTCATCTTTGCGGGGACTGGTGGTGGAGGTGTGTTCCTCTCGACGAACAATGGCACGAGCTGGACTGAAGTTGATTCAGGCTTGACGAATACTTTTGTTCAGTCTATCGCCATCAATTACAGTGGGCATATCTTTGGGGGGACTGGTGGTGGAGGTGTCTTTCTCTCGACGAACAATGGCACAAGTTGGTCTCAAGTTAATTCAGGCTTGACAAATACTATTGTTCAGTCCCTTGCCGTCAATTCCAATGGGTATATCTTTGCGGGGACGTTTGGTGGAGGTGTGTTCCTTTCAACGAACAACGGCACGAGTTGGACTGAAGTCAATTCAGGCTTGTCGGATGAGAACGTGCTGTCTCTTGCCATCAATTCCGGTGGATATATCTTTGCAGGGACCAACGCTGCAGGTGTCTTCCGCAGCGTGAAACCAACCACTTCTGTTGAAGACTTACTTGCAACTACACCAGTTGCCAATTCACTAAGTCAGAATTATCCCAATCCCTTCAATCCCTCAACGAGAATCGAATTCTCCATACCCCGTGATGCCTATGTGACGTTGAAGGTTTATAACGTTTTAGGTGAAGAGGTTGCAGCCCTGGTTTCCGAGAATCTCTCTGCCGGAAGGCACAAGGTTGAATGGGACGCAAGGGGCGCTTCAAGCGGAGTCTATTTTTATCGTCTGCGCACCAAGGGATTTACTGAAACAAAGAAACTTGTTTTGATGCGATGATCAATCGGGGTGTAATTATTTTGGGTGGCTATCTTCGCCTGTAGCGCGAAACGGCGTTTCGCACGAGCGAATCACCGATTTGCTCTACAAGTAACCTCTTGGGGGTATTTCTCTTAGAGCGGTCATTTTCAGTCAACACGACTTGACTCTCGCCAGTCTGTTGAGTATATTTCTCATAGGATCAAACAGATAGGGCAGTGTTGAATAAAGCCTGAAACAACATCCAACACGGCAGGACAGAACTCCTGTTCTGTCCGCTGGTCTGGACAGTCGAGGACGACTGTCCTACCGTATATGAACTGTTCTAAAACTTTTCTCAGCAGGACGCTAGTTCACAAGCCTTCTTTCGCCACGGGAATACAGCCCTTTCATATAGGTTTCGAGAGATCGGGAAGGAGGAGTACGAGATGCTACGACGCATGATTTTATTCAATGGAACTGCGCTGGTGTTTCTACTGATTATCCTTGCACACTGCAGCAAGGAAAGTAGTACAACATCAGGTCCAACAACGGGAGGCATCGGTTCGATATCCGGTACGATAGTCAATCTGAACGGTCAACCTATTTCAGACGTGAATGTTAGTACAACTCCTACAACTAGCAACGTTCTGACAAATACACTGGGCGTTTATACGATTGATGGCGTTCCTGCTGGAAATTGCACTGTCATCGCTGGAAAAGCCGGCTACAAGAAGGAGAGTGTCCAAGTATCGGTGGTTGCGGACAGCATTACAAGGGCCGACTTTCTGTTGACAAGAGCCGTTATTTCCCCGTTGGTCCGATTAATTGCTATAGTACAAAAGCAATGGGGGAAGGAGGTCATTTCTTCTGTAGATCCAACCGAACAAGATCAAGTAGTGATTACCTCAGGAAATTTCGACGTTATAGCTGGTGTAAAATGGTCTCGTAAAAGGGGAATGATTGCTTTCTATGGTAAGCTCGCTGATGACTACGGCGTGTATATTATCAACTCTGATGGCTCAGGACAAAAGAAAATAGGAACTCCGTCCAGTATTGATGACCGCATCTCATGGTCGTATGACGACCAGTCAGTCTTCTTCACCGGACAAAGGGCTTGGGAGACTCGTGACTATTCAATCCGTCGCTACAGCATTAGCGACGGCATCCTTTCAGAGGTATCATCCAGGATGTCAGTACCTTATGGGTATCCTGTTGCATCACCCAAGCAGAACAGTATTTTCTATCGAGATGGAATAAACATGTACTCAGCCGACCTTGACATGGGCAGCACAAGATCTTACGGAGGCAACGGTTTTCGTTTCAACTGGAGCCCTGACGGCTTGAGCATCGCGTTGGACAATACCGGGATTTATGTTCTTCGATTGTCAGATGGTGCACGCACAGTACTATCCGGTGATGAAGGTCAAGCACCAAAGTATTCCCCCGACGGCAGCAGAATTGCATACGAATTTCCAACCGGAATGTGGAAAATAGTGAACTCGAAATCTGGGCAGTATCTCTATACAATTCAGACCAATGGTCGGCATTTCTGTTGGTCGCCCGATGGCCAAAAAGTCGCCTATGATGACGCAGTGGGTTACCTTTGTGTGAGCACACCTGACGGTCAATCCATGACTAGGATTGCCTCCTCGGTATTGGATCTCGACTGGTGATTCTTTGACCACCTTGTATCTAATGATACCCATTCACCACTTCATGTGAATACACTACGATGAAAGCCATTCTCAAGTCTTCTGACACTGCAAGTTCTCACATTTCTCACATGTTGACCGTGATCCTAATCGTCAGCACTGCCCTGCTCATCATCGGATTCTGTTCTTGTAAGGAGAGCCTTCCTCCATACGAAGAGCCAGCAGCAGTGCTGGAAGGGAAAGCCAAAGGTCAATATGTTTTCAGCAATAAAGAAAACTTGATCAGAGTTTATGTTACGGTGAAGAACATCTATGATGAAACGCTTCAATCCACAGCACCGCTGAAAGGTACGATTGAAATCACGTGGCCAAGGTATCCGAGTATTCGAAGGACTGATTCGATTGATGTGTCCAATCTAGTGTATGCCCGCAAGTACGACCGCGATAAGGGTATCTTGACACTTGATCCTGGCGACTCAATTCGTTTAGAGTATTCATGGAATCTGATGGATGACAACGGAACATTTATTTATAATGAAGGAGACAATCAACTCGTCGAGTGGAAATTTATTGATACGCTGTGCCAAGCGAGCCCTCCGCGGAAGATCGCACGCGAAGAAACGTTCACGCTTAGAGGTGAATTCTTTGTCTTCAAACAGGCAGCGCCGGCAACATTTGGACCCACTCCTTTTTCGTTCTGCTATGTGAACAAGTGGGTGAATCCGGTAACAACACCAGGTTGCTACTGGATTTTCGCGGATTCGTCGTGCGTTTATCGGTACCGATAGGGGAGAAGGGATAGTCATCAATCATGGAATTCCCACAGAATGCGCTATCTTCTGGATGATACCAAGACCCAGTGTCTTTCCAAGATTGTGGCTTGCATCACAGCCTTGCTAAGCGTGACCATGCTCTCCTGCAAGGAGAAGCCTTCCTCCGTGCGAAGAGCCAGCGACAGTGCTAGAGGGGAAAATCAAAGCGCAATACGTTTTCAGCAGGCAAGAAAACTTGGTCAGAGCTTATGTTTCTGTGAAGAACATTTATGAGGAAACACTTCAGTCCACAGCACCGCTAAAAGGTACGATTGAAATCACCTGGTTAAGGTATCCGAATGTTCGAAAGACTGATTCGATTGACGTGTCCAATCTAGTGTATGCCCGCAGTTACGATCGGGTCAGAGGCATCTTGACGCTTGATCCAGGTGACTCAATTCGTTTAGAGTATTCATGGAATCTGGTAGATGACAACGGAACATTTATTTATAATGAAGGAGAAAACCAACTCACCGCTTGGAAATTTATTGATACGCTCTGTATAGCTGCTCCTCGCCGGAAGATTGCGCGTGAAGAAACGTTCATCCTTAAAGGTGAATTCTTTGTATTCAAGCAGGCAGCGCCGGCGAGATTTGGACCCACTCCGTTTTCGCTTTGCTATGTTGACAAATGGGTGCAGCCAAATGCGATCAATAAGTGCTATTGGATTTTCGCAGATTCGTCCTGCTATTATCGGTACCGATAGCAACGGGGAAAATCAAAAATTAAAACATGGAGAAGGACAAATGACTATTCGGCAAAGTTGGTGTTCTGTTTTCGCATTGATCTGTGCTGCTGCACTGCTGGGCACAACGCAAGTAGCTGCCAGCCGGGTAGGAACGACGGGGATTCTGGAGGGTAAGGTACGTGATAAACAAACTCGAG
Organism: Ignavibacteriota bacterium; assembly: GCA_963827285.1. GTDB lineage: Bacteria > Bacteroidota > Ignavibacteria > CAWHAG01 > CAWHAG01 > CAWHAG01. The sequence goes on from CAWHAG010000001.1 coordinate 670,969, forward strand.
AGATGCTTGTCGGTGTCAATATCTTTGTCGTGGGAACAACCTACGGCACAGCATCTGATACGGACGGCTACTATGCCATAAGCAATCTCCGCGGGGGAGTATATGATGTACGCTATAGCCTCGTCGGCTACAAAACTCTCGTTATGAAGAGCGTGACGATTCTCCCGGACCTTCGTACTCGGCTCAATATTGACCTGGAGCCGTCAGCAGTTCAGTTGGAGGTGGTCGAGTCTCGTGCTGAGCGCCCGATGATTCAGAAAGATCTTCCCGCGACGGCATACTCGATTGGTGACATCAAGCTGGAGAAACTTCCCATCTCCGCATTTCAGGAGGTGCTGACACTACAACCAGGAACCACGCTCGAGGGAAATGTTCGCGGCGGCAAGACGAACGAAGTGACCTTCTTGATAGACGGCCTGCCGGTACAAGATGTTATTGGCGGCGGATTGGGCACAAGTCTTCCGAGGAGTTCCATCACAGGCGTCACGATCTACACTGGTGGCTTTGAACCTGAATACGGCAACGCTCTCTCAGGCGTGGTTAACGTTCTCACTAAGACCGGGGGAGATCAGCACGTATTTAAGCTGAGGCTTGAGCGAGACAGTTGGCTGCCGATTAGCTTGAATGAGCAACAAGACCGCGCGACGGAGGTGGAGCTTTCAGCCAGTGGTCCCATTTTGCCTCAACGGCTCTCATATTTTACGGCTAACAATTTCATCGCCAGTGATACCCGATGGTGGCAGGACTTTCAGCATTTCTTTGGATCACCCATTCTCCGCGAGTTCAGCGGCTTTGCGAAACTCGAATATCTGTTCTCTCCTAGTGTGAAACTGAATCTGCAGGGGATTTATTCCCTCCGTCAGTGGCACGATTACGAATTTAGCTGGCGATTCAATTTGGATGGACTGCCTCTCAGGAATCGAGACTCATACCGGATTGCCGCAATACTTTCTCATTCACTCTCAGAGAATTCATTCTACACACTGAGTCTTAGCAGATTCTATCTTCGCACGCGCATCGGTGAAGGATCGAAAGAGAATCTGACATTGGAACCGTATGACTATGATTTCTATCTTCGCTACATCGTAGATGGGCAGCGCAATTGGTGGGCTGATACTAGGCAGATTATTTACACCCTGAAGGGAGATTTCATGACACACGTCGCAAGGATGCATCTCATCAAGTTCGGATTCGAGTTCAATCAATATGATGTTTCTTCGGACTTGGTGAAGTATGAGCCGCAGATGACCTATTTCGGGAAGCCCATCCTTGATGCACCATTGCTAAACTACAGTAACAGCTACGACTATCTTCCTCGCTCAGGAAGCGTTTTTCTTCAGGACAAAGTGGAACTTGTCACCGAGGGTGGAAACCTGAGTGTCGGTGTTCGGTGGGATTTCCTCGACCCTACCGCAGAGCGTCCGATTGTTGAATATATCCCGACAAGCCCGAACGAATACGAGCAGAAAGTTACTGGCAGAACAAAGGCAGCCTTCAAGCAACAATTCAGCCCTCGCATAGCGTTTGCTGCGCCCGTGGGTGTGTCCAGTTTCTTCTTCATGAACTTCGGTAGCTACTTTCAGTTCCCGCTGTTTGACTATCTCTATTCCGGCATCAATCCAGCACAACTGCGGGGCGGTGCTAAAAGTGTCTTGGTCGGCAATCCGGACTTGGACCCGGAGCGAACTATAGCATGGGAGATAGGATTCAAACAGGCCTTCGAGCAGTATTTTGTTGGATCTGTTACGTATTTTCACAAGAACTTTACGAACCAAATTGATTCGAAGACGCTCATTCCGTTCGACAGCAAAGCAGCAGGGGATTATGGTTTCGCCACGTATGTCAATAACCCGGAGGCGACTGCATCGGGTTTGGAGTTTGTAATCAGCCGTGAGCGCGACGAGCGGATTTCAGGAAGCCTTTCGTATACCTATATGGTCACGGAAGGTGTCAGCGAATACGCAAACCAAACGATCAACTATGCTCAGTGGGGATTCCCTATGGCGGCGAGGCCGTACCCGCTTAGCTGGGATCAGACACATACGGCGAAGTTGGACGCTGATTTCAAACTCTTCTGGGGAATTCAGACGAATCTGATTGTGTTGTACAACTCGCCAAGGCCTTATACGTATTATCCAACGAGGGATGGATTCACGCCACTTGATACGACAAGAGCGTTTGTCCCCAATAATGCGCGGATGGAAGACGTTATATTCGTCAATGTTAAATTCTCGAAGCAATTCGAGCTTGGTGAAGCGCCGCATTTTGTGATCACAGCATTTGCTGACGCTCGCAACCTCTTCAACAGAATGAACGTGCGCTGGATGGATTCAGGCGGGAGGATTGGTGGCGAACTCAACGATCCAAGCGCTTATTATGATCCTCGCCGGGTGCGAGTCGGAGTGAAAGTTGAGTTTTAAAAAGCATTTCGGGCAGCAGTCGCGCGAACTTTGATTCTCAGGAGTTCAGGATGGGTGGGGTCTATCCTGAACCGGATCTCACAGTAGAGCAGCTCTTCCCAGTACACCGAAGTGCCCTGGTCTATTTCCGTAACCCTCTGAGGCGCGCCAGCCTCTGGTTGTGCGGAAGAGCTGAGGGCTTATCTGTTTTTGAAGATGAGAGCCGGCGCGCCGCAGGCTTGCTGCCTGTGTCAGCCAGAATCCCAACAGGAAATCAACCCGCCTCAACTTTTGTATTGCTTTTCGGATAAAAATTTATTAAATTTAGCACGCAAAGGTAAGAATTTCCTATCAACTTGGTTGCTGAACTGTGACCCAAGGGAAGTCTTGAACTGGATCGGGATCGGATAGGTGATATGTTCAGCACACGCAAGCCATTGCTATTCAACATAGTCAGAATCCTCACCATGGTAAGTTCTACCATCCCTGCCCGTCAGGAGGAAAGGTTGTCTGTGTCGCAACGGAGACCGAAATCGGGCGAGGGATGTTCCATTTCAAGGTTTGCTGACTTCTGGAAAGCACTGAGCATTTCTATTTTCATCCCCATTCTGCTGACAGTCTCCACCTATACAAGTGTCTATCCTCAGCCTGCAAGCGTTCACGATGGATTTTTTGAGAACGGTGAATCAACACGTCGAGGTACAGATGAGGGTATGTTTGCCGATACGCCGACGCGCACGAAGATTGATCTTGCGGGAACGTGGCAGTACTCGAGGGACGGCGACATGTGGCTCAGTGTTACTGTTCCAAGTGCCTATGATTTCATAGGGAGAGTTATCTTTCAGCGGACATTTGAAGTGGGTTCAGGTCTGCTCCAGAATTCGTTCTTTCGACTCGTTGTATACGGAATAAACTACAAGTGCGACATTCTCATCAACGGCGTTCCTGTGGGTAGACATACAGGGGGATATACATCGTTTGTGCTCAAGATACCGGAGAATCTTCTTAAGGCAGGCAAAGAGAATTCGATCAAGATTATTGTCACCAATGAACTGAATGCCAAAGATACGGTTCCCCTGCGACAGCCAATCTGGGGATGGAGAAGTTATGGCGGTATCTTTAGAAACATCTATCTTCTTGCCACGCCCACCGTCTGGATAGATGATCTCACTATGCAGACAGATCTCAGTACTGATTTCGCCTCAGCCACAGTTGGCGTGACCGCGCTCATAGCAGCCACCGACGTAGGTAGTGTGTTGGCGGACAACAGTAATGTGGGGCGACGTGACAGAATCAGTCTGAACTGCTACGCAGAACTGTATGATAGGCTGACAGGTAAATCTGTGGCGCGAAGTGCGGTCTCCGCAGTGGAGGTACTAGATCATCGTACGGCACGGGCTGAGGTGGATCTCACCGTTGACCGTCCAAGCTTGTGGAGCCTGACATCACCCAGTTTATATCTTCTTAAGATATTCGTTCTCCATGTTGGAAAACTTGTTGATGAGTATGATACTAATGTCGGATTTCGCTCGGTGACGGTACAAGAGTGCAGGTTTCTTCTAAATGGGCAACCTTTCACGCTGAAGGGAATTTCCCTTCATGAAGATCATCCCAAGTTTGGAAGTGCTACGAATTATGAGACGATGGAACGAGACATCGTTGCCATCAAGAATCTTGGCGTCAACGCTGTGAGGTTCGGACACTATCCCCCGCATCCATATATGCTCAATCTTTGTGACAGATACGGTTTGTTTGTTCTGGAAGAGATCCCTGTGTCAGCCGTTCCCGCCGATATACTGACTGATGAGCGATATCTGGAAATTGCGGAGAACTATCTCCGCGAAATGATCACTCGAGATCGGTACCATCCGTCCGTGCTGGCGTGGGGGATCGGGAACGAGTTTGACTCTGCCGAACCGAAGGCAAGAACCTATGTATCTCACATGCACGATGTTGTACGATCACTCGATCATCGTCCAGTATACTACGCTTCGCGGATGATTATGAACGACACATGTGCTGACCTGGTTGAGATCGCGGCAGTAAACGCATATTGTGACGATATCAATCAGTTGAGGACGTTGCTCGAGACTTGGAAAAAGAGGCATCCCCGTCAGCCAGTTCTGTTGACAGGGTACGGAAAGGCGGTACAGCCGAACAATCGAAGTGGATATAGTGATCCTCTCTCCATTGATACGCAGACAAAGTACCTTGTTGATCACTACAGGGCAATTCAACAGAGTGAGATTGCTGGAAGTTTCATCTGGACCTTTTCCGACTGGCGTGGTGACCGACCTGTGCTTGGAGTTGGAACTGACGATCAATATCTCTATACGATGGGCGTTGTCGCTTACGACAGGGATCGGCGGCTTTCTTATGATGCAGTAAGAGCCCTCTACACTGGGGAGAAGGTACCAGCGGTTTCGCTGGGGGACTACAGCGATAAGAAACCGATTTTCTATATCGTATATGGGTTGATCCTCCTCATTGTCTTTGCGTTCTCCTTCAACCTTTTCAGGCGGTTCCGAGAGAATGTGATTCGGGCATTGGTGCGGACATATAACTTCTATGCGGATGTCCGTGACCAGCGTATCTTCTCCTACATCCAGACTACAGTCGTAGGCATCATTGTTGCGGCAACCCTTGCACTTGTAATGTCAAACATCCTGTACTTCTTCAGGGGAAATAGTGCATTGGACTATGTGCTTGCTCATCTCATTATATGGGACGAGTTGAAGGCAGTCGTGGACTCATTGATATGGAACCCAATAGCCTTTACGATCTATTTCACGATACTGTTTTTCATTGTGTTATTGGTTGTGGCATCGTTGTTACGTTTGGGTGTCGCGTTTGTGCAGAAGAGAATCTATTTCTCGGATGCGTATTTGACAACGATCTGGTCCTCCCTTCCCATTGTATTACTGATCCCGGTTGGCATGGTGCTCTATCGAATAATGCAGACAGAGTCGTACATTGTTCCGTTGCTGGGTATGATTATAGTGATACTCACATGGGTGCTCTTTCGTCTGTTGAAAGGCACTTCGATCATGTATGATGTCCGTCCGGGAAGAGTCTATGGTTGCGGGATTCTCCTTGTATTAGTGCTTTTAGCAGTTATGTTCGTCTATTATAACGCCACGCAATCAACGCTGGCGTACATTAAGTTTGCAATCAATATCGCCAACAGCTATAGATAACTAAGCGATCAGTCATAAGTGTCAGTGTGGGTTAGCACAGAGCCCGACGGAAGTACTTCTTTTTCCAGATACGAATGTATCTTTCAAAACTCGAAATAATTGGGTTTAAATCGTTCGCCAACAAGACGAACTTCAAGTTCAACGACGGCATCACAGCTATAGTAGGGCCCAATGGTTGTGGCAAGACTAACGTTGTGGACGCCATACGCTGGGTGTTGGGCGAACAGCGCACAAGTCTGCTCCGCAGTGACAAGATGGAGAATGTGATTTTCAACGGGACGAAGACTCGAAAACCTCTGGGAATGGCGGAGATTTCCCTTGCGATTGAGAACACGCGAAACATTTTGCCGACAGAGTATACCGAAGTCACCGTCACGCGACGGCTGTTTCGTTCTGGCGAAAGCGAGTATCTGCTCAACAGAGTACCATGCCGCCTGAAGGATATCCTTGATTTGTTCATGGATACAGGTATGGGTGCAGGGGCTTACTCTGTTATCGAACTGAAAATGGTGGAGGAGATTCTGAGTGAAAAGACCGAGGAGCGCAGACATCTCTTTGAGGAAGCGGCGGGGGTGACCAAGTACAAACACCGTCGCAAGGCAGCGTTCAACAAACTCGAAAACGTGCAAAGAGATCTAGTCCGAGTGAACGATATCATCGGGGAGATTTCGAAAACAGTCTCTTCGTTAGAGCACCAGGCAAAGAAGGCGGAACAGTACAACCTCTGCGCTGAGCAACTGAGGAAACTTGAAACCGATCTGATCGAACGTGAGTATGTAAGCGTCATGTCGCGGGTTGCCTCTCTGGAGGAGAAACTTGGCGAAGCACGCGGTAAGAAAGATAAGGTTGACGCTGAGCTGTCGAAAGAGGAGGCGCTACTTGAACTGCTGCAAGCGGAGCTGCTTGACATTGAACGGAATCTGTCTGAGGCGCAGAAAGATCTGAATGCCGAGAGCGAGCGCATTAACAAGACCGAGCAGGCGATTCTTGTCGGACGGGAGAGAAGGAAGTCGCTACTGAATTCAGTTGGACAGCATGAAGTGGAAAAAACTGAACTTGGCAAACAGAGCGGGGAGCTGGAGAGGGTTCGGGAGAAAGCAGGCGCGCAGATCAAAATTCTTCAGGTGCAGGTGCAACAGATCGAGCAGGAATATCATGAGAAGAAAGGTGAGACGGACGAATTCGAAGCGCACTTGAGCACCAAGCGGGCTGAAGTGAAAGAACACAACGACAGAATGATCTCTGTCATTGACGAAAGCGCTGCACAGAATCAAGAGCAAGAAAAAGTGAAGGCGCGTATCGAGCACATCAAGGGGAGATTAGAGCAGTTTGTCGAAGCTGACGCGCTTCAGCGACAAGAACTCATTAAAGCACAGGATCAACTGGCGGTGGTCGTGACGGATGAGCATCATCTCAGCCAGCGGGTCATCGAGGCTGAGCACGCGTTTCACCAAATGGAGGTGCTCAAAGGAACCATTAAAGATGAGATCGGCGAGATTTTGAACAAGTCTTTCAAGCTGCAGAGCGAGATTGGAAGAAAGATGACGAAGATAGATTTTCTGGTGGGGCTTATTGAGCGGCAGAGTGGGTACAGTTATAGTGTTCAGCATTTGATGAAACACGGGGAATGGAACAACAGTGAACATACGACAATTGCTGATGCTTTGAAGACGGAAGCGAAATTCAGAATCGCGCTTGAGTCTGCACTTGGTGAAATGCTGAACTTCATTATTGTGAAGAACAGCCAAGAGGCGTATAAGGGCATCAAGTTCTTGAAGCAAACTAACAAGGGAAAGGCAACCTTTGTTTGCTTGGATAGAGTGCCGGTTGTTGAGCAGAAGCATGCGTTGATGCGTGATGGTGGGATCTATGGTTGGGCAATAGACTTAGTCCAGTGCCGTGAGGAGCACAGACCGCTTTTCAAATTTGTTCTGGATAACACAGCAATCGTTGACGATGTGGAGACTGCAAACGCTCTTGTTCAAAGCACTGATGAGTTGCGATGTATCACAGTGGATGGCGAAGTGGTAAGCAGTGCAGGCATTGTCCGTGGTGGCGGTTCACGTGTGCACGAAGGGAGCAGCATTAGCACGAAAGAGCAGATTGAGGAACTAGAAGGCGAATTGGATCAGTACAAGAAACTATTGGATGAAAACCAGCGTCTCCTGCAACAGAAGAATGAACAGTACGACGCAATTGACCTACGGATCTACGCTGACCAAATGAAGGCTGCGCAGCAGGAATTGACAAATTTCGAGAAGCTCTTGGCGCAGATTCAGTTCGAGCAGAAGAAGGCAGAAGATATCCTGCAGCAGAACGAGACGGAGAAGGAAAGGCTTGAGAGTGAACTGAGGCAATCTCAGACGATCCTGGAGGACCTTGAGCCCGAGTCAGAGCGGTTGGAGACTCTTCGACAGGATGTCGAACATGCTGCAGGTATTGCATCTCAGGAGCTGAAACAGATCGAAGGGGAATGGGCACAGAGATCAAATGCGGTCAGCGATGTGCACGTCAGACTTGTCGCCATGCAAGGAGAGATGCGCCAGTGGCAGAATGAATTGGGACATGCCGTCACAACACTCGACAATATCCAACGAACGGTGGAGAGGCGCGATGAAGACATCCGCCAGCAACAAGTAGCACTGGAGCAATTGGGCACCGATCTGCAAGACCAAGAAGCCATCTTGGAAGAGTTGTTGAAGGAGAATGAGGTGTTGTCCAGAAAACGTGACGAGATCGAAGCCGAACACGTAATGAAAAGAAACGAGATACAGCAACTGGAATCGAAGATTCGGGACAAGCGTCGGTTGCACGGTGATTCGCTCAGCGTAACCCACGACTTTGAGATTAAGATCTCCGAGCTTAAGATGAAAGCAGAGAACATCAAGACGATGGCAAAGGAGGAATTCGATTTTGAGGTTGAACTGAAGACCTATCCCGATGATGACACGTTCAATTTTGGCGAGGCGAGGGATCAGGTGAGGTCGTTGAAAGGTAAGATCCGTGGGTTGGGTCCTGTGAACCTTCTCGCGTTCTCGGAATATCAGGCGGAGAAGGAACGGCTGGATTTTTTGACAGCTCAGAGGACTGACCTGTTCGAGGCTGAGAAGACGTTAGACGAAACCATCAAGCACATCAACACGGTCGCACAAAGACGATTTCTGGACACTTTTCAGCTCATTCGACAAAACTTCGTCTCGTTGTTTCGGAGCCTCTTTGAGGAAGGAGATGAGGCAGACTTGAGATTGGAAGAGGATGAAGATCCATTGGAGGGACGCATTGACATCATCGCCAAGCCCAGAGGCAAGCGACCGCAGTCCATTGACTTGTTGTCCGGAGGTGAAAAATCTCTCACGGCGATTGCGTTGCTCTTTGCCATCTATCATGTCAAGCCAAGCCCCTTCTGTATCTTAGATGAAGTGGATGCACCGTTAGATGATGCCAATATTGATCGCTTTGTGCGACTCATAAGGAGGTTTTCCGACAGCACGCAGTTCATCATTGTGACTCATAACAAGAGAACCATGGAAGCAGCGGACACTATGTACGGTGTGACTATGGAAGAGGAAGGTGTCTCGAAGCTTGTCTCGGTGCGATTTAACGACGGTATGAAGAATTGAAATGAACGTTAAGATCTTCTGTGACTTCGATAGAACGGTCTCAGTGAATGATGTCGGTGATGCGCTCTTCCGAGCGTTTGGAGGGAAAGAAGTGTCCAAGATAGTAGAAGAGTATTTGCAGGATACGATCACTGCCCGTGAATGTTGGGCGCACCTGTTTCAAGCGGCTCCATCAATTACTCGTCCGCAGTTGGAAACTTTTGCCGACACCCAGCAAATTGATCCACACTTCAAAGAGTTCGTTTCGTTCTGCGGGAGCAAAGGCATAGAGTTGTACGTCCTAAGCGACGGATTCGACTTCTACATAGAGCGAATCTTGAGAAACAATGGTTTGGAGCGGGCGGGATTTTTCGCCAACCATCTGAATTTCGATGGGAACGAGACCATCTATCCCACGTTTCCCTACATTGATTCCGAGTGCGACAAGTGCGGCAACTGCAAGCGTAATCATCTGCTCACGCTGTCTGGTGAGGATGATATCATCGTCTATGTCGGCGATGGAAACTCAGATAGATGTCCCGCAGAGTATGCAGATGTCGTCTTTGCGAAACGGGATTTGCAGAGCTACTGTCAATCGAAAAACATCTCATTTTATGAGTTCAAGACATTTGAAGATGTGAGAGAACGATTGGAAAGGATTTTGGACCAGAAACGCATTCGGAAGCGGTGGCGGGCGGAGATGAAAAGACGAGAAGCGTTTGCTCAAGGGTAGGACAGCTGTTGTGAAATACAGATGATAATCTAGATGGATCCATATTGGGGATGCTGATTCCACAGATGGACATTCGGCAAGTGTTGTTTTCGTACCGGAGTTACATTCCGATTCCGTTTGTCATTGCCATGCTGATCTTTGCAAAGCCGACCCTATGGAGCGTGATCGTAGGAATTGCGATTGTACTGGTCGGTGAGACGATTCGAGTCTGGGGAGTCTCATACACAGGTAGTGAAACGAGAACAACTGGATCCGTCGGAGGATCACGGCTTGTCACCAGTGGTCCGTTTGCGTATGTTCGCAATCCGCTCTATATTGGCAACATCCTGACGTACGCGGGATTCGGAGTGATGTCATTGGCGGTATTTCCTTGGCTGCTCATCGGTGCAGTCTTTTTTTTTGTCGTGCAGTATTACTTAATCATTAGAGCAGAGGAGGAGTATCTCGCGAACGCATTTCCAGAGCAGTACCGAGACTACTCTGAACACGTGCCGCGGTTTATTCCAAACCTGCGACCGTATCCTCACTCAAAGCAACCAGTGACCGAGTGTAAAGTTAAAGAAGGATTGGAATCAGAAAAGAGAACACTCCAAGCTCTGGGTTTCTTAACCATTCTCCTTCTCGCCATTTGGTATCTCAGGGTGTAGCATGATCAGACGTGTGATGATTATCACGGGGGAGGCTTCGGGAGATCTCCACGGTTCAGGTGTCGTCCGTGCCATGAAGCTGCGTCAGCCAGAGTGCGAAGTTTATGGCATTGGTGGAGACAAGATGCAAGAAGCAGGGATGGAGTTGATCTATCATATTCGTCAAACGTCATTCTTGGGTTTTTGGGAAGTAGTCGAGCATCTCCCCTTTATTCGGCGTGTCCTTCGCCAGCTCGAGGAAGTGTTGCACTCTCGTCGTCCAGATGTGGTGATACTTATTGATTATCCCGGTTTCAATCTGAAATTCGCCGAGATCGTGAAACAGCAGGGGATCAGAGTCATCTACTACATTAGTCCACAAGTATGGGCATGGGGAAGAGGTCGTCTGAAGAAGATGAGAGGATTGATTGACAAGATGCTTGTGATGTTCCCCTTTGAGGTGGAGATCTACCAGCAGGCAGGCATTGATGTACAGCTAGTTGGACATCCTCTGTTGGATGTTCTCAGATGGCAGGTCCCAGATGCCCGATCGCAGTTCTGCCAACGACACGGATTTGATGAGAAGAGAAGGATAGTTGGATTATTTCCGGGCAGCCGAACGATGGAAGTGAAGCGCCTCTTCCCAACGATGTTGGAGGCTGGATTAGAGCTGAAAAACCGATTAGGTATCGAAGTTGGTGTGGGTGTGGCTCCCGATATTGATGTACAACTCTATGAAAGACTCCTCAATCAGAGTGGGGTACAACTGGTTCAGAGTGATACATACAACTTGATGCGCTATGCTGATCTGGCAATCGTGAAGGCTGGCACCTCAACGTTGGAGACCGCATGCTTTGGTACACCGATGATCATTGTGTACAAGATCTCACTCTTGACGTATCTAATTGGTCGTTCTTTGGTCAACGTGAAGAATCTTGGCATGGTGAACATACTGGCGGGTAGACAAATTGTGCCTGAGCTAATTCAAATGAAAGCTACGGTGAAGAATCTCGTACGCGAAGCCACACAATTGCTCAGTGACGAGAAACTCAGACACGAAATGAAAGGTGAGCTTTTGAAGGTGAGGGCGATGTTGGGAACGGCTGGGGCATCCGATAGGGTTGCAGAAGTAGTGCTGGGTGGGTAGAACCATTCGACACTGTGGTCGGTCCGAAAGCTGACAGCAATGAGCATTGAATCATCGTGAAGAAGAGAATACGAATTTGGCTTGGTGTCCATCTGATCTGGTGGGTGGCACTGGTAGTGTTCAGGACGCTTCGAGTCAGGTTCATACATCGAGACGTAATCGAGAAGTTACGACAGCAGAAGCAGAATTACGTGCTGGCATTCTGGCACGGAACGATGTTATTGCCATGGTTTCTGCATCGCCGACAAAACATGCAAGCGTTGATAAGTCTGAGTGAGGATGGAGAAATCTTGGCGCGCACATTACAGCATTGGGGCTATGAGGTGATTCGCGGTTCAAGTTCGATGGGCGGCAAGGAGGCAATGCAGCTGATGACCGACGCTGTGCAAGCTGGGGCGAGCCTCTGTGTCACGCCTGATGGTCCTCGGGGTCCAAGACACAGAATGAAGATGGGTGCTGTGCGTGTGGCGCAGAAAGCCCTGGTTCCGTTAGTGCTGCTGTCGGTGCACATTAAGAAGAAGAGTGTGTTGAGGAATTGGGATCAGTTCGAGATACCGTTCCCGTTCTCAAGAGTTGTTGCGATGTATGGTGGGCCGATCTGGGTTGATGGAAGGTTGGAAGGTGAACCTCTCGACAGGTTTCTGAGCGAAGTAGAGGGGATGCTGTTGAAACAGGATGGAGCAGCGGAGAGCGCTTTGGGGAGTGGAAGGACATCTCCAAGTCTCGATAAGCATCTTCTTGAAACGGTAGCTGGATTATTGCTCTTTCCAATCTCGCTCTTGTATTCTGCGTTCATCAGGCTACGCAACAAGCTATTTGACCTTAGGATTCTTCGCATCCATGAAGCGGGGGTTCCAGTAGTTTCCGTTGGCGACATGACAACGGGGGGACTGGGAAGACGCCGGTCGTCGAATACGCTACAGAATACTTCTTGCAGAGAGGGAAGAAGGTCGCGGTTGTCAGTCGTGGATACAAGCGGATAACGGATGGCATGGTGGTGGTTTCGGATGGCAGCAAACTTCTCGTGAACGCACGGGCGAGCGGTGATAAGCCTTATCAAATTGCACGGAAGTTCCGAGAAGCGGCTGTCATTGTTGATCGGAAGCGAGTGCGAGCGGCAAAGTATGCTGTCGAGCGGCTTGGCGCTGAGATCATCATTCTGGATGATGGTTTTCAGCATCGTTACCTCCGGAGAGACCGGGATATCGTTGTGATTGACGCCCACTGGTTGCCAATGGACATGGGACATCTACCTGCTGGGCGAAGACGAGAAGCGCTTCGAGGATTAAGCCGTGCTGATGTACTGATAGTCTCCAAACTCGACGACGATCTCGATTTCGATGTTATCGTCTCCAAGCTGAGGAGGTTCAGCGATGCTCCGGTGGTTGGTTCCCGATATGTGGTCACCTTTTTCAAGCAAGCGAAGACCGAGGATATCGTTTCCTTGGAGAGCTTGCGAGGCAAGACTGCGTTAGCATTTTGTGGCATTGGCAATTCAGCATCGTTCTATGAAACACTTAGAAAATTTCAACTGCAATTGCTGCACACGATAGACTTTGCTGACCATCACTACTATACTGATGTTGACGTTGCTGCAATTAGGAATAAGTTCGATGTGTTTCGACCTGATTACATTGTCACAACGGAAAAGGACTATGCGCGGTTGTCAAGCGATGAACACTTCCGTGACGATTTTTTCGGAGAGTTTCCTGTGCATTATCTTCAGGTCGAAGTGGGACTGGTAGTCAATGAGAACACTCTAAAGGCAACGCTTGATTCGATTTTGAGCAAGACAGAATAATGAAAGGTGGATTTAAGAGGGTGATAAGGATGGGTATCTCGGATTGTAAGAGATTCGCAGACTATGAACAGTGGCTCAAGAAAGCCTATCCCGGACTAAGGTTACTAGATTGACTTATCATTTCAATAATGGTGATGCGCTAGAAGGCGGTGCTCGCTTGTCATCATGAAACCGTGTGGCTACGAGGAAAGGACATAACATGAAAATCAAAAGCTGTGGATTCCTTGCTTCAATCCGATTTCTCTGCGTCTTCGCAGGAATCTCGGCTGTCCTTCTTGCAGGTCTGGAGTGCAAGAAGAAACCGGAGCCGACAGGAAAACTTGTTATCCATTATTTGGATGTTGGGCAAGGAGATTCTGAATTTCTCCAACTGCCCGAGGGAGAGAACATCCTCATTGATGCCGGCGATCATGGAGCACCGACCGTCAAATTGCTCAAGCAATTTGGCATCAGGACGCTGGATCTGGTCATTGCAACGCATCCGCACAGTGATCACATCGGTGAGATGAAGAATGTGCTCACGCAGTTCACTGTGAATGAGTTCTGGGATAGCGGTCTTCCATCTCACACAGCGACCTATGACAAGATGCTTGACGAGATTGAACAGCAGAAGATCAAGCGTGTTGATGCCACAGCAGGAATGACCAAGACGTTTGGGCAGGTGCTCATCGAAGTGCTGCATCCAGACAACGGGCCTCCGATGGACAGCAATCCCAACGATGCCTCTGTGGTGATGCGAGTGACGTTCGGCGACAAACGGTTCCTGTTTCCTGGTGACGCTGAGCTTCCGAGTTGGGAACGGATGTTCAAAGAACGTCGTGATCAGGTGCAAGCGGACGTGCTTAAAGCTGCGCACCACGGCTCATCGAATGGAACAAACTCCGGCGTGCTTCTCAATGTGAAACCGGAGTACTATGTGATCAGTTGCGGCGTGGGAAACGACTATCATCATCCGCATCCCAGTGTCATGAACCTGCTGAAGAAGGCAGGGGAAATGAACCTGAACACCAAGTTGTATCGGACGGATTTGCAGGGGACTATCACCTTAACCTGCGATGGCAAATCCATACTTGCCGAGACGGAAAAGATCGTTGATGAGAGCAGATTGTATATGAGCGGTGATGAAATCGTTGCGAGTTTTGGTATTGCGGCAAAGCCGGGGGCGGATGATAACGGTGTGAGCGGTGCGGAGAAGAAGCATCGGAGAAGGAAGTAAGGATAGAATAGATTTTCAGGCTGTTCATCTTTGGAATCCGAATTTCAATCGTACATATCACTAACATCAAAACTTGGAGATAACTGAATGGCAAAAAAGAAATATGTCTATTTCTTCGGCGGCGGTAGGGCAGAAGGTGCTGCCCGGATGAAAGGATTGCTTGGAGGCAAAGGGGCAAATCTTGCTGAGATGACCAACATCAATCTTCCGGTACCCGCTGGATTCACCATGTCAACAGAAGTCTGCACATACTACTATACGCACAAGCAGTCATATCCAAAAGGACTCGAGAAAGATGTTCTCACAGCTCTTAGGAAGATCGAAAAGGAGATGGGAGCGAAATTCGGTGATGCGGAGAATCCACTCCTTGTCTCCGTTCGCTCAGGTGCGCGTGCTTCGATGCCGGGCATGATGGATACTGTTTTGAATCTTGGTCTGAATGATACCACGGTCAAAGGTCTGATCAAACGAACTGGAAATGAGCGGTTTGTGTACGATGCCTATCGCCGGTTCGTATCAATGTATGGCGATGTAGTGCTCGGTCTGAAGCCGCAATCAAAAGATGAGATTGATCCCTTTGAGGCGATTATGGATGAGAAGAAGAAGGAGAGAGGCATCAAGTACGATACTGAGTTAACCGCGGAGGACTTAAAGGACTTAGTCGTGCGCTTCAAAGCAGCAATCAAGGAGAAGCGAGGCATGGATTTTCCCGAGGATCCAACGCAGCAACTTTGGGGTGCAATCGGTGCAGTCTTTGGATCGTGGATGAATGAGCGTGCAATAGCTTACAGGAAATTATATGATATCCCAGGTTCATGGGGCACCGCAGTCAATGTGCAATCCATGGTGTTTGGTAATATGGGAAATGATTCCGGAACTGGTGTAGCGTTTACGCGCGACGCAGCCACTGGCGAGAACGTCTTCTATGGAGAGTTCTTGATGAACGCCCAGGGCGAAGATGTTGTGGCAGGTATCCGGACGCCACTCCCGATTGCAAAGCTTGCTGATGAAAACAAAGCCATCTACGATCAGCTTGAAGAAATTCGGCATATCTTGGAGAAACATTACCGGGACGTAATGGACATTGAGTTCACGATCCAGCAGGGCAGACTCTATATGTTGCAGTGTCGTGTTGGAAAGCGGACTGCCTTCGCAGCGATCAAGATCGCGGTAGATATGGTTGACGAAGGTCTGATTTCAGAACGAGAAGCGTTGATGCGCATTGAACCCGACCAACTGAACCAACTTCTGCGCCCCGTGTTCGATATGTACGAGAAAGCAAACGCAATCAAAGAAGGACGATTGCTCGCAAAGGGATTGAATGCGGGGCCGGGTGCAGCTACTGGTCGTGTTGTATTCAACGCACCAGATGCTGAGGAATGGGGGAAGCGTGGTGAGAAGGTCATTCTTACGCGGATTGAAACTTCGCCGGAAGACATCAAGGGTATGGATGCCGCCGAGGGTATCTTGACGGCTCGCGGCGGGATGACTTCTCATGCAGCGCTTGTTGCACGACAGATGGGAAAAGTGTGCGTGGCTGGTTGTGGCACACTCAACATTGATTACGTCAAACGCAACATGACTGTTGGACCTCACGTCATCAAAGAAGGTGACTGGATTTCAATTGATGGAACGACTGGCGAGGTGATTCTCAGGCAGGTGAAGACCAAGCCATCGGAAGTGCTTCAGGTATTGATTGACAAGACACTTGACTCGAAAGAGGCGTCAGTGTATCAGCAATATGAGAAGATCATGACCTGGGCAGACAAGTACCGCCGCTTGAAGATCCGTACGAACGCTGATCAGCCGGACCAATCGGCAAATGCTGTTGCCTTCGGAGCTGAAGGGATTGGGCTATGCCGGACAGAGCACATGTTTTTCGGCGAACCGAAGATCTCAGCGATGCGGGAGATGATCCTTGCTGATGATACTGAGGGTCGCAGGGAGGCGCTCGCGAGGCTTCTACCGATTCAACGCAAAGATTTCGACGGCATCTTCCGAGTTATGAATGGTCGTCCTGTGACGATTCGGACACTCGACCCGCCGCTCCACGAGTTTGTTCCGCATGAGAAGAAGGAACAGGCTGAGCTTGCCCGGCAGATGAGGATTTCGCTGGAGAAAGTGAAGCAGCGTGTGGAAAGCTTGCACGAGTTCAATCCGATGCTTGGACATCGCGGCTGTCGTCTCGGCATTGTCTATCCGGAGATTACGGAGATGCAAGTGCGTGCAATTATGGAAGCCGCGTGTGATGTAGCTAAGGATGGGATTCCTGTGGAACCGGAGATCATGATTCCGCTCGTCGGGCACGTAAATGAGCTACGTCATCAGGAAAGAATTGCTCGCCGGGTTGCCGAAGAGGTAATGACCGAGAAAGGAATCAGAGTGCCTTACTTAGTCGGTACGATGATAGAAGTGCCACGTGCGGCAATCACTGCTGATGAAATTGCGACAGTTGCCGAGTTCTTCTCGTTTGGCACCAATGATCTAACCCAAATGGGTATGGGTGTCTCGCGTGACGATGCAGG
The DNA here is from genome assembly GCA_963827285.1 of Ignavibacteriota bacterium. Taxonomy (GTDB): domain Bacteria; phylum Bacteroidota; class Ignavibacteria; order CAWHAG01; family CAWHAG01; genus CAWHAG01. The sequence goes on from CAWHAG010000001.1 coordinate 688,212, forward strand.
TAAGTTCCTCGTGCCTTACCAAGAGATGGGCATCCTAGAGAAGGATCCGTTCCAAACGCTTGACCGGGTTGGTATCGGTGAGATGATGAAGATTGCAGTCCGGAAGGGACGCGCAGCGAGACCAAAACTGAAAGTCGGTATCTGCGGTGAACACGGTGGTGACCCTGCGTCGGTGGAGTTCTGTCATCAGATCGGACAAGACTACGTAAGCTGCTCACCATTCCGAGTGCCGATTGCACGGTTGGCGGCAGCTCGTGCTGCATTAGCTGATCTGTCAGCGAAGAGGGTTGTTCTGAAGGAGGGGAAGACGACGGCGAAGAAGGTATCCAACAAGAAGGCAGTGAGGCGAGCAGTTGCGAAGAAAGCAGTGAAGAAGGCGAGAAGGAGACGATGAGTTCTCAAAGCCGGTGTCATTCCGATTCCTTCTCCCTCGAAGGGAGAGAGTCAGGGTGAGGGTGAGAGTAACATGAATAGTTCAAAGAATCCTAAGAACGTAGTTGCATGACATTCCCCTCACCTCAGCAAGGAGGAATCTGGCAATCCGGCAAGAATACAAATTCGTCGCTTCGTTTGGAATGACAATGTGAGGCTTTCTGGTTATCCTCGAGTCTTCTCAACCACGCTCACAGGTCGGAACAACAAAGGAAATCCGTGGAAGGACATATGGGCGCCTTGAATCCGGAGGATTTGCAGGAGTTGGAGAAACGGATACGCGATAAAGATGCGGAATCAGTCTATATGGATTGGTTTCTCAACCGTCGTGGACGATGGGAAGATATGGTTGAGAGGATAGTGGCGTTGAGAAGCTTGAGCTTGCAGCCTGATGACGTTGTGTTGGATGCAGGTTGTGGTCCGGGGCGGCTGACTTTCGACATGGCTGTTCGCAGCAAGGAGGTACACGCAGTTGATTTTTCTCCGCAAAGCGTGGAGGTTGTCAGGAGGATCGCATCAGAGCGCCAGGTCAACAATGTCAGTGCAAGGATTGGTGACCTAACTCAGCCGCTTCCTTTTCCAGACGCTTGTTTTGACAAGATTCTCTCAGTAGAGGTGATTCATCATCTTCCTACACCAACGTGGCGTGCGCTAGCGATGGCAGAGTTCTTCCGAGTCTTGAAGAACAGTGGCATATGCAGTGTGATGGTCTTTAATCACAACATCATCAACAGTCCTGAGAAGGAAGGGCGATTCCCCAACGGTCTCTACATCTACTACTTTGATGAGAATGATCTGGCAGAATTGTTTCTTCAAGCAGGATTTCGACAAGTGTCCATTCGCGGCGTTGCCAACTTTCGGAAACTGCGGCACCTTGGGATAAAGGCAGCCGGCATAGATGCGTTCTTCTCCCGTTACGCATTCTCAACGAGGCATGGAAAGCTGCTTCTCGGCATAGGGACAAAATGACAATCAAATATAAATCACGAATAACAACCTCTGGTCACGTGTGAAAGGAGCGTGATCGCTATGAAACTCTCTGATTTCAGTTATCCGCTGCCAAGAAACTTGATAGCCAAATATCCAGCGTCTCCTCGCGATCAAGCGCGCATGATGGTGGTCCGTCGCAGGACCGGAGAGATCGAGCATAGGCGTTTCCGCGATTTAGTAGACTATGTTGACAAGGGGGATTGTCTGATTGTGAATGAAACCAAAGTGTTTCCTGCTCGTCTGTTCGGACGCAAGGAAAAAACGGACGCCAAGATCGAAGTGTTTTTGCTGCGTGAGCTAAGCGAGGAAGAACGTATCTGGGACGTGATCGTAGATCCCGCCAGAAAAGTCCGTATCGGAAACAGGATCTTTTTCGACAATGACAGAGTCTGGTGTGACGTGATTGATAACACCACATCGCGTGGGAGGACAGTGCGATTCACTTACAAAGGGGATTTCTTCAAGATCATCCAGCGTATCGGCAAGATGCCACTGCCGCAATACATCAAGCGTGAACCCGAGGAGAAGGACAAGTCAACCTTTCAAACCATCTTTGCGAAGGTGCTTGGCGCTGTGGCGGCACCGACAGCGGGACTGCATTTCACAAGATCGCTTCTTCATGCGCTGGTACAGAGGGAGGCTAAGATTGCCCGTATTCTTCTGCACGTCGGATTAGGATCGTTTCGCCCAGTTGAAGTGGAAGACCTTACCAAGCACAAGATGGATTCCGAGTACTATGAGATTTCCGATTCCGTTGTTAATATCATCAATAGGGTAATTGAAGCGAGGGGAAACGTTTTCGCTGTCGGCACAACAACGACTCGTGCAGTCGAATCGAGCGTAACCACCGAACGGCGCGTGAAGCCGGCAAAAGGATGGACGGACAAATTTATTTTCCCTCCCTACGACTTCAAGATTGTGGACAAACTCATAACCAATTTCCACCTGCCGGAATCCACACTCTTGATGTTAGTATGCGCGTTTGCTGACAGAGACCTGATCATGCGGGCGTACAAGATAGCGATCAAGGAAGGCTATCGGTTCTACAGTTACGGCGATGCAATGCTGATTCTCTGATGTCCCACCGCCCTCTGAAGATCGTATGAACGTTCTGGTCATTGGCACACTTAATGCTGTTGTCGTTGGTATCTTTCTCTGGCTGTTCACAAGGAAAAATCTCCTTGCCTACTTCAGCGGCGGCAGGTGGTGGCTCACCTGGATCTCCATCGCCGTGATCACATTGATGGACGAACTCACGTCCATCTTTTATGCGCCAGGCGAAGCTTTTCGCTTCATTGGCACCCACGCCATCTTCTTTATTGCCTTTACTTCTCTGTTGATGCGGTTTCTTTCTACGCGGATGGTGGAGATTGCGGAAATCTTGGAGTACCATGGGGTCAAAGGTGGGGGTGTGTATTCGTTCTCATATCTCGTGCTTGGTCCCACCATGTCCTTCATCGCAGTTGCGTCAATCATGGTGGACTATGTGCTCACGGCAAGTATCTCGACTGTAAGTGCAGTGGAAAACGGGATGACGTTCTTTCCTCTGACGCATTTGACAAAAGTCGCCATTGAACTCTGCGTTGTGTGGGCAATTGCAGGTCTGAATATTGTTGGTATCAGGGAGAATGCGAGGTTCACGTTCGGTGTGTTTACAGTGGCGGCTATCGTGTTTGTGAACCTGATCACCTTTGGAATTCTTGGAGCAGATGCTGCCACGTGGTCAACGATGGGGAGCAGTGTTACTGGTGTGGCAAGGAATCTTGGTGAAGGAGGGTTGGGCGGAGGATATCTCTTGGTGATAGCGGGAGTTGCCAGTTGTGTCCTGGCGTATTCGGGTATTGAGTCAGTGATTCAGACAGCAGGTTTGGTGAAAACGTGGAAGGAGATTTCGAGAGCATACGTCTTTCTGGCGTTGACGGTTGGTATTGTCACTCCCCTCGTGGCGGCATTTGCACTCTCTTCACCGATTGATTTCAAGAAGCACGAGACGGATCTGATTACCTACTATGCAACGATGCTGCAGGGTATTCCTTTTGGCGTCATCGTTGGCTCATTAGCAAGTGTGACGTTGATCATGGCAGTGAATACGGCGTTCGTTGCTTCCAGTGAACTGTTGGAACGGGTTGCACACCGCTATGGCTTTGATTGGCTTATTGTCACAAACAATCGGCAATCTCTCTACCGCATTCATATTATCAGCGGCTTCCTCTATTCGATCATCATTTTGATTACCAATGGAAGCCAAAGCATACTCGCCGAGATGTATGCAATCGGTCTCTTGGCAAGCTTCTGCATCAACATGGGGAGCCTGCTGATCTACCGGTACTTTCAGGGTACCAGAGAGATAAAGGCATACAGTACGCATCGAAGTGGAACGCTTGTCCTCTTCATTGTCCTTGTCAGTTGTTTTCTTTACTTGGCGATTCATAAGCCGCATGGTACCATGATGTGGGCGACCGCCACTGCCTTCTTCCTATTTGTTGGCATCAGGGTTGCAAAGAAACGAGCACCGGAGATCAAGGAGATTCAGCAGACGGACAATCCCATGGAGCTTGTATTTGCACTTGCGGAATACGAGGGTGATGAGATCCATCTCTTTTTCAAGCGACCGCAGGAAAGCGAAATGTCACAAGCGCCGCGTTCCTCTGCGTTTATCAGTTTCTATTCGCCGAGAGAAGGCATTCCGACCAAGTTGGCGGAGAATCATTTTCGATTTCCCATTCAGCGGCAAAGCCTCTACAGCAGGATACTGGCAATCTTGCACATGGTACAATACGAACTCCCTGATAGGCGAGTGACGATACATTTTGGTTGGCCGCTCTCTTCTTGGATTGACAGAATGTCCATTGGGGTGATGATCTTTAGCATCATGAAGCTGCCAAAGTTGTTTCCTCAGTTCAATTTTGTGATCGAGCATTTTGCGAAAAAGAAGTGACACGAACGAATCCTGTGCACTGCAATGGGCGGTAAGAATATCTGAATTATTGCCGTAGACTTAAGTGTAATGTTGACGAAGAATCAAAATGCAAAAATAACAAGGCACTGAAGACAAATTTGATTCTTAATATGTCATTTTGATATTTCATTTTTGATTTCCCGATAGGGGGTAAGATTTCTTAAGTCTATGAATACGATTTGAATATCTGCAATTCTTGAGCAATAGTGCACTGTATCAACAAAACTCTCCAATGAGAATTATTGTTCTCATAGCAGCCGCTGGTTCCGGCAGTAGAATTGGCGGCACGGTTTACAAGCAGTTCCTTGAACTCGGCGGCAAGCCGATTCTTCTGCATACGCTGGAACGATTTCAAGACTGTGACGCTGTTGACGAGATCATTATCGCCGTAAGGCATGATACTCTCCCGGAGGTCGAGAGTATTGTTGTGAAGGGTGATATTACAAAGGTTAGAGGGACCGTCGTAGGCGGCGACCATCGTCAAGATTCCGTCTTCAACGCTTTGCTCAAGGTGAAGGCTTCCTCCGACGACATCATATTGGTGCATGATGCCGTTCGTCCATTTGTAACGGATGCAAAGATTAAGAAGGTGATTCGAGCTTGCCGGCAACATCAGGCGGCAGCGTTGGCAGTGCAGGCCAAAGATACAGTGAAACGAAGCGATGAACATGGATTCTCTCAGGAGACGTTGGACAGGCGGCATCTGTGGCTCATGCAAACGCCGCAAGCGTTTCGGTATGATGTTCTGCTGAATGCTTACCGACATGCCTATGCTGAGGAGTATTATGCCACAGATGATGCGACTTTGGTGGAGCGGATTGGTGTGAAGGTCAAACTGGTTGAAGGGAGTTACGAAAACATCAAAATCACCATGGCTGAAGATTTGGAGCTTGCGGAAGCGATCGTTGAGAGATGGCGCAGTATGAAGAAAAATTAATACGAAAAGGCTTGACTCTTTAGGCTCAAATCTTTATCTTGTCGAGCAGATGTATCATAGACTGAGAAGATGGTCTTAGTCTTTAGAACGATTTTCGCGGCGAAAAGCCGCAGCCACAATGCTGTCACTTGGAATCATCGTCATCCTTAGCTATCTCGTTGGTTCGATCCCGACAGGAATTCTCGTTAGCAGGTGTGCCAAAGGCATTGACATTCGCAATCACGGAAGCGGGAATATGGGAAGCACCAATGTGTTTCGTGTGTTGGGATGGAAATATGGTACTATGGTCCAAATGATGGACATTTTGAAAGGTGCCTTGGCTGCAGTGGTCATTGCTCGCTTGCAGTTTGGCCCATTTCCGTTCGACAACCGCACGCCTTTCGATGACTTCACTGTCGTTCAGATCATTGCTGGTGTTGCCGCTGTCCTTGGTCACATCTGGACGGTGTTTGCCGGCTTCCGCGGCGGGAAAGGTGTGAACACTGCAGCCGGAATGTTGATAGCCATTGCTCCGATTGATGTCTCTGTCTCGCTTGCTGTGTTTCTCATCGTTTTGTTCATTTCTGGGTATATCTCGCTTGGTTCTATCAGCGCTGCGGTAACGTTTCCAGCCACCCTTTTCGTTCGTGCGAACCTATTCCAAGTGAGCATTCAAAGCTATAACACTCTGATCTTCTTCAGCATCGCGGTTGCGTTGCTCATTATCTTTGCTCATCGAAGCAACATCAAACGACTCCTTCTTGGGACAGAAAGTAGATTTGCCTCGTTGGGGATATTTAGCAGGAAATAAACGTACACCCGCCTAGTCATTGTGTATTGGCTTTCAGCAGTCTAATGCCAGTGACAGCAGATCCGTCAAATTGATCTAATCCGCATGTTTCACCAGGAGGCAACAGCTTATCCATGAAGATCGGTATCATTGGTGCAGGAGGCTGGGGAACGGCTTTGGCTGTTCTCTTACACTCGAACGGACATACTGTTAAGCTGTGGGCATATCGTGAGGAGGATGCCCAAACAATTCTCGATCAACGTGAGAACATCACGTTCCTTCCAGGTGTGCACATTCCAAAGAGGATTAGAATCACCACCGATCTCGAAAAATCCATCTTCCGCAAGAATCTCATTGTGACCGCCGTCCCAACACAATATCTCCGTTCCGTGATGGAATCCCTGAGCAACAAGAACTTCCGCAACAGGATCATCGTGAATGTTGCCAAAGGGATTGAGAAGGGGAGTATGATGACTGGATCAGAGATATTGTTGGATGTGTTGAAGCGTGTTAGGAAGCAGAACGTTGCTGTCCTATCTGGTCCAAGTCATGCCGAAGAGGTCAGCCGCAAGGTTCCGACCGCAGTGGTCGCGTCATCGTTCGAACTTGACACAGCGAAAGTTGCGCGGTCGGTATTCATAACTCCATATTTCCGCGTCTATCACAGCGACGACATCAAAGGTGTCGAGCTTGGCGGATCACTGAAGAACATTATTGCTATCGGTGCTGGGATCTGTGATGGTGCACAGCTCGGTGATAATACGAAAGCAGCGATAATGACACGCGGTCTCGCCGAGATTGCCCGTCTTGGTGTGGCTCTTGGTGCACAGTTCCAGACGTTCGCTGGACTTTCCGGAATGGGGGATTTGATTGTAACATGCATGAGCCGGCATAGCCGCAACCGCTACGTTGGTGAACAGATCGGGAAGGGAAGAAAGATCGAGGAAATTATCGGCGAGATGAAAATGGTTGCTGAGGGTGTTGACACCACCCGCTCAACGCACGACCTTTCCAAGAAACATTTCATTGATACACCTATCATCACAGAGTTGTACAGAGTCCTCTTCGAAGACAAAAATCCCATTCAAGCAACCCACGACTTGATGAACCGTGATGCGAAAGCAGAAGTGTGGGGATAACGGCAATCACATAACTGCTACACTTGCTCCTGCATAGATGTCCAACGATAATTAGAGCTGAATCAGGACTCCTACTCGATTCCACGTTGTTTGACTCATCCTCTTGCCCACCGTGCAAGATATCACCTTCTGCAGTGCGGTCTTTTCGGAAGGCGATCCTTGACCCGCAGTTGCTTTTTATGTCTGCATTTCTTATCATTGCATAAGGAAAGGCATGGATAGCATGGATCGTCCAACTGTTTCGCTTTCTGAAGTTCATCGCACTGTCGGGATTCCACTGAGTGCGAAGTTCTGGAAACGACTTCTGGCATTTGCCGGTCCAGCCTACCTTGTCAGTGTTGGATATATGGACCCAGGCAATTGGGCAACTGACATGGAGGGAGGCGCCCGATTTGGCTATCAACTGATCTGGGTACTGCTCATGTCTAACCTGATGGCGGTTCTGCTGCAGACGCTGTCTGCACGGCTTGGGATCGTCACGGGGCTTGACCTTGCACAAGCGTGCCGAAAGACATATCCCAGAGAGGTCGGGATCATATTGTGGGTGTTAGCCGAGATTGCGATAGCTGCCTGTGATCTTGCTGAAGTTCTCGGTACCGCCATCGGACTGAACCTGCTGTTTGGCTTTCCTCTCCTGTTGGGAGTCGTGATTACCGCTTTTGATTCTCTTCTGCTTCTCGCCATCCAGCGGCTCGGAGTGAGAAAGATGGAGGCGTTCATCGTCGGATTGATTTCCATCATCGGTGTTTGCTTTGTTGTCGAGATCTTTCTTGCGAAGCCAGATTGGGGAGGTGTCATACACGGGTTTGTTCCCCAGTTGAATCGTGAAAGTCTGTTTGTGGCTATTGGCATCATCGGTGCAACGATAATGCCGCACAACTTGTATCTTCACTCTGCGCTTGTTCAAACACGACAGGTGCCTCAGTCGAAAGAGGGACGGCGATCGGCCTGCACATACAATTTGATTGACTCACTTGTGGCTTTGAACGGAGCGTTCTTGGTCAACGCTGCCATCTTGATTCTCTCGTCATCGGTATTCTTCAGGAACGGTATCGTGGTGACGGAACTCCAACAGGCTCATCACCTTTTAGAGCCAGTTCTGGGGACTACCATCGCCGGTATTGCTTTTGCCCTCGCTCTCCTCGCTGCAGGACAAAGCTCGACACTCACCGGAACGCTGGCAGGACAAATCGTGATGGAGGGATTCTTGGAGTTCAAAATGCGACCTGTTCTGCGACGGCTTGTCACGCGTTCCCTTGCTGTCATCCCTGCAACGATTGTCATCATTATGATGGGGGCTCGCGGAACGTATGAGCTTCTCATCTTAAGTCAGGTGATTTTGAGTTTGCAGCTATCCTTCGCTGTGGTTCCGCTCGTGCAGTTCACCAGCGATTCGGAACGGATGGGAGAATTTGCCAATCCGATCTGGGTTCAAGTGGTGGCATGGACGTCAACTGCAATCATTGTGGGTCTTAACGTGAAACTTGTCATGGATATAATCTCTGGATGGATTGGAGCCACTGGTGGCAACGGACTGTGGTTGTGGGTCATTGTTATCCCCGTCGCAATTGGGTGTGGTTTGCTGCTCATCTATATTGTGCTTTTTCCCCTCCTAAAGAGGAGAAGGGTTGCTGAAGAACTTGCTCCTCTCCGGTTGGACCCAACTACCATACAATTCAAGAGGATTGGTGTTGCCTTGAGCACGGAGAGGGAAGACGAGCGAGTCCTCGCACACGCTGCCAGCCTTGCGAAACAGTATGGCGGTGAGCTTTACCTTATACACGTGGTGGAAGGCGTCACTGGTCAAGTGTATGGTGACCAGGCGTATGATTCAGAAGCGCGAGGCGACATGGCGTATCTCGATCTTGTCATCGAACGCCTTCGCAAGATCGGGATTACCGCACACGGACGACCCGGATTTGGAAATGTGGTGAGGTCTATCGTGGAAGTTGTTGAGACCGAGCATCTCGATATTCTTGTCATGGGCAGCCACGGTCACCGCGGTGTAACTGATATTCTTTACGGTGTGACAGTTGATCCGGTGCGGCACAGCTTGAGGATTCCTGTGCTGGTGGTGAGGTGAGACTTGACAATCAGTGTGGAGTGCGATGATCCCTGTGGTCGCACGCGCTTCGGTTGACAATGTGCGTAATTTTGCCTATATTATATGGTGAAATATCATGCTGTATTTCAAAGCGGAGCGTCAAGGAAGCAGGATATGTGCCAATTCTCTGAGAAAAGGTGTGGTATTCCCACCCGGTGTGCTTCTGAAAATGACGCCGGCTTGTTACTCTAATTCATTTCACATTCATTCACAGTAAAGAAAGGATATAGATCTAATGCATAGAAACTATGTGTCCATTGTGCTTACGATGATAGTGTTGGTTGGCGTGCTGCTCAACATCACCTGCAAGAAAAGTGAGGAGTCGCCCACTGGACCCACTCCCTCGAATTCCGGGATCGTGCTGGGTACAGTCAAGAATACGGCTGGAGCGGGAGTAGGAGATGTCATGGTAGCTATTGGCGCGCAGTCGGCGCGGACGAATGACCAAGGCTGGTTCAGCATTGCTGAAGCGCCGCCGAACGGCAGGGCTATCATCACGTTCAGCAAAACGGGATATGTGACGACGCAGAAGATCATCACAGTTGCAGTAGGGCAAAGCAGCTTTGTTGATGCCACGATTGCCGCACAAGCCTCACCGCAAGCAGTGGGTGCCAGTGCTGGTGGGACGGTCTCATCCCAGGGTTCTTCGGTGACCTTTCCGCCCAACTCATTTGTGACGTCCTCCGGTACAGCCTTCAGCGGTACGGCGAATGTCAGTGCCAACTATTTCGATCCAACTTCAGCTTCCTTTAGGAATGTGTTCCCGGGAACTTTCAGCGGCAAACGAGCCTCAGATGGTGTTGAAGTGCCGTTTGAATCATATGGATTCATGGATGTCAACCTCAGTAGCAGCAGCGGACCGTTGCAACTTGCATCGGGCAAGACTGCGACCTTGACTATCCCGATTCCTTCCAGCCTTCAAGGTTCTGCCCCTGCAACAATAGCGATGTGGTATTATGATACAACAACCGGCTACTGGAAAGAAGAAGGCGTCGCGACAAAAACTGGCAATACATACGTTGGGACTGTTACTCACTTCACCTCATGGAATTGCGATAGGTATTACGACATAGCCTACTTGACCGGTCGTGTCGTTGATGCGCAGGGCAATCCGATTTCTGGTGCCTATGTGACAGCTGATGGTGTGGACTATTCCGGGAGGTCTGAACGAACCACTGGTGCAGATGGAAAATTTACGATTGGGGTTAAACCGAATTCCCATGTCATTGTAAAAGCATCAAAGGGTGGAGTGACCAGCGCCCCTGTGGATGTCAATCCAACTCCAGGTGTGCAACAAACAAGAGATATCGGTGACATCATATTGTCTCCGCCCATTGCCATTATCACTCTGACTTGGGGTGCGATTCCTCGTGATCTCGACAGCCATCTCATTATTCCTCCTCAGACTTCTGGTGGAAGCACAGGTCATGTGTGGTATAATAGCAAAGGAAGCGCGACATATTATCCTTTTGCGAACCTCGATACAGATGATACCACTGGCTATGGACCTGAGGTCGTTACCATCTTCAGAACATTCGAAGGTACCTATCGCTATCATGTTCACAACTACTCGGTGACGAGATGCACAGGAGGAAGGGATACTTTGTATGAATGTGCTAACTCTGGTCACCTTGCTGAATCCGGCGCCAAGGTCACATTGATCGTCAACAACGGGGCAATATACACGTTCAACGTGCCCACTAGCAATCCGCAAAACTACAATGTGTGGCGGGTCTTTGAGCTACAGGTGGATGCTGCCGGCAAGATTCAGATCGACCCGCTGAATGACTTTGCACACAACTACTACATCCATAAAGAGGGGGTGCCGCTCGGCAAAATGAAGAGTGGGATGAGAGTGCGCTGAGTCAGCAATCTCTGGGATTCCTCTTGCTGTCAATGTAGGCACCTTCGTTGCATTTTTCAGTTTTTGGCGGCAGGATGAATGAAGAACTATGAAGAGACGAACCGTGGATTTGAATTCACGGTTCGTCTTTTATATGCTCAGGTGCATCGTCCAAGGAGAAGGAGATTATCATGGAACAACCGCATTATGAGTTCACTGCTGCACAGAACGAAACTATCCGCGTGCTTGCTAGGCGTATGAGATTTGTGGGGATATTCATTACCCTCGTCGGCATACTAGCCGCGATTTCGGGGATGGCTTCTCTGTTCTCAGCGACGGATCGTCATCTGTACTCTGTCAACCTTGGCTTAGCAGATGCTATTCCTTCGTACACAACTCTGTTACTGGCAGCTTTGTATATCATTATCGGATCTTGGACAGTGAAAGCTGCTGGGTCATTCCAACTGATCGCGGACACAGAGGATTATGATATTGAATATCTCATGGATGCGCTTGTGTCCCTGCGGAAGCTCTATGGCATGCAATTCTGGGTGCTGGTTATTGGTGCTGTGATCTCTATTATTATCGTGGTGTTCGTGTTTGTTGGGAGGTAATTCAGATAACACAGCTCCTGAGCTGAACCTTGTCTGCAACCAAGAAGACGAACTGTTCGTTCCTACTTACTGCTCGTCTTTTGGTTTCTCAAGCAGCGGTCGCATATCCTCCGGCAACTCTAAGTCAAACCGTGCGAAGTACCACGTTGCAAAGTGGACGAAGCCGAGTGTCTCAGCATGCAGTGCCTGCCGCGGTATGGCTTTGACGGATGCGGATAACGTTGCGACACACTTCATCCGTCTCGAGAAATTGGGACGGACTTTTTATTTGCCTTTTGTTTCAGCATTTTGTATCTTTACTGCAACTTGGGCAAGGGCATGTGTGCGCTCGATGCGACAAGCTGAGGTTGTGAACTCCTTCTTGCCTGCTGCCTTCGGACGCCCGAAACATCAGTTAACCAGAGGCTAGGCAGAAAAGTCTGTAACCGGAACATCTATGAAATATCAGACTGCTATTTTCATTCTGGCGCTCATCTCTTTACCACTCTTGACCTACTCGCAATCCGACAAACAAAAGGCAGACGCTGTCTTCATCAACGGGAAGATCTTCACCGTAGACAAAGTCCTTCCTGAAGCCGAGGCTGTTGCTGTGCTCGGAGGGAAGGTTCTCGATGTTGGTACGAGTAGCCACATCAAGAGCTACGTCGGTGCGACAACGAACGTCATTGATCTCAAAGGCAAGTTGATGCTTCCCGGCTTCATTGACGATCACACCCATTTCATCAACGGCGGATTTCAACTGTTGGGGATCGATCTGCGGGTCGCCAGGAGCGAAAAGGAAGTTGCAGAGCTTATCAAAGAGCAGGCAGAAAAGCATCCGGGTAACTGGATCACAGGTGGCGACTGGGACCACGAGATGTGGGAAGGAGCGAAGCTTCCAACCAAAGAACTCATTGACAAATTCACTCCTAACACTCCTGTCTTTGTCAACCGCTTTGATGGTCACATGGCACTTGCGAACAGCTACACTTTGAAGCTGGCTGGCATCACGAAAGAGACCCCTGATCCGCCGGGCGGAACGATTGTTCGCGATCCACAGACAGGTGAACCTACGGGCATCCTGAAAGACGAGGCGATGAGCTTCGTGTATAGGATCATTCCCGAACCAAAGGAAGATGAAAAGCTGCAAGCAGCGAAGACCGCACTTGAGCAAGCAAGAAGATTCGGTGTGACGAGTATTCAGGATGTCTCTTCAGCGAGTGATTTGGCCGTCTATCAGAAGTTGTGTCGGCGAGGAGAACTCACCGCACGCATGCACTGCCGACTGCCAATTGCTGGCTACAAGAATCTCGCGAATGCTGGAATCGAGGTACCCTTTGGCAACGAGATGGTCTCGATTGGTTCACTCAAAGCCTTTGCCGATGGATCACTCGGTTCTTCGACAGCGCTCTTCTTTGAACCGTATGAACAGGACAAAACTACTCGTGGACTTGCAACGGACATTGTGCAAGATGGTCGTTTGGAAAAATGGTCCCTGGATGGCGATAGGCATGGACTGCAACTTTCCATTCACGCCATTGGTGATAGTGCCAATAGTCTGGTGTTGGATCTGTTTGAGAAGATTGTGCGAGAGAATCCGAGATGGGATAGACGCTTTCGCATCGAGCATGCTCAACACATTGCTCCCAAGGACTTCAAGCGATTTGCCCGGCTGGGTGTCATTGCTTCCGCACAGCCATATCATGCCGTTGACGATGGTCAGTGGGCAGAGAAACGCATCGGTCGCAAGCGATGTGCAACAACATATCCCTTTAGAACATTTCTCGACAACGGCGTGAGACTCTGCTTCGGGAGCGACTGGACTGTTGCACCACTCAATCCGCTGGTTGGAATCTACGCGGCAGTGACTCGGCGAACCTTAGACGGAAAGAATCCAGGCGGCTGGTTCCCCGAACAGAAGATTTCAGTGCAGGAGGCAGTTGAGTGCTACACGATGAATAATGCCTATGCTTCGTTTGAGGAGAAGATCAAAGGCTCCATCACGAAAGGGAAACTAGCTGATTTCGTCGTTCTCAGTGATGACATTCTAACCGTTGACCCCGTGAAGATTCAGGACGTTTCGGTGGAAATGACGGTGTTGGGAGGGAAGGTGGTGTATAGTAGGTAGTAGATGGTGTGTAGAGCGGATATAGTAATTCGCAAAGTCCTGAGGGGGCTCCGTCGCCGAAGAGGAAGAAGAGATCGTTCACAACTCAGGGAAGTGAGGTTCTGCACGCCTCTCGAGTAATTCGCTGGCGCGCGAATCAGCGTTTTGCGCTGCAAGCATTTATAAGAAAAGAGTTTTTTCATAAACAACGGAGATTGTTCATGTCGAAAGAAATCATCTATCTTGACAGGAACGAAAATCATTATGGTCCTGCACCCGCGTGCTATCAAGTGCTGATGGATGTGACTCTGGAAGAGATGAGTTGGTATTCAAGAGACTTTGTAAGAGGAGTAAAAAGCAGACTCTCAGAGCGTCTTGCGAAGGAGTTTGGTGTAGCAGAGGCGATGATTCTTCTGGGTTATGGGAGTGAAGATATCTTGAAACAGGTCGTTCACTGCTATCTGAAAGAAAATGAAAGGATCATGATCCCCACACACTCCTGGTGGTACTACAAGGCGATTGCCGACGAGGTGAAAGGAATCAAGGTCGAATATCCGATGGTGGTGGGAAAGGATAGCTTCCTTTATGATGTTGATGCCATGCTTCGGTTGCACGCGAAGGAAAAGCCAACCATAATCTTGATCAGCTCACCCAATAATCCCACAGGGAATTCTCTGGCAACAGACGACTTGAGATTTCTTCTAAGCAAAGTGAAAGACACTATCGTCGTGCTTGACGAAGCATATTGGGGATTCACTAGCAGGGATGATGGCTATTTCAAAGAACTCGTCGAAAGGTATCCCAATCTTCTGATTATCCGAACCTTTTCGAAATACTATGCCTTGGCTGGCAACAGGATCGGCTTTGCTTTCATGGGGAAGAACCTTGGGCAACTATCTCGATTTAGTGCCCGCTACTTAGGATACCATCGTCTCTCAGAAGCGCTTGCTCTGGCTGCTCTTGACTCACCGGAATACTACCGTGAGATCGCGCGTAAGATGACAGATGACAAGCAGCGATATTACGACGAGCTGGGAAGGATTCCCGGGTTCAAGGTTTATAAGTCGGATGCCAACTTCATTCTTGTGGAAATCCTTGGAACAGTGAAAGCGCTCCTGAAGGAATCTCTGACCGCTGAAGGGATTCTCGTGAAGTTCTTTGACGAAGACAATCTCAGAGATTGTGTGAGGATAACCGTTGGCACCGAACAGCAGAATCGCTTACTGATTGATGCCGTCAAGGCGATTGTAAAAGCACGGGTGCTTGTCTGATGTTGCTGGCAGAATACAAGAAGTCTCTGAAGATGATAGAGGCAGAGGAGATCTTTGACCTCTACTTCGATCGTCCGCTGGCGTTTCTGTTCGTGAAGGCGATCTACAACACTCGTATCACCCCGAACCAGCTCACACTGCTGTCAATGCTCTTCGGTCTTCTCGGAGGAGCGAGTTATGCCTTCGGTAGTTATGCGGCATTCGTTGTCGGAGCGGTGCTGTACTGTCTCTATAACATCCTTGATTGCAGTGATGGACAGTTAGCGAGACTCAAAAACAACGGCACGCGGCTTGGCAGAGTCTTGGACGGTATCGCAGACTATGTTGTTAGCGTTGCCGTTTATGCTGGAATCGGAATCGGGTTTGCAAGCAATTCAGACGACCCCGTGTTCTGGTGGATTCTGACCGTGGCAGCGGGCATCAGCAACGGCGCACAATCAATGATCTTCGACTATTATCGCAGTCGCTTTCTCGATTACGTGTTGGAAAGAGTCAGCACGTTTGAAGATGGTATGGAGAGCTTTCGAGAGGAATATGGACACTTGAAGCGTCAGAAGGGGAAACTCTTCGCCAAGACTGTGATCTGGATCTATCTGCAATATTCATTTGTGCAGCGGAAGTTGACATCGCACTGGAAGAGCGTTAAACCTGCAAAGAAGTATGATCCGGAGGAGTATTACAGGATAAACAGAGTTGTACTGCACCTGTGGAGTTACCTCGGACCAACAACGCAGTGGACATTTCTTATTGTGACATCACTCATCAATCGCTTGGACATCTATTTGTGGGGACTGGTCGCTGCAGGCAACATCTGGGCGTTGGTAATGTTGACCGTCCAAAACAAGGTCAATTCTAATCTCCATCCAAAAGAAGCGCGGTGAAGGGAATCATCTTGGCGGCAGGAGTTTCCTCGCGGCTCCGCCCTCTGACAAACGCCACTCCAAAGTGTCTGTTGAAACTTGGGAATCAAACCATCCTTGAGCGATCATTGAACAATCTCATTGCAAGTGGGATTGAGGATATTGTGATGGTAACGGGTTATTTGGAGCATCAGATCAAGGATTTTGTCGCCGAGAAGTTTCCACGACTGCAGGTCAGGTTCCTTTCCAATAGAGACTACGCCTCGAACAATAACATCTATTCACTCTGGATGACGAAAGAATCTGTGATGGGCGACGATGTCATTCTCCTTGATAGTGACATCGTGTTTGACGGACGTATCCTTGAATCGCTCATGGCATCAGGTTATGGAAATTGCCTTGCAGTCAACACTAAGATTGAACTCGCTGAAGAAGAGATAAAAGTGAAGGTGGATGTGAATAATCGAATCGTTGCCATCGGTAAGGAAGTGCCTCTCAAGGAATCGCTCGGTGAATCCATTGGCATTGAGAGGTTCTCCGCGCCCTTCCTGCAAAGGCTGTTTGAGGTGCTGGATCGAAAGATGTTGAAAGAGCAGAACATCAACCAGTTCTACGAAGCCGCTTTTCAGGAAGTGATTGACGGAGGCGGTGAGATCTATGCTGTTGATGTGAGTCAATTCCGTTGCATCGAAATAGACACACTCGAAGACATAGAAGTGGCAAAGAGAGAGATTATTCCATATCTCGACCAGATGCATTGATCGTGACGACATTCATTGCCAGGCTGTCACGATCCACACCTCGACAGATGCGATCTTCTTTTCACATTCACGGATTGGTCCGTGACTGCCGGGCTAACGAATGGTAGGGCGACAAACTTTGTCGCCCTACAAAACTCTGATTGCCCACGTGATCCATGATGAAGCCTCAGAAATCAATCCAGCCGCCCAAAGGAAAACTGGGTGTGCTTATTGTCGGCATCAATGGTGCGGTGGCAACAACCTTCATCGCGGGAGTATTGTCTGTCCGCAAAGGTCTCGCAAAGCCTATCGGATCGCTGGCGCAGATGGGAACGATTAGACTGGGAAAGCGGACTGAGCATCGTTCTCCTATGATCAAGGACTTTGTCCCGCTGGCTGACATGGATGATCTTGTCTTCGGTGGCTGGGATATTCATAACAAGAACTGCTACAGCTCAGCCATTGAGGCGAACGTGTTGGAGCAGACACATCTTGACAAAGTGAAGAGTGAACTTGAAGCGCTTCATCCAATGCGAGGTGTATTCGATCAGTACTATGTGAAGAGACTCACAGGCAGCTACATCAAAAAGGTAGCTAACAAGTTTGAGCAAGCAGAAGCGCTGCGGGAGGAGATCAGGAATTTCAAGAAGAGAAAGAAGCTGGATCGCTTGGTGATGATCTGGTGCGGCAGCACGGAGATCTACATACCTCTGCACAGTGTCCACCGTAAGCTTCCGCAATTTGAAAAAGGAATGAAGATCAGCCATCGCAGTATTGCACCAAGTATGCTTTACGCGTACGCGGCGATTGCCGAAGGCGTCCCGTTTGTCAACGGTTCACCCAACCTTTGTGTGGACATCCCCGCACTCATTGAATTTGCGAAGGAGCAGAATGTTCCCATTGCAGGCAAGGATTTCAAGACGGGACAAACGTTAATAAAGACTGTGATCGCCCCGATGCTGAAAGCGCGACTGCTTGGACTGCACGGTTGGTTCTCCACGAACATTCTCGGCAACCGAGATGGTGAAGTGCTTGATGATCCTGAATCGTTCAGGACAAAGGAAGAAAGCAAGCTTTCTGTGCTGGAGTACATCTTGCAGCCGCATCTCTATCCCGACCTCTACAAGGACTACTATCACAAGGTTCGCATCAACTACTATCCACCGCGAGGCGACAACAAGGAGGGCTGGGACAATATTGACATCTTCGGCTGGCTCGGTTATCCGATGCAAATCAAAATTGACTTTCTCTGTCGGGATTCCATACTTGCCGCACCGATAGTGTTAGATTTGATGCTCTTCATGGACTTAGCACGGCGTGCTGGAATGCGCGGCATACAGGAATGGCTCTCGTTCTATTTCAAGAGTCCGATGTGTGCACCGGAACTCTATCCTGAACATGATCTATTCATCCAACTAATGAAGCTGAAAAACCACCTTCGCCATCTGACGGGAGAGGAGTTGATCACGCATTTGGGGGTGGAGTATTATGAGTGAGTGAAGTCGAATTCTCCTTCCTCTCGCCCACCGAACACAAGTTATACGACAGCAACAGCAGGGTGTGCCCAAGCCGTGCATACCGCTTTTTTTCTTGATTATGAGCAGCTAAAGTCGTATTTTTGAATTGACCCCCACCAGGTTGCGTAGGAACGATTCTTGGTGCTGACGACATTCCTGATGACCATGGTTTACAAAGTCAGCGAAGCAGAGACACGGTACTCTCTAACTGACCTCTAGACCGCAGAAGTGGGTTGGAGTCTTGGGGCAGGAGGCAGGTTGGTGCGCTGATTTCGGTAGCGTCTATAATCAAGAATAGAATGCCAAAAAGAAAGCTCTCCATAGCAAGGGGTCAGGTTGCAGAATCTGCAACACTTGTTGCAGAATTGAAGAGCCGAATTCGTTCTGCGCAGACGGAGGCAACTCGATCTGTTAATCGAGAGTTGATCAAGCTCTATTGGGATATCGGCAAAGCAATCGTGGAACGGCAGAAGAGACTGGGTTGGGGAAAGACAGTGGTGGAGCGGCTTGCACATGACTTGCGGGTGGAGTTCCCTGAGCAGACAGGCTTTTCAAGCAGGAACCTGTGGGAAATGCGCCTCTTCTATGAAAGCTATGCCGACAAGCCAAAACTGCAACAGCTTGTTGCAGAATTACCCTGGGGACAGAACCTCGTTATCCTCCACAGTGTGCAGGACGAAAAGGAACGGGAGTACTATCTGCGCGCTGCTGCTTCGTACGGCTGGTCCCGTGCAGTTCTGACGCATCAGATCGACACGAACTTGTACAAGCGTGAGGTGATGGCAAAGAAGACGCACAACTTCCGCCGTCTGTTGCCAGCGAAGCACGCATGTGCTGCTGATGAGATGCTGAAGGATCCATACATCTTCGATTTCATTGCACTTGAACCCGATGCAAAAGAGCGCCAGCTTGAACAGGAGTTACTCCGTCACCTGCGCCAGTTCCTCATTGAATTAGGATCAGGATTCGCTTTTGTGGGAAGCCAGTATCGCCTGCAGGTTGGCAGTGAGGAGTTCTTCATCAATTTGCTGTTCTACCATCTTCGGCTGCGGCGCTACATTGTCATCGACCTTAAGATCGTGCCGTTCAAGCCGGATTTTGCTGGGAAGATGAATTTCTATCTTTCTGTCGTTGATGAACAATTGTGCCACAAGGATGATAAGCCTAGCATTGGCATTATCCTATGCAAGGATAAGGATGACGTTGTAGTGGAGTTTGCTCTGCGTGATGTCCATAAACCGCTTGGTGTCGCGCGCTATCAAGCAACAGAGAAACTGCCGAGACGACTCGCCGATGCATTCCCTTCCGTGGAAGAGCTAAAACGACAGATGAAGGAAGCTGGAGAAAAGTCGCAGTGAATGCGGTGGAGAAGCTGTTCGGCGAGAGTGAGTTTGCAGGGTTGATTGAGTTGATGCAGAGGTTGGCAACATAATCTTAGAATGCTTGTTATGAGAGATATGATTTTCATTAGTCACGCATCAGAAGATTCTGATTTCACTCGTTGGCTTGCTCTACAATTGGCCAAGGAAGGGTATGGGGTGTGGTGTGACCTAACGAAACTTCTTGGGGGAGAGAACTGGCCGCAAGAAATCAATGAGGCTTTACAAACGAAAACACAAAAATTTCTTTTTGTTCTATCATCAATTTCAAATAAGAAGCTAGATCCTCTTAACGAACTCGAAGTTGCTCGTGGTGTAGTAAAGAAGGCAGGACTGAAGAATTTCATTATTCCTTTGAAGATTGATAACCTTGCTTTTGACGAGACCGATTTCCGTTTACAGAGTTATCAGGCAATTTCTTTTAGGGATAACTGGGCTCGAGGATTAGCTCAGCTTTTGAAAGCTCTTAACCGTGATAAAGTGGAGAAGAATAATCGTTTCTCTCCGGATGCGGTAAGTAATTGGTGGAGGCAAAACATAACAGGTTCTGAGACCTTACGGCAGACTTCTGAAACACTGCAATCGAATCGATTTAGGATTCTGTCTTACCCAGAGATTATATATGCACATCATGTTGGGCAAAATGTTACGATTCGAGGAGACTTCTCTTTTCCATTCTTCTTATTTAAAGAGTATCTCATCAGTTTCTCTTCCTATGATGAGTTAGATGAAGACCTTCTGTCGCAGGTCGTGATTACCGAGAGTCATCCCATTGAAATATCAGGCCTAGTTACTGGAAAGCATCCACTAGTCAAATCGCCAGGTCAGGGTGATTATATCCTTTCTAGATTAATGAATCAGAGCCTATCAAAGGGGTTAATGACCAAGGGCTTCCGATACTACAATTTGTCAAAATCTCGTTGTTTCTATTTCGATAATATGACTTTGCCAGGGAAAAAGATAAAGTATACTAATGCTGGGGAACTTGATCAGCGACTTGTGCTTTGGGGAAAGCATTATGCTGACACTTGGCATTTTGGCGTTGTGGGAAATTTCGTGCGGTTACCAGTGCCACATTTCTCGATTCACCCATCCGTTCTACTGAAAACAAAAGGAAATATTCGCCCAGCCCCTAGATCTGTTTATAAGAGGTGGTATAATCAAACTTGGAGGAACCGAATTCGTGCGTCGATGATTCATCTCGCAGAAGGCTTGGGTGAATTATCCTTCTCCGTTGGGCGCGACAAACACGTTAGGCTCAAAAGTCTCTCGGATGAGTTCTTGATGCCGATTTCTTATCAAGAACCTGAAAAACTTGGAAGAAGAAATCAAATGATATGACTCCTAATGAACTCATATTGTTGCCGGAGCCCACTTTGACCTTTGGGTTCGATCAAGATCTAAACGATCCAAGGGACGGTTTGACGCTCTTTGGTCCCTTTGATTCAAAAGGCGTATTTGGCGTAAGTTATGGTGTCGTGGGCACGATAGAGGGTATAGAATTCTTTAGGGAATGGGTGAATAAGATACAACGCTCATTAGCCGAGAAGGAAGGTACAAACCTGTGGATACCTTTCCCGGGGTTTGAGGCAGCTTTTGGCATACACTTTCCACCTACAGCCGTTGCGGAGAAGGTGGTTGATTCCAATATCTTGGTTGAGACATTGACAGAGAAAGACAGCTTTCAGAGAGTACACAACGCAGTCGGACTATATGTGAATGAAATACTAGAGTTTTACAAGAAGGCAGACGCCAGTGTAAAAATCTGGTTCGTAGTATCACCTGAGCAATTGTTCACAACCTGCAGACCGCAATCGAAACCGCTTGATTCGACGATGAATATATCGAAACGAATAATCCGGATGCGAAAGAACAGGGCCCATCAACTTAAGATGGGGCAATCACTGCTGTTTGAAGACCAATTGCAGGATTATGAGGCATATGAATTTGATTCCGATTTTCGTCGCCAATTGAAAGCCAAGTTGATAATGGAGAAAGTGAATGATCCGATCCAAATCATTCGAGAAACCACTTTAGCTCCGGAGTTTTTTACGGATGACGAAGGTGAACCACTTAGAGAGTTACAACCAGACTCTCAGGTCGCTTGGAATTTGTCGTCAACAATTTTTTATAAGATAGGTGGGAAGCCGTGGAAATTGCATGGAGTCAGAAAAGGGGTATGCTATTTGGGTATGGTGTACAAGAAAATGGATGATGACCCGACTAGCCGATCCGCATGTTGCGCAGCACAGATGTTCTTAGATTCGGGTGATGGTGTCGTGTTTAATGGGGCGGTTGGTCCGTGGAAGTCCCCAGAGGGTGAAGACTACCATTTGAGCCCATCCGCTGCAGTTAATATCATCCAGAAAGCTTTGTCTGCCTATAAAGAAATCTGTGGTACGAAACCCAAAGAAATCTTCATTCACGGAAAAACGTATTTTGATGACAACGAATGGCAAGGATTCACAAAAACTGGGGATGAGTCTATAAGGATTGTTGGTGTTCGAATAAGAAAAGGTTTGTTACAACTTTTTCGGGATGGAGAGTATCCCATCTTAAGGGGGTCTGCACTTATTGAACATTCTAGGAAAGGATATCTCTGGACCACAGGATACATCCCTCGTATAGCATCGGCTCCCATCACCAATGTTCCGTATCCTCTGAGTGTAGAGATTGTCCAAGGTGATGCCGATATTTTCACAGTGCTCAAGGATGTGCTAGCATTGACTAAGTTGAACTACAATGCTTGTCACTTCGCGGACGGGATGCCGATAACATTGAACTTTGCAGATAAGATTGGCGACATTTTAACCTCAGCACCTATTGAAAAAGACACCGCACCACTTCCGTTCAAATTCTATATATGATCTTCTTCTATTATGCTCACCGACACCACGTTAAAATCCAAAGTGGACACCCTCTGGGACCGCTTCCGGCCTGGTAACATTTGCTAACCATTCTTTTTTGTGTGTCACCCTGAACTTGCTTCAGGGTCTATACAGATGCTGAATTACGGATTCTGAAACGAGTGGCGCTTTGCGCCATGGCGCCATTGTAGAGCGAATCGGCGATTCGCTCGTGTGAAACACCGTTTTGCACTACACTTCTGGCAGGCTTTCCAGACCGCTCCCGTTATTGTGTCACCCTGGACCTGGTTCAGGGTCTAAACAGATGACCGAATTGCAGATGCTGAAACGAGTTCAGCATGACGAACTGTGAGGGTATTTTCAAATGAAAGAGGGATATGTGTACATCATGAGCAATTTCAAGAGCACAACGTTCTACATCGGTGTTACCAACAACTTACAGCGAAGGATTATCGAGCATCGGGAGGGTGCCATCCCAGGGTTCACACAGAAATATAAGTTGAAGTATCTGGTCTATTATGAGGTTGCTGGTTCAATGTACAATGCGATTGCGAGAGAGAAACAACTCAAGAGGTGGCATCGAGAATGGAAAATCAATCTAATTAGGTCTGTTAATCCGGAGATGAAGGATTTATCGGCTGAAGTGCTAGGAGATGCGACAGTAGATGCTGAAACAAGTTCAGCATGACGATTCATGATAGCGAGAACAAAGGAAGTCTGAGTGTCACCCTGAACTTGGTTCAGGGTCTATACATATCACCGAATTAGAGATGCTGAAACAAGTGGCGCCTTGTGCCATGGCGCCAGAGGCGCTCATTCAGCATGACGACCCGTGATAGGAGTGGCAAATGAAGTCGGTGTGTCACCGTGAACTTGGTTCAGGGTCTATCTAGACGCTGAAACCAGTTCAGCGTGACCAACTGTGAAGTTGACGACAAGGTTTCGTGGTGCTTGTCCTCAGAGAATCCACGTCTGATAACTGCTGCCGTCCATCAATTGGCTAGACTGATCCTTCGCATAAACAGTCAAAACGTCTCCCTCCTGTATTCTACCTCTCTTCACAACTCCTGCAAAGACACCCTCTCTCGGCATAACACAGTTACCTATTTCATAGCAGAGCAAATCTCTTCCGATGTTCTTTCGCGATCTGAGTGACCTCCGACTCCGCATTTCCGATGACAACTCGGTCACCCAACTAAATGAAATTGAAAACCCCATCCAGATAGGATGGGGTTCTCTCTCAATTAGATTCGGATTGAACTTTTAACCAGACTCGAAATACCCAACTACAGATCACGGTTCAATCTTCCCGGCTTTAAGTTCCTTCACGATTCTGTCGGCTTTGTAGATCTGATCAAGTGCTTCAAGAATTCCTGCGGAGTGAACCGCGACCGCTCTGTTCTTCTCTTCCGTGAAGATGAAGTCTCCAGGCAGACTTTCTATGTTTCCGTCAAAGATCAAGCCAACGACTTCCAGGTTCTTGTTCACCACGGGGCTTCCTGAGTTCCCGCCGATGATGTCGCTGGTCATTATGAAATTCATAGGTGTCTTAAGATCAAATGTCGGCGGAGGATTCTTCCACCTGTCAGGTAGATCCCACGGATCCTTCCTTCCAAAGGAATAGTATCTGTCATACATTCCATACAACGTCGTCACGGGTGGGGCAATCGTTCCATTGTATTCGTAACTCTTCACCACGCCGTCTGCAAGTCTGAGTGTAAACGTCGCGTCAGGTGGAATGTTCGTGCCGTACACCTCGTAGATCGCCTTTCCGAGGAGTTGCACCTTTGCTGCTTCCTTCGACTGAATCTCACTGTATTTATCTCTGACCTCTTTCGCCCTGGTTTCTATCTGAACAACATAAGAAATCAACGGATCTTTTGAACTCAGAATATCATCCGGATTTCCATTGAGGAGATTTTTCACTTTCTCCTTGTCTGACGTGACGGCTGACTTGGAGAGATCCAGAGCGGCTGTCTCGGGTGCTTTTCCACCAAGGAGTTTGTTCACGGGATCGTACTTGTCCCCGAAAGTAGATTTCAAATACTTCAGGAAAGAAGTCAACACTTCTCTTTCGACTTCAACGTCAATCTCTGAGCGGGACGATCGCGCCTTAAGTGAATCTAATTCTGCTCCTTTGTATCTTCGTTCGCGCTTGTCCTCGGGCATTTTCATTTGGTGAGCAAACTCTACAAGGTCGGCAGCACTTGAGAAATACGCTGAGCGCCCCAATCCCCTGACGTTAAGAGCGTTCAACTCGCCAAAAAGTTTTGCCTTTTCTCCTTGAAGTTGCTCAATCTCATCCCACGTTGATGCGTACTTAGATTTCAATGTTGGATTACGCAAGACAGCTTCCTTGAACTTCCTCTCAAAGTCTTTCTTCTTAGCCATAAGATAGGGATCGCGAAGTCCGCCAAGCCTTCCTACATAAGATTTCTGTGAGTTCGAATATCCGAAAAGGGTATTCTGATATCTGGATCTTCTATCGGGATATTTCTTCATTAGATCAGAATAGATTCTGACCATTTCATCAAGCAAGCTAAGCGTATAAGGATAGGGGTAATCACGATTGTACTCGAGTTGTGCGTAAGTTTGAAGTCTGCTTGTTCTTCCGGGATTTCCAATCACGAAGACGGCATCACCTTCCTTGGCTCCTCCATGGCTCCATCTGAACACATTCTTCGTCTTCAAAGGTTTTCCGTCATTGTCATAAACGCGGAAGAATGACATGTCAAGATCGTATCGCGGATACGTGAAGTTATCTGGATCACCGCCAAAGAATCCCATCATCGTCTCGGGGGCAAACACAAGCCTGAGATCAATATATCTCTTATAACCGTAGAGAGCGTACTTGCCGCCATTGTAGAACGTCACCACGCTGAAAACCATTGAGTCTTTTGTTGTCTCCTTGAACTTCTTGGAATATCTCTCCTGAATTTCTCTGGTCTTCTTGTCTCGGTTTCCAACTTTCTCTTCGTCTGTCTTCCCACTTTCAAATGCTTGCTGAACCTCTGCAGTGACATCCTCAAGAAGAACGAGTTGATCAATATAGAGGCGTGGTACCTTCCTTTCCTCTTCAAGTGTCTTCGCATAAAAACCTGAGTCTGCAAGATTCTCCCCTTTACGAGTAACCCTATCAACGGATCCCCTTGCACAGTGATGGTTCGTCATCACAAGACCGTCTTCGGAGACAAAAGAAGCTGTGCATCCGGGAAGCCGTAGTGCGGACAACCTTGCTTTCTCAAACCATTCCTTCGTCGGAACAAAATCGTACGTCTTTGCTAAATAATCCATCGGCGGATAGTCAAACGTCCACATCTTCCCCGTGTCGAACTGACCAGCTTTCACTGTGTCAAGGTAAGCCAAGTAGTCTGGTCGTGTAACCTGCTGAGTGGAGCATCCCGACAGAAGCGCGGCTGATGCCAGGATGACAATCATTAGTTGTACAGTAAAGAGTTTTCTCATCTTTCTACCTCTTGATTGGTTTGTGATGTTTGGATTATTTGGTGTTATTGAAGATCACACAGCATTGTCATTCGGAGGAGTGCATTTGCTGCCGGTGAGCCCGTGTCTGATCGTTGGGTGAGACTCGATGATTTCAAACCGTTTGCCGACTGCCATAAGATCCGTGTTAAATATAAGAAGAATTCGACTAAATTGCAACCAGTAGGCACCGAATTCCAAAGGATTGATTGACGACTTCTCTCTGAAGGGAGTGCCGGCACCGCATAATTTTTCCTTGACATTAAAGTCTTTTTTCGTTAGAATTGACCTGTGGAAGTGAGCGCCTCGAGAAGGATTGCTCAAGGAATTGTGAAGGACCCCCGCGCCTCTCGGCTCACAAGAAGAGCAGCTATTCCGCGTCTCGGCGTTCGCTCATCTGCTCTAACAGTGGAGGAGCCATTTCTATCCCGATACCCGTCCTGATCTGCTAGTAGATACCGCTGGAGAACGAAGTTGCTTTCAAATACTTAACGCGACGGAGGTGCAACCAAACGCCGCTTCACGGAATCCCGTCGAGCGCGACAAGAAAAGCATTCACTGCGGATGTACACGAGATAGGCATCGAATAGACCGACTGAGGGCGCTGAAGCGGCACAAATATCTTCTATCCGTGTCCTAGCGCCAAAGGCGCCATGTCCTTTCCGTGCTAATCTGTGGTCAAGAAGTCTTTGGTTTTTCCTGCAGACAGCTCACTTGTAAGAGACTAAGAACTCGTCACAGCCGCACATTCTGGGAACGTCATGTTATCGCAAGTGCTTAGTTGCGCGACCTTTGGCATCAGCGCCTACACGGTAGAGATTGAAACCCACATCGAGGGTGGTCTGTACGTATTTCTGATGGTCGGCTTGCCAGATAATGCAGTCAAGGAAAGCCGGGAACGGGTCAGTGCAGCGATCAAGAATTCCGGATTTCGCTTTCCCTACAATCGCATCACCGTCAACCTCGCCCCCGCTGACGTCCGCAAGGAGGGGAGCGCCTTTGATCTGCCGATAGCTGTGGGTATCTTAGCTGCCATCGGTGAAGTCAACAGCGAGTTACTGACGAAGTTTGTCATGCTCGGTGAGTTGGCACTGGATGGTATGTTACGTCCTGTACACGGGGTTCTACCTATGGCTGTCGAGTTGCGCAAACGCGGACTGCAAGGAATCATTCTGCCGAAGGAAAATGCTAAGGAGGCGGCGATGATCGAGGGAGTGGAAGTCTATCCGATGAGCTCGCTCAGTGAGGTTGTGAATTTTCTCAATGGTGAGTATCGGTTGCTTGAGCCGTTTCGAATCAATCTCGATGAGATCTTTGCTCAGGTGCAGAAATATTCGGTGGATTTCGCCGATGTGAAAGGTCAAGAGCATGTGAAGCGAGCTTTGGAAGTCGCTGCGGCTGGAGGACACAACATCATCATGATCGGTCCACCGGGCAGCGGGAAGACCATGCTTGCGAAGCGTTTGCCCACGATTCTGCCTCCGATGATATTTGAAGAAGCATTGGAGACGACGAAGATTCATTCCGTAGCTGGACTCTTGCCTCCCGACACGGCCTTGGTGGCAACAAGACCTTTTCGTTCGCCGCACCATACCATCTCGGATGCGGCACTGGTTGGAGGAGGCACGATTCCGCGACCCGGGGAAATCTCAATGGCACATCACGGTGTACTGTTTCTTGACGAGCTTCCTGAGTTTGCTAGGAATGTCCTGGAGGTTCTCCGTCAGCCTTTGGAAGATGGACGTGTGACCATCAGTCGCACAAAGATGACCGTTGAGTATCCCGCGAATCTGACGTTGGTCGCTGCAATGAATCCGTGCGTATGCGGATGGTTCGGAGATCCTTCGCATGAGTGTTCATGCACGCCAGTGCAGATTCAGAAATACATGGCGAAGATCTCAGGACCATTGCTTGATAGGATTGATATTCATATCGAAGTCCCGGCAGTAAAATATAAGGAGCTTTCAGACAAGCGGCTAAGTGAGCCTTCATCGAAAATACGTGAGCGAGTGATGAGGGCGCGAGAGATTCAGCTTGAAAGGTTTAGGGGAAGGAAAGGATTGTTCAAGAATGCCGACATGCAGTCGAAAGACATCCGGGAGTTTTGTCAGACTGACGCTGCGGGCGAGGAACTGATCAAGATGGCGATAACCAAGCTGGGGCTTAGCGCTCGGGCATACGACCGAATATTGAAGGTGTCTCGAACAATAGCGGACCTCGCGGGAAGCGAGACCATACGTCCTGAGCATGTCAGCGAGGCGATCCAGTATCGAAGCCTGGATAGAAGTCTGTGGATGTAAGTCCATGTGAGTTGCGCCTGATGTGCAGGTCTGCAACTCAGTGGCGAGGCGTGTTCCGCAGAGGGAGACGCCCTGAGTGTGGCGGGAGATTCCTTTCCAAGCGTGAAGAAGCTCTTTAGAATTGACTGCGGACTCGTTGCCTCCAAACCACAGATCAAACTTGACATTTGGTGTTGAAAGGCATATATTACTGTGGATAAGTTTTGCTTTTTCACGAGGTTATCCGAAAACCAGAGAACCTCTCAGCCTTGATGATTGTTCATATCAATTGGAAGATAAGCTAGCGTAGCGTTACGGATAACGGATATGGTCAACGGCAAGTATAAGAAAAAACTAGAGGATCTTCTGAGTGTCTGCAGGAAGAACCTTCGCTCTATTGATGAGAGTTTAATAACGAGGGCGTTCCGCTTGAGTCATGACGCTCACAAGAACGACATCCGTGCTTCAGGTGAACCTTACTTCAACCATCCGTATGAAGTAGCGATGATTGTTGCCAAGGAGGTTCCGTTAGACGATGTTTCGGTGGCAAGTGCTCTCTTGCACGATGTTGTCGAGGACACGGGATTTGAGCTAAAAGACATTAGGACGGATTTCGGCGATACGATTGCGGATATCGTTGACGGGGTAACGAAGATCGGCGAAACCAAGATTAGCGATATGCTCAAAAGTCGAGAGATGACGAAAGCAGAGAGCTATCGGAAGATGCTGCTGTCAATGATCAATGACATCCGCGTGATCTTGGTAAAGTTCGCCGACAGACTGCACAACATGCGAACCTTAGAGTATCTTCCGGTTGAGAGACAGACACCACTGGCGACTGAGACTCTCGAGATCTATGCCCCGTTAGCCCATCGGTTTGGGCTTGGCGGAATCAAGTGGGAACTTGAGGATCTCTCCTTCAAATACACGGATCGTCCTGGCTATGAAGATCTCGCAGAGAAACTGAAAGCCCGACGCAAAGAACGAGAGACATATATCAGGAAGTTCATTGAGCCAATTGAAAAGCGACTCAAGGAAGAAGAGCTTGTCTTTGAGATCAGCGGCAGACCGAAACATCTCTACAGTATTCATAATAAGATGATGCAACGCAATAGGTCGTTGGACGAGATCTATGATCTATTCGCGATACGGATTATCCTTGACACCGCGAACGACAATGACTGCTTCGCTGTCTATGGTATTGTCTCCGAAATCTACATCCCCATTCCAGAGCGCTTCAAGAACTACGTCTCCCTTCCAAAGAAAAACGGTTACCGGTCTATTCACACCACTGTCATAGGTCCTGAAGGAAAGATGGTGGAGGTGCAGATCCGGACAAGGCAGATGCACGAGGTGGCAGAGAAAGGCGTTGCTGCACATTGGAAATACAAAGAAGATATCTCGAGCACCGATGAAGGACTAGAAAAGTGGATCAACTGGATTCGTGAGATTTTCGAGCAAGGCGAGGCAGAACCACCGACACAGTTCATGGAGAGTTTCAAACTCAATCTCTATCAGGATGAGATCTACGTCTTCACCCCCAAGGGAGATCTAAAGATCCTTCCGCAAGGGGCAACGCCGGTGGACTTTGCGTTCGAGGTTCACTCGGAGGTAGGATTCCATTGTATTGGGGCAAAGGTCCATGGAAAGATCGTGACCTTAGACACGAAGCTCAAGAGCGGCGACCAGATCGAAATCATCACCTCGAAGAACCAGACCCCCAGCAGGAACTGGGAGCAATTCGTTGTGACGCACAAAGCAAAGTCAGAAATTCGAAAATGGATCAACGAGGAAAAGCGCAAATTGATTGAACAGGGGAAAGACCTCTGGGAGAAGAGACTGAAAAAGAGCAAGGTGCATATTGATGAAGATGAATTCGTTAAGCTTATTCACAGCTTGAAATTCGATAATGTGCAGAAGTTCTACGCGGCGGTTGCAAACGACGAGATCAATCTTGATAGCTTGGTTGACACATTTCGGGAAAAGGGCAAGCAGATTGGCAAACCAGGGGAAACTAAGGAGGAAGCGCCTCCTCTACAGCAACAGTTCACGACATTTGTCCGAGAGACGCGGGGATTCACAGGGGGAGTGCTGTTTGAAGGAGAAAGCCACGATCTCATGTACAAGTACGCAAAATGTTGTGATCCGATCCCCGGGGATGATATCGTTGGTTTCGTCACAACGGGGGAAGGAATCAAGATTCATCGTCGAGGATGCAGAAATATTCAAAACATACTTCAGGATGCGGAAGTGACGGATTCCTCGCTCAGGAATCGGATCATCGAGGTCGGTTGGCCCGCAAATGGGGAAGCCCAATTCATTGCCGGCATCAAACTCTCGGGCGAGGATAGACCAAGTCTTTTGAGCGATATCACCCATGCCATTTCCACCTACATGGATACCAATATCCGCAGCGTGAACCTCCTTTCCAAGGACTCCATGTTCAGCGGCTCCATCACGCTTTATGTGAAGGATCTCGATCACCTACAGAGGTTGATGGAGAGAATACGAAAAGTGAAAGGGGTTTCTCGTGTGGAGCGTTTCGAGGAATGATAAGGATATGCTTATGGCGACGGATAAACCGAAAGTGAAAACATTAACTAAGAAAGATGTTGCACACCAGGTGGCGAAGCATCTGGATGAGAAGTTGGCGGATACAGAGAGGTTTGTGGATGCTGTGTTTGCATCAATACGAGAGCTGTTGATGACTGCCGATCCTGAAGTGCGCATGGAGATCAGAGACTTTGGCGTCTTTGAGGTGAAGCTGACCAAACCGAAACCTCAAGCACGCAACCCAAGGACGGGAGAGATCGTGCTCGTCCCGGCCCGGAGGAAAACGCACTTCAAGCCGAGCAAGTTACTGAAGGAGTTTCTCCAACAGCCGTTAGAATCGTCTTTGCCTGGAGGAGAGACCTCGCAGGATAAGGAGAGCAAAGCGGCAGAGACTATCGCTTCAGTTCATTCAAATGAAGTCGTCCGTGATTCATGACGAAGAACAGCCTCCCTAACGGAAGACGTATTTTGGGAATTGACTATGGCACGAGAAGAATCGGTCTCGCGGTCAGTGACCCGATGAGAATTATTGCCCAGAGTCTTACTACGATCAAGAACGATGCCACCGTTTTCGATCATATACAGCAAACGCTTGAGCAATACGATGTGGAACTCGTTATTATCGGGATGCCATATAATCTGAAAGGTGTTCGCGGTGAGAAAGCATTGGAGGTTGAACGGTTTCTATCTGATCTGAAAGAACGATTTGCTGTCGAGATCCTCGAATGGGATGAACGATTCACGACGAAGGTAGCGCACCGTACGATGATAGACATGGGTACACGGAAGACACAGCGACAGCAGAAAGGGAGGGCAGATGCAATTGCCGCATCACTGATCTTACAGAGTTATTTGGATTCACAAAGAAGATGAAAAGAGGTGATTGGGAGCGCCTTGTACAGTCGTTGTATGAGCGGTTGGCATCGCGCTGGTGGAAACTGCTTCTTAGCGTGTTAGGATTTATCGTTATCTACGCATATTTCTCCCTCCCAAGCGTTAGCATCATTGACCTGAAGACGGAGAATCCGGCGCTCACGGCTCTGATGATTCAGCGCGCAGAAGTGGCGGAAGGGAGTTTCCAGATCAGGCAAACGTGGGTTCCTTTGTCCGGAGTTTCTCAGCACCTCATTAATGCTGTCATCGTCGCGGAAGACGGGACGTTCTTTGAGCACGGCGGCATAGACTGGTACGAAGTCAGAGAATCTGTGGAGCGCAACTTGGAGGAGGAGCGAGTCGTTCGAGGATCCAGCACCATTACGATGCAGTTGGCGAAGAACTTGTATCTCTCAACATCGCGGGATCCTCTTCGCAAGTTCAAGGAAATGATCATAGCTCTGAGGATGGAGAGGGAACTCTCAAAGAGAAGAATCTTGGAAATATATCTCAACGTGATTGAATGGGGCGATGGTATCTTTGGAGTGGAGGCAGCATCAAGGTTATACTTTGGCAAGTCGGCTGGGAATCTCACGCGGGAAGAAGCAGCTCGAATGGCGGCGGTGATTCCGAGTCCGCTTCGACATAAACCAAATACCAACAGTAGATATGTGATGAGAAGAACGGATATCATTCTGAATAGAATGGATGCCAGGGGATGGTGAATGTAGATGTTGGGCGCAATCATGTCATGTAGGATAAATTCATATCGGATATTTTATTCTGGATGAGTAGAAAGGATTTGGAGGATTCATGCCAAAGGAATTTATTGACTCAACGAAGGAAATGGAAAAACTACTTGTCGAAGAACGAGTTGGGTATCTCGGAGTGTCAATAGAGAACAGTCCTTACGTCATTCCATTGACCTATGGTTATTCTGATGGGAAGATAATATTTCATTGTTCATTAAAGGGAAGCAAACTCGAAATCATCAGAAGAAATCCGAATGTATGCTTTGCTGTAAGTAGACATTTTGGAGAAATGGTGTCTCATCCCCAAGGCGCTAAATGTCATGTAAATAGTGATAGCGTAATATGCTATGGAAAAGCACGCATCATAGATGATATTCATGAACGCCGCATGATTTTAAGCAAATTCAATCGTTGCTTACAACCAAATGTGAGGGAAATTACTTTGCAGGAAGTAGAGAATTGTCTTGCCGTTGAAATAGCAATTGAAGAAATGACTGGAAGAACAGAGCGGGATGCAAAGTGCACATATTGGAAGCACCAAGTAAAAAATCGATAGTGCTGTTGTCAGTGATGCGTAGGGCGTCGGGCTCCACTCTAGCGCTACTGTTACCCCAAGTCCAGAAGAAAAGTATTTAAAACTGGATGCGAAATGAACCTATGATATCTTTCGAGGCACAGCGTGGGCCGTTCCGGATCAGCACCGATAAGTCTCAATTGGATATCCCACTTATCCATCACTGGCTGAGCACTGTGTCCTACTGGGCGCAGGGTCGTTCTCTGGAGACGGTCCAACTGTCCATTGAGTATTCTCTATGCTACGGCGTCTACCAAGCGCGACGCCAAGTCGGGTTTGCTCGTATCGTGACCGACTACGCCACGTTTGCCTGGTTATGTGATGTCTTTATTCTTGAAGACTACCAAAGCCACGGGTTAGGCAAATGGCTGATTGAGACGATTACAGCCCAGCCGCAGTTACAGACGCTGCGACTGTTCGTTCTCGCGACGAGCGATGCTCACGGGTTGTATCAGCGGTATGGGGGTTTTGAACCTCTTCCAGCACCGGAACGGTGGATGGCGCGCCCCATACCGAGTTCTTAATCCGCGGTGGTGTTGATTCTCTCTTACCACTTGGCAATATCAAGACACAGGTTGACCAACGAGTATTCTAGAATCTAAATTGTTCATAAGTCTTTGAGGAGGTTCTCCATGAGCAGTCTCGGCGAAGCCTTCAATCGATCTGGATTCTCTCGATTCATGAACAGGTCAGGGGGTCGCATCTTTCGCTTAGTTGCAGGCATAGGATTTCTGGTAGTCGGCTACATGTACAGGGATCATTTGCTCGGCGTACTGTCAATGGTATGGAGTATTCTCCCGTTGAGCGCCGGAGCGTTTGACGTCTGTTACATCAGCGCCCTGCTGGGTGGTCCGATTTCCGGCGAAAAGATCCGCAGCAAGTACAAACTGGGCTAATGTCCAAGCAGTGCCGTGTGACCAGTAACTCGGGCAGATGGACTGAGCAGGGCACTGAACAATGTTGCGTGGGGTGAGTCATCTCGACGGTGCTATGATTCTCGAGTTGCACCATGAACATGAACGATATAAACGACTTGCTGGAAGAGGGGGAAGGCTTCAGAGTCGAGTTCAAACGCAAGGTCTCCTCTCAGGAGAAGATTGCGAAGTCCATGATCGCCTTCGCCAACACGAAGGGCGGATGTATTCTTTTTGGTATTGATGATGACAAGAAAGTCGTTGGGGTTGAGTCTGAGAAGGGTGAAATCGAACTGATTCAGATGGTGGGGAAGAACTACTGCGATCCGCCTATTGTGCCGGATGTCGAAATCGTCGGCTACAAAGGAAAAGACGTCATAGTGGCTGTCATTCCAGAGAGCAAGACCAAGCCGCACTCGCTGCTTAACGACAGCAACCATGCCAACGGAAACGGTACACGAGTGTACATCCGGTTGAATGACAAGAGCGTCACGGCAAGCCGAGAGGTTGTCAAGCTCCTGAGGGATGAGAATCCTGATAGACCACCGCTGAAGCTTGCCATCGGTGAGAACGAGCGCAGGCTGTTTGCCCACCTCGACGCAAACGACAGGATTACTCTGAAGGAATTCAGCAAGTTGGTCAACATCTCAGAGCGTCGGGCATCCCGGATTTTGGTGAGGCTTGTACGCGCAGGTGTCATACGCATTCATACCCTGGAAAAGGAGGACTTCTATACGTTGGCGTATGATATTGATTCTGCCAGGCGGAGGACCAGAATCTAAGCAGAACAGTCGTGGTTACCACACTCACTCATTGAAGGACAATCACAATGATAGTCAACAAGTATGTCCCTTTCACGATCTTCCTTGTGCTAATAACAATCCAATCTCTTACTGTTGCTCAGGAAACCACAACTAAGAAATTCTATTGCGGAGTAGTACGAGACGGTTCCGTTCAACTGAACGTGAGTTTCTGGTATGATTCCGAGGATCGAGAAATATCGGAGTTTGTTACCAAGGAATGTTCACTCAACCCTCCCTTCATGATGACGTGGCGACTCGATGAGACAATTGATGTCTCAAAAGAGACCAGAGAGTTTTCCTATTCTGATAAAAGTTATACGACGCTCACCGGAAGGATTGATTCCGACCTGATCGTGCGGGGAAAAATCGGCTTTCGAGTGTGGGGACACCTCGGGTCTTCGTTTACTCTGGAATCTCAGCAACCACTCGAATGGTTCGCAGTTCCCGTTCCGTTTTCGGAATACTCCCAAGAATGTGTCATCGAGAAGAACGATACGAGACTTCTCTCGCTGGCCATCGGCCATGCGAATCCGGACATCAGACTGAACGCGGTACATGCCTTGATCGAAAACGGGAAAGATTCATCAATCACTCTGCTGAGGGGGGCACTGTCATCGAAGTTCGACGATGTTCGGTGGAATGCAGCCCTGGCATTGGGCGATCGCAACGATACGGCGTCGGCGCCTCTCTTGATCAAACTTCTGGATGACAAGGATCCGACCGTCCGGTGGACTGCTGCTATGTCGTTGGGCATCTTGAGAGCCGATGATGCGGTATCTGCCTTGTTGAAATTGATAGGAGAGAAGAATTCATCGGTGCGGTGGTTCTCGATCGAAGCTCTGGCGAATTTTCATGACCAGCGTGATTCGGTCTTCTTTCACAAGGCATTGGCTGAGAAGGATTCCATCGCCCTATTGGCAGGACGCAGATATTTCATTCGCATGGGAACCGACGAAGCCTTAAAGGCCCTCATACAGTTGCTTGACTCGCAAAGCAAGCCCTGGTTTGCATCAGAACTTCTTGCAAGCAAGAACCCGACTCTCGTCGACGCGGCAAAAAAGTGGGCGAAGAACCACGGGTATGTAGTACGTGAGAATTGAAATGCAGATGAGCAATAGATGTTGTGCGGAATCCTGGCAGAGTGGGTCGCGCGCCCACGGACGCTTATCAAGCGACAAACCGGCGCACGCACGCTGGATCGGCAAAGTTGAAACTCAGATCGGCTAAATGTGAAGTGCTCGCTTCATTCCGTTTGCCGCAGAAACAAATCATTTGGTAGCGGCAAACGGAACGGTGGTTTGCCTGAAACGTTAGCTGTAATGTTGGGGGTTGAGAGAAATGCTATCTGAGGTAGAAAAGAAATTCAAGTGTTACATTAAGTCGTTGGAACGTGAGTTGACTTTCCTTAATTCTCAGTATCAACTTCTGATCTATTTATCCGATGCGAAGCATGAGCGATTAAGGGAGTTCCGATACGCCAAGTATTTCTTCCGGTCTGTTATCAATTCTCTATTTACGGACGTACTCCTCATCTCCACAAAGTTGCTTGAATATGGACGATCGGAGAGAAACATTCCAGATTTTCTGAACTTTGTTGAACGCCATCTTTCTCTCTTTTCTCCAGAAGCAATCAAAACGCGCTGTGGATTGTCAGATGTTAGCCAAGTCCCCAGACGGGATTATAACGTTGACTCGAAACTCGTTCAATCAGATAGGGATAGATTGCACTCGCTCGATCTGGTTGTAACCAATCTGAAGACAAAGAGAGACGAGTACTATGGTCACTACGACAAACGGTGGTTTGACGAGCCAAGCATACTCAAGGCAGCGGCTCCAGTCACACGAACTGAGATGGAACAGTTGATCCATACTTGCTTCGACATTCTAAGTCGCTACTCAACAGCCTTTGACGGTAACGGTCTTTCAATGACGGCGACCGGGCGAATTGATGACGCTGATAACATCTTCCGCATAATAAAACAACACCTCGATGCTCAACACCGCCAGTTCAACACTACGGCTAACAGCAGCAGAAATGTAAAATGAACCACTGCCCCACTCACAATAAATCTATCTATAAGAGCTGGTTCCGCATCGTCATCTTTGTTGCACACGTTATTCCTCGTATCGCACCAGTTTCGTTCTGCACTGCCACGCTGCAACTGAACACAGCGGGGAAGCGAGGTAGGGAAGGGTTTTTGTCGAGATTGACTCTGAAGACAACACCACGGAACTCTGTGGGTCCAACAACTTCTACACATTCCTGATGCAGACATTACCTTCCATGCCGACATGATTTATGGTAGCCGCCCGTCGCATATTCAAGAACTTCACTTCGCTTGCCGTAGCAGAGGGAATTGCGAAAACTATTGGATTGGTTTCAACGGTTTATCTCGCTCGGATGCTCGGTGCTGAGGGATTTGGCATTCTCGGATTCTCCTTCGCAGTGCTTTCGTTCTTTGCTCTACTCGTGAATCTCGGATTCGATACGCTCGGCATACGCGAAGTCGCACGAGACAGAACTCAGATTCACAAGTATGTCAGCAACATCGTTGCCATCCGACTGCTTCTTGCCGTCTGTGCCTACGCCGTACTTGTGGGATTCGTGGTCTTGACGAATCTACCGGCGGACACGAAATCCTTTCTTCTCGTTGTCGGACTCAGCGTTTTCACGTCAGCGCTCAATCTCGGCTGGGTGTTTCAAGGCATCGAGCGGATGGAGATCACGGGGATTGCCCGCGTTTTCGAAAGTCTCTTGTATCTCATAGGGATCGTCCTTTTTGTCAAAATGAAGGGGCAGTTAGATCTTGTGGCGTTCTGCTTTGTCATCGCGGGCGTTGTGACGTTCGTCCTGATGAGCGCGATCTCGTTTAGAACCTTCGGTTTGTTCAGAATCTCCGTAGAC
The DNA here is from genome assembly GCA_963827285.1 of Ignavibacteriota bacterium. Classification (GTDB taxonomy): domain Bacteria; phylum Bacteroidota; class Ignavibacteria; order CAWHAG01; family CAWHAG01; genus CAWHAG01. Next base: position 725,855 of record CAWHAG010000001.1, read on the forward strand.
CTCCGCTGGTGGAGAGATCTCCTTAAGCAATCAGTACCAATCGGCATATCGCTGTTTTTGATTCAGATTTATTACTACGTGGATACTGTGATGCTCGGATTCATGAGGAGCGAGGCTGAGGTTGGATACTATGTAAGTGCCTACAAACTGATGTTAGTGTCGCTGATTCCCGCTGGACTAATTCTCAACGTGTTCTTTCCGCTCCTTTCAAGAAAAGACGAGATACATCTTCCCGATGTTGCTAAGAACTATGTGAAGATGATGTTCTTCATAGGAATCCCAGTTGCAGTAGCGGGCATTCTGTTTGCGAGAGAACTGATTGACCTTTTCTACGGCATTCAATATGAGCAAGCGATTCTTCCATTTACAATTCTGATGATCAACCCACTGTTCGTCTTTGCTAATATGGCTTTTGGAAATCCTTTGCTTGCTTGGGATAAACAGCGAGTGTATATGCGGTGGATTGCCCTCGGCGCCGTGGTGAATGTGATACTGAATTTTGTTCTGATCCCGTCCTACGGAATGATCGGTGCAGCGGTTGCGACAGTGCTCACGGAGGCTGCCATCCTCTGGGGATTGCATTATGAGTTTCGGAAGAATGTTGTCGTCAGTCTGTTCGATGTTGCGGCACTACCAGTCGTGTGGGTGGCGGTAATGTCATGCGTAGTGTTTGGGCTGAAGCAGTTCATTGGTCCCGAGTATTTTGTTGTCATACTTATTCTAGGTTCGCTCGTGTATGTGATTGGCGTGCTGTTCACAGACAACCTATTGATGAAAAACTTCTTATTGATTTTCAAAAGCAGTTGAAGCATTGATTGAATCTTCATGGCAAGAACACGATATTTGATTCTCGGTGCTGGCGTGACCGGCTTGAGTGCTGCATACCATTTGAAAGATGACTATATCATTCTGGAAAAAGAAAGTCGTGTGGGTGGACTCTGCCGTACGGAGGTTTATGATGGATTTGTTTTTGATCATGCCATCCACGTGCTCTTCACAAATGATGAGTATGCATCGCACTTCATTCGTGAGGTTCTGTTGAAGGGCGAGTATCACGCACAGCCACGAGAATCATGGATCTATTCAAAGGAAGTCTTGACTGAGTTCCCTTTTCAGGCACACCTATACGGTTTGCCGTCGGATGTTGTGAACGAGTGTGTTGCTGGGCTAGTCGAAGCGAAGCAGAACAACGACAATGAGAAACCGCGGAATTTTGAGGAGTGGATTTATCGAACGTTCGGCAAAGGGATCGCTGAGCATTTTATGATCCCATACAATCGGAAAGCTTGGGGATACGATGTGAGGGAGATGGACTACAAGTGGATTGACGGTCGCGTGCCAATACCAAGCATCGAGGAAATCATTGAGGGTGCTCAGGGGCACACAAAGAAAGAGTACGGTGGGAACAAAGAATTTTGGTACCCTACACGGGGTGGCATTGAAAGCGTTGCGAAGGGATTCTTACCGTACGTTAAGAATATTCGTTTGGACGCGCTCGTTACTCGAATAGATGCCAGCGCAAAAGTTGTTGAGGTCAACGGACGAGAGCAAATGAACTACGAGCAAATGATTTCCACACTTCCTCTGCCTGCGCTTGTTCGTTTGATTGAAGATGTTCCCGGGGACGTGGCTCAGGCAGCACGCGAGTTAAAATATAACATCGTGCATACGGTGAATATTGGCATCGGGCGAGTCCCCCTTTCCGATACTCCGTATCACTGGATATATTTCCCTGAGGAGCAATTTGTATTCTATCGGGTTTCATTTCCAATGAACGTGCATCCATCAAATGTGCCTGAAGGGACAAGTTCCATCGTGGCAGAAGTCTGTGAATCACAGTGGAAGAGCGTTCATAAAAAGACGTTGGTGCAGGATACGCTTGCTGGGCTACGCAAAGCAGGAATTCTCCGCGACGATGATCCTATCCTCTTTTCATCTGTTCAAACTCTGGACCCGGCGTATGTGATTTTTGATCTAGAGCATCGGAAGAACGTGGACTTGATTCAGCAGTATCTTGAGTCGTTGGATATTTTCTCCTGTGGGCGATTTGGAGCGTGGGAGTATTTGAACATTGACCAGGCGATTCTGCAGGGGAAGAAGGTTGTTGATGCAATCTGCAGTAGTCGTTACAAAGATATCATACGCCAGTGAAATTACGCTCCAAATATTGTTTTGGGTTTGGGATAGTTTTTATTGCAGCAGTGTTGCAGTATCTACCATTGAAAGATGGTACTTTTTTGGCGGATGATTATTTTTTGGTCAATACAGTTGTTGAACACGAACAACACTTATCAAGAGTTTTCACAGATGATTGGATACTGACAGGAAAACATGAAGGAGGGTACTATCGCCCCTTAATCATAATGTCTTTCTACGCTGACTATCTGATGTGGGGTTTACGAAGCACGGGATTTCATGTTACCAACATCCTTATCCATGCATTCAATTCTGTTCTGGTGTTCATATTTATCTTGCTGTTGTTCTGCAATCATGAAAAGAGAATACAAATAAGTCTGATTAGTGGATTACTGTTTGCAATTCATCCACGACATATAGAAAGTATCGCCTGGATTGCTGCACGAACGGATTTACTCTGTGCGTTCTCTTTTTGCTGACACTGGTGTTGTATCTTTACTTCATCCAGTTGAACAAAAAAATCTTGTTTTTCTTTTCAGTTTCTTGTTTCGTGGCAGCGCTGCTTTCGAAGGAAACGGCTGTCACGCTACCTTTGGTTATTGTTGGATTGGAATTAGCCTATCGGGGCGAGGAACGTTTTCTTGCGGAGCATAGAATAACCATATTTTATCGAATGGGGGCTTTCTTTATCATTCTCGGTGGCTATCTAGTGGTGAGACTTTTCTTCTTAGGATCGCTGTGGGGGTATACCATGTCCAATGAGGTATACGGTGTCATAAATCCGCGTGACTTCATGTTTGATGTAAATCCATTAGGAATGTTACGAGGGGTGGTTAAGGCGACCGTTGCCTTATGTCTCCCGAGCGCTGTTATCTCAAACGAGAGTATTTGGGGAATAATACCTCGTTGCTTCGCAGCTGGTTCGCTCCAGTACTTGCTCGCTGCGGTTCTTTGCTTGGTCGCCGGTGTCATCGTATTGATTTTGTATCGAAGGAATAGCGATGTCTTATTGAAACGGAGCTTTCTGTTGTCTATCCTTGGATACCTGCTATCAGTGCTACTGTTTAACAAAGCAATGCCACTGTTTGGCAATGCCGGAGAACGGTTTCTCTATATACCCTCATTGTTTCTCATAATCGCATTCAGCGTCATCCTTTTTTCTGTGGTTGCAGGCATGAAGTATTTTTATACTCTTTCTGCCGCTGTTGCTGTATTCTATGTTGTTTCCAACATCGTGTCAACTAGGGTGTGGCTTGAAGGCGCCACAATTGTGGACGACATCAGAAAAAAGAGTTTCGAGATGATGGATGATCTGAAGAGATATGACCGCATTGTTATTCTGAATGTCCCTGGTGAGTATTGTGGGACCCCTTTGTTTGGAACCTCTGCCGACATATTTGCCTTTCGTTACGGTCGTGATGTGATTACGCCAAGGTTGATTGATTGTACCGCTTCCGTTTTCTCGGATGACACATTATTGATGCCTATCCACTGGGAGACATCGTCAGATTCGACCTATGCGGGTCAGGCCCGGAATAACAGATTCTGTTTCAGTGCCAATTTTCCGACAATTCAGGGAACAGACACCCTTCTAGTAATCTATGGAGATACACTTCAACGTGGGGTTCAGGTGAAAGGGCACAACGTATTCTGCAAAATCTTTGCTAAAAGGGTGGATATCACCATACACGGCATTGGTGATTCCTATGTGTGCTACCTTAGTTTCGGGAAAGGGATAGTTGAGAAGATGTTTGAAGAAGGAAAAATGAAGCAATGAAAAGGTTGCGCAAGATTATGGTGGTTCGCAGAGTTCTCCGCGGGTTGAGCCTCTTTAGTCGTAATCTCTGCGCTTTCTGTTTTAGGATTGTATTTTTTGTCATCTTTTCTTTTCTTAGTGCTCTAAGAGGACATCCGATTGAGAAAAATGCGACAAGAATTTGTCTGGCTCAGACGGCAAAAATTGGGGACATTGTCATCTTCTCCTCTTTTCTCTCGGTGGTTCGTAAATTGTTCCCAGCAGCAAAAATCACACTTGTCGTTTCACCTCAAGTTGGAAATCTGGTGGAACTATGTCCGTATGTTGACGAGATATTGTATTTCGACCACGATAAATACCGCTGGAATTTCTTTTATCGTTTCAATTTTCTTTCACAATTACGTGAGCGGAATTTTGATAGTGCGATCAATTGTTTTTATTCACGGGGAATCTTTCTTGATGAGATTGTTCTTTTGAGCGGAGCGAGGCAAGCCGTTGGTTTTTATGGTGAGCCAATCTTTTTGACATCGCTGTTTTGGCGATTGAACAATGCTCTTTATGACAAGTTAATAAAAACGAAAAGTGACTTAGAAATTGAGCGTTATCGTGAATTAGCCGTTGCCCTGGGGGGGAGAACAGATATTGAAATGAATACTGAAGTTTGGATAGGTGATGATGATAAGATCTTTGTTAAGGCTATGTTGGATGAGGAAAGGCTAGCATATAGGGATATCGTCATTATTGCTCCGTGTGCTTCTGAACCTCTGAAGCGATGGCCCAAAGAGCATTTCATTACGTTGTGTGATTTACTGGCAAAGCAGGATATGTTTCTAGTGTTTAGTGGGAGTGGAGGGGAGAAAGATTATATTGACACAATACTTGAAAACATTTCTTGTCATGCAACTAATTGGGCGGGACTGCTGACATTACGGCAAGTTGCAGCTTTAATGGAAAACGCTGTGCTCTTTGTTGGTAATGATACGGGATTGCTCCATCTTGCAATTGCGGTTCGATTGCCTTCAGTCGCCCTAGTCGGTGGGGGTGAGTTTGGACGGTTCTTTCCATACGGTAATACTGCTCCCTCTATTGCATTTTATAAGATGGACTGCTATGGCTGCCGCTGGCACTGCATCTACGATGAACCATATTGTATTACCGATATTTCTCCTCAAGAGGTCTATCAGAACGTTGTTCGCTTGGTAGAACATCGTGCGTCCAAAACAGGAAATGGATAATCCAGGTAGCGAACACGAGCATAATCCGCTCGTTTCTCTTGTTATTCTGAGTTGGAATCGAAAGCAACAATTGCAAGCCACCTTGCGACAAGTTTTGACAATTCCTTACTCAAATGTCGAGATTATTGTTGTTGACAATGCTTCAACAGATGGATCGCCCGAGATGGTCAGAGATGCGTTTCCGAGCCTGTGTCTCGTACAATTGCCTGCTAACATTGGCATCACCGGTTGGAATGCTGGATTCACAAACGCAAGAGGAAAATATATTGTCGTGTTGGATGATGACAGTTGCCCCAAGAATGACGCTATAGAGAGAATGGTTACAGAGTTTGAGCGGGATCACACATTAGGAATAGTTGCTTTTCATGTGATTGATCCTGAATCCGGGAAGAGTGAAAACGGAAAGCGAATCGAGGTCTTGAAACCTAATGGACTGCGTGATATTCTGTTTATCGGTTGCGGTGCGGGCATTCGCTCGGAGGTCATTGCGAAAGTTGGTGGGTTTACAGAGAGATTTTTTTTATACATGCACGAGATGGAATTTTCAGCAAGGGTGTTGTCAGCGGGATATTCTGTAAAATTGTTCCCCGATATAATTGTTTACCACGCAAAGTCCTATTCTGATAGCTCTACTGCAAAGCGAGTTTATTACGACACACGAAATGGACTCCAATATTATTTCGAATATTTCCCATTCCATACAGCACTGATGGTGGGTGGAAGGCATCTGGGGCAGCAGTTATTGATTGCTCACAGACATCACATGGTAACACAATGGGTAAAAGCAGTCATTGATTCTGTCAGAACCATATTGACAACGTTTAATGAACGAACAATTCTGAACAGGGAATTGCGGGATTTCATCCTTGCTGTGCGGAGAAGATTTACTGAATTTACAGAATAGACTCTGAAATGAATGTTCTCCTCGTCCATTCAAACTTAGAACTAGGCGGAGCAGAAAAGCATGTTGTTGAATTGGCTCAAGGATTGAAGCAGGCTGGAATTCGGGTCGTGGTGGCTGCTCACGATGGCTATTACAAAGCGACCTTGATAAAGAAGAACATACCATTTTATCATCTGCCTGTTTTTAAGGATGTGCACACAAGAGAGAAATCCTTACTGGGATATATCCGCGCCTTTATTTCTTTGCTTCGCATCATTAAGAAAGAGCAGATTGATATTGTTCATTGTCATGCTCGTTACGCTGCTCCTATGAGTCGTCTTGCGGCAGCATTAATGAGAAAGCGGGATGTCATGACCGCTCATAACTGTTTCGAGGGATACAAGAGGTTAAGCGTCTGGGGGAAGAATATCATAGCTGTGAGTGAAGCGGTGAGACTACACCTGCAAACGTATTTTGGTTTGAAGAACCAAACTATAACCGTCATTCACAATGGCATTATCCCCCTTCGTGAACCGAGCCGACAAGATGTGGAGGACTTCTTAGGTGAGTTACGCCTTTCCTCTTCTGAGCATATCATCCTTGCCTGCATCGGCCGGCTGGAAGCGTGGAAAGGACATCAATATCTCCTTGAAGCGATGTCAACGATTATTCACCACCATCCCGGCGTTGTGCTTTTGATTGTTGGCGATGGCTCACTGCGGCAGCAATTGGAAAGGCAGGTTCAGACGTTAGGGCTGGCAAAGCATGTTCTTTTCTTGGGCACCCGTGCAAATGTAGCAGCAATAATTGCATGCGCTTTTTTGATTGTTGTTCCCTCGACAATGGAAGGATCCTCGATGGTTGCTTTAGAGGCTGCATCGGTTGGACAGGTGTGTATAGCGACAGATGTAGGAGGTATTTCTGAAGTTGTCCATCATGGATCAATGGGCATCCTTGTTCCACCGCGAGATCCACAAGCACTTGCTAAAGCTGTGCTGTTCTCCATCCACCATCCTGAAGAAGTAGATCGGACGGGTAAAGAGGCACGGAGAATTTTCTTTGAGAGATTCACGCTGGATCGGATGGTGAGAGAAACAGTGGCTGTCTATCAAAGCCTCGCGTAAGAAAGCATATTGCAGAAAGCGACCAAAACAAGCAATGAAAAATCTTGTTAAGCTTCACACAAATTCTTGGTTGCAGATTTAACACTTGTACTATAGAAGGACTGCTGGGGGATATTCACACTACAGTAGCAGAACAGCGTGTCTGCCGAATAGCGACAGTGAATGCAGCAATTCTTGTAGAAATGCAAAGGAATATCCAGTTGCGTGAAGCAATTCAAAGTGCTCATATCATTGTTGCAGATGGACAGCCGATCATCTGGCTATCCAGAGTGATGAAGCCCAAGTTACCACAGCGGATCGCAGGAATAGACTTGGTGGAAAAGCTCGCTGGATACTGTGCGCGATCTCAGAAGAGTATCTTCCTTCTTGGAGCCGCCGATAAGATCGTGAAGAAGGTAGCCGACGTGCTTACCCATAGGTTTGCTGGTCTTCATGTTGCCGGCTGTCATCATGGCTATTTCTCTGAAGCGCAAGATACAGAAGTGGTTGAACTGATAAATCGTTCTCGTGCCGATATACTATTAGTAGGTCTTGGCGTGCCGCGACAGGAACTGTTTCTTCACCGTAATGCAGATAAGTTAGAACCATTGATCAGGCTTGGTGTCGGCGGCAGCTTTGAAGTCATTTCAGGAAGGAGAAAACGCGCACCTATGTGGCTGCAACGAGCTGGATTAGAGTGGGCTTTTCGCTTGGTGCAAGAGCCGGGACAATTGTGGAAAAGATATCTCATCGGCAATACCCTGTTTCTCCGGTATTGCTTCAAAATGCTTGTAAATAGAAGCAAACATTTGTGAAGGTAGTCTATGACCAGAACACATCTGGCTTTGCTTTTAGGACTTGTGATTCTTCTTTGGCACACAGCAATTGCTGGAAAAGCGACAGTCAAAATCATTGCTTCAACTCCTCAGGGGTTGTCCTTGAAAGTAACAAGCGGCGAATATCAAATGACGGACATCGTGGAGATGGGAACAAGGTACTTGCAGTTTACCGAGCCAGCGGTCGGAAAGCTGACTCAGGCAGGATTACCCGAGCTGCCTTTGGAAGCATTTCTCATTGGTGTCCCACCGTTTTCCGACGTTGCTGTTGAAATTGACCATCCTCAATTTGTGACGATTGCTGGTCAGATGATCTATCCTGCTCCGTCGTTTGAGCGTGGGAAGGACACAACCGAACCGATCAAGGCAGTGCACATACCATTATATGATCAATTGGGGAATTCTTTTTATCCGTCGTCACTGGTTGAAGTTGTGGATGTGGCATCTCTGCGTTGCCAGCGAATTGCACGAATTCACTTTTACCCTTATCAATATAATCCTGCAACACGGGAACTGCGGAGATGTATCTCCGTTCAAATTAACATCGGTTTCAAGGAAAACGAGTCGCTGAGAAGCAACTTTGCTGCTACCCCTTATGTTGAGGATCCGTATTTTGAAAACATCTATAGAAGATCGCTTCTGAATTATTCAGTTACGCAACAATGGCGTGTGCATTTTGCACCTCAGTCCCGCCAAAGCGGGATTGATTCAACACGAGACTGGTTTCAGGTTGATCAGCCGTACTGTAAGATCTCGGTTGGCATGGATGGGATCCATACCGTGACACCGGCTGATCTTCAAAACATCGGTGTCAATACTGCTTCGATTGATCCAAAAACCTTTAGGATGTTCTGCAGGGGTGTGCAAATCCCAATCTTCGTGAAAGGCGAATCCGATGGACATTTTGATGTGAACGATCCCACTTGCAGGATTGAGTTTTTCGGTACGAGAAACTATGATACGTTGGACCATCTCAACCGTTACAGCGATACCACTGTCTATTGGCTCACATGGGGAGGAGAACTGGGCAGACGTTTTGCTGTCCAGCCAACACCGCCGATAAGTTCTCTCCCACCTAGTTCATTTTCAGCAACGCTTCATTTTGAAGAGAACGTTGAGTACTATCCTGGTGGCGGAGATATTGTCCTGCAGAATCAGACTGAGTATGTCAGCGGAGAAGGGTGGTACTGGTTACGAGTTCAGAATGGTCAGACGAAGAGTTTTGACTTCTCTTTAAACAATAGAGTAACAGAGGGAGCGCCAGAATGCACACTGCGGCTGCGATTCCAGGGTTCAACAGCACATCAGACATCTCCGGATCATAAGCTGCAGTTGATACTGAATGGCACAGTAATTGGGCAGGTGTATTTTGATGGATACGATGACACGATTGCTGTTCTTTCCATTCGTGCCGATAAATTTCTTGACGGAGAGAACACACTGCAAATTCAATCTCTCTCAGCAAGTTCGGAAGAAACATATTTCGATTGGATGGAGATAGAGTATCCTCGAAAGTTCATCGCGGTTAACGATTCACTTTTGTTTGAAATTCAAGGGAGTGCATCTCCACGTGTAGAGGCTCTTACTATCACGGGTTTCACAGACAGTTCAATTTCTGTGTATCGCCCAAGAACACCGCAAAAACTCATTCGAGGAATTGTAACGGCAATCGGCTCACAGTTTGCGGTTTCCTTTCAGGACACTGTTAGAAATGGAGATACATTTGTTGTTGTCACTGATGCAGCAAAAAAGAGACCTGGATTTATGACGAGGAAATCATTTGCAGACATTCGCATCAATCCAACCGGAGCGGACTACATCGTTATTACTCACAAGTCTTTCAAAGAGCAAGCGCAACGATTAGCCCAGGACCGCCAAGCGCACGACAAATTGCGCACGGCAGTCGTTGACGTTGACGATATCTACGATGAATTCAATTATGGCTTCTTCGGTCCAGAACCAATTCGAGAGTTCCTTGGCTACGCATACCAGAATTGGAAAAGGCCTGCGCCGGCGTACCTTCTTCTTTTGGGTGACGCTAACTGGGACTACAAATATCACCGGGGATCACTGCGTCCAAACTATGTACCTGCGTATGGCTATCCAGCGAGTGATTCGTGGTATGTGATGTTCGGGACGCCGCAAAATCTGCTCCCGCAAATGTTCGTTGGACGCTTATCGTGCAATTCAAAAGAACAAGCAGAGGTGATTGTTAATAAAGCTTTGTCATATGATAATTATCAATCACTTTCGGCATTCAATAAACGTTTTATGATGGTGACCACTGCAGGTGGATTTGACACTTTAGAGACACAGAGATTCATATGGGAAGCTGAGGATATCTTCCAACGGTACGTTATTCCGGCTCCGATGGCAGGTGTGCCTGTTCGGATTTATCAGAGCGACTTACAGTCTCTAGAAAGGGCACAGCAGATACAAGAAGCAATTGCAGATGGTGCAGTTTGGATCAGTTTTATTGGCCACGCTGGCACAAACACTTGGGCAAACGGTATCAATGATCCCGCTCAGTTGCGGAATCGTTTTGGTGAAGCATATCTTGTAAGTGATTTCAGTTGTAGCACCGTCCGGTTTGCTGAACCCGACGTTGACTGTTTTGCTGAAGTCTTTACACGGGAGAAAGATGGCGGAGCCATTGCGTATATTGGTGAATCTGGATTTGGCTTTACTAATGCACTGAGTCTTCTTCGGGAGGGAATGTATCGAGGTATTGTGCATGATACTGTTCGAGCTTTTGCGGAGGCACTTTTTGAATCAAAACTGAACTTGTGGCAGCAGTACGGACAGAATCCTCAGAATCTGATTCTGCGCGAGAGCATTGAACAGTATGAACTCTTGGGTGACCCTGCACAGAGAATCCACATTGCTCGGCTACCCGATTTGGCAGTATCAAGTGAAAATGTTGCAGTGTCGAATTTGAGGCCAAGTGATCTTGATGACTCGCTCAGCGTTACAGCGCAAATATCAAATTTCGGACTCGTGAGCAAGGATAGTGTAATTGTGGTTGCAACTGATACATATAAGTCTGTATCCTTTGAGTTACTGAGAAAGAAGATGATGGTTCTTAATTCTGATTCAATTTCCTTTTCTCTCTCGACTTTCCGCAAACCGGGCACTCACACCATTACTATCCAATTGGATCCAATGAATGAAATTGCTGAGGCTTCGAAGACAAATAACACGGCAAGTGTTGACGTTTTTGTTTTCTCAAATCGCATTTCGATAGTGAAGCCGTTGCCTTCTACTCTTGTTCCCACAGCAGAACTTGTCGTACTGAATCCATCTTTCCCTCCTTCTGCTAATTCTCGTTTGTCGTTTGAGACTGATACAACAGAAACTTTTGACAGTCCCGGGAAGTTGACATATGACAATGTCTCACTTGGGAAAGTGGTAACGCGTCTATCGTTACCAGCGTTGCATAAAGACGTTTCCTACTATTGGCAAGCTCGTCTCGTTTCCAGCGTAGAGCGTAGCGACTGGATAAATTCGACCTTCACCGTACAATCTCCTGTTCCTTCGACCACTTGGTTGCAGAGATCCAAAAATGCTTTTCGGCAGAACCAAAACTGGAACATTTCGGTAGGGAATCAGGTAAGAATCGAAAAGAGAGAGTTACCCGTGAAGATTATCTCTGGAGCGAATTGCAGTGGCTTCAGGGTATCAGTATTGCTCGATTCAGTTGATGTTCTGACAGGTAGCACTCTCTGGGGATATAACTTTGCCATCATTGACGAGACCACAGGCAATCTGATTCAACTTTACATTACGGGTCCATTATTTCAAAATCCTGCTGAAAAAGGTCAGCAGATGTCTGATCTTGTGAAAAGTTTTCCAGAAGGTACATACTTTTGTGGAGGACTTCATGATGATGGTTCGGTTGGACGGACAGAACAATTCAATCAGGCAATGGAGCTAATTGGTTCGAAATATATCCGACAGGTCGGATTTCGAGATTCATGGGCAATCATTGGGCGGAAAGGAGCACCCATCGGGACTGTCGTCGAGGGATACAAGAAATCACCAGGTATTCTCCCGGACTACAGCTGTGATCCAAACGGTCCCGATAGTTTGAAAACTCCAATCATACTCTATGATACCCTTCAAATCAAACCTCGCGCAGGCAGAATGGTCACTCTACCTATCGGTCCAGCAAGCGCATGGAAGACGCTTTCGGTTGATGTTGATACCAGTGCACATGGCACCAGTTTCGCAGTTGATGTCGTTGCCATAAAAAAGAGTGGGGTGCAGGATACGCTACGCAATATTTCCCTGCGAAGTGCGAATAATCTTGCGTTCATCAACGCGGAAGTATATCCCAGAATTCAGCTTGCTGGAAACTTCTCTAGCACAGATGGAGAGAACTCTGCGATATTCAAAGGATGGTCGGTGGAGTATACTGCAACATCGGAACTCGCAATTAACTACCAAGTTGTCAAAGCAAGTGCTGACTCAGTGCTAGAAGGGGAGAATATTGCTTTCTCTACGGATGTTTATAACGTTGGCTTTACTGCGGCTGATAGTGTCAAAGTTAGTTTTGCTGTCACGGATGCCGACAGCGGACGGAAACTATTCTATTCCACAATTATCCCTCATATCGAAGCGGATTCATTCCGCACGGTTACAGCACAGTTGAACACTGCTGGTAAGCGAGGCGGGCAGGCTTTTTTTGTCGAGATTGATCCTGAAGACAGAATCGCGGAACTCTACGAGACCAATAATTTCTATACGCTGCCATTCTATGTGCGAAAGGATACAATTCGTCCAGTGATGGATGTTACATTCGATGGAATCCAGATATTCGACGGGGATTTTGTTTCAGCACGACCTGAGATTGCTGTACAGGTGCGGGACAACAGTCCCTTGCCCGTCAATGATACTTCGGATGTGAGACTGGCACTGGACAGGAGACCTGTGTACTATGCTCTCAATCCTGCCATTCGGTTTCTGGAGCCAAGTGGAGATGTTAGGGCGAGGGTAACCTACAAGCCGGAGCTATCTGATGGTGAACATACGTTGCAGATCAATGCGAAAGATGCCTCCGGGAATTACGTTGACACGGTCGCTTACCAGATTTTGTTTAGAGTCAGCAATGAATCAAAGCTCTTGAATGTGTATAATTATCCAAATCCATTCTCACAGGATACATATTTCACTTTCATTCTGACGGGAGGCAATCTGCCTGATGAGATGACCATCAAGATTTACACTGTTGCTGGGAGGCTCATCAAAGACATTGCCGTTCCTACCAGCCAGCTCCGGTTGGGGTTTAATCGAATTTATTGGGATGGGCGAGATCAAGACGGTGATGTGTTAGCAAACGGCGTGTATCTCTACAGGATGATTATTAAAAACGGCGACAAAACAGAGACTGCCATTCAGAAATTGGCGGTGGTGAAGTAAATTGCTCAAGTTGTTACCTAAAGTCGGAGTCAATTCCCGATGAATGTAGGAGTCAGGGTCCAGAAGTCAAACTAATAAGAAGCAAGAGGCAAGAATTCTTTGCCTCTTACATCAAAAGCGACTATTCTGACCGAATAAGTCATAACCTTAATCAATCTACGATCTGCCTATGTCTGAATACTTAGTAACCGGCGGAGCTGGATTCATCGGCTCCAATCTTGTGATGAAGCTCTTGTCACTCGATCACAAGGTCCGCGTGCTGGACAACTTTGCCACAGGACGCAGAAACAACATCCTTCCTTTCGTTGACAAGATCCAACTGATCGAAGGTGATCTCCGAAGCTATCACATTGTAAGGGAGGCAGTCAGTGGAGTGGATTTTGTCTTGCATCAAGGCGCGTTGCCGTCGGTGCCGAGGTCAGTGAAGGATCCAATAACTACCAACGAGGTGAATGTGTCAGGAACGCTTAATGTCTTGGACGCGGCACGGGATGCCAAAGTCAAACGTGTTGTGTTTGCTTCCTCATCTTCGATCTATGGAGACAGTGACGTGTTACCGAAGAAGGAGACGCTGCTGCCCAATCCGATCTCGCCGTACGCTGCTTCAAAACTGGCAGCGGAAAAGTACTGCCAGGTGTTCTATCGAGCTTACGGTTTGGAGACCGTGTGCTTGAGATATTTCAACGTATTCGGTCCGCGGCAAGATCCAACATCTCAATATTCAGCGGTGATTCCAAAATTCATTTCCGCAGCACTAGCAGACAGGCCGGTGACGATCTACGGGGATGGGGAACAATCGCGTGACTTCACCTATGTGGACAATGTTGTCGGGGCAAACCTCATCGCATGTGAAAAAGATGAAATCGGCGGTATGGTTATGAACATTGCCTGCAACGAGCGGATTACCTTGAATCATGTCGTGGGATACCTGCGGGAGATTCTCAACAAGGAAATTGAAGTCCAGTATCTGCCTCCGAGAGTCGGCGACATCAAACATTCTTATGCAGACGTAGCGTCAGCAGCACGCTACCTCGGCTATCAACCGACGATCTATTTTGCTGACGGTCTCAAGAAAACGGTCGAGTGGTATGAGAATGAAACCACCTGATGTTGAGTGGTTTCATGGCTGCAGGAATTATTGGTGATCAACATTTTTTTCTTGACAATGAAGCATTAAAGTCGTATATTTAGCCCGAGATTAAATAGAGGAGCGGGGATTCATAAGTAGCTAGATGGAGGAGGTAAGGCTCCGATGAAATCTAGTCCCGAAAGGGAAGCGCTCAGCTTGAAAGGGAATCGCTGCCGAAACCGTTAAGCATCCTTACAGCTTCTCGGTTGGGCTGCATGGTGAACAACCTGCAGACTGTCATCCTTATGTCTGTCGTGGTATTACTCGAGACGGGCTGAAACGGATGGAGCGCTATTTAGTTAATCTGGTTTCGATAAAGAGCGATTTCTTCTTTTATACGAAAGTAGATTAGTTGGACAGTGCTTCTGTCCTTCTGGTCTACTTTTTTTGTTTTGCGGACAATTGAGCCGCCGCTCTCTCGGCAACAGACCGATCGCTCTATTGCCACAATTGGAGGAAGAATGAACATTGCACTCATCGGTTACGGGAAGATGGGGAAGGAGGTTGAAGAAGTAGCTAAAGAAAGAGGACACACAGTTTCCCTCGTCCTCGACATAGATAACAATGAGAACGGTCAGGGATTATCTAAAGACTTACTGAGAGCTGTGGACGTGTGCATTGATTTCTCTACGCCGAGCGCGGTTCTAACAAACATCAAGCAAGTTATCGCCTGCAAGAAGCCGATGGTGGTTGGCACAACTGGTTGGTACGATCACTTGGATGAAATCACCGAGATGGTGAGGGCAAGCGGGATTGGTTTCATCTATGCGTCAAATTTCTCGATTGGCATGAACCTGTTCTTCAAGGTGGTCGCGTGTGCCGGAAGGCTATTCAACGGTTACGCCGACTACGATGTGTTCGTCCACGAGATCCATCATAATCAGAAGGTTGATAGCCCCAGTGGAACAGCGCTGATGCTGGGTAAAGTTCTGTTGGATAATATCGAAAGGAAAAAGGAGTTGCTGACAGAGACATCGAAAAGGAAAATAGCTCCAAGTGCATTGCACGTTACTTCAACAAGGGTTGGCTCAGTTCCCGGAACGCATGTGGTCGGGTTCGATTCGCTTGCAGATTCCATCGAACTCAGGCATACGACTCGTAGCAGAATCGGTTATGCTATCGGTGCCGTCCGTGCCGCTGAGTGGATTATTGGCAAAAAAGGAGTCAAGACGTTCACGGATTTGCTCGAATCTGAAATCGAACATCTATCTCGCACATCTAACTCAGCTCAGTCAACATCTACGCAAAGGAATTCTGTATGAATACGCACAGAGTGTTCAGAGGGACAGCCGTCGCATTGGTGACACCGTTTAACGAGGATGGGAGCATTGACGAGGAAAGTCTGAGAAGTCTCATCGAGTTCCAGATTGCTCAAGGGACCGACGTTGTCATCCCATGCGGGACGACAGGTGAAAGCGCAACGCTTTCACATGCTGAAGATCACGAAGTGATGGACATCACAGTGGAGTACGTGGATGGCAGAGTCCCTGTCATCGCGGGTGCCGGAAGCAACTCAACTCGTGAAGCAATCTCGCTGACGCAGCATGCGAGAGCTATTGGATCAAAGGCTGTGCTGTCCGTTGCCCCATACTACAATAAGCCAACGCAAGAGGGGTTTTATCAGCACTTCAGAACGATTTCCGAAGCGGTGAATATACCGATCATCATGTACAATGTTCCAGGACGAACTGGAAGCAACATGAATGCTGAGACGACCTTGAGACTCGCTGAGCAAGTTCCGAACATCGTTGGTATTAAGGAAGCGTCTGGAAATCTGGCGCAGATTATGGAGATTCTGAGAAACCGCCCTGAAAACTTCGCAGTCTATTCTGGCGACGACGCTTTAACACTTGCAGTCTTGGCTCTCGGAGGTGATGGCGTGATTTCAGTGATTGCCAACGAGGCGCCCAGGATGATGAGCCAGATGGTCAACGCCTGCTTGGATAACGACCTCGAAACTGCACGCAATCTGCACTACAGACTGTTGCCTTTGATGAACATCAACTTCGTCGAGTCGAATCCGATTCCAGTCAAAGCTGCTCTCGCGATGATGGGAATTATCAAGGAAACCTACCGGTTGCCGCTTACACCGATGAACGAAGGCAACAGGGCAAAGCTGAAGAAAATCCTTGAGGAGCTTCATCTTTTGGAAGCCGCCTCTACTGTCAAAGCATGAATTCAGGAGGAATTGCTGTGGACAATGTTGAGATACTGCACCTTAAGGAAAAGATCGAATTGCTCTTTGCGTTTCCGACCGATGGACATGTGGATGAGGCGATTGGAGTATTCAATAGATTCAAAGACGCACTGAACTCAGGCGAAATTCGTGCGGCAGAGAAAGTGAACGGTCAGTGGGAAGTGAACCTATGGGTGAAAAAGGGTATCTTGCTTGGATTCCGGATTGGGCAGCTTGTCGAATATTCAGTCGGAGAGAATCTCCGGTTTTTTGACAAGGAAACATATCCATTGAAACAGATGGCTTTGGCAGACCAGGTTCGACAGGTTCCGGCATGCTCATCCATCAGAGATGGTGCTCACATCGCGAAAGGCGTCGTCATAATGCCGCCAGCATACATAAATGTCGGTGCCTATGTCGGTGAACGAACGATGATTGATTCCAATACCGTCGTCGGTTCCTGTGCACAGATCGGGGAGAACGTACATGTTAGCGCCGGTTCACAAATCGGTGGAGTACTTGAACCTGTCGGTGCGCTGCCAGTCATCCTCGAAGATGATGTCATGGTTGGTGGCAACTGTGGAATCTACGAAGGCGCGATCGTGAAGCAGACGGCTGTCATTGGAGCTGGTACGATTTTGACGGGATCCACCCCCGTCATGGATACGGTGAAGGGCCAGATCTACCAGAAGACAGGGGACAGCCCTCTGATTATCCCCGAAGGCGCTGTGGTGGTTCCTGGTTGCAGACCAGCCTCTGGAGAATTTGCCAGGAAGAACAGCCTGTTCATCTACACCCCGCTCATCATCAAATATCGTGATGGGAAAACGAACGCTGCAACGCTTATTGAAGAAGATCTTAGATAGCATCGGATAGAATCAATGTTGGAATCGTTAAGCGATATTATAGTCTTGCATCTGTACCGAATCGGTTTCGTATTCAGCCATAGGATGATCCATTGAATATTGTCATACACAAATACGGCGGTACGTCCGTTGGTAGCCTGGAAAGAATCAAGCGTGTGGCAGAGCGGATCGTCGAAGTTCAAGAGAAGGGACACGATGTAGTTGCAGTCATATCGGCGATGGGTCAAACGACTGATGAGTTGCTGGCAATGGCGAGTCAGATTCACGAGCGACCTTCCGGCCGGGAATTAGATTTGCTCCTCGCAACGGGCGAGCAGGTTTCCGTCGCGCTTCTGGCGATGGCAATTCAGCGTCTCGGTCATCACGCCGTTGCCATGACTGGCTTTCAAAGTGGTATCGAGACTGACGGCAATCATTCTTGTGCCCGTATCCAGCGCATTGATACGCGGAAGATACTGCATCATCTACGCAGGGGCGCGGCCGTAATCGTTGCAGGATTTCAGGGCATGACGAATGATGGCGAGATCACAACCCTGGGACGTGGAGGCTCTGATATCACTGCTGTTGCGCTTGCCGCTGCGCTCAGTGCTGTTGAATGCGACGTCTTTACCGACGTCGAGGGGATTTACACCGCTGATCCAGCTCTGGTTCCGGAGGCTCGGCTGCTGAAATACATCTCCTACGATGAAATGCTGGAATTAGCCTCTGCGGGTGCAAAGGTGCTTCACAAACGTTCAGTCGAAATCATACGGAAATACGGAGTCATTATGCGAGTACGTTCGAGTTTCACGACGAATGGGGGAACAGCGATCCTTGCCAGTGATCAACTGGAGGAAGTGGTCGTCACTGGCGTGGCTTTGGATGACAAGGTTGCCAAGGTACGTGTTGCAGGGCTACACGACACTGATGGTTCCATCGCCTCCCTTTTTGAGACGCTTTCTGAGATGAACATCAATATCAAGCTTGTTATCCAAGCACTGGGAAGCGACGGCAGAATCAACATTACCTTCATCTTGGAGCGCGACGATTCTGACAAAGCAGTCGCGGTTCTCGAGCCCTTGCGAGATCGCCTTCGGTTTGAGTCCGTCGAGCAAAACGCGAATGTTGCCACGGTATCTATCGTCGGATCGGGTATCGCAAGCACACCGGAGACCGCTGCACGTATGTTCCGTGCGCTTGCTAGCGAAGGGATTTGCATTCACGGTGTCAGCACGTCGGAAATTAGGATCGCTAGCATCGTGAATGTGAGCCGCGCTCGAGACGCGGTGCAAGCACTGCATCAGGAATTCCAGCTTGAGAATCTGGAGAGGCGAAGACGCGCGCGGTTGGTCCGCACCGAAGACATCTCTAACTTCGGGGGGCAGCGTTCACGCCGTGATGAGAGGGACTCTGTCGGTAAGGAGCCTACACATAGCATCAAGAACTGAATAGAATCTGTCTCGTCGCTCTGCGAACGTCAAGGAGCCTCGGTATCTTTTTTCGCACTAGGCTATTGCTGTTCTTTAGTTATACGCCACGCGGCCTAATCGGAAGTTAGGCGGCCAGAATAATTAATGAGAGGACAACCAATGCAATCAATTTACATTCCAACAACTTCAGCCGATGACTGGAGAAATTTGCTCGCCGATCCGAAGAAACATTGGCGGAAAGGATTTTCAGCAAGAACACTTGCCTACTCCTGGCAGAGTTCCAATGGTTTCCCTGACGAAATTGCAAAGCTGTTTTCCTCTTCTTCAATTGCCGAATTAAGAAATCCTTCGTTGATTCTGGCTATCCCCGAACACAAAGTATATTTGCCTCCACTCAATGGCCATCCTTCTCAAAATGATTTATTTGCCCTTGGCAAGGCCGTTGATGGCAATTTGATTTCCGTTACGATTGAAGGAAAAGTCTCTGAGAGTTTTGACAAGACAGTAGGCGAGTGGTTGAAACCTGTCAGTCCTGGCAAGACCGAAAGATTACAATTTCTGCAGACGAAATTGGGGCTTAGTAAGTCTGTATCGCCTGAAATCCGCTATCAACTCCTTCATAGACTTACATCCGCTATTCTCGAAGCGGAACGATTCAATGCGAAATATGCTGTGATGATAGTCCACTCCTTCAGCCAAGAAAACGCTTGGTATGGTGATTTCGAAAATTTCCTTAGTCTGTTTTCCGCAAAAGGTCAAATTGGTGAACTTACTCATCTGATAGATCTCAATGGGATTCAAGTGTTTGCTGGTTGGGTTCGCGGAGCTAAACGATTCCTGGCCGCCTAACCAGGCGCTGCTAATGACATCAGATTGGGGTTAGTCGGAGACCAAAAGTCTTCGCTTGTTTTTGTAACCGCAAGAGTTGTTGTTCCTTGAAATGCTGTTGATAGACGTTGATTCCCTGTTCGACAAAGTCGAATCCTTTGGTCATAAGGTTATAATAGAGCACAGCGATTTTACGGGCCGTCGCTTTGAGGGCAACGTACGCACCGCGTTTGGCTTTGATGCGTCTGTAAAATCCGGAGAGAGCGGAATGTTTACTGTTGGCAATGGAATAGGCCGCTTCACGGAAGATTTGTCCGGCTCTGGAGTGTTTTTTGATCTTTCGTTTTTTATTAGTCTTGCCTGACTGGTGCATAGACGGAGCCAGGGCGAGCCATGAAGTGAAATGTTTTTCCGTTTTCCACGTGCGCTCAAGGTCCAGACCTGTTTCGGCGATGAGTTCCATCAGTGTCTTATCGGTCAGGCCGGTAATGTGCGAAGGGTCTTTGCCTTCTGTCAAGATCATCAGCTTAGTATGCAGCTTATCAATCGTTGGTGCGTTGTGGCGAATCGGTTTCGGCGGCTTTAGGTTTTTGGGAGATGGTTTGCCGTCGGTGTGCTGGCCAAGAAGGAGTTCGATCTGTTGATCACACTGAAGTACTTGCTGCTGGTAAAACTCGTATGCATCCACGGCTTGTTTGAGAGCAAAGACCTGTTCTGGTTTGAAGTTCCCTTGCAGCGAGCGGATGACCGCAGCATGTTTATGTTTGAGGATGGATGATTCGCATAGGGCAGCAAGTGATTCAGGCTTACGTTCACCAGCGATGATGGCTTTGAGGATGCGCATACCGCTTGCACCGTGCACTTGTGCGATGACGTTGTGAAGTTTCACATTCATCACATCCAGAGCTTTTTGCATATGCTGCACATGCTGGGACGCCAGAGCGATATGATCATTGCGAAGACGGACGTAGGTTCGTAAGCTGCGAATGGTTTCATCAGGAATAAAGCAGGGACGCAGGAGTCCGTAGCTGTGCAGTTGTTGAAGCCACTGGCAGTCGGCAACATCGCTTTTTCTGCCCGGCACGTTCTTGACATGTCTACCGTTCACGAGACAGGCCTGGATGCCGTGCACCTGAAGAAGGTCAAAGAACGCCATCCAATACACGCCGGTTGCCTCCATAGCAACGGTGGTAATGTGATGCGCTTTCAGGTATTGGATGGCTTGGAGATAGCTTTCTGTAAATGTGGAGAACGAGACGACCTCTTCTCCCTCAATGCCGATAAAGATAGTTTCGGATCCGATATCAATACCGGCCGAGGCAGGATGAATTTTAGATAAGGATGACATACAACCTCCGATGTGTGTGATGAAGAATGATCAGGACTCATCAGCGTGTTGGTTGTATGGGAACAGAGTAGACTGCTAAGCGGGTATATTCGTAGAGAACACCTACGACACGACACCAAATGAACATGGACAACCAACAGAATAAACCTCAAGCTCGAGCAGAGAAGCATCAAGCGGCTGACTATTATGCTGCTGTGAGTTCTGGTTTCCTGAGCAATGTCATCTTTATGAAAATTAAAAGCAACACCTTTAATGAAACCTCAAGCTGACCAGATGAGCGTGGTGCATTAAGCATGGCCAGTATAGGTTTCGGTTCTTAATAATAAGCTTTTCAGTATGAACTTGTTTCGTTATCAACATATTGATAGTTTTCAGCGTGGCAGCTTAGCGCCCGTCCATTAGGCGGCAGATTGGAGGATAAGATGAGGCAGAAGGTCTACCTGATTATCTCCGGTGCTATTTTCTTTCTCGTCGGGATCTTTCATCTCCTCAGGCTTGTGTATCATTGGCCTATCATTGTTGGGACCATGATGGTACCGCACGCGCTGTCGTACGTTGGTTGCCCCGTTTCATTTGGCTACTTCGTCTGGGCTTGTTGGCTCTTCTTTCGAAAGTAATGAGTGCGTACCCATCGCGGGGCGATTCAGCACGAATGAGTCAGCGAAGAACACTCAGAAGCCGTGCATCATGCGCGACTGCCACCTAACAAGTCGTTGCCAATGACCACACTCAGATATAGACGAGTCGGAAGCCGAGACGGATGGCCTGTCTCCTGAGACGCGTGATCTGCTGTTCTTTGATGCGCTGCTCAGAGAGGCGAATGCTCTGCTTGATGAAGGCGATCCCTTTTCCCTCCGCACGATTTCTCCTTACGCACATTCTGGTCAGGTTCGCTGCTCGTATCCGAGGCCATCGTGCTTAGCGAGCTGGCGGTGCGACCCTTTTCTTGAAGAAGTGCCATAACAGGATACGAATCCCATCACTCTTCCCCACTTCTCGATAGAGCCATTGTAGACATCACCTATCAATTGACTTTTGGCAGGAATTTCCTTATCATTCTTGCGAAGTAAGCAACCAATGGTACGGGTGAATTTCGTCGCATAGTCATTTGGCGCAAGGGAGGTTTGGTGAGGATGAGTGGCTTTTCGACCGAGCTTCTGGGGGAGCTTTGGTGAATAGTTTCCAATGATGCTGAGCGATCCAGTGATGGTCTTACGGCGATACAGTAAGGTGTCAGCACCAGTGTGGCTATGCCATACAGATTCCGTACTCCATGAAATATCATATTGAGGTGACTTCTTATGCACATTGCTGTCGTTGGCACTGGCTATGTAGGACTCGTAGTCGGTGCAGGGTTTGCGGAAAGCGGAAACGATGTCATTTGTGTTGACATTGATACAGAAAAAATTAGTAAGTTGAAACAGGGGATCATCCCAATCTATGAACCAGGCTTGGAAGAACTCGTTAAGTGGAGCATGCGTGAGGGACGGCTTGCCTTCACTACCAACTTACGGGATGGTGTTGAGCGCTCTGAGGTGATCTTTCTTGCTCTACCCACTCCTTCGATGAACGATGGTTCTGCAGACTTGCAGTATGTTCTTGGCGTAGCAAAGCAGGTGGGACAATTCATGAACGGCTACAGGGTCATTGTGGATAAGAGCACCGTTCCGGTTGGCACAGCAGACAAGGTTCGTGAGGTCATTCAGAAAGAGACAGCATTTGAGTTCGACGTCGTATCGAATCCGGAATTCCTGAAAGAGGGCGCGGCAGTCCAAGATTTCTTGAAGCCCGATAGAATTGTCATCGGATCGAGTAGCAAGCGCGCGATTGACATTATGCAGGAACTCAATGCACCTTTCGTTCGAACGGGCAATCCGATAATCATCATGGGCGAGCGCAGCGCAGAACTGGTAAAATACGCTGCAAATGCCTTCCTTGCAACAAAGATCTCTTTCATGAACGATGTTGCCAACCTCTGTGAACGGGTGGGTGCGGATGTTGACGATGTTCGTATCGGTGTGGGAACAGACTATCGGATCGGATCGCAGTTTCTGTTTCCAGGGACAGGATGGGGAGGGAGCTGTCTTCCAAAGGATGTCAAAGCTCTCATCAAGACCGCGGAAGAGTACAAATATTCGCTCGGCGTCGTGAAAGCAGCAGAAGAGGTGAACGAGAGGCAAAAGCGTATTCTTGTGGACAAAATCTGTGAACATTACGATCACAATCTGAAGGACAAAGTCTTTGCCATTTGGGGATTATCATTCAAACCTCGAACCGATGATATTCGTGACGCGCCGTCCATTGTCATCATCAGATCTCTGCTCGACAGGGGCGCCAAGGTTAAAGCGCATGATCCGATTGCTAACGAAGTGATGAGGAAACTCTTGGGCAATGCCATTGAGTACTGTGATATCAGCTACGATGCTGTGAAGGGGGCAGATGGTTTGGTGGTGGTCACCGAATGGAACGAGTTCCGCCGACCGGATTTCGCCAGAATGAAAGAGCTTATGCGTCAGCCTGTGATCTTCGACGGAAGAAATATCTATAATCCGCAGAAAATGCGCGAGCGAGGATTCGTGTACTACGGCGTCGGGAGAAAATAATGCCGCGAACACTTGTCACTGGAGGTGCAGGGTTTCTCGGTTCCCACCTCTGCGATCTGCTCATCCGAGAGGGTCACGATGTTATCTGTATGGATAACTTGCTCACCGGCGATATGGATAATATCGCTTACCTCTTTGGCAATGAACAGTTCAAGTTCATTAAGCACAATGTTACCGACTATGTTCATGTCGAAGGTCGGTTAGACAATATTCTTCATTTCGCTTCACCTGCCAGTCCTATTGATTACCTGAAGCTTCCCATCCAAACTCTGAAGGTCGGTTCTCTCGGTACTCACAAAGCGCTAGGTCTCGCCTTGAACAAGAAAGCGCGCTTTCTCCTCGCATCAACGTCCGAAGTCTATGGTGATCCGCAGATTCATCCTCAGCAAGAAGCCTACTGGGGCAATGTCAATCCGATTGGACCGCGGGGCGTCTATGATGAAGCGAAGCGATTTGCTGAGGCGATAACGATGGCATACCACCGTTACCATGGTGTGGACACGAGGATTGCGAGGATCTTCAACACGTACGGAGAACGAATGCGCTTGGATGACGGTCGTGCCATCCCTGCGTTCATATCGCAAGCTTTGAGAGGCGAAGATGTCACGGTCTTTGGTGATGGTCGCCAGACGAGAAGCGTTTGCTATGTCTCTGATCTAATTGAGGGTATCTATCGGCTGTTGCAGTCAGATCACACCGAGCCTTTGAACATCGGCAATCCCGATGAAATCACAGTGCTCGATCTTGCTAAAGAGATCATAGAGCTTTCGGGAAGCAGAAGTAACATCATATTCAAGGAACTTCCTGTTGATGACCCCAAAGTTCGCCAACCTGATATCACGAAGGCAAAACAAGTCTTGAGATGGGAACCCAGGGTAGCTCGAAAGGAAGGATTGAGGAGAACGTTGGAGTACTTCAGGAAGAAACTCGGAGTGTGAAGGCAGTATGAAGTTGGCAGATAGATGCAAGCAGGAGAGTTGATAAGTGGGATCCAGCTCTCTGGAGAAACATCGGTTGTGATCCGATCTGCAGCAACCCTGTCCAGCCAGAATATGGTCCTGTGCTGGACACGGTAGGGACATTTGGATGATCTCTCTTATCGCCACGTCGCTGGGCAGAAGTGCACGTATTCCTAGGCGAGACTTAAACTTTTGTCCCTACTTTCGGTCAAATCAGTAGGACTTGTTTCATCAATGCAGGACATCAGATCGAAGAGTGACGCGGAACTTGTCAAGGAACTCAAAAACGGTCATCAGGTTGCGTTCAATGAGCTTGTTCGGCGGTATAAGGAGCGGGTGTATTGGGTTGCCCGGAGGATGGTCGGAAGTCACGACGATGCTGATGATATTGCTCAAGAGGTTTTCATCAAGGTCTATCGCTCTATTGACAGTTTCAGGGAGGAGTCAAGTTTCTATACTTGGGTGTATCGTATAGCGACAAATACCTCCATAAACTTTCTGAAGAGGAAGAAACTCAGAGAACTAATTCGCTTCGACGATCTTGTTGCTCCGTTGATTTCTGTGGAGGACCAGCCCGATGAAACTATCGAGAGGGAAGAGAACACCGCCCTGATCGAGAGGGCAATTCAACGACTTCCTCAGAAGCAGCGTCAGGTCTTTATCATGCGGTACTACGACGAACTTTCCTACGAGGAAATGGCAAAGATATTGAAAAAATCAGTCGGCGGGCTGAAAGCCAACTACTTCCACGCTCTGAAGAAGATCAAGGAGTTCATGAGAAATGCCAAGTGATAAATGTGAGAAGACCAAACACCTGCTGCCAGATTTCGCCACTGGTCATGTTGATGACTCAGTGAGGAGAGAAATTGAAGAGCACATTTCAGTATGCCTTGATTGCCGGGCAGAGCTTGAAGATGTCCGCAAGACGATATCTTTGGTGCAGCAGGAAACGCTGTGGAAGCCATCAGAATCGTACTGGATGAGCTTCTTGCCGCGGGTGAATGCAAGACTGGCGGCAGAAGATTCGAGACTCCGAGTGCCGGCATGGGTGACAAAGTTTGCGATTCCTTTGGCTGCGGCACTGTTAGCTCTCGTCATCATTTCTCGAGTTCAGCTTACGGATGGTTCCACGTATCCTCAGTTGAAGGAAATCGCTGCTGGCACAACTGAAGATGAGATGGAGCAAGTTTCCAGCACTCTTGTTACTTCATCCACGGTATCTTATGCTGCGGCTCCTCACATTGAGGTGTCGCATATGGATGATGGGACGGTGGCGAAATTGACTCGCCGACTTCTGGGAGAAGAAGCTGAATCACATAGTGGCATGTCCACGATGAACGTATATGCTGATGAATCAGCCTTGCATTTGGAATCAATCAGTGATCAAGATTTTGAAAAGATCTTGGGGCACCTCCAAGAAATTGAAATCCTGTAATGATATTGTTAAGGACAACGCAATGAAAAACTTGTCAAGGATTCCCCTCACAATTGCGACGGTGTTCGCTCTCTACGTCTCTCTTCCAACAGCCACCGTTGCCCAACCGTACGGACCGAGAGAAGGTGGTCGCAGGGAACGGATCGAGCAACTGAAGAAGATGAAACTAATTGAAACGCTCAACTTGGATGAAGAGCAAGCTGTTCGGTTCTTCGCGAAGTATAACAAGTATGAACGGCTGATGCAGGATCTGAACAGGAAGAGGAATGAAACCATAGACGGTATTCACGCTTTGCCGAAGGAAGGGGCAGGCGACCCTGAGTACGATAAACTCATCGGAGAAGTGATCGGCACGGAGAGACAAATCTACGAAGCCAAGAAGCAGTTTTTGGAGGAGGTGAAGGAAGTTCTCTCGCCCAAACAGATAGGTCAGCTAATTGTCTTTGAGCGAAATTTCTGGCGAGAACTTCAACGGATAACGGACGATCTTTGGAAGGAACGAATGCAGAGACCGGTGAAGTAACAGCCGTGTGGAATAGTCTTTCGCTCTATCATTCTTGTGGATTTCGTGCCAGCAGATGTAGTGGTGAAACAGGAGCCAGGAGTCAGAATCCAGAAGGCAGAAGCGAGAACTTCTGAATTGTTAATCACCATGAAAGCGGTCATCAACAACATTGCCATCGCCTTTGAAGACAGAGGGGATCATTCAAGAACGCCTATCGTTCTGATCCACGGTTTTCCGTTTAGCCGAGCGATGTGGCAGCCGCAAGTTGATGTCCTCTCTGCGAAACATCGTGTCGTTGCCTACGATGTGCGCGGACATGGTGAAAGCGAAGTCGGTGATGGTCAGTATATGCTCGAGTTCTTTGTGGATGATTTCATCGCGCTGCTTGACTATCTGTGCGTTGAGAAGGCGGCAGTTGTGGGACTCTCTATGGGTGGCTACATCGCTCTGAGGGCAATCG
This sequence comes from Ignavibacteriota bacterium, assembly GCA_963827285.1. GTDB lineage: Bacteria > Bacteroidota > Ignavibacteria > CAWHAG01 > CAWHAG01 > CAWHAG01. The sequence continues at coordinate 752,940 of CAWHAG010000001.1, forward strand.
AGCGCAATCCTGAACGCTTTCACGCGCTTGTGCTGTGCGATACGCGCAGCGAAGTAGACTCCAACGAAGCCAAATTGAAGCGTGCGGCGTCTGTCAGAACTATCAAGACGAAGGGTCTGAGAAAATTTGCAGAAGAATTCGTCAAGAACGTCTTCACACCAGAGACGTTTCAGGCGAATCCAGATGTGGTGGATTTCGCCATAGGTATCATTGAACGTAATTCGCCGATAGGTATCTGCGGTGCTCTGCTTGCGCTTGCTTCACGAACCGACACGACCGCGTCGCTTCCGAATATTGGCGTTCCGACATTGATCCTCGTCGGTGAGCATGATGTCCTTGCGCCTCCTACCGTGGCACAGGCGATGAAAGAGAGGATCGCCAATGCAGACTTGCACATTGTTCCCGACGCTGCACACATGAGCAATCTAGAGAATCCTGAAGCTTTCAATCATTTCCTGCTCAAGTTTATAGAGAGGTTGCCCTAAGAAACCTCCGACATAACACTGCATTCCCGAAAAGGTTCAACTGCTAATAGCAGTTGAACCTTTTTGTTTTTTGAACCACCTTTGCTCAAAGTAAGGCACTTTTCTGTTGACTTACACAGAGTTATCTTGTATATTGTTGCCAAAGGGATAATCCGTCGTTCCGGACGCGACAGTATTTCGTGCAGAACACGAAATGAGGCGGCACCGTTCCGAACCGTATGCCGTGATTGGATGCATCCACAGACTTATCCGTAATTGAGCTTACGAATCCGGCGGATGCACTGCGCTGATGCGAAGCCCACAGATATCTTTGAGCGATTACAGAAATGTACTAGCTCAACTACGGAGAGAATCCTTAACGTTATCTGCCATTTGTGTCCATGAATATTGCTCAAGACAGAATTTTGCAGGGACGGTTCTTTCTGAAGGAGGCTGAAAAGGTATCTCTTTTGGATAGAGATGCGTTCCGATACTGTATTGAAGCTGCGATTGTCGCAGCCAGAAGCGTCACCAATCTATTGCAGAAGCAGTATCACAGCATTAACGGATTCCCTAGTTGGTACGCAGCCAAGCAGGACCAGTTGAGAGGCGACCCTCTTTCTCGATTTCTGGTTGAGAAGAGAAACTTCGTGCTAAAAGAGGGTGTCGCTAACGTCAAGAAGCATATTCAAGTCACAATTCACGATGATGTCTACTTTACTGAAACTATCAGGGTTAGGATCGTGAGGGGTTCTTTCATGGGACGAATTCGACATCTGCCACAAGATTTGATCCGTCCCTTGAAAGAGAAGCGGGCAGATTGGAAGCAACAACGTCAACGCCGCAGAAGGGAACAGGCCAAGAGCGACACGAAAACTGTGGAGGGCTATTTCTTCGACGAACAAGAGTGGGTTCATACGCCGGCGGTAGATTTACTCAAGTCGCACATTGACACACTGGAATCCATTGTGAATGAGGCAGCACAATTGTTTGGCGAGCCTGAAGTAGACACAAACGGTGGCTAATAGCCGAACTACATTGGACAGACATTTGGTAAGGCGAAACGGAAACTCTGTCTGGCAATATCAAAAGCGCTCGATGTACCCCGTTGCTCGCGTGTTGGTTGCGCCTTCGCTGCATCGTTTTGTAGTTCGTAAAGCGGCGGGATGCTTATCGGAGACGTGAGTTGTCACCAGCTAATCCTTGAAGTTTTTAATAATACTTTATTCCACAAGAATGCCCCACAGCTACAGACAGGAAGTCTTCAATGTCCTCCTCGCTCAACTACTGGAAGAGCGTGGTATTGTTTCTGCACCTGAGGATGTTTTGAGGACAACACCTGACAGCCCACGGAAAATGCCGGATGTGCTCGTGGATTTCTCGGGTCTTCGAACTGCGATTGAGGGCGAGGTGGACGATCAGCAAAACTACGGGCCAAAGGCAATTGGCTCAGCAAGGAAGCGGGTTGAGCAAGGAATAGCTCACATCGGGGTTGCTATCATATACCCAGCGTCCTTGCGTAACCATCCGTTCACCAAACTGAAACGGGAAATAGAGAAGTGCGAACTGCGCGTCGCAGTTGTAACGGAAGGTGGCGAATCCAAGTTCGTCCAAGGATCAGTCGATCAACTCGGAGAGATTCTGCGGAGAACGTTTGGTGAACTCGTCCAAGAAGACGTTGTTGCACAGGCAGTTGCTGCACTTGAAGCTGGTATTGAGAAATTCGCTGGAACGATCTCAGAGAAACCCGGAACCGTCGCTCGGCTCGCAGACGTGCTGGGAATTCGTGAGCTGCCCGAGCGAGAAAAGAAATCAAGTGTGGAGGAAGAATGAAATCTAAACTCTCCGCTCAACAAAGTCTCGCTGTAAGTCGCATTAGCGGTTTGGTGCTCATCAATGCTCTTGTCTTTCAAGAGGTGCTGGCTGAACACGAGGAGCGAGTAAGACCATTGCAGGCAATTCTTAATGAAGGGAATCCGATTTCAGGATTTAGCACGCAGTGGAAATTCATCCTTGACAGCATCAATTACTATCCTATCTTTCATGTTGCCCGTGAGATTCTAGCAAACTTAACAGCAAAGCCTGAAGTAACAACAGCGATAATTGAATTAGCAAATACGGCTCAACGCATCGTGAGTCATCGTGCAGCACTACGGCACGATTTGATGGGTCGAGTTTATCACAGGCTCTTAGCTGAAGCAAAATACTTAGGCACATATTACACAAGTATTCCTGCCGCAACCTTGCTTCTCAAGCTCGCCTTACGATCAGATGGATCAACCGATTGGGGGAGCAATGAGCATCTCTCTCAATTACGAATTGCGGACCTCGCATGTGGAACCGGAACACTTCTCATGGCAGCCGCAGACGCAGTTACTGACGCTCACATTCGGACAAAAGCGAGGGGTGATGAAGAGATCGAGTTAGCGACACTCCAGCGTATTCTTGCCGAGCAAGTCATACACGGCTACGATGTCTTGCCGTCAGCAATTCACTTAACTGCTTCTACACTTGCTCTGCGTGCACCTCAGATTTCATTCAAGAGGATGAATCTTTTCAGTCTCCCTCATGGAGGACCACACCGTCGGCTCGGAAGCATTGAGTTTTTGGAGGATCGTCAGGTCAAAGACGTCACCGATTTATTTGGTGCTGTAAGTACCTCCGAGCAATTGACGGGGAAAGGCTTAGAAGAAATTACGCACGCCAAAATACCTCCACTCGATCTGTGTATTATGAATCCTCCCTTCACTCGCAGTGTTGGGGGTAATCTGCTTTTCGGTTCATTGCCCGACGCTGAGCGCAAGAAAATGCAGAAACGACTCAGTGAGCTTATCAAGAAGAAAAAAGTACTGGCAAGTTCCACTGCAGGACTTGGTTCCGTTTTCGTTGCAATTGCCGACCGTTTCATCAAACCTGGTGGACGTATTGGATTGGTGCTACCAAAAGCACTTCTCTCCGGCGTCGCATGGGATAAGACTCGTGAGCTACTTCGAACAAAATACCGTGTCGAATACATTGTGGCAAGCCACGATCCTCTACGATGGAATTTCTCCGAGAGCACTGACTTGAGTGAAGTTCTACTCGTGGCTGTGAAAGAAAAACACTCTCCAGCCAATGCGCAAGTTGTCTCGCTCAATCTTTGGCGCAACCCGACGACGGCGTTTGAAGCGCTTGCGATTTACAATGCTGCTCGTTCGAGTGTGCCGGACTTATCTGCTGGACAAGGCTCACTTCAGCTTTCCATTGGTGAGAACAAAGTTGGTGAAGCCATTGCCATGAACTGGCAAGCTCTGCGCAAGCATTTTCTCTGGATGTTGCCTGCTGCATTCGCTCAATCAGATTTGATCCGGGCAGCATATCATCTGTTGGAAGGGAAATTATGGTTGCCGACGAAAAAAGGATTGCAAGACATCGCACTGTGTCCTCTTAACTCCTTGGGTACACTTGGTCCCGATAGAAGAGATATTCACGATGGATTCAATCTTAGTAAAAGCCAGACAGCATATCCGAGTTTCTGGGGTCACGATGCAACCTCTGTTCTGACAATTGAACAGGAGCCTAACAAGTATTTAACACCATTAACGAAAGCTAAGCCCGGTCGAGGTCTTAGAAAGTTGGATGATTTGTGGCCACTTGCTGGAAGATTGCTCATAGGTGAACGCTTTTGGATCAAGACTCAAAGACTTGTAGCACTTCACTTGACGGAGCCAGTGCTGTCAAACATGTGGTGGACATTTTCAGTGAAAAAGACGAGCGCAACCCAACGGCGAGAGAAAGCGCTCTCGTTGTGGCTGAACTCAACACCCGGATTACTTATTCTCCTTGCAAACCGTGAAGAAACGAGAGGCGCTTGGATTGATTTCAAGAAGCCCGTGCTGGCATATCTACCAACGCTCAACTTGGATGTGTTGACGTCGGACCAACTTGGTCAGCTCTCAGACGCTTACGACGATGTAAGCACTCAAACGCTTCAGCCATTTCCTTTCATGGCGACCGATGAAGTCCGTGCTTCCATCAACGCGGCAATTGCCAAGATACTGCACTTGCCGGACTTTTCCATTTTGCGAACATTGCTCGCACAGGAACCAGTGGTATGTCTGAAGCGATTGTAATAACCGGAAAGGCTATTTGACCCTCTGCATATACGTCCAAAGCAAAGAAAGGAGACCGAGTTCGGTACTAGTTCACCTTTCGTCACTCACAGAAACTTTAATAAGTTCTCCCAAAATCTTCGTGAAGGGAACATCAACGCCTTCAGGTAATAGTTGGGGGTGAGACTTGCCGAGAAAGCCTGAACGAGTGACGCAACTTCATATAACAGCACCAACAACCACACTCCCTTTACGATAGAGACTGATTATAGTGGTCGCTCAACACTTTTGCTCGCAAGAAACTAATCGTTCATAGCTCGAAAAAGTACTGCGTGGTGCGGCGAGACGTTAGCTGCAATCGGCACAGCTCAATCTACATAAGGAACGACCACAAATGTTGACCCGACATTTCTCTGCACATACACTCTCGGTGCTTTGTTGCACAATCTTGATCGGTTGCAGTAGCGCGACGTTGATCAAAGACGTCCCCACCCATTTGAAGCCAGGCAAGCTCTACCTCGCTCCTAAGACCGTTGAAGTCGCCGGCCGAAAGTTTGATGCAGAGGAGGGATTCCTGGTCGTCAACGAGAACCCATCTGATACACTCACCCGCAAGAACAAGCTTCCTGTGCTCCGAATCCGATCAGCCAGTAAGAATCCGAGCGAACCCATCTTCTGGCTGAACGGCGGTCCGGGACAGTCAAACATGAGCTATTCCCGCCTGAGCAGTTTGCTTGAGAATCATGACTTCGTCCTCGTCGGCTACCGCGGTGTTGACGGCTCAATAGTGCTAAGGTCTGAGGAGATAGAGAAGGGAATGGAAGGCGTGGACGGGAATCTGCTGAGTGATGCGTCTCTCCACTCGCTCTCGCAAGCCCTCGAATCGTTCTCAAAGGACCTAACGGCTCGAGGCGTTGATATCAGTCATTACACAATGGTAGATGTTGTTTCGGACCTTGAAGCAGCACGCAAAGCATTCCAGTATGAAAAGGTCGTTCTCTTAAGCTTCAGCTACGGCACGAGAGTCGCTCTCATCTATAGCTACCTTCATCCTGCTGTTGTGTTCAGATCGGTGATGATCGGCGTGAACCCGCCGGGTCACTTTACGTTCAGTCCGAGAAAGATCGACGAACAGCTCAGCTATTATGACCGATTGTTTGCGGCTGATTCGAGCCGCGATGATGGTCGCCCATTGTCACAGTCAATTCGGACTGCGCTGGCAAAGATGCCTTCACGGTGGTCGCTCTTCAAGCTTGACCCGGGCAAAATCCGTGTGATCACGTTTGCCATGCTGTACCACAAAGGCAGCGCTGCTCTGGTTTTCGATTGTTATCGTGCGGCCGAACGGGGAGACTACAGTGGTTTGTACATGCTTCAGCGTGCCTACGACTTCATGATGCCGTCAATGATGATCTGGGGTGACCTGCTTGCAAAGGGAAGCACCGATTTTGATCCCAGTATTGATTATGTTTCCAGCTTGCGGGATTCAACGACCATAATGGGGTCACCTTTCTCGTTGCTCATCTCGGGCAGCGCACAGGGGCATTGGCCTATACATCGCCTCCCACCTGAGCTCAACAGGATTCAGCGATCGGACATCCAAACGCTGCTTATCAGTGGAAGCATAGATTTTTCGGATCCGGCGGAGTATGCAACAGAGGAGTTGCTGCCATCCCTTACCAACGGGAAGCAGGTCATACTCCGAGAAATGGGGCATGTTGGCGACGTTCTTACACTGCAACGGTCCGCGCTGGAGCATCTCTTAGTCCGTTTTTATGATGAGGGTGTCGTCGACGATTCCAAATTCAAGTATGACCCAATGGATTTTGATCCACCGATCAATCTGCCCCTGTGGGCAAAATTGCTCTACCCTTTTGTTCTTCTGGCGAGTCCATTTTGAAATCTCGCAACATATGCTCAACGGTCACCGTGCCAACTGCAGCTAACACGCCAAACGACCACACTCCCTTTATGATAGAGACTGATTATAGTGGTCGCTCAACCCTTTTGCTCGCGAGAGAATTGATTGTTCATCGCTCGCAGAAGCATTGTGTTACTTGGCGAAACGTTGTGCGCAACTGGTTACAGAATACATCTATGAATTCGGATTCAATCTCACACAGAAGGAGGAACAAGAATATGAAGGATAGCAAAGGAGAACATCCATTCGGAGATGCTGGTCAGATACTCTTTGGTACACTTTTCTTAATAATATGGATAGTAGATTCATTTTTTCTAAAGAAATCAATCTTCTTATCAGAATATATCCCTTTCTTCATTCGCATCATCATTCTCACGATTTCGATAGTAATTGCAGCAAGACTTTTCATGTCTGGACATATTGTTGTTAGAAACGAGAATAGACCTACGAACGTAATCAGCGATGGAGTTTTCAAATATGTAAGACATCCTCTCTATTTATCAAGTCTATTAGTATATTTTGGATTGACTGTTGCGACAGTCTCACTCTCTTCTTTTGGACTGCTGATTCTCATTTTCTTGTTTTATAACTTCATTGCAACTTATGAAGAGAGAATAATGGAGATGAAATTCGGGGATGTATATAAAGAATACAAAAGCAAAACATGGAAATGGTTTCCAAAAATATGGTGAGCAATAGAACAGTAATCAGCTGCGCACAACACAGCATACGCGCTTCGCTCCCTGACTGTCGCTCCGGCGAAACGTCGCATACGCTGAGAATGCTATGACCCATTTCGCGTCAAATAGCAAATGAATTCAGCAAATCTGACAATTCCTTCAATTCAGTTCGACAAAGTCGCCGATCTGTACGATTACTACGTCAACGTTGATTTTGATATCAACTTCTTTCTGCAAGAAGCCAAGCGGTGTGGCGGCAAAGTCCTGGAACTCACGTGCGGCACTGGTCGGGTCTCCATTCCTTTGCTTCAGGCCGGTGTTAATCTCACCTGCGTGGACTATTCCACAAAAATGATCTCCATTCTCCGCCGGAAGCTTGAACGGAATCATCTCTCGTGCAAGATGTTTCATATGGATATGACAGAATTGTCACTCCGGGATCGTTTTGATCTGGTACTCATTCCGTTTCATTCGTTCTCAGAGATCGTTGACAGATCAGAGCACAGGCGGACTCTTGAGCGGATTCATGCTCATCTCACTGAGAAGGGGCGCTTTGTCTGCACGCTGCAAAATCTGAAGGTGCGTGTGAAGTCCATAGACGGCACACTTAAACCCTTGGGTAGATACCCAATGGATTCCGGCCGTTTTCTTGCGGTGAAGTCCCATCTCACCTTTGACACTGCTGCTCAGATTGTGCGGGGCTTTCAGTTGTACGAGATCTATGACGAGCACGACGTGCTCATAGACGAAAGACATCTTGACGTCGCTTTCTATCTTTTCACAAAGAGCGAGTTTGAGGAATTGATCTATTCAACGGGTTTTCAAGTGGACAAAGTGTACGGTGACTACGAGTGTACAGAATTCATTGAAGACACAAGCCCCTTTATGATCTGGAGACTCAAAAAGAGGACCGCCGCTCAATGAATCATTCAGCGAAACGGTGCCCAACACGCCGCACCACGATGCTCCCTTTTTGATAAGGGACAGTTGTGGTCGCTCCATGGCGCCTTTGGCACCACAGCTTGGTTTGTGCAGTCATTAGCTGCGACAGCCAAACAAATGAACTACAGGTCGTTGTTTGCGGCTGACTCCGACTGATCTATCCACATCTTGAATGGGGGATCTTACGAAGACTTTTTCTTTCTACATGGGGCCCTTCCCGCTTCTCACAGGAATCCTTGCGAAGTCCGCTACAGCATCGAAGTTGAGCTTCATGATCTTTCAGGAAGAGAAAGACTGTCTTGCGAAGGCTGACGTGTCTGAAGATACCAACTCGTGCCTTCGACGGTCTGCCACCACGCAGGACCCATGAAATAGATGATGTCTGTTACACCTGCTTCAAGAGCAAGCTGAATCTGCCTCAGGACAGCTTGTTCTTGTTCCTCGCGGCTTCTATCTCGTGAAAAGGCATATCCTGAAGTCGGCATAAACCATACCTTGTTTCCAAACTGCTTGTAGCGATTCAGGCGCGCTTCAAGCAGCTTGATTCTCTCCTCTGACAAGTCGTAGTCCCAATCCACGATGATTGTATTGGGATCTAACTGCTTGGCAATCTTCTCAAAGTGTGGCTCAAACACCCAGGGAATCGTGAATGTCAGTAATTCTGCATCTGGCAAAAGGTGCCGTATCTCCTCCTCCAACACTGTTCTTTGAAATTGAAGATTGCTTTCCATGAAGAATCGTTGAGCTTCCTCGTCGGATGCCGACAGCAATTCCCTTCCATAGACCTGGCGGTATTCCTCTTGGCAATCTTCACAGAAACATGGATAGTGAAACTCCGGTGGGTGTAGGATGACGCCATTGATACCGTGATACCGTGCGAGACATTCTTGGATCACCTGCAATGGATAATCACGACCTTCCTCTCTGTGATGGCATAGAATTCCTGGTTCCGGCTGCGGTATCCCATTCCGATCATGGATCGCCAGATGAGGATGAAGTGCAGTGAAACACTTGGCATGTCCTGTCGTTGAGAAGACTGCCACAAGTTGAATGTTCTTCTCCAAAGCAGAATCAACGACATCTTGGAAGAAATCGTTTCTGACATTTGGATGCTCCGCCTCCACGCAATCACGAAACTTCTCACTTCGATAGGGCAGTCTATGTCCCATCAAGTAGACGAACAACGTGTTTGTGCCCAGGCGAAGCCAGTGTTCAATCTTTTCCTTCCACACATTGAGGTCCCACGTGCTTGTCCATTCTGAGGTGAATGGAGACGGTGCAGCCAGTGTTTCTTGCTGAGGCGAAAGTCGTTCCAACTGTGCAAAATCGCCCAAGCCGAGGAAGATGTAGTAGCCATAATGATTGATCTTTTTCATAGACTGATGCCTGTCGAATCATTCAATCCTGAAAGTATGCGTCCACGCCATCCATACGCCACGTTGTCCAAATTCCATCGAAGTGGGATATGATGCTGTTCAGTTCTCCAAGATGATAGTCAGAAATTGGCAGAAAATCAACGGCATAGCTGTCAGTCAATGTGATTTGAGTTCTGATAGATTCTTCCGGTAGCTTGGTGAATGAACTTTTTCTCTGATTGCATTGTTAGTTTCTCCAGTGAAGAACTTGTGACCGCATGGGCAAATTTCTAAAGACAAGGAGTAGAGAACGGTGAAATGGTGTGCTGTAGTCGCGGCATTCCTGCTTGTTCTCGTTCATCAAGGATGCGAAGAGAGACGAGCTGAGAATAGATTAGGCTCTGGGGAAGCAAAATCATTGGGAGATATTATGGACCTGAAGGGAAATCAGATTCCGATGCCACAAATTCCATTGTTTGAACGGACGTTCTGGTTCAACGCGGGGCCAGAGGTGGTAACCAAACTCAAGGGCAAAGTCGTCCTCGTTGATTTCTGGGAATACACGTGCGTGAACTGCATTCGCACGCTTCCCTACATCAAAGCCTGGAACGAGCGCTATGCAGATAAAGGACTGATCATTCTCGGTGTGCATGCGCCCGAGTTTGAATTTGGCAAGAAACGGGAGAATGTTGCGCGGGCCGTGAATGATTTTGATCTGCGGTATCCGATTGTTATGGATAGCGACTACACGATATGGCGGATATTTGGAAATCGCTATTGGCCCGCCAAGTACCTCATAGACAAAGACGGAATTCTGCGCTACCGGCATTTTGGCGAAGGGAATTACGAGGAGACTGAATATGTGATTCAGAGGTTGCTAAAGGAAGTCAATCCAAACGTGGAGCTGCCACCGACTATGAAGCCCATTCGTGCAACGGACCAGCCTGGAGCAGTCTGCTATAGGGTTACTCCTGAGACATATCTCGGCTTTGAGCGAGGTCACATCGGGAACAAGGAGGGGGACCGGGAAAAGGAGGTCGTGGAGTACAGAGATCCGGGGAAATACGAGGAGGACACCTATTACTTAGTCGGAAGATGGTGGAATGGTCCAGAGAATGTGCGCCTCTCAAGCTTGCAAGGTGAATTCGGAAGTATCATCATCAACTACATCGCTGCAGAGCCAAATCTGGTCATTCATCCGGAACAGGAAAGAGATTTCAAGGTCTATGTTGAGCAAGATGGTAAGCAACTCACGGATGAGAACAAAGGTGTTGACATCAAGATCCAGCCAGATGGGAGAACTTATCTTCTTATAGATCAGCCGCGAATGTACTCATTAGTGAAGAATAAGAAATTCGGTCGTTACATACTGAAGGTATCTTCGAACTCAAATGGCTTCGGAGCGTATGCCTTCACTTTTGTCTCATCGTGCGAGGCAACTCCAGCGCAGTAGGGACTTCTAGGTGGCTTCTGTTCTCGGCGCACGTTTGCCGACATATCTAGCACCTTCCACTTTTGATCAATCCTTGTCGCCTCGATGGTGATCGGGAGGCTTCTCGTTCTTACCTGCTCACAATGCAAATCCATCGCAAACTCGGACAGGCTCCTTCACATCAGTTCGGCTAACTATGTGATGAGCCGGCGACTTGCATATAGGATCTGTTCAGTCGTGCTCTCCATGATTCAATCCTGAAATCAGGGCTTGGAAGAAAACTGTTGTTTTTGAGTATCGGTTTTCTTATATTTTCAACAAGACGATGGTAACTCTTACAGAGGAAAAGATACGGGCGATAGCCGTGGCAGCAGTGGAGGAACTGGGTGGACGAGCAACCCCAGGACTTGTCCGAAGGGTAGTGGATGATGTAATTGAGAAGTTGGAAAACGGAGATCAGCGCGAAAGCTCATCAAGAGGGTGGATTGCCTTTGTGTCAGCTTATGGCTACGACCATCCTGACGTAGCCTCCAGTCTGACAACAGCTATTGGTCAATGTGGGTGCACGATACAAGATCTCGCGCAACGAGTGTCGAAGGATTTATTCATTTTGATCGCAGTTGTGGAGGCGATAAACAGCGACATCACTCTGCATGAGTTGCGGCAGCGCCTGGCGGACATTGCAGGGAAGTATGGTGTTCGGATTTTAGTGCAGTCTGCTGACATGTTCAAGTAACAAAGGGGAGTACTTATCAAGCAATGGTTGTTCTCTCCGCATTCCTTATTCTCAGCAGCATTCTCCAGACGCGTGGGGATAACGAGATCATCCTCAACTTCGCTGGTGACTGCACGTTCGCTGAACACTTTGAGTCGTTTGTGGGTGAGAACACGGAATATCCGTTCGCCAAGCTGAGGTGGTTTAGCGAAGCTGACATTTCGATGGTGAACTTGGAAAATCCGATAACCGCACACGGCAGCAAGGTTCCGAAGGAATTCAACTTCAAGATGCACCCTAAGTATTGCCGGGTGTTGCTCAGCGGCGGCGTTGATATCGTGAATATCGCAAACAACCATACTCTTGATTATGGAATTCAGGGGATGGAGGATACCATTCACTATCTCGATTCGGTCGGCGTGAAGCATGTGGGCGGTGGACGGAATCTTGCTGAAGCTCGTGAACCAGTCATCCTGGAAGTGAAAGGGAAGAAGATTGGGTTTCTCGGATATTTCGGTGATGGTTGGTATAACGCGACAGAGAAGCGAGCCGGCACCGCGCCGAGGCGGGTTGACTGCGTCACTGAAGATGTTCGGAGACTGAGGCAAGAAGTGGATTTCGTTGTTGTGAATCTTCATTGGGGCGAGGAGAGGCAGCATTATCCGAGTGAACAGCAGAAGCAATTGGGTCACAAGACCATTGACGCGGGGGCGGACTTGGTCGTCGGTCATCATCCCCATGTGTTGCAGGGGATCGAGAGATATGGGCATGGAATCATCGCTTACTCGCTGGGGAACTTCATCTTCGGCGGCAATAGCCGAAGGGAATATGATACCGCAGTCCTGCAAGTCCGGATTGCGCAGGACCATGTGACGCCGACACTTGTTCCAATCCACGTATCGAGTTCGCAGCCATATCGCTTGGAGGGACGCGAGGGCGATCGGGTGATACAGGAGGTCAAAGAGTACTCAAAGATTTTCAAGCAAAGTATTTTTTGATTTGACATTGTCAGGTTTGCTTCGATATGTAGAGGGAAGGGTACGGGGAGGGGTTAGGTGAGGTTGGAAACCCCGAACCTGACATTCTAAAAAGACTCTGTCTCACAATCAACCAAAGGAGCATATATGAAATCAGGACTTATCATTGGACTAATTATCGTTGGTGTGATCATCATCGCTTTGTTCTGGGGAGTCGGTGTGTACAACTCGCTGGTGACTGTTCAAGAGCAGGTGAACTCGGCATGGAGTCAAGTTCAGAATCAGTATCAACGCCGGGCAGATTTGATTCCGAACTTAGTTGAGACAGTGAGAGGATACGCTGCGCAGGAAGAGCGCGTGTTCCGGGAAGTCACGGAAGCACGATCGCGGGTAGGATCAATTCAGATGACGCCGCAGATGCTGGACAATCCTCAGCAGTTCCAGAGGTTTCAGCAAGCGCAAGGTGAACTTGGCTCTGCGCTATCACGTTTGCTCGTTGTAGCAGAGAACTATCCGCAGTTGAAATCGAATGAGAACTTCATGCAGCTCCAAGCGCAGCTCGAGGGGACGGAGAATCGGATTGCTGTGGAGCGCCAGCGGTTTAATCAGGTAGTGCAAGACTATAACATCCGTGTCAGGCGATTCCCCGGTGCGATGGTAGCGGGTATGACGGGTTTCAGTGAGAAAGCCTATTTCCAGAGCAGAGCTTGGAGCCGAACGACCACCGAAGGTGAAGTTTGATTTTGGGAAATAGTGGGGCAGAGAAGGGGCCGAAGGTGAGGTCTTAAGAAATGAGAGGAGGAAAGATAAATGAACTGGCAAATAGGGGTAATATTCGGTCTTGCGGTGACATCGTTCAGTCTTAGTGCGGTGGCAGATGCGCCCCGCACGTCACATAAATACGGCGCAATGCTGCCGCTCCGAAGCGGAAACGAGTGGAGGTTCTCGGATTTTAGATCCTATGATTTTTACCAACCTAGAAGTTATGTTCGTTTTCTCATAAACGAAACCGATTCTCTTCAAATGAAGGCAAGAATCCAGATGATCTGTACGGTGGAAGATTATGCATGGAGTATCATGTCAGTGTCATTTCTTCTACGGCAAGAGGGGGACCGATATTGGCTTGAGCGAGATTCTGTTTCGTTTCTCTGGCTTGATTTTTCTTTACCTGTTGGAAGTCGCTACGAGAGTGTGATACCTTTTCAATGGTCATTTGTTCATTGGCCGTCCTTGGATTTAGCGGAGGATTCAGCAGAGTGTCAAGTCCTAGAAAGAATAGTAATCCTTTTTGAAAATGACTCGCTTGATTCCGTGACATTTCAATGGACATCAAGGCGGAACACCATACTAACCATGACTTTTGTTGAGAAATACGGGTTTAACCATATCGTCATAGATTCAAAAGAATTTCATTTTGTTGTAGGTGTGCTTCAAGGGAAAAAGTTCGGCAGAGTCGAGGAATTTCCAGACTATTATCCGCTCGCTACAGGAAGTTGGTATTACTATGAGGATGAATCGTATCCACCGGGTGTTGTACCTCGGCGTTGTTTCAATATCTATGTTGGTGAGGACACTCTTCTTCCAAATGGCAAGGTGTACAAGCGCGTAGGATCTCAGTTCTTGAGAAGGGATTCGATTTTCATAATGGGATACAATCCGTCTTGGTCTGATAGTGAATATGTTGCTTACTGTTTCCCGGAACCCGGTGCGCCTTTTTACTATCCGTATAAACACTGGTTCTCAACTGATACAATGACTATCGTGCCGATTCCTTTAGATTCTGTGGCGCACAAGGCTCTTCTGATGTACGATTTAGGCAGCCCGACATTCCTAGCTGGCGTAGGTTTATATCGTAGGGGATATGATTTTGGGGAAGTGAGACTCCTAGGCGCTGTCATCAACGGCGATACGTTAGGGTTTTTCAAAGTTGTCAGTGTCAAAGAAGAGAAAGGTCAGCCACCAGCGGCTTTTTCGCTTTCACAGAATTATCCAAATCCCTTCAATCCACGCACCACTATCAACTATGAACTATCAACTCCTGGATTTGTGACACTCAAAGTGTGCGATGTGCTTGGACAAGAAGTGGCAGTCCCTGTCGAAAACCATCAGCCGGTTGGTCAATATCGTGTAGAGTTTGAAGCGGTTCGCCGAGATGGTTCACTTCTCTCAAGCGGCGTCTATTTTTACCAGCTACGAGTCATCCCGAATGCTATGGGGAATCAACAACCAACACTCGTCGCGACCAGGAAAATGATCCTCCTCCGCTGACGATCAAGGAGAGCATAGTGAAGCACAACATCACATTTGCGTCAGCACTACTGATCATCATCGTCTCTTCAACTCTTACTTACGCTGATCTTCAGGTGCCGATGCTGACTCGGCGCGTCACCGATTTTACACAAACTCTATCGGTATCTCAGCAAGCTACGTTGGAAAGCCGCTTAGCACGGTTTGAAGATTCCACATCAACACAGATAGCCGTACTCTTGATTCCAACGTTGGGTGGAGAAGAGCTTTCGGACTATTCCCTTCGTGTTGCGGAGAAGAACAGAATAGGCAGGCAGGGGAGGAGCAATGGCGTTCTGTTTCTCATTGTACTGAATGACAAGCAGATGCGCATAGAGGTTGGATACGGACTTGAAGGCACTTTGCCCGATGCTCTCTCTGACCAGATTCTGCGCCGCGAGGTGCGTCCTCAGTTTCGGAATGGTGACTACTATGGTGGAATTCTTGCTGGTGTCGAAGCGATCATGAAAGCAACGAAGGGTGAATACAAAGCTGAGGAGAAGAAGGAAGGTCGTCGTGGACTGTGGGTTCCCATTTTGGTTATCCTCTTCTTTGGTTTCGCCTTCATCTCATCGCTGATCAATCGTTTCAGAGGAGGTGGGCGGTACGTTGGCGGTTCACGAGGATGGCGTTCGACTGGTGGATGGATTGGGGGGTGGGGCGGTGGAGGTGGAGGCGGTTGGAGTGGTGGGGGTGGAGGATGGAGTGGTGGAGGTGGCTCGTTTGGTGGCGGTGGCGCAAGTGGAAGTTGGTGACCTGATAGGTTAATCGGGAGACCTTGAGGCTGTGGTGATCAGTTTCCAGTCTATGTTCACGATTAACGAAGTAAGAACGTGCTATGCAGCGCGACTGTGCATAGCACGTTCACATTCTGTCGGCAACTGCCGTTGACAAATTGCGGCAAGGATGTGCGTCAAGGGAGCGAGACAACAACGATGAATCTCTTTTCTAAGTCCTTGAGAAAGTCGAAGTCAGAACCTGAACAGGAGCTTCAGGCGAAGATTGCGAACTTGGAGAAGCATGACCAGCAACTGCTGCTCCTTCAAGAGATCAATGCGGGAATGAGTTCTGTGATGAAGCTGGATGAGTTGTTGCAGCTAGTGGTGGATAGCGCAAAAAGACTATCGGGAGTGGGAGGCGCTGGGATTGCTCTTGTTAATCAAGACACTCACACGGCTCGAATATCAAATGTGTCGAGCGGGGACGGTGGACTTGCTGAAAAGTTTCTCAGAACGATCAATGTCTCTCTTCTCGGAAGAGAATTTGCGTTGCAGGCTGAGAGCTTGGTCGTTCGCTGCTTGGAATCGAGGCAACCCTACGTGACGGACGCCCTCAATGACTTGACCAAAGACATTTTGACTCCTTTCGCTGGTGCGACGCTTCAGAGAATCCTTCGAGCAAAGAAGATCGCTCTCTTTCCACTTTATTCGGACGACCAACCGTTCGCTATCTTAGCCTGTCTCATTCGGTTTGAGGAAGTCCCTCTTGATATCCTAACCCACTTTACCCATCAATGTGAACGCGCCATCAAAAGTGCTCGAATGCTTGATGAAGCTCAGCAGCAGTCACAGCGTCTTCAGCAGTTGCTTGAAAAGTCCAACGAAGAATTACGACGATCGGAAGGGCAATATCGTGAACTTGTTGACAATATCGGCGGCGTGGTCTTTATGCTCGGTCAGTCAGGAAATATCGTCTTTGTGAATCAGGATATTTCGATTTCTTTGGGATACGAACAAGGTGAAGTGATGGGTAAGCCTTTCTCGGAGTTTCTGGATGCCAACGACAGAGAGACTGCCAGGAATATGCATCTCATGGTGTTGAGAGATGGTCAGAAGGTTGAAAACTCTGAACTGAGGTTGAAGCATAAGGATGGCAGCTTACAATGGCATTCGGTCAAGGCCGTGCCGGTGAGAGATGAGGGAGGAGCAGTCACAGGACTGCTTGGCATTTCGCATAATATCGCTGAGATGAAGAAAACGGAAGAGCAGTTGCGCGACTATGCTGAAAATCTCGAGCGCATGATAGACGGAAGTACGCAAGAACTTCGTGATTCAGAAAAGAGATATCGGACTTTCCTGAAGCAGACTACTGACGGAGTCTATATCCGGAGTCTGGATGGTAAGATGGTATTCATCAATGAGGCAGGCTCGAAGATGTTGGGATTCTCCAGCTCCGATGAAGCGGTGCTTGTGTTCAACCCTCATACCTCTCTAGTGCAGAATGACAAGAGTAAACGTTTCTATGATGAGTTTAGAAAACTGGGTGGACATTGCACAAACATCGAGGTGGACTATTACAGAAAAGACGGTTCTGTCCTTACATGTGAACTGACAACTGATTTGGTGGAGGACGAACAAGGTATTCCTCGCTACGTCCAAGGAATCTTCAGAGATATCTCCGAACGGAAAAAAACGGCAGCCGAGTTGATGCAATCTACTCGAAGGCTTTCAGTACTGAACGAGATTGCAGCGGCGGCGAGCCGTATGTTGAACCTTAATGATCTATATCGGATTATCCACGAGCAGATTTGTCAGATCTTTCGCCTTGATGGATTCTTCATTGACCTCTATGATCCGCAAACGCAGACGATGACCAGTGTGATTAATGCGGAAGTCATAGATGGAGTCCGTACAATTCTTGAGCCGGGCGCTCGCTATTCCATCTACGAGAGCCCACTGCGAGATATCGTTTTCGATGGAGTTCCGAAGCTGCTCCACAGAGAGCCAGGTGATACAGAATCTGCTGGGTTGCGTCCTTTTGATGACACATGCCGAAGAGCTTGTTCTCTCATGTATGTGGCAATGGTCGCACGAGATGACGTGGCTGGTGTGATGTGGGTGCAGTCTCATGAAGTTGCTGCCTACACGCAAGATGATGTTGACCTTTTGCAGAACATATCTAACTGCACGGCAGTGGCAATTCAAAACGCACGGCTCTATCAGCAGGCAAAAGACTCCGAGGAGAAGTTCAGAATGCTCACAGAAACCTCGCTGGATGGTGCTGCAGTCTATCAGGGCAATCGTTGTGTGTATGTCAATCCAGCCTTCCTGAGAATCCTGGGCTATGAAAATCTGGAGGAAATACAGGATCAACCTCTGGATTCCCTCCTGTTGCCGGAGCAGTGGCAAGCGTCGAACGAAAAGGAAGAGCGGGTTTTCCAGGAACGAAGTTTTCTGGGCTATGCTCAAAACAAGATCCGGAGGAAAGACGGTGCCATCGTTGAGCTTGAGGTCTCAGCGAGCACAACCGTCTACGAGGGGAAAACCGCATTGCAGATAGTCCTCAGGGATGTTACGAAGGCAAAGCGGATTGAGGCGGAGCTAAAGCATCGTGAGCAAGAGATGCGGTTTCTCCACGACATGACACTGCAAATGAGTGAGACGCTCAGTGTTAGGGAGGTTTTCAAGATTGTGGCAACTGTTGTCGGTAGTGTGTTGGAGACGGAATCAGTTCTCTTGTACCTGCTGTTTCCTGAGACCGGCGAGCTACATCTGGTTGAATCGGAGAATGTCAGTCTGAGGTTCATTGAAGCAGCGAGTGTTCTTGAACCCGGCAGGGACCTGTTGGGAAGGGCGATCCAGACAGATCAACCGATCATCGTGACTGAGGTAAAGGTTGACGAACGTTGTCCTGCAATTATGAAGGAAGAGAGTTATGAAGTGTTTATCTCCATTCCGCTGATCTCGAAAGGGAAAGCAATGGGGGTTGTGTCGGCCGGCAGCAGGAAACGCATTGCGGTTCCCGACCATCTTGAACACTTCTTGTTCGCCCTAGGCAGCGCCATCGGCACAACGATCAACAATGCCCAACTCTATGATGAGTTGATGAAGAAATCGAAAGAATTGGAGGAGAGGAATAGGGAGCTGAATGATTTCACGTACATTATCTCCCACGAGCTTAAGAACCCGCTCTTTGGTATCGAAGGAATGCTTCAGGTGATCGCGAAGGAATACGGCGACCACCTACCCACCGAAGCAAAGGAGTATATTGGCTCCGTCGTGCAGTCCAGTCTCAGAATGAGGCAATTGATCAGTGATCTGCTGAATCTCGCACGTATCGGCAGGGATATTAGGGAATATCAATTTGTCGAAGCACAGGATGTGGTTCAGACGATCAAGACGGATGCTCTGTTTCTGATGAAAGGTAAAACGGTGGTCTTTCGTATTCAAGAGAAGCTGCCAGCCATCTACTGCAATCCTACCCAGATCACAGAAGTTTTCCGGAATTTGATTTCGAATGCCATCAAATTCACTGACAAGCCGGTTCCTGAAGTCGAAATCGCATGTGTCGAGGAGGACGGATTCTACAAGTTCAGTGTGAAGGATAACGGTATCGGCATTGACAGACTATACTACGACAAGATTTTCTACATCTTCCAACGTCTTAATCCCACAAGTACGGAAGGTACAGGCGCTGGGTTGACCATTGCGAAGAAGATTGTTGAGCGGCATGGTGGAAAGATATGGGTTGATTCCGAGGTGGAAAAGGGGTCAACGTTCTATTTCACATTGCCGAAATACACTGGAGCATAATCATGGGCAGAAAGTTCATCAGACAGTTCCTATCTGACAACGATCTAGAGACAATAGCAACTCTGATCGGTCAAGTGGAAAAGCAAACGATCGGTGAAATTCGCGTTAGCATCCGGCAGCGAAAGCATTTTCGGGAGCGTGGATTAAGTCTGCATGAGTTGGCGCTGAAAGACTTTCATAAACTTGGGATGGAGAAGACCAAACAAAAAACAGGCGTACTGATTTTTCTCTTGATTTCTGAAAAGAAATTTCACATCATTGCTGACGAGGGAATTCACCAGAAAGTCTCCGATGGCACTTGGGAGAAAATGGCGGAAATGATGTCTGCCCATTTTCGGAGAGGACACTTTTGCGAAGGAATCTGCGAAGGTATAGAACAGGTAGGAGAGATTCTGTCCCGGCACTATCCTATCCAACCAGGTGACATGAACGAACTACCCAATCAAGTGAACATTGAGCAGTGAATGGGCGATCATGGTTGGTCAATCAAGTACGCAATCTATCTTGAACGATGTTCTTTCTCACACGTATGTCTTCAGAAGCTGAGAAAAGTTATTTCCCAATCTACGGTTACCTTGGCATCTTGATCCTCGCCGTCGGTGAGATCTTGCTGTTCCAGAAAGTGGAACCCGTGGGCAGGTATTTCACGCCAATTGCATGGACAGGCTACATTCTGTTTGTTGATGCCTTGAACTTCAGACTTAGGGGTGACTCGCTGATCAAAACGAGGACGAAGGAGTTTCTGCTCATGTTGCCCTGGTCGGTGTTCTGTTGGCTCATCTTCGAGGCTTACAATTTGTATTTGCAGAATTGGCATTACACTGGCTTGCCGGAAAATGTCTTCTGGCGATGGTTCGGCTATGTGTGGTCCTTCGCAACGATCTTTCCCGGCATTTTGGAGACAACTGAATTGGTGGAGCCTCTTTTTAAGAGGATGCATATACGGAAGTGGAATCCCTCCAAAACCAGTCTTCACGTCCAAGTCGTAATTGGCGTTCTTTGTCTGGCAGTGCCGGTGGCACTGGAGCAACAGATTGCCAAGTATCTGATCGCACTGGTATGGCTCGGTTTCATCTTTCTTTTGGAGCCGATAAACTACCTCCTTGGGGGGCGATCGCTCTTCAGAGACTTCAAGGAAGGGAGCTTGGGCAAGTTGATGGCGTTGTTCCTTGCTGGACTCATCTGCGGTTTCTTATGGGAGTTCTGGAACTACCGCGCGTCTGCCAAATGGGTGTACAATGTTCCACTGCCATTTGTGGGTCCCAAAATCTTTGAGATGCCTCTCTTGGGATTTCTCGGTTTTGTCCCATTCGCCGTTGAATGCTACTCGATGCAGAACTTTTTGATGGTATTCGTCAACCGAAATCTTCGCAAACAAGGACCAATATGAAATTCAACATGGTGCTGGCACAAATTGCCCCCGCGTTGGGCGATGTAAGAAAGAATGTCACGAAACACTGCGATCTGGTGGGGAGGGCACTGGAAGCCGGTGCACAGTTGATAGTCTTCCCAGAGCTGAGTCTCACGGGTTACACGCTGAGAGACTTGAACTGGGATATTGCTGTGAATCCGTACAAATCGCATATACTCGATGAGCTGAAAGAGCAAAGCAAAGATATCACGATCATTCTCGGTGGGGTGGAGGAAAGCAAGGAGTCCGGGCTGTTCAATTCTGCGTTCCTTATCGAAGATGGGGAAGTGAAATTCACGCATAGGAAAGTTTATCCGCCGACATACGGCATGTTCGAAGAGATGCGCTACTTTTCGCCTTCGAGATCTGTGCGGGCAATAGACACAAAGATCGGTCGGCTCGGGATTCTGGTGTGTGAAGATCTGTGGCATCTCTCTCTGCCATATTTGTTGGCGCTTGAAGGTGCAACCACCATCATCACAATTGCAGCAAGCCCGACGCGACTTGGAGGCACCGAACAGACGCCAGCCAACTATACCATCAATTTTGAGCATCATTCGGCGTATGCTCGATTACTTAGTTGCTACATCGTGTTCTGCAATCGCGTAGGATATGAAGATGGCGTCAACTTCTGGGGAGGTTCAGAGGTCATCTCACCTGGTGGGGATAAGCTGGTGACAGCAAAGTTCTTCGAGGAAGATTTGGTCTTTGCCGAAATTGATGACAACGAAGTGCGCCGCGCACGGCGGTTCTCCCGACATTTCATTGACGAGGATCCAAATCTTGTTGTGAGAGAGTTGAGAAGAATACTGAAGCAGTAGGGGGTATGGAATGCGAAGGAACATCCTATTCTATGTTGCGCTTGGCTTGCTTGCCGGGTTCAACTGCAGTACAGTTGATTCGCCACTCGAGTATGAGGGAACTACAATAACGATCGTGGTTCAGGGTGGTTATGCTGGGATTCACGGCAAGATTGTCGTTGAACCAGACGGGATAGTGAAGCATTACTCTGTGTGGCGAGATACACCATCTCTCCGCACTATGAGACTCGCGGAGAGTGACCACCGTCTTCTCCTTGCCCACTTCGAAGGTTTCTTCTTGCTCAAAGAATCTTATATTCCTGAGCGTCCATGTATGGATTGCTTCGATTACTGGATCACCTTCGCAACTCCGACACGTTCAAAAACCGTGTACACGCCGGATGGAACTGACGGTGAGCGACCAAAGCAATTGCAGACAATTATCGAAGACTTCTGGTCTATTACAGCGAAGTTTCAGCAACCGTCTAACTGACTTGAAACTCAGTAACTTTTTTCGTAAATTGGGTTAGAAATTGATGTGAATATTCTTGATCCTAACGATATTTGAAGGCGCAAGGAGATAAAGACTATGAATACGATGAAAACATTTCTCTTGATGGCTGCGATGACGGTTTTGGTCGTCATTGTGGGCGAAATCGTTGGGGGACGAGACGGACTGATCTGGGCATTTGTGATTGCCGCGGGTTTGAACTTCTTCTCGTACTGGTTTTCAGACAAGATCGTGCTGATGACTTACAGAGCTCGGCAGGTGAGCGAGCAAGATGCGCCTCGTCTGCATCGGATTGTGCGTGAGTTGACGACGAGCGCCAGCTTGCCGATGCCGAAGGTGTACATCATTCCTACAGATTCTCCCAATGCTTTTGCGACAGGAAGAAACCCTGACCACGCTGCTGTTGCAGTCACAGAGGGAATTCTGAACAGGCTGGATGATAACGAGCTTTCCGGTGTCTTGGGTCATGAGCTTGCGCATGTCAAACATCGGGATATCCTGATTGGAACGGTGGCAGCAACGATGGTCGGTGCGATCACGATGATTTCACGCATTGCCGGCTATTCTCTCTTCTTCTTCGGAGGAGCCAGAGATCGCCGCGATTCAAGCGGTCTAGCGGAACTCTTCTTGCTCATCGTTGCACCGATTGCGGCGGTCCTCATTCAACTCGCGATTTCTCGATCGCGTGAGTTCGAGGCTGATAAAGGCGGTTCAGAAATTTCCGGGAGACCACTTTCCCTTGCATCTGCACTGCGAAAACTGGAGCGGGGTGTCGAGCAGATTCCGATGAAGGCTGGACCATCGTCTGCCCATCTCTTCATTGTCAATCCGCTTAGAGGGGGAGGAATCATGAAGCTCTTTTCCACGCATCCGGCGATTGAGGAACGCATCGAGCGGTTGGAAGCGATTGCGTCCGGAAGAGTCTGATATCGGTTCAGCTACGATCTTGTACGGAACAGCACAAAGACGAATTGCCAACTGGAAATCACTGAGAACATCGTTTTAAGACTACATCTATGGATGACACAGATCAGGCGGAAGCTACACCCATTACAGACAAAGAGAATCCTTTTCAGTCAATGATGAAGCGATTCGACGTGGCGGCTGAGATTCTCGATCTTGAACGGGGGCTTTATGATTATCTGAAGACGCCTACGAAGCAGGTGATCGTTTCCATTCCCATCAACATGGATAATGGTGTGATAGAAGTGTTTGAAGGGTTTCGGGTGATTCACAATGATATTCTTGGGCCCTCGAAGGGTGGCATTCGCTATGCCCCTGATGTTACGTTGGATGAGGTCAAAGCCCTTGCGGCTTGGATGACTTGGAAATGTGCTGTTGTAAACATCCCGTTCGGAGGAGCGAAGGGTGCTGTAAGATGCGACCCGAGCAAACTGACTCGTGTCGAACTGGAAAAGATCACGCGCCGCTACACGGCCAACCTTCTTGATGTTTTTGGTCCAGACCGAGATATCCCAGCTCCCGATATGAACACGAACGAGCAGGTGATGGCATGGATCATGGACACCTACAGTATGCACGTCAAGCGTACGGAAACGGCCGTCGTGACGGGGAAGCCGCTGATAATTGGCGGCTCACTTGGCAGACGTGAGGCGACAGGGCGTGGATGTATGATCGTTACGCTCGCAGCGATGGAACGACTCTCGATGAAACCGAGAGATGCTGTCGTCGTCGTTCAGGGATTTGGAAACGTTGGCTCTATCTCGGCGCAGTTGTTGCAGGAGCAGGGATGCAAAGTCGTTGCCATCAGTGATATCGCCGGTGGGTACTACAACAAGAAAGGGATTGACGTAGGAGAGGCGATTGCCTATGCTTCGAAGCATGATCACCTGCTTGAAGGTTTCGATGGTGGGGAGAAGATCACAAATGAGGAGCTGCTGGAGTTGGAGTGCGATGTGTTGGTGCCTGCAGCCAAAGAGGATCAGATCACCGTTGAGAATGCACCGAGGATCAAGGCGAAGATCATTTGTGAGGGCGCTAATGGTCCGACTGTAGCTGACGCTGATCCAATCCTTCAAAAGAAAGGCATCCTGGTGATACCGGACATCTTGGCAAACGCTGGCGGCGTGACTGTCTCGTACTTTGAGTGGGTGCAGGACCGTCAAGGATTCTTCTGGACGCTGGAGTACGTTGATCAGCGGCTTGAACGCATGATGAAAGATGCCTTCCATGCGGTGTTCGAATCGGCAAAGCAATACGGCGTCACGCTTCGCATAGGTGCCTATATCTTGGCGATTGACAAAGTTGCAAGGACGCTGAAGCTGCGCGGCATCTACGCCTAACAGGTATTCTCAATCCTGAATCCGTCCGGGATTCAGGACGGATTTCAGGATCAGTCTATGAAGCATGTTCTCTTTGTGTTGACGATCCTCTTGTGCGTCGGTTGTTCCCAGTCACAAGGTCAACCAAGCACTGTAGTTCAGGCAAAGACAAACTGGGAGCTTCTCGAGGGAATGGTCTCTCAACTGACTCGCGAGATCATCAATGGAGTGGAACTTCGCCCTCATGAACAGGTTCTGCTAAGGGTGGGCAAGAGCGAGAATTCGTGGATGGTGGAGAACAAACTGATTGACGTGCTGCGAGGTACCGGTGCCGACGTGTTCGTGAGTTCCGGCTCAAAAAGCGATAGTATGACAATCGGTGAGTTTAGTGTTCTGGATCTGAAACTGCAATATACCAGGGTCTTCGAAATCCAAGAAGAGAAGTGTGTGGAACGGGAAGCGGACATCCGTGTTTCGGGGAAAATCTATCGAGCGGGAGATGGCAAGGTCTTATGGGGGAACACCGTGGGTAGGACACAGCGAGACACTGTTCGAATTGATGATATACCGAATCTGGAAGATCCGAGCATTAAGGTAACGCATGCAGACTTGCCAGAGCAAGGGATCTTCGGCGGCGTTATCGAACCAGTGCTTGTGATTGCCGCATCAGTGATTATCATTTTTCTGTTCTTTGCTGTAAGAAGTGGGTAACGCCGGGATATTTGTCTGGCACCCGTACAGGTCACACTGATTGATACTGCAGAAGCATCGCCCAAGCCATACTCCAGTATGAGGCAGCGAGTTCTCGACTTCATTGAGAGAATCTCCTACGTTCTCTTGCCGTTCTGCCTGTGCTTACTATCTGACGGACAGAGATCTTTGCATAGCGCAACTGACGGTGATTCACGAACCGAGAGTGATTCGACGCAGGTGGAGGAGTTGACATTGCTGGCGCTTGGCGACGTGAATCTTGGGAGGCAGGTTGGACAGAAGATACTCGAAGACAGTATCCGGTATCCGTTCGAGTGCATCAGGGGATTTCTTGACAGTGCCGACATCGTATTTGCCAATCTTGAGAGTCAGCTTTCGGATCAAAATGGTGAGACGGAACACCCTCATCACAATTTGATTTTCACAGGTCCTCCTGAAGGGGCGAAATCACTTGCTTGGGCTGGAATCACGATTGTTTCGACGGCGAACAACCACGCCTTCGATTATGGAATGCAAGCGTTGAGGGAGACAATTGCAAACCTTGACAGTGCAGGAGTTCTTCACGCGGGGACATCGGTGAATCCGGATAGCCTGTATTTCCCGCTCATCCTCCAGAGGAAGGGCTTGAAGATTGCGTTCTTTGCGTGCACTGATTTGATGAATGCAGCATCAAAAGACTGGGAAGGGCACATTGCCTGGGCAGACACGGAGAGAATTCTTCCGCGAGTTCGCTCTATTCGAGATAGTGTTGATGTCATCATTCTGAGTTATCATGGCGGCAGTGAGTACTCATCGCACCCAACACGAAGAACAAGGGACTTTGCTCACCAGATGCTCGACGGTGGTGTAGATATATTCCTAGGACATCATCCACACGTGCCTCAAGGCATTGAGCACTGTAAAGGCAAATACATTCTGTATTCGCTTGGCAACTTTGTGTTTCATCAACCTCAGCGTTATTGGACTCAACGAAGTGTTGGCGTACTAATGACCTTGAGGAAACGAGAAGGAAGAACAATGGTTGACTCCCTTAGGTATTATCCTCTACGGGCAGGGCTGCAGCCGTATCTGTTGAACGAGGGCAAGGAGTACGATAAGGTCGTCAAGCGCATCGCAGATCTTTCATCTAGATTGACGTCTCGTGATGATGACCGTTCAGACAGCAGTTCCAGTGTTAAGGAATAGTGTATGATCTCGAAAAACATAACGTATCTAGTTATCTTCTGTCTCACGATTGGCATCTATGCTTGCAGTTCGAGCAGCAAGATTGAAAACCCAACGCCGGAACAACGCTTTGCAGAAGCGAAGAAGCAGTTTGAAGATGGTGACTATCTCGACGCGCGGACGCAATTCGAGTTGATTCGCGTTCAGTTCCCTGGAACCTCAGTGGCTTCGGAATCACAATTCTATATCGCTGAGTGTCGCTTGATGAAGGAAGAGTATCTCTTAGCTGCCTACGAGTACAGCGAGTTCCTTCGATTCTATCCCACTCACTCCAAAGCCCCTGATGCACGGTTCAAGATTGCGGTGGCGTACTACAATCTCTCGCCGAACTGGTCGCTGGACCAGAAAAATACGCTGTTGGCCATAGAAGCATTTCAGACGTTCATTGAGTACTATCCCACAAACCGTTTGGTTCCGGAGGCTGAGGCCAAGATCAGGGAACTGAAGAATAAGCTGGCGAAGAAGAACTATGAAAGCGGTGTGCTCTATATCAAAATGGAATATTATTCGGCAGCGCTGAGATACTTCGACGATGTGCTCGACAAGTACTATGATTCCGACTATGCCGATGCGTCGCAATTGAGGAAAGCTGAAGTCCAACTTGCCCGGAAAAGACACACAGAGGCACAAAGAGAGATTAACAAGTTCCTCGAGCGGTATCCCAACAGTCTGTTGATGGACGATGCAAAGAGCTTGCAGAGAGAGATCGAATCAAGATTGGGTGTACAGGCGCAGGAGAAAACAAGTCGGGAGAAAGGTACAGCTCTTGACGGACAACAGAAGACCAGCAAGCCGAATGAATGAAATAGTGTTCTTACTGTTGGCTTACCGCTGAGTCAGCCTCAGGAGACTTGTCCCGCAGATTATCTGTCGGATCACAGAGAAATCTTAGCAGTTGGAAATCTAGAGACAGAAAGATGGAGTATCTGGACGTCTTGACCAAATGAGCAATCAGAAAACAAAGTCTGTCAAAGACTCGCAGACCGAGATGGTGCAGCTCGTCTTACCCAATGATTGCAACCAGCTCGGCACATTGTTCGGCGGTCGGCTGATGGAGTGGATAGATGTTGTTGCCTCCATCACAGCCATGAAACATGCGCAGCGAGTTTGCGTTACGGTATCGCTCGATTCATTGAATTTCTTCCTGCCCATAAGACTTGGGGAAGTCGTCATTCTGAAAGGATCAGTCAACCGGGTATTCCGAACCTCGATGGAAATCGGCGTCAAGGTCCAGTCTGAGAATCTCAAGACTGGTGAGGTCAGACATGCGAACTCCGCCTACTTGACCTTCGTTGGAATAGACGAAAGTGCCAAACCTGTTCCAGTTCTACCAGTAGTCCCAGAAACGTCCGACGAAATTCGGCGATGGGAAGCAGCGTTGCTTCGAAGAAAAAACGGAGGTTGAAACTAAACCGCAGGCTTATAAGCCATCGGCTCAAAAGCGACAAAAGCAAGGCAACAGAAGCGACTGGATGAACCTTCCTCCAAAATTGAGAGCAGTTCTGAGAACCGTAATCTCGGTGATATGCTCAGTCTGTTTATCTTCGTACGCTGTCTATCCACAACATCTGCTCCAAGGGGTGATTTCCGATAGTGGCGACATAAGCAGACTCATCGTGCGAGCATATGCGCTGCGGTTTCCGCATGAATTGACACCAGAGTATCGTCAGTTCATTCCTGAGCAGGAGAAGTGCGGCTTGAGAATCTATGCGGAGATAAGAAGAAGTTGGGACAGAATGAATCCATCTCAGAGAGCGTTTCTCCTAAAGATCCTTCAGCGACCTTCAATGCAGACAAGCATTCTGAGCGATAGCGGTCACTTCAGGATACACTATGACACATCCGGTATCAACACGCCTGCTTTCCTCAGTGCTCAGGGTCAGCCTATTCCAAACACAGCGAAAGCATATATTGATTCAGTCGCTTCCATTTTCGAACATGTCTGGAACTACGAGACAAATGTCATGGGATATCCGCCCCCACCGCATGACAATGACGCTGGAGGTGGAGACGAATACGATATCTACGTCTTGGATCTGGCGAACCAATTCTATGGAGATACTACCCCCGAAGACATAATTAACGTAAGCAGATCCAATTCCACCTACACCAGTTACATCCGCGTTGATAATGATTATGCCGGCTACTATTCGAAGGGATTGAACGGCTTGAGAGTGACTGCCGCACACGAATTCCATCACGGGATCCAGTTGGGCAACTATGGCTATTGGACCGATGACATTTTCTTCTATGAACTCACTTCCACATGGATGGAGGAAGTGGTGTATGATGAGATTGACGACTACTATCAGTATCTTCCCAGCTACTTCGCCCAGACGAACGTTGCCTTCAATCAACATGGTGGGTACGACTTGGTACTCTGGGGCATCTTTCTGTCAAAACGATATTCTCCCGGTTTGATGAAAAGCATCTGGGAACACATGAGGGCAGTTCCCAGCCTGTCGGCAAATGACCAGACGCTACAGGAAGTCGGAAGTGGTTTCAAACAAGAGTTAGCGGAATTTGCTCTGTGGAATTACTTCACAGGCTACAGAGCGGATCCCACGAGTTATTATCCCGAGAGCGAGCACTACCCGCTGATCAGCGGAGGTAGCTTTACACGAACAGACTTTCTTCCCCCGAGCGCTTCGATATCTGATGCCGCCCAAAGCCTGTCGTCGCAATACTACCAGGTGATTTTTGGTTCTGATACAACGACTTTGATTCTGACAAACGTCAACTTGTCCGATGCTTTGGGGCACAACAACCGCATGTTCGATTTCTCGTACACCATAACCAATGCGGAAGTGGATAATTCGTTCACTCGCCTTGCCAATGGACTCAAGGTGAGACTGAATGTCAAAGATCCTTCTAACTGGAGGAGCACCCCGGTCGTCGGCAACAGCGTCATCGGTACTACGAGCACCGTCTCTGCGTATCCTAACCCGTTCCACGTTGATGGGAGGAAGCAACTTGCGATTCCGATCGGTGTCCTCTCAAAGAGTGCGGTCAGCTTGTATATCTTCTCATCAGGTTTGGAGTTGGTATATAATCAAGACGTCTATCCGACGGTAAGTCTGGGGGAGAATGTGATTCATTGGGATGGCAGAGACAATCAAGGTCAGCTAGTGAAGAGCGGCATCTACGTTTTTCACATGGTCATTGAAGGAAGAGAATATCTTGGAAAACTTGCAGTGATAAGGTAATAGATGGAGAAGTTAGAAGTTCGAGGAAACGATGTCAAGAAAGCCTTCGCTCGGCGCACCATTTTTGATCGTATCAAGTTTGGAATGACCTGTGGGGACGGGCTTGCCATCATCGGACGGAACGGGTCAGGGAAATCCACATTGGTGAAGATTATTGCTGGAGTGCTCAGCCCAACGAGCGGTTCGGTGGATTTCATTGTGCATGGAAAAGCAATGAAAATGGAGGAGCGATACCGCGTGGTTGGATTTGTCTCCCCTTATTTGCAGCTCTATGATGAGTTCACCGGAATTGAAAACTTGAGATTAGTTTCTCACATTCGTGGGCTTGACATTACCGCTGAGCGACTAGATCGGCTTCTCGAGCAAGTCAATCTTCTGCAGCGAAAGAATGATGAGGTGCGGACTTATTCTTCTGGAATGAAGCAGCGTCTGAAGTATGCGCTTGCGCTACTCCACCGTCCCCCCATCTTGATCTTGGATGAACCGTCTTCGAACCTTGACGACGAAGGTGTTGCGGTTGTGCAATCAATCATGGAGCGGCAGAAGCAAGAAGGTATCCTGGTTGTAGCCGCAAATGACGCGGAAGACATCCGACTGTGTGACAAGGTGATTGATCTGAACATGTTGGATCGTTCAGCGTGAGGTGTGGTTAATTTGTGATTCTTGGTTAAGAATGTTATATTAACCAAAAATCAGAAGCAAGAAATTATCCCTTTTTGTGGGATAGAACGCGGATTTGGCGAATGCAGCTTATTTGCACCGATTATATCCGTGGGCATCTGACTAATCCGTTCAATCTATGGTCTATCTTAAATGAGCACCTGGGTAAAATCAACGATCGCCGTCTTCTCGAAGGATTTTCGTTCTGAACTAAGAACGCGATATGCACTCAATGCTCTAGTGATGTTTGTGGTTGTGACGCTTTCGATTATCCTTTTCTCGATTGCAGGTGAAACCGTTTCACCAAGTCTCCTTGCCGGGATTCTGTGGGTCGTGATATTCTTCTCAGCCATGTCGGGACTCTCGCGCACCTTCGTCAGCGAAGAGGAACGAGGAACGGTGATGACCTTGCAGCTCATCACTCGACCAAGCATAGTCTATTTCGGCAAGCTGCTTTTCAATCTGGTGCTCATCCTTTTGCTGAATCTCCTTGTCGTTACGTCATACTTGCTCGTAATGGGAGATTTTACAGTCCAGAACCATGCGATATTCTGGATAACCATCCTGCTCGGCAGTGTTGGATTGGCTGGTGCATCAACGATCATCGCTGCGATCATCGCGAAAGCAAACACCAAGGGAACTTTGTATCCAGTTCTGTCGTTTCCAATCTTGCTGCCGCTTCTGTTGACAGTGATCAATGCGACCAAACTTGCCGTGGACGGTGCTCCAATCGGCGAGGCTCTAGGGGAGTTCAGGATCTTGGTGGCGTATTCGGTGGTTGTGATTACCACATCATACTTACTCTTTGATTTTGTGTGGAAGGACTAGATGATGATCATCACTCATCAGCGATTGGCTATTAGTAGTTAGTGAGCCTAAGAAACTCTATGCCGCCTTGCGGGCTGAAATGAAAAAATCAGAAGGGAGATGTCAAAATCACATATAGAAGATCAAGATTTTAATGCTGTTTTGTTCCAACTTGTCGAGATAACATACGCTCAATCTTTGCATTTTGATTTGTCATTTTGCATTTTGACTTTTGACATTTAAGTCTTGTATCAAGGTTGCCTCAAGTTTGCAGCGACAACTGGTTACTGACTGCATAAGACACAACTGAACTTTGTAGAGAAACGAAATGGTCTGGAAAATCCTGACTGGCATTTGGATTACTGCGGTGATAGTGGCGGGCTTTGCTCTCCCAGTAGCCTACATCCCCGGGCTGGGTGAAAAAGCTCGGATCATCTATTTCCATGTGCCGATGGCATGGATCACCGTCTTAGCCTTTCTTGTCTCGATGATCTATGGAGCGAGATACCTCATCAAGAGGAATCTGGATGAAGACATCAAGTCGGTCTCGTCAGCGGGACTCGGGTTTGTGTTCTGTATATTGGCCACTCTCACAGGTTCGATCTGGGCGAAGTTCACTTGGGGATCATTCTGGAACTGGGATCCACGAGAGACCTCGATCTTCGTCCTGTTGCTGATTTACGGTGCTTATTTTGCGCTGCGTTCGGCTGTTGAGGTAGAGGAGAAACGAGCCGCACTATCCGCGGTCTATTCGATCATCAGCTTCGTAACAGTCCCATTCTTTATCTTTGTCATGCCAAGAGTAATGTCAGGACTTCATCCCGGTTCTGCTGACGACGTACAAAGCCCCGGTGGTGGTCCTGTCGTCAAGTTCCAAATGGATATGACGATGTTCGTGATCTTCCTTGCGTCCCTGATCGGATTTACCGGACTATACTTGTGGATACTCAACGTGAAGATTCGAGCGGCGAGACTGGAAGCGAAGAACGAGTCGTGATGGTCCTGCTGTTATCAGTACGACGCGGACGTGAATGATCAGTAAATCGCAATACATGGGAGAATGCACTTGCAATCACTTTACGAATTTCTTGACAAGCAGGCACTCTTTATCGTGCTCTTGGTTGTGCTCGCGATCTGGATAGGTATATTTCTTTACCTGTTCCGTCTAGACCGGAGAATCAGGAAGTTGGAAGAAAACCAATAAGGAAAGGACGAGATCATGAAGGTACGGTTCATTGTTGGTGGTATTGTAATCGTTGTCTTCGTCATCATTGGAGCGCTGTCGTTTATGGAGAGCAACGTTGAGTACACCAATTTCAGCAATGCGCAGAAAACGGGCAAGAAGGTGCAGGTGAAAGGACAGTGGGATAGGGACAAGGAGTACGGCTACAACGCAGCGACCCAGCAGTTCACCTTCTATATGAAAGATGACAACAATGTCGAAATGAAAGTCCTTCTCGATGGTGCAGAACCAAACAACTTCGAACTTGCCACCAGCGTTGTCGCTAAAGGGAAATGCCAGGATGGCTACTTCCACGCGACTGAAGTGCTTACGAAATGTCCATCAAAGTATGAAGCACAAAGCCGTTGAAGAAGGACGCTCGAGAGCCGAGTTTGTTGCGAAAGAACACTGCCCCCGGAGCCAGGAATTCTGGGGGCTTTTTTTGTGTCGAGTCTGTCTATCCCTTAAAGGATGCGCACTGAGCAACACTGGCAGTTCACAATGAGATTCGCATCCTCCGAAGTCGAAGTGAATTACTGACCACAGAGACGGAGCTAAATGCCATTGCTCCTGACGCGATTATAGGGGAGAGCAAGATTCCGAAGAACGGATAGAGCACACCAGCGGCAATCGGGATGCCGATCACGTTGTAGATGAATGCCCAGAAGAGATTCTGCTTGATGACTTTCATGGTCTGTCTCGAAAGTTCCATCGCTGTCACCACCCCTTGGAGATCGCCTTTGATGAGGGTGATGTCTGAGGTTTCCATCGCAATGTCAGTGCCTGTGCCGATGGCAATGCCTACATCTGCTTGAGCGAGAGCTGGGGCATCATTGATGCCGTCTCCCACCATCGCAACGCGCTTCCCCTCTGACTGCAAATTACGAATCATGTTCGCCTTCTGATCGGGCAGGACATCGGCGAGAACTTCGTCAACGCTAACGAGCGTTGCGATAGCGGTCGCGCTTTGACGATTGTCGCCTGTGATCATAATGACCTGAAGCCCAAGTTCGTGAAGTCTTCGAATCGCCTCTTTGGAATTCGGTTTCACTGTATCGGCGACAGCGATGAGACCGATGACTGAATTTCCGATTGAGACAAACAGTGGCGTCTTCCCCTGACTCGAAAGCCGATTACCTTCCTTCTCAGCATCTTCCAACGGGATGCCGGCATCGCTCATGAGCTTCTGGTTTCCCACCAATACATGCCAACGTTCGGATTCAGGGTTTGATCTTGTGTCAAAAACCTCCAACACTCCTTTAACTCCGTATCCTGCCAGCGCCTCGAATTGGATCTGCTCAAACAGCTCGATCTGGTTCACTTTTGCGTGTCGTACAATCGCCTCGCCTAACGGATGCTCAGAATATCTTTCGACTGAAGCCGCAATTCGCAACAGCTCGTCAACTGTGAATCGCCCAAAGGGAATCACATCAGTCACTTCAGGTTCACCTTTGGTGATTGTCCCAGTTTTATCGAGAACGATCGTGTCAATCTTATGTGCGATCTCCAGACTCTCGCCGCTCTTGATCAAGATTCCATTCAACGCCCCTTTGCCTGTACCCACCATGATTGCTGTCGGTGTCGCTAAGCCAAGCGCGCATGGGCAAGCGATAAGCATTACCGACATGAAGGTAAAAAGTCCGAAAGTCAATCTGGGTTCTGGACCGAACAGAAGCCAGACGATCAGTGTAACGATGCCAATGACGATGACAATTGGGACAAACACGGAGGCGATCTTGTCAGCCAAGCGTTGAATAGGAGCCTTGGAGCCTTGCGCCTCTTGAACCATTCTTACGATTTGAGCAAGCAGAGTGTCTTTGCCAACTCTGGTTGCCTCGAACTTGAAGCTCCCCATCTTATTAATGGTCGCTCCGATGACTTCATCGCCAACTTTCTTCTCCACAGGTAGGCTTTCCCCTGTCACCATTGATTCATCAAGCGATGAGTATCCTTCTCTGACGATACCATCCACTGGTATCTTCTCACCGGGACGGACTACGACCATGTTACCAATCTTCACTTCCTTAATGGGCACGTCCACTTCTCGTTCATCTCTAATCAGACGGGCGGTTTTTGCTTGCAAGCTCATCAGTTTCTTGATTGCCTCGGAGGTCTGTCCTTTTGCCCGTGCTTCGAGAAACCTACCGAGAAGGATAAGCGTGATGATTACTGCTGAGGTATCGTAGTAGACGTCCGGGTGCTTAGTCGCCGAGGCAAAGAAACCCGGAAGGAACGTTGCTACAACACTGTAGATGTATGCCGCTGATGCGCCAACAGCGACAAGAGTGTTCATGTCCGCGGTCAAGTGCGTCAATGTCTTCCATGTGCCCACGAAGAACCGATTACCGCACCAGAAGAGAATGGGTGTCGTCAGAATGAGCAGGACGTAGTTCATCGTTTGCATCGGAATCTCCTTCAGAACTGGGATATACATGCTCATGCTTCCCAGCATGATGATGGCGGATCCGATGGCGCTCACGATGAGCTGCATTTTGAGCTTCTTATATTCTCTCTCGTGCAGTCTCTGCTCGACTTCTTCGACTTCAGTATCAGCGATATCCAAGACTTTGTAGCCAACGTGCTCAACAGCCTTCTTGAACTCTGTTATCCCAACCTCTGTTGGGATGAACTCGACAGATGCTGACTCTGTTGCAAGGTTCACCGTTGCGTTGACAACGCCGTCAAGTCGGCTCAAGGCGGTTTCCACCTTGTTCACACAACTGGCGCAACTCATACCTTCGATAGGCAGTGTCAGCTTGATGGTTGAAACGCCTGTGGGAACAGCCTTTGCATGTGTTGGTTCGCTCTCCAGCGCCTCAGCGCTTTCCCGACGTATGTATTTTTCTGGGTCAGCGTCGAAGTCGTGCTTGCAAGAAGCGGCGCAGAAATAATATGTCTTACCGTCGTAGAGCGACGTTCCTGCTGCCTCGTCTTCTTCTATTTCCATTCCACACACCAAATCTTTTGCCATAGTTTTCTCGCCTCTTTAGGTCGAATTCCCATTTCACATAAACAAAACGATCCTGAATTAAGTTCAGGATCGGGTTCCTAGGCTGTTTCCAGAAGGCGGTCTCTGCGCTGAACGCCGAGACACCTCAACTCGGTTGCATGCAAATGGTGCGGAGTTCAGCGAGCAGAAGGCTTCCGCCAAAGGCTGCTTCTGTATGTCGAAGATGCCCCGCCAGCCTGCGTCGAGGTTACTTTGAGCTTTTCCTGCTCTCAGAAGGTCTGTGAATCTGCTTTCTATCTTGCGCCTTGTGCAATATCGCCCGAACACGGCTCATCAGTTCATCAACTTTTATAGGTTTGGTAATGTATGCTTCGGCACCGAGCGACAAGCCTTTTTCGATTTGCATCGGTTTTGTCGCGATGGCTGTCAGAAAAACGACGGGAATATGCTTTGTCCGTTTCTGTGCTCGGAGTCGTTTCAGCGCCTTGAACCCATCCATAGTGGGCATGAAGACATCCATGAGAATCAGATCCGGCAGTTCTCGCTTTGTAATCTCCAAACACTCCTTGCCGTTTGTAGCTTTGATTACCCTGTAACCTTCATTGCTCAGGATGACCTCCATAACCAACAGGATTTGGGGTTCATCATCAACGATAAGAACAGTGGCGTGCTGTTTCATGAAGGGATTCCTTGAATATCTCTGTGATATGTTCTCTCCAGAACCTATGCCTTCCTCAAGAATTCGGCGGTTTGCTCTGGTAATACAGTTGTGATGTGTACTCCAGAACCAAGTTCAAATCCAGCAGTTGTCGTGAGTCGAGGCAGGATTTGAATATACCAGTGGTAGTAATCTTCCTCGGCGTCTTTGAAGGGAGCTGTGTGAATCATGTAATTGAAATCTGGATTGCCCAGCTTGAAGTACAGTCTTTGCAGTATGCTCTGTGTGACGTTTGCCGCCTCTCGTGCCTCTCGCTCGGAGATACTTCCAAAGGAGGCGTTGTGCTTCTTTGGAACGATACACGTCTCAAACGGCGCTCGCGAAGCAAACGGTTCGAAGGCAACAAAATTGGCAGTATTTAACACTAGTCTTTTTTGTGCTCTAACCTCGACTTGCATAGTGTCGCAGAAGACACATGTCCCGTGATCATCGTAGTATCTTACAGCTTCCTCGAGAAGATGGCGAATATGGGTCGGTACAATTGGCGTTGCAATGAGTTGTGAGTGTGTGTGTTCAAGCGAAGTGCCAGCCATTAGACCATGATTCTTGAAAATGGTGACCATGTTAATTCGCTTATCCTTGCCGAGTTCCTGATACCGTTCGCGATAGGCAAGAAACACTTCCTCTGCCTGTGAGTCTTCCATAGTTGCCATCGTCTTATTATGTTCTGGCACTTCGATGATGACTTCGTGCATGCCAACTCCGTCCATGCGTCTAAAGAAATCATCCACTTGTTCTCTCATCAGATTTCCTTCCGGAATGAGAGCAGAAAATCTGTTCGGCACGACTCGGAGCCGCCAACCAGGACTGTTTCGCGCCGACAACCCGCTTCGGTAGGCGAGCACCTCCGGAGGTGTCATTGCCTCATTGCCAGGACAAAATGGACAGTGGATATCAACTGGAGGTAATTCCCTCTGAGGCACTTCCGTTTTGAATTGGTCTGGTCGCTTTGCACGCTCGGTTGCTACAATCACCCAATCTTTTGTTGCGCGACCTTGTCGAAGTTCTGGCATGCTTGGTTTTCCATTGGGTTTGTTTAGAGAGATCGGCAGGCATCAGCGGCGACGCGAAGTGCGACGTTCGCTTGATGCCTTTGTTCGATACATCTCTTGTTTTTCAAAGACAAGAAGACCTTGACCTCCCTCGAACAAGGCAGCATCGCGGAAATACTTGCGTGCATCGCTTTCCAGGCCGAGTCTCTCCGCGACTCGTTTCAGGTCAATTCGCTTAAGCACATCAATAGTAATAGGTCTCTTTGCATCATAGAACACGAGCGCATGAAGGAACCAGCGGCTAAGTTCTGAATTCAGAAGAAGGGACGCGAAGGACGCTTCTTGCTCAGAACTGCAAGGGATAAAATAACATGTATCGTCCAAGACCACCGGTTTGTTTTGGTACCTACCAACGACCTCGAATCGGCAGTTCTTGTAAAGTCCAGAGACTGCGACCTTCCACGGGGAGAATGTATAGTCCCCGACGCCGAATACCGAGAATCTTGACCGCTTCTGATAAATGATACTCTGGCGCCGATCCAGAACGTCTGCGTGGCGCAGTAGATAAGACCATGTTTTCGGAGCGGTCGTTGAGATGGCCTTTGTGTCATCGCCAGGCGTTCGCTGAGTTACAAGGACATAGCGTTGTGGCGTGAGCCTGCCATTAGCAAGGTCGGATGACTTCAGCAAAGGATATATGTAGGTCAGTTCGAGTTCAACGCGTTCACCAACCCCGTTGATAAAAGTGGAACCCTCCCTCTTGAACTCCATCACGGAAGCTGCATCATGCTTCACACCGGATCGCCAGGTATAATAGGCAAGTCCGTCGAGGTCTCTCAGACGGTTGTATTCGTCAACGTCCGCAACGAGTTCCCTACCCATAAGACCGAACGTCGTTACTTTGTGGTTGAAGGTCAGATCCGAGTAAACTCCTGCCGTGGGAGACAGGTCGGGAACACCCGTATGGACGATGAGCAGACATGCGTCAACTGAAACGCCGAAGTACACAGCTGCGTCGATCAGATGGATGGTTGCCTGACCGATGTTGAAGCGGTTGACCCATCCATGCCGCAGCACCTTCCGTGCTGTGGCTGTCTTGCAGAGCATGGCAACACAACCGCGTTGACCATCAAGGGCTTCGAGAAGTTTGATCAACATCCATTCCGAAATGTCGAAGTTGGCCTTACCCGTCTTGGCCGCAAAACCTGATTGCTTCTGAAAGTTCGTTTTCTTTGGAAGATTATTGCTTCCCAGCGCCCCAAGGGCGGCATTGGTTACCCACGGGGGGTTTCCGAGGACAAGGATTTCATCCCGAAACGTGGCAAAGAACTCCTTCCAGTTGAAGCTGAAGAAATCCTGTTGGACCACTTGGCAATGAATCCCATTCGCATCGCGAAGTGCCTTCCGCAAAGCGGACACGTAATCCGTTTTAATGTCGTATGCGAACACTTGGCGGATGGTGGGAAAACCTTCGGTCGCCGCCAATACAAAATTGCCTAGCCCACATGTCGGTTCAACAATAACGGATGGGGAAATGCCCGCGTCCCGGAGGAAGACCACAATGGAGTCCGCCAGCTCGCGTGGCGTCTGGAAATCACCGTACTCGATTTTGCTCTTTACCTTCTGCATCTTCACACTATGCGCTGAACACCATCAACTTTGCCCGCCTCCGCAATCACTCGGGAGTATTGAAGTCGCCACTGGAGTGCATTTGAAATTGTCAGGTAACCAACCTGCGGTCGAGACCTGATGATTTCTTCTGCCAATTTTCGGGCCTGAATATCGTCCACCGGAAGAAATCGTTCCGTCATAAATGCGATGAGGTCATCCAGATTACCCTTATTATCCAGGTTCTTTAGGATTCCTGTCGTAGTCTGAAAGTCCCCGGTTTGACTACTTTCAACAAAGATGACATGTTTGATGTCCAAAGTGGCAGTTCGTGTACTGCGGTCGTCCTTCTTGTCATAAACGAATACCAGCAAAGAATAACCGAGGCCATATATCTTCTAGTGCGCCGACTTGAAGGGGCAAGACGACTGTGGCTGTCGCATGCTTGTCACCTTTACGTCAACGCCGAGTTTCGGGAAGTCTATACCTTTCGCTGAAGAACCCCGTGTGTACTCATACTTCCTCTGTAGCGCTTCTTGAAACTTGTGTTCTAAATAAGTGCCTACCGCTTTGCCGTCCGTGACACCATAGAGAGACTCTTCTTTGTGTCGTGATTCCCTTTCGGCGAAAGCCTTGGCTTCTGCCTTAAGAAGGTCAACCGTAAGTTTACGCATTTCATTCTCCCGTGTCGAACGGCGGGATAGGACAACAGTTGTTACATGATCAGTGAGAAGAGATCACCAAGCCCCACTGGCTGGATCGAATAGAACGGCTCACCGAATCTCACTCCTATTTGAAATCCAAACCTCCTTGCCCTTGCCTCGATGGCTTCGAAAAAATCCGGTCGGCTGATGAATGTCTCTCGTTCTTGGCTGTTTGGATCGAAGAACTGGGATCTGAATGCTTTGATCGCTTGCATGCGAATTTCAAATATATCCGTAACATCTACGATGAATGAAGGCACGAACTCATACGCCTGCATGTAGTGAAGCTGGATTTTCGGACGATACGGTTCCTGCAATTTCCCATTTTCCTTTGTGCGAATCTTCTGGAGACCTGCGTAGAACCAAGCTTCTCTACTTAGTATGCCTGCATGCTCATGGTCAGGATGACGTTCCATCCAGTAGGGCATAATGAGGATCGTCGGTTTGTACTTTCTGATGACCTTGATTACCTTCAGTCTGTTGGTCTGATTGATCTCAATATTGCCATCAGGAATGCCGAGATTCTCGCGGACGGCAAGACTCATAATCTTCGCAGAATGTCGCGCTTCTTTCGCCCGTATCTGCGGGGTGCCTCGTGTGCCAAGTTCCCCCTCTGTGAAATCCGCAGCCCCGACCTTGTGACCGAGTTTAGCCATCTTGACCAATGTTCCTCCACAGGAAAGCTCTATGTCATCAGGATGTGCTGCGAGTGCAAGGATATCGAGTTTCATCAGAGTGCAATCGATTATAACCGTTCAATGCCAATATACCAAATTATCCTATAAAAGACAACTACTTTCCTAGCGGAGACAAATAAGCTCGGGTCTTCGAAAGCTTCCTTCTGGATCACCCTTCGACAAGTGGTGCAAGCTGCCATTTTTTGACTTGACTTCTACAAAGACATTTCCTATATTTGAATTGGGGATGGTTCTTTGCGATGAAGTTCAGCCAATCCAAGATTTGAAAGAGGTGAAGACGTGCTGGGCTTACTGGTCAACACGATTTTCTTAGGGGAACTGAAAAACTCCAGGTCGCTGTGTGTCCACAGTGATAGGGAGTTTTTTATTTTTCAACAATATTTGGACGGAGGATCTTATGGACCGCAGAACGTCAATGGCAAGAAGAAAGGCATCCGTCGCCCAAAAGGCAATGGCAAGGGCAAGTAAAACGTCAAACATCAGAAGCAGTGTACTGCCGTCTGTCGCGCAGAAGCGCAAGAGTCCTGAAGGCAATGCTGATCCATACATTCCGCAAGAGGGGCTGAAAGAATTTACCATGTGCAAGTCATGTCATGCCATATATCACAACAAACAATGGTATCTTAGTGAAACATGGGCTGAGAGACTGAAGCAGGCAAAGGGAATTACGGTTGCCAATACCACTTGTCCAGCATGTCGCAAGATGAAAGATCATTTGCCTGGAGGCGTGGTCACTTTGGAAGGCGAGTTTCTAAAACGTCATCAATCGGAAATTCTGCAACTCATCAAAAATGAAGAACGTCGTGCAATGGGTATCAATCCATTGGAACGCATCATAGAGCTTAAAGCCTCAAACGGTTCGGTCGAAGTGACAACCACAACGGAGAAGCTCGCTCAGCGTATCGGAAAAGTTGTGCATCGGGCATGTTCTGGTGCGCTGAGATTCAAATGGTCAGAGGACGTGAAACTGACCAGAGTATATTGGAGCAGGTAGAATATTCTTGGATTTCGGATCCCTGCAGTGTGCCACCTCACCATCGCGTATCAGGAGACGTTTTCCTACAGAGAGCATTGGACTTCAACGAACACATATTGACAGTCTCGGAGCTAACCCGGAAGATCAAAGGCGTGTTGGAGATGGGATTTGGTGGTGTCTGGGTTCAGGGCGAGATTTCGAATTTCAAACGGCACACGTCTGGTCATCTCTACTTCACGCTGAAGGATGAAGGCGCTCAACTACAAGCCGTGATGTGGCGACCTCGAGCACTGGCTCTCTTCTTCACGCCGCAGGATGGGATGAAGGTAGTCGCTCGTGGTGACATCACGGTATATGAACCTCGCGGCAATTATCAAATTGTTGTTTCCGAACTTCATCCTCTTGGTGTGGGCGAACTTCAAGCTGCCTTTGAGCGACTGAAACAGAGATTGGCAACAGAGGGATTGTTCGACGAGGAACACAAAAAGCCCCTTCCAGAATTTCCTGAACGTATCGGAATAGTGACTTCGCCAACTGGCGCAGCGATTCAAGATATTGTCAGCATTATCTCGCGGCGGTTTCCTGCTGTCGAGCTAATACTCTGTCCTGTGAAGGTGCAAGGTGAAGGGGCGGCAGAGGAGATCGCACAGGGAATTAGAGATTTCAATGAATATGGTGAAGTTGATGTGCTCATCGTTGGGCGTGGTGGTGGTTCGTTGGAGGATTTATGGGCTTTTAACGAGGAGATTGTTGCGCGTGCTATCTATGATTCAAGGATACCGGTAATCAGTGCGGTGGGACATCAGATTGATTTCAGTATCAGTGACTTTGTCGCGGATGTGCGTGCCGCAACGCCTTCGGCGGCAGCAGAGATTGTCGTGAAGAACCAAGAGGATTTGCTTGAAAATGTCAAGAATTTTCATTATACTACGACGCAATTTCTGCGAGATAAGATTGCATCGTGTCGCGATGAAATCGAACACCTGCTGAGTAGCTACTCGTTCAATCGTCCGAAGGACTTGGTTCGGCAGTACACGCAGCGCGTGGATGAATTACACAGAACCATGAACACAGCGATGGCGCATCAGGTGGAACTGTGGCGACACAGAACCGGTTCGCTGCAAAAGAGGATTGATTCGCTCAATCCTGTGCTTGTCGTGAAACGAGGATACACGATCGTATCGAAGGATGGCCAGATAATCGTGAGGGCAAAGCAACTTCAACACAAAGATAGGATCAATATAAGGTTTTCCGACGGAGTAGTGAAAGGGGACGTCAACGATGAAGCGACCAACACTTGAAAGAAGATCGGTATCAGGAAGAGACTCTTCTATTCACATCATAGAGAGTGATTGGATATTGGAGTCACACCCAGATCGATTGCGTCTGAAAGCTCACGTTGACGGCATGGGGTTGTCAATGATGCCCAAGTCCCGCTATCAGGGAATTCAAGGTGAGCGGTAAATTACGTATGGGATTGTCATATGAGAAAAACACTCCTAATTTCTATCCTGTTAGGCTTAGTCATCTTCTTCATGTCACAAGGGCATGCACAGGGAAATAATTGATCTATCTTTGTAACAACATCCTGGCTGATAGAGCATCTCAACGATCCATCTCTCGTTGTTCTCCAAGTAGTGCCGATCCGCCGCGATTACGAGAGAGGGCATATTCCAGGAGCGCGGTTTCTCTGGCCTGGGTGGATGGCGATGTCAAATCCTAATCTGACCTACGAGTTGTTACCTGTTGCACAACTCGACACGATGCTTGAAGGACTCGGGATCTCGAACGATTCGCGTATTATTCTTTGCGGCATGGGAAATAATGTCAGTCCCACCGCTCGCATGTTTGTTACTCTTGATTATCTCGGCATGGGCGATAGAACATCAATCCTGGATGGTGGTTTAGATGCCTGGAAAGGGGAGGGGCGACCGGTGACGAAAGAAGTACCCACGTTCAAGCGAGGATCATTTAGCCCACATCTAAACACGCATGCAATTGTTGATGCTGAGTACGTGAAAGGAAATCTCCACAAGTCGAGCGCTATCATCGTCGATGCCCGGGCGCCACAATTTTTCAATGGGAAAGACACTGGAGGTTTTCCCCGAGGAGGGCATATTCCAGGTGCAACGAATATTTTCTCTTCAACACTTGTGGATAGCACGAACAAAATGCTTCCCAGAGTGAGGCTACAAGAGAAGTTTGATTCAGCAGGTGTCAAAAAAGGGAATGACGTTATCGCTTACTGCCACGTTGGAGGATCCGCGTGCCTCGTTTATGTGGCTGCGCGATCACTTGGATATAATGTCCACCTGTACGATGGATCGTTCGAAGATTGGAGTGGGAGAGAGGACTTGCCATTGGAGCTTCCTGTAAAGCAGGATTCCGTCAAGAAATAGATTACGAACAGATGTCAAGAGGCAAGAGAGTGTCCGAGAACTAGAATAGTATTTTAGAAGACACAGTGGAGAATGGTTTCTATTTGTTGCGTGAAGGCGGCAAGCATTGATTCCACATGAATAACGTAGAGACGACACCAATCAAGAGACATCGCACCATTGATAGGATAGTAGCCAGCGAGCCATGCAAACAAGCTGGACTGGAACCAAGGTTCTGATGTCTGAGGGAAATATCGTTGCCAGCTTCAGATAGCACATGATTTGCGGCTTCACTTTGCTTCGCCTATCTCCGACAAATCGGTGTTCGCAAACCCAGAAAACAATTAACAAGTCTGATGACCAAGAAGAAAGATACAATAGGTAGTTTCGAAGCATCACTGAAGCGGCTCGAGCAGATTGTCGAGGAGCTTGAAAGCGGCGAGGTGACGCTCGATAAGGCTCTCGAGATGTATGAGGAAGGGGTGGAACTCTCCAAGTTCTGCATCGAGAGATTGACTCAGGCAGAGATGAAACTGAAAAAACTCAGCAAAGATGTTCAAGGAAGTCTTGAACTATCT
This sequence comes from Ignavibacteriota bacterium, assembly GCA_963827285.1. GTDB lineage: Bacteria > Bacteroidota > Ignavibacteria > CAWHAG01 > CAWHAG01 > CAWHAG01. Next base: position 796,771 of record CAWHAG010000001.1, read on the forward strand.
GACATGGAGAGCTTATGAGCAGCACTCAGTGGAGATTCCTAGATAAGATTGATTCCCCGGTGGATTTGAGACGGCTGGCTGTATCGGACCTGAGAGTCGTCTGCCAGGAAATCCGCGAGTATGTCATTGATACCATTTCCAAAGTTGGTGGACATCTCGGTGCTGGCTTGGGGGCAGTGGAGCTAGCTGTGGCGCTTCATTACGTTTTCAATACACCGAAGGACAAGCTTGTATGGGATGTGGGACACCAGGCTTATCCTCATAAGATTCTCACTGGAAGGCGAGACGTGTTCCCGACGATCAGGCAACTGAACGGCATCAGTGGTTTTCTGCAGCGATGTGAAAGTGAATACGACACCTTTGGGGCTGGACATGCTAGCACAGCAATGTCCGCGGCGCTTGGGATGGCAGTTGCCCGTGACCTTGCGGGTGAGAAGCACAAGGTGGTTGTGGTTGTCGGTGACGGTGCAATGACGGGCGGTATGGCGTACGAAGCGATGAACAACATTGGACTGCAGAAAAGAAACATCATTGTCGTTCTAAATGACAACAATATGTCCATTGCACCTAATGTGTGGGCGTTCTCGAACTACTTCACTGAGCTTATCGCAAAGCCATCTTACAATAGGTTCAAGGCAAATGTATGGGAGCTGACTGGAAAGTTGGATCAGCTTGGGGACAGAATTCGAAAGGTGGCAGCGCGGTTGGAAGAGGGTGTCAAAGCTGTGATAACTCCCGGAGTGCTGTTCGAGGCGCTTGGCTTTCGGTACTTCGGACCCGTCAATGGACACAACATTGTCCAGTTGGTGAGGATATTCCAGGAGGTAAGGGGTCTCAATGGTCCCATTCTGGTCCATGCAATAACAGAGAAGGGCAGGGGCTATGCACCTGCTGAGCGTGACCATCAAAGACTTCATGGTGTGATGCCCTTTGACAAAGTTACTGGCGTCTCGCCCAACAGAACTGATGGACCACCAGCATACACCAGGGTGTTTGGCGAAGCTGTTGTTGAGGTTGCTGAGCAAGATCCGAAGATTGTTGGCATCACGGCCGCTATGCCTGAGGGCACGGGGCTTGACCAACTTCAGAAGAAGATGCCAGCAAGATTCTTCGACGTTGGGATCGCTGAGCAACATGCGGTGACATTTGCAGCAGGACTTGCGACGGAGGGCTACATCCCCATTGTGGCAATTTACTCAACCTTCTTGCAGCGTGCTTATGATCAAATCATTCACGATGTTGCCCTTCAGAACTTACATGTCGTATTTGTGATGGATCGAGGCGGGCTTGTTGGTGCTGATGGCGCTACGCATCATGGTGCGTTTGACTTGTCATATCTCCGACTGATTCCGAATATGGTTGTGATGGCACCAAAGGACGAGAGCGAACTTCGTGATATGCTCTACACCGCGGTCCAGTATGAGAAGGGACCAATTGCACTTCGGTATCCAAGGGGGAACGGTCTGGGTGTGCCGCTCAAGGAAGGATTCTCAGCGCTTGAGATCGGGAAGGGGGAGGTTGTATGCTCTGGAAAAGATGTTGCTCTCCTGGGCATTGGGAACATGGTTGAGCATGCTTGCGAAGCTGCAGAACTGCTAGAAGCGGAAGGTATTTCAGCTGAGGTAGTCAACATGCGGTTTGTGAAACCGCTTGATGAAACGATGTTGGAGAAACTGGCATCACGATTTGATAAGATTGTTACCATTGAGGACAATGCGTCGATTGGAGGATTCGGAAGTGCTGTCCTAGAATTCTTTGGCAGCAGGAACATCAAGAGCGTGAATGTTTTGGTACACGGCATTCCCGACGAATTCATCGAACACGGGACGCAAGATGAGCTCTATGCCATACTGAGGTTGGATCCACGAGGAATTGCAGAGGTAGTTCAACAGTTTGTCAATACAAGTGCTCTTCATCTGAGCGCTGCTCACCTTGGTTAGTGCACGTCTCTGTTGACCTCGATGCGCAGCATATTCAATTGTCACCTTTTTCTTGCTCGTTTCGAAACAGGATAGTCATGGAAAAAATCAGACTCGGTGTGGTCGGTTTAGGCGGTATCGCTCAGGTAATGCATATTCCTATTCTCAAGAAATCTGAAGCTGTTGAAATAGCGGCTGTTTGCGATATCGAGAAATCAAAAGCGAAGCTAATCGCGGAGCGGGACAACATCAAGCATTACTATACTAACATTGCTGAGATGTTGAAGCAACATGAGGACATGGTGGCAGTTGATGTCTGCACGCCAACTCACACTCATCGGGAGATCGTCATTGCAGCATTGGAAGCAGGGAAGGATGTCCTTGTTGAGAGACCAATTGCCAGGTACTATGCTGAAGCGGAGGCTATTGTTAAATGTGCGAGGGAGCGGAAGAAGAAACTGATGGTGGGAATGAACAATCGGTTTCGCCCAGACGCGATGATCTTAAAGAGTTTCATTGAGGGTGGGGAACTCGGTAACATCTTCTATGTGAAAGCAGGGTGGTTGCACAGGGAGGAGAAGAGCGCTCCGAAGTGGATGAGACAGAAGGAAAAATCAGGAGGCGGCGTTTTCATTGACCACGGGATTGTAATGCTGGATCTCGCTCTCTGGCTAATGGGCTTTCCAGAGCCGGCTGGAGTCATGGCGTCAATGTATAGCCATGAGACGAAAAACGTGGAGGACTCCTCTGCCACCTTTATCAAGATGAAGAACGGCGCGACGCTTACCATAGAGGTCAGTTGGACAATGCTGCTCGACAAGGACTTCTTATACTGCAATTTGTTTGGGACGAAAGGGAACGCGCTAATTAATCCTCTCCGGATCCATAAGCAGATGCATGGCAACTTGGTGAATGTTACACCAACAAAGATGGAACGCCCTGAAAACATGTACGTGCGGTCGTATGAATACGAGCTGAAGCACTTTGTTGGTGCAGTGCGCGGATTGAATCCGATCATATCAACCGGTGACGAAGCATTGCAGAGGATGAGACTTGTCGAGGCGATCTATGAAGCAGCCGAGAAAGGGAAGGAAATCGAGTTCAAGTAGCTGCTTGCATCGGGCGGTTTGGAGCACGACCTGAGCGGAAGTTGTGTGAACCATGACCTGAGCGCTGAATAAACAGGCTGCACTCGCAGACCATTGACTGCTCACATTCCTCAATTGACCTTCAGCCGATGAGCGCTTGGACATTTCGATGACCTATCTGAAGAAGCATCTCACTCTCAGTCGTAACGTCCTCGTGTTAGGTTGGACCAGCCTCCTTAATGACGTTGCCAGCGAGATGATATATCCACTCCTGCCGGTCTTTCTCACTGGCGTGATAGGAGTCGGGACTGCATTCGTCGGCGTCATCGAAGGCATCGCTGAGAGCACTGCAAGTCTGCTCAAGGTCATCTCCGGATGGCTTTCCGATAGGTCGCAGCGCCGCAAACCGCTGACAGTTGGTGGATACGCGTTAACGGGATTGGCAAGACCATTCCTTGCACTCGCCACTGCTGGTTGGCACGTCTTGATGCTGCGATTTCTCGACAGAATTGGGAAAGGCGTGCGGACGTCACCCAGGGATGCCCTGATTGCTGAATCCACTGATGCTGGCGAACTCGGCAAGGCGTATGGATTTCATCGCTCAATGGATCATCTTGGTGCAGTCATCGGACCGCTGCTTGCCTCAGTAATCCTTGCGATTGCGGCTGATGACTACCGAACGCTTTTCTGGATAGCTTCGATTCCCGGCTTGATTGCTGTAGCGCTGATCGCATTGCTTGTGAAAGAACAACATCCAGCGATGCTTTCTCGATACGCGCGTGATGCACATATATCCACCCGGTCTTTGAAGCTATCCTTCAAGAGCTACGACAAGAGGTTCAGGTGGTTTCTGATGTGTGTTGTGCTTTTTGCACTCGGGAACTCGAGTGATGCTTTTCTTTTGCTTCGGGCGAAGAGTCTCGGTGTCCAAACCGCGCTGCTGCCCATGCTGTGGGTAGTTCTGCACGTCGTGAAGGCGTCAAGTTCGATGCCTGGAGGAATCCTATCAGATAAGATAGGACGAAAACCGACCATCATCAGCGGGTGGATAGTGTATGGATTCATTTACTTAGGATTCGGTTTTGCATCAAGCCAAGCGCATGTATGGATTCTGTTTGCACTGTATGGTATCTATTTTGGGTTGACGGAGGGCGTTGAGAAAGCACTGGTAGCTGACCTAGTGACAGCGGAAAGGAGAGGAACGGCTTTCGGGGCGTATCATTTTGCGATTGGAGTTTCTGCTTTGCCGGCAAGTTTGATGTTTGGATTCGTCTGGGAGCGGTTCAGCGTGCTTTCCGCTTTTTTGATGGGTGCCAGCCTTGCTATGGTTGCGGGTTTGCTGTTGACCGTCACTGTGAAAGAAACACTGATCAACTGAAAGGAGCAGCTTACATGCGAAGCAACACGATAGCATTGTTGACGGACTTTGGGACTAGGGACGGCTACGTTGGCGTGATGAAGGCTGTGATGAAGAAGATCAACTCAAGGGTGGACATCATTGATATTTCGCATGACATCGCTCCACAGAACGTCAACGAGGCCGCGTTTGTGCTCTGGAATTCATATAGATATTTTCCTCACGACACAGTCTTTGTGGTTGTGATTGATCCCGGTGTCGGCAGCAGGAGAAGGATTCTGTGTGTCCAAACAGACGGCTACACATTCCTTGCGCCAGACAACGGTGTGCTCAAATACGTAATTGGAGAACTCCGCATACGGAAAGTCGTAGAGGTGACAAACACAGAGTATTTCTTGCCGCAGGTGAGTACGACTTTTCATGGACGGGATATCTTTGCGTCCGTTGCTGCACATGCGGCACGAGGATTGAGGATTTCTCTCCTTGGAAAAGCAGTGTCGGAGTATGGTGCGGCAGAAAGCTTTGCGAGGGTGAATCCTGAAGGCGGTAAGTTTTCTGGTAGGATCATTTACATTGATAGGTTCGGCAATCTTATCAGCAATGTGAAAATGCCAAGACGGGGCGTATCACGACGCGCCCTTTCTATCAGACTCGGTAAGGTCCAGGTTGATGGACTTGCCGGCTCCTACTCAGAAGGGAAGGAAGGAATGCCTATCGCGTTGATTGGAAGTTCCGGACTCTTGGAAATAGCCGTGAAGAATAGAAGTGCGGGAGAGCAGTTGAAGGTGAGTATAGGTGATGAAGTAGTGCTAAGCGTTGCGAAGGAGCTTCGATCTTGAGTAGTCATTCGTTCTTCGACCTTCGCAGGGGATTGTGCTTCTGAGCGGGCTTTTTCGGGTTCGGAGCTTCCTTAGAGTGTGGTCACGAATTCGACTCTGCGATTCGTGAATTGACGCCATGTAGAGTCCGATTCGCAATCGGACTGCTTGTCGCAAGCCAGTCTCCGTGTTCCACATTGTGAAAGCATATCAACAGGAGAAACATTGAAAGAACGAACACTTGCAATTCTAAAACCAGATTGTATCAGGAGAAATATCATTGGTGAAGTCATCGCGAGAATCACTCAGGCAGGATTCGCAATTCGCGGGATGAAGATGGTACGCCTGACAAGGGAAAGCGCTGGTGCATTCTATGCTGTGCATAGAGAGAAGTCCTTCTACTCTGATTTGCTTGCCTTCAAGAGTTCTGGACCTTGCATACCGATGGTATTAGAGAAAGAGAATGCAGTGGAAGATTTCAGAACGCTTATTGGTGCTACTGATCCAGCTCAAGCAGCTCCGGGTACCATTAGAAGAGACTATGCCGACAACATGCAGGAGAACATCGTGCACGGCTCGGATTCGATTGAGAATGCCGAGGTTGAGATTGCGTTTTTCTTCTCACAGAGTGAGCTAGTAGAGAACTATCCAGGATCAGATTTTTGACTGCGGAAACCTGGCCGAAAACTGATGCGAAGGTCTCCGACCGAGCCAGTTCTTCTCTCGGCGAGGACGCCTTCGGGCTAGCAGCCGGGTTTTCATCTGCGGTTCTAGATGACAGGTAGAGCAATGGCTTTGCGTAGCTGGAAGAAACTAACTGAGAAGACCCTTTTCAAGAACCAGTGTGGACCTACAAACACGATTCGTTTCGACTTCCATCGGGGGAAGTTAGGGAATACCACTATGTGCACACTGAGGGATCGAGTATGTTTGTGCCGGTTCAGCCTGACGGTCGAGTGGTGTTGGTGAGACAATATCGCTACTTGAATGACCGGGACAGTCTCGAATTCCCGTGTGGAGGTATGAAACCGGGGAATACCTGTGAAGAGACTGCAGGTGTTGAACTCCAAGAGGAAGCTGGTTTTCGAGCGAGCCAATTACTCTACGTGGGTGCATTCAATCCGTATAACGGCGTTACGGATGAATACTGTCACATATATGTCGCTAGGGGATTGCAGGAGGCTCGATTGCATCCTGATGAGACGGAAGAGTTCGAGATCGTTGTCAAGACACCTCAAGAGGTGGATCAGATGATCGCGCAGAATGAGATCTGGGACGGGATGACCATCGCAGGTTGGCTGTTAGCAAGAAACAAACTGTAACTTGAAAAGCATATGAACTTGGTCTTCCATTTTCTGTTGCTCATTACGTTTTCATCAATTCTTGGGAACCCTAAAGTGAAAGTCGGTGCACAGATTCTCATTGAACACCATCTTGATATGCTCAGAGGTAAACGCGTGGGCATTGTCACAAATCATTCGGCAGTCCTTGCCGACAGTCGTCACATCCTTGATGTGCTGTTGGAGTGTCCTGGTATCAACGTGGTTGCCTTGTTTGGACCAGAGCATGGTATCCGTGGGGATGCGCCTGATGGTAAAAGCGTTGAGCATGGTAGTGATGCCCAAACCGGCATCAAAGTCTATTCACTCTATGGCAAGGTTACGAAGCCGACAGATGAGATGCTAAGGGATATTGATGTGATGATATTGGATATCCAAGATGTTGGTGTTCGCTTCTACACGTTCATCAGCACATTGTCGTTGACGCTTGAAGCGGCGGCAGAACATCACATCAAGTACATTGTACTAGACAGACCCAATCCGATTCGCGGAATTGCCGTTGAAGGTGCTGTGAGGGAAGATTCACTAAAATCATTTGTCGGACTGCATCCGATTCCCGTTGCCCATGGGATGACGGTGGGCGAACTGGCGTCCATGTTCAATGGAGAAGGTTGGTTGGCTGAAGGTGTGAAGGCGGATCTGAATGTAATGACTATGGAGAACTGGGATCGCAGGATGTGGTATGACGAAACTGGTCTTCCGTGGATCAAGCCTTCACCAAATATCATGACGCTCAACACTGCCATTGTATATCCGGGTATCTGCTTCATCGAGGGAACGAATGTGTCCGAGGGGAGAGGGACTCAACATCCATTTGAATACATTGGTGCACCGTGGATCAATGGAACCGAATTAGCAAACGAACTGAACTCATACAACCTACCCGGTGTGGCGTTCGAACCAATTCATTTCACTCCAACTGACATCGCAAGTGTGACGTCTGATCCGAAATACGACGATCAGAAATGCGGCGGCGTCTTCGTTAGAGTGGTTGACAGAAGCAAATTCGAACCGGTCAGCACAGGCATCTACGTTCTCTACGCACTCAAGAGGCTCTATCCGAACGAGTTCAAGTGGCGTGAATCTCGTTCGGGCCGTGCCTTGTATGTTGACAAGCTGACCGGAACAGTAAATGTCCGACTGATGCTGGATGCTGGGAAGAAACCCGATGAGATCATCGCGACTTGGCAGGATGGATTGGAGAAATTCAGATCAATCAGAGCGAAGTACTTACTATATCATTAGGGAGCCATAGGAATGAAGACATTGCAGTGCGCGGCGATGATCGTCGTCTCGATTTCTCTTTTTGCCATGTGCGGCAAGAAGGAGGAGTCAAATCAGAAGCAGGAGGCTGCGCTGAACTCTGATTCCGCGGCTGTGAGACCGGTCTCTGCCTCGGAAGTCGGTGCCGTCAAGTTGAGATTAGGTTGCCGGAAGGGAGACAGACTTGTCTATCGGTTGATTACTCAGGCAGAGCAAACCCGATCAATGGGAACACAAACGCAGACAACGGCAATCCGCACGGCATATGTGTTCACCCATGAAGTCATGGATGTTGACCAAGAACAAAGGATCACTCTCAAAGTTCGATGCGATTCTGTTCGCGTGGATGCAAACTCACCGATGGGAACAGTGACCTACAATTCCAACGACGCAGGGGATTCGTTGAAAGCGAGACAGCAGCCTTTCATCGAGCTTGGTGCACTCGCAAACAATGAGTTCTATTCAAAGATCACTCCTCGCGGCGACATTCTTCAGATTTATGAGGTTGATAAAATCATTGACAAGTTGTTGGGTCCGCATAGGAACGAGGTTGATCCAAAGTCAAGGCAGATGATCCGTGACGGTTTCGCCGACAGCATGCTTCCGAATCTACTGCGGCAGTGGATGCAGTTCCTTCCAGAGAATCCCGTAGGGATTGATTCGTCTTGGTCAAAGGTAACAAATGAGAAGATGGAGACACTCAATGTAAAGAGCACGGCGACCTATACTTTGAAGAAGATTGAGGAGAGCGGAGGCAAGCGCACCGCTTTCATAGATGCAAAGCTTCGGGCAACATTTGCGGGGAAGAGGAGCTTTGAGCAACAGGGAGTCAGGTATGAGATAAGTAATCCGCAGATCAGCGGCAATGGCATGAGTTCCTTCGATCTGGAACGAGGCTGCGTACTTCGAAGGGATCTGAGCATTTCAACTTCTATGAACTATGAAGTTTCCGGAAAGGACAAAGAGACAGGCAAACCTTCTAGCGTGAACCTACTCCAGAGGATCAAGCAGGAGACGAGCGTGCAGTTGTTGAACTGAACAGCGTCAACCCGCTACAAACTTCCGAGGGGTGACGTCTCCAGCCAAGATCAATCCAGCTTCTCAAATCTCGCCTGGAAAAACCGCAAGTACTTTGGCTCGTACACCATCTTCAAGCCTTTCACCTGTTCACGCTTTTCAAAAACTTCCAATACTGATTCTGCTGTCACATCCATGTGCGCCTGCGTGTACACGCGCCGGGGAAGCGTCAGCCGCACCAACTCGAGTTTCGGATAGCGATGCTGTCCAGTCTCGGGGTCACGACCTGCGGACACTATTCCTCGTTCCATACTTCTCACGCCAGAGTCTATGAAGATCTCTGCTGCCAAAGTCTGTGCCGGATAGACATCCTGCGGTAGATGAGGAAAGAACTTCTTAGCATTCAGATAGACTGCATGTCCGCCAATTGGGACGACAATCGGGATCCCCCACGCTGATATCTTTTCACCGAGATATTCTACCTGACCAATGCGCGCTCGAATATGATCTTCCTGCACCGCTTCCTCAATACCTCGTGCCATCGCTTCCATATCACGACCAGCCAATCCGCCATACGTGTGTAAGCCCTCATACACAACAACGAGATTCCGTGCTTCCTCAAAAACATCCCAATCATTGATCGCAAGGAAGCCCCCGATATTAACGAGCAGATCTTTCTTCCCACTCATTGTGCATCCATCAGTACAAGAGCAGATCTCCTTGAGAATGGATGCGATGCTTCGTTCTCCGTAACCAGGCTCCCTCAACTTGATGAAGTAGGCGTTCTCAACAGCTCGCGTCGCATCGAGGATCACTTTGATCCCATGTCTCAAGCAAAGCGCTCGCACTTGTCTTAGGTTGCTCATGGAAATCGGTTGACCGCCAGCCATGTTCACCGTGGCGGCAACGCTGATATAAGGGATCTTCTTTTCGCCTACGCGGGCAATGAGATCCCGAAGCTTCTGCAAATCCACGTCTCCTTTGAATGGATGCGAGTTGTCGGGATCGTGTGCTTCGTCAGTGATGACATCCACAAACGTTCCACCGGCTAGTTCGTGATGAAGTCGCGTCGTCGTGAAATACATGTTGCCGGGGATGAAATCACCCTGCTTGATGAGAATCCTGGAAATGAGATGCTCGGCACCGCGACCTTGATGTGTAGGCACGACATATTTATATCCGTAATACTCCTGAACATTTGCTTCAAGGTGATAGAAATTCTTACTGCCAGCGTACGCTTCATCACCAAGCATCATCCCTGCCCATTGACGATCGCTCATCGCGCTGGTGCCGCTGTCGGTCAGCAAATCAATATAGACGTCTTCGGATTTCAACAGGAATGTATTGTATCCAGCTTCTTTGATTACTCGTTCACGATACTCTCGTGTCGTCATCTTGAGTGGCTCGACAACTTTAATCTTGAACGGTTCAGCCCACGATCTTCGTGTTGGTTGGGGAAATTGTTCCATTGTTTCTCCAATGTGTGCTCATGAGTGTTCTGTAAACAGATTCCAACAAAATATACCATATTTCCTTCAGAAATTCAAGAAACAGCAGATGATTCTCCGAAATAACTCTTGACTTTAGTCTGACCGTTTGTTATCATCTTATCCGAGTACCGGAAAACAGACTTGTCCCTCATTTGGAGCAACGCGAAGCAGGTGAGGAATTTGTTGACAGATGGACTTTTCGGATTTCACTAATTGAGGCATTGTTCCTGGAGACATGATACCTCGAACAACACTTGACAAAATCAAAGACATCGTCGGGAGTGACAACTTCCTGGATTCGCAGGAAGACAGAATTACCTACTCCTATGATGCTACGCCACTTCTCACGCAGCTTCCTGATGCTATTGTTCTTCCGCGTTCTATTGATCACGTTTCCCAAATCATGCGCCTTGCAAATGAAGAACATCTTGGTGTTGTGCCTCGCGGTTCAGGCTCGGGACTCAGCGGTGGTTCAGTGCCGACGGAGAATTGCATCGTCCTTCTCATGAATCATTGGAATCGTACACTGGAGATAGACGCCGAGAACCTCACTGCCTGGGTTGAACCAGGCGTCATTACTGGACAACTTCATCAGGCTGTGGAGAAGATTGGTCTGTTCTATCCTCCTGATCCCGGCAGCATGGATGTCTGCACGATCGGCGGGAATGTTGCCGAGAATGCTGGAGGGTTGCGAGGACTCAAATACGGGGTGACGAAGAACTACGTGATGGGAATGGAAATGGTGCTGCCGAGTGGGGATGTTCTACATACGGGAGGGAAGTCTGTGAAGGACGTTGCCGGCTACAATCTGAAGGATTTTCTTGTAGGTTCCGAAGGGACGCTGGGCATCTTCACGAAGATCCTGCTTAGACTCATTCCCATTCCTGGGGCATCAAGAACGATCCTCGCATATTTCCAAGTAATTCGCGATGCTGCTGAGTCGGTCTCCTCGATCATCGCAGCACACATCATCCCGGCGACTTTGGAGTTCCTTGACAAGACCACCGTCAGGTGTGTTGAAGAATACGCTCATCTCGGACTTCCTACTGACATCGAAGCACTGCTTCTCATCGAAGTGGACGGACATCCTGCTGTCGTGGATGAAGAAGCGCAGAAGGCTATCGCGATATGCAGACAACATAATGCCCTGTCTGTAAAAGCTGCCAGCGATGAACGGGAGGCGCTGAAGCTGAAAGCTGCTCGGCGAGGGGCTTTCTCAGCCCTTGCTCGAGTGAAGCCTACAACAATTCTTGAAGATGCTACTGTTCCGAGAAGCGAAGTAGCGCCTATGCTGGAAAAGATACAGACTATCGCAAAGAAGCATGAAGTGCTGTTTGGAACGTTTGGACATGTTGGCGACGGCAATTTGCATCCGACTTGTTTGACGGATGAGCGGAATCACGACGACATTCGAAGAGCCGAAGCGGCGTTTGACGAAGTGTTCAACGAAGCGATTCGGCTCGGCGGAACAATCACCGGAGAACACGGTGTGGGATTGGCGAAAAGAAGATTCTTGGAAAAGGTAGCCGGCATCCCGGGCATCGAGATGATGAAGCGGATCAAGGAATCCATTGATCCTAACAACGTTCTTAATCCAGGCAAGATATTCTCTCTCGCACCAAGGTGCGAAGGACCTCTTCCGAGAAGTCGAGAAGAGATATTGAAGTTTGGTGACAGTGTATGGGTGTAGTGGTACGAGGTGGAACAGAGCAGAGATGCGATGGGGAAAACCAAAATTCGAATATCAAAATGTAAACCACGAGCTTGAACTCGAGGGGCACGATAATTCCTTTGGCATCCTTTGTGCCCTTCGTTCATTTCGACATTTCGTAATATGGTTCTGAGGCAGCTCCGTTCCTGAAGAACGATCTGCCCCTTTCGTGTGTTTCGGCGCTTTTGGTATTTCGCGATTTGGATTTTGTTTTGTCACTCTGAACTTTGATTTTCGATATTTGAACTACGGTACTGTTGAACCGTTACGCTCGGAATCAGCTCATAGAGGATGGCTTGCAATCTATCATAGACAAAAAGCAGAGTGCCTTTACTAGCATAGATATCCCCGATTACGACATCATCGTCAACTGCATGCACTGCGGATTGTGTCTTCCCACCTGTCCAACGTATGAACTCACGGGACTTGAGCGGAATTCACCACGGGGTCGCATTCGTTTGATCAGAGCCATTGCTGATGGCGAACTGGAGATCACTCCCATATTTGCAGAGGAGATGTACTTCTGCTTGGCATGTCAGGCGTGTGAAACGGCATGTCCGGCAGGGATCAAATATGGATCATTGGTTGAAGCGGCAAGAGCACAAATTGAGCTGCATCCTCCAAGAGTGACAAGAACCGGAAAACGGAACTCCGTCAGAAGCGCAATGTCGAGAGTGATAAAGACCTTCGTGTTGCGATCCATGTTTACTTCCAACAGGAGACTGAAAGCACTAGGCAGACTGCTGAGACTCTATCAGACATGTGGTTTGCAGAGACTAGTACGATCCACGCAAATTCTGAAGCTCTTTTCAAGTCAGTTGTACAAACTGGAACCTCTGGCTCCTCCCATTTCGAAGAGATTTTCCGATGAGTTGCTTCCGGAAGTGATCAAAGCAAAGGGTACTGCAAAGCATCGTGTTGGATTTCTCACAGGTTGTTTCATGAACCTGATGTATTCGGACATCAACTTGGATACCGTGGAGGTGCTTTTGCACAACGATTGCGAAGTCATTGTCCCCAAGAAACAGAAATGCTGTGGTGCACTTCATGCTCACAATGGCGATATGGTAACGGCCCGTGCCCTTGCACGACAGAACATTGATGCTTTTGATCCGTATGATCTTGATGCGATAGTGATGAACTCGGCTGGCTGCGGTGCCACGATGAGAGAATATGGTCATCTTCTGAGAGAAGATACACACTATGCTGAACGTGCCAAGCGTTTCAGCGGGAAGGTGAAAGATGTGACAGAATTCCTAATCTCGATTGACTTTAAGAAACCGGCAAAGCCAATCTCGAAGCGTGTTACCTATCACGAACCCTGCCATCTTGCCCACGCACAGAGTATAACAAACCCACCAAGAGAAATGCTGCACTCTATTCCGGGGCTTGAGCTAGTTGAGCTCAATGAGTCAACCTGGTGCTGTGGTAGTGCTGGCATCTACAACATTATCCACAACGAGGAATCCATGAGACTCCTCAAGAGAAAGACGGAAAACATCAAGAATACGAACGCAGATATTCTTGTTACAGGCAATCCAGGTTGCCTGGCTCAACTACGCTACGGGCTTCAATCAGAAGCCATAAATATGGAGCTGCTTCATCCTGTGACTTTGCTCCTGAGGGCGTACGGGACTTCAGAGGCCAATGAAAGTACTACACGCCACACTTCGACAGGCTCATTCTGATTGCAGCGCTCAGCATGAGGAGCCCTTCGATGGACTCAGGGCAGGCTTGTCGAACCATGGCGAGAGAGTGATGGCCCACGCACCAGACTTCGACAGACTCAGTGTGAATGCCCCTGTGCTCGGCAATACAAATATCCCCCGAATAGCACCGTTAGTTATCGCAGGAAATTACTGCCTGGCAAATATTTCCGTAGTGTTGGAATTACCTCAGTCAAGAAGTGTCGGACAATCCCTTTCCCCCTCTTTCCCGCAGAAGCCCGCTGATTTGCCCATTTCTTGATTCCCTAGTGCCTTCAGACGTAGCGGCATAGTGTTTGAGTTTAAGAAGATCGAGCCTAATTCACAATACACATGGAAGGGGATATCCTTTCTGAGTTAACTCACTAAACCATTAACTCCGCCAGAGGCGGATAAGCCTCTGGCTCAAATCCCATCTAAAGGAGGAATCATTTATGGGACAACAGCAACTTCTACTCATCGTTCTCGGCGTTATCATCGTCGGTATCGCTATCGTGGTTGGTATCCAAATGTTTGGTAGCAGCGCTAGTTCAGCGAACACCGATGCGGTTATTAGCGACTTGAACAACCTTGCGGCCAAGGCGCAGCAATATTACATCAGGCCGACGAGCATGGGCGGTGGCGGAAATTCGTTCACAGGCTGGACCATTCCCGCATCGGATACCGTGAAGAACCCGAACGGCAGCTACACGGCTACTGTGACGGCGTCCCAAGTGCTATTCAAAGGTGTTGGAAACCGTCCAGGGACGAAGGATCCAGCCCAGTCGGTGACAGTGTGGGACACTGTGAAGGCGTCAAGCGTTTCGGCTTATGTACAGTATTAAGAAGAACAGGTGACACAGCTTGGGGCAGAGAGAAGCCTTACCGATCTCTGCCCTCGCGAATGCAGCGATTTCTGCATGTTTCAGCATCCAGAGAGGAGGTTATTATATGGGACAACAGCAACTTTTGTTAATCGTTCTTGGCGTTATCATCGTCGGTATCGCCATCGTGGTCGGCATTCAGATGTTTGGCAGTAATGCCAGTTCATCGAACACGGATGCGGTTATTAGCGACCTGAACAACCTTGCAGCCAAGGCACAGCAGTATTACGTCAAGCCGACGGCCATGGGCGGTGGCGGAAATTCGTTCACAGGCTGGACCATTCCCGCATCGGATACCGTGAACAACCCGAACGGTAGCTACACGGCTACTGTGACGGCGTCCCAAGTGCTATTCAAAGGTGTTGGAAACCGTCCGGGGACGAAGGACCCAGCCCAGTCGGTGACAGTGTGGGACACTGTGAAGGCGTCAAGCGTTTCGGCTTATGTACAGTATTAAGAGGAGGATCTGACGTGGCTTAGGGCAGGGGGAAGGATTTGATCCTCACCTCTGCCCTTTTGTTTAGTAGCGTCAAGTTGGCACTGGCACTTGGACATGAGGAAAAGTGCGATTGCGAATCGGACTCTACGAAGAATACGTATTCCGTTTTCATTTGTCACATAAGCTTAGTCGTCAAGAGCATGGGAGAATATCGTTTTAATGGAATGACACTTGCGGGAAGACCTGTGCAAGGTATCTTTTCCGCTGGGAATTCTTGGGTAGCAAAGCGTAAAGCTCAAGGGATGGCAAAGAACAGGAATTTCAAAGTGTCAACGGTTCAGAAAAGAGTGGGATTCCTTTATAAGGTTCAGAAGGATGGACAGGTGATTACGGGGGAGCAGAAAGCGTTCGCCAGAGAGGAGGTTCGACAAGCACTCGAACGCATGGGGTTTCAAGTGCTGAAGGTTCAACGTAACCTGCTTGATTTCAAAATGAAACCCTCCATGGCAGATATTGTCACTTTTGTACGAGTGAGTGCCGATCTCCTGCGAGAGAAACTCCCCTACAACGAAATTCTTCAACTACTTTCCAACGACATCACAAACAGATCGCTGAGGGATGCAGTTAAGGAAATTAACAGCGACTTGAAGCAAGGAAAAGACAGCGAGAAGGCGTTTGCAAAACACGAACACATTTTCGGAAAGTTCACCTCGCGCATGCTCGGTATTGCTTCGAAGAGCGGCAACATGGCTGAGGTTTATGAGAGCGCAGCAAAGTTCATGGAGAGGAAGGCGGACTTTAAGAAAAGCATGCGGAGTGCTCTTCTGACTCCCTCTATCACTGTGCTTATACTTCTGGCGGCAGTGTTCTTTTATGTCGGATACATTTTCCCGCAGACTGCAGAACTGTTTGCGTCGCTGAACATCAAACTTCCTCCAATGACCGCCGCTACTCTAAAACTGAGTCACTTTTTGACGGCGAACATTCTGTGGCTTACTCTCGTGTTCATGGCATTGGCCGTCGCAGCGCTGCGCTATTTCACGACCGAGAAGGGGAGGTTGATGTTTGACAGGCACATCATTCAGATACCTGCTGTTGGGTCTCTCTTACAGAAGACGGCAATCGAGATCTTCTGCCGGGTTATCCATGCGCTCTATAGCGGTTCGGGCGAGAACATCGAGGTCTTGCGAATTGCTTCTGAAGCGTGCGGAAACAAGTATATGGAACATCGAATCAAGGTGATCGCGCTGCCCATGATGTTGAACGAAGGGAAAGGTTTAGCCGAATCGTTGGAAGCGTCACACGTGTTCACCAAGACGGCGCTATCTCGGTTCCGCTCAGGTGCGGAAACGGGGACGGTGAAGAACTCTTCTCTGCAGTTGGCAAACTACTACGAGAAAGAGACCGTCTATAAGCTAAAGAACATTGTCGAGATGATACAGGTGTTTGTGGCAATGATCATTTTCATTGTCATAACAGCCTTGACGATTGTCTCGGCAGAGACGGCGACAATAAGTATCCACTAATCTCTCTTTTCGCAACTGGACGGTGTTCAGAGTCCGATTACGAATCGGACTCTATGAGTATCAACGTGATAATAACTGTGGCGCCAAAGGCGCCACGATTGTGAATCGGATGTACGTCTGGACCGCTCTCATGGAACACGGAAATGAAAGAATAGGCTATACGCTGCTGAAGAAGGGGATCATCAGCGCAGGACTTCTTGAGAAGGCGTTGAAGCTTCAAGAACAAGGGGATGGAAAACGACGCCGAAGGCTCAGCGAAATCCTTGTCTCAGATCTGGATATTCCTCATGAGGTCGTCTTCCGTGAGATTGCCAATATCTATGCGTTCAAGGAATTTGACCTTACAAGAGAGAGAGTTGATGAGAAACGGTTGAACTTCATCAAGAACTTGCTGGACGGTTTGCAGGATTCGCTACGTGAGGATTTCATAACAAACAAGGTTCTCCCGTTCGGATATGATAAGGATCAGAAGGACAAACTAGTTATTATTGCTGCGGATCCGACGAACAGGAATATTCCTCGTTTGGCGTACAGCTTAGGCGTCCAAAGGTATGAAGTGCAGTTCGTTCCTTTGAGAGATTTGCAAGCTATGCTGGACCAAGTTGGTCCTCTTAAGAACGAGTATCTCATGAAGGTTGAGGAGGCGAACGTCGGTATTGACGCTAGCGAAGAAGAGCTCGAGGTTGATGAGGAAGCCCTCGATGCTGAAATCAACCACAGCATGCTCATCAACTTGGTCGAAGGGGCTTTGGTTGAAGCGACCCGTATGGGTGCCAGCGATATTCATGTTGTTCCCAAAGAAGCTCTAAGGACGGAGTTTCATTTTCGGAACGATGGAAAACTGCATCTCTGGCATATCCAAGATGGGGTACGTCCCGAAGCCATTACGGCTGTCGTGAAAGACCGCTCAAGGAACGTTGATCGTTTTGAGCGCGACAGCGCACAGGACGGTTTCATCCAGCGAGAAATTGATGGTCACTTGATCCGATACCGGGTTTCCGTGTTGCCAACTGTCGGGACGGAAGTGAAGAACAAGTTTGAGAGCATTGTGATTCGTGTGCTCGATGATCGGAAAATGGTCACGGATCTGGAGAAACTTGGGTTTCAAGAACAGGCGAAGGAAGCATTTTTGAAAGCGATCAGCAAGCCGCAGGGGATGATCATTCTCACCGGACCGACTGGCAGCGGAAAAAGCACGACGCTTGTGGCAGCGCTTCAGTATGTGATGGATCCGAGTGTCAACGTGCTTACGGTAGAAGATCCTGTGGAGTACGTCATCAGAGGAGCGCGGCAGATCAAACTTGGACCCAAACTTGATTTCGAACAGGCATTACGCTCGATTCTGAGACATGACCCGGACATTGTGATGGTCGGCGAAATGCGTGACAAGACGACTGCCGAAATTGCCATCAAGCTTGCCAACACGGGACATTTGACCTTTAGTACGCTGCATACGAACGATGCACCTAGCGCAATTTCGAGACTCTACAAAATGGGCGTGGAGCCATTTCTGATTGCCTATGCGATCAACATCATTGTTGCGCAGCGTTTGGTCAGAACATTATGTGAGAAGTGTAAACAGCCCGTGAAAGACCTTGACGTCGAAGTTCCCAGAAAGCTTGGATTTACTGACGAGGAAATCAAGAACACAGAGTTTTTCCAACCCGCCGGCTGCAACGCCTGTGTGAATGGCTTCAAGGGGAGAGCAGCCATTCACGAAGCGTTGTATTTTACGAAACAAATTCGACATCTGATCGTCAGCGCTGGCAAGGAGATTGATGAAGAAGAGATTCGTCAGCAGGCAGTTAAAGATGGAATGCTGACTTTGAGGGCGGCGGGATGTGAGCGCATCAAGCGAGGTATTACGACCTTGGAAGAGATCGGACACGCAACATCCGAGGACTAACCAGAGGGCAAGGCGGTCGCGGACCAGTTCGTGGGTGTGGAAGGGAATTGATGCTGTCACATGGACCGTGACAGCCTGGAACTTTTCCCTCTCCCTCGAAGGGAGAGGGTCAGACCTGCCCTGAGTGGCGCCAAAGGCGCCATCGAAGGGGGGAAGGTAACTATCTGGATATCGCTATGAACACAGGACAAATGCTATTAACACTAGGGGCGATCATATTGCTATCAGTGTTAACCCTCAGACTGAACAATAATAACCTGCAGACGGAAAAGGTCCTTCTGAACACAAAGTTCGGTGTGCTTGCCACCTCCTTAGCCACCTCGACCATCGAAGAGGCAAACAGCAAGGCTTTTGATGTCGCGACAGAGGATACAATGGTTACTTCTACCTCTCAACTGACTTCGCCTTCAGGATTAGGTCCAAAGTCGGGGGAGACCTATCCAAATTTCAATGATTTTGATGACTTCGATGGTTTTGTAAGAATTGATTCAACAATGCCATCGGCGGTTTTTAAGATTGAAGCCACAGTGGCGTATGTCAATCCGTCCAATCCCGACTCCACTGTTTCAACACAAACTTGGCACAAGAAAATAACGGTGTCTGTCTCAAGTCCCTTAATGAAGGACACAGTTCGGTTGTCGTCTATTTTCAGTTACTGGTACTTTCGCTAACCACAGTCATGAGCACAATTCTTGACATCTTAGGATCTATTGTTATTGGTGGTCTTCTTCTTCTGACAATCATACGGGTGAATGCGAAATCTGCGGAAAGCACGTATGTCTATTCGGGGGACTTCGCTGTGCAATCGAATCTTGTTGCGGTTGGCGAACTCATCGAATACGATTTTCGGAGAATTGGTTATTGTGCTGATCCAACGAAAATACCTGATCCCTCAAAATCTATTCTTGCTGCGGATTCAAATAGCATTAAATTCTTGACTGATGTTGATTCGGATGGCAATGTTGACACAGTGCAATTCTATGTCGGACCGACAAGTCAACTTTCTGGCACTCCAAACGTGCGCGACAGATTGTTATATCGGGTGGTAAATCAGGGTTCGGCGATAGGGGTTAACCTTGGTGTGACACAGTTAACCTTACAATATTATGATGCGCTAGGGAACTTGCTGAGCTTCCCAATCACTGTGCCATCAGCAATTTACACGATGCGCATTTCGCTCACAATTGAGAACAGCGCTGCTTACAACGAACAGTATTCCAAGGCGTTCTGGCGCCAAATACGCTTGGCGGCGCGAAATTTACGTAACCGGTAAGAGGTGCTCACATGTTTGGTAAAGGTGCTCTCATCGTCGTGTTAGGTCTTAGCATAGTATTTTTGATTGTTGGATACCGCCTTGCGAGCGTGAGTACAAAGGCGGTGGATAACTATGTTACCTACTATAAAGAGACCAGCGCATATAATATTTCTGTCAGTGGCGCGAATATGGCTGCGAATGAGGTGTTCATTAATCCTTACTGGAACGCCGGCTATAGTAACCGCAATTTCGTAGGCGGCACATTGAACGTTACAGTTAATCGCTTAGCAGACAGCACAGTACGGTTAACCTCGGTTGGTCAATATATGGGTGTGACGAAGACAGTTGTTGTGGGTCTCAGGACGAGCAGTTTTGCCAAGTTTAATTTGTATATGAATATCTTGCCGAGCAATATGTATTTTATCGGTGGGGATACGGTTTGGGGTCCATTGCATGTTAACTCGAAATTAAACGTCTCTGGAAGTCCAGTGTTCTACGGTAAGGTCACAACGAAGACGGGATTATACAAAAATCCCTCTTCATCAACACCACAATTCTATGGTGGCTATCAGACAGGTATAGATCTCCCATTTCCATCGCAAATGGATCAGCTCATCGGCGCCGCGCAATCAGGAGGAGTTTTCATTAACACGGCGACGACCGTTTCGTTGACCTTTAATGCGGACGGCACGGTCACCTATAAGATCGGCTCTGGTTCACAACAGACGGTGTCACTCAGCACCTTTGCACCCAATGGTGTCATTGTAGTGGACAAAGGCAACATCAGGCTCAAGGGAACCGTCAATGGCCAGGTGACAGTCGCCGCAACGCAAAGCTCTGGATCGGGATATGGGAAGATTTATCTTGATGATGATATCGTTTATGCGAACCCAAACTTGTCCAGTTCTGACGATATGCTCGGCATTGTTGCGTGGAATAATGTCATCATTGCTGATACGCCTCCAAATAAATCCGACATCAGAATTGATGGTTCTATCTTCTCCTTAAAAGGAGGCCTTGGTGCCGAAAACTACGACGACATCGGTCCGTGTGGCACTATCTATATTCGGGGAGGGTATGTCTGCTATCAAGACCAAGCGACCGGAACTTTCAACCCATACACTGGACAAATCACCAGTGGTTATAACACAAATCTGCGATATGATGACAGATTCATGGTTACCGCACCGCCTAGTTATCCTAAGACCAGTAAATATGAGGTTCTTTCGTGGCTAGAATAATCCTGAGTCCTTTTCAGATACGCTTGAATCGTCCCCAATCACAGATTGCGGCATCATTTTTGAAGAAAAGAATACCATAATGAGACAACGAGACTCAATCCCGCTCAGCGGGGAAACAGAAGTATGGAATAACGAGGTCGTTTCGGCTGTTCCCCACAACGGTGCTCGAAACAAATATCCGTCAGAAAGTAGAGTACCGGAGAGTGCGAAGCTAGTCCTTGAACGGCTTGCGGTCCAGATACCGGACTCACTCTTTGGGCTGGATCGGCAAATCTTTATACGCAATCTTGTCTTGAATCAAACTGATGAGACCAAGCAAGCTCTTCAGGATCTGTTGGAGAGTTTCTTGATCAGGATGCTCGGGCTAGATGCCTCAGATATTGACATGGGAGGACACGGTTCCCGTGGCAACATTTGGTATCGTATCTATGGCGTGAAGAAACCTGATTATGGTTTGGGCATTTACTCGACTTCCGAAATCAACATCTTACTGCAGACAGTCATCACTGAGCGGCAGCGTCAGTTTCTGTTTGAACATCGAAATCTCGACTTCTCCTACGGCGTAAGCAACGGCGTCGGGAACTTGAGATACCGTGGTGACATCTATTGGGATATTGATAACCTTGCGATGAACATGAGGATGATCACCGCAATCATCCGTCCCTACAAGGATCTGGAGTTTCATCTCAACGTCACGAAAGCCCTTAGTCTGGAACACACACAGGACGGGCTTATCCTGGTGACTGGTATCACAGGTTCTGGCAAAAGCACCACGCTTGACACGATTGTGGACGCCAACAATCGTTCGGTGGATGGACATGTCAATATCATCGCTGCACCGATTGAGTACGTGCATGAGTCCATTCGGTGTATTATCAGGCATCGCGAAGTTGGGCGGGATGTTTTGTCTTTTCGTGATGGGGTCATCCAGTCGTTGCGCCAAGATCCCGACATGGTCATCATCGGTGAAATGCGAGATCCAGAAACGATAATGGCAGCATTGGAGGTGACGGATAGCGGACATAAGGTCTTCTCAACGTTGCACACCGGCTCAGCCGTCGAGAGTATTGACCGCATCATTGCGGAAATGCCTGCGATAGAGCAGGAGCGTGTTCGGAATCGTTTGGCTGACGTGTTGAAATGTGTTATCTCGCAGAAGTTAGTGCCGACGGTGGATGGAAAACTCACACTCGCCAAAGAGGTAATGCTGGCACTGCCTTCCGTGAAAGCGGCTATAAAAAACAACAACACAGGTGAAATCTACCAAATGATCCAAGAATCCAATGATATCGGAATGAACACACTGGAGCAAGATCTAAAGCGTCTCTATCTTGCGCGGCGAATCTCACTAGAGACTGTAATTAACTACGCAAATAACAAACGAAGGATGCAGCAACTGTTGTCTGCACAAGGGACACAAACAGAGTAATTAGCCTAAATTGTAGGGACAGAACGATGTTCTGTCCCTATAGGATTTGGTTAACAATAGTAGAGGCTACTAATGGCAACATCTCATCACCACAAATACGGCAAGACAGCGCTTGGAGTCTTCGTTGATGGTATGGATTTGAAGTTTGCACGATTGTCCGTCTCTGGAAAAAAGGTCGTGTTGCGAAACCTAGGAGCCGTGGCACTCATCAGCGAGCTAGGAGAACCTGTCGGGAAGAAATCTAATCCCTTGATGGACGTGGAAGATCCGTTCCAACTCGAATCCACATCACCTGACCAAAGTGAGATATTGAAACAGGAGGCAAGTGAAAGCGAGAGCAACAACAGTGTGATGATCAATCTCTTTTCACGGTTTCCTGCCAAGAAGAATCTTGTGGCATTAACTATCTCTGAACCAGATCTGTATTACCACAGCGTGGAGTCTGATTTTGGTCTCAAGGGCGAGAAACTGAAAACAAGGTTGATCAAGGAGGTTGCAAAGCAATTTCCTCAGACGAACATTGAGCTATCGCCTGAGATGGTGGATAGTATCTACACCGCAGACGATAACCTATTATGTATGGCACTGAGGGATGGCATCCCGCTCCTAGAATTGATCCAAGAGATACGTCCATATATTGGGGGACGCTTACCTCGCATACCCTTCGTCGAGAGCTCTGACATTGCCCTCGTGAATTTCGTGCGTGCAAACTTTGATCTTCCTCAGAATGAGATTACAGTCATTGTCTATATTGGTGCACAATATAGCCGTCTTATCTTCATGCGAGGATTGGACTATCTCCACATGGCGCCCCTGATCAGCGAGGGATTGAATTCCCGCACGATTCAGAACACCATCTACAGCAGAATTCTCCTTGAGCAAGATACGTCGAGCATCGGCAAGATTGACAATATTCTGCTGGCAGGAGCATGTTACCATCTCAGCTTAAAAGAATCCTTGGAGCTGCATTTCAAGGATGTCTCCGTGGAGTATCTACAGTCGTCCTTTCTTGACATGACGCAGGTCAGTCCAGAACAAGCGAACCTCGTTTCAGAGTATGCAATTCCAATTGCCACTGCCTGGAGAGCGCTTGGTGAGGATAAGCACTTCTACGATATCAACCTTCTTCCCAGTAGGGTGAGGGAAGGACAGAAGGTGCTCAAACTAGCATGGCACGGTTACGCTATGATATTGCTCCTTTTTTGCGTGACGGTGTATTTCACTTGGCAGCATGGTTTGCATGTTAACAAGATCGAATCACTGCGAAGCGCACTCCAGTTCACTTCGAGAGAAGTTGATGAGCAGAAGAGATGGATGGAAGCGATAGACAGTCTAAGGGGTAGTTACGTGGGATACGAGAATGCTGTTGCTGTGACGGACAGTCTCGTGGTTGGAACGGACAAGTGGAGCAGACAGATCGAGAAGCTTACAGAATACATCAGCGACGTGCAGTCGCTGTGGATTACCAGTGTGAAGACCAACGCGGATGGCATGTCAATTTCAGGTTATGCACTCTATCGAAGTCGAATCCCAAGCCTAGCCAAACTTTTGGGCAACGCTAAGGTGACACAGGTCTTGGTTCAAAAGATCCGTGGAGAGACGGTATATCGTTTTGAAATGGAAACCAAAGTCCGGGAAGAAATTCCCGAGATTGTGCGTGGTCTGATTCAGAAAGCAGCGTTGCGACAGTCCATGCCGGTAGATTCATCAACAGTCCCTCGTGTTGAGAAGAAACTGGCCAGCCAAGAGATCTTTAGCCACCGAAGTAACAACTAATGGAGGGATACACCAGTGTCTTACGCATTTCGTAACACGCTTGTCTTGATAGTTCTGGTTCTCATCTTATGCGGTGGAGGAAGCTATTGGGTGTTCCTACACCAACAAGGCGAGATAAGGAATCTGAACACTGAAATCGCAGACCTAAGCAAGCGCTTGGGGAATATGTCCACGCTTATGGACCAATACGAAGCCGCGTCTGACCGGCTCATGGAAATCACTGCGAAATGGAACAGCCGCTACAAAGTGATTCCTGTGCAGGACTTTTCAGGCGAGACTAACGCATACTTGAACGATATTTTGAATCTCGGTGCCTTTGTCAAGTTGGATGTCCTGTTCTCAGATGGGCAGCGGTTTGACAAGTATGGGTACAATGTGTACAGTCTTCGAGGGGAAGGAACGTTTGGCAACTTGTACAACCTCATCTGGTATGTTGAGAATAGACCTCGCTTGTTCAAGATTGAGGGCGTAGACTTGCGAGAAACAACTCTAAAGGATGAGATGGAAAAGGTCGCACGCAACGGTGTAGCATTCGATGTCCAACTGCGGGCATACTACAGTTCTGTTGCGAATTTCGCAAAGGCGTCGCCGTTCGATGTGGGAAAGGAATTTTCCCCGAAACGCATCAACGAAAACCCATTCTATCCGCTGATTCGGATGGAAATTCCGCCGAACTTGCGAGGGCTGTTGGAGATTGATCGAGCGTTCCTGCAAGCCATTATGCAAGGTACCGCCTATGTCGTTGATGGGAAGGGAAAGATCTGGGTAATGAAGGAGGGAGATGAGGTGTATTTGGGGTATCTCTCCAGAATAGACATAGAAAAAGGTCAAGCCGAGTTCACTCAGAACAAGGGTGGGATAACTGAAAAAGTCATTCTAAAAATCAAATCTAACAAGTAAAGGAGTAAAACAATGTGCCTCCGACTAACACTCATAGCTTTTGTTCTCTGGGCTTTTGTGCTGCTCAGTCCAAGCGCTGCTCAGCAAGCCCAGAAGAAACCGTTCAAAGAGTATACCTCGCCAGAGGAGATCGTCTCGCTGTCGCGGACTACGCCGTTTAACCAGGCGATGCGGATCTTGGGATTAGTAAGCAAGAAGTTCATTGGAAAAGTCATCATTGACTTGGAAAACCGGACATCCTCGATAGACATTGACATTGACAAGATGCAGTGGCGTGATGCTCTCGAGGCGATCCTCCGCAAAAATGCACTTTGGTATGAAGAGCATGAGGATTATGTTAAGATCATCTCTCTGCCAAAGGAGACTCAGCAGCCGCCAGTTGAGACCCCAGCAAAAAAGAAAGAGGAACCGAAGGAAGAGAAGCCCGAGTCGGGACTTCCTACCCTTGAAACTCAAGAGGTGAATATCTCGGCTGTCTTTTTTGAGGTGAACACTCGAAGGCTTCGAGAGACTGGCATCAACTGGAAGTTTCTATGGACAAGCATGAATGGAAAATTCAATGTCTCAACATCCGCCTCCTTCGGTGGGGTAGTTGAGGGTTCATCGAGCACCAACACAGATCAAACCACACAGAGCGGGTTCTTCACCAATGTCTCCGCGGACGTCTTTAGAGATGGAAAGACCGACCCGACGGATATCAGCGGTGTAATCAAGTTCCTTGAATCCAATAATTTGGGACAGGTGATCTCCGGCCCACAACTGACCGTGCAATCTGGAAAGGAGGGCAACATCCAAGTTGGGGCTGACATTCCGATTACCACAAGAGATTTTGCTGGGAATACAATCGTGAACTTGACACCTACTGGGACGATCATCAAAATCAAGCCGACTGTGATCGTCCAGGATAGTATTCCGTTTGTCTACATCGAGTTGCAAGCCGAGAAAAGTTCGGCTGCGGCAACGACTGTGATGACACAAATCAATAGGACAAAAGCTGAAACAAAACTGGTGTTGCTCAATGGCGAGGAGGCAGTGATTGGCGGGTTATACGTGAATGATGAATCAATTGTGCGTTCCGGGATACCGTTCTTGAAAGACCTACCATGGTGGGTGCTTGGACTGCGATATATTTTCGGTTACGATAAAGTGGATGTATCTCGCAATGAATTGATCATCTTGCTCAAGGCAGAAATTGTGCCGAGCCTCAGAGAACGAGTGATGGCAAGAGTGAAGAACGAAAATCTTCTCCTGAAGAAGCAAAGAGAAATGGATCAGGAGATCGAGTCCTTAACGAAGGATATACGTTGAGGCAGTCGGGCGTTGAGCCTACTGTGAGTGACGAGAATGGCAATCCACTACTACTTGCAGGCGGGATAGGGATCACGGTGAGTACTCATGGGGGAAGTGTTGCAGTCGCAGGTAATATGCAAATCCCCCTTCGCGATGCACGACAGAAACGATGGACGCGGTTTTCGTTTCAGTTACTTGATGCTGCACCACGGGATTCGCTGCCGCCACAGCCTGTTGTGATTAAGATTTCGCTCGCAGGTCCTAAGGGCGATGAAGAGGCAACAGTCTCTGGGATGGCAGACCAGGAACCAAGACCCTTAACCATTCATTACTGAGACCCACAAAAAAGAGGCATTGTATGACGAATACTTTCAATATTCTTGTTGCTGATGATGACCTTACGCTGTCAAATATCCTTACCGACGAGCTTGCGACAGCAGGATTTGCAGTTGACAGGGCTCCGGATGGTGTTGTCGCGATGGATCTACTGAAGAACAAAGGCTACGATATCGCCTTGCTGGACATCAACATGCCGGTGGCGAACGGTTTTGAAGTGTTGGACTTCATTCATCGGAACACCCCTAGTACTAAGGTCATTATGATCACGGCCTATGCTGATGTTCAGAACGCCATTAAAGCCGTCCGGCTCGGTGCATCGGACTTCGTAAGCAAGCCATTCGACATAGACGGTTTGATCGCATCCATCAATCGAGTTTTGGGCGTTTAGGAACGATTCACAGAGCCATAATGGATTATCGAAAAGGGGGAGGCAAACCACCAGTCTCCCTCCCTTCTCAAGCATCTCAGACGCTTCTCGAACACTCGCGCCAAAGCTCTCAGCTTATGGTGGACGCGTGAGTCTCCCCCATTCATCCAGCTACGGGCTATCAAGCACTCCCCTACTCTTCAATCTCTACTTCACGGCTCCGGAGTACTTTCGCTTGCGGAAGGTTCATCAGTGGACAGCAAGTGTCTTATAGAAGAGCATGTGTGCCTTCCTGATCCTAAGCTTCCCTTCTCTCGAAAATTCCAAATTTTTTTGTTGACTTTTAGCTCCAAAGAGTGTATATTTGATTGGTAAAGGTGAGATGCCTCGAACTTCTTGGAACTGCCCAGCATGCCTCCATCTGCAGATATCCTTCTCATTGATGATGACCAAGCGCTATCCTTATCGCTCGGCAGTGAACTCGCTGCGCTGGGTCACACGGTGGATACTGCCTTCGACGGAGAAGCGGGTATAAAGAAAGTGCAGGAGAAGTCCTACGACATCGTCCTATTAGACATCCACCTGCCCAAGGTTGACGGATTTCAAGTCCTAGCGTACATCAAAGACCATTCTCCGAAGACTAGGGTGATCATTCTCACTGCCTATACCGATGTGAAGAATGCGATCCAATCAGTGAAGCTTGGTGCCAGAGACTTCATCGGCAAGCCAATTGATATTGATGAATTGACGACTTCAATTCATCGAGTATTGAAAAGGTGACACTGAAGCTCCTCTGGAACTGCGCGACTTCCATCTTCCTCCATGACAGCGTCTCTTTCCTCATTCTCCAACATTGATTTTCAGAAGCATAATCAGGAAGTGAAACAGGTGTGGGATAGCTTCTACGCGAGGCGTCCCATCCGGGTTCCGATAATATTCGGATTCAATTCCCGCTTTTTCCTTTTGAATCGAGACGCAAATCCTTGCGGAGCTACGTTCAGAGAGTTCATTGAAAATCCAGATATCATGTTCGAGCTGCAACTGACCTTTGCATACTGGCTTCGGCACAACGTGCTGCAGGATGCCGAAATGGGAATCCCAGACAATGGCTGGCAGATCAGCATTGATTTTCAGAACTTCTACGAAGCGGCGTGGTTCGGCTGTCCCATCGAATACTTTGATGAACAAGTACCAGATACCAAGCCCATTTTGACTGACGACAAGAAACACATGCTCTTTGACAAAGGCTTGCCTGAACCGTTCGGCGGGTTGATGCAGAAGAACCTGGAATATTATGAACATTTCCAGCGAAAGGCGAAGGACTTCAGCTTCTACGGCAAAGCTGTGACCACGATTGTTCCTGCAGCAGTGGGTACTGATGGTCCGTTGACCATCGCTGCGAACTTGCGTGGTGCAACGGAATTGTTCATGGACTTCTATGAAGATCCCGAATACGTTCATCGGCTACTTGACTTTGTCACTGAAGCTACCATTCATAGGATCAGAGCATGGTGGAAGCTTATCGGCAGACCGGAAAGGATGGACAACTGGAGCTTTGCCGATGACAGCATTCAGAGTATTTCTGTTGAGATGTATAGGGAGTTCGTGATGCCATATCATCGGAAGTTGTTGGCTGCACTTGGAGGGAAAGGTCCCTACCACATCCATCTCTGCGGCGATGCCTCTCGGCACTTTCTGACGCTGAAGAACGAACTGAATATCTGGTCCTTCGACACAGGTTTTCCAATTGACCTTGGTGAGATGCGGCGAGTGCTTGGTCCGGAAGTTCGATTGCAGGGTGGTCCAAATATCAACCTTCTCTTAAATGCCACACCTGATGAAGTCCGAGTTGAAGTGAAAAGGATATTATCTTCCGGCGTGATGGAGGGTGGGAATTTCATCATGCGTGAAGCAAACAACATGGCGCCCTGCACGCCACTCGAGAATCTGCAAGCGATGTATGAAGCAGGGAAGGAATGGGGAAGGTATGAATGAAGTTTGACATGATATGAGCGTCAACTCGCAGGGAGGATGATGCAACGATTCACCTAGCAGACCGTGTCGCGTTTCTTGCTTCCTGTCTCTTACTTCTTGCTTCTGTCCTACTCCACCTACGATTCACACACCAAACCATATCCTACTTACACACATCCTGCGCTAAATTGATAATGAAAAAGCCGCAAGCGATAATGCTTACAGCTTTCAAGTGCCGCAGGAGGGAGTCGAACCCACACGAGGTTAAAAACCTCACGAGATTTTGAGTCTCGGGCGTCTGCCAATTCCGCCACTGCGGCATTTCTCTGAAAAATATAATCAATTCGCTTCCGAAAAGCAAGGAAAAATTGTATCCCGTTTTCGGTGTTGATTTTGGATTCTCCAAGTCTTATATTGGCAAGAAGCTGCTTCGAGATCTGACGGCGTCTTGGTTCGCACTTCGATAGAGACAGCGATTCCCTTTATGGTGAGCCTGTCGAACCATTCACGGTGAACCTGTCGAACCATTCACGGTGAGCCTGTCGAACCATTCACGGTGAGCCTGTCGAACTATGATGACTTGCTCCTCCAAAATATTCTCTTGCCTTGTTCTGACAGTTCTCTTTACCCAGATTCTGTCCGCTCAGATCAATGGATTGCAGCACACGATATCGCTTGTGCTTACCAAAGCTGATACGTCGTATCAGCTTCCGCATCAGTTTCTCGTTACGGGAAGCGAGACGGTTCTTCTCGATTCAGTGAGAAAGCTTCAGCGCGATGTTGACTACCAGATGAACTACCGTCTCGGAATCGTCAAGTTATCCCGATCACTCCTACAGCAGATCTTTCTGGAAAAGGCCTCTCGCTCTGACACTGCAGTTGGAATTCGTCATTCCATACTTATCACTTACCAGTATTTGCCAATTCAACTGAAAGACAAATACTACCACCGTGAGGTTGTTGTGAAGAGAGATACGACCACAGGACGGAATGTGCAGATCGCGGTTCCCTCCAAACCATTGACACTGGAGAACATATTCGGTTCAAACCTGCAAAGAAGCGGAAGCATCGTGCGTGGATTCACGCTTGGCTCGAACCATGACCTCTCTCTCAATTCTGGTTTTCGTCTGCAGTTCTCAGGCAAGATTGCCAGCGATGTCGAGATTGTGGCAGCTCTCACCGATGAGAATACGCCGCTTCAGCCCGAGGGAAACACACAAACGTTGCAGGAGATAGATAAGGTATTCGTGGAAATTCGAAGCACGAACCTCGGCGCAACGCTCGGTGATTTCAATCTTGACTTCAAGGAATCTGAGTTCGGGAGGTTCAGCCGGAAATTACAGGGGGCGCGAGGTGCGGCTGAGTACCACCTTGGCTTAACATCAGGCAGCGTTGTTGTTTCAGGTGCGATCACTCGAGGAAAGTTCACGACAAATCAGTTCCTCGGGATCGAGGGTGTACAAGGTCCCTATCAGCTTACTGGACCAAGTGGGGAGCGGGACATTATCGTTGTTGCAGGTACGGAAAAGGTCTATGTGGACGGTGAGCCAGTGACGCGAGGAGAGACGAATGACTACATCATTGAATACGGCAACGGGGAAATCACTTTCACGCCCAAGCGGCTCATCAACAGTGCCTCTCGTATTACCGTTGATTTCGAATACAGCGATAGACAGTTTACGCGCGCACTTGCTGCTGCAAAGATCGAAGAAAGTCTTTTCAACGACAAGATGAAATTCAATGCGACCTATATTCGGGAAGGCGATGATTATGATTCTCCCATTGACATCTCCCTGAGCGATAGCGACCGCGCGATACTTCAGCAGGCTGGAAACGATAGACTCAAGGCATCAAAGTCCAGCATTACGTTCGTGGGTCGGGATTCCATCACGCAGCTCGGCAAGGGGCAGTATGCGAGAACTGACACAATAATCAATGGGAATCCCTATCAGTATTTTCGCTATGCACCGGGCGACACGAACTCACTTTACTCGGTCGGTTTCTCATTCATCGGTCAAGGGCAGGGGGATTACATCCGGGAGAGCATCGGGCAGTACCGCTGGGTAGGAATCGGTCAGGGAAGTTATCAACCTGTTCAACTGCTTCCGCTGCCGCAACTGCATCAAGTCGCTGACTTCAGCGTCACAGCACAGCCTACGAATTTTCTAAGTTTCAATGGTGAGTACGCATTCAGCAACTTCGACGGAAATCGCCTTTCGAGTCTGGACGATGAGAACAACAGCGGGAACGCATTCAAGTTCAGCGCCAGACTGAATCCGAAAGAAGTCAGAATAGGAGACGTGAATCTCGGTTCAGTGGATCTGGCTTTCAATGAGCGGTTCATCAATCGGAAGTTCGTCCCAATTGACAGAATCAATGACATCGAATTCACCCGCAAGTGGAACATCCTTGATAGCAGTCAGGTGAACGAAGAAACTCGAGAGGCAAAGCTATCGTATCAACCCTTCAGCAGTTTGAAGTTTGGCGGCAGCTATGGATGGATTGAACGAGGTTCGGGATTCACTTCAACGCGGGGGGAGGTAGTAGTGAACGTCGCTGGTGAGAGACTTCCAAAGGCAGATTACACTCTGGAGATCATCAACAGTAACGACGGTGATCTCGATACAAAGGGCAGATGGATTCGGCAAAAGGGACTCATTGACTACACGATTCCGACCGAAGGCGTCTGCAAGTTGATTCCGGGATTTCGCTACGAGGGGGAAGAGAGAAATCTATCATCCATCATAGCAGACACGCTGAAGAACGGAAGCTTTCGGTTCAACGAATTTGCCCCGCGACTTTCTCTGCTCAATCTTCTGAATATGAGTCTGACGGGGGAATTCAGCATCAGAACCGATGACATGTATAGCAATGGTGGACTTGTGAGGCAATCGCGATCGTTGACGCAGACCTATGGCTGGCGGCTGAACGAGTGGAACTCACTCTCTTCGACGTTAGATGTTGGATTGCGAAAGACGACATTTACTCAGGAGTTCAAACTCAAGGGGAATAGTGATGTCGAGACAATCCTTCTGAAGTGGCAGACAAAATACACGCCGTTCAATCGGGGTCTCGATGCTGACTTGTTCTACCAGGTTTCAACACAGCGTTCAGCGAAACTGCAGCGGGTCTTCTTTCTTGTCGAAAAAGGAATGGGAAACTATAGGTACTTGGGCGATCTCAACCACAACGGCGTTCCTGATGAAAGTGAATTTCAACTCTCACGGTTCGACGCCGACTATATCTTAATTACCATTCCCACAGACCAGCTCTTTCCCGTCGTTGATCTGAAGACAAGCACACGTCTTCGTTTGACGCCATCTCGATTCATCCGGAAGCCGGAGACATTCCTGGAAACGGTGCTGACGAGCGTTTCCACGGAAACCTACCTGCGCGTTGAGGAAAACAGCAGTGAACAAGATACTAAGCAGATATATCTTCTGCATTTCGACAGATTCCAAGATGACAGCACCACGATTCGCGGGAGCAACATCATCACTCAAGATGTCAATGTCTTGGAGAGCAACCAGGACATCTCATTTAGGTTCAGGTTCAATCAGCGGAGAGGGTTCAACCAGTTCGCATCGGGGAACGAACGCAGTCTGAACATAGAACGCTCCATGAGAGTTCGTTGGCATCTGGTGCAAGAGATCACAAACGAGATTGATTTCGTGAACAGACTTGATAGAGTGAACGCACCAGTTGCCAGCAGTCGAGCACATGATATTCTCTCCAATACGATTTCCTCTGACCTATCGTACCGACCTGAACAGAACATCGAGGTCGGTTTCAGGCTTGATGTTGGAAAAGCGGTAGACAGATTTCCTGTCCTTGCTGCTGGAAGAGAGACCACAGCATACTTGAATACGGAGATGATTCGCTTCACCTATTCCTTCCAGGCGCGCGGTCGTGCTCGCGCTGAGTTGGAGCGCGATGAAGTTCTATTGGATAACACGCCTCAATATGTGCCATTCGAACTTACCAATGGTGCTGTTGCCGGACAAAGTTGGCTCTGGCGTCTTGCGGTGGACTATCGTATTGGTTCATTTGTCCAAGCAACACTGAGTTACGATGGCAGAAGTGAAGGCGGCAGAAGCCCGGTGCACACTGGACGGACAGAGGTGAGAGCGTTTTTCTGAGGAATGATCTTGTGAGCCACGCGGCAGTTGTCTAAGAAATTTCGCAGCTACTCTGGTTGCTTGACTTTTTATCTCCTTTTGGTTAGATTGTGATCGCCAAAAAAGATACGGTATGGATTTGCTGCTGGCGAACAAGAATTTCTATCCCAGCCTCAGTATTCCATAATGACACCGATGAGATTGATTTCCTTTCCATTCATAATTGATGACCGGTTGTCGCTATGAAAGATGTGGAAATATTCTATGACATTCTACAAATGGGCTGTTTGCTTGCTGTCCTTACCTTGCTGGTGAAGCCTCTCGGAGACTATATGGCGAACGTGTACCGGGGCAAGAGAACGTTTCTTACCAAGATCAATGAGCCGTTGGAAGGATTCATTTATAGGGTCGCAGGCATACACCCCGATGTGGAGATGGATTGGAAGCAGTACGTGAAGGCGATGCTCTTGTTCAACGGTCTTGGATTTGTCATGCTATTCGGAATCCTCCTGCTTCAAGGATCCTTACCGCTTAACTCACAGAAACTTCCAGGTTTTCCTTTAGACCTTGCGTTCAACACGGCAGTCAGTTTCGTTACGAATACCAACTGGCAGGCATACAGCGGTGAATCATCCGCTAGTAACTTCACTCAAATGCTTGGTTTGGCAGTTCAGAATTTTCTCTCTGCCGCGACGGGTGTGGCAATCGTCGTTGCTTTCGTTCGTGGATTTGCAGCACGGTCATCCAAAACGATCGGGAATTTCTGGGTTGATATTACTCGGACCATACTCTACGTACTTCTGCCAATTTCTATTCTTGGAGCCTTATTTCTCGCTTCTCAGGGTGTGATTCAGAATTTCAGACCATACGTGAGTGTTCCCCTTGTCCAGCCTTATCAAACCTCCGAAGGCAAGACCATTGACCAGCAGGTACTTCCGATGGGACCTGTAGCATCCCAAGAAGCGATCAAGGAATTGGGAACCAATGGCGGTGGTTTCTTCAACGCGAATTCCGCTCATCCGTTTGAAAATCCAACACCCTTGACAAACTTCCTGCAGGTCTTCCTTATCTTGCTCATTCCTGCGGCACTCACGTACGCATTCGGTCGGATTGTCGGGAATACGCGGGAAGGATGGGCAATCTATGCGGCAATGATGATCTTGTTTGTTTGTGCCCTTGCGGCAATGTACTGGGCGGAAATCAGCGGTATCCCGGTTGTTCAGAAAGTTGGCGCTCAAGGAACGTATATGGAAGGCAAGGAATTACGGTTTGGTGTCGGTGGATCGGTCCTGTTCTCTACAACGACGACAGCCACATCATGCGGTGCGGTGAATAACATGCACTCTTCTCTGACACCTCTTGGTGGCTTGGTGCCGCTGCTGCTTATCCTTTTGGGGGAAGTGGTTTTCGGGGGAGTTGGGTCAGGGCTATATACCATGCTCGCTTTCGCTGTGGTCGCAGTGTTTGTTGCCGGACTTATGATCGGTCGAACACCTGAGTACTTAGGAAAGAAAATCGAAGCCTTTGAGATGTGGATGTCATTGCTGGTGGTTCTGACATCGAGTGTTCTCGTGCTCGTGTTGGTTGGTATTGCTTTAGTTACGCCCACTGCCATCTCATCCATTTTCAATCCAGGTCCACATGGATTAACGGAGGTTCTGTACGCTTATGCTTCCACATCGAATAACAACGGGAGTGCTTTTGCCGGATTGAATGCTAACACCGTCTTCTATAACCTGACGACCAGTATTGCGATGCTGGTTGGCAGGTTTATCCCGGCAGTTGCCGCACTTGCGATGGCAGGTTCGCTTGCAAGGAAAAAGTACATTCCACCCAGCGCCGGTACTCTTCCAACGCACCGTCTGTCGTTCATCCTTTGGCTGATCTTTGTCGTAGTCATCGTTGGTGCGCTCACGTTTTTCCCTGCTCTGTCCATGGGACCATTCATCGAACATCTGCTTATGCGCGGATAACAGAACCTCTGATGAGCTATGGGAGAAAGAACTGTCTTCCAGCCGGAAATCCTTCGGCAAGCATTTTTAGACTCCTTGCGGAAACTGGATCCACGTTCCATCTGGCGTAATCCGGTGATGTTTATGGTGGAGATTGGCAGTATCATTACAACTATAACATTTTTCGTCGGAGTATTTTCCACGAGCAGTCAGCCGCTGTGGTTTGTTGGATTGGTCTCTGTTTGGCTCTGGTTCACGGTGCTGTTCGCAACGTTTGCAGAGGCACTTGCAGAAGGGCGTGGCAAGGCTCGGGCAGAATCGTTGCGAAAAACTCGAGGTGAAGTGGTAGCGAAGAAGTTGAAGAAGCCTCACTTGGAGGGAGAATGTGAACTCGTTTCATCATCTCACCTGAGGAAGAATGATGTCGTCCTTGTGGAAGCAGGTGATTTAATTCCGGGTGATGGAGAAGTGATAGAAGGCGCAGCGTTGGTCAATGAAGCTGCTGTGACCGGAGAGTCGGCTCCTGTCGTCCGCGAATCAGGCGGAGACAGGAGTGCGGTGACTGGTGGTACAACGGTAATCTCAAACAAGATTGTGGTGCGCATAACTGCCAATCCTGGAGAAGCATTTCTCGACAGAATGATTGCAATGGTTGAAGGTGCCAAACGCCGAAAAACCCCAAACGAGATTGCACTCCAAGTGCTATTAGTTGCACTCACGGTCGTGTTCTTACTCGTGGTGCTCAACCTGAGTCCGCTCTCGATTTACAGTGTCAAGGCAGCGGGGCAGGGTCATCCAGTCGCGTTGCCCGTTCTCATTGCACTGTTCGTCTGCTTAGCGCCTACAACCATTGCTGCCCTTTTGCCAGCAATCGGGATCGCAGGGATGGATCGTCTCTTCCAAAAGAATGTTGTTGCCCTCTCAGGGAGAGCCGTTGAAGCTGCCGGAGACGTCAATGTACTGTTGCTCGACAAAACCGGAACGATCACTTTAGGGAACCGGCAAGCGGTGGAGTTTACGCCGTTTGATGGATATGCTGATAAGGATGTTGCTGACGCAGCACTTATGGCGTCGCTTACTGATGAAACACCTGAGGGAAGGAGCATCATCGTACTTGCAAAACAGAAGTACAATCTTCGAATGACGGAGATACCGAGAGATGCTCATTCTATTCCGTTCAGCGCACAGACTCAGATGAGCGGTGTTGATGTTGATGGTCAGTCGTACCGCAAAGGCGCGTCGGACGCGATCGTGAAATATATCCAAGAGAGAGGGGGAGCAGTACCTCCAGAGCTTGAATTCCGCGTGACGAAGATAGCAAAATCTGGAGGGACACCGCTTGTCGTAAGTAAGAATGAGGATATCTTGGGTGTGATTCATCTCAAAGACGTCTTGAAAGGTGGAATTCGTGATCGCTTTATCCAGCTTAGAAGAATCGGCATCAAAACAGTGATGATAACTGGTGATAATCCTCTAACGGCGGCAGCGATTGCGGCGGAAGCGGGAGTTGATGATTTTCTTTCACAAGCGAAACCCGAAGATAAACTCCGTCTGATCAGAGACTACCAGCAACAAGGCTTCATGGTTGCAATGACTGGCGATGGCACAAACGATGCGCCGGCGCTTGCACAGGCGGACGTTGCTGTAGCGATGAATACTGGGACTCAACCGGCGAGGGAGGCAGCGAACATCATAGATTTGGACAGTAGCCCAACCAAGTTGCTGGATATCGTTGAGATCGGAAAACAGATACTGATGACGCGCGGTACTCTCACGACATTCAGTATCGCAAATGACATAGCGAAGTACTTCGCAATCATTCCCGCTGCTCTTAGTTCCATTTATCCTCAACTGCACGTTCTTGATATTATGCATCTTGCAAGTCCGTACAGTGCGATCCTCTCAGCAGTCATCTTTAATGCGATTATCATACCTCTTCTTATTCCTCTTGCGCTTCGCGGGGTTCGGTATCGTGCAATGCCTGCAGATAAGCTGCTTGTGTACAACCTGCTCGTGTACGGATTGGGAGGAGTGATCGCTCCGTTCATAGGTATCAAAATGATTGATCTGTTCACTACACTTTTTTGAAACATTCGAAAGCCACGCCATGAAACTCATGCGATCAGCAGTGTTACTCTTTTGTTTTCTCACACTCGTTGTCGGTGTGATCTATCCTCTTGTTGTGTCCAGTCTATCACAACTTCTGTTTCCTCATCAGGCAGAGGGAAGTTTCGTTTACAGCATTGAAGGGAAACTTCTCGGTTCGTCTTTGATTGGTCAGCCTTTCTCAGATCCGAAATACTTTTTGGCCAAGGCCTTCAGCGTCAGCAGACTTCCCTTACAATCCCCTTGCTTCTGGTGGATCACAGCTTAGTCCGACGAATCCTGTGTTTCTGGAGCAAGTAACCAGTCAGGTGAGCAAACTCCAAACCTCTGGGATTTCTCGGCCCATCCCTACCGATCTGGTTATGGCATCAGGGAGTGGTTTGGATCCTCACATCAGTCTCGAGGGTGCGCTTGCTCAGGTGCCGCGAGTTGCGAAAGCTCGAAATCTTGATGACGGAGAGGTGCAGTTGCTCGTGATGGCTTATTGTGAAAACAGGCAGTTAGGTTTCTTGGGTGCTCAGCGCGTAAATGTCTTACTGCTCAACCTTGACCTTGATGCTCATGGAAGATGAGGAATATAAACGGCCAGCACCTGAGGCTTTCCTCGAACTTGCAAAAGAAGAGGAAGCTGGCAAGACTCGCGGTAAGCTGACGATTTATTTCGGCTACGCTCCGGGGGTCGGGAAAACGTACGGAATGCTCACCGATGCACGCGCCGACGTTGAAAATGGTGTTGACCTGGTCATCGGTTATTATGAGATTCACCGTCGCACCGAAACTGCATCGCTTGTCCTCGGCTTGGAACTGATCCCCCTGCTCTCAGTAGATTATAAGGGGATAACACTCAGAGAGATGGACTTGGAGAAAATTCTTGCACGCAAGCCCCGTGTGGCTGTCGTTGATGAACTCGCGCATACAAACGCTCCTGGGTCACGCCATCTCAAACGGTACCAAGATGTCGAGGAGCTGCTCAACGCAGGGATTGATGTTTATACTACGCTCAACGTTCAGCACTTGGAGAGTCTGAACGATATCATTTTCGATACCATCGGTATTCGAGTACGCGAGACAGTGCCGGACACTTTTTTTGCGTTGGCGACTGAAGTGAAGTTGGCAGATATTCCTCCTGAAGAACTTCTTAACCGGTTGGCGAAAGGAAAAGTGTATGTGAAAGATATGGCAGAGCACGCTGTTCAACGGTTCTTTCAGATGGGAAATCTGATGTCGCTGCGTGAAATGTCTCTTCGCCTTGTTGCCGACCGTGTTGATGCAAAGATGATTCAATACGAGAGGGCACATGCTATTGAAAGATCACTATCCACGCGGGAAGTTGTGCTCGTAGGTGTGTACGCAAGTCCATACTCGGAACAATTGGTGAGATCAGCTTACCGCTTGGCGTCAGCCTTAGATGGAGAATGGATCGTTCTGCATGTGGAGACGCAAGACGGCAAAAGCCTGACCGAACAGGAGCAGAGCTGGTTGACGAGGGCAATGGACATAGCAAAAGACCTTGGCGCTCGCGTGGTGTGGATGAAAGGCGCCAATGTTGTTGATGAGATTACGCAGTATGCTCACGACAATCATGTCACAAAGATTGTCTTGGGAAAGCCGCAAAAGGGTGGAGTGTTGGGACTCCGTCCATTCCGAATTCGAAAGATTTTCGCAAATACACCGGGGATTGATATTCACCTTTTCGATGCAAAGGGAGAGGAAACTCCCCCCAAGAAGAGTTTTGTAATTAGACCACTAAACTACCTCATCAGCGCGGTTGCAGTGATTGCTTTTTCTATCCTGGGATTCCTCATGAGAGACACCCTTGGAGAGGTCAATCTATTGTTCTTCATGCTATTGCCCGTAGTTGGAAGTGCTCTCCTTATGGGGCGGGGAGCATCTATGATCTCAGCAATTCTGAGTGTACTGATTTTTGATTACCTGTTTGTCCGTCCTTACTTCACATTTTCCGTTTCAGATTTCGCTTACTTTCTTTCATTTGGCATCTACATCGCTGTCGTGTTTGTCATCAGCAATCTGGCTTATAACGCACGACATAGAGTGCTACAGCTTCGCCAAAGTGAGGCAAGAAGCTCAGCCTTATACCGGTTGAGCCAGGACTTAGCGACTTCCCGCAACCTTGACGAGATGATTTCGGTCATCATTAGTCATTCAAGACTCTTGTTCCCATGTGAAGTCGCGATATTCCTTCCAGAAGGCACACAGCTTGCACTGAAAGGAGTCACAGCAAGTTTCCAAGTCAATCCAAAGGAAGTGGCACTTGCCACGTGGGTGTGGACAAACGGAAAGCCAGCTGGTACCAGCACTGACACACTGCCAGATGCCTGGGCTTACTATCTCCCCATGGCTTCAGCCAACAAGGTTGATGGCGTAATTGGGTTTCGTTTTGAAAACTCTAGAGCAGTGCTTACAGCGGAGAACAAGATTGTGCTGGATACTATTGCACGCCTCGGTGCGTTGGTGATCAAGCGTGTGAAAACTTCAGAGTGAACAGCGATTCCAGGTATCTCTCGGGAAACTCTGCACAAGACTGGATCGGCGATAGTGAGTCTAAGGTATTTATGGAGCTGGTCAGTCACGGACTTTCCTGTAGGCAAATGACTTTCAAGAAAGACTGTGGCCGAGACAGCGATGCAACGATTGCTTCGACTGCGGATGAATATCGTCCAACCAACCAAAAGACCTAACGGAACAAAATAGAGTGAAGTACTCATGAGCCAATTGGCGATTTTCTTAATTCTATGGACTACCATGTTAGCCAACGGTGAGAAGACCCAGCACTTGAGTCAATTCATTCCACAAGAAATGCACGACTGGAAGTCGGCGGGCAAGGATGAGACCTACGACCGAAACACGATCTTCCGTTACATTGACGGAGGAGGTGAGCTATTTCGCTCCTATGGTTTTCGTGAGTTAATCGTGCGCCGCTTCACGAAAACCGATCAGCCGGATATCGTGGTAGAGCTTTACGACATGGGCTCGTCGCAAGACGCTTACGGTATCTTCTCGTACGAACGAGAAAGCGAAAGTATCGGTGTGGGGCAAGGATCAGAATATGGAACAGGGTCAGTGAGATTCTGGAAAGGCAATCTCTTTGTGAGCCTTTTTGCGGAGCAGGAAACGCCACCCGTGAAGCAAACGCTGTTGGATCTAGCCCGTGCTATTGCGAAAGCGATCCCGTCGCTCGGCGCCAAGCCGCGACTAGTGTCCTATTTGCCAACGAAGGGTCTGCTGGATAAGAGTGTACGTTACTTTCATAATCATGGCTGTTTGAACTACCACTACTTTCTTTCCAACCAGAATATCCTGAACCTTGATGAACACACTGAAGCAGTCTTGGCTCGATATCAACAGGGCGAACACAAGAGCTATGTGCTGCTAGTGCATTACACAGATGCACACCACGCAAAAGGCGCATTCATTAGTTTCGTAGATGCATTCATTCCTGAAGCCAAGCAGAAAGGAATTGCGAAGATAGAGGACGGCAAATGGATCGCAGCGAAGGTACATCAAGAGTGGGTGATTATCGTTCTTGAGGCACCCTCTGAAGCTGAGGCATCAGATCTAAGAGAAGCCGTCAGAAGTAGACTTGTGAAGTCAGTCGGACAATGAGCCGCGGAGTTGCACGGTTCCGTCTTCGTCGAGGAAGATGGAGATAGCAGTAATCTTGAAACCGCTGCTGTTTCACCCCAATCATGAAACCAGTAACATCAAATGGAGGTTAAGTATCCATGCACGCGTCCGAGAAACCAATTACCCGTCGGGATTTTCTGCGAGGGGCAGCTTACGTCGGTCTGGCTGGAGCCGTGGGCTTGCCCATGAGCGTAGAACAGGAGGGTAAGTCCAAGAAGAAGGTTAGAGTAGTGCTCGTTCGTGATGCCAAGGTGTTGAATGATGGCTCTGGTCCTAATGCTGATGTGATTCAGCGGATGCTGGACGATGCGGTCACTACACTGTTGGACGAGACAGATCCGGTCAAGGCTTGGAAACTACTCATCAAGCCAAGCGACATTGTCGGGATCAAAAGCAATGTATGGCACTACATCCTAACACCGAAAGAACTGGAACAAGCGATCCAGCGGCGGGTTATGGATGCGGGGGTCCCTGAAGAGAGCATTAGCGTTGACGACCGGGGTGTTCTGAGTAACCCTATCTTTAGCCAATCCACAGCGCTCATTAATACTCGTCCGGTTCGGACCCACTTCTGGGCAGGTATCGGTGGTTGTATCAAGAACTACATCATGTTTGCACCTGAACCATCCGATTACCATCCCGATAACTGTGCAGACCTTGCGATGGTCTGGTATCTTCCCATTGTCAAAGGTAAGACCAGGCTGAACGTGCTGAGTCTCCTCAGACCACTCTTCCATGGCAGAGGAGCTCATCACTACGATCCGAAATACGTTTGGGACTACAAGGGTCTGCTCGTAGGAACTGACCCAGTGGCTCTCGACGCGACTGCCCTGCGCATCATCCAGGCAAAGCGCCTGCAATATTTCGGAGAGGACAGACGCTTGGAGACATTGCCGACACACATTGCTGTCGCCGACACGAAACACAAACTGGGTACCAGCGACCCGAAGAGTATCGAACTGGTGAAGTTGGGTTGGACTGAGGGGATTCTTATATGACATCTTTCTGAGATCGTTTTCTTTGCCGTGAAACGATACAGATGTTATCACCAGTGATGCTTAGGACCTCTTATCCCCTCACCCCTGTCCCCTCTCCCGAATTGGGAGAGGGAAACATGACGGCTGAGGGTTAATGTATAAGTGGTGAATTAAGGGAAGCGGTCAACAAGGTCGAAGGTTTCATTAGACCAAAACTAAAGGTGTAGGTGATACCACCAACACTGCCTTGCAACTGACTACTTACAGCCTCTGCTGCTCTCCCGCTTTCTGCAGCGGCTGAAGGCTACTGATACGACGAAGGCTGCATGTACAGTGATGCAATTCGCTCATAGAGTCAGCGGATGGCTCACCAGAAAACCGACCCATCCGCTCGAAGGTGGATATCTCTCTTCTGAGGACTTCCTCAAGTCTATTGGCCTGATCGTCGGCTTAGATCAACTCTTGGAGAACTTCTCTGCCAAACTCAGAGAGATACTGGATGCCAGCAACCTGTATGTTGTCCTCTTTGAGCCTATCACGAACCGATATGTAGGAAGGAAAGCGAAGGGAACCCATCCCGAGTGGCTCGCGGAGTTCAACTTCTCTCGTTCCGATAATCTAGTCAAGTGGCTGAACGTGAATAGATGTGCTCTTGATGTAGCGAGAGACACTGAAGTGGTAAAATTTCTTTTTGCGCAGGAGCGAGAAATCTTACACAAAGCCGACACTGTGCTGGTCATTCCCTTCATTGTCGTCAATCGCCTCACAGGCGCGCTCTTCTTGGGGAGAAAGGTTAATGGTGTCGCGTATACCTCGTCTGAGATTGCAACACTGTCGTTGCTAGCAAGTCAAAGCGCACTCGCCATTGAACACGCCTTGATATACCAATTTCAAGACGACAAGTTGAAAAAACTTTTTCACGCTGACAAACTTACAACAGTTGGTGAACTTGCGGCTGGTGCGGCGCATGAAATCCGCAATCCTCTGACCTCGATCCGAAGCACCGTTCAATATCTTCAAAAAGATTTGCCCGAAGAAAGAAAGCCTCTGGTAGATGGAATTATTGAAGAAGTGGACCGCATTGATCAGATCATAAAGGGACTGTTGTCGTTCAGCAAGTCCTCCGAGCTTCACATGGGTGTGGTCAACATCGAGGAGGTTCTGAATCAGACGCTTCTTCTCCTCGAATCAGAATTGCGAAAGTACAAAATTGATGTCCAGAAGAGATTTGACCTACGGGATCCGCAGATTACTGGCGACGCTTCTCAGCTAAAGCAAGCATTTCTCAACATCCTTCTGAACAGTATCCAGGCGATGCCAGAAGGTGGGATAATCGTCATAGCAATGACGGAGTCCGTCAGACGACAACACCTCACTCAAGATGAGGATTTCATCTGCGTGGCGATAAGGGACACCGGTCACGGCATCGAAGAAAGAGACCTGCCGAGGGTATTTGATCCTTTCTACACGACAAAGGAAACAGGGACAGGACTGGGACTATCTATCTCTTACGGTATTGTCAGCAAGCACGGTGGAGAGATTGAGATCAAGAGCAACGCCGAGGGGACAAACAAGGGAACGACGGTGCGTGTTTTGCTACCAAGGGAGGTGAGGGAGGCGGTGAAGAGTCGGCAGTAGGTAGTAGGCAGTAAGCAGTCGGTAGCAGGTAACGGATAGCGTTCAGCATGCAGCAACAGAGAAGGAGGATTGATGACGACCTACAGAGGTTTTAGAGACCTTAATGTCTACCAACCTGCATGCAAGTTGGCGATGGAACTGTTTCATGAAAGCAGACATTTTCCCATCGAAGAAAAATACGCTTTGACAGATCAGATAAGACG
This sequence comes from Ignavibacteriota bacterium, assembly GCA_963827285.1. Lineage (GTDB taxonomy): Bacteria > Bacteroidota > Ignavibacteria > CAWHAG01 > CAWHAG01 > CAWHAG01. The sequence continues at coordinate 840,424 of CAWHAG010000001.1, forward strand.
TTCATCGCGCTCGGTGCCCGCTACATTGCAGAGGCATGGAAGAAAAGAAAGTACGGGAGTGCTTTCGTTAGTAAGCTAATTGACTGTTCTAGAGAAGCCAGTGAAACAGAGGTCTGGCTTGATGTCGCATTTGATCGTGGATATCTCAGTGAAGAAAGACATAAGTACTACTTGGAGAAATACGACGAAGTTGGAAAGATGCTGTTTGGAATGATTAGTCAGCCGGAGAAATTCTGCAGGTGAGCGGATTCTCTGCTTACTGCGTACTTGGCTCTCCTTACTCAGTGGAAGCGTGGGCTTACGTAAAGGTGCAATAATGAAAAAGTGGAATTCTGATAATCGGGAAGTCCTGAGCAAGTTAACCCGCAGAGCGAAGGTGTTGGTGGTTGATGACGAGGAGAAGATCCGCAACATCCTTGCAGCAGTCTTGAAAGATGACGGCTACGAAGTGGAAACTGCGCGGGATGGATTTGAGGCAATCCAGAGATCAGAACAATTCAAACCACATGTCTTGATCGTTGATCTGCAGATGCCCCGGATGGATGGTCTCGAAACAATCATGAGAATAAAAGACCATTTCCCTGGAGCTGTCGCCATCATCCTCACTGCACACGGTACTATTCAGTCTGCGGTTCAAGCCATCAAGCAAGGTGTGTATGATTACATACCGAAGCCCTTCGACAACGAACAAATCCTTCTGGTCGCAAAGCGCGCTGTTGAAGTTTATCGCCTCACGGAGGAGGTTGATCAGCTTAAGAAAGAGCTTCAAAAGAAATATGGCGTTGAAAATATCATTGGAGACAGTGCTATCATGCAGCAAGTTCGTCAGCAGATTCTGCAGATAGCCCAAACTGATGCGACAGTCCTCATTGAGGGGGAAAGCGGCACCGGCAAGGAATTAGCTGCGAGAGCAATTCACCACGAGAGCAAACGGAGAGACAATCCACTCGTGATTGTGGACTGCGCGGCAACTCCTCCCAGCCTAATTGAAAGTGGATTCTTCGGTCACGAGAAAGGAGCGTTTACCGATGCACGAGAGCAAAGGATCGGGAAGTTCGAAGAAGCTGATACCGGGACGGTGTTTCTGGATGAGATCGGGGAACTTCCCCTTGAAGCGCAGACAAAGCTCTTGCGAGTTCTTCAAGAGAAGGAGTTCACGCGCGTGGGAAGTAACCTTCCCATAAAGGTTGATGTGCGCGTTATCGCGGCGACCAACAAGAATTTGGAGATGCAGGTGAGGGATGGAAAGTTCCGCGAGGATTTGTACTACCGACTGAATGTATTGAAAATCAAAATTCCCGCGTTGCGTGAACATGAGGAAGATATTTCTCTGTACGTCAGGCATTTCCTGGCGAAATACCGCGACACTTTTGGAAAGAGTGTTAGTGGTATTTCTGACGAAGCGCTTCGGTTGCTCAAGAGTTGTGAGTGGAAAGGAAACATACGTGAACTGGAGAATCTCGTCCAGCGAACGATGCTGAACGTGGAAGGAACATGCGTCGAGGTGTCAGATTTGTCCCGGTCTGTCGGAGCTGAAAAGAGAGAGACGCACCCTGTGATAGCCGGACTTCAGCGCCAGCCAGAAGAGGGTTTGGAGACATATATCAAATCCCTGATAGAACAAGCTGAGCGGCAAATCATACTTGAGACACTCAAGGAAACCGACTGGCATCGAGCAGCGGCAGCTGAGAGACTGAAGATCAGTCGGAAGACACTGTTCAACAAGATACAGCAGTATGGGATTGAGAGAGATGGATGATGGTAGATGGATGATGGAAGACAGAGAGTGATGAAGGAGACCGGCGCGACATGCCGTTTGTAGGATTTCTTTGTTACTCCTGCGGGGACTTTCCCCCTCCCATTTTCCATCTTCCCTCTTCCACCGCCCTCGCCCCCTGTGTAACTGCTTTCCCACCGCCGAGTAAGCCATTACTCAGCCCTGTGGTACCACCCTCTCAGTCGCCTCATTTCGACAGAATCTTATGACGGCACGAGAGTTGTCATGAACCTATAAAGAATTCACAATTGGGAGATCTTCTGACATGCTCGCAACCATCATCAAAAAAGAGATTCTTGAGAACATTTTCAGTTTTCGGTTTCCTCTGTTCTTCGTGATCTGTGTTATCCTCATTCCTTTAGGGCTGTATGTCAATAACCTCGATTATGCAAAGAGGATAAGGGATTACAACGAGCAGACGCGGTTAGCAAAAGAAGCGGCTTCTGCTGCGCAGATCGGGGACGTTATCTCAGGCGCTCTGGCGCTCAAGGGATTTCGGTATCCCTCGCCGCTTTCCGTTTTCGCACAGGGCTTTGAAAGCACATTTCCCAGATTCTACGATTTCAAACAGGACGGCTATAAGCAAGGCGAGACTTCTGTAGGCGATGAGTCCATTCTGTCCGTGCAAGGGAAACCGGATTTCGTGTTCATCATTCAGATGGTTATCAGTCTGGTCGTGTTGCTGTTTGCCTCGGATGTCGTCGCAGGTGAGAAGGAATCGGGGACGTTGCGTGGAATTCTCTCAAACCGCGTCCCACGTGACTCTCTCCTGATTGGCAAGATAGCGGGCGGCTATCTTGCACTTTGGGTTCCGTTCGTGGTTGCATTCTTGATTGGAATACTTGTTCTCACGTTTAGTTCTTTTCCTTTCTTTGGAGGAGATGTCCCGTCGCGAGTTCTGACGATCTTTCTCTCAGGTTCGATCTTCCTGCTAACCTATTTTACTCTGGGTATCATGGTGTCCGCAAGCTCAGATAAAACGCGGACCTCTCTCGTCGTCATACTGCTTCTTTGGGTGTTCTTCCAGTTGATTGTTCCCAAAGGGAGCGATATGATTGCCTCTGTTCTCTATCCTGTCAGGACGGAGACGGAAGCCTCGTTGGAGAAAACCTTGGTGGCAACTTCTCTTGACGACGAAGCAGCGCGAGAGCTCGGCAGGCAATATGTTGCGATCTTGGGAGAGAGCAGTCGCTTCTCAGGAAGCCCCGAACCGTCACCAGAGCGGGAGAGATGGGAAACTGCTAAGAAGGAGGTAGAACAGAAATACCGTGAGCAGAAAGCTAAGCGGCTGAATGACATTGACGAGAGTTTTCGAAGGGAGAAACGCATCCAACAGACTATTGCAACAAATCTGTCGCTCATTTCTCCCAGCGCAGCATTTGCTCGGCTCATCACCGATGTTTGTGGAACGGGAGAGATCGAAAAGACAAAATACGCTGAAGCAGTTAAGGCTTATCAACGAACTTTGGATACTGAGCTTTTTGGCCGTGTAAAACGAACCCTGATGAAATTTGCGGATGGGCGAGTTGCCATGTCTTTCTCAGCGGAGCCGGTAGATCCCAAGGCGCTGCCAAGCTTTTCGATCAACCATGCATCACTCGGTGAAGCGTTCAAAGGAAATTGGAACAGTCTCCTTTCGCTTGCCTTTTGGCTCATAGCCCCGTTTGCAGTGGCGTACGTTCGGTTTCTAAAGTATGATGTGCGATGAATTTCAGTTTCGGGTTTAGAGTTTCGAGTTGAAGGTCTAAACCCGAGATCCAAAACTTGAAACTCAAAACCCGAACTTGTAATTTCAAACACGAAACATCTAACTCGAAGCCCGTCCCACTTTGCGGGATAAGCTTGGAACTGTACTATGCTCAAAACCATCATCAAAAAAGAAATCCTCGAAGCGTTGCTCAGCCTTCGCTTTCTCATTGCCACGCTCCTTTGCCTTGTCCTCATTCCGCTTGGGATGTATGTGAACCTGAAGGAGTATGAGAAACGGTTGGCTGACTATCAAGAGGCTGTGAGACTCTACGAACAAGGAGCCAAGGGAAATATCGGCTGGGATTTCCATGCCGAGGGCTACCGCCCGCCATCGGTATTAAGCATTTTTTCCGTGGGGCTAGAATACTTTCTTCCGAACAAATTTGTGACTTCAAGAGAAGGGGATGTCCGCGCGACCAATGAGTCAGGAGTCAGTAACCCGCAATCGCTTCTTTTTGGGAAAGTGGACTTGCTGTTCAACGTCGGGTTCATCATCTCTCTTCTGGCATTGATTTTCACATTTAGTACTATAACAGGAGAAAAAGAAGATGGTACCCTGCGACTCGTAATGTCGAATCCTGTTCCTCGCTGGCAAGTTCTCCTTGCAAAAATTACTGGAAACTACATTGTCCTTTTAGTCCCCTTTCTCCTTTCCGTTTTGATTTCCCTGATTGTGCTGAATACCTCAGGCGTTGTCCCGATTTCCTCTGCGCAGGTTCTTTCATCTTTTCTTGTCATCTTGTTTGTCACCCTGGTATTCATCCTTTCAATGTTCAATCTTGGCATATGGGTTTCGACGCTAACGCACCGGTCCATCACTTCCATTGTTGCTCTTCTCTTTGTTTGGACTGTGCTTGTACTTTCGCTTCCGAAAATCAGTCCGATGATTGCCGAGATCATATTTCCCGTACCGTCCCAGCAAGTGGTAAGCCTCCAGAAATCGCTTGCAAGACAAAATCTTGAAAAAGAGTCGGACAGGAAGAAACGAGAATTGTATGATAAGATGCGAAGTGATCTTGGTATGACGGGCAAGCTTACGTCCGTTCCAGGGCGTACTGATGAGGAGAGGAAGTTCTATGCAACATACGATGAAGCAAAAAAGTTACTCGATCAAGAATATCGGCAACGCATCAATGAAGAAATCAGAGAACTTGAGCAGGACTACAACACCAAGCGCAGTACTCAGGAGGCAATTGCGATGAACCTCTCAAGAATTTCACCGGTAAGTTGTTACACATACGTCATTTCCGAAATTTCTGCAACGGGTGTTCTTGAAATGAACAATTTGGCGGTTAATGCCGATAGGTTTCAAAATGAGGTGAAAGAAAATATCTATGACAAAATTATCATTAATTCTTACGGCGGAACAGGTGGAGGCACAGCCACTATGATACGCAGCGCCGAAGGGTTTGACCCGCAAAAAGCTCCAGTTCCCTATTTGAATTATCAGCACACTACGTTGAGCGAGGCACTGCAAGCGGAATGGGTTGATATTTTGCTGCTCTTACTCTTCAATGTAGTGTTCTTCGCACTAAGTCATGTAAGGTTTCTCAAATATGATGTGCGTTGATGCGAGAAGCAGGAGACAAGAAGTGGCGCGAAGCTCCATGGCGCGCAAGGCGCCCACAAGAGGCAAGTGGCAAGAGGTCAGAAATAAGATGCAAGAAACAAGAAACGGATGGCTGATTATCGACGCCCGGTGATGCTGTAGAGGGCAGCCTGTCAAATAAACAGATTGAAGGAGAAGGAAACAACCTTGAACAACAACGAAATGGAAATCTCCCGGAGACAACTTCTCGCCGTTCTATCGGTTGGTGTGATAGACTTGATGCTGAAAATGTCGTTATTCCCACAAGCAAAGGTCAAGCAGAATTCAATAGTGACATCAGGGGAAAAGCCGTGTGATGAGACATCTATCGTGGCGAACACCAAGCCGAAGTTTAAGATTGGTCAGACACTCAAATACAGAGCTACTACTACTAAGGGAGGAGTATCCAAAGGCCGCGATGCGAAAAAGATGTCATCAGGTGAAATCGTTGTAGAAGGAGAGCCGCTTCCCGTAGAGCAGACAATCAGCATCGCTGATCGCAGAGAGTATAAAGGCAACGCTTGCTTTGTGGTAAAAAGGAAGGCTATTGTTGAAAACCCTATGTATTACATCAATCCGGCAATGGCTGAAAAGAATTCAGAGGAGAGTTCAACAAGCTACATCAGTGAATCCGGCAAAGTCCTTTTTTCCGAATCAACATTGGTAATAAGGAGCGGTGGGAGTACAAGTCAAAGCACCAGTACGAACAGCGACCTGCCCGTGACGTACAGCTTGCACTACTTCTTTGGATGCTGGATGCTTGCACTCTCAAAAGACTTTTCGTGGGAATGCCAGCGAGAAACCCCTGATGGTGAGAAATCTTTCCGAGGCATCAGAGTAAAGGGGATGGAGCGTGTGAACGACAGGGATTGCTACATTGTGGAATATGTGAATCGGAGCGAGTCCAAGGGTACTATCATTACCACATACTGGATTGATGCAAAAGAACGAGTTGCGATTCAAGTAGAAAGGGGAAATGTTTTGCTAACTCGGATATCATGACGTTTCTGATACCAATCTGGACAATTGTAACAAATAAGGAATTCGATGATGCGCGGTGACTTCAGAGGCAAGTAGGAAGATGCGAGAGACAAGAAGTGGCGCGAAGCGCCGTGGCGCGCAAGGCGCTCAGAAGAGGCAAGAAAGCCTCACTTCTCATTTCTGATTTCTGGCTTTTGACTTCCGGCTTCTGATTTCTGGCTTTTGACTTCTTGATCCTATGATCTTAGATTCCTTTTGAGACATGAATTCATCTAACACTAAATCCAAGGAGACAGAAAAATGATCCAAGCGATTGATCTGACAAAGCGCTACGAGGACGATCTTCTCGCCCTCGACCATCTCAATCTCAACGTCCAGCCGGGACAGATTTATTGCCTGCTCGGTGCCAATGGGGCTGGGAAGACCACGGCCATAAACCTCTTTTTCAATTTCATCGAACCGACAAGCGGAACGGCGGTGATTAACGGGCATGACTGTACAAAGACTCCGCTCGAAGCCAAGAAGTATGCAGCGTATGTCTCGGAGAACGTCATGCTCTATGGGAATTTCACAGCTCGGCAGAACTTGGACTTCTTCACCAAGCTTGCAGGTAGAAAAGACCTGAAGAAGGAAGACTACCATATGGTCATGCGGCAAGTAGGTTTACCTGAGCGGTCTTTCGAGCAGCGCGTGAAGACCTTCTCCAAAGGTATGCGGCAAAAGCTCGGCATTGCCATTGCCATATTGAAACAAGCTCCGGCGCTACTGCTTGACGAGCCGACGGCTGGTCTCGATCCCAAGGCAGCAGCAGATTTCATCGAGCTGCTGTTCAGACTCAGGAACGAAGGCAAAGCAATTCTGATGTCCACACACGACATCTTTCGTGCAAAGGAGCTTGCGGATGTGGTTGGCATCATGAAGGAAGGGGTCCTCATCATGGAGAAGACCAAAGAGGATCTCGAATACGAGGATTTGGAGAAACTGTATCTGAAATATATGGAAGTGAGTTGAGCCAATGATTCGGCAGATCATCCGCAAGGAGCTTCTTGTAAATATCCTGAGTCTTCGATTTCTCATCGGTCTTGTTGTCGTCGTGTTGATGATGGGGCTTGTCGGATACGTTCTTGTGGAGGACTATGCCGCTCGACGCGACACATACCTCTCTGACGTAGCGCATCATGAAGACGGGTTGAAGCAGACCAAGGTTTATTCAACGATCGAGGTGGTGGTGGACATTCCACCATCCCCGCTCTCCGTGTTCAGCCGAGGAGTTAGGGATTTGCCTACATCAATCCGTGTTTCGCCCTACCACATCCCGTCGCTGATTGATGAAGGAGGATCTAGCACTAGAATCGGCCTTGGGGGAATCAGCAATCGCCCCTACAATCCGCTCTTAAGGATATTTGCGCCGATTGATCTGTCGTTCGTGATCAGCATGGTCCTCAGCCTCTTCGCTATCCTTCTTGTGTTCGACAGTTTTAGCGGAGAACGAGAGCAGGGTACTTTGAGATTAGTGCTAAGCTGCCCGGCTGGGCGGATTAGGCTATTGATCGGTAAATTCATCGGCGCACTCCTCACCATGGCGATACCGCTCACGCTTGGTTTTCTAGAGATAATGCTGCTCTGGAGCCTATCCCCCAGCATCACTCTCGATGCTTCCAGTTGGATAGGCACAGGCTTGATCTACTTTTTCTCGCTGATTTTCCTAGGTGGATTTCTTGCGTTAGGGCTTTTGGTCTCTCTCTTTGCCAACGAATCTTCCTCTGGCTTGATGTATCTCCTGCTAGCATGGGTGTTGGTTGCTATTATTATCCCGTCGGGAGTTGGATATCTAGCTGAGTACACTCGCCCTCAGGAATCTGGTAAGAAACTCATCGAGGGTCTCGACAAACAATTCTCTGAGACTTACAACAAGGTGAAATACGAGCAAAAGGGTAGTTGGTGGATGGCATCCACCGACATGACAGGTGGCGAGAGTCTCCTCGGCATCACGAAGGAAGAAGCATATAACCGTATCGAATATAACAAGAAGGTGTTTCCTCTGAAATTCCAATATGCAGAGGATCGATATCGTGTGATGGAGGATTACACCACACGCTTGCTAAGATGGAAGCGAATGCGCGACGCTTTCATTCGACCATCTCTGTGTGTCTTGTACAGGAACATTGTCGCGGCAGTCTGTGGAACAGACATAGTGAGTTATGACAATGCCTTAAAGCGCGCTAGGAATTATCGGGATGCGTTCATGGATTACTTACTGCCAAAGGTGGGAACCGCAGCGTGGTTCACACGGGTGCTTGAATACCCTGGGTTAGAGACCACTGGGGAGAACATACGATCCTGGGACAAGCTCGCTGAAAAAGAAGGACCGGATGTCTACTTCACAAAGATCTTGACCTGGGATCGGGTGGCGCCGCTTGATCTGAGAGAGATGCCCCCGCCACAAATCGAGTTTCCTCGACTGCTGGATCGTGTCCAGCAGGCGACGATTGATCTGCTCCTTCTTATAGTGCTCACAGCCCTCCTCTTCCTTCTCTCGGTTTGGAGAGTTCTGCGGTACAGAGTACACTGAATGGCAAGCTCAAATGGAAGGATAACGCAATGTTTTGGACAATACTAAATAGAGAGTTCTTAGATCACGTAATGAGTTTCCGCTTCTTCGCCGTGTTTGCCCTTACCATTGCACTCATGGTCGCCAGCGTGGTGGTTTTCTCTGGCAGCTACGAGAAGGCAATGAAAGACTATCCGCGTTGGGTGTCGTCGTTGGTTGATGAGAACGGAAAGAGCAACTTAACTATGCTGCCCTGCACCGGTGGAGCCCGAGTACGCCGCTCTCCGTCCTCGTTAGCTTTCTGCTCGGGCACAGGAGAAAGAGAATTGCCGAACCAAGTAGCGATGGCAGTCCATGCGATTTATGTGGTTGAAAGAACTTCTGAAATTGGAGAGATGCTGAGTGGCTCTATTCCCATTGACTGGGCATTCGTGGTTTCTGTAATATTGAGTTTTGCGGCAGGACTCTTGACGTACAAGGGGATATCAGGAGAACGCCGGGACGGAACGCTCACCTTGACTCTATCCAATTCTCTTTCCAGAGCCACGCTGCTCATCGCGAAATATTTCGCCGCGCTTCTTGTCTTGGGCATCACTCTCATAGTGGCCGCGTGTTTCGGTCTCGTGATTCTACAAGTGATGGGAACGGTTCAGCTCACAGGCGATGATTGGCTTAAGATTGCTTTCTTCGGACTGACAAGTCTGCTGTATCTTTCTGTGTTCATTCTGATCGGTATCATCTGTTCTGTATTCGCACAAAGTCCCCTGATCTCAGCCGTTGCTTTTCTCTTCAACTGGACAATCCTGGTTTTCGTCATTCCAAACCTTGGCGGCATTGTGACAGGACTGGTTGGAAATGCCAAGACCCCATATGAGACAGCGCAGATGTCTGAAGCTATCCGGGATAAGTATCCTCTCAAGCCAGGAATCAGTTTTGAAGAGGAGGCATCTATTAAGCTTGAACGTGAGAAAACTCGCGAGAGATTGGTGATTGAATACGTTCAATCCCTTGTTCGACAGGTTAATTTAGGTCGGGACGTAACCCGAATATCGCCGGCCTCTACGTTTTCGTATGCCGTGGAGAACATATTGGGTGGGGGAACTCACAGGTTGATGCGATTCATAGACAACGTGGTACGGTACCGCGAGGGCTTCCTAAAGGCGATGATTGACGCAGACAAAGAGGATCCTAAGAGTCAGCATCGCTATGTTCCTTGGGCTTGTGGTGGTAGCAACTTCTCACATCGCATAGTTGATTTGGGCGAGGCAAAGGAATTTCGAGATCCTCCTCCATCGAGCACAGAAGGTCTGGGTACAGCGTTTTGGGATTTGTTTCTGTTGCTTGTCTACAATGTCCTCGCTTTTGCTGTGGCTTTTTGGCGTTTTGCCAGGCAGGATGTTGCTCCTACGCCGGGTGTGTGAGATCGTTGATGAGAGAGTCAGTGGGAATGTTGCTAAGACAGCTGATTTCGATTTTAGCCTGTAATCACAGGGAGCAAAATTATGACTTGGTCTATCACAAAGAAGGAAATCCTGGAAAACCTAACAACGTATCGGTTCTACGTTCTCACGGGGTTGTTGTGCACTTTAGTGATTGTCAGTATCATCGTCATGTGTGGCGATTATAGGCTGCGAGTGGAGAATTACAATATCTTGCTGCCCAAGCCGAACTCTCCCAATGTTATCATTCCTCCAAATCCAGTTTCGATTTTTGCAAAGGGGCTTGATGCGAACTTAGGGAGACTCTATGAGATTTCAATCCTTGGCATTGAGGTGCAGGCAAGTCAACAGTCTATCAATCGTCTTTTTTCCCTCTTCACCGTGCCTGACATGGTGTTCATCATCAAGGTGATGCTCGCGATGATTGCGTTGCTTTTCTCGTTCGATGCGATCTGTGGCGAGAAAGAAAGCGGAACGCTGAGGCTTTTGCTTGCATGTGGGAGTCAAAGGGCTTCGGTCTTGTTTGGAAAACTGCTTGGCAGATTTGTCTTGGTCTATGTTCCGTTCTTTGTTATCTTTCTCGCTGCCACAATTGTGGTTTCTTTGTTGCCGGATGTGAAAGCTGATGGCTACTATTGGCAAAGGCTTGCTGTGTTCGTCGTGGTGTCAGGGATGTACACGTTCGTCTATTGCTCATTAGGTGTGTTCATTTCCTCTCTGGTGCCTCGAAGTTCGACCTCGATGATGCTATGCCTTGGAGTTTGGGTCTTCTTCGTCTTTGTGATTCCGAACATGGGTGCTATTGTGGCAAAATCATTGAGCGATGTTCCCCCGAGTGATCGGGTAGAGATGGAGAGCCGCCTCGCTACCATACAGGCAATCTATGAGAAGACGCAGAAGGAGAAAAGCAGCACTGAGGGGGATCGAGGTTTTGGGATGATGGTGCAGCAGATTAGAGAAGCCAATAGCCAACTCTTTGAATCGTACCGACCGAAACTGAATAGGCTGGTGCAGATTACAAGGAGCATTGTCCGTATCTCGCCCTCCGGTGCTATCACGCTTCTGTTGGCAGAGGTGGCTAACACAGGGCTGAATGAGGAGTTGCGGCTCAAAGATGCCATTACGTTACACGTGAACAGAAACTTTAATAAGATTGTCGGCTCTGAAAAAGGTACTATCGAGAACTTTCAATATCGGCGTGCATCTTTGGGTGATGTACTTTCTGAGTCGGTTTTCGTTGACACATTCATACTCATGCTATTCAGCCTTGCATTCGTCGGACTTGCAATGGTTAGCTTCTTAAGATATGACCCACGTTAACAGGTTGCGAGTCTAAGGTTGCGAGTTTGAAGTTCAAAAACGAAACGTTAAACTCGAAACCTGAAACTCAGAACTCAAAACTTAGAAGGCTCTATGCTTACCCTTATCATCAAGAAGGAGATTCAAGAAAACTTGCTGAACGCAAGGTTTGCCGTTGCCTCCGTTGTCTCTCTTATTCTCATTATCTCATCTATCGTCGTCCTGACGGAAAACTATGAGAGTGAACTGCGAGATTACCGAAGTCGCGTAACAACACAGGATAATTTCATTGACCAGTTTGGTCATTGGAACAGGGCAGGCTGGATGGGAAGAGCGATGCGGATACCTTCTCATTTCCAGGTATTGGTGCTTGGCATCGACCGGGAAGCGCAGCAAGAAAACTTCGCCAGCAATCCAATCTCGGCACTCCTTTCTCGACTTGATTTTGTGACCATCGTCACCATCATCATGAGCCTTATGGCGATTCTCTTCTCCTACAATGCCATCAGCGGCGAACGTGAAGCTGGACTCTTGAGACAGATGCTTTCTACAGGCGTTTCACGTAGCACCATTATTTTTGGAAAATTCATCGGCGGAAATATCAGCCTGCTCACCCCATTTACAGTTGGTGTTCTTGGTGGACTCCTTTACTTGGCGTTGAGCTCTAGGCTGCAGCTACAGAGTGCAGACTTTGGCGTCTTTCTCCTCCTGCTTCTTGCGTCTTGGCTTTATATTTCCGCCTTTTATGGTCTCGGGCTTTTGTTCTCTGCTCGTTCGCATACATCCAGTCAAGCCGTATTGAAATCACTGTTTGCCTGGGTCGTTCTCGTTCTGGTGATTCCAAACATCAGTCCTTTCCTTGCTGCAGAGTCGTATCCCATTCCGTCAGCGGCAAAAATCAAGCAAGAAACTACTTGGCTTACAAGTGATGAACGCGACGAGATCATACGCCGGCGATGGCGCAAGTTGCAGGAAACCCAATTCGCTGACCTCAGGAACCTAATGAGCATGAATCAGAGCGAAATCCAGGCACGGCTGGAGAACGATCCACTGCTCAAAGAACGGTATGCAGAGTTCGCAAGAGAGTGCGATGAAATGGTGAGTCAAGTTAATAGAGAGCAACGAGAAAAAGCGGACAAAATCTCAGAAACGTTCGTAGAGCGTTCGAAGTATCAGGAGAGATTTGCGACGATCTTTGCTTCTGTTTCGCCTTTCGCGAATTTTGTTTTCATTGCAACTGATGCAACGGAAACAGGTATTGATGGAGAGAATCGCTGGAACAACCAAGCTGGGACGTACGGAAGCGAACTGAAAAGGTACGCAAATGCAAAATACCAAAAGGAGAAGGAGAAGAACCCGGCGTTCGGCTACAACGACTATCTGGATTTCCGTGACCGAGCACGGTTTCAATATCAACCACAGTCCGTTGCAGAAAGGATCGAGTCAGTACTTCCACAGTTCGGATTGTTGGTGTTTTTCAATTTACTCTTTTTGGCAATTGCGTTTGTCAGTTTTGTGAGGTATGATGTGAGGTGAGAGGGTGGAGAGACGGAGTAGTGCGCTGGTGCAAGAATGTGGTAATCGGAGCAACAAGAATGGACAAGTTGAGCTTCCTATCGAAAATCAGGCTGCTTCAGGCTCCATTGTTCACTTTCTTTGCTCGTCCAAGGAAAGTGAACCGAAAGAAAGGACGCCGAAATCGAAACGCCCTGCCATCATCACGTTCCGTTACCCCAGCCTTCACTCAGTCCGCTGTCGAGTTCGGTTATCCGGCGTACTATTTCAGACAAATAGGATTCATTGCTAACGGTAGTTCTGGGCAGACTTCGAGGGTGAGAAGGCGTAACTCAAGGAGGAGACAACAAATCCTGCAAAGTGCGATAGTGTTGAAGGCACTCACAAGATATAAGAAACGAGAAGTCCCACAAAGCGGGATGATTTCTTGTTTTTGATTTCTGGCTTCTTGCTTCTAACTTCTTGCCTCTCGCATAAAAAGTGTTCACTATTTCTCGTATGGAGCAATTTATGAGCAAACTAACTTTCATATTGGTTATCGTCTGGTCTCAACTCGCAGTAGCCCAGATGTTGTACAATCCCAACGACGAGCGCTTCAAGTCGCTCTACTTGGAAAAGGTTCAGAGCGACTACAAGGTGCAGAAACAGGAGTTCAAGCGGCAGAAAATACTCTACGAAAAGGGACTTATCTCCGAGAAGGAATTCAAGGAATCGGAGGGTGGCTTCAAGAATGCCCAGATCACCTACCAGCAAGCAGTACTTTCGCTGGTATTTGAGCAGCCCCACATCACGATTGAAAGGGCAATCAAGTATCAATCGAAGGATGGAAAAAAGAAAGTGAGGTTGACCCTGCGAAATACAACAGGTGGTTTGATCGAGGGAAGAAAAATCGAATTGGAGGATTTCGAGGGAATCCGCACCGACCAGATTTCCAACGTGTATGTTTCGCTTCTCAATGACCAGCGCGCTATCATCAGTCAGCCCTACGAAGCAAAGATTGCCACGATGCCGTACAATCAACCAATCTCGGCAGATTTTCTTTTGCTCCAAGATCTAGACAACGTTACTGTGAAATGTGTCTACGGGGACAAATCGGAAGAGAAGAAAATCTTTCTGCAAAAAGACGAAAGCGCCAACAGGGTGCTTATTGCTTCTGAGCAGTTCTCCCAGGAGGCAGACCTTGGCGCTCGTGCGAATTACGATTTGACGCTCGAGCTTTTTTCAAGCATGGACAACGTGTACAAGCTTGATGTGCTGAATCTCCCTCGCCAGATCACATGCGATTTTCTCGAAACGCAGACCAATGCACGACTCTCGCAGGTAAAGTTCTCCCAAGATATCAATACACGGAAGCTCTCGCTTGCAATCTATCTTCCCGACCGATATGACAGTACCTCGTTCATCATTGATCAACCGATCAGTTTCTTTGCAGCGGCGATTCCTAGGGAACAGGTGGACAATCTGCTCGATAAAGAAAAGAGATATAGCGCTGCCGAACTGGATCGCATGAACATCAGCTACGTTCGGCTGGAACTAGTACCTCGCGGTGTTGGACGCATTCAAGTCCGCGCAACAAATTTCTATCAGGAACTGAAACCTGGTGATAAAGTCCAGATGAATCTCACGGTGTACAATGATGGAACCCGACGCTTGGACAACATCAAAGTCAGAGCCGATGTACCGTTAAATTGGGTTTCGTCCGTTACGCCAGATTTGATTTCGTCTCTGCAGCCTGGAAAGGAAGAGATAGTTGGCGTGACAATCACTCCTCCTTCGGATGTAAGTGTTGGTGACTATGAAGCGACGATCAAGACGGAATCGTTTGCAAGCAATCGCAAAGTTGAATCTGAGGACAAGAAGATTCGTATTCACATTGCGGCAAGCACAAATATTCTGGGGACGGCGGTTCTCGTCATCTTGCTTGTGGGTGTTCTGGTTGGTGTGGTGGTGTTTGGGGTGAGACTAAGCCGCAAGTAGAGGATACCTCCTCAAGATTGCTCTTACGTTTCTCAGCTGAGTCTGTGGTGTGAGGGGCGTAAATCGGGCTGACGGTTCATCAGTGATCAGTCACGTCCAAGGTGCATAAATATCCGACCGCGCGACACCGATGCACCGAATTTCCGATTGAATCGCGAAATAATGCAAAACTTGCCGTCGAGAAGGAAAATCTGACTGCGTCCTTCCTTCCATCTTTCTCTCCCTGCTTCTTCAAATCATCAAATCTCATCACCTTTGCATGAATGGTTGGGCTTAAGCTCTCTGGCATCATCCTTGCGCTTTCCTGTGTTGTACAAGTCATACTCTAAGTTGTGCGCTCTATCCACTCAAGCAGGAGGAAAAGACAGTGTATCGCGAAAACATGAATGTGCTGCATTCACCGGTGATCGCTGATAGATTCAATGAAGCTTCAAAGCAGAAAGCTCATAAGGTCAAGGTTAAGATAAAGGTGAAGGCGAAATTCTTCACGAAGACGGTTCTATCGCCTGAAGATATAGTCACAAGCATCAGTATTGCTGATCGTGCACACTATTTCCACGTTGACGAAGCAGTCGCCGCGACCAGCTGACAAGAACTCCTCGTTTCGTACAAGCCTGCCAAACTTTTCCTGCGATCCCCACTTCTGTGTTGACCTTTAAGAAAATTGTTGCTATATTTATATTGGTTTGAGCGTGGCGACGAGATGATTGTGGCATCTCGAGCACTATCCGGCGATGTAAGTCGAATGTCATGGCTTGAACAAACTCGGAGAAGAAACGTGCCCATACTGAAATGCGATTCGGATGATGAAGACAGAGAGCTTGACTTCGAAATAGAATATCAGCTTTCGCTGACCACAGAGCAGAGATTTCAAATGATGTTCCGCCGTTCGCGTGAGATTGCTGAAATGTTACTTCGTTATGGACATCGAAAGCCTTTTGAAATCATTAAACGCTCATGATGTGCGGTATGTGATCATCGGTGCAACGGCGTTCCCGATCCATGGCTATACGCGTGCGACGCTGGACGTTGACATCTTCATTGAGCAGACCGAAGCAAACGCACAGAAAACGTTTCAAGCATTGAGAGCGTTTGGATATGACGTGACTGATATCAGTGTCCGAGACCTTCTTTCGAAGAAGATCCTCATTCGGCAATATGTCGTTGAGAGTGATATTCATCCATACGTTGCCGGCATCACATTTGAAGAGGTCTGGAAGAACAAAGTAGAAGGAGTGATCGGCGCCACAACGGCATACTTTGCCAGTCTAGACGATCTAATCAAGATGAAACAAGCGGCAGGTCGAGCAAGAGATTTGGAAGATCTAAGGGCATTGCTGAAATTGAAGCAGAAGATCGGAAATATCCCCTAGGTTGTCCAATACAGACCAGTCATCAGACATAGCGAGCACGCCTCAAAACATGGGGCAGGGAACGATCAGACTGGAGTATCCAGAAGTGTCAAACTAAGAAATCGCAGGAATGTCAAGAGTCCTCTCACTTTTCTTATTTCTCACAGCAATCTCGCCATCGGCATTTGCTCAAGACAAGCTTCTCTCGAAAACGGTCACGCTGATTTTCCAACAGTCTTCGTTTGTTGGTCACGAACTCCTCGACCAAGCCCTTCACCGATATGTGCGCAATGGATTGGTGGATTATGCCGGTCTGAAAAAGGACGTTGATTTCTCCACCTACCTTGCTCAACTCGAGAGATTCAATCCCGATTCATTGGATAGTAAGCCGGAGAATGTTCGGCTTGCGTTCTGGATCAATGTGTACAATGCCTATATGATGAAGCTCATTCTTGACTACTATCCTGTGGAGAGTATCAAGGATATCGGTGGTGGAACGAGAAGTCCATGGAGTCTTCCTGTCGCTGATATCGGTGGAACGGTCTACTCATTGGATGACATCGAGCGGAAGATCATCACCGACTTCGATGAGCCTCGAATTCATTTTGCCATTGTGCCAGGGGCAAAGGGATCTCCGATCCTGCGTTCGGAGGCATAC
The DNA here is from genome assembly GCA_963827285.1 of Ignavibacteriota bacterium. Taxonomy (GTDB): domain Bacteria; phylum Bacteroidota; class Ignavibacteria; order CAWHAG01; family CAWHAG01; genus CAWHAG01. Next base: position 857,310 of record CAWHAG010000001.1, read on the forward strand.
ATCGGTAGTCGGTTGAATGAGCAACTTGAAAATGCAACGCAGGCATTTCTACGGGACAGCTCGAAGAACTATCTTGATAAAGTCAACAAGAAGATTTATCTTTCAAGAGTATTTGAGCAGCATTCCAGAGAGCTTGGGACGAAATATGGATCTGTGACGAAATTCATCCGGCAGTATTTTGACGACGAAGATAGGAACTTCATCGAGAGGGGGAATTACAGAGTGGTGTATCGTGACTTCGACTGGAGTCTGAATGGACAGTAGGACGGCTGATGTCGTGCAAAACGGCTCAACCTGATTCCGTTGTAAGAGGTGATCTTGAATCCACAACCAACGCGGTTAAACCACAATGGAAAAGCATGCTACTATTCTTGGTGGACTGTATCTCGGTCTCAGTATTCTCGGAATCATTGGAGGTATGATCTGCTTTGCTCTTCTTGCAGGGATTGGATTGTTAGCTGAGCATGCAGCAGAAGAGGCACCGCCCCCAGGGGGATTCGCCGTGTTCTTCTCCGCTCTGGGAGTCGTAATCGGCGGTTTCCTGGTTCTGATTTCTATTCCGGGTATCATCAACGGTATTGGACTGATCAAACATCGTCCGTGGTCACGAGTGCTTACTATCGTGTTGAGCTTCTTGAACATTATCAATTTCCCGCTCGGCACAGCTCTTGGTATCTACGGGCTTTGGGTGACGATGTCTGATGAAGGCATGAAATGGTTTGCACAACTCCGATGAGGCACTGTGCATGTCAGCCATACAGCCTGATCAGTATCCGGTGCCGAGAGTTGATGCTCTGTGTGGCACCAAGTGAGCGATGCAGAGATGCGGGTGAAAGGAATGTTTGGTGGAACTTGTGGAAGTGGCGGGAGCTTGTCGGAGACAGCGATTCCGATTGCCACCTTTTCTTGGGACAACCATCTCTGTCATTTCCAGATCCCGGAGAGCGTCGGTCAGCAATCCTTTGCTGGAAGGATTGCCTGTGCTGAAGGACGATCGGGATCACGGAACGATTGACAGTTTAGGCGATGCCGACAATCAGCAACTGACAACATGAGACGATATACAACTCTTGCTTATACAAACGCCGATGACATGATTTTCGGGAGGGCACTTCATCCTGTCAAATGTGGTTTTGATCTGGAGATAGGCGCAAACTACGTTGTCCCCGAACTCAAATATGCTCCTCGGCCAGGAAAAGAAGAGAGTCTTCCGACCATTTTGGATGAGTATCGCCGCATCACTAGAGATGCGTTAGAACGTGCAGTCGGTATCGGACTTCCCGCTGTGGTGCTGGAACTTGAGCATGTGTTTCAGCTGACCTTCAATCCCGAATGGGGTGGCGAGGTTACTCGGATGACCAAGGATATGCTCGGGGAATATTACTCCAAGTATGGTCTCAGGTCTGCGCTGCGAGCTACGATAGCTGACATCCGGAAAGCTGAGGAAGGCATGCGAAGCTCTGACAGGCTGCAGCGCATTCTCGATTCGTTCGAAGCGTGTGCTGCGGCTGGAGCCGACATTCTCTCGATTGAATCCATCGGCGGCAAAGAGGTATTCAACTACTGTGTTACACGGCAGGACGTTGCTGGCGCGATATTCTCTGTCGGCGTGCTTGGCAGTCTCGATATGGAATTTCTTTGGCAGAAGATCTCTTCTGTTGCGGAGCGGCATCACATTATCGCAGGAGGCGATACCGATTGTGCCCACTCTAACACAGCGATGTTTCTTGCTGGAGGACTCTTGAGTAACGAGATGCCGCACACGTTTGCCGCATTGGTGCGTGCCCTTGGTGCGGCAAGATCACTTGTTGCGTTTGAAAACGGAGCGGTTGGTCCAGCTAAAGACTGCGGTTACGAGAATGTGATACTGAAGGCAATCACAGGTTGCCCGATGTCCATGGAGGGAAAAACCTCCGCCTGTGCACACTCGGATCTAATGGGGAATCTAATGATGGCAACGTGTGATCTCTGGAGCAATGAGGCAGTGCAGTATGGCGATATGTTCGGTGGCACGACGCCACAAGTGTTTATGGAAATGCTTGGATACGACGTCGCACAGATGAACACGGCGCTGCAACTTGGCTCCGAGAAGATTCTGCGTGATATTTTTGTCCAGTCAGATAAGTACCGTGATCCACAGGCATTAGTCCTCGCTCCAGAAGAAGCGTTCAGCATCGGTGAAGCGATTGTGTCGGGAACAGATTACTACGATCGAAGTGTTAGAGCAGTGAGAAGGGCTGGCGAGATTATCAGTCAGGCAAATGAGAAGAGACTCTTGCCGCTTACAAGACTGGAGAACGATGTGCTTCAGAGAATGATGAGCGTTGTCAGCACATTGCCAAAGAGCTCAGAGAAGTTTGTTGAGTGGGGGATTCACGAATACTCGAAAGTTGTGCCGGAATTCAGCAAAGAGAACTATGGGCTGTAAATGGACATGGGTGGTTATGGTGATATCTTCTGCCGTTATCTTGAAATCAAGGATTTGCTCACGGTCTGGTTGTGAATATTCGTTACTATATTGATCCAGAAACGGGTGCAGCCCATATCTATAACCACCATGTATCTGAGAACGAAGTAGAAGATGTTTTGCTAAAACCAGGAGAAGACCGTCGTGGCAAAGGAGGTTCACGGGTAGCTATGGGTCAGACCCGTGCAGGGCGCTATCTCAGGATCATTTATGTTCCAGATCCAGAACCAGAGAGTGTCTTTGTCATAACAGCCTTTGAACTGACTGGCAAACCGTTAATGGCATTGAAGCGTAGGATGCGAAAGAGAAAATGAAGAAAACTGAATTTCCAAAAGGATGGGATGAGAAGAGGACTCGGAGAGTTCTTGCCCATTATGAAAAACAAACGGAAGAAGAAGCCGTAGCCGAGGATGAGGCAGCATATGAGGACAGAACTCAGGCCACTATAGAGATCCCTGTCACATTAGTTCCTGCTGTCCGAGAACTCATCGCAAAACATCAGACAAACATCCGAAGACGACGGCAGACAACGAAGACCAAGCGGCTTCGCGTCCTCGCATAACCTTGCTCAGAAGTGGTTCGCCGATTCTCGTTGATAGTGCTGCTGGGCATGGGACCACTGTCTTAATTTTCTAACTCAGATTCTTGCTGGAGTTACTCTATATTGATACCGAAAAAGCGCGTCCTCTCTGCCCTCATGGGTGGACGAGTTGATAGAATACCTGTCGGCTGTGTGAACCAAACAGCCACAGTAGAACAGATGGAGCAATTAGGTGTAACCTTCCCAGATGCGCATCATGACTCGAAAAAGATGGCACGTTTGGCTTCCGGTGCCCGCACTATTCTTGGATTCGACGTCGTCCGTGTTCCGTTCTGCCAAACCATCGAGGCGGAGATATTGGGATGCAAACTTCTCTGGGGAGGAAAAGTTGATTCGATTCCTTCCATCCAGTCACACGCATATCAGTTGGCTGATAGCATCACCGCTCCGCATCAGGTTAGCGAAAAAGGAAGAATTCCAGTTATCGTTGAGGCTATCAAGCTTCTGAAAGAAGAGTTCGGCGAGATGGTTGCCATCTGCGGCGCTGTTGTGGGACCGTTCTCAGTCGCTGGGCATCTCGTGGGCATTGACAATCTGATGATTGAGAGTTTCATCAGTCCCGAGCGTTTGCATCCATTCTTGGAGGCAGCCGTCACCGTAGCTGCTGCCTCTGCGAGCGCTCAGGTGGATGCGGGTGCTGATTTCATCTGCATCGAGGATATGAGTGCGAGCTGCGACTTGATCAGTCCGGATATCTACGGAAAAGTTGTCTATCCATTCCAAGTGAAGTTGATAAAACAGATCAATGTCCCGACGGTCTTGCACATCTGCGGTAATGTCACCCAGATAATCGAGAAAATGGCTGAGACCGGCGCAGACGGTCTTTCCATTGAGATGAAGACCGATTTGAACTTCGCAAAGTCCGCGGTCGGCGACAAAGTCTCTCTCGTTGGTACAGTCGAACCTGTGGATGTCTTGCTTCAAGGTACGCCGGAAGCAGTACTCTCAAGAAGTAAGCAAGCGCTTGAAGCGGGAGTTGACTTTCTTGCCCCCGGATGCTCAATTCCGCCGAGAGCGTCGCTCCAAAATCTGAAAGCGATGGTCAAAGCGACTGAAGGATTTCGGCAGAAACGAAAACAGACAGTTCCAATACCCAAGAAGATTGACAGGGATCTGATCGTTCGCCGCTATGATCTCGCGATGCAGAAGGAGAAGCTCAGCGTTGCAGTGCAGGTGGCTGAGGAGAAGTTTCCAGATTTGGTGGAAGCACTCGTCGCGGGGAATTCCGACAAGACACAAGAGGTTGTGAATCGCCTTCTGACGGTTGAGGAGCCAATGATCGTTATCGAACAAGGATTGGTGAAGGGAATGATGAAGGTGAGCGATATGTGGAACGCCGGGTATCTTTTTCTTCCGCAGGTTATTCTTGCAGCGGATGCTGTGCAGGTGGGAGTGAAGCTTTGCGAAGCTAAACTCCCTGGCGCTATGAAGAAGAAGGGATTGGTTGTGATGCACGTTGCTGAAGGAGATATTCATACGATTGGGAAGAATATTGTCAAGTCGCTTCTTATGGCGAATGGTTTTGACATCGTTGATCTAGGTTGCGATGTGCCGGTGGGCGACGTGATCGAAGCTGTGAGGAAATTCAAGCCGCGTCTTCTTGTTGGCGATGCGCTGATGACCACGACAATGACGGCGTTTCCCAAGATTGCGTCTCTGTTTGAGAAAGAAGGCATAGACATTCCTTTTGCTTGTGGAGGAGGCGCGGTGAATCAAGAATTCTGTGAATCGTTCCCGTTTGGCATCTATGGCGGGAAAGCAAATCGCGCGCCAGCGATTGCCGCCGCAGCAGTGGATGGAATGTCGTGGCAGGAGATGAGAAAGAGATTCCACAAGTAGAGACAGAACATTGTTCTGTCCCTGCCGCGTACTGAGTCCACCAATTGGTGACAGCGAGTACATGCCGATGATTGAGACATACGAAATAGATGCATCCAGCATCGCGATTGATCCGGGTGAAGTGTATCATCTGTTGGGTTATCCGAGTCCTGACCGCGTGGAAGATAAAGTGAGAGATGCTGTGAAGGAGCTTACGGAATTTACGTTGAGAATCATCACGCCAAAGTATCAGTACACGGTTGTTCCGATCAACGCATATCAAGACGATGAATCAGTTGTGTTAGGTGATAAGACTGTTTTACATGGAGAGGGAATTGCCTCGGCTCTCAGGTTTGCAGATGAGGCTGGTATCATTCTGGTGACGATTGGACAGCGGATTGTCAACGCCATAAAGAGAATGGAAGAGACTGACGTGACCCGCAGTTTCTTACTTGACGCGACGGCATCGGTTGCAGTGGAAAGCCTCGCAGAGATGGTGCACCTGGAAATTGCAGAGAAAGCGTTTGAGAAGGAGCTGTATGTCGGACATCGCTACAGTCCAGGGTATTGTGATTGGGATCTGACACAGCAAAGGATTCTGTTCTCATTGCTTGACGGTGCAAAGATAGGGGTGAGGTTGACTCGAACTCATCTAATGATACCTCGAAAGAGTATATCAGCAATTGTCGGACTGGGGCGAAATGAGGAGAAGATGGCGATTTCACCATGTGGGAGCTGTCGGCGAGAAGATTGTATGGCACGAAGGGGAAATTACATTACCAATTTCTATCATATTATGAGGAGCAAATCAGATGTCTCTTTTTGAGGATCTCTCGAACAGCCTTATAGCTGGCAATGCAAAGAAGGTACAGGAACTCACACAGCAAGCTCTCAGCGAAGGACATTCACCGAAGGAGATTCTGGATGAGGGTTTAATTGCAGGGATGAACATTGTTGGCGAGCGGTTTAAGAACAATGAGTTTTACGTCCCCGAGGTACTGATTGCTGCAAGAGCAATGCAAGCTGGAATGAGCATACTGGAGCCGCTTCTGGCTGCTGCAGGGGTCAAACCGGTTGGGACTGTCGTGATCGGGACTGTCCGGGGCGATTTGCATGACATTGGAAAAAATCTTGTGGCGATGATGCTTAAAGGAGCTGGGTTCAAAATCGTTGACCTTGGCGTGAATGTCCAACCAGACAAATTCATTACCACAGTGAAGGAGAGTAAGGCGGACCTTCTTGGCATGTCTGCGTTGCTCACAACCACTGTTGTGAATATGAAAGAGGTGATCGCCCTAGCTAAGAAGGAGCAATTGCCTGTGAAGATAATGGTCGGAGGAGCGCCTGTTACTCCTGAGTTTGCGAAGGAGATTGGCGCTGATGGTTTCGCTCGCAATGCTGCCCTAGCGGTGGACAAAGCGAAGGAATTGTTGGCTGCGTGAATCGGGAACAGTTGCACAAGTGCCTTGTTGAGTGTGCCGGCATTGAACGACATTCCATTGGAGATTTTGAGGTGTTACGATGGGGACTCTTGTCAGAGAAGAGGTAATCCAGTTGATCCAAAAGATGCCGGACGACTGTACACTTAAAGATATCCTCTGCAAGTCATATCTCGAGCAGAAGGTTAATGAAGGTCTTCGGGATATCGAAGAAGGACGGATCGTCAGTCACCGAGAGGTTAAGCATCGAGCTTGTTTTTTGCGATTACCAAAAGCTGAATTATCAAAGCAAGATTGGAACATGTTATGTTCAAGATAGTCAAGAAGGAAGTACTCGCACCAAGCCTAACAGAGTTCGTCATTGAGGCGCCGCTGGTTGCACGCAAACGGAAACCAGGGAACTTCGTTATTCTCAGAGTGAATGAGAAGGGCGAGAGGATTCCGCTGACGATAGTAGATTCAGATCAAAGCGCAGGTACAATTACGCTTATTGTCCAGACCATCGGAAAGACCACGAAACTTCTGAGCGTTCAAGAAGAGGGTGACTACTTATTAGATGTTGTGGGTCCACTCGGAAATCCAACTCCCATCAAGCTTCACGGAACAGCGGTCTGTATCGCAGGTGGTGTGGGAACAGCAGAGGTGTTTCCGATTGCGAAAGCACTGAAAGACGCACGCAACTATGTCATCACTATTGTCGGAGCGAGGAGCAAGGAGTTGGTGATATTGGAGGATGAACTCCGAGCATTCTGTGATAAGGTCTATATCACCACAGATGATGGCAGTTATGGTCGGAAAGGATTTGTCTCTGACCAGTTGCAGGATCTGTTGAATTCCGACGTGCGGGTAGATGTCGTCTATGCTATAGGTCCTGTTATTATGATGAAGGTGATTTCTGAGATGACAAAACCGTACAACATACCCACGTTTGTCAGTCTGAATCCGATTATGATGGATGGTACAGGGATGTGCGGGGCGTGCCGCGTGAGCGTTGGCGGCAAAATGAAATTCGCCTGTGTTGACGGTCCTGAATTCGATGGTCATCAGGTGGATTTCGGCGAGCTGATACAGCGGAATCGCACGTATGTTGACCTGGAGAACCTCTCGATGGAGGAATTTGAGGCGGGGCTTTGTCGGTTGAAAGGTGAAACAAAGGAGATGGCTCATGGCTGAGAAGATGAAAGCATCAGACAAGATGAAGATTCCTCGCCAACATCCCATTGAACAAGAAGCGGATGTGCGAAACAAGAACTTCCTTGAGGTCTCACACGGATTCAATGACGCGCTAGCGATACAAGAAGCGCTTCGCTGTCTTGAGTGTAAGAATCCCGTCTGCATTGATGGATGCCCGGTGAAAGTGGACATCCCGGCATTCATCAAGCTCGTGATGGATGGAAATATTCTCGGTGCTGTCAGGAAGATCCGCGAGGCGAATTATCTTCCGGCGATTTGCGGTCGTGTCTGTCCGCAGGAAAGCCAATGTGAGCTGGTGTGCCTGCTCGGGAAGAAGCGTGAGCCAGTTGCTGTTGGGAAACTTGAGCGGTTCGTTGCTGATTACGAAATGGAACACGACGGTTTTGACTCTCCAGTCATCACAAATTCATTCGATCAAAAGGTTGCGGTTGTCGGTTCGGGACCCGCCGGACTCACTTGCGCAGCGGAACTGGCGAAACTCGGATACAAGGTGACAATCTTCGAGGCGTTGCACGCTGTCGGAGGCGTGTTGCGGTACGGAATCCCTGAGTTCAGATTGCCAAAGGGTATCTTGGATATTGAGATTGATCGTGTGAAGCAGCTTGGCGTTGAGATCCGGACCAACTTCATCGTTGGGCGGACCGCGACGGTTGATGAACTCTTTGATGAGATGGGTTACGAGGCGATGTTTCTTGGGACAGGCGCGGGTACACCAAACTTTCTCAATATCCCTGGTGAAAACCTATGTGGCGTTTATTCAGCCAGTGAATTTCTTACGCGCGTGAACTTCATGCGGGGCTACCTGTTCCCAGAATACGACACGCCGATCAAGATGGGAAAGCGCGTCGCGGTCGTGGGTGGCGGTGATACGGCGATGGATGCTGTCAGAACCTCAAAACGGCTGCAACCGGAGAAAGCGTATTTAGTGTATCGCCGTTCTAAGGAAGAGATGCCTGCACGAGTCGAGGAAGTTCAACACGCAATGGAGGAGGGTGTCGAGTTCCATCTACTGACAAACCCAGTGAGAATCATTGGCGATGAGAACGGTTGGGTGAAAGCGATGGAGTGCATCAGAATGGAACTTGGTGAACCAGACGCGGACGGCAGAAGGAGACCATCACCAATCAAAGGATCCGAATTCATACTTGATGTGGACACCGTGATCATCGCCATCGGTCAGAAGCCGAATCCGATTTTGCAGCACACGACACCAAGACTCGAAGTTAGCAAGTGGGGTACAGTAATCGTAAATGAAGAAACCGGACAGACAAGTCGCCCGGGCATCTTCGCCGGAGGTGATTTGTCAAGAGGCGGTGCAACGGTGATACTGGCAATGCGCGATGGCAAAGTCTCAGCGGCGGCAATTCATGAGTATCTGACGGCACGAAGAGACAAAGAAGAGCAAGAATGTATCATCGAAGCGCAGACCCTGAGTAAGTAAGTGGCAGGTTTCTGTGTTCAGGGATGGAGTGAAGGCGGGTCAAGGAACCGTTTCGTCAAGAAAGGTGAGCGGTCGCGAAACCAGTTTATCCAGAATTCAGATGTGGAATAGGCAAGGTAATGCAACAGCGGCACTATTATCAATAGCTCTGGTGAAGGTGCTGCTGTTGTGTTTTTGCGAACCTTGGGAGACACGAGAATGAATATCGGCATTGCAAAAGAGCATCCTGATCGCGAGAGACGGGTTGCCTTGACACCGGCGGGAGTGCAGTTGCTCCTCGAGTCAGGGCACACGGTCTACGTCGAGAGTGAGGCGGGACTCCAAGCCCGCTTCTCAGATGAAAACTATCGGACTGTTGGCGGAAAGATTGTCTATTCAACCGATGAAGTCTATCATCGGAGCGACATACTCCTGAAGGTGTCTCCGCCCCGAGAGCATGACTGTGAACGGTTGGACGAGTCGCAGGTTCTTATGACGTCTCTTCATCTGGCTGTCGCTCGCAAGCAAGTAGTGGAAATGTTGCTGGATAAGAAAGTCACAGCGATCGGCTATGAGTTGATCGAAGATGAAGCGGGAGGTCTGCCCATTTTGCATGTGATGAGTGAGATCGCAGGTCAAATGTCCGTGTACATTGCTGCGCGTTGTCTGGAAAGCGGTCATGAAGGAAGGGGAATCCTGCTGGGTGGCATTGCTGGTATTCCGCCAGCTGCGGTCGTGATTGTTGGTGCAGGTGTAGTTGGACAGGCGGCAGCACGAACAGCGTTGGGTGTTGGCGCACAAGTTATCGTGCTCGATAAAGATGTGCACAGATTGAGAATTGTGGAGACTCTTTTTGAAAAGCGTGTGACGACGGCTATTGCAAACACGTACAATATCGCGAAAGGTGTCAAGTTCGCTGATCTCCTCATTGGTGCCGTGTTACTCAAAGGAGAGAAAACGCCGCACCTTGTCACCGAAGAGATGGTGAAAACCATGAAACCCGGTGCTGTCATCATTGATATCTCGATTGATCAAGGTGGATGCGTCGAAACCAGCCGGCCGACTACGATTGCCAATCCTACTTTTGTTCAACACGGCGTCATACACTACTGTGTGCCGAATATTGCGGCAACGGTTGCGCGAACGGCGACGTACGGACTTACCAATGCGATCCTCCCATACTTGTTGGAGATTGCGGACAATGGCATCGAGTATGCGCTGAGATCGAATCATGGTTTGGCAAGGGGAACCTGTGTGTATACTGGGATATGTACAAACAGCGCGGTGGCGAAGGTATTCAACTTGTCGCATCAAGAGGTTGCAGAGTTGGTCAGGTAAGGAAGGGAACGTAGTTGCTTCCTTTGCGGTGCAGTCCATAGTAGTCTAAAGGTTAACGTTGAAATAATCATGAACTGGCTTGACACTTACAAACGCAAGCTCACCTCAGCCGAAGAGGCTGTAAAGAAAATCAAATCTGGTGATAGAGTATATGTTCATCCAGGTTGTGCTGTGCCCGAAGTTCTCGTGAATGCCATGGTTGCTCGAAAGACGGAGCTTGAAAATGTGGAAGTGTGTCATCTGATGGCAGTGGGTAGTGCGCCCTATGTTGGACCAGAAATGCAAGGACACTTCCGGCACAATGCGTTCTTTATCGGATCAAATGTCAGAAGCGCAGTCCGAGAGGGGAGAGCAGATTTCACCCCGATTTTCCTTTCCGAGATTCCCGGCTTGTTTTATCGAGGCATTCTTCCCGTTGAGGTCGCTCTTATTCATGTCTCACCTCCTGATGAACACGGCTTTTGCAGTTTCGGCGTCGGTGTTGAATGCACGAAGCCAGCTACCGAAGTAGCGAAGATCATCCTGGCTCAAGTAAATCCGAACATGCCGAGAGCATTGGGCGACAGCTTCATCCACATTAACAAGATCGCGCAGATCGTTGAGGCTGATGTCCCCCTGAAAGAGCTGCCCCAGGTCGCAGGTGATACGCCGCCAGAGGAACTGGCTGTTTTCCAGAAGATCGGTCAGAACATCGCGAATCTCATCGAAGACGGGGCGACACTGCAGATGGGCATAGGCTTTATTCCTGATGCGGTCATGTTATATCTCAGAGAGAAGAAGGATTTGGGCATCCATACCGAAATGTTTTCAGATGGAGTTGTGAAGTTGGTTGAGGAGGGGATCGTGAACAATGAAAAGAAGACACTCCATCAGGGGAAAATCGTTGCGTCGTTTGTGCTCGGCAGCAGAGCGCTCTTTGATTTCATTGACAACAATCCGATCATCGAATTTCATCCATCACACTATGTCAATAACCCGTTTGTGATAGGTCGCAACGCCAAGATGGTTGCAATCAATTCCGCTTTGGAAGTGGATCTGACCGGGCAAGTGTGCGCTGATTCGATTGGCTATAATCTCTTCAGCGGCTTCGGCGGTCAAGTGGATTTCATTCGCGGTGCAGCATATGCAGAAGGTGGGAAACCCATCATTGCGCTTCCCTCAACGGCAAAGGGTGGAACGGTCTCACGTATCGCCACTCATTTGACCGAAGGCGCAGGTGTTACGACGTCACGAGGAGACGTGCACTATGTCGTAACGGAATACGGGATTGCTGATCTCCACGGAAAAACAGTTCGCCAGCGTGCACAGCTGCTGATTGGTGTTGCACATCCAAGTTTCAGAGAATCCCTCGAGCGATTTGCGAAGGAGAAGAAGTATATATCTTAATCCTGCTTTTCGTCCGCAGCAAGAGTTCACCTCTGCTGGATTGAGTTCGAATGAAGGAACAGAGATGGGAGATTTCGGATTACTGATTACGGATTGTCCCGCGCTGCAAAATCCCACCAGGTGCGAGTTCTTGTTTCTAGCCTCTTTTTTCTTGTGAGCGACTTCGCGGTGCTGAGAGCGTCATACACGCCACTTCTTTGATTACCTTTGTATCCTTCTACCTTTCCACTCGAATCGCCCCACTAACCCTGCCAGACCAGCATACGCAATATATGGAACATGAAGGAGCTCAGCGAGTAGAAAATACATGAGCAGTTCTTTTCGACGGAAGAGGTGGCATCCTTGCCTTGCGATCAAGTAATCAAGGATGAGTTTGATGCACAGCGAAGGGAAAAACGTTGCAGCAAGTAACATACTGTTCAAGGAAGATCCAAGAGAAAGGACCGTTAGCGGCAGGCCAATGAACAGTAGCAGGAAATAGAGATACAAGCTAACGAGAATTAGTACCAATACCCTGCTGTGATAATGCAGTCCTTTCGATGCCCACCGCTTGCGTTGGTTGAGAAATTGTCTTACGGTGTCCAATGGTTCGGTTTTCACCACCGTTTCTTGCGAAAGCGAAAAAGCCACCTTCCATTTCTTCCGCTGAGCGATCTTTTGCATCAAGAGTTCATCGTCCCCAGAGGCGACACCATCAATTCCGAAGAAGCCCCCCACTTCGTAGAATACTTCTTTACGGTAAGCGACATTCGCGCCATTACAAATTATCGGATGCCCGCTTCCAATAGCACCTGCACCAGTAGTAACGAGGCCAAGAAATTCAAGTGACTGAAGCTTATGGAAAAGTGTCTTCTCATTTGTGTACGTGACTGGTCCTGAGACAAACCCGACATCTTCCTCAAAGTGATTGACCATCTCTTGGATCCAACCCCCTGGTTGGACAGAATCAGCGTCCGTCGTGAGAATGATGTCTCCTTTGCTTACATCAATTCCACGACTGATGGAAAATTTCTTGTACGCAGTTGTGCGTGCAAGGCAGTTATCAATGGTGATGAGGATTAACCTCACTTCGGTTTGTCTGCGCTGATAGGCTTCAACGATCTCTTCTGTTCTATCGGTCGAGCCATCATTGACCACGATGATCTCATACTTGTCTTTGGTATAATCCTGCGCAACGAGAGTATCAAGGCATTTTCCGATCTTTCTTTCCTCGTTCCGTGCTGGCACGACGATGGAGACAAAGAACTGTCTTCTTGTTTTCGGTTTCTCGATCCTGAATAAGCCGAAGTAGGAACGGAGAACGAATACAGCATAGTACAAAGTAAAAGCGATGATCAGAATAGACAAAACCATGCGAGCTAGTCGGAGACTGGGGAATACAGAAGTCAGAATCCAGAATTTAGAATAAATGCAGTTTTCCTTTTCATTCTGACTTCTGACTCATTATGTAAGCTGAATAGTTACCGGGATGTTTAGATTTCAGCTGTCAAATTTCGGATTACTTTGGTCATTCTTGGAACTGAACGCCAGTCTTGGAATAAAGAACAAGCCCACCGCGCTTGGGAGCAGAACATTGATCGCAAATAGCAGAATGGAAGCGTTGAAGGCAGTTGCACCGTTGAAGCCAAATTGATTGTAGAACATGATCGCTGCGCTTTCCCGAATGCCCAATTCTCCAAAGGTGATCGAGGGAATGACGGTCTTCGCAAACATTGTTGACGTGATCGAGACAAAACCAACCCAGAGTGGAACTGGTTCAAACGCCAATGTCAGCAAATGAAATTGGAAAAAGAACACAGAGTAGTGAAGGAATGACACACCAAGGATGACAATTGCCTCTCTCCGATGGAAACTGTCAATGGATGCAAGCATCGCTTTTAACGCTTGAGATATCTTCGACTTGAAATCCAATGCCTTGATCACTCGTTTGATCACATCTGGACTGATGAAGAGATAGATCATCAGGGCGACAAACACAAATGCAAGAGAAAATTCTGGGAACAGGATAATCCGTGGAAAGTCGAACACCAACTTGAGAAACAGAAGTAACCCGAGAAGTCCCATCGTCACTGTCACAAAGAAACCGAAAGCTTTGTCAATGAATGTCAAGCCAGCCGTTTGAAGTCGGTTGCAGTCTCTGACATAGAACATTCTGCCACCATATTCCCCAATACGTGCTGGCGTGAAGATGCCTGCGGTGAATCCCACCAGTAGAGAACCGAGCACCTCACCTAACGTGACATTCGGCTTGATAAGCCGTAGAAGGTATCTCCATTTGTAGGACTGCAGTCCAATGTTCAGAAACACAAGCAGGAAAGCGAGTGCAATGTATATGAAGCGAGACTGCCGAAACGATTTCCATATCTCCTCGAAGTGTATGAAGAAAACGATGTACACGATGGCAAGTGCTGCGATGAGCAGCTTTGTCAGTGTGAAGAGGAGATCTTTTGAAGAAACTCTCATTTGCTTTTGAAGTGATTTCTCTTCCGAGCCTAAACTAGGAGTCGCAGCTCGCATCTTTCCACAAATCTGCAATCCTTCGCCGTATTTTTCTTAGGCAGCGATCCGCGACCTCCCCGGATTTTCTCTATCATGTCTGGGGCTTGACCACATATCGCCATCTCCCTGTCTGTTCACTCAATCCCGTTGGATGCGCTGACATATCATATACCACGTTGGATTGACGAAATGGTTGAAGAATCCGAATCCATCATTAACCACTTTCCTGATAAGCCATTGCAGCTTCATTTTTCGCATCAGCCGTATGAAGCCAAGATGCACTCTGCTCCATACCACGGGGTTGGGGGTTTCAAACAAATGCTCGGCGACTGCCTTGTTCGCGAATCTGACTGTAAGTCCGAAGCGCCTCAGCAGCTTCTTGAGCTGGAACAGCGACAACAACTCAGCGAAATCTGAGCGCCACGATTCCAAGCCGTAGATCTCTGCTATCATTAGTGTGACGCATCTTCTTGACAGGATTGAAACAAGGGGAAGGCCCCAGTGAGGATCGGAGAAACAGTTGAGCACCGAAAACCGATTTGGCGTGCTGAGATATAGCAATCCACCAGGTTTAAGTACCCTAACAGTTTCTTCCAGGACCTTCTCTCGGTCCACCGTATGCTCGAGGACATCTTGCAGAATAACGATGTCGAAAGTATGCTCACAAAGACCTATAGTTTCTGCATCCATTACGATCGGTTGCAAGCTTAAATGCTGGAGCTCACCTCCCAACAAGTCTCTCAACTGTCTTGTTTGCTTCGGTTCATTATCAACTGCCACTACATGTGCATGTCGTCTAGCCAATACGATGCTTGTGCCCCCTTCACCGGAGCCAATATCGAGGATTCTCTTCCCTCGGATATCTGTGTGGAGAGAAAGAAGGTCAGCGACGAGCGCACCTCGAAGATGTGCACGTTCGCTTGCTGTCCGCCAACGATGACAATGTGAAGGTGTCCTGTCAACAGCAACAGGATCGTCGGAACGTGCTTGTCGCTCGGCTACGGCTTCCATGTGAACTTTCGAAGCAATCCCAATGGACCAACAATCGAGTCATAGAGTATGTACATGACCTCCAACGGCACAAAGTATTTCAGTAGTTGTTGTTGCTTGAACACTGCCGAACCTCGATTCAGCAAGACAAAATCAAGCAGCAATTTCAACAGAAAAAAAAACAGACCGATCTTGTACGTTGAGAACCAGAAGATTGAAGCAATTGCTGACATCAGAAGCAGTGCGTTCGCAAGATGAAAGAAGAAGAGAACTACCTGTGAGCTTCGTGAGTAGTACGCTCCCGCAGAGAAATGCCTTTTCTTCTGATTGATGTATTCCTTTAGATTCTGTGATGCATTGGTCGGAACGAACGTGTAGGGTGAGATTGCATAGCGAATCTTCCATGTAGTCCTTTTCCTGACCGTCTGAAGAAAAAGGTCATCATCTCCGCTGATGGAATGCTTACCTGTCTCAAAGCCATTCACTTCCTGAAACACTTTCTTCCGATAGGCAAGGTTTCTTCCGACACACACATAGGCCTTGTCAATTCCAATACTTCCCGCTGCACCAATCGCAGATCTTAGATTCTCATATTGCGAGAACGTGGCAAGCCAGCCTCGCTTGCGGACGTAGGGGGAATACCCGGCAACAATTCCGACATCATCACCGAAGTAGTTCATCATTCCAGAGATCCAATTCTCCGGGGGTATGCAATCGGCATCGGTGAAGAGAAAAATGTCGTTTGCGCTTGCTTCAATTCCTCGTGTCAATGCGTATTTCTTCGGCGGCATGCTCGACGGAGTTGTCCGAATCCGAATCAGCTTGATGTTGTGAACTTCCTCTTGAAACGATTCTACGATTTCGGCTGTAGCATCGCTTGAGCGATCATCAACGACAACAACTTCAAACAACTCTTTCGGATATTGTTGGTCTATCAGAGCGTTCAAGCATTTTCGGATGTTGCGCTCCTCGTTTCTTGCGGCTATGATGACGGATACCTTAGTAGGTTTCCCACCTGCCGCGGTTCCTAGTCTAGACAATCCTACAAACAAAATGCTGATCACTGCAGCATAGAACAGTGTTAAGCAAATGATGATAACAGTAAATCCCATGCTTGATCTCTCGACCTTGCAACAAAATACAGAAAATCTCACTTCAAAGCAAGACAAAAGTTGTCACGGCCATTGTGCAGGTGAGAGTTTCACAAGTGATCGTCTTGGTTCTCGATCGGGATCGCTGTGGCAGTACAGCAACGGATTGTCATGGCAATTCAACATTGTGTCAACCGAATCGAATGAATTTTTCACTTGACTTAGATTCTATTATTGCATATATTCTGCGTGGATGTCAGAGGTTTTCATCTTGCATATTCTCCGCAGAAACCTCGTTGCTTCGCGGTGACAACACCTGCCGATGATCAGTAGGGACTCCAAACTGCCGTGCCTGATCAGACTTCTGTGGATTCTTTGGGAGCTAGAGTATGTCACTTCTCTGGTCAATGGAGATGAGCTATTTGCTTCAAGCTCGCGGGATTCGCAGTTGGCATCCGGACTGCGAGTGCTCGGGGCTGGATGTGTTACAGGTCTGGCGCCTTTGCGCTCCGGAACGGCGATCTAGGGTAGCATGTGATGCAGAGGTTGGAAGATCATGGCAACAACCGATTCACTGTTAAACCCCGAGTGCTGTTCAGAAGGACAGCATGAGGGGTTTTTCCTTCCCAGTCGTTCGATGGTCCATCATTCATTTCTCTGAGGGCGGAAGAGTGGACACGGATTCACGGAACAATCATGCTGAACTTGAGGCAGTCAAATGACAACCAAGGCAGCAGTGGATGATTTTCTTGCCCAGCGTACACTTGCGGTGGTTGGAGTTTCTCGTGATGGAAAGAAGTTTGGCAATACGATCTATAAGGAGCTTAAGCTCAAAGGTTACACGGTGTTTGCTGTCAATCCAAAATCCGAAAGCATTATGGGGGATCGCTGTTATCCTGACCTGAGTGCTATACCAGTGACAGTGGGTGGAGCTGTGATTGTTGTCCCACCGGTCCAGACCGAACAAGTGGTGCGGGATGCAGCCTCGGCTGGAATTCGCCACATCTGGATGCAACGGGGTGCTGAATCTGAAGCAGCGATCCATTTCTGCAAAGAGAATGGCATCAACGCTGTCTGTGGCGAGTGCATTCTGATGTTTGCTGAGCCAGCAGCTTTCTATCATCGGATCCATCGTTGGTTCTGGAGGATGCTGGGCAAGCTACCTAAATGAGGTAGCGCAAGGTTGTCATTTGCTGTCGTTCGCAGAGAGAAACCCGTTGGAAGTTGTTTCCCAACGTCACACCTGAGCACGACACGCCGGAAATTTCGGTACGAATGAGATTACTGACAGACCTGGGAGTAAGCGATGTACTCGAATATGGGTTTAGAACTCCGCACAAGCAAGATATTCGACCAGCGCAGCGGTAACTGTATCATCGTCGCAGCTGATCATGGGTTATTCCTGGGGCCAGTTGAAGGGACGTCAGACATCAAAGGACTTGTATGGTATCTTGTGAAAGGCAATCCTGATGCGATCCAGCTTTCGCCGGGGAGTGCATACGCTGCCAGGGAGTCATTCAAAGGCAAAGATGCGCCAAGGCTTATTATCAGATTGGATACCACAAATCTCTGGCGCAGAGGTCCTACGAGTGGTGTCAGGGAAGGATATCACACGCCGATTATTTCGGTTGACGATGGACTGAAAATGGGAGCAGATGCTTGCGTCTGTTTCTACTTCATCGGACACGGCGATGATACGTTGGAAGGCGAGAACGTTCGTCTTATCGGTAGATGGGCAAGCGACTGCAAGGAGTTTGGAATTCCCCTGTTAGTTGAGACGGTGCCAATTATGGTGGAAGATGAAAACGATCCTGAACTTCTGAAGTTGGTTGTGCGGGTTGCTGTGGAAGCAGGTGCTGATATTATCTCGACAAATTACAGTGGAAGCGAGAGGACGTTCAAGGAGGTTGTAGATGCATGCTCTATACCGATCTTGCTGCGCGCCGGTCCGAAGGCGGAAGGGATCCGAGAGCAGCTAGAAACGGTAGAAGTTGCCATGAAGGCAGGCGCTCGCGGCGTCGTTTTTGGCAGAGATGCCCTTCTCGCTGGGGCAACCCCGAAGACGATTCAAGCTCTTGGAAGAATAGTTCACGAGAAGCAAGGTGTGAGAGAGGCTATGCAACTACTTGAATCGGAAGCCTAAGTATCTCCTAACGAAGCCACGGCGGATGGAACAAGAAATCATCTCACGATATCGCATTCTTGATAAACTCGGCGATGGTGTCATGGGAGTAGTCTTCAAAGCTGTTGACACCAGACTTGACCGCCTTGTTGCTCTGAAGATATTGCGTCACTATATCGTGCCCAATCCACACGAGGAAGCGCGTTTCCTGCGCGAAGCGAAGGCGATCTCACATCTTCTACATCCCAATATTGCAGTTCTCTATAACATCGAAGAGGTCGAGGGGACGAAGTTCCTCGTTCTGGAATACATAGGTGGAGGCAGCCTGCGACAGAGGATTCAAAGCAAACGGTTGGAGGCTAGCGAAATACTCAATATTGCCATACAAATTGCTGAAGGATTGAGTCACGCACATCAGCGGGGGATCATTCACCGTGACATCAACAGTGGGAACATCATGTTGACCGAGGACGGGAGGGTGAAGATTACGGATTTTGGATTCGCAAGACTGAAGAGAGCCAGTCAGCGTGCAGAGACGACTGTGTCCGGACCATCGAATGACGAGCGTAGAACGGAAGACATGGAAATCGAACAGGAAGCTCCAGCACCGGGAGAAAGAATGTCTGTTGAGGAACAGAGCGACATGCAGTCCTTCGGAATAGTGCTGTACGAAATGATCGTGGGCAAATTGGCGATGAGGGAAGGCGTATCCAAAGGATTGCTGGTGGATTCAATCACCTATGATGAATTGAAACCGATTTCCGTAACGAGGAAGGACGTTCCTCTCAAGCTTGTGAACATTGTCAAGAGGACCTTGGACAAGGAGGTGCAGAGAAGATATCCGAATGTTCGTGCGATCTTGAGCGAGCTTAAGAGAGTCAAGGCAGAGCAAGAGAAAAAGGAGCTGAAACAAGTTCAGGGACGGGAGGGCAAGTCTGTTGCGCTCTTGCCATTCAAGAATCTGAGCGGTGAAAGGGAGGAGGAATGGTTTGCTGACGGAATGACGGGTGAGATCATTGCTCATCTCTCCAAGATTGCGGGTCTCAGAGTGATCGCCCAGACTTCGGTGATGAAGTATAAAGGCACCTCCATCACCATAAGTGAGATTGGTCATGAACTTGATGTCGCCACAATTCTTGAAGGGAGTGTACAAAGAGTGGGAGACCGAGTGAAAATCTCCGCGCAGCTAGTCAATGTTGAGGATGAGTCGTGCCTATGGGCAGAGGTGTACGATCGTGAAGCAAAGGAGATCTTCGATATCCAGAACGAGGTGGCGCAGAGCATTGCCGCCGCACTGCAAATACAGTTGACGGTAGATGAACGAAGGGAAGTTACCAAAAGATATACAGAGAACCTAACAGCGTATGACTATTATCTCAAAGGGCGACAATACTACTACAAATATCGCGAGCAAGATAATGAATATGCGATGGTTCTCTTTCAGAAGGCAATCGAGTTGGATGCGAATTTTGCGGCAGCGTATGCTGGAATAGCACAGACATTCGCGCAACAACACGGAAGATTTGGCAAATCAAGATACTGGGCAGAAAAAGCAATTGAGATGAGTCGAAGGGCTGTGTCAATGGATCCAAGCTTATCCGAAGCGTACATCGCGTTGGGCATGGCGTACGGGTATAAAGGGCGTATTCAGGAAACGTGCAAGATGTTTCAGAAGGCTCTCGAACTTGATCCTGCGAATGTTCACGCCATCATCATGGTCGGCACGGGATATCAAGCCTTAGGAAAATTGGATGAAGCGCTGAAGATGTATCGAAAAGCTCTTAAGGTGGATCCTGGATTCGCACCACTCTGTGCGAAGATGGCTGACGCTTACATCTCATTGGCGGAATATGAAATGGCGAGACAGTATCTGCAGAAGGCAACCGAACTTCAACCTGATTTTGCTTTTGCCTATCTCAGTTTTGGCTGGTGGTATCTGTTTCAGAGGAGAATCAAGGAAGCCTTGGTGGAATTCCAGATGGCTGTCAACTTGGAACCCAATGCCCCAGCGATCAACTACGGGGTGGGACATGCACATCTGCAGCTAAGGAGATATGCGGAAGCGAAGCATAGCTTTGAGAAGTGCATTGAAGCTGACACAGAATATTCGTCCGGATACATTGCTCTCGGATACACACTTCTAAAGATGGGATGGTATGCTGAAGCATTGACTGTCGTTGAAAAAGGTGTGAGCATTGCCAAAAGGCTCATTGACAAGGGAGTCGAATCTGACGATGTGCGCTACGACATGGCGTGCGGCTGTGCACTTCAAGGTGTCAAGTCCACAGCGTTGGAATGGTTGAAGAAAGCTATTGAAGCCGGGTTTCGTGATTACCAGTGGCTGCAACAAGACCCTCTGTTAGACAATATTCGTGGCGACGAACGATATGTGAGTCTGGTTGATCGGCTCTCAGTAGCAGTTGAACAGATGAGAACTAGAGCGAAGGAGAATCCTTGAGCGCATCAACGTTGCGAAGAAGCTCCGCTCCTGAGTATGCCACCGGAAGAGGTTACCCCGCCATCTGAGCCTTGTGGCTTGGATTTCACGGGAGCAAAGCTCCTCTCACAACTTCTGGGGCTTTCTGATACCCCTTAGAGTGGGAAACTGAAAACCAGAGTATCGAAATCAGACTTTGAAATTTGCATTCTGATCCTTGAGTTTTTTCTGAGTTCTGACTCCCGGCTGCTGAATTCTGAATTGCCACCTGAAATCCTTGCCGTGTTCTATGTTCCAGCGAATAAGGAGTTGACGAAGCATGAAGAGAATGAAACTCTCAGTCTTGATGGTTCTCATTGCACAGTATGTTTTCCCTCAGACCGATTACTTCCGAGACTGGCTTGTATGTGGTCCCTTCGCAAATGATAGTTCGGGGACGAGACTGACACAGGATTATCTGGGCGGAGAGAGTCAAATACGACCCTCTGGTGGCGAAATCACAAGGGGGAAGACGTGGGTGGTTTATCATTCTCCGCAGAAGGACTTGAATCTGCTGAATCCAACACTGGGTTATCAACCTGACGAGCGCTGCGTTGCCTACACGTGTGTCTATGTCTATTCGCCGCAGCAGCAGAGCGCGAAGTTGCTTGTTGGATCGGATGACGGCATTGTTGTGTGGTGCAACGGCATCAAAGTGCATCAGTTGGATGTCATCCGTGGAGTGACGCTCGACAGCGATGAAATCAGCGTAACACTGAATGCTGGATGGAACGCGCTACTCTTCAAAGTCGCCAACAACGAAGGTGGATGGGGTGTGGCAGTTCGGTTCGGAACCGGTGATGGACTGAAGGTGCAAACGGAGAATCCATTCAAGAGAGATTCCCTTACACCGCCTCTCATCAAGTTGTGGAATCCTACTCTAGCGGATGGTTTCGGCATTGATACAAGCGACAACTTGTACTACTCCTTTGGGATGAATCTAGTCAACTCTGGTATGCAGTCAGCCACGAATGTGAAGATAGGAATTGTCCTCGACGGTGAGGTACAGAGTGAGAGAGTTCTCCCAGCAATAAATGGTGGGGAGATTGTTCCGCAGTCATACCGACTTCCATTTGATCTCCTCATCAAGGAGGCAATTGACAAAGGATCCCTTGGCTTCATCGCAAGCTACGGAGGACAGCAGAAGATGGAAATGCTGGACGCACATGTGAGACGTCGCGTCTTGGAAAGAATATTTTCTGGTTGGAAATTCGAAGGATGGAAAGCGTACACTGAGGGGACGACGAAGGTGGTGCGGAGGGCTTTTAACGTTCCGAAGTTGTTGAAGAACATGGCGCTTGAGCTGATGGTGGACATCGGAAGCTACTTGGGGACAGTGAAGGTTAATGGCGAAGTAAAACGAGAACGCTTCGGTGGCGACTCCGGTGATCTAGAGCTAACTAGGGAAGCCAAGGCGAATGAACGATTCCTCATCGAGATCGTTGTCACACCGGAGAAAGCCGACACCCAGGCGATCTTGAAACAGGCAGTGCTCAGACTGAGAAATAAAGATGTCGAGAGGTACTTGGACGATGTTGTCTTGGCAAAGGAGGCCTATCATGTTGATGCCGGTGACCAAACCGAAACCGAGAAGGAATTGCTATCTGCCATCAAATCTCATGACATAGATGAGGTGGAGACAATTCTCAAGCCAGTTACCCAGAAAATTGCTGTTGCCGCACGCGTAGCGAAGTCGCAGACGCTGCACTTTGTTGGAAATGCTCATATAGACATGGCTTGGCTCTGGAGGTATCCTGAGACTATTGATGTCTGCCGTCAGACCTTTCAAGCAGCAATTGACAACATGCGCATCTATCCCGACTTCAGATTTCTTCAAGGATCTGCACAGAGCTATCTTTGGATGGAAGATATGTATCCCGATCTGTTCAAAGAGATTCATAGGTTCGTGCAAGAGGGGAAATGGGAGATTGTCGGTGGCACCTGGGTCGAGTCAGACGCGAACATTCCTTCAGGCGAATCGCTCGCTCGTCAATATCTTTACGGCAAGCGATATTTCAAGAAGAAATTCGGCGTGGATGTGAAAGTCGGATGGATGCCAGATACGTTCGGTCACGCGGCGACCTTGCCACAGATTCTGACGAAGAGTGGCATAGAGACATACGTGTTCTTCCGACCCGGGGAGACTCAGCGTTTCTTCTGGTGGGAAGCGCCTGACGGAAGTCGGATATTAGCACACCACCCAGCCGAATGGTATGGCACATGGACGGGAATCCCGAGAGATGTATGGAAGGTTGCTAACCAGACGCAGAGGAGTTTTGGTTTGAACGACGCTGTGTTCTACTACGGTGTCGGCGATCACGGCGGCGGTCCTACACGGCGAGAAGTGGAAAAAATTCATCACCTTGCAGAGTTGAGTGCTTTTCCAAATGCAAAACTAAGCCGCATGGATGAATATTACACCTCCGTATTGCGTCAGAGACGGGACAGCGCTGTGAACTCACCGAAGGATTTCCCTGTCATTAAAGGTGAACAGAATTTTGTTTTTCAAGGTTGCTACACCAGCCAGGCAAACATCAAGTTGGGAAACCGCCGAGCCGAAAGCCTTCTGCCCACGGCTGAGACATTCTCCTCCTTGGCGATGAACTTTGGATTTCAATATCCTCAGGATAGTCTTGAGAAGGCGTGGCACAGGGTGTTGTTCAATCAGTTCCATGACTTGTTGGACGGCTCCGGCATCGGTGACATTTATCTTGATGCCAAGAAGTGGTATGACGAGGCATTCTCGATTAGCCGTGCGGCTCTGGACTCCTCATTGAAGACTATTGCTGCCCAAGTGAATACGGCATCAAGGTACAAAGATGCCGTCCCACTCGTCATCTTCAATCCATTGAACTGGCAGCGGACTGATGCCGTAGAGGTATCAGTCGGGATTGGACAGGGAAGGAGTGTTCCAACGGTATGCGATGACAGAGGGAGAGAGCAAAAGTCGCAAGTGGTCTCGTCTGGAAAAGACTCGGTAAAATTTGTTTTCATTGCTAAAGATGTCCCGGGATTCGGGTACAAGACGTACTGGATCAGATTGGAAAGGGAGAAGAAGAAGCGAGCTTCGAGTGAGTTCAGCTTCAGCAACGAATTCCTTCGAGTAGATGTGGACTTCTTCAAGACAGGTTCATTGTTGAGGGTATTTGACAACGTGAACAAGAGGAGCGTGCTGACTGATGGTGGGCTTGGCAATCAGCTTCAGGTACAGAAAGATCTGACCGGTGGTTCCGCTTGGGAGATTGGACTGGTCGGTGAAAAGACTGATATCGTGGAGCCAAGCAAGATTGACGTGGTTGAGAATGGCGATGTGAGGAAAGTTATAAGGGCAACTTACGACCACGAGAACTCAAGGTTCGGCCAATACGTCATGTTGTACTCAGGCATTCCACGACTCGATTTCAGGATGGAGATAGATTGGAAACATCGGAATAGAATCTTGAAAATCGCTTTTCCTGTCAATGTGGATAGCGGCAAAGCAACGTATGAGATTCCATTTGGCAGCATAGAACGGGAGGCAAATGGTGAGGAAGTTGTTGCCCAGAAGTGGGTTGACGTCTCGAACAATGACTGCGGTGTTAGTCTCTTGAACGACTGCAAGTACGGCTTCGATGTCAAGGGAAACGTGATACGTATGACTGCATTGCGGGCGCCGACCGATCCCGATCCGAAGGCAGATTCCGGCTACCACGTCTTCTCGTATTCGCTCTTTCCACACAAAGGAGGCTGGCGTGATGGAAACACGGTGAGGAGGGGATACGAATTCAATACGCCGTTGATACCGGTTATTGTTCAACCACACAAAGGAGACCTACCCTCGGTTCACTCTTTCATCAAGATCACACCCGAAAACATTGTCGTGACGGCTTGCAAAAAGTCGGAGGATTCAGAAGACTTGCTGCTGAGATTCTATGAAGCGTTCGGGAAGGCGACGAAGTGCAAGATCACTCTGTTCAAGCCTGCGGCGAGGGTCACCGAGGTGAATCTCATAGAATGGAATGAGAAGGATTTGGGCGAGAGTGGCAGAGAGATAGAACTGAACGTCGGGGCATGGGAGGTGAAGACGCTCAAGGTGAGCTTCTAGAAGCAGAGAATTTCTTCGCCCGCCGCTGCCGAGCTGCTGGACGCGTCCGCAGCAGTTACACTACAGAGTGCTGCGTGCTTGGAAGTGCGTGGAACTTTTGCGTTGCGACTCTGTCAAGCTGAGACCTACCGATTACAGTCCGTTCTTGCTTCTTCCCATATAAATTGTTATATTTGCGCTAAAGAATTTTCTGCGTCCTCCAATTCTGTTGACACAACCTTGCAGCCGCTTCTCTCATACTTAGGCTCGTTTCGTAAACTCGCGTCTCTTCTCAGCCTGGTACTGATTTCCCTTGTCCTTTCCATACTCAAACCCGATTTCTTCACAGTAGACAATATCTTCACTATCGGGCTGCAAATGGCGGTGATTGCCATTATGTCGCTTGGTGAGATGATGATTATCATCTCAGCAGGGATAGACCTCTCCGTCGGTTCGGTGATGGCTCTGTCAGGGATCACTGCCACGCTGCTTATGTCGGGAGGTGTCAGTACGGTTCTAGCGATTACGATTGGCATCATGGTCGGCGCGTTCTGCGGGCTAATCAACGGGTTTCTTACAGCGGTTGGACGATTGCCTGCGTTCATCTCCACACTAGGTATGATGGGTATTGCTCGCGGCGTTGCACTCATCATTACTGGAGGCGTTCCAATTTTCGGCTTACCATCTTCGTTTGCTGTGGTAGGGGATGGAAGGATTCTCAATGTTCTGCCTGTCCCGGTGCTTGTGTTGGTAGTCTTGGCTATCGTTGCTCACATCGTCTTAAGCAACACGGCGTTTGGAAGATACACGTTTGCAGTTGGAGGAAACTACGAAGCGGCACGATTAGCAGGGATCAATGTCACTGCTCATCTCATCAAGATATATGCTGTGGCTGGATTTCTGTATGGGATCGCCGGAATCATCCTCGCTTCAAGACTAAGCACGGGACAGCCGACGGCAGGCACGGGCTACGAACTTGACGTCATCGCGGCATGTGTCATTGGCGGTGCAAGTCTGAGCGGTGGCGAAGGGACGATACTCGGTGCGATTCTGGGCGCACTTCTCATCGGTGTGTTGAGAAACGGGTGCAATCTGCTCGACGTCTCCGCCTTCTGGCAGCAGGTAGCGATTGGAGCAATCATTGTAGTTGCAGTCTTCGTTGACCAGTATCAGAAAAGAAGGAGTAAGTAATTGATGGTGTTAGTCCTAGAACGGTGGTACTGAAAAAGCGAGGTGGGTTATGAAACAACAATACTTAATATGGTGGCTCGCGGTGAGCCTTTTCCTCTTCTATGGGACAGGAATTGCTTTCTCACAGACGGAGTTCTGGCAGCAGACCAATGGACCCTCTGGATATGGACCCTACACTGGTCAGGTTTTTTCTCTTGCCATCAATTCCAGCGGGAACATATTTGCTGGTTGTTATGGGGGTGTGTTCCGCTCTACGGATAACGGCGAGAGCTGGTCTCCGACCGCTCTGACGGATTATAATGTCGGATCCTTAACGACTAATCTCAGCGGACATATTTTTGCAGGAGCCATAGAAATCTATCCAGGACTTGACAGCCGGGTTTTCCGCTCCACGAACAACGGTGCAAGCTGGACTGATGTTGGCTTCACTGATACTTCTTATGTTAGATCCTTCGCCATCAATTCCAAGGGATATGTGTTTGCTGGTACTTATTATAGGGGCGTGTTCCGATCCACAGATAATGGTGAAAGCTGGAGACAGATCAATACAGGGTTAACGGATACTCAGGTTGTCGCTCTTGCCATCAATTCCCACGGACATCTTTTTGCCGGTACCTCTTATTATGGCGGAGGTGTCTTTCGCTCGACAGACAGCGGCGAAAGTTGGAGCCGAACTGGATTAAGAGCTCCTATTACTGCTCTTGCCGTTAATCCTGATGGGCATATTTTTGCGGCGGAATCTGGGTTTAATCCCCTGATCCTCCGGTCAACAGATAACGGTGAAAGTTGGAGACAAGTCAATTCGGGTTTTAATACCTATTGCCTTAGCATCAACTCCAGTCGACACATTTTTGCGGGGGGTGCTGGCGGTGTTTTACGCTCGACAGATAACGGTGGAAATTGGGTGCAGGTCAATACGGGGCTGACAAATCGTGACGTCCGTTCTCTTGCTATCAACTCAAGTGGGTATATTTTTGCTGGGACTTACGGGAGTGGTGTTTTCCGAAGTATGCAGTCAACAACCTCTGTGAAAGAAATTGATGGTGAGATGCCGATAGTATTTTCATTACAGCAGAATTCTCCTAATCCGTTCAACCCAAGCACGATGATCGAATTCGCTCTGCCTCGCGCTAGCAGTGCTACGCTGAAGGTGTATAACATGTTAGGAGAAGAAGTCGCGACATTGGTTTCTGAAAACCTTTCTGCCGGCAAATACAAGGTCGAATGGAATGCGAATGGTTTCGCAAGTGGAGCGTACTTCTATCGTCTACAGTCTAGTGGATTCATTGAAACAAGGAAACTGACATTGCTGAGGTAGATTCGTCTGCGTCACTCAACCAAAAGAAGATTTCTTATCGGAGGAAATATGAGACTCAGATTTCTTGCGTTCTTCCTAATAGCTTTTCTTTTGAATCTAAGTTGTGTCCAAAAGGAAAAGAAACTTCAAATCCTTGTTTCTCCCAAGGGATTGGTACATTCTTTCTGGCTCACTGTGAAAGCGGGTGCCGACTCTGCCGGCAAGGAACTCAACGCCGATATCATTTGGAAAGGTCCTACACAGGAGACAGACATAGCGGGTCAGATCGCGATTCTAGAGGATTACATTAACAAGAAAGTTGATGCGATAGTAATGGCAGCGTGTGATTCGAAAGCACTTATCCCGACAATTCAGAAAGCCGTGGATGCAAAGATCCCCGTCATTACAATTGACTCCGGTCTGGATTCCGATCTACCGCTCACCTTTGTTGCTACGGACAATATCGCAGCAGCGAGGAAAGGTGGACAAACCTTGGCTGAACTCATTGGCAGGAAAGGAGAGGTTGCCTGTATTCCGTTCGTTCCCGGCGCAGCAACTTCAACGATGCGAGAGCAGGGATTCACGGAAGAAATCAAGAAGTATCCTGACATCCAGTTGGTTGCCGTCCAATATTCACAGAGTGATGTTGCTACAGGCATGGCGGTGACAGAGGACATCTTGACGGCGCACGCGAATCTCGCAGGGATCTTTGCTGCAAATGAAGCAGGAACGATTGGCGTGGTACAGGCGTTGAAGTCGAAAGGAATCGTCCGCAAAGTGAAGGTGGTCGGATTCGATGCAGCAGCGAACGAAGTGGAAGCGTTGAAAGAAGGTGTGGTGCAGGCGCTTATTCTTCAGGATCCCTTCAAGATGGGTTACCTTGGTGTGAAGGCGGCGGTTGATGCAAAGCAGGGTAGAGCGATTGAGAAGCGGGTTGACACCGGCGTGTATGTTGTAACGATGCAGAATTTGAACGACCCGATGATACAGAAGCTCATTAATCCGAGTAAGTAGAGTCCAATTCGTAATTGGACGTAAGAGTGACTTGCCTGGAATTCGTCTTCTACAGGAACGAACAATAGAACAACTATGAATACAGGGGAAACTGACGAGGCAACCGATTCACCTTCAGAAATATCAGGGGAGCAATTACAACGAGGTCTTCACAATGCCGTCGTAGAGATCGGTTTCGCGGGTGTGATGGGAAACATCATGGGCGGTGTGATATTGACAGGTTTTGCATTAGCGCTAGGTGCTACAGACTTTCAGATCGGTATCCTTGCCGGGCTGCCAGCATTTGCGAATCTGATGCAGATACACTCGTCGTACTTGGTTGAGCGTCGCGGTCGAGATCGAAGAACAATAATGCTTGGATCAGTTTGGATAGGTAGGAATCTTTGGATACCGATACTGCTCTTGCCGCTTATCCCGCTGAGTTTCGTGAGTTCCCATGTGATGATCATCTTCTTCGTGATCATTACACTCTATTATGTCTCAAGTTCCGTTGGTGGGTTGGCGTTCTTGTCGTGGCTGAGGGATCTCTGTCCTGAGGACATGCGGGGCCGGTTCTTTGCAAGAAGAAATTTCGCTGGCGGGTTCACAGGCATGTTGGCAGCCATTGCTGGGGGGGCGTTCTTGGACTTGTGGGTTGGGCAGTTCCCGCGATACACGATGCTTGGTTTCGCTATTTTGCTCTTTGTGGGGCTTGCTTTTGGCTGGATGTCGAATGTGTACATCGGCAAGATTCCTCAACCGCCGCTCTTTCGACCGAAGCAGGAGGAGCCGTTCTTGAGTCTGCTCGCAAGACCGTTTCGGGAAGAGAACTTTCGTCGGCTGATCTTGTTCCGCACACTGTTGGATTTCTCCATCAATATTGCCGGTCCATTCTTTGCTGTGTACATGATCAAGAGGATGGGGTTCGGTTTCACGTTCATCAACACGATGGCGGCAATTGCGGGTGCCACCAGTCTCATCTCAATGAACATCTGGGGACGGCTTTCAGATAGATTCGGAAACAAACCGGTCCTAGCGATCAACGTGATTGGAAAAGCCATCTTCCCTATCTTGTGGCTGTGGACATCTCCTGAAACTTTCTTTCTTTATGTTATAATTCATTCAACAGGTGTATTCGATGCGGGATTGAACCTGACTGCAGCCAATATTCTGCTGGAGGTAGCTCCGAGGGAATACAATTCGGTCTACATCGCCGTCTTCTCCACGGTTGTTGGCGCTGCTTCTGCGGTTGCGCCAGTTCTCGGCGGCATCATTGTGCAAAACCTTTCGGGCATGAATGTTGATCTCTATCTTTTCGCGCTGGATGAGTACAAGTTTATCTTTCTGCTGTCGGGCGTATTGCGGTTTGCGACACTTCCGCTTCTCAAGAAGATCTACGAACCTGAAGCCAAGGAGATGATTCATGTCATCCGAGTGCTCTGGAATGTGCGAGGACTTGATCCGCTCGAAGGATTTGAGCAAGCACTGAATTACCTCTTGGCACCTGCAAGATTCATCTCCAACAAGATTGTGGAGATAGTGAGAGGAGAGGATGAGGCTGGAGGAGACTAAGAAATGAGACTTCTCGATCGGACGGAGGACAATGGTTATGACTAGCTCAGTTCAGATCAAAAATAATCAATTGATTGTCGGGAAAGAAAGAATTTCTCTTCTGAGCGGTGAGGTGCACTATTGGCGATTGAATCCGCACCATTGGAGCAGGTGTCTCGATAGAGCGAAAGAGATGGGGCTCAAGGTGATTGCATCGTACGTCTGCTGGGACTACCATGAATACGAGCAACCCAGAAAGGCTGGGCAGGAGGGCAAGTTCGATTTTCACGGCAAGACTGACCCGCAAAGAAACCTGGCGGCGTATCTCGATATGCTCGAGGAGAAAGGTTTCTGGATCATCATACGTCCCGGACCGTACGTCTACACGGAGTGGGTGAACGCAGGTGTGCCCACATACATTGCGAGGTATCATCGCATGCATCCGGAATTTCTCAAGGCGGCGAAACGATATATGGAGAAGGTCGTGGAGGTCGTCAAACCGCATTTGGCAACCAATGGCGGTCGAGTAGTTCTATGGCAGGCGGATAATGAGATAGACCCATTCGTCGGTTGGTATGCAGAGCAACTTGGTCTCAGTGGAGAGAGAGGGATGTTTCAGGATTTTCTGGAGGAGAAGTATAGAACGATCAAGAGACTGAACGACCGCTGGGGTGCGGACTACGGTGATTTTCATCAAGCGAGAGCAACGCAATCGCTTCTGATAAAAGATAAGGAATCAATAATACGTTATCTAGATTTCAAACAGTTCGTCTGGTGGTACGTCAACAAGAAGGCGAAGTGGATGGTGGATACCTACCGCACACTTGGTGTTGATGTCCCAATCTATTTGAACACGTATCCTGATGTGTGGGTGCAAAACTGGAGAGAGATGAACGAGATTGCGGACTTGGTTGGCATTGACCAATATCCCGTCAACGAATTTACGGAGAGTGAACGAGAGCAAAGAGAATTCCTTGAGCGGATGATCTATGCCCGTGCTGTTTGCAGGATCCCTTACATTGCGGAGTTTGAATCCGGGATCTGGCACGGGTTTCACTATAAGACGAAGGTTCTTTCGGCGAACCATTATAGACTGATCTGCTGCACAGCGCTGCAAGGGGGAATCGCTGGTTGGAATTGGTACATGCTTGTGAATCGAGACAACTGGTATATGTCGCCTATCAACGAGCGTGGATGGATACGACCCGAGCTCTTTAAAGCGTTCAAGGACATTGTCTCGACATACAATCAAATGAAACCTGCGGAGCTTGAGAAATTGACAGACACAGCTGTATCCTATTCCACCTTGTACCGAGCCTCCTCACTTTCCGATCCGGATCATCCGACTCTCGTCTCGCTCTACGACGCCGACATTGATTATGAATTCTTTGACACTGGCGACAGTTCTCACAGGCAATCTAACAAGCCAATCCTCTTCTATTATGGCGGGGAACGGCTTGACAAGGTTGGACAGCAGCGGCTCGTGGATTATGTCGAAAACGGCGGCAACCTTATGTTCTTTACAAGTTATCCCTATCTTGACGATGCGATGGAGCAGCTTAATCTCCTTGGCATCAAGAAACCCGACGAAGTAATAGAAAGTCGGTATGTTGAAATAACTCTGGGAGAGACGAAGGTTCGAGTTCAGAGTCCACTTTTCAGTTATTGTGATGTTCCCGGCAAAGCGATTGTCGCCGAGCAAGTGTTCAGACACGGTTCTCAGCAGGAGGAAACAGATTACCTGTTCAATTTGGAGGTTGGAAGGAAGGTCACGGTTGGCTATACGGAAAGGAGAGGAAAAGGAACAGTCGCAATTCTCGGTTGTCATCCGAATGCTGACGTAGTGATTGCCCTGCATCGGCATTTCAAGATTCCGATTTATGCTCGATCAA
Organism: Ignavibacteriota bacterium; assembly: GCA_963827285.1. Taxonomy (GTDB): domain Bacteria; phylum Bacteroidota; class Ignavibacteria; order CAWHAG01; family CAWHAG01; genus CAWHAG01. The sequence continues at coordinate 889,138 of CAWHAG010000001.1, forward strand.
CGACAAGCGGGGTGCACACGTCACTGTTCCGTTCCCCAAAGAACAGCTACTATCTGATCGTCACCAACAATGGCGAGGAATCCAAATGCGCTGAAATCCATCTCGAACAGAAACTGTTTGGTCGCAAGAAATCGTTCTACCGAATGCTGCCTGATGGTGAAAGGCTGAGTATCAGCTTCGAGCGATCACCAGTCTTGCATATTGACGTAGCTAGGAAAAATGGAGTGGTTGTTGAGCTGCAAATGAAAGAGAAGGGAGGGGGGTAGCTAGCATTTCGATCTAGGATCTATGTTGTGAACGCAATCTCAAATCATTCCAATATCCCAAAACTGTTCAAAGGAACTAACATGTTTCACTGCCCTGTGGGAAAGAAAGCATCAGCTTTAACTGAGAGTATTCTGTGCGGTCTCGCGATCTGGATGATGTTGTCGTATGCTTGTAGTGCTTTCGGTCAAGAGCCCCTCGCGGTGACCAGTCTGACACGAGACAGAACGTTTGATGTCCAGCATGTCAAACTCAATGTCAGATTTGACGAACAAAGGAAAATGGTTTATGGTGAGGTTACAACGAAGATCGTCCCACTCAGTAGCCACTTTGCCTCGTTTGATCTCGATGCTTCAGATATGACGATCAGCAAGGTCACGTTGGCAAATGGGAAGGAACTATCTTTTGCCATGAGTCCCGGGAAGCTCAAAATCACGCTCGATAAGGCTTACACGCTGAGAGATACAGTCACCTTTGCCGTAACGTACAGATGCACACCGAAGAAGGGGCTTTATTTCATCCAACCTGATTCCCTGAATCCTGACAAGCCGTATCAAATCTGGTCGCAAGGGGAGATGGAGGAGAATCATTTCTGGTTCCCCTGTTACGATTTCCCCAACGACAAGGTGACATCCGAGACAATCATCACTGTGAAGGATTCTTACTTCGCCCTGTCTAATGGCAGGTTGCTTGGTGTGAAAGAGGACAAGAAAGAGAAGACAAAGACCTACCATTGGCTCATGGACAAGCTTCATCCTTCCTATGCAATAATGATAGCGGCCGGTGAGTATGCCGAGTCAAGAGATTTCTACAAGAAAATCCCAGTCAACTATTATGTCTACAAGGGGCAGGAGAACATCGCGAAGACCACCTTTGGTAGAACACCGGATATGGTTAGATTCTTTTCAGAAAGAATCGGCTATGAATATCCTTGGGACAAGTACGCGCAAATCATTCTCAGAGATTTCATGTACGGCGGCATGGAAAATACCACCGCAACGACGTTGTCTGAGAACATCATGGCTGATGCGAGAATGGCGCTAGAGGCCGACGGGGCTACCGAAACCGTCTCGACGATATCCCATGAGTTAGCTCACCAGTGGTGGGGGGATCTGTTAACCTGCAAAGACTGGTCTCACGCTTGGCTCAATGAGAGTTTTGCGAGTTATTTTGAGAAACTCTATTCTGAGTATGCGTTCGGTCTCGATGAGGCGAGGTACGGGATGATGCAGTCATTACAGTACTATCTTCGGTCAGATGCAGGCGGACTTAGAGAACCGATTGTATCGAGTAAGTTTGTCCACGAGTTCTTGGAAGGTGCCCCGCTCGTATATCAGAAAGGAGAACTTGTGCTGAACATGCTGCGCCATTTGTTGGGTGATGAGCTGTGGTGGAAAGCGATCAACTACTACGCTCACAGGAATCAATTCATGCCTGTTGATACTCGCGACTTCACACGAGCAGTTGAGGAGGCTACTGGAAAAAACCTGTGGTGGTTCTTCGACGAGTGGTTGTACAAGGTTGGGCATCCACAATTTGAAGTAAGCAGCGCCTGGAATGACAGCGCAAAAGTCCTCAGACTTCTCGTCAAGCAAGTCCAGAAAGTAGATGAAAGAACACCGGTGTTCCGAATGCCTGTGGATGTTGAGTTCAGTCTGCCATCAGAAACGGTGCTCAAGACGATACAAATTGACTCAGCCACTCAAGAGTTTTCTTTCTCACTCACCTCGAAACCTCTGATGGTATTGTTCGATAAAGGCAACTACATCATCAAGACATTGAAGTTTCCCAAATCGAGGGAGGAGTATCTGTATCAGCTCAAGCATGATGATGATATCGTCGGTAGAATTCAGGCGATTCGAGCGATCAAAGATTCCACTCATGACGTTGGTGTCTTTGAGGCTCTGAGAGATGTTCTGATGAATGACAGATTTGGTGGTGTTCGCAAAGAGGCAGCGGATGCATTGTCGAAATTTGAAGGGGAAAAGGTGACGGAAGCTTTAATGATGGCATACAAGACGGACAGGAGTGCTCGTGTCCGCGCGGCGGCAATTCGCGGCTTAGGTCAAGCAAGAGGTGAAAAAGTAGCTGCGTTGCTCAAGTCAGCAGTTGAGACCGATTCAAGCTATGCCGTTGTCACAGCAAGTCTCTTAGCAATCCCGCAAGTGGATTCGGCTAAGGCGTTTGAGGTTCTTGCGGCTGCGATGAACATGAATTCCCTTAGGGAAGTGATTCGCAGCGCTGCACTCACGGGACTGAAGCAGTTGCATGACTCGCGGGCTTTGAGGTATGCGATGGAATACTCGAAGCTAAGTCAGCCCGCAAATCTTCGGGTTCCCGCAGTAAGTTTGCTTTCCGCTCTAGGAAATCATACTCCGGAGGTTGTTGATCATCTTATCACGCTTCTAAAAGATTCCAACACGTTCGTCAGGCGCATAGCCGTTCGCATGCTGGGCGAGTCTGGAAATCCAAAGGCGCTCGAACCACTGAAAGATCTGCTGAAGACGGAACAAAGCACGTTAGTGAAGTCAGCGTTGAAGCGAGCTTTAGAGGAGTTGGAAGCAGGTCAGAAGAAGTGAAGAACATGTTGGAAAATTATGGCGCTTTAGCGCCGCAAGAGCTCTACCATGAGGCGAGCCTGTCCCGAAGTCGGAGCAGAATTGGCTAGTGTGAATCAGTGTTGAATCCGTGAAATCAGCGTAATCAGCGAAGCAATAGCATCTTACGCACCTCCACGAAGTTGCCTGCCTGTCCTGGTCCGCTGGAAGCGGACAAGCGATAGAAGTAAATACCACTTGCCAGTTCGCTCACATTAAAAGTCACGTCATAAAATCCGGGTTGTTTCTTTTCATTGACTAACGTTCTTACTTCTTGTCCCAAGGTATTATGCACGCTTAACTTCACAAAACTTTCTTCGGGTATGGCAAACTCAATCGTCGTACTGGGGTTAAATGGATTTGGATAGTTCTGACCCAGGTAGTATGTTGCTCGCGCTTCGGAACTGACTTGTTCAACGAATGTCGGCCCGGTGGTAGTGAAGCTTGACGTGCTGGAATAAGGACTTGTTCCACCAGCGTTGGTGGCGTTGACCCGCCAGTAGTAGAGCGTGTTGTTGGCAAGGCCGGAAACTTGCTGCGATGTGCTCGTGATGTTGCTCTGGTCAAAGACGGTGGTGGAGAAGGTTGGGCTGGTCGAGACCTGCAACTGATACGATGTGGCTCCGGTGGAAGCGTTCCAGCTTAACGTGGGACTGGTGGAAACACTCGTTGCAGCGTTGGACGGTGAAGCCAGTGTCGGTGCCGCTGGTGCTGCAACAATGGTAGTGAAGCTCCACGTGCTGGAATAAGAACTTGTTCCTCCAGCGTTGGTGGCGTTGACCCGCCAGTAGTAGAGCGTGTTGTTGGCAAGGCCGGAAACTTGCTGCGATGTGCTCGTGATGTTGCTCTGGTCAAAGACGGTGGTGGAGAAGGTTGGGCTGGTCGAGACCTGCAACTGATACGATGTGGCTCCGGTGGAAACGTTCCAGCTTAACGTGGGACTGGAGGAAACACCCGTTGCAGCGTTGGATGGTGAGGCCAGTGTCGGTGCCGCTGGTGCTGCAACAATGGTAGTGAAGCTCGACGTGCTGGAATAAGAACTTGTTCCGCCAGCGTTGGTGGCGTTCATCCGCCAGTAGTAGAGCGTGCTGTTCGAAAGAGGCGCTGCCAGCGTGTATCCCGTTCCGCTTAGCCCCGTCTGGCTCACCACCACACTCGTGAAAAGGGCGTCCGTGGACACCTGAAGTCCGTACGATGTGGCCCCGGACGATGCAGTCCAACTGAAGCCCGTCAGGACCGGAACCCCAGTCTCAGCATTCGCCGGTGTCAGTAAAGTTGGCGCCGATGGCGCCGAGATGACTGTCGTGAAGTTCCACGCGCCTGACCAGCCGCTCGTCCCACCTGCGTTCATCGCATTGACGCGCCAGTAATAGGTGGTGTTATTGGCAAGTCCACTCACTGAATAGGATGTACCAGTAATGCCACTCTGGTCAACCACAGTTGTTGAGAAGTTGGAGTTAGTGGAGACTTGCAGGCGATAGGAGGTAGCAGCACTGGAGGCATGCCAGTTCAAGGTTGGGCTGGTGGAGACTCCCGTTGCCCCGTCAGAGGGAGAAGCAAGTGTCGGAGCTGCAGGAGCTGGCACTGTGGCTGTGGCGGTAAGGGAAGACAAAACGTAAATCCCATTGACGGCATAAACTCCATTTCCTTGAGAATAAGTTACGCTCACATTTGTGTACTCAGTGTTCGTTGATTTCTGCCATACACGATAGTACATTTGTTCGCCAACAAGTATGCCATCCACCGCTGGCGTTTGATCGTTGTCTCCCCAAACAGTGATGGCAGTGTTCACATTTGCCCATACCACTGCACCAACACAGAGACCAGCCGGAGTAGAAACGCCAATCTCATCACCGGATGCAAGTGGGGTTCCACTAATATTGGGATTCGCAGAAGTGAGGACGGCCACCGTTGCATTGTTTCCTGTGTTTGAGGTAAAAGTAAAGTGGTCCTGTGCCATCGCCGTTTTGCCTGACAGTGTGCCAACAATCAGCCCAACGAGAAATAACTTGAATTGTGTCATGGGTTATGCCTTTGTATCTTAAAATCTGAGATACGTTCTATGAAGCTTTCGTCCTATCTTAGAATGATCATTTTCTTTGTTTCGATAAATGAGCCAGCTTGCAGGCGATAGAAATATACACCGCTTGCCAAGCCTGAGTTCGCAAACACTATCTCATAGTATCCTGCCTTCTGTTCTTCATCAACAGCCACTGCAACAACCTGACCAAGGACGCCGTAGATTTCCAGCGTCACTTTTGTATCGTGAGGCAGTCCATACTTTATGGTTGTGGATGGGTTAAATGGGTTTGGATAGTTCTGTGAAAGACTAAATGATTCTGGGATCTGCTTCATCCCTGTTACCCGTACGATCCAGACAGCATCGGTTTTGTAGTGTAATGTGTTTGCTATCTCTCGACCCGTTAAAGCATCTCTGAGTGAAGAAATCGAGAGCGATCTCTCGTTGTGGTCTTCTGCAGACCACACTGTGAGTAATAACGATTCTCCATCCACAGCGCCCTCGAGGATCCCCCCAGTTATGCTGTTATCACCCCAGATTGTAACCAAAGCTTTTCCTTGACTCATTAGTCCGCTTCCAACAAGCATCTTTTTTGCGGTCCATACGGCAATTTCATCACCTTGATTAAGTTCTGGCGATTCGATAAGAAGAATTGCATTGGCTCCTGTGTTCGATACCGGGAGGCGGTAATGGGCAGGTGATGAAACATCCGCTGCGTCTGCAATCACGTGCGCTTTGCTCAAAAGAGACGCGGGAACTGGACCACTGTTTGCCGGATAGAACAGTGTTGATGCCTGTGTCAGATACATCTGGTATCCTTGTCCGGGTTTCATAGATCCAATCGTGTTAATGCTAAATGTAGGCCAATAGACTTGCCCAACATTATTCTTTGCAATTACAAGATTATTGACGATTCCTGCAAGAGCAGAATCAGCGCGCATAGGGCTATTGCGCAAGTAGGCAACCAAGTTCCAACCTTGAACCAATGAGATGGATGTTGCCTGCGGTGTCAGCTCTGGTCCCGTGATTGAGAGCGTATCGGCGGATTGCATATACATTTGGTAACCTTGCCGATAGTTCCAACTGCCAATGGTGTTGATGCCGAAAGCAGGCCAGTAGATCTGTCCTGCACCGTTCTTCATAATCACCATCCGAGGCTTAATTTTGACAAGAATCGTGTCTAATGTTGAATCTTTCGGTGAAACAAAACTTGAGATCATATTCCAACCCTGCGAAACGAGCAAGCCCACCGGCTTGGCCGCCGTCGCATTGAACACAACCGGGCTTCCCATCAGTCCCGCAGAAGTGGCAGTGACGGTATAGATTCCAGCCTGATTGCCAAGAGTTAAGACGCTTGAGACTTGACCGTTTGCCCCCGTTGTGGCATTTGTCACACTCAAGCTCTGTCCCGACGCTCCAGATGGAACACTTGTGATTGCGAATGTTACACTAACCCCTGGCACGGGGTCACCATATCCGTCCGTTACAATCACGACAAATGGATTGACAGACGTGTTGATGGGTCCAGTTGCATTATTGCCCGCAGCAAGAGCGATGCTTGATGGTACCCCCTCAATCGTTGAAGGCCCTAGGGGGTGATCGCTATCCGCAGCCGTCCAGAGTGAGAAAGAAGCAATCCCGGTCTTTGTGATTGTGCCTGATGCCACATCAATGGTTCCTCCTTGCTTCCTCCAAGTAGCTCCGCTGTCTGTTGAGCTCCAAAGTGATAGGGCGGCAGGATTCTGTCCGTTAAGCTCGTTGTTTGAATATCTGAAGAGGAGGGTAGCATTCAGTCCGTTGTTTGTGTCGGGCACAATATTATAGAACCGCTTGATAGATTGATGACCATTCCCCGTGAGGCTACTGTCGGAACCACGGATTACACTGGTAGAACCGGGTGCAAGACCAACCCACGAAATTGTTGCCCCGATGTTACCAAAATCAGACGAAGAGGTTGACCCAGAAAGATCAACCCTTTTCTGAATCATGCCGGCAAGATATCCTCCTTCCGTCAGGGTTCCATTCAACGTGATTGAGCAGCGACACTCAACTCGAAGGGTGACAGCAGTAGCGATGAAAATGCTGTCAGTGACCGTAAAGCCCCCCCCCTTCGTCGTTTTTGTTCCCAATCCGCTCAATACGAGATGGCTATACTGTTTCGCTGGTACCTGTTGATTGGCACCAAAGAACTCAAATACACCATCAATGCGTGAAGGGAGACCTACCGCTTCGTCCTTCACTCTTATAAGACCCGTGTTGTTTATCGAGCCAGTGTTTATTAGGCTCTGTGCACCGGCGAGATCTATGAAGACAACGAAGAATAAACCTGCGAGCATAGCCAGTGATATGCGGACACCGGTCCTAGTTAAGGTCTCCAAGGCGCCTGTAACAACTGATCTCATCGTGACCATAGTGATCTCCCTTTAAATACACTACTATTTCTGTTTGCCCTCAAAAACTTTCCTCTAACGTTTCACTCTAGTTGCACTACTCAAAGTGTATGGGCTCGGTTGTTCCATGTCCAGCAAAGCTTTGCACCCGCCCGTTGACTCTCAATGAATCTCGTCCTTCCAAGTCTTCCAGCCTGTTTCTTCACTTTGACCCTCTGAAGTTGTTCGTAAGTCTTGCACACACATAGCGAAGAGGTGAAGGAGCGAAACACGCTCTTCGCCACGATGTGATAATCCAGGGCAGTTATTGAGCAGATAACTGCGGAAGCTATTGATTATGGATATGCGCCAGGCGAACAGATATCGTCCGGCCATCCGTCTTCAATTTCTCCAGTAGCCCACGGTACGGTTCTCTGCGCGGGAGAGAAGGAGCAAACTCTCCAAGCGCGTGTACTTCATTGCCGTGTCCTTGGACTCCAAGATGTGAACCGAGATTGAGGTGTCCAATTTTGTTGAACACGCTTTCCTCTCTTGAGTTGGCAGCGTGATTCCCGTAGTTCAAGGGACATTAGGCCCATGTCAACTCCTGCAAACACCTCTTCGTTGCTGGCCTTTCAGTTGAGTATCGGCATATCTAAACACAAGCGTTCCCTAGAAGCCGGTGCTAAACGTTGAAGCAATATCAAAGTGCCGTTTAATGCATTGTTTGCCAGCACACGCCGGATCGGACGAGGTAGAGGCTGTGCCGGTGGCACGTGTGATTGCTGTCGTTCCTGGCGTGACGCCACTCCAAGAAATCGTCGCGGCGAAGCTAGCGAAATCAGAGCTTGTTGTGCTGCCGGACAGATCAATCGTCTTGCTAATGCTACCTGTGAGATATCTACTGTCCGTTAACGTACCACCAAGCGACACTCATCTGCCAGATTCTACAACCACTGTATCGGTCAACGAAATCTGAAGATTACGACTAGCAGTGAAATCACCAGCGCTTGTTGTTTTCGTACCAGAACCGGATAATATTAAATGCCTGTAATTCACCCCAGGAACAACTTGATTCGTACCGAAGTTCCAAACGTTCCATCAAGGCCCGAAGGAGACCCAATCGCTTAGTTCCTTACGCGGATGGTACCCGTATTTCTGATCGTCCCGGCCTTCTTCAAGTCACCCACGCCTGCTTGGACCGAACTCACCGTCGTGATCAGCATCAGGAACAACAGGAGGTGCACCTTCCACAGAGCCTTAGCCTTGATCCCTCGGGCGAACCACCTCAGGCATTTGCTTCTTGTTCGGCAACCATCGCTGCACCCATTGATCAGTCGTTGCAGAGTCGCGGCTCGTCCACACAATCCGAACAATCGATCCGAGCCAGCCGGAGGGGCTGAAATACTTCAACGCCTCCGGGAGACCTGCAACAGATCTCTGTAGACAGTTTAATATTTCCTCTTTAACTCTGCATTGCTTTCGAAACCTCCTTGTTGATCGCTCCATCTACGTTTCATTTTTGCTCAGGAGGCGGTGATGGCGGGAAGGCGAGAAGGAGCGCAACACGCCTTCCCTCCCCGTTCACCGTCGAGACAATCAGCCGTATCGCATCGATCATCTCGGTGAGTTCCGACGCGAAGGAAAACTGAGCTGGGTCCCCCTAGCGGCTCCAACATTGTCGCCGCTGGATGGATTTGCGTTAGCATTGTTATGAAAACGCACATACGTTTAGCTTTCATCTGGACCTGTCTTGCCAAACGACGTCGGCAACGTGAGAAGGAGCAGCGGAAATCCGGATCCCTGAAACGACAGCTTCGAAAACCAACCGGAACTACCTGTCCGCGAAAACTCACGCACCGTATCGCTCAGATGAAGCCAAGTGCTTGAGGCCATGTTTTCCTGCTACTTCGGTTATCTCTCTCTCATCGGGCTGCTTCATTTGTCCGATCAACACGACATCGTTGGACTATGTCAAAAACACCGCAAGTGCATTTCCTTATCACATGGCACGCTCTCTTGTCGAGAGGCAATTTAGGATCATGACTCGATCATTTATTGAACCGTAATCGTGCCAGCGTTCGTAATCGTTGCACCATTGTTGTTCGCTAATGTACCGTTTACTATTACTGCACGGTTGGCTCCAACGGACAGCGCACCGTTGTTCGTCAATCCACCACCAGCAACCTCCGTTGTTAACGTACCGGAAGTGCCAGCCGTCAACGTTAAGCTCTTACCGGAATTGATCGTAACCGACTTGACGGTGTTGCTTGCAGCATCGGCAACTGTTACACCAGCGTTATCAATGATCGCATCATCCGTCGAGGTAGGTACTGTTCCTTCGTCCCACGTTAAGCCTGTGTTGAAATCTGCAGCAGCCACTGTGATGAACGCCGCAGCGCGGATGGACATTGCAAGGACATCGCCAGAGTTGATTTTGGTCATTGAAGAACCTGAACCTGCTGTCGGTTGAATGGATGCCAACGAAATGCGTCCAAGGTCAGTGTTTACAGCATCAGCTACACTGGATGCCGTTCGTGTCGGTGTTTGACCTGTTCCAACCTTGTTCGTGGTAACACTTGGATCGTTTCTGAAATAGCGGAGATTGCTTTCGCTGGTGGTCGAGCGTTCGCCGTATCAATATGCAACCTGCATTGTTGCTGTTCCCAATGTCCAGTTTGCATACGTTGCAGTCACTTTGCGATTGACATCTGTTGACGCAGAATAACCGCCAAATGGATTAGTCGCAGGTTGGTTCTTCAACGTAAATGTTCTGTTAGTTTCAGCACTGGAGAATGCGACGCTTGTGTATTCGTTGTTCATCCTATACGTCGCCGCTGATGGAGCATTGACCGTCATGAGACCAGCGACTTCCTTCAAGGCGCCGTACGTTCCGATCGTACCGCTTGCACCCACCGCTAACACGCTGGCGCCGCTCATCGTGATACCTTGTGTCGGCGTGAAAGTGCCGTTCACGTTCAAGTCTACGCTCGAGCTCTTATTATCAGTGCCCGACAAAGCAAGATTGGTAAGCGTAACAGCCGTTCCGCTGATGGATTGAGCACCACCGTTGAACGTCGTCGTTGTCGTAGCTGCACTCGCATCAAACGTACCAGTGGTTACAAGGTTGCCGTCAAACTGTGCGGTAGCACTCGCGGATAACGTCGTTGTTCCACTGCCAATCGTTACGTCTGTTCCGGAGGTTGTCAAAGCAGTTGCAATGCCGGTGGTACCACTCAACGTTTTTGTATTACCACCCGTCAACGCTAAGTTACCATACGTGGCTGGTACAACTGCTTGCGCGCCAGCCTGATTATACGTAACGGTTGAAGTTGCGTTGAACGCTAGTATTCCCGTATTAGTAAATGTGTTGGACAATGTCATAGCACGTGTAGCACCAAGTGTAATTGTTCCAACGTTATTCAATGTACTGCTAAACGCCAAGGTGCCAGCGCCAGCAGCGATCGAACCGCCTGCTGCGGCAACCGCAACTGCGTTATTAAAGGTCGCTGTTCCAGAACCGCCCGTCAAAGAGCCGGTTCCGTTGATGTTAAGCGCTACAAAGCTTGCGGTTGTTCCAAGTTGGAGCGAACCACCGGTGTTGATATCTAACTGACCGCCCGTATGCGAGAATGCATTGGTCAGCGTCATTGCTGAAGCAAGCGTCTTCGTACCGGCAGCACTTAGCGTTACAGCGTAGTAGTTCGATTCACCTGTTATAGTCTGGGCGCTACCGCCGTTGAATTCGATTGTTGCAGTACTGGTGGCGTAATCTCTGTTAGCACCGCCAACTGTGTACAATCCGGAGATCTTTGTTAAACCAGAGAAGTTTTTCTGTCCCGTCGCACCGGAGCCACCGCTCAAAGTAAGACTGGTGTAGTATGCCGGGGCAACTGCTTGCGTAGCGGTTGTTTTAGAGTATTCAAACGTGGCACCAACTGCCGCTGTGGCATCGATCGTCACTGTTCCAGCAGCCTTTAGTATTCCGCTGTTTGTCAACAAAGTTGCGCCCGTGCCAACAAAGGTGTTGGTTCCGAAATCGATCACGGTGCTCGCGGCGTTCGTCAGTGTTCCGGTTACGGTTACAGAACCGCCTGCGGTTTTATCGTTACCCGCACCGCCGGAAGCACCAAGGTTGACGTAGCTCGTGCCGTACAACGCCTGAGCGGCAGCACCCGAGTAATTCACTGTACTGCTCGCTGCTGTCGCATCAAAAGTACCGGCAGTCACTGTTACTGGAGTTGGGCCTTTAAGGTCGAGGGTTTGACCACCAACCTTGAACGCAAAGCCGGTGTTGTTGACGGTGAGAGCATCCACTGTTGTCGTGCCGACAAGAGTTTTGTCCCCTCCCCCGCCCGAGGCTGTCAAGTTGGAATACGTGAGTGCTGGGACGTTTTGCAGAGCCAGCCTTATTATACTCCACCGTCCCGCCGATGGATGTTTGACTGGCAGGTGTAAACGTTCCCTTTATTTTAATGAGGCCGGTATTGGCAATAGTGCCAGTGCCGGCGTTGGTAACATCTTGCCCGAAAGCCGTCACTGCCAGAACGGCAAGCAGCGCGATCGCCACCAAGCCTTTCTGCAGCAAGCAAGTTGAAACGTGCCTCGCGTTCATTGTTTTACTCCTTTTTGTTTTGTTAAGTGAATTGCTCAATCCATGTTTACCTGCGACCGGTGGGTCGCTGTCTGAACTTCGATATTGCGTTTTCATGACAATTGCTCCTTTTGAAGATTGTGAATAGTGAATAGTGAATTGTGATCAGTCAATTGCTTGCCCGCCTTCTTTCGCGTTTCTTGCGCCCGCCTGTTTTCTGGCGGATTGGCGGGTTGAATGGGTGCTCAATCCATTCACGTACTGCTGGCTGCTCTTGTCCCGAAGGTCCGTCCAGAGGATCCCTTGGGGACTCAGAGAGTGCCGTGCTTCGGTGGAGTCCACTTTTGAAGTGAAATCCACTTCCACCGCTACGGTGGTCTTGGGTTATCAGATCGCATATGTGCCTCCTTTTGTTTGGTGATTGGTGATTAGTTAGAAGTGAAATCCACTTCCACCGCTACGGTGGTCTTGGGTTATCAGATCGCATATGTGCCTCCTTTTGTTTGGTGATTGATGATTAGTTAATTGTGTGTATCGCATATCTGCTTCCTTCCGTTATCAGTTGCCTACCTTGATCGTTCCGTTGTTTGTCAGAGTACCAGCATTACTAATGCTGCCATTCACTTGGAGCGTTATGCTGTTCGCCACGGTGACGGGGGCCCCAGAATTGATTGTCACATTCCCGTTTGCTGTAATTGACGAACTGATGCTCTTTATCCCCACATTACTGAAAATCAGGTGTCCATAATTTTGAGAGCTGTTCAGAGCAGCCACAGTCTGGGTGGAACCGGCATATTCAACTGTGCTCGTCGCCCCAAACGAGTGTGTGTCATAATTTGTCGGGATCGTATTCGTCCCGCCGATAATCATTGTCGTACCATTGGCAAGCGCTAACGTGCCGCCAGCAACAGTTCTGTTCGCGGTAAACGACGACAAATTAATTGCACCGCTCGAGATAGTCAGATTACCGGCAACAGTTGCATTACCGGTGAGAGTCGCAGTGCCGCTCACAGTGATTTGAAGAGTACTAAAATTCGACGCCCCTATTTCTGGCGACGTGCCTGTAAAGTTCACAGTTCCTGATGCGGTATACGTTCCTGATTTAGTCCAGGTTGACGCACCAGAGCCAGTGACGGTCATTGTAAAGCCACCGTCATTAAAAGTGCCGGCCGTTTGGTTGAAGGCCCCCATTGATATGGTATTCCCTGCTGTTGCTGAGGCCGTTCCACTCATTGTGAAGTTATCTGCAATGGTCAAGGCTGTGCCTGGCATTGTTTTAGTTCCGCTGCCGCTGAGGATAAGGTTATCGTAGCCTGGAGTCAGTCCATTTGGATTCAATACTGTCTGACTTCCACCATTATACTCGACGGTACTACCCGATAGCCCCGCTGCACGCCACGTTCCATTATTGGTCATCGTCCCGCCAATCCGCATCGTGCCACCGCTCCCCATCGTCAACCCTGCACCGGAATTAATCGTCACATTGTAGAACTCCGTTTCACCGGATACTGTGGCTGCTGCGTTAGTGAAAATCACCGTGCTTGTGCTGGCATTAAATGTACCCCCGTTGTCACTCCACGCACCTGAAGCACCAGAGATGGTAACGGTGGAGGTTGTCGTTGCGTTCAAAATTCCGCCACTTTCGATTGTCAGTCTTCCGATTGCAGCAGCGCCAAGGGGTAATGTCGGGTCATCGGGGGTTGTCGATGCATCAGGAATTATGGCATCATTCAACTCTGATGGATTACCGACAGGAGTCCAGTTAGCCGCAGTAGACCAGTCTATACTGATTGACCCGTTCCAGGTAAAGCTTGAGAGGGCAGAATTACCCAGCGTCCAGGCGATTGAGCCAAAGGCTGTGGGAAAATATGATACGTCCATGTTTGAGCATCCAACCCAGTTGTTCGTCGTGCTATAATCTGCCCTGCCATGTTCCATCACGTCTCCCGGTGGGGAAGGAAGCTGGGCGGTCCAGTGAACCAACTTATCTTCTGTATTCCCATTAAGTTCGGTATCAAGGTAATGCAAGTTTAGAGACGCAAGGCTGCCGCTTGCTCCGCTCTGGATCATCTCGAAAGTCCTTTGGATAGCATCCGTTTTCCACGCTGGTGCCGAGCCGATGGTGATTTTTGCCTTCATCACAGTCGGTAATGTTCCCACATTCTGAAAGTTAATTGTTGTGTACTGATTCCCAAAGGTATATGAAGTGGCGGCAACGAAGCTTGTCCGTGTAACAATCCCGGTCACGTCTTTTGCCCCAACGGTAGTGGCTGATGCGCCCATGGTCAATTCATTAGGGTCGGTTACTGCCAGGTTGCCGGCGGTAAGTGTGAGAGTACCATTGACTGTTGCAGCACCGCCAAGGGTGGCATTGCCACTTGACTGGTTGATAGTCAGGTTGTTATACGTTACGGCGGCAATTGCCTGTGCGGCACCAGTATAGTTTACCGTGTTTCCGGTATTAGTTGCGGTCAGCGTTGTAATAGTGGAAGTTCCGCCTATATTTAGTGTCGCACTTGCTGCCTGTGTCAATCCACCGGTTCCAGTCAATGCAGTGCCAACCGTAAGCGTGTTGTTATTGGTAAGTGTTATAGTTGTAACTGTCACACTTGGAATAGAAAATGTTCCGGTTAGTGCTTGAGCATTGGTTGTAAAAGTATGTACTCCAGAACCTCCTGTAAAAGTAGGAGTAGTGGTAATTCCACCACGAAACTCCAATGCCGAATTTCCGGAGTTGTTCCAAGTGGCTCCAGCATTAACCGTTACCAGGCCGGTGAAAAGTTTTGCGCCTGTAGCAGAAGATATGGTCAGTGTACCGCTTGTTCCTCCTCCAAGGGTCGTTGTTCCCGTTACTGTTAATGCATATGCTGCTGCTGTGAAGGTAGTGCCGTCTCCAATAGAGAGGTTGCCGCTAATGGCCAGGCCGACTACTGTGGTAGTAGATACGGTTCCGCTCAAAGTCAAATTGCCGCTGATTGTAGTGGTGCCGGTCTGTAAGACGTCTGTTCCGCTACCACTTAAGGTAAGATGATAATAATTATTGGAATGTATCGTTTGAGCGGCACCAGTATAGTTTACCGTGTTTCCGGTATTAGTTGCGGTCAGCGTTGTAATAGTGGAAGTTCCGCCTATATTTAGTGTCGCACTTGCTGCCTGTGTCAATCCACCGGTTCCAGTCAATGCAGTGCCAACCGTAAGCGTGTTGTTATTGGTAAGTGTTATAGTTGTAACTGTCACACTTGGAATAGAAAATGTTCCGGTTAGTGCTTGAGCATTGGTTGTAAAAGTATGTACTCCAGAACCTCCTGTAAAAGTAGGAGTAGTGGTAATTCCACCACGAAACTCCAATGCCGAATTTCCGGAGTTGTTCCAAGTGGCTCCAGCATTAACCGTTACCAGGCCGGTGAAAAGTTTTGCGCCTGTAGCAGAAGATATGGTCAAGTTGCCGCTCGTTCCGCCACCAACGGTGGTAGTCCCGGTAACTGTCAATGCATAACCGGCAGCCGTGAAGGTAGTGCCGTCTCCAATAGAGAGGTTACCGCTAATGGTCAGGCCGACTACTGTGGTAGTAGATACGGTTCCGCTCAAAGTCAAATTGCCGCTGATTGCAGTGGTACCGGTCTGCAGAGTCTTGGTACCGCTGCCGGAGAGGATCAAATTGCCGTAGGTTTGCGCACTGTTCAAGTTGGCCACAGTTTGCGCGCTGCCGTAATACTCGATCGTGCTCGTTGCGCCGATAGAATGAGTGGAGTAATTGGCGGGCAACGTATTTGTGCTGCCGATCCTTAACGTTGCTCCGCTTGCAACAGTCAATGTACCGCCTGCTGCTGAGCGGTTTAAAGTAAATGAGCTCAAATCGAACGTGCTTCCGTTATTTATAGTAACATTGCCATCAGGCGCCCGGATTGCATCAAGAGTCAGCGTTTGACCGGCGGTTAAAGTTACGGCTATATTATTTAAACCACCACCCGACAATTCAGGGCCTGTTGTTTTTGAATTTCCTGTATAGTTGACATTATATGTGCTTGGCCCAGCTCCCTGTATTGCGCCGGTCATTGATCCTTCACTTCGGTTAATAGTAGATGTCGCGGCATTCATGGTAAGGTTTGTGCCGGATGCAAAAATACCCGCAACAAGATCAATAGAACCTCCATTTGCGACAGCTTCTGCGCTACTTAATGTTACGGTATTGTTGCCGGCACCTCCAGTATTGCTTATAGTCAATTTACCGGTAAGAGCTGTAGGTAAACCATTACCGGTTGATTGGTTAGCCGTACCATCATAGGTGTAATTGGCACCGGCGTTGTATGTTTTTGTTCCGGTAACCTGAATAGTTCCGGTCGCGGCAGTTGTTGAAAGCCCCTGAGCATGAGCAGTAATAATACTTCCACCGGAGTTTAACGTAAAAGTGCCACTTGACCCGTTGCTTATCGTTGATGTTCCAAAATCAACGGTAGCTCCGCTAAGAATTGAGAAGTTTATCAACCCAGAAAGAGTACCTGCTGTATAGGAATATGTCTGGGTAGTGGTGCCGTTGAAATTAACATTACAGGTGGCATTAGCCGCTGTTGACTTTTGAAAAGTTCCGCCACTAATTGTAAAATTGCCTCCCACATTCAGCGTAAAAGTACTTGCACCAGGTGGGTTCCCAGTACACATATCAAATGTTCCTCCGCTAATGGAAAAAGCATTGGTAACATTTAAAATTTTTGTTGCAGTAGTAGCACTTCCCATAAACACTGAACCACCCGTCTGAACATAATTTAAAACATTGCCGGTATAACTTCCCCTAACGAGCTGAAGCGTGGAAGTTCCAGTGCTTACAATAGTCAGAGTACCTGAAAACGTATAATCTGAATTGGGCAGTGAATTTCCTGAAGCCTGGCCGGTGCAATTCCATGTAACGTTACCGAAATTTTGAGAAAAACCGTTTGGCAAGGTTGAAGATGTTACTCCGGTTATAAGACATGTCGAAGCAGCATCCCATGTTGCGGTCGGAATTGTTCCCGCATCCTGGGCATGTCGGTAAGTTGAACCACTCATAAAGAGAAGTTTTGTAGCCGTTGCACAGGTAACGGTTCCCGTGTTTATTATGGTACCATTTACCGTAGTTACAACAGTAGTTCCATTGGTATCATAAGTACGACTACTATTTACCGTCAATGTACCACTAATATTGGCAGTAGCACTGGCAGCAAGGGTAACATTCACGTTTGTGCCAATAGTTAGCGAAGAACCGCTCGGCACATCTAAATCAGTTCCAGTTCCATTTCCTATTGTGAGAGTTGAAGATGCAGTCGCCGCCTGCAAAGTAATAGTTGTACTGTTAGACATTACGAAATTCCCAATTGTCTGGGTTGGGACCGCCGTAATTGTTAGTGTTGTTCCTGTATTGAATTGCAGAATGTCAGTTGCGGCTGGAGTTGTTCGGGTTGGATTCCAATTCGTACTGGTGGTCCATAAAGCATTATTAGCTCCTTGCCATGTGTAAGTAGCTCCAAATAATTGAGTAAATGAACCAAGCGTTACAAGGAAAAAAACAAAACCGAGCAAAACCGGTTTTTGAAATGGAAACTGCTTTTTGAAATGAAGTGAAGATCGTTTCATAAGGCGCACGGTTTAAGGAGTTTGATAACTCTTTCATACTTAACCGTACTAATATTGCTACTGAAGCTGGGAGGAAAGAATATGTATAAATACAATGCACCTTCGGTTACTCCAAATTCTACGTTTATTAAAGTAACCTCTGCTGGCACTGTGAAAGCTCCACTTGTGATAAAGGTTTGGTTCCCTGGACTTCCAACCTGTAAACTTGCACAAGTATAAGTACCGTTGACAGTCACGGTGAAACCCCGTTCAATTGTTACAACATCACCAGCCGCTGGTATACTTGCCCCTGCTCCTCCTCCTGAAGTTGCCGACCATGTGCTCGTTGAATTCCAGTTTCCGGTTGCAACAGAATAGCGGTTTGCTGCCATTACCGTCGCCCCCAGCGCGACAGTAAGCAACGTTGTGAATAAGAATAAAGTAAGTCTCTTCGTACTTCCCTCGTAACAAGGGGATTGAATAGATTAGCTAAACTTTTCAGCTATTATCTTTTGTCCGCTTCGAGCTGCAGCCTGGCTTCCAGCATCGAGCGAACGAAAAAAGAATAGTAAATCTTTTTATTACGTACGCCTAATAATTGGTTTATAAACTGTTTCATCAGCACAAACTTGTTGATCGAACTGAAGCCTCCTGCCGTTAAAGAATAAAAATATATTCCGCTCGACAAACCAGCGTTCTTAAATTCAACAGTATTAATCCCCGCTTCCTTTTCTTCATAGTTTATCGTATCAATGCTGTGTCCGAACATCCCAGTTCATCCGGATTATTATGATCTTTATTTTTGATTCCTGAGCAAACAAAGAATCTTCCCTCTTAATGCTGACAGTGACGGATCGCCCTTAACAAAACTCCCAACGCTTAAGATTTAAAGCAAAAAAACCTCTTTCACCTTCCCGCAATGCGGAACAGAATCCAGAGGTTTCTACGAGGAAAAACTCGTTGATAACCTGCGCACCTACAAGAAGCCCCGTCCTGCTCGCTTGCGGGTAACTATATTGAGCCGCCATTGTATCGGGTGGAAGCACTGAGCGTCAACCCGAAGCATAACGATTGCTGATAGTGGGTTGGGACAACGCGACTACAATGAGAACGCCTAAGAGGACAACACACTCGAGAATAACACAAGAGGAGGCGAATCTCACTACGAAATCGCTGAAAACGCGCTTCTTCCACTCGGCGCAATCGAGTTGAAGGGTGGAATCTAAGGTAATATTTTAAGTCTTTCTGCTAAGACATTGAAATTTAATACATTTTATTTCCATTGTCAAGACCTTTTTGAGTTTTTTGAAAAAAAGACCACAGCGGTCTTCAGGAGAGAACGCTTGTCCAAGCAATTCTGAGCTTAAGCCCTTCAGAAGCTATTTAACAAGCAGCATGCGCTTCGACATCACCCGGTAACTGAGCCGCTCCTCTAGTGCATCCAGGCTTCCAGCATCGAGCGAACAAAAAAGAATAGTAAATCTTTTTATTACGTACGCCTAATAATTGGTTTACAAACTATTTCATCAGCACAAACTTCTTGATCGAACTGAAGCCTCCAGCCGTAAAAGAATAAAAATATATTCCGCTCGACAAACCAGCGTTCTTAAATTCAACAGTATAAATCCCCGCTTCCTTTTCTTCATAGTTTATTGTATCAATGCTGTGTCCGAACATCCCAGTTCATCCGGATTATTATGATCTTTATTTTTGATTCCTGAGCAAACAAAGAATCTTCCCTCTTAATGCTGACAGTGACGGATCGCCCTTAACAAAACTCCCAACGCTTAAGATTTAGAGCAAAAAAACCCCTTTCATCTTCCTGCAATGCGGAACAGAATCCAGAGGTTTCTACGAGGAAAAACTCGTTGATAATCTGCGCAACTACAAGAAGTCCCGTCCTGCTCCTTTCTGAGTAACTACGTAGTTGGCAGACTAACGCAGCTGATCCCCGTCATCGAGCACGCAAACGGCAACTACTGTCGCCGGTCACCCATCACCAATCGCTGCGCCTGACCCTATAAGAAATAAGAACTGCGTTAATCTTCCGCGCGGAATACAAGTAAATCCTTTTGGAAAAGCAAGAAGAAAGTCATTTCTGTTGCTTTTGTGGTTGAGTTTTTGCATATTATTCGCAACACAAAATAGAAAACCTCCCGAAGTCTTTAAAGCCTTCGTCCCGTGAGCGCCTTCGGCGCCATCCCGTGAGCGCCTGTCGCTTGCAGCGCCATCTGGCGCAAGATATAGATTCACAATCTTGCGCCGTGGCGCCGAAGACGCCCATTGTAGGTAAGCTCAAAGATGATGCCAGAGAGCGTAGGCTCAAGCAGAATACAAAGGCGATGAGATTTGATGATTTGAAGAAGCGGGGATAGATCGAGGGAAGAAAGGATGCGGTTACATTTTCCTTTTAGGCGGAAAGTTTTGCATCATTCCACAATTGATCTGGCGCCATGGCGCTAGAAGCGCCAATTCGTGGCACTTCGCGGGATGAGGGCGAAGCCTTCGAGAGGTTTTGAGTCTTTCGGGAAATGGCACCAGCGCCCTTGGTTACTAATTCTACAGAGAGCGACAGATATGAAAACTCGAAAATACTCCATCGGCATTGACTTTGGGACGGAATCCGCTCGGGCTGCGCTCGTTGACGTCGGCACAGGTAGAGAGGCAGCGACAGTAGTTCATTCATACAAAGATGGTGTGATTGACCGCGTTCTGCCGCGTACCAAGATCAGACTTGAACACGACTGGGCGCTTCAGAATCCAGCAGATTGGATCGAGACACTGAAGAGAGTAGTACCAGCGGTCTTGCGAAAAGCGAAGGTAAATCCCCGCGATGTCATTGGTATTGGTGTTGACTTCACTTCATGCACGATTCTGCCGGTTGCAACTGATGGTACGCCACTCTGCATGTTGAAGCAGTTTCGGAACAGTCCACACGCATGGGCGAAACTCTGGAAGCATCATGCATCACAGCCTGAGGCAGATGAAATCAACGAACTTGCTCTCGAACGAGGCGAGGAGTTCATTAAGCGTTACGGTGGAAGAATCTCATCGGAGTGGATGTTTCCCAAGGCACTGCAGATTCTGCACGAGGCGCCAGATATATACCACGCCGCAGATAGAATCATCGAAGGAGGCGATTGGCTGGTCTGGCGACTGACGGGCAATGAGAAGCGAAGCGCTTGTCAAGCAGGTTACAAGGCGCTGTGGGAGAAGCCTGCAACCGTTGGGGGAAGGGGTTATCCGAGCAGGGACTTTCTACGAGTGTTAGATCCTGCGTTTGAGTTGTTTGCCGACGAGAAGCTCGCTCAGGACGTCCATCCCATTGGCTCCGTAGCTGGGGGACTCAGGAGCGACATGGCAAAGCTCATGGGACTCAGGGCTAACATACCTGTAGCGACAGCTTACATTGATGCTCACGCTGCCGTGCCGGGTACGTCTGTCACGGAGCCGGGAAAAATGGTGATGGTTATGGGGACATCAACTTGCCACATGGTGCTCGACAAGGAAAAAGTGCTGGCAGAGGGTGTAGCAGGCGTAGTAGCGGATGGGATTATTCCTGGCTACTTTGGATACGAGTCAGGACAATCGGCAGTTGGTGACATTTTTGCCTGGTATGTCAGGAATGGTGTTTCAGCAGACTATTTGATAGAGGCGAAGAAAAAGAAAGTTGATATTCACACGCTGCTCGAGACGAAGGCCGCTCGTCTGAAAGCGGGCGAGAGCGGACTGCTTGCTCTCGATTGGTGGAACGGTAATCGCTCCGTGCTGATGGATGCCGATCTCTCTGGCTTGATTGTGGGACTCACAGTTGCCACCACGCCAGAGGAAATATATCGTGCGCTCATTGAGGCGACTGCCTTCGGCACGAGGAGAATTATTGAAGCGCACGAGCAACAGAACATCATGGTGAACGAACTCTACGCGTGTGGCGGATTGACGAAGAACAAGCTTCTGATGCATATCTACACCGATGTAACAGGTCGAGAAATCAGCATAGCAGCATCTTCGCAGGCAACCGCTATCGGTGCTGCGATTCTTGGTGCTGTTGCTGCTGGCAAGGAACGAGGCGGGTATGACACTTTCCAAGAAGCGGCGGGGAAGATGGCACATGTGAAAAAAGAAAGATACGTCCCAAAACTTGACAATAAGAGAATTTATGACGAAATTTATGCCGAATATCTTACATTGCACGATTACTTCGGAAGAGGAGGGAATGATGTGATGAAGAGACTGAAGTTGAGGAGGAGATAGATCTCTAATGATGGATATTGAGGTTTGGAAACTGTCCAGCAATCACAAGTCGAAATCCTGCGGAGAATCTGATGCCTGAAAAACAGACTGCCATTGTTGTATCGCACACACACTGGGACCGGGCGTGGTATTGGCCCTTTCAACAATTCAGAATTCGTCTCGTACAGACAGTTGACCAGATAATTGACGTCTTGAAGGGCAATCGCGAGTATCGTCACTTTACCCTTGATGGTCAAACCGCTGTGCTGGAAGACTATCTCGAGATTAAACCTCAGATGAGAGGTGAACTCGAGCGACTCATCAAATCTGGAAGATTGCTTGTCGGTCCCTGGTATATATTGCCGGATGAGTTCATCGTGAGTGCCGAGTCACTTGTTCGCAATCTGATGCTCGGTCACAAGATCGCCGGCGACTTTGGTGCGGTGATGAAAGAGGGGTATATGCCCGACTCATTTGGTCACATTGACCAGATGCCGCAGATTCTGCAGGGCTTTGGTATTGGCTCCTTTATATTCTCAAGAGGGCTGGGAAAAGAGGTGGAGGATATTGGGACTGAGTTTTGGTGGGAAGCTCCTGACGGCTCAAGGGTGCTTGCTGCGAATCAATGGAACAACTATGGCAACTTCGGTGCGCTTGGATTTCGTGAGATATGGGGGGATTATCGTTTTGCTGAGCCTGACATGCAGTTCGCGTTTGAGAGAGCGAAGAAGGAAGTTGAAGCGCTTAAGAGGCATGCTCGCACTAACTACCTTCTCATGAACAACGGCTGCGATCATATGCCTCCGCAGCCGCAGCTTCCGGTGATGCTGAAGCACATTAACGAGAAGATGCCCGAAGTGCACTTCGTCCATGGCACTTTCTCTCAGTTCATCAATTTCCTTCGTGACTCGCAGACGCCATTCAAGAGCTATAGAGGTGAACTGATCAGCAATTTCAATTGGGTTATTCTGCTGAGTGTCTATTCAGCTCGGATGTATCTGAAGCAACTGAATTTCGAGACGCAGACTTTGTTGGAGAGATATGCGGAACCCATTGCGGCATTTGCCAGTTTAGAAGGAAGCAGTGATTTCACGCCATTTGTGTGGCAAGCATGGAAGCTGCTGCTGCAAAATCATCCGCATGATGACATCTGCGGCTCTTCGGCGGACGAAGTTCACCGCGATGACGTGATTCGGTTTGCACATGCACAACAAATCGGACAATTCGTGAAGCAGCATGCGTTTGAGGAATTTGGCACGGCTATTAACACAAACGGTCACGAAGGAAAGCCGCTTGTGTTGTACAATCCTCTGAATTGGCAGAGAACGGATGTTGTCAGGGCACAGATTCTGTTCCCCAGCGGAGATGCAGTTGCGAAGAAGTTTTCGATCGAAGATGGAGGAGGCAATCGTGTTCCGTATCGAATTGTGAGTCGCAGACCTCTGTCACGTGTGGAGATTCTGAAGTATGCAAGGTATGATGCGGTTGACGTCGAACTGCTTGGAAAGGATGTGCCGGGATGTGGCTATACGACGTACTACGTCATGTCAGGCAGCGGGGAGAAAAGGATAAGTCACGTCAAGGTGAAGCAGAACATGATAGAGAACGAATTTTATCGAGTCACGGTGAATCGGAACGGTTCATTGAGAATCCTGGACAAACTGACGAAGAACATCTACGATGACTGCAATCTCTTTGAGGATACTGAAGATGCCGGGGACGAGTACACATACTCGTGGATTGCCAAAAGCAAAACCTTCACCACCAAGAATGCGAAAGCGAAAGTCACACTCGAGTCCAAAGGACCGGTAAGCGCGACGGTGAGAGTGGAGCTAAGATTTCCGTTGCCAGTGGCATTAGCCCAGGATCGAAAGTCGAGAGATAAGAGGAAAGTGAACTGCTCGATCACTTCCCACATCACTATATCTGCTGGCGTGAAGCGGATTGATATAATCACTGAGTTTGAGAACAATGCAAAGGACCATCGTCTCCGTGTCCTGTTCCCCTCCGGAACCGTGACGGACAGAGTCTTTGCCGATGGACATTTCGATGTTGTCGAGCGTCCAGCATACTTCCCTAACAAACCTACAGAGAAGAATCCCTTTGAGTATTATGCAACACGCAATCAGCAAGCATTTGTTAGCGTAAGCGATGGGGAATATGGTTTGACTGTGGCAAACAAAGGTCTGCCTGAGTATGAAATCCTGAATGACAGAGGTGTAGCAACAATTGCACTGACCCTAATGCGATGTGTTGGCTGGCTCTCGAGAGGTGACTTGATTACGCGTCCTGGACATGCTGGGTATTCTATTGAAACGCCAGAGGCACAATGCCTTGGCAGACATCGGTTTGAGTATTCGATTATCCCGCACGGTGGGACGTGGGAACGGGCGAAAGCCTATAAGACCACCTATGAATTCGTCGCGCCAATTGAGTGCTACAATGTCGGAAAGCACGATGGTGCACTGTCCGACACGCTGAGCCTTGTGAGGGTCGAACCTGATGAGCTTGTGCTCAGCGCGGTGAAGAAAAGCGAAAAGGGGGATAATCTCATAGTCAGATTCTACAACATCGCCACCAATGAGGCAAAGGGAATCGTCTCGGCGTACAAGAAGATCGTGAAAGCAAATCTTGTGAACCTGAACGAAGAGTTCGTTAGGGAGTTGTCTGTGAGTGAGAAGAACGAGGTGGAACTTGCTGTGGGAGGAAACAAGGTTGTCACTGTGGAGTTAGTGTTGGAGTGATTACGCTGGCTGGCAAGCAGACAGTATCAGTCGGCACTATGTTACTGAATGCACCGACAGACTTTGCCTCTGCTGGAATCCTCTTTCGCCCTGAAGTTCAGGAAAAGACATGCCTTCCAGGGTAGCATCACAGTTAGACTTGAAGTTTCGTCCCGCGACCGCAAAACGGTGGCAGGATCTTGAAACGTTGTTTGGAAAGCAGAGGGCTTGTGGAGGCTGCTGGTGTATGTGGTGGAGAATGAAGCGTTCCCAGTTCGAAAAGCAGAAAGGTCAGAGGAATAAGGCTGCCTTGAAGCGCATAGTCAGATCAGGTGAAATCCCGGGTCTGGTCGCCTACGTTCAGGGTCAGCCCATTGGTTGGTGTGCGGTGGCGCCGAGAGAGACATATCCCGTGCTAGAGCGATCTCGCACGCTGAGGAGAATAGACGACCAACCTGTCTGGTCAGTAGTTTGTTTTTTTGTAGCAAAACCGTTCAGACACAAGGGGATCACAGTGGAGTTGCTGAAGGCGGCCGTGGAGTACGCAAGGAAACATGGAGCAAGAATTGTCGAAGGATATCCGGTCGAGCCTAGAAAATCCAAGTTACCCGATGCGTTTGTCTGGACAGGCACCTCATCTGCATTTCGGAATGCAGGGTTCGTTGAGGTGCTTCGACGGTCGGAGACTCGACCAATCATGCGATACTTCATACGAGGGCGATGAGGGAACCATTAGACGAATTAACGAACATCATTTTCTGAGGCGATTCGAAACTAATTTCTTTTCAAACATGAGGAACCTCCCAATGAGAGACGACTTCATTCCCAAGAAAGAAGACAAATTCACATTTGGCTTATGGACGGTTGGCAATCGCGGACGGGACCCATTCGGCGATGTTGTCCGTCCAGCACTCAAGCCAACCTATATCGTGAAGAGACTCAGCGAACTTGGTGCCTATGGTGTGAATCTGCACGACAACGACTTAGTGCCGATAGATGCAACACCGAGACAGCGAAAGAAAATCGTTAAGGAGTTCAAGAACGCACTTGACGATTGCGATATGAAAGTGCCGATGGTATCAGCGAATTTATTCTATGACCCTGTGTTCAAAGAAGGTGCCTTCACTTCAAATCGTCCGAAGATTCGTGCATACGCTATTCAGAAAACGATGCAAGCGATGGACTTAGGAGCAGAACTCGGTGCAAAGCTATACGTGATGTGGGGTGGTCGCGAAGGGGTGGAAACCGACGCAGCGAAAAGTCCAGTAGAAGCACTGAAATGGCTGCGGGAAGCGGTCAACTTTCTCTGTGAGTATAACATTGACCAGAAATATGGCTACAGGCTTGCACTGGAAGCGAAGCCTAACGAACCGCGAGGTGACATCTATCTTCCTACGACCGGAGCCATGCTTGCCTTCATATCAACGCTGGATCATCCGGAGATGTGCGGTGTCAATCCTGAAGTGGCACATGAGCACATGGCGGGACTGAATTTCCATCACGCTGTTGCGCAGGCGCTTGAAGCGGGGAAGCTTTTCCACATTGATTTGAACGCCCAGAAACTCAACCGCTACGACCAAGACCTTCGGTTCGGCTCGGAAGACATCAAAGGCGCCTTCTTCTTGGTGAAGCTCCTGGAAGATAACCACTACGAGGGATCTCGTCATTTTGATGCCCACGCCTATCGTACGGAAGATGAGAAAGGCGTCTGGGATTTTGCGCTCGGGTGCATGCGAACGTACAAGATTCTAAAAGCAAAGGCGGAGCGGTTCAATGAGGACAAGGAGATTCAAGAAATCGTTTCGAGTCTCAAGATGCGAGATGCAGAGATGCAAACACTAGTAGCAAAGTATTCCCGAAAGAATGCGGATATTCTGTTGGCGAAGAAGTTCCAGCGGGAAAAACTTGCTTCGAGGGGTTGGCAGTATGAACGCCTTGACCAGTTGACGATGGAACTGTTGTTGGGGATAAGATAGGACTTCATTTTTGTAAAGCCGAGCTTGACCTGACCAAGAAAATCAAATATGAAGAATCAAGATGCAAATTATCCATAACTGTTGGTTGATTCCTATCCTGCCAGGCGGGATCATTTTGATATTTCATTTTTGATTCTTACTTTAACATTTGGAGCTTCTTATGAACAAAGCAAAAATAGGCATTCTAACGTTTACCGACGGACGAGAATTTGTTCACAACGCTACCAGAGACATGAACATGAGCTTCCAAAATCGCCTCAGGAAGCGGTTGGAAGCGTCAAAGGAGTTTGAAGTTGTTGCTGGAGAAGAGATTGTTTGGCATCCGACAGTTGCGAAGCGAGAAGCCCGGCGACTCCAGCGTGAAGGCGTGCTAGCAACAATCTTCAATTTTGCTGTGTGGAGTTTCCCACATTTAACTGCGATTGCAAGCGAGTTTGCGCCTGGTCCCTACTTAATGTTCTCGAACATCAATCCTGAATATCCAGGCATGGTCGGTATGCTTGCCAGTGCTGGTACACTCGACCAACTTGGCAAATTCCACAAGCGAATATCAGGCAGCATCGAGGATGATGGAGTTTTCAGAAAGGTGAGAAGCTTTTTGAAGGCGGCTGTCGCGGTCAACCGCTTGAAGGGGGAGAGCTTTGGGCTGTTCGGCGGGCGGCCCATGGGAATGTACACTGCCGTTGCCAACCTTGACCAGTGGAAGAAGATGTTCGGCATTGATGTTGAACAAATAGATCAATTTGAAATCGTCCGTCGAGCAGGACTTGTGGACGAGAAGAGAGTGAATCATGCTTTGAAATGGCTTGAGGCGCATGTTGGAAAGATTCACTATGACAGCAAGAACCTCACCCCAGAGAAGCTTAAGGTTCAGTTACGCGCTTATTACGCGACCAAAGAGATCATCCAAGAGAAAGGGATAGATTTCTTCGGGATCAAAGCACAGCCTGAACTCACAGACAATTTCTGCACCACCGATATCATTGATGCCTTCTTCAATGACCCGTACGACTGGGATGGTCCCCACGAACCTACGGTCTGCGCAACTGAAGCAGACATGGATGGCGGGTTGACGATGGAGATCTTCAAGCATATTACGGGCGAACCAGTGCTGTTCGCTGATGTGCGCCACTACGATGAAAACGACGATTTCTTTGACCTCTGCAACTCGGGAGCGCACGCGACGTACTTCGCCGGACGGTCTTTCAATCCGAAGGACAATCTGAAGCACGTTCATTTCTATCCCGAGGTCTTCTACTTCCCATGTGGTGGTGCATCGGTTCATCACATTGCGCAACCGGGCGATGCAACGCTGGCTCGACTCACTCGTCGCAACGGGAAGTATTGGATGGCGATTGTCCCGGTCGAGTTTATTCAGTTCAGCAAGAAAAAGAACATGGAGAAGGCAAGGGCGACAACGCTTGAATGGCCACATGCTTTTGCTCGGCTGAAAATCTCCGCCGAAGAGTTTCTAGCTACGTACGATTCAAACCACATCCACGGTTGCTACGGCAACTGGGTGGACGAACTGAAGACAGCGTGTGATATACTAAGGATTGAGTACAAACTGTATGCGTAGAATGTTGGGGCTGTGCAGGCAGGAAAGCTGTGGATCGCTGCGAGAAACTGGAATCCGCAATCCTTCGGCTTCGCTCAGAACAAGTCTGCAATCCGTGATCCGCAATCCATAATCCATAATCTGTAATTGCCCTAATCACAAATTCGCCTATGAACTATCTACTTGGCATTGACATCGGCACAACTGGTGCCAAAACGCTTCTCATTAACGAGAAGGGTGAAGCGGTTGCTCAGTTCACTGCTGAATGGCCCCTATCAACACCACATCCTAACTGGGCTGAACAAAATCCTGAAGACTGGTGGATCGGCACTGTGAAATCTATCAGGGAGGTTTTGCGTTTAGCCAGGTTAAAGGATGTTGGTGAAATAAAGGGCATTGGACTTTCCGGACAGATGCACAGTTCTGTTTTTCTCGACAAAGATAACAGAGTTCTGCGACCGGCAATCCTCTGGTGTGACACTCGGACCGCACCGCAGTGTAAGTGGATTACTGAAAAGGTTGGTTTGGAAAATCTAAGGGCGTGGGTGTACAATCCAGCGCTTGAGGGATTTACTGCGCCGAAAATTATCTGGGTACGGGACAATGAACCCCAAGTCTATGAGAAGGTCAGGCGAGTGTTGCTACCGAAGGATTACATACGGTTTCTTCTGACCGGTGAACAAGCGATGGAAGTCTCCGATGCAGCAGGCACCTTGATGTTTGACGTGAGGAACCGCCGTTGGTCAGGCGAGTTCTTGGAAGCGGTCGGAATTCCAAAGGACTTTCTTCCGCCCGTTTGTGAGTCCATTGATGTTTGTGGAAGAATCACAAGGCAAGTTGCTGAACTTACGGGACTGAGAGAAGGAACGCCGGTCGTCGGTGGTGGTGCCGACAACACATGCGGTGCGACCGGAACGGGCATTGTCAAAGAAGGTCGCGTGCTTGCAAGTCTCGGGACTTCTGGTGTTATCTTTGCTCACACGGACAGCGTGAAGGTTGATCCCCAAATGCGTGTCCACACCTTTTGCCACAGCGTTCCACACAAGTGGTATCTGATGGGGGTCGTGCTCTCCGCAGGAGGTGCATTCCGGTGGTTTCGAGATGTGCTTGGTGAGATGGAGAAACAACAGGCGAGGAGCGTTGGGCAGGATCCTTATGACTTGCTCACGCGCGAAGCGCAGCAAGCACCGATCGGGAGCGAGGGACTTTTCTTTTTGCCATATCTAATGGGAGAGAGAACGCCGCATCAGAGCGCGGATGCTCGCGGAGCGTTCATCGGTCTAACAGCGAGACACGAGAAGTCGTGCATTGTCCGCTCCGTGCTTGAAGGGATAACGTTTGGAATGAGAGACTCGTTGGAGATCATGAGGGAACTCGGTTTGAAGATTGAACAGATTCGGCTCACAGGGGGTGGAGGAAAGAGTCCTTTCTGGAAGCAGTTGCAGGCAGATATCTACGGTGCCGAGGTCGTCACTGTCAACACGACGGAGGGACCAGCTTTTGGTGCAGCGATTATGGCTGGAGTTGGAGCGGGCGTCTATGCGGATTTGGTGGAAGCGGTTGAAGATGTCGTCAAGATAACGGAGCGTATCCAACCGAATTTGGAGGCGGCAAAGCGGTATGATGAGTATTATCGCATATTCGTGTCGTTATATCCGGCACTGAAGGAAAGCTATGACAGGATCTCTGAGCTAAGTCGAAGACAGTCCACGTAAGACGCTCAAACGTGCGAAAACGTGCAAAATTCCGACCACCTCATGAACAAATCTTTGGACTGAAGCAGCAGATCCTTGACATTGGTATGCACCAGTCAAGTTACAGCATGTCCTTGAAGACCTCTAGGTTCCACTTGAATTCCTTTTAAGATTTTTCTTGACATTCAAGAAAAAGATTGTTAAATTTATGGAAGCACTTCCACGAACCCCCTATTCATTGGATATCCACGGACTTGCTTGGCTACAATCTATGACATAGCCAGAGAAGCCAAGGTAGGTATTGGGACAGTCTCTCGAGTTCTGAACAACCATCCGAGGGTATCTGACGAGACGAGATCGAGAGTGTTGGAGGTAGTACGAAGGTCGAACTATCAGCCCCATGCCTACGCGCAGGGACTTGCGCGCAACCGCACCCACACGGTATCTGCCATCATACCATTCTTCACAAACTACTTCTTTGTCGAAGTTCTACAAGGTGTGCAAGACAAGATCACCGAGCTTGGATACGATCTCATCCTCTATGGGATCAGCAAACCTCATCACGTTGATTTATATCTCAAGCGTGCGTCCCAGAAAGGACGTTCCGATGGTGTGCTTTTTTTCTCAATGAAGTTTCCCGATCCCTACGCAGAGAAATTCCTGCAACTGCATATCCCCCTTGTACTCGTTGACTCGTTCCATCCGGAGTTTGATTCCATCGTTGTCGAAAACTTTTTCGGTGCGTGTGTTGCAACGCGCCACCTCGTACAACTGGGTCATCGGAAGGTCGGGATGATCGATGGCAGCCTCGAGAGTATGCCGGCGCGCGAACGGTTAGAAGGTTTCAAGCGTGCTTTGGAAGAACATGAAATCCCATTTGAACGGAGGTATTTCCGCGTCAGCCCTGTACTCAAGCAGGATGGCTTTAATCGTGAGGCAGGTTATGCTGCGATGAGGGAACTGCTCCAACTCGGGGATGACCGCCCGACGGCGGTTTTCATCTCAAGCGATATCCAAGCCATAGGTGCACTCAATGCCTTGCGAGATAATGGACTGAAAGTGCCGGAGGACATGGCGATTGTCGGATTCGATGATATCGAGCTAGCTCAGCATATGGGACTTACCACGATGCGTCAGCCAATGTATCAAATGGGAGTGCTGGCAGTTCAGAAACTGGTAGAACGCATTCTAGACCGCGACGCGCCATGTTCTCACACAAAGTTCTCTCCTCAACTGATCATCCGATCCTCCTGCGGAGCCTTGCTGCAGCATGGCAGAGAGATGGTGCATTCGTCAGATTATCCGTAGGAATCATATCATTGTCATATACCTGAACGCTTAGCTTGAAGGAGAAACGCATGAAGGTTAAGTTCGATGTTTTGGCTGCCGCTTGTCTTCTCCTGGGGACCTTGGCGAGCTTCTTTTTCACAGGTGCTGTTTGGGCGGGAACAACCGGAAAGATTGCTGGCAAGGTCAGCGATGGCAGAACAAAGGAAGCACTCATCGGTGTCAACGTGATTATCGAAGGAACTGTCCTGGGTGCGGCTACAGACTTAGATGGGAGCTATGCGATACTGAATGTTCCGCCCGGGCTCCATAGAGTCAGAGCATCACTGATTGGCTACGGTCCTGTCACCAAGACGGAAGTAAAAGTCTCTATTGACTTGACGACATCCTTGGACTTTGAGTTGACTGAGGTGGCTGTGCAGGCACAAGAAGTAGTCGTTGTGGCTGAACGACCGTTAGTGCAGAAGGACCTGACATCATCAACAGCGGTAGTGAGCGGTGATGATATTCGTCCTCTACCGATCACCGAGTTCCAAGATGTTCTTCAGTTGCAGGCTGGTGTAGTCTCTGGACATTTTCGCGGTGGCAGAAGCGGCGAGGTAGCCTACTGGATTGATGGTGTCCCCGTGACTGATGTATATAACGGCGCCACGGTGGTTGATGTGAACAAGAACTCGATTCAGGAGATGCAGCTTGTGACCGGCGCTTTCAATGCTGAATACGGACAAGCAATGAGTGGGATAGTGAACATTGCGACTAGGTCTGGAAAGAATGCGATGAACGGCAGCTTGACGTTGTACGGAGGGGGATACATAACTTCACACGGGGACATTTTCACGGGACTGCAGACTATCAATCCTATCGCTCTCAAGAATGTTGAAGGTTCCTTGAGCGGACCAATTGTTACGGACAAACTCTTCTACTATCTGAACGCGCGGTATTATTACTCTACTGGCCAATTATACGGGATACGCAAGTTCAATCCATGGGACATCACGAATTCGCAGGATCCCAATCCGTACAACTGGAGCATTCGGCAGACGGGGGATGGAGAGACCGTTCCGATGGCGAACTACCTCAAGGGATATCTACAAGCGAAGCTGAGTTACAAGCTCAGCTCTGAATTCCAAGTCTCCTATAACTACATCATTGACAACAGTCGCGGTAAGGATTACGACTTTGCATACAAGTATAATCCCGACGGATTGTTGAGCAACTTCAAGAAGGGTTATCTCAATACTTTAACGCTCACACATACCGTGAGCTCATCGACTTTCTATACAGTAGGTGCCTCTTACTTCTTCAGGGATGAGAGGCACTACCTCGATCAGAATCCTTTCTCCTTGAGTGATCTGACTAAGCGCGAGGATCCTTTCGATCAGCCCTACGTGCACACAAAGTTGCTCACGGCTCCTGAGGGCACATTTGTGACGGGTGGAACGAACATGTTTCATGGAGTGCGAAACACGAATACCTACAATGCGAAGTTCGACATAACGAGTCAGATCACAAAGGAGCATCAAGTGAGGGCTGGGATCGAACTTGATCAGTACACGCTTTTCCTTCACAACATCAACCTCAAGATGTCCGACATTGATAACAACCGAGATCCTCTCATAGATGGTGATCCGTTCTTGAAGGGACCAGTAGTAATTCCAGGTTTCGAGACGCAGGACAATCTTGAATACTCACACAAGCCCCTGCAATTCTCTGCATATATTCAGGATAAGATAGAATACAAATCACTCATTATCAACCTCGGTTTGCGATTCGACTGGTTCCATCCAGATGGTCAAGTTCTTGCGGATCCCTCTGATCCAAACGTCTATTTCCCCCTCAAGCCTCAGAACCAAGATAGCGTCGTAGCGCCGGGTGGGACTCATGAACAAGCTGTTGCCGCTAGAACGAATTACTGGTACGTTGATGCGGCGAACAAGTGGCAGATCAGCCCAAGGCTTGGTGTCGCATTCCCAATAACTGATCGTGGCATAGTACATTTCTCCTACGGTTTGTTCTTCCAGATTCCTCCGTTTGAGAGGTTATACGAGAATCCGGGCTACAAGCTAAGGCTTGGCGGAAGCACCAACCTCGGCATTATTGGGAATCCAGATTTAAAACCCGAACAGACTACCAGCGGTGAGCTCGGACTGCAGCAGCAGCTCACAGATGACATTTCAGTTGACATCACTGGGTACTTCAGGGACATTCGCAATCTAGCCGGGACTTTGAACGAGATCGAATATGTGTTCGGCGGAACGGCGATCTACAGCAAGTACGTCAACAGCGATTTTGGCTTCGTGCGAGGAATAGTACTATCTGTGGACAAGCGATTTGCCGGTGGGATTAACGCGACGCTTGACTATACTTTTCAAATCGTGAAAGGAAATGCCTCCGATCCAGCCACGGCGTACAACTTGAGAAACGGGGGCGTTCTGCCAGAAACCCAACTGATTCCACTCGATTGGGATCAGCGGCATACATTGAACATCACACTTAATTATGTGAGCGAAGCGAACTGGGGAGCAAGTTTCATATTCCAATTTGGTAGCGGAACCCCCTACACGCCACGACAGGTATCGAATGCTGGTCAACTTGCATACAACAGTGGTATCAAACCGGAGGTCTACAATCTTGATGCGCGTATCTACAAAGATTTCAAATTCGGGGCGACAACTCTGTCGCTGTTCCTACGTGCGAACAACCTGCTCGACATCAAGAATGCTTATGGGGTGTTTGATGATACGGGGCTGCCGGACTATTCTCTCGACGAACAGCGCCTGCTGGAAATAAATCCACCGCAGCGCGTTTCTACTGTGGAGGATTGGTACACAAGACCGTCATTCTACTCTGAGCCGAGGAGAATTGAGTTTGGTGCAACAATTTCATTCTAAAGTTGAAGGGATCCTTATGCGAAGCTTCTTCGGTCTAGTCATAATCTTGCTGGCGGCTTAAACGGGGTTTTCGCAACAAGACCTGTTCATCAACTATGCGAAAACCCATAGAGGGAACAGCTTGTACCGCAAATTCGGGATTCACAATGGGAACAGGGTTGCTATCACGTTTAGAAACGATGGCTCCATTAGCGGCACAAATCCCAACGATATACGCGGTGCATGGCCATATCCCGCTACACAAGACAGTTACATAGGTGATGTCACTCCGCTCGTGGGAATCGAACTCCCTATTCGCGACTACAGCGGCGACGGAATTCAAGACACGCTGCATTCCGTGACGATCTCGCCAGGTCCAAGAAAGGGACAGAGTAACAAGCTCGATCCTGCCGACGCTCGCTTTCAAGGATCTGAACCGGAGCCAGGCTATGCCAACCAGGCGCAAGACACTGTTGCCATGAGTCACATTCCTTCCAGTTGGCCTTCTGCTTGGCCTGACCATCCGGATTGGGTCGACCCCCTAACCGGCAAGGTGGTCTGGAATGGCTATTTTGGAAGGGGAGTTACCAGTGCAGACCAAGAGAGCTACTTTGTAATGGACGACGGACAAGACAATAGCGTTCAGCGGCGGACAAGATATCTGTTTCATCCCGATTCCACCGACTCTACGCGAAATGGAATGGGGTTGGTCGTTCGCGTTCGGGGGTTGCAGTGGTCGCAGATACAGGCTCAAGATGTGATATTCTATCTCTACGAGATTACAAACCTTAGCACGTTCAATTACCCAAAGGTGGTATTTGGAATGACAGTCGGTGGATGTGTTGGTGATGTTGGTCAGGTCTACGTAGATTGCCAAGACGATCTCGCGTATTTTGATCTCAACAACAACTTAACGTATACCTGGGATTCGGATGATAAAACCTCAGACCAGTCGTGGATTCCCCTTAGTAAGGTTTTGCCAGGCGTTCGCACTACGACCGGATACGCTGGTTATGCCTATCTTGAAAGTCCAGGCAACGGATTCAACGGGATTGATGACGACAATGACGTCGTGGATCCGCAAAGCCCGACCTTTCAGGAGAAGGATTTCACGTTTAATGCTAGTCTGAACGCATACGTTGCAGGTCGAACCTTGCATCGCCTTGACGACGGTTCGAATCCCGACTTCCCAACAAACAAGATAGCGTTGATTGACCCTCGAACGTATGAGCGCACCGTGGCATCCTTGGATACCGTTCTGAAAAGAAGCTCAGACACAGCCTACGTGTCTTCCCTTGGGATGCGTTACAAGATCTACGATGGTGTCACGCTGATCGAGATTCCTAACAATGGTCTCGACGATAACCTGAATGGTCTGATTGATGAAAACCACGATCTACATTACAAAAGAGTTTTCAAAGATAGGAGTGGCGCAGTACTGAAGGAGGACGTTCGTCCCCTTGCGTACAAGAATTACTTCACAGGACGAGGCTTAGCCAACACGATGATTGATGAGCGACGCGATAGCGGTCCAGGAAGTGTGGTAGCGGGACTGGTGCCAGAGTACACGCAGCCGCGCGACGCAGTAACGGGAAGATACGTCGGCGTTACTAAGACCCACTGGTCAGGCGACGAAAACGGCGACTGGGATTCGCGCTACGATGATGTCGGTGCTGACGGTGTGCCAAACACGCACGACTACGGGGAGGGAGATGGAATACCCACGGAAGGCGAACCCCATTTTGATAAGACCGATGTGAACGAGTCAGACCAAATCGGTTTGACGAGTTTCAATTTCTTTTCTCAACCGCAATCACCAGACATGAGTAACAACGAAATTCTCTGGGAGAGGATGATCCCGGGCTATTTTGATGTCATACCCCTGTTACCCATGGACGGCGACTTCATTTATGCTTCAGGTTACTTCCCGCTTCTATCCAAGAGTACTGAGAGATTCTCACTTGCGCTCGTTTTCGGTGAGGACGGTCCCGCAATTTTCAAGAACAAGCAGATAGTCCAACAAATCTACGATGCGAACTATAACTTCACCCGTCCTCCGGACAAACCGCTGCTCACAGCGATTCCAGGGGATAGAAAGGTAACTCTCATTTGGGATAGCCGTGCCGAGAACTTCATTGACCGATCCGTAAGAGACACAAGCAAACAGAAGACCTTCGAAGGTTACAAGATTTACCGCTCGACGGATCCTGGATTTACTGAAGGTGGGGGACAGCCTATCGCAACGTTTGATCTAGGAGATGGATTCAGAGGCTACTTTATTCCTAAGACACAAGCGCTTGCTGCATTGCCTCGGTACTTTCTCGGCAATGATGTGGGACTCGTGCACACGTTTGTTGACAGCAGTCTACAGAATGGTCAAGGGTACTTCTACGCCGTCACTGCTTTTACGAAAGGTGACGCGGACAACAACGTCTATCCTGCGGAAACACCGAAGTTCATCACCGTTGATAATACGGGTAAGGCGAGAACAGATGTGAACACAGCATTTGTTGTGCCGCAAGCACCAGTGGCAGGATATGTTGATCCAAGCGCTCCCAACACGCTGCAGCTTGCACTAGGAGTGACTCCGTTCGGAACAGGCAAAGTGTATCTTGACGTCGTCAATTCACGAGCGATGGCAAACAAGACCTACCGAGTGGCTTTTGCCGATACGATGCAGAACTTCGTTCCGATGACAACTACGTACTACATCGTTGACTATACGAACCAGAGTTCTCCAGACACTGTGTTTAGAATTCCGCTCAAGATCGGTCAGCAGAAAGGAGATTTTGACAAATATACCTTTGATGGTATGCTTGTCACCGTTGACAACTCTTGGAGCGTTAGACTGCTGGATTCACTTTCCGGTTGGAACAAGAGCCATGGGCAAAGTAATTACGGCATTGATTTCGGACCGTTTGAATTCGCGACCATTACGCAGCAAGGTGTTGCCTATCCTAGAGATTACAATATCGTCTTTGACGCGGACTTGGTGGATACTTCATCTGCGTTGACCGTGTATGATCAAATAAGCGGATCTATCACCATTCCCAAGACTAAGACAAATGTCAGAGTCCTGGATGCTCTGACAGGTGAAAGGATTCCCTATGCATTTCTTGAGCCTACTCCTTCACCAGTCAAACCTGACGGATTCTTCACTGCAAACGATCTTCTGATATTCCTGCAGAATGTGAAAACAAAGCAGGGGAAGGATACGACAATTATTACTTGGACCTTGAGCCCAATAGGAACCGATACGGTCAACCATATCCCAACGGCGGGTGATACGTTGAGGTTGAAAGTCAGCAAGCCATTCACGCACAACGATGTGTTCCAGTTTATGACAAAGGCTGCGACTGTTGACAACATGCTCGCATCATCTCAGATGGATAGAGTTCGGGTTGTGCCGAATCCTTATGTTGCTGCGACAACACAGGAATCTCCGCTGCCGCCGACAATCACGAGTGGACGTGGAGAGAGGAAAATCTCCTTCATTCATCTACCGAAGAATTCCACTGTTTATATCTATACTGCTCGAGGTGAATTGGTGCGACAATTGGAGATGCCGTTGGCACAGAATATAGACGACGGCACCATCAACTGGGACTTGCGCACAAAAGAGAATCTTGAGGTTGCATACGGCGTTTACTTGTATCTTGTAGATGCACCAAGTGTCGGACAGAAACACGGCAAACTTGCAATCATTAAGTAATTGAGGTTCGCAAATGAGAACAAGAATCTTGATTCTTGCGTTGCTGTTGAGTGCAACTCAGTCGCTTTCACAGAACAAAGTCGGCACTACCGCCGCTCCATTTCTCGGAATAGGTCCAGGACCGCGTGCCATCGGAATGGGTGGCGCGTTCACTGCTGTTGCTGATGATCCATCCGCCCTGTACTGGAATCCCGCCGGAATCTCTCGTACCGGCAAGACAGAAATCCTGGTTGAACATACAAGCTATCTGCTTGGCACGGGCTATAACTACTTGGCGGCGGTGTTGGCAATTGACCAGGACAATGCCGTCGGTGTGAGCGTCTCTAACCTTGCCTATGGTTCTGAGGAGGTAACCACTGTTGACTATCCTGACGGCACGGGCGAACAATGGAGTGCGAACGATTGGGCGATCGGTATCACCTACTCCCGGAACTTGACGACTGATTTTTCAATTGCGGGTACTGTGAAAATGATCGTGCAGAAAATCTGGCGAGAAACTGCAACGGGATATGCTCTTGATGCCGGATTGCTGTATGTCACGCCGTTCAACGATCTGAAAATAGGTATGAATGTCTCGAACTTCGGAACAGATATGCAACTCAGCGGCGAAGACTTGTTTGTAACGTATGATCCGAATTCGTCAATGGGGGGCAACAACAAGAAAATTCCTGCCGATTATCACACTAACAGCTACCCGTTGCCGATATTCTTCAGAATCGGACTCGCCATGGATGTCATCAATATGCCTGACAATCGGTTGACGCTTGCAGCAGTTGCGCTTCATCCTGGTGATAATGCACAAAGCGTGAATGTGGGGGCAGAGTATGTGTGGAACAAGATGCTCTGTGGGCGAGTCGGGTACAAGTCCCTGTTCCTGCCCGATAACGAAGAAGGTTTTACATTTGGAGTAGGCTTGAGCTACGACATCTCATCAAGATTGAGGGTGAAGGTGGACTATGCCTATGAAAAGTACGGACTCTTGAAGAACATACAGAAGTTTGGTTTGTCCGTAGGATTCTGAGCCAATGAGGTAACCATGGCAGTCCGTTCTGTCAGATGCAGACTGGGAAGCTTTTCGAACATGTTCTTTGTAGGCGTCTTCTTTGTGGGTAGTCAGGGAAGTGCCTCTGCTCAGACAGATACGACAGGGCTTATTCCGATTGAGTTTGAGTTCACTAGAACCATCCAAGCACCTGACATTGGAGTTGGATTGAACGGGACGTTCAATAACTGGGGTGGTGAAAACAATAAGCATCCCATCCCGATGACTGATGTCGGAAACAACGTCTGGAAAGCAACTGTGCTTCTTGCCCCTGGCGCCTATGAATACAAATTTGTTACGTTCCGAGCTGGTTCAGCGAATGATACAGTCATATCGAGTTGGATCACTGACCCGAACAATCCTGAGGTTGGAGGTCCCTACAACAACAGCAGACTGACGGTTAGCGATCCTGTGATCTACTATTTACTGCCGATGAGGAACACAGCGACTAACAACCGTACGCCTACTATCACGGCGAAAATCTCCTGGGCTTATGGTTCCGACATAAGCACATCAAGGCTTGTAGTCAAAATTGACGGTTTGACTGTCACAAATGCGTCTCAGTATTTTGACAAGACAAAAAGAGTCTTCAGTTACACACCCCCCACACCTTTGACTTTTGATCAGCATACCGCGGAACTGACTGTTGCGAACGACAAGGGTGTTAACGCGACCTTGAAGACGACGTTCTCTGTTGTCAATCAGATTATTTCGGCACCCTACACGTTCATGTTTGATCCGCTGTCGCCAAACTTCAAGGCGGTCACTTCCATTCAGAAGGTTGAGATTAAGGGGACCTTCAACAACCTCGGCAGTGATCAAATGAGCGGACCGGACAGCGATGGAGTTTACACCTACACGGTCCCACTTAATATTGGAGCCCCCAATTTCTACCAATTCATCATCAACGGCGGACAGTACATTGATGATCCGGATAATCCGCTGATGCAGAGCGACTTCGGAACGATAGCAGTCAAGCGAGTTGATCCTTCTCCAAGGTTCAAGCTCATCCAGCCAAGGCAGGGACAGGTGTTTCCGATAGGGACAAGCCTGAGTGTGTTAGCCCGGCTTCTGATGAGCGATTCAACCTTCGACATTGATAGGAACTCCATCAAGATTTATCTTGATAATTCACCGTTGACGATATCGAGAATTGACTCAACTAATGGTGGAGTCAACATACAAACTGCAAGCTTCACTGCGACAGAAGGCAGGCATCAGCTTAGGTTTATCGGAGCTGATATCCAGGGGAATCGGACGGAAGCCTACCTAACACTCGGAAGCTTCGCTTCCAACACCGGATTCCATTACGTAGATGCCGACTCCGACGATAATGGTCCTGGCAGCTACACGTATCCGACATTCTCCTCACGAGGATCAGCAGACATCAAGCAGATAAACGTCTCTTCGAATTCGTCGAACGATTCTCTAATTTTCGCTGTCACGTTCGCTGCCATAAGTGACTACACGCGGCTGGGCTTTGAGATTGTTAATTCACTTGATCGTGTGCGAGTGTTCGACTTGGACAACATGGCGATTCAACTTCCGGATTTCACAAACCGTGGTGTCTTTTTCGTGATTGCGGCGCCAAATTCAAGCCAATTGTCCGGAATTGAAAACAGGATTTTCACAGACACTCAGGTCAGCTCCTTGGGCACGAAGCCGGTCGTTGTAGTGAATCCTGACGCTAAGTCCACGAGTGTGTTCAGGTTCAGTATCCCCTTGAGCATTTTGGAAAACGCGATGGGCACATTTAGCAGTGGCTGGTACTTCATCGCCTATTCGTATCTTGGCAACAGCTCAGGCGGGTGGAAGGTCCCGCCATCGAACGGGGGTTCCTACTTCTCTGAATCGCCCAACATCTTCGATGCTGCTTCTTTCTTCAACAACACGATAGAGAAGCGCATCATCTCAAACTACAACTTCTCCTTCAATTACGGTGGCTCTCGCTACGTTCAACTTGCGTCCAATTTGCGCGGTGCGATGTTGATCACACCCTCGGACATCTCTGCCTCACTCGCCTCCAAACCGTTGGTGAGCATTTTGACAGATGGTGGTGAAATGAGATGGAGTGATACCGTCAGAATCTCCGTGTATGTCAGCGAGTCTTCAATCTCTTCAGGGGCTTCTCTCTGCAAACGGTAGTAGCTACAGTTTGAATTTTGTTCACGACACAGCTGTTGTGAACGTTGTCTTAACTGAAGGCTCGAATGAACTGCAGGCATCAGTTGGCTATGGGGTAGGTCTAAGAAGCAACAGCACGAAGGTTCTCTTCAACAGAATAAAGAATCATAAACCCATCATCTCAGTTGCAAAATCAATGTCGGGAGGGAATGTCACCTTAGATGCAAACGCGACGACGAATCCGGACAATCTGCCGCAAGTGTTTTCTTGGACTTGGGACAAGACGAACCCAGCCCAGGTCACACTGAGCAGTTCTTCAAGCTCTCTGGTTTCGTTTGCCACACCGACCGTGACAGGCGAGTACTACCTCGCCGTGACCTGCGCGACTTCCAGAGAAACAGCATTTCAGCGAATTGCGCTGATCGTTGATTCAACTGGTGCCAGCTTCCCCGACATTACGTATTGGCATCCTGGATGGATTGACTCTGCAACGGTGTATGAGGTTTACACTCGAACGCTGAGCCTTGACGGAGATATCCCAGCCGTTACGCGGCGTATTCCCATGCTCAAAGATCTTGGGATCAACGCCATCTGGTTCATGCCGATTCACCCGTGCCCACAGCTTTCGCCAAGCCAACCCGGCTATGCAATCACAGATTATTTTGGCATCAATCCACTCTATGGCGCTAGATCCGATTTCAAGGCGCTCGTTGACTCTGCACATGCGAACGGGATACGTGTTGTCCTTGATTATGTCGTCAACCATACTCATAGCACTCATCCCTTCATGCTGGATGCCCTGAAGTATCCCACAGCATCGCCATACAGAGACTTCTACTCTTGGAATACTGATGGAACATACAAGTACCTCTTCACGTGGACTGACCTGCCATCCATCAACTATGATCTTCAACAGAATGTTGACTATGTGATGGAGGTTTCTAAGTACTGGCTGCAGAATTTCAACATAGACGGATATCGGTGTGATGTCGCGTGGGCAGTAAATGATTCGCGCCCGAACGGATCAGCGTTCTGGCAGAGGTTCAGACGTGAACTTAAGACGATTAAGCCAGATGTCTTCTTGGTTGGAGAACTTGATGTGAATGTCTTACGCTACTTTGACAAGAAGTTCGATAGCGGTTACGATTGGCTGATTTTCAGCCCTCTGAAAGATGCCCTTTCCAATAATACACTGCTACCAAAGCTTGATTCGGTGCTCGCGTTCTATAGCTCGTCATCGTACCCCAGCTATATCAGACCGTTCAGGTTCATCGAGAATCATGATGAGGCGCGACTCATTTCTCAAATGAATCTTGAGAAAGTCAAGCTTGCTGCGACAGTGCTCCTGACTCTTCCCGGTGTGCCGATGATCTATGCAGGTCAAGAAGTCGGTGAACAGACTTGCCGCGGGGTTATTGATTGGAGCGATCCGTACAACCTCCGCCCATTCTACAAGAAGCTGATTTCAATCCGGAGGTCCTTCAAGTCGCTTTCTGTGGGCAAGTACTTCAAG
Source organism: Ignavibacteriota bacterium (assembly GCA_963827285.1). Lineage (GTDB taxonomy): Bacteria > Bacteroidota > Ignavibacteria > CAWHAG01 > CAWHAG01 > CAWHAG01. The sequence continues at coordinate 931,300 of CAWHAG010000001.1, forward strand.
GTCAATACCACTTCGCGTGACTCGGTTTTTGCCTATGCGCGCGTATCTGGCGACTTGCCGGCACTGGTAGCTCACAACCTCACTGCTGCGTCCGTCGCGTTCTCAGCTTCCGTTGACACCGGGTTGTTCAAAATGAAATTGGGGAAGACCTACTACTTCAACGATGTGCTGAATGTGACTGTCTATTCGGTGAACGCTTCGGGAGCCAGCAATTTTGCGATAACCCTGCCGGCTAACGCCTCTGCAATTCTGGTGCTTGCTGACAACGCCTTTGTGACGTCAGTGTACGAGTCACCTGCTCAGCCGCTGCAGTATTTTCTCGGACAGAACTATCCAAATCCGTTCAATCCGACAACAGCCATAGAGTTCACGGTTGGGGGAAGAGGACTCGCGTCAGTCAAACTTGAGTTGTACAACGTCTTGGGTCAGCGAATCAAGACACTCGTGGACGATTACCGCACGCCGGGGCATTACAGTGTCGAATGGGATGGGAAAACAGAAACAGGAAATCAAGTTTCTAGCGGAGTCTACTTCTATACTCTGCGTTCAGACAGCTTTGTTCAAACCAAAAAAGCACTGCTCTTAAAATAACAGAGATTTTCTAACCCAAAGGTAAGGAGGTGATCTACAACTTCACATCATCCTCGTTCAGATCTGGGGGTAGCGGAGCGTATGCGATCATGTTTAACACAGACGGGGGTATGTACGTCGGAACTGATGCTTTGGCGACGCGCTGGTCGTGGTGTATCCAAACAAGACCATGGAGGCGCTTTATCCGGGTGTCATCAGCCCGCAGGCGATGTTCCTTGCCTGGGGGGATGGTTCTAATCTTTATGCCATACGAAGAGGCATCAGTGTTCCAATGCGGCTCTAAAGATTAACACGCTAAAGGCCGGAGCACCTTACTACGGTCGGCAGTGATTCTTCGAGTTAGCTTAGGGCAACAAGTATCGTTGGCCCTACAGACTGATTTCCTTGTCCATTATTCTTGCAGTCCAAATTCGCCATACATGCTTACAGGAGGTGATGATTCAAGAAAACAAAGCGCGTAATTTAGTCTTCTTTTTGTACGTTAAACCACATTCTTAACTTTTCCTCAATCGCTTATCTTAGGAGGTTTTTATGAAGAAGTTATTTGCTATCATTCTCGCGTTGCTTGTCGTTGGGGGCGTGGCTTATTCTCAGTATGCATATGTGAAATGCTTTCCTGACACCAATTTCAAGAACATGGTGCACGGCCTCGCCGTTGATCCAGCAGGCAACTTGTGGGTCGCGACATACTATGCCATTGCGGGAGATAGTGTTGATGTCTATGGCCGGCCGGGCGTAAAGAAAGCGGTTCGGGCAGTGCGCATCTACAAGCCGGATGGCACACAGATGCCTTTCTCGCCCATCAAGCTGATCACCGTCGGCAGCGTGGTTGACACACTCGATGCTGCACTTGTTGGGCTTCGAGCTGACCCAGACGGCAACATCTTGCTCTGCCGCAGTTACCGTCTTTACCGTATCAACTACAAAACTGGGGTAGGGATGAAGAAGTGGGTTCCAAAGGATTCCTTGACGCTCGCTTGTCCCGCTGTGGACAGTCTGGGTGAGATATTTGTGGGACGAGTATCTCCAGGCTATCCGGTTAATATCCTCGACAAAGACTTTGCCGACCTCGGAAATGCAATTGACGTGAACAATGCCGGGTACTCTCGTTCAAACAATATCTCTCCAAACGGTAACGACTTATACATTACGGCCTTCTCATCCAATCCGTTGGGAATGTGGAGATACCACAGCGACTATGGCTCACTGTATCCTTACGTCTGCGGTCCTGCCGACACCTTGCTTAAGGGAATGTCCATTGAATCTTCTTGTTGGAACATGAAGACCCGTATTCTTTACGTCAGCTCCGGTGGGCAGGTGCCATCGATCGCGCCATGGACCAATCTCGTATGGTATGGCTGGAATCCATCAACGAACAAGGTTGTTGACAGTATAAAGTGGAACCTGGCAGCTAGCCCCAGTGTAGGTGCGAACGACGTTAGGCCGCGCGCGATCGCTTTTAGTCCAACCGGCGACACTGTGTATGTTGGGCATTTTAACGGACTCGGCCCGGGTATTGAGATGTTCAAGAAAGGTGGGGGTGCTGTAAGGAACGTCACATTCCGAGTACACATGGGCATTCAAATGGCACTCGGGAACTTTAAGCCAACCACGGACACCGTTGTAATGCGAGGCGATTTTGCTCATTTGGTTGGTCAGTCCGACTGGAGCGGAAACTTTTTCAGACTGACGAAGAGCGCAACTAACGACTCAGTCTACACGATCACGATCAGTTTTCCAGAGTCGGTTGCGGGAACGACCATACAGTACAAGTACGTCATCGTGAAAACGACAGACCAGTGGGAAAGCGTTGATAATCGGACCTATGCCGTCACAGCCGATGCAAACCAGACTCTGCCCATTGTGTACTTTGACAATCGCACGACGGTCGGCGTGACGCACTTCGTAACGTTCCAGGCTGACATGTCCGTGCTCATAGCTGCCGGTTTCAATGCTTCGACGGATTCAATTGTGGTAAATGGCGATTTCAATGGCTGGGGCTCCCAGCAGAAGATGACCAAGTCGCTTCTCAATCCAAACCTGTATCAGTACAGAGTCTCGATGACTTATGCGGTCGGGGCAACGATCGGTTACAAGTTCAAAGCTTTTCCTGATGCGAAGTTTGACAACACCGGTTGGGAGACTGGCGATAATAGGACCCTGGTATTTGCTGACAAGGACACGATTCTTGCCGCAGCTCAGCCGAGAATCACGGTGAAGAACATCATCACGAAAGACGTAACCGTTACGCTTCGCGTCAATATGAACAATGCCAAGGAGAGATTTCACAATTCACTCATTAGTGGTTTGACGAGTGTTTGGGTTGCAGGAAGTGCCACGCCTCTCCAATGGCCAGGTTCATGGATTTATACTGACACCTTATCCGGCGGATCCCTCCTCAGACTGTATGATGATGGATCTACTGCTCATGGTGATTCTGCTGCTGGCGACAAAGTCTGGTCTAACAAACTCACGTTCAAAGCCTCGGACAATACCTCCAGGAATATCGAGTACAAGTACGGCGCGGTATTCACAAAAGTGGATACACTGAACGCTGGTGTGTCCTATCTTGACAACGAAGCAGGCTATGCTGTGAACCACATGATTTCACTCAACGACGTGACCGGTTCACAGACAGTGTATGACCGTTTCGGTGGTCAGGCAGTGGGCGTCAAGGAAGTCAAGGGAGACAGACCTGGTGCAGCGCCGGAGGGCTATGTCTTGAGTCAGAACTATCCGAATCCATTCAACCCGACGACGACGATTAGCTACGCAATACCGAAGGACGGGTTTGTCTCGTTGAAAGCTTACAACGTGCTCGCTCAAGAAGTTGCGACGATCTTTGAAGGCAATCAGCATGCTGGAACTTACGTGGCTACCTTCGACGCTTCGAGACTTCCCAGCGGTATCTACTTCTATCGTTTGCAGAGTGGTGGATTCGTAGACATCAAGAAGATGGTGTTCGTCAAGTAGGCAGTCTGGAGACTTCCAATAAAGGCAGGGCATGAGACAATGCCTTGCCTTTTTGTGTCTATTGGGTTGACGCGAGCTATTCACGGCAGCCCACACATTGGCTTTTCTACGATGGGACGAGGATGAAAACAGCACTCGCGTCAATTCGGCTTTCATCAGGGAGAGCAGCCAGCGAAGACGAGGTCAATTGTGCTATTGATGTGTCGGAGGATGTTGCGAGGATGATGGTGAAGCATGTGTCAGTTGTCTAACAACTCCCGAAGGTGTAGAATCCTTCGGGCTTGGCCCTTCACTGCGTTCAGGGCAGGCTCTCAGGGTGAAGCTTTTGCGAGGTTAGGTAGAGTGAATCACCGATTCACCCCTACAATTCTTTCTATCTCCCACTCTCTCAATGCCAGTCCGTATCGCACACCTCGCCCACTTGCGACGACTGTCTTCAAGCTGGCGAACTCCATAAACTCCAACAGGATCAGAGTGCCTGCCGTGATCACATCTTCTCGACCGGGAGCCATTGACGGGATACGCTGAATTTCCTCAAGCGCCATCGAGCACAGTTTCTGCAGAAGATTGCCCACGACTTCATATGTCAAAACATAGCCGCCGATTTTCTCCAGATCGAATGTCGGAAGGTTTTGAGCGATTGCGGCAAGTGTTGTCACTGTGCCGGCAACGCCGATAAGCGTCACCCCTTGCAGATCGAATGCTGGCAACTTCTCCAGCTCATCTCTGATTGACTTCGTGGCAGATGTGATCTCTTGTGCCAGGGGAGGAAAATGTCTGAGGAAACGTTCTGTGATTCGCACGGATCCAAGATTCAGACTGATTCTGTTGTGAATCGTGTTGCGATCACCAACGCTGATCTCAGTGCTGCCGCCACCAATATCTATCACGGCAACCTTGTCGAAGTCGTCTGGTAACCCGCTGATTGCTCCCAGATAAGTCCACACAGCCTCACCTTCTCCACTCAAGACTTCTACTGCGATACCGGTTTCTTTCTTGATGAACTCGATAAGCCTTTCTCTATTAACCGTGTCCCGAAGAGCACTTGTCCCGCAAGCGATGATTTTTTCAGAGTGAAGACTTTCTGAAATGTCCTTATACTCTTTCAAGACTTCAAGGACTCTGGCAAAAGCATCGCTGTTGATCTTCTTGTCCTTATCTACGCCTTCACCAAGTCGCGGAATACGTTGTTCGTCTCGAACTGTACGGATAAACCCGCTTGCATCCATGTCAGCAACCAGCAAGAGGACACTATTGGTACCTATGTCAATAGTGGATATTCTCAACGGGAGAGATAGTCATAGAATCGGAATCTGAATCGTACCAATGAAATGAAACGTATGGCGTCTCACGGCTGTATTATATGTTCGTATCTGTGCCACCGTTTGCCAAACAACGCAACCCAGTTTGCTTCTAAGAAAAAGGGATTGGGGAATCCTGTTCTTCGACAATCAGACCGTCGAAGAAGAATCGCGTGGCTGTCCCCAGAAGATCCGTGTTGTCATTCCGAACGAAGTGAGGAATCTGCATTTCTTGCCGGACTGGCAGATTCCTCCTCGCAGAATCTACCCCGCAAGAAAGCGCCGCTCGTCGGAATGACAAGCCTCGTTACTTTTTGGACACCCTCAGCACAGAGGTCGTATGTCTTTCAAGGTTCGACCGGAACCGTGAAGAATTCGTGAGTTCTTCCTTGCTGCCAACGCAACCCATTCATTCTCGCAGAGAGTTCTGAGGACGCTGAAGTCTTCTCTCGTACAAGCCTCCTGGACTGTCTTTTCATCCTCTTTCAGCAGACCGGATACTATCAGAGTTCCGCTTTCTTTCAATCGCTCTCTGAAATCCATGAGCATCTTGAGAACCGCACCACGAGTCAAGTTTGCGAAGATCAGATCGAATTCGCTCTCGTGAACATCGCCGATTCCGCCGAGCCGGATGTCAACTCTATCAGCCGCGTCGTTCAAGCCGACGTTTTCGGTAGCGTTTTGAAATGACCAGTCATCGCAATCTACGCCGACCACCTTTTCAGCTCCAAGTCTGACAGCTGCAATCGCCAGTATGCCTGTGCCCGTTCCAACATCAAGCGCAATGTCACCGGGCTTGACAGATTCTTGAATTAAGCAAAGCATCAGGCGAGTGGTCTCATGGTATCCGGTGCCGAATGACATCTTCGGATTGATTGTAATGACGATTTTCTCCTTGTCGCTGGTGTATTCCTTCCATGTCGGCTTGATTACAATTCGGTCAGTGGCTTCGATTGGCTCGATGGTGCTTTCCCAAAGGCTGTTCCAATCCCGATTTTCAATCTCCTTTATTGAGTAGCTGTATGTGAGATTCAATTGATTAAGTAGATTGTCCAGCTCGTTCCTCTTAACATCAGACCATTCATCTCTGTTGAAATAGCACTTCAGCGTATCGTCCTCCTCGACGAAACCATGAGATACAAGATCACTCAGAGAGGCAATAAGAGACTCCTGAGAATCTTTGTCAACGCGAATTGCTATTTCATACCAGAGGTCGGGCATGGTTTGGTCGCTGATTTGAGCATGGGATCGTCAAAAGTGCTTCGGCTGCCGTCGCTTGGTTCTATGCCTTCGTATAAATAATGTGCACCAATACTTTTCCGATCGCCTCCAAGCTCTCCGCACTGCATTTATCTGGTGTATCCTGAGTAGTGTGCCAGTACTTTCGTGCTGGATCAGTACCATGATTGCCGACGAGGTCGGCATCAATTAGATCTATCGTTTTGATGCCACCGAAATTCAGCGACCTGTGGTCATCATAGACTGGGCTTCCAGTCTCATCAGCGAATTGAAACACACCAAGGTCTCGCGCGACAGACCAGACCATATCAATGACGTCCGCCGCATACTGGACTGAATACCCCTCCTTGGGGATTTTGAGGTGTTTGTCCCCAACCATGTCGAGCAAGATCCCGAAAAGAGGATTGAACCCTTGAGGTTTGTTGGCAGCAAAGTACTTTGATCCAAGACAGAAGTTGTTGATATCGCTTTCTCTTCCGTAGTCTTCGCCGTCGAAAAGGACTATGTCAACGCCAACGGGAGGCGGATTCTGCTTCATCTGTCGAGCGAGTTCCAGCAACACGGCAACACCACTCGCACCATCATTCGCTCCCAGGATTGGGAGATTCCGCTTCGATTGATCCTTGTCTTGATCGGCGCGAGGGCGAGTGTCCCAGTGGGCACAGAGAAGAACGCGGTTGCCCGCGTTGAGGTTAAACGATGCGATGATGTTGGTGAGACGGAGTTGCTCACCATCATAGCCCCGGTAGGTGAATTTCTGTTGATTGACAGCATCGGCAAGTTGCTGCAGCTCTTGCGTAAGGTAATCCAGGCATCGCTGATGTCCAACGGATCCAGGATTCCGTGGACCGAAATTCGTCTGTGCAATCAGATACTGAAATGCTCGTTTGCTGTCGAAGACTGGGATTACCTTTGAAAGTGGAGCGGATCGTCCCGAAGATGCAGTGTCCCCCTTCTTTGTGTCTTTGCATCCAGCAAGAATGAGCGACAGTAGTATCATCCACGCCACGGTGCTCCTTCTTCTCATAGTCACGGTCTATCCCTCTTGGATTTGACGAAAATTCTCATTACCATAATAGGGAAAAGTTCTCAAAAAAGCAATACCGTTCTTGGAAGCCGGTCGTTGCTGATCGGTCATATGGGATTGAGCAGGGCTGTGCTGGTGTTTCCTCAATCGAAATTGAGGTCGAGTGGATCCGATTCGAGAGTAGACGGACCGAGGCTCCTTGAAACAATACTCCTCCGATGTCCGTATATTTCGATGTAGGCTGAAACCTCAGTGATGCGGAGCGCACCAACCCAGAAATGTTCAACAAAACCTAAGGAGGACAAAACGATGGCGAATCCAACAGCGAGCACAGTGAAGTTCTCCATCTTTCTCTTGATCGGGTTAGCATTTATGGCTGTGTTGATCGTGTACTCAAATGCTGTCTCCGACGGTCATGGAATCATCTCGAAAGCATGGATTGCTCCAACCTCCGAGCGTACGATGGAGAAGACATTCGAGGTCAGTCCAGGAGGCGAACTCGTTGTGGACACAGATATTGGTGATGTCAGAGTTGAAGGGTGGGATAAGAATGAGGTGAATGTGATTGTGGAGAAGAGTGGCAGCGAGCGTCGGTACAGGCGGTTTGATATTACCTTCGACGCTACAAAGGAGAAAGTCGTCATACGAGGAAAGTATGAACACAAATGGCGATTTTGGGACGCTTGGGGGAACTTCGACGTGCACTACACAATCAAAGTTCCGAACAAGTTCCGGCTGAACGTGAGTACTGCCGGTGGTGATGTCATACTGAACGATGTTGAAGGGCTGGTGAAAGGGGAGACCTCCGGAGGTTCTGTGAACGCGATGAACATCAAAGGAGATACAAGACTTGAAACCTCCGGCGGTGATGTTCACATCGAAAGCGTGGTTGGTGCCGTAAATCTTGGGACATCAGGGGGGAGCATCAGAGCTGACGGAGTTGAGGGGCAGGTGACAGCGGAGACTTCCGGCGGTGACATCGAGGTGCGACTCGTCGGCGAGAACAGAGGAATTCGAATGGAGACTTCAGGTGGAAGCATCACGCTCTACTTGCCAGATGGGGCCAAGGGAGATCTCGATGCCTCGACCAGTGGTGGAGGTGTGAAGCTGCGCTTGGGGCAACAGTTTAGCGGTAGCATCCAGGAAGACGAAGTGCACGGGAGGATCAACGGTGGAGGAGCTCTCATCAAAGCGGAGACATCCGGAGGGGACATTTGGATATATACCCGTTAAGCGCCATGACTGCCCCCCTCAATAGGAAATGCCACATTCAGAGGTTCGTTCCCGAGGACCTCAAGGGAGATGTGATATGCGACTGATGCTTTTTTTCTCTGCCTTCCTATTGGTGTTCACGTCCGCAATTGCTCAGGAGCTGAACGAGATCACGCCCATAGAACCTGGAGGTACGGTCTCGGAGTTCTCTGTAGAGAAGACTTCAGCAAATGGGCAACCGTTGTTGTTCGCCTTCTTGCGGGGTGGTGGACTGTACGTGTACAACTCAAGACGGGAAGTCGTACTCAATTTGAGTAATGTCGGCGGTTGGGTGTTCTGGGGAAATAGCTTTCTGCACAACAACAAACTCTACTTCTTCTCCGAAGGGCTGCAAACGGCTGAGTTCCAAGGCACAACCACAAGGGTAACAAAGCTGAATTCGCGAGCTTTACAGCGCAGCGACTATGATTCTTTTCTGGCTACGATTGACGATTCGCTACAGGTCTTGCTGGCATCATATCCCAATGGCGTTGACGTATATCGTTTTCCAAGCCTCGAGCTCATTGCGCAACTGAGCCGAGAGGAGGAACTGAGGTACTCTCCGTGCCTCCTTTGGCACCGAATCCTGGTGGCTGCTGTAAGGAAGAATAGGCTGGTTGGGTACGACATTGGGCTCAAACAAATCAAGTGGACTCTTAACACTGGCGAGTATCATCCCAAACTCCTTGGCATTTCCATCGGAACCGTTCCAAGGAGAATTAACCAGTGGAAGATCAACCAGCAGGACCAGTTACTCTATGTTTCGACCTTCGATGGTTCTCTTTACAAGCTCTCACCACAGACAGGCTCGATCGAGCTCCAGAGGCTGCAATTCCAAGGTGGGGGCAACAATGCAGGATTGTTGACTCGCCTCTACTTCCTGGATGTCACCGGAGATAGCAGGAATGACCTCATTGCACCGTCAGTTGATAACAACGTCTATTGCATCAATCCCGAAGACCTGTCAGTCCGATGGGCATACGATACGGATGGCGAATGTCAGATGCCGCTTGCTTTCCACGACGTTACGGGAGATAACAACCCTGAGATATTCTGCGTGAACGACTATGACCTAAACCTCTCGATCATTGATGGAACGACGGGAAGATGTCTACGGGAGTACTCATTAAAGGATGGTAGTTCCTATAAGCAGATTCGAATTGCGGTCGCGGACCTCAATGGTGACGGCTCTCCTGAGCTTCTTGCTCAGTCTTCCACATGGAAGAAAATACGTATATTCCAGATCTCTAGAACAACCTCGCCGAGGTAGTGAGTGCTCTTGAATTCCATAATGTGACGAAGCGTTACGGGGAACTTCGCGTGCTTGAGTGTGTGTCAGCTGAAGTTTCGCGGGGAATCACGGGAGTACTCGGTCCTAACGGCACTGGCAAGACAACACTCATTCGCATCCTTGCGGGATTGCTTCCATACGATTCCGGCGAGTTCTTTCTCGACAAACAAAAGATTCACCTGGAGGCGCAATCCTGGCGAGAGCGAATCGGGTATCTTCCACAATCTCCCGGCTTGTATGAGCGCATGTCGGTGCACGACTACCTCGACTACATGCTACTTCTTTCAGCTTGGAAGGGAAGGGTCAATCGCCGAAGAAGAATTGAAGAGATCTCTACAGCACTTAACCTGCAACATTGCATAGATCTTCCGAATAGGCAATCTTTCCGGTGGTACCAAACAGCGCGTTGCAATCGCACAAGCTCTTGTTCATGATCCGGACGTCATCTTCCTCGATGAGCCAACAAACAACCTTGACTCGGAAGAGCGGCAGCGATTTCACGAGTACTTGTTCAGCATAAGCGCAACGAAGATCATATTCTTCATTGGACACATCGTCAACGAGCTGCCCTCTGTTTGCGAAAGCATTCTGATTCTGAGCGGTGGTGGGATCATATTTCATGATTCCCCACGCGAGCTGATATCCCTTGCGCATGGAGCCGTTAGGCAAGCAAAAGTGAGTCGTGATGAATTTGAGCGCTCACTCAGAAGCGCTTTGAAGCTTGTAAGCGTGGATCAAGACGCGGACCATCTGACCATACGTTTCGATTCGCGGTACGGCGACGTTGAGGGGAGCATCCTTCCGACACCAACACCGGAAGATGCCTACAAGGTCCTTCTCGGCTCATAAGATGCGTGCCTTCATACTTCACAACATCAAAGCTCTTGCTTCGCCCGCGTACTTAGGTGTGATGCTGGTCTATCTATCCTTTGCCTGGTTCCTAACTGACCCTTCGGTAGACCCGACCGCAATCTACAACAGTGAAAAGCTGACCAGTAACTACGACATGATGTTGACATCTATCATGATGATGAACTATCTATTGTTCGTCATCCATCACTTTAGGAGGGAATGGAGGGTTCCAAGAAGGGACATCCTTGCTTCTCGATGGACCTCGCGTCGTTTGTTCTGGGGCATGGTTGCGAGCTATCTAATCTTCTACCTTGTTTGCTTTGTTCTGCCAACGTATGGTACTGCACTTCTCCAGCAGTTGGTGTACGCTCCCCGAAATGTGCGTTGGTCCGTGTTCCTGCTTAAGACCTCGACGGGCATAGTCGGCTATACGCTGTTCTGGATTCTCGTCGCAATCTGGTGTATCACGCGACTCCGTAACGAGTTCTTGTCCCTAGTTGTCTTGAGCGTCACCTATGCAGGGTCACAATTTCTGAACCTCATTTCACAGGGCGCGTTGTTTAGCCAATACTGGTTGTTCAAAGTGATTCGATCCAACGAACTCTCTGCTCAGTGGGAGTCTGGCCTTGCATGGCTCGCAATGATGGTTCTGAGTTATCTGTTTGGCGGACGCGAAGAGAAAAGGATTCTCCTTATCGAAATCAATGAACCCTATCGCAAAGGAATGCTCTCGCATCTTGCGGGGTGGTTAGGTGCAGATCTGGCAATGCACCACTACCGGATGATGGGGATTGCAAGTCAGAAAGTCCTGATGTTCTTCACCGTGACGGGATTGCTACTGCTGATTCCGTTGATCAGCAGGACCGATGTAAACCTCATGCCGTTGGCAAGGATCTACCTCGGAGCCTTCGTTCCGGTTCTCTTCTCCTTTAACCAGTACTTCCTGGTGAAAATAGATAGAGATGCTGGAATGACTCACAACAACTTCCTTCGGAAGATCCCCTATTTCCGAATCATCCTTAACCGATGGATGGTACTTCTGGCACCACAGCTTGTGGTGCAGTTAGTGTTTATCTTAATTGTGAGCACCCTAGCTCAGCCCTTGCCTATCTCATTCGTTCTGTACGTGTTGTTGCTTAGTGTTCTTTGTAGTCTTACCAATCTGTGCTTTGCGATCACAACAATGACAAATGCGGTTGCGAACCTGTTTCTACTTTTTCTTGTGTATCTGCAGCTCCGGGATGATGTTCAGTGTCTTCTTGAGTCAAGTAGTTTCTTGAGCCAACTGAACATTCTTGGTGTTCTCCTTCAGCCTAATCTCGGACCGCCGATGGCAGTTCACTGGTTCGTTGTCGGAGCCTTGATTGCTATTTCTCTAGTTTTGACATTCGAGAGACTGCGGAGGCTTACGTTTGTTGCACTGGAGCCGTGAGACACCCACACGATATCGTTTCGGGTGTGCGCGGTGCGTACGAGGCTTTTCACGGTCGTCAATTAGCCTAGTTGGAGTCGGGCCCTGGCATAACGGTGAGACACTTGTCCTGAAGCTTCCGAACTCGTAGATCGTTTGCAGGATTTCACGCAAGAAGTTTCTCCGTCCTGACGTTGGCACAGACTCAGAGGACTCGTCGTATGCGGATGTAGTTGCGTGGTTGGGCGAGACATTCAAGCAAGCCTCTCTAAGTTTGCTTTTGTGGATTTTTTTCGTTAGCTTTAGCACGTTGCGACTGTGACTCTGAGCTAAGCTCGGGGGACGAAGCAATCTCTGAGAAGCAAGGGATTGCTTCGTCTGCATATAGAGGCTTGTAGTACCGTTGCCATCTTGGATGATCAGGTGCGCCATCCGATCTTTAAAATGCTTTGGTTGAGTGATAGCCTATGTTAAGATTCTCCTGTGCCATCATATCCCTCTTCTTTCTGCAATCTGCTTTCTCACAAACGGCCGAAGACATAGTGCGACGTTCCGAGGATCTCGTCAAAGGTGAGTCATGCAAAGGAACGTTCAGAATGACTGTCACCACTCCCGAGTACACGCGTACCATGGACATGGATAGCTGGTGGATCGGAAATGAGAAAGCGCTCATTGTGATTAGATCCCCGAAGAGAGAGGCGGGTAACAAGACGCTCAAGGTCAACAACGAACTCTGGATGTATCTGCGCAACACCGAGACTACAATCAAGATCCCACCTTCCATGATGCTCCAGTCATGGAACGGCTCGGATTTTACCAACGATGATTTAGTGCGTGAGTCCAACCTCGTGAAGGACTACAGCCTGAAGATTCTTGCAGTAGAACCGATCAGTGATGAGCCGTGCTGGAAGATCGAACTCCTCCCGCGTCCTGATGCGCCTGTCGTCTGGGGAAGGATCTATCACTGGGTGAGGAAGAAAGACTATCTCCCGGCGGTCACAGAGTACTACGATGAAAAAGGGGTGCTGATGCGGAAGATGGAGTATTCCGAATTCAAGGTGTTTGGAGGAAGGAAGATACCATCGAGATGGACGATGATCAACAATGTTAAGGAAGGTCATCGTACGGAGTTCGAGTTCCTTGATGTCCAGTTCAATGTGAGAATCAGCGATCGCATTTTCTCGTTCCAGGAACTAGAACGGGGAAGAACACGATGAAACTCCTGCTGAAACTTGCCTGGCGTAACATCTGGCGGAACAAACGGCGTTCGGCGCTGACGATACTAGCGATCACGTTCGCGACATTCCTTACGATTGCGGATCGGGGGATCAGTGTCGGCACGTGGGAGTTTAACGTTCAGAATATGGTCGAATTATTCTCAGGGTATCTTCAGATCCAGCGGATCGGCTATCAGGCAAATCCTTCGCTGAGCAAGAGCTTCATTTATCCGGGAGAAGTTGAACCGATCTTGAGAAACGAACCAACAATTCGCGGATACGCTCCGCGTGTTCTTGCAGATGGATTGATCAGTTTCCATGAGAACTCATCTGGGGCAGCGATTTTTGGAATTGATCCTGACGCCGAAAGAAAGATATCGCGTTTCCACAAGCGGTTGAATGCGGGTAAGTTCTTTGACGCTGGCAGCATGAATGAAGTGGTCCTGGGTGAGAAGTTGGCGGAGAACCTAAGAGCAAAGGTCGGGGACACCCTCGTGGTTCTTGCCCAGGGCTGTGATGGCGTCCTCGGTAACCAGCTTTTCAGAATCTCAGGAACGGTGAAGCTCGGCATTCCTGAGTTTGATGCGATGGCAGTATTCATGGGCATCAAGGCAGCTCAGGAGCTGCTGGCGATGGAAGGGCACGTAAACGTTGTTGCTCTTTCCGTGAAGAACTTGGATGATGTCAACAAAGCTCAGCGGTCTATAGGTGAAGCGTTGCGCCGATCAGGGCAGGTGCAACTGGCAGTCCTCACCTGGGAGGAAGTGCTCCCAGAGCTGAAGCAGTCTATGGAATTTGATCAAATCTCGGATTGGTTTTTCCTCGCTATCTTGATCATCGTTGTCACATTCGGAATCCTGAACACAGTGCTGATGTCCGTGACCGAGCGCTTCAGGGAATTTGGTGTAACGCTGTCCATCGGGATGCAGTCGAGGAAGCTCGTTCAGCTGGTTTTCCTCGAGACAGCATTCATCGCAATCATCGGAACACTTGTTGGAAACATCGTAGGCTACGGAGTGAACTCCTATTTTGCGAGGAGTCCCATAACGCTGGCAGGCGATTTTGCGGCTATGTACGAAGAATATGGCTTCATCCCACAAATTGTCTCCTCGAGTAGTTTGAACATATTGCTCAGTGTTACGTTGGTCATTCTCGTCATTGCGTTTCTCTCCTGCCTGTATCCTGCTTACAAAGTCTCCAAACTTGAACCTCTGAAAGGCTTGAGGTACACATGATGTTGCTCAGACTCGCATGGAGGAACATATGGAGAAACAGCCGGAGGTCGCTGATCGTTCTTTGCTCCATCATCGTCGGCATGGCCGCAACGGTTTTCACCGACAGCTTCTATCGGGGTTTCATGAAACAGATGTTCGAGAATCAACTCGGTTCGCACACTTCGCATATCCAGATCCATACGCGTGGTTTCAATGATAACAAAGTTGTGCAGAACTTCATGCCAGAATATCGGCGAGTCATCTCCAGGCTGGAGACTCAGCCGAACGTTGCACATTTCAGCAAACGAATCATAGCGTTTGGATTGTTGAGCAGCGCCTCAAATTCGTCGGGTGTTTCAATCATTGGAATTAATCCACGAGATGAAGCGAAGATAACGACGATCCAGCGATCTGTTGTTGCCGGAAGGTATTTGAGCGGAGAGAAACATGAGATCGTGATCAGCAAACGACTTGCTGCAACGCTCGATATCGGTCTAGGAGACCGTGTGGTAGCTATGGCATCTGCACTCGATGGGAAGGTAGGTTCTGATGTCTTCCGCGTTGTGGGACTCTATGAATCCGCAAGCTCCGCGTTCGACCGCATGTACATCTATATTTCGTTGGATAATGCACAAGAACTGCTTCGAGTTGGAGATCGTATCTCCGAAGTTGCCGTCGTTGCGCGTGACATCAATGCCGTTCCCAATATCAAAAGGGATCTCATGGCGGAGACGAATTCCACTTACGAGGTGCTTTCCTATCAGGATCTGCTGCCGTCGCTCTTGATGCAGCTGGATCTGATGGATCAGATGATGCTTATCTTCTACGCTATCATCGGGCTGGCTATGATATTTGGCATCATCAACACAATGCTGATGTCAGTGTTTGAACGGATCCGCGAGTTTGGAGTCTTGAAAGCCGTTGGGATGAAAAACGGCAGACTCTTTCTGATGGTGATGCTCGAGGCGTTCTTCCTTGGTTTGCTCGGTGTGGGTGTAGGAGGAATGCTCGGAGTTGCAGTTGATCTGACACTGTCAGCAACGGGCTTGAATTTTGCGGCGTTCGCGGAAGGACTTGCTTCCTACGGGGCGGGCGCAATCATCTATCCGGAGCTAAGCTACTCAGGCTTGGCATCGGCGCTGCTACTGGTGCTCTTGTTCTGCGTCCTCGCAGCAGTGTATCCCGCCTACAAAGCTGTCAGGCTTCAGCCAATCAGTGCGATCCGGCACGTTTGACCCAAGTTGGCTACAAGCTACTGGGAGTATGAACGTTCTGATTATTCCGATGAGATAAGGAGACCCATTTGACTTCGAAGTCAAAGATGCCGTC
Organism: Ignavibacteriota bacterium; assembly: GCA_963827285.1. Taxonomy (GTDB): domain Bacteria; phylum Bacteroidota; class Ignavibacteria; order CAWHAG01; family CAWHAG01; genus CAWHAG01. Next base: position 946,996 of record CAWHAG010000001.1, read on the forward strand.
ATGATGATCATCAAAACAGTCCAATTGAAGAAGACGTACCAAGACAATGCTGTTCCAGTGCACGCAGTGCGAGGAATTGACCTCACGGTGGGATCAGGAGAGTTCACCGTGATTGCAGGACCATCGGGATCAGGGAAGACGACACTACTGAATCTCGTTGGCGCACTTGACAAGCCAACCAGCGGGACAGTATATTTTGAGGAAGAAGACATTAGCAAGAAATCGAAGGGAGAACTTGCGTTGTTGCGACTCCACAAAATGGGTTTCGTCTTTCAGGCGTACAACCTCATTCCCGTTCTCACGGCACTTGAAAACATCGAGTTCACAATGATGCTGATGGGGACCGCGGAGAAAGAAAGAAAAGAACGTGGCATGGCTGTGATGGATGAACTTGGAATCGCTGAGTTAGCTCACAAGAGACCTAACGAGATGAGCGGCGGTCAACAGCAGCGCGTTGCAGTCGCTCGAGCGATTGTGACAAATCCTTCGGTTATCCTTGCGGATGAGCCTACGGCAAACCTGGATTCGGGAACAGGCGGAGCGTTACTTGACCTTATGGGGCGAATGAACGTAGAGAAGAACATCACGTTCGTCTTCTCATCTCACGATCCGCAGGTGATTCGACGAGGACGAAGATTGCTGATGCTGCGTGATGGACTCATAGAAAGCGACGAGATCGCATGACATCGAAGCGCTGAAGCTGTGACGGATAGGAATCATCTTGGCTCTAAGGGAAGCTGTGATCGCGAAGAAGGGGGAACAAGTAGTTCGTTGCGGACTAGAGAGATTCCAATAATATGCGACTGGTCTTAGGAGTCTAATGCGTCTCAAGTTCTTTGTAGCCACTCTTACGGGATTCTTGTTCACGTGTCCTCTTGTTGCACAAATTGAGTTCAACTTCTCCGGATATGTGGTAGATTTCCCTGCGTATGAGCGGATGAACGCTGTGCTCTCCGGGCTGATAGGCGTTGATCAGGATCAGTTTGTGAATGTAGCAAGGATACGCCTGCGACCAACTCTGAACCTGTGGACTGGCGCGTTTCTTTCACTGGAGTATGAGGTGAATTCTGTTTACCACTCAAGCGAGTTGTTTTTCGCAGAGCCATCGGGCCAAAGATCAGGACAGGTCGTAGATCTGACGTGGAATCCCGTCAATACAATTCATCATTCGATCTTGCATTTTGTTGACAGACTCTACTTCCGGCAGACCTCTGACGTTGCTGATCTGACCATCGGTAGGCAGCGCATAGCATGGGGAACTGGAAGAGTCTGGAATCCGACTGACCTGTTCAACCCGATCAGTCCTACAAACATCAGCAGAATCGAGAAGGACGGTGTTGATGCGATTACTGCGAAGTTTCACTTCGGGAGCTTCACGGATCTTTCGGTTGTCTATAATCCTGAGAAGGATTTCGAGCGTTCCAACGTCGGTCTCCGCTTCCGCACAAATTATAGTGGATACGATATGTCGCTGATGGGAGGCGTGTTTGATGAGAGATTTGTCATCGGTGCTGACTTTGCTGGCAATCTCTTCGATGCCGGTCTCCGTGGAGAAGGGATTGTCTCTGTTGACCGGCATGATGCAGGCTTAGACTTCGTCAAGTTCATACTTGGCATTGATGATCAGCTTTCTTCAAGACTGTATGCTATGGTTGAGTACCACTTCAACGGTGAAGGCAAGAAGAACAAGCTTGAATACGAGCTCACCAGATTGATAAACGGAGAGATCATAAATCTCAGTCAGCACTACGGCGTCGTGGAAGCGACATACTTGATTCATCCTCTCGTGACGGCAACGACTATGTACATGAGGAATTTCAATGACGGGAGTGGATATGTGGGCATCAGTATATCGTATTCGATGACCCAGGAATTCTCATTAAGCGTCGGTGGACAAATTTTTCATGGCGACGATTATGACGAGTATTGGTATTATCCTAATGCTCTCTATCTAAGGGCGGATCTGTATTTCTAAGAAGTGCTTGATACGTTGTATGGACGAATACTGAGATTGGAACAACTCGTCCGAAGAGAAATCATGATGCAGAACACTTTATATATATCGGGAGGGGAACACCATGCCAGATGACAGCGCAAAAGGGACCAAGGAACCCAGGTTGGGAAGGACAATCATTGAGGATCTTGGTCAGGGCGACTTCTTCCGTACGATATCTCGTGAATTCAGGGAGCTGAAGGAATTCTACCTTGACCAGGACCGAAAGAAGCGACTTGGACAAATGGGGAGGATCAAACGTTGGATCTTCATGTCGGCGTGGCTGCTCAAAAGCTTGTTCCTCAAGCTCACTCCTGCAAGGCGCATTCTGCTGTTAACCAGTTTCCTGTTCCTTTTCATAAGAGTCGAGGCGGGTAGAGGCAGGGGCGAGTTCACTGGTCTCAGTCTGGCGATTCTCCTGTTCATTCTGATGCTTGAGTTGAAGGACAAGTTGCTTGCGACGACCGAGCTTGAAGCGGGTCGTACCGTGCAGCGTGCGCTTATGCCGGATAGGAAACCGAATGTGCCCGGTTGGACCTTGTGGCTATTAACACGTCCAGCCAATGAGATTGGGGGAGATCTGTTGGACTATCTTCAGGTTGACAAGAATCGGTACGGGGTAGCACTCGGTGATGTCGCCGGCAAGGGCTTGAGTGCTGCGCTGGTAATGGCTAAGCTCCAAGCAACCCTCAGAGCACTTGCACCAGACTACGCTGCGCTGAGCGATCTAGGTGCGAAGATAAACGACATCTTCCGACGTGATGGATTGCCAAACAGCTTTGCGTCTCTTGTTTATCTTGAACTACGATCTGACTCTGGTGGTGTTCGCCTGTTGAACGCGGGACACATGCCGCCAATTGCTCTGAAAGGCTCAGTGATTGAGGAGATGCCGAAGGGTGAGCCTGCGTTGGGCATATTACCCGCTGTGGCTTACACTGAACAGCATATCGAACTCCGTAAAGGTGATCTGCTTCTGGTCTATTCTGATGGGATCACGGAGGCTCGAAATGCGCAAGGCGACTTTTTCGGTCACCAACGGTTGGTCGAGTTGTTACCCAGATTAGTTGGGCTTTCCTGTGAGCAAGTAGGAGAGAGGTTGCTCGCAGCGGTTGACCGCTTCGTGGGTGATGCAAAAGCTAATGATGACCTTTCATTGGTTGTTCTGAAGCGCCCCGACTGATGTTGTAGGATGACGACCGCTGTGTTCCTGATCTGAAGCGCCGATGTGCTTTCAATTTAACCTTAGAGGGAACTTGTTCTCTACTCGCAGCACTCGAAAGGGTGTTGATATGGCACTATAGCATTCTTAGAGCCTCCTCCCCATTTTGAGTCCTTCAAGCTTCAAACACCTGGATGACTAGCGAAACTTGCATTCTCTTAGGGTATTGCTCACCATGGTGCAGTTCATCAGCCTCTTAATCCATTCCTTCATTGAGGCACTTGGCACGCTTGGCAACCCTGTTCCATCGTATTTGGTCTGCAAGCTGCGATTTTGGTTAACAAATCAAAGTCGCGTGGGCTTCCCATTTTTTCTTGACTTTTAGGTTTGCATTGTATATACTTGTTGAGGAGATCTCATCCATGCCGACCACATCACAAAAGAAACGCATTTTTCGGCAACCATCCATTTCTCCAACTTCTCAAGGAATAACCACCCATGAAAAGGTTCGCGTCATTTCGGACAGCGCTTACGATCACCGTGCTTTCATTCGTGCTCTTCCTCCTCAGTGACTGTACAAAGGAGAGTAACCCAACCGGACCATCAGGTTCCGACATCATCAACGTGGGTCCAACGGTTGACGCCGGATCCATAACCATAGGTCCTGGCGGCGGCACTTTCACTGTGTCCAAGCCCGGCACTCCAGTAGATGGCATGCAGATCATAGTTCCATCAAACGCGTATCCTGAGACAAGAACATTCAGCGTTTCGTATGCAACCATACAAAGTCACCAACTTGGAGAGTACTTTAACCCGGTTTCTCCCCTGATAAAGATAAGCAACGGAGGAGGGTATTCAGACCTAGGAATGAAGGTAAAAGTCCCCGTCCATGTTCCAAGTGGGTATTTTGCAATGGGGTTCTTCTATGATGAGATCACGGGCAAATTGGAGGGTTTACCTGTCGAGGCACTGGATAGCAATTCCATCACCGTTTCAACGAGACACTTTGCATCCAATTCTGGATCACTCGGAAAATTCGGAGGCTACCTCAGGGCTAAAGACCTAACTTCTTTGGGCAATCTGATTATTAGTTCTATAGAGGAGACGAAACTAAATAGGCAGCCCGTAATATCATCAGGTTTCAAGCCAGGCATAGATGATTGGGAATTCATAAATTACGGATCATCCATTGCCCCAGGTGGTCATTGCGCGGGACAGAGCATGACTGCCATGTGGTACTACTACGAGAAGAAGCTCAAAGGAGACTCTGCTTTGTTCCACAGATATGATCGAGTGAATGATAGAACAAAGCCGGCAATGCTATGGCAAGACAATCCAAACGGATACAGATTTGCTTCCACTATTCAGGAAGACTTCGATTTCGATGGCTGGATTCGAAGATTAAAATTCCAGTTCACTTTTCCCCAACTAACATGGAAAGCATTTGCGCTTGCAATGCTCGTTACCGGCGAGCCGCAGTCGGTGCTGATCATGAGAAGTACGGACAGCAGCGGTCATGCAATGATAGTCTATAAGATAGGCATTGCAGAGGGAAAGCTCTATATTGCTGATCCAAATTTCCCGAACAATAGAGGTACGGATGGGACTGAGTCCATCAGGACGATAAATTTCACGAACGGAAAATTTGATCCATATCCGTCAAGTTTGAATGCAGCGTCATCACCAATACTGTTTGACGAAATAGGATATTTTGGAAAAACCACATTCATCAATTGGCCACAAATAGGAACCCGTTGGGCTCAATTTCAGAGCGGAACGATAGGCAACGGTCTATTCCCGAATTATTGGTTGGAAATAATAGTTAGAAATGGAAACGTGAACGATCTGCAAGACAAGATGAATGCTGATTCAGACACACTAAAAGTTCAAACTCGGTGCAGTTGCAATTGGGTGTTGCCCGGGACCGACCACTCGCAGAGGCTGGATGTTTATGATACGAGTGGTAATCTTGCGGCAAGTGGGGTGTCCCAAAATAAAGGTATCGCAACAAAATTGCTGAAGCCCGGATCGAACAAGTTTGGTTTTTACATAATGGGAGCAAACGAGAAGTCGGCTGAGAATTATGTTGACTTCAAATGGATGAGTATCAACCGCACATCTCTTCAGATATATCCCGACACTTTGAAAGGAGATGTGAACATAGATTACACTTTCACCGCCCGAACGAACGGTACTGCTCCGCAAAACGCAAAATACACTTGGAATTTTGGTGACGGCTCTTCTGAAGTCACGAAGACAAATGATTCCCTCGCGACACACAGATTCAGCAAGGCCGGCATTTTCAGCGTCGCAGTCAGTTTGTATGAGAGTGCAACTGGCATGCTGCTCACTACAGCAAAATCTCGCGCTGCCATCTCAGCGCCCCGCATTGACTCCATTTCACCGGACAGTGGAAAAGTGGGTGACAAGGTAACGATTGTCGGCGTCAATTTCGGGAACACGAGTGCCACTGTCTCTTTCAACGGAGTGGACGCGAGTGAGGGGTACTCTTGGAGTGACACTAAGATCGAAATCAAAGTACCGGTGGGTGCAACAAGCGGGAACATAGTTGTGTGGGTGAATGGACAGCCAAGCAACGGAAAGTATTTCAAGGTGCTCGGGGTACAAAAGCCGGTGATTACCGAGTTATGGCCATTTTCGGCTCTGCCCGGAAACTTCATCAGAATATACGGGACGTGGGATAGAAGCATTTCCAATCCACCAAATAGCTATGTCAAGCTAAATGGCGCACAGGTGAATATCACTCAAGGTGCCTGGTCGAGCACTTGGGTCCAAGTTAGCGTACCCGATAATGCCCAAACAGGGTGGGGTACTGTGTTAGTAGTCTATCAGGGGATCGAGAGTCTTCCCCAATCCTATCTAATAGGCATACCGATGGATTCACTCAGAAAGTGCAACCTCTTACTCCCAGATTATTTGATTCTAATCAACATGAGTGCGCAGGATGGCACAAACTACGATTGGGTGTTGAGTAATAGTTGTGCTTTGCATCCGTATGAATCAGTCGTGTGGAATGGAAATCAATTCAGGTGCATTTGGCGCGATACAATGCAGGTACAGGGTGTCTCTCATTGCGATTATGTGTCGGATGTAACTGGCACTATATCGGTTGATGGAACAATGATCACATCATTGGTGATTGATCGCACTGATCCTTATGGGAATCACGCCCGTATAGTCCTTAAGCTGGGTAAGGCTTCTGAAGCTCAACCCATCCTACCAAGCTAATTATCTGTATTACGTCGTAAACAATCTTGGCATGCCCTTTTACCCTCCTAGGTACGAAACGCTGGAGCAGGAGCTACTGGACAATGTTGAGGTAACAGGGGCTTTTGTAATCAATGGCATCAACTACACCGTTCTAGGGCCGAAATCAAGACCCGGGTACACTTACATCCGTTTGCAATTTAACAGATAGTTGGGATACACACAGCCATTGGTAGTGATCACGCTATGCCGTGCGCATCACGGTAAGCCGTAGCCCCTTAGGATTGCCTGTTGATGTTCGGGCGCTGCACTCTTCAGCCTTTGGGCGCAAGCGAGCCAAACCGAGCGATCCTCATAAGGCTGGATTCTACATCCCAACCAGTATTACGGAAGGGCGACAAGGATCGGGTACACCTGAAACAAACTCACGAGAGAAACCATTGTCCTTCCAGCTCAGAGAACTCCTCTGTTCGGCAGAAAAGCCCTCGGGTTTCAGGACCTCTGTAGCGGGAGCTTACATATTTTTCTAGCTTGTGCTTCTGCGGTGAACCAAGCGGGAATAGTTGCCATGAAGAAGATACTACCTCTCTCACCAGCACTGCTTTTGTTCGTTTCATTTGGATTCGCCCAGACGAAAGATCTGAGTGCTGAACTGAACTCACTTGTCGAGTCTGAGCGTGCATTTTCAAGAACATCTGCATCGAAGGGAATACGGGAAGCTTTTCTCACTTACTTAGCAGACGAGGCAATTGTCTTTCGACCACGACCTGTCCCGGGCAAGAAAGCATACGAGGAGCGTCCAAACATACCGGGATCGCTTACTTGGGAACCAGTATATGCGGAGGTATCTGATGCAGGGGACTTGGGTTACACGACTGGTCCGTACGAGTTCACACTGGACACTTCGGCAAGCTATGGACATTACGTATCGGTGTGGAAGAAGCAATCCGACGGGTCGTGGCGTGTGATACTCGATATTGGGATAACCCACTCGCGTCCAGAAAGCATATCGGTGAGAGTGACATCACGATTGAATCAACGGGCAACCATGGAGAAGGTCAAGCCAAAAGTGGATATCGTAGCGGAACAGGCGGGACTTCTCGATAGAGATCGTTCGTTCTCAAAGGCTTCAGCAGTTGATGGTTTGGTCGCGGCTTTCATCAAATACTCTGACGATGATGTACGACTCTACCGCAGCAGTACTTTTCCAATCTGCGGTAAGGAAGCTGTTCAAAGGATGATTTCTAACAGGTCTGGCTTGTGGACCTGGGAACCTATTGCGGCGGATGTGTCTCGTTCCGGAGACTTGGGGTACACTTACGGCATCTCTGAATTCAGGAAAAAGGACGCAGAAGAAAATCCGGGCGAATCCAGCAGTTACGTGAGAATCTGGCGAAAGGCAATGGATGGGACCTGGAAGGTCGCGCTTGAGATCGCCATTCCGATCCCACAGCCCAAAACCAAAGCAGAGAACTAGTCGTGCGCTAACGGATCGCGGCTAACCTGCCGACCGCGATGTTCTTAGTTTGTACTGCCCCTGTGCGGGGGCTATGACTAACAAATTCTTTGTGTGATGGCATTAGCATCCACTGATGCTTCTTCGGTCAGGTTGAGCTGCTGGTTAGGGCGCGACGTTATCCCTTGCTTTGAGACGCCCTTGAAGACGAAGCATAGCAAACTCAGAAAACGTCAGAGCAAGATGCCGGAGAAGTCTCGCCTGCTCATTCTGTGCCATGTAAGGGTGGCTGCCAGTTTCGCTCAGCAAGCCATACACTGAACCTATTGCATCCCTTTCTCTGCTTTCTATGAGACCCTCCTTCATCAGATAGTCACGAACTTGCACCGGCTTGGAATAGGCTGATTCCGGCAGGGACACGCCTTTGACTCGCACACTATACAGGACAGCAACTTCTCGAAGAACGCATTCGAGGAATTTCCGGGAATTGGAAATCGAGTCGTCCCAGCGCTCGGCAATGTAATGTTCTTCAGATAGCTTCAGGTGATGAACTGCCGTGTCCATTTCAGATAGACCCAAACTGGAATACAATGACTCCAATACGCCAACTTGGTCTGCAGTATCCAACATCTCGGTCTCAGGTGAAAGCAGTTTCCCATCTTTCAACGTGTACCCGTCGAGCTCAAGACTACTCCGAAGGAACTTCGCTTGTTCAACTTGTGGATCTGGCTTGAAAGCAGAAGGTGGTAGTTTGCTTTGAAAGGAAAGACTATCCTCTGCGAGCTCAGTCAGATACTGCTGGCCTAGCTTTTCCCTTTGCTCCCAACTCCAGTTCTGTGTCTCATCATATTGGGATTCCCCAGTGTGCAGCTTCATTATGAAATCCTTGAGCCGATGTGTATCTGAGGATGTCCATGTTCTTTGTGCAACGTTGCAGAACCAAGCAGGATAACCATTATCAAAAAGGAAGTCATATAGATGGCGGGTGTCAACAGTATAATAGCCGCGTCCGCCGTGGGAAGAATGATAGTCGCGAAAGATAAGCGACATAAGTTCGGCAAGTAGTCGAGCACTCTTTCGACTGATCATGTTTGATCGTTGCGCCTTAACATGGATTCTCTTCCCATTCCTGCTGGTCTGGAGCGCGCAAGAACAGGTTGCCACGCACAGGAATGTGTGCGTGGCAATCAAGAACTGAACGGTCTCACATATTGCCTACCACCGCTTCACCAAACTCTGAGCACTTCACTTCCTTAGCGCCTTCCATCAGTCGGGCGAGGTCGTAGGTGACGGTTTTCTGCTTGATCGTGTTTGTAAGTCCTTTGATAATGAGGTCAGCTGCTTCTTGCCAGCCGAGGTACCGCAGCATCATCTCGCCACTGAGAACGAGAGAACCCGGATTCACCTTATCTTGACCAGCATACTTGGGTGCGGTACCATGAGTTGCCTCAAAGATAGCATAGCCGTTGTCGAAGTTGATGTTGCCTCCTGGAGCAATACCGATACCACCTACCTGTGCAGCGAGGGCATCCGAAATATAATCACCGTTCAAGTTCAGAGTGGCAATGATGTCATATTCTGCAGGGCGAGTCAGAATCTGCTGCAGGAACGCATCGGCGATCACATCCTTGATGAGGACTTTTCCAACTGGGGGCTTGCCGCCGCACTCTTCCCAACTGACCGTCTCACTTGGGAATTCCTGCTTTGCTAATTGGTATCCCCACTCACGGAAACCTCCTTCGGTGAATTTCATGATATTTCCCTTGTGTACCAACGTGACAGACTTTCGTTTGTGCTCGATGGCGTACTGGATTGCTGCCCGCACAAGTCGCTTCGATCCTTCCTCCGACACAGGCTTGATCCCGATGCTGGATGTCTGAGGAAAGCGAATCTTCTTCACGCTCATCTCCTTCTGCAGCCACTCGATCAGCTTCTTCACTTCCGGCGTTCCTGCTTTCCATTCGATCCCTGCATAGATATCTTCCGTGTTTTCACGAAAAACCACCATATCTACTAGTTCAGGGTGCTTCACTGGTGAAGGGACACCATCGAAGTAGCGCACTGGACGTAGGCAGACGTACAAGTCGAGCAATTGCCGCAGTGTGACATTGATGGAGCGGAAGCCACCCCCGATCGGTGTGGTGAGCGGTCCCTTGATGGCAACGACATACTCTTTGATCGCGTTGAGCGTGTCGTCTGGCAGCCAGATTTCCTTCTCATAGACCTTGTTCGATCTCTCTCCGGCGAAGATTTCGAACCAGACGATCTTCTTTTTTCCACCGTAAGCCTTTTCGACAGCCGCATTGAAGATGCGCTGCGATGCGCGCCAGATATCCGGTCCAGTACCATCCCCCTCGATGAAGGGAATGATCGGATTATCAGGCACGCGAAGTTTTCCATTTTCTACTGTGATTTTTTGACCCTCTTTTGGCGGGGTCAGTCTTTCATAGGTTGGCATGACTTAGTGTCCTCCATTTTGAGTGCGCGCCAAAGCGCCATCACGCTTTAGCGTGAATTGTAAGTTTCCTGTGGATGTGTGTGAGATTTCAGATTCAGGTTGTCGCTAATCTGTTCTCGAATCAGCTAAACGTATTCCGCCATTTGATTCTAAGCCAGAGGCTTATAAGCCTACGGCTTAGATGAATATTTTAGGATTCCAGTGAAAGGATGCGAATACGTCCCGAAGCCTGTTGAGCATTTTTCTGTTCTACAATTTTGGGATTGTTTTCCAAAATCAAATCTGTAAATCAGCAAAGCAAATCCAGTCGCTCAGAAAGTGACAATGATTGAAACCAGCGAGCTTTTGCCTCGAAAGTTTCGGCTTCACGACTATGCTAAATGGTTCTGTTCATAGTTACTCCCCGCAAAGTCAACATAATGGTCAAATAGATAGTTCACAGTAAGATGTTCTTCGAATCCATTCAACGGGGTCGGACAACAGACTTGAAGGCAGAAATCAGGGTGGTCCCGCTTCGCGAGACAGGATTATGCACACCGTTCAGTTATTTCATTTGTCACTTACCATCTGCAAATCCCATTGATAATACAGGAATAGCAACCATCTGGACATCCTCATTACTCTTTGATACTGTTTGCTCCATCTGCTTGGCTACCTTCGCAGTGTAGTACTTCTCTCCGCATTGGATACACACCCCTGTTGGGACATCCTCTAAGATATAAAGCTGTCCATGGTATCGATAATCTGTGCGTTCCAATCTTTCTACCACCTCTCCTCCGCAATAAATGCAATCATCATACGGTTTCATACTATATCCCTCTCTATAGGATTTTTCCATTTGGGAGCTGTCGGGACATAAACTGTGACGATCACCAACCATCCCGATCTATTCCTCCCACAAACAATGTGAATAGGTTCCCCAGAAGACCTCCCGTATACTAAACATGATGGTCCTCTAGGATCTTCAGGATAATCTTCCAACACCTCGCCGTTTAAGAGGGCTTCTTCAACATCTTTGGTGCTGAGATTATCGCTACGGCGTTCTTCATCCCCATGTTTGGTAAAGAGATACTCTTCAGACCGAACTCTCTGTTGTATCCATTCTAAACGAAGGGATTCAGGTTTGTCAATCAATCCCTCTCCTCCGAAAAATCATATATTCCTTAACGCCTTGCGGGAGACTCTACGCCCCCACTCTTCGCATAATTCAACGCTCCACCCGCCAGCAGGATCGCCTTCTGTCGTTCGGTGAAGGTGTAATTCACAGCGAACTCGATGCCTTTCGTTTTGTCCACAACTTTCACCTCTTCACCTTTCTGCAGAATCTGCAACACATGCGGAATCTCCAGCTCATCGCCCTGCTCAACTTTGGTGTAATCGTTCGGGTCTTTGAAGGTAAACGGAATGATGCCGAAGTTAATCAGGTTGGCAAGGTGAATTCGTGCAAACGATTTGACGATGACTGCCTTCAAGCCAAGATAGCGTGGAGCGAGTGCGGCATGTTCACGGCTGGAGCCTTGTCCATAATTGTCACCTCCGACAACGATTCCCCCGCTCCATTCTTTTGAGCGTTTCGGAAATTCGGGGTCCACTCGAACGAACGTGTGCTCGCTAATGGCTGGGATATTGGAACGCAGCGGCAACACCTTTGCACCTGCTGGCATAATGTGGTCTGTCGTGATGTTGTCGCCGACTTTCAGGAGAACTTTTCCAGTAATGGTAGCGGGCATTGGTTCAAACTGTGGCAGTGCCTTGATGTTTGGGCCTCGAACAATCTCGACCATCTCAGGCTTCCTTGATGGGGGAAGGATCATGTTGTCATCAATGATGTACCGCTTCGGCTCGACAATCCTTATCGGTTTCATTTTCAAGCTGCGTGGATCTGTGATCATTCCTGTGATCGCACATGTAGTGCAGACCTCTGGACTCGCAAGATACACCTTCGCATCCGCTGTCCCGGATCGTCCTTCAAAGTTGCGGTTGAAACTTCTTATTGAAACTGCTCCCGATGGCGGTGCCTGTCCCATTCCGATGCACGGACCGCAAGCGGATTCAAGCACTCTCGCGCCAGATGAGATGATATCCGCCAGAACATGATCTCGTGCGATCATCTCAAAGACTTGCTTTGAACCCGGCGTCAACGTGAATGAGACGTTTGGATTGACGGTTTTCCCCTTCAGCATCTTGGCAGCAATTGCTAAATCATGGTATGAAGAGTTTGTGCAACTGCCGACGCACACTTGTACGACGGGAATGCCCTCGATGTCATGTACTCGTACAACACTGTCAGGGCTGTGCGGTTGTGCGATGAGCGGCTCGAGTTCATCAAGGCTGAGTTCCATCACCTCGCCATATTCAGCTCCTTTATCAGCCTTGAGTTCTTTCCAAACTTTCTCTCGTCGTTGAGCTTTGAGATATTCAAGCGTGATTTCATCGCTTGGGAAGATAGAGGCGGTTGCACCCAATTCTGCACCCATATTGGTGATGGTGAATCTGTCATGCACGGTCAGTGACTTCACACCCGGTCCGAAATATTCCACAATTTTTCCAACGCCGCCCTTGACCGTAAGGCGCCTCAGCATTTCCAGGATTACATCCTTTCCGCTAACCCAAGGTTGGAGCTTGCCTTTCAATTTCACACCAAGGACTTTTGGCATCGTGAGATAGAAAGGCTGTCCAGCCATTGCCAGAGCGATGTCAAGTCCACCGGCACCGATGGCGATCATCCCAAGACCACCACATGTGGGTGTGTGGCTGTCCGAGCCGAGCAACGTCTGTCCTGGTACAGCGAATCGCTCACGATGTACCTGGTGGCAGATGCCGTTGCCGGGTCGGCTGAAGTAGATGCCGTACTTTGCTGCGACGCTCTGCAAGTAACGGTGGTCATCCGCGTTCATGAAGTCTGTTTGAAGCATGTTGTGGTCAACATAGCTTACCGAGACTTTTGTTCTGACTTTCGGGATGCCCATTGCTTCGAATTGCAGATACGCCATCGTCCCTGTAGCGTCTTGTGTAAGGGTCTGGTCCATCTTGAGACCTATCTCTTTTCCGGGTTTCATTTCACCTGAAACAAGATGTCTCTTTGTGATTTTCTGAGTCAGATTAAGTGCCATAGGTGTATCTCCATCCAAAAAATGGTAAAGCAATACGAGTTCTTATTGATGACTGTGCATTAAACTGACAGGTTCCCTCTGACCTCACCCCTTTAGTTCCCCTCTCCTTTTCAAGGAGAGGGGACAGGAGTGAGGTTGACAGTTCCGTCAATACCTACACAATACACGCCTTTCAATAAGAGATCATCTAAGTTCGCTCATCTGTAATCTACAGAAATCCTTTCCCAATGTCAAACCCCAAAACAAAAGGCTATTCTATCCCCTGGAGGGAACCGAATAGCCTTGCGTCTACTTTCGACATTTTGTTCGCCATCGTCATCGCGGAGCTCGAGCTTACGCCTTTGTGACCTCCTTCCGCAGCCACTCCGTTGTGACGGACTTTGGACGAACGATCGCGTAGCCCATTGCTCGTGAAATTACTCCTTGCGAGCATACCCCCAACGCACGGGACACGCTGAAGAGCACGGTGTAATAATCGAACTCTGTCATACCGAAGTGGTAAAGCAGCGCACCAGAGCCTGCGTCAACATTTGGCCACGGATCCTTTGCTTTCCCCTGCTCTGTCAGGACCTTCGGCACGATGTCAAATGTCTTCGCAACAATTTGGAACACAGGATCTTCTGGACACACCCGTTTTCCAAAGGCAAGGAACGCATCAAACCGTGGGTCGGTGATTCTAAGCACAGCATGACCGTAACCTGGGATGACTTGACCTGAGTTCAATGTGTCCCATGCGAACTGACGCAATTGATCATCTGCTGGAACCCCGTTGAATTTCTCCTTCACCATCAAGACCCACTTGAGGCATTCCTGGTTGGCGAGTCCATGGAGAGGACCAGCCAGTCCATTCAATCCAGCCGACAAGGCGTAGTACAGGTCCGATAGAGCAGAAGCAACAGTGTGCGTTGTGAAGGCGCTGACATTGCCGCTCTCGTGATCGCTGTGTAAGGTAAGATACAATCGCATGAGGTTGGCAAACTCGCCAGAAGGATCTGGAATGCCAAGCATGTAGGCGTAGTTGCCTCCCAAATCGAGCGCAGGATTGGGTGGAATACGATTGCCCTTGTCAAAGCGCATGCGATAGATAGCGGCAGCAATCACCGGAACCCGAGCAACGATGTTGAGAGCGTCCTCCAACGTAGGTTTCCAGTGTTCATCCTTTTTCATTCCGGCGTTGTAGCGCTCTTTGAACACTGATTCTTTCTCCATCACGAGTATCGCTGTGTTAAGCATCACCATCGGATGAGAATCTTTCGGCATTGCTTTGAGGACATCCCAAACGTAGCTTGGCACTTCGGCGCGTTTCCTGAGATCATCCTGCAAAGCACTGAGCGCACTCTTATCAGGAAGCTCGCCTGTCAAGAGTAGGAAAAGAATCTCTTCTGGAAGTTTATCTCTCAACTGTGCGATCGGAATTCCACGTATGACCAATCCTGTTTCCGGTGGAACGAGAGAAGTATCGCAGACGAGAGACTTGACGCCCCGCATTCCACCATACGCCTGCTCCACGGTGACCTGAGAGATAACCTTCTGTCCATGCTCTTTTACTAATGCACGGATGGTATCTCTCCAAACTGGGATCTTTTCTGCCAGCTTGTCCTGCAGAGTTGCCATTGGATGACTCCTTCTGTTTGTTGAACGTGAAAGATGTGATTATGGGCTGGAGTTGTGTCTGATACGGATATACATGCGGATAGACACAGGAACCGTGCAAAGCAAGTACTGAATACTCAGTACACAACCTTCTAAATCTAATGAAAAATTTCCACATTGTCAACCCCCACGGAACAATTCTTTCAACGATCGATGAGCCGGCTCTATGGAATCGAGTGTGCAAATCCCTTCCTATGGTGCGACGGTTTTCCATCGCATCCATTTCTGAACCCATCCTATCTGTGGTTGTGTCATTGGAACTGCGACAATGCGTCCGTCGAAACCCAGATAGCGATACGTGAACATGTTCGTCGTTGTGACCCGAACCTTTTGCAGTTGCATTCGGCGAATGCTGACGCCATATTTGCGTGCAAGCTGAGCCATGTACTCATCAACCGAGCTCTGACGTCTTTCCTTCAAAGCCTTCTCCACTACTGCATTTCGAAACTTCTTCGAAATTTTTTTTCTGCAGCGGTTCTCGTTTCGCCAGAAGTCTGAAAATGGAATACCCTTCGGGGAGGCGAATCGGTCCGAAGAGGTCTCCGACATTCAAAAACGAAGCATACATGCCAAGTGCGCCGTTTTCAGTTACAGGGAAAAACCCAAATTCGCCGCCTCGTTGTGAGATGCCTTTCCGTACGGAATATCGTCTTGCCAGTTCTGCCATGTCTTCGCCTTGCTGAATCCGATTGTAAAGCTGCTGAGCCAAATCAAGGCTGTCCACGAGAATTTCTCGAATGTTGACCTCAATCGGCGATTCAAACTCCTTCTGATGGGCACGATAGTAATTCCATATATCCTGCTCGGTGACTCGCACAGTGTCCAAGATTCTCTGAATCAGGAGCGACGCCCGGCGATTCTCTGTCCACATCTTGACATCGTTCTGGACATCCTCAGCATATTGCAGTTTCAGACGGTAGCCTTCATCTGCCAGAAGCTCGTTTTGAATTATTGTTCTATTGTAGCGATTTAGTCGTGCAGCAACAGTCTCCCACTTCCTGCTACGAACGGCAAACAATTCGATCCTCATCCGTTCCAGCACCTGCCTCGTTGTGAGAAGTCCGTAGCCGTAGCTGATATAGGCTTGATCCAGATACGAATGCAGCATCGCGACAAGCGTGTCCACATCGTCGGACGTAAGGTAGATGGGAGTTCCCGATGCCGTATCAGCAGTGGCTTTCTTAGCAACGATTGAGGCAATGCTATCAGACAAAATTTTAAACAATATTCTATCTGCCTCCCCGCGTTTCGGAGAGAGGAGAGAATAGAAATAACTCGTCGCAAGGTCCTGCTCCTTGCGAGCACGCAGCGCTCGTTCCACAATCCGTCTTTGGTCGGATGTGGATGCCTTGGCGAACTCTGGATCCGTTCTCTTATCTAGAAGTCGGAGAATAACGAATCCTGTATCTGTTTTGAGCGGGGATGAGAACTCCATCGGTCGCAGGCGATATGCTACATCTTCGATATGCTCTTCAGCAGTATTCCAAGAAAGAATTAGTGTATCCGACTCGACATCGAGAGAATTTCTCAAGAGGCGTAGAAGTGAATCCGGATTTTGTGCGACGCTGAGGCTTCTAAATAGAGCATCAAGATATTCCTTTGAACTAGACCAGAATGCAGCCACAAGAAGATGCCATGGAACTTTGCGGAATCCAGCAGATACTTCGGAATCGCTTACGGTAATCTTGTCACGTACTTCACGGCGATAGAGTTGGTCGCGGACAAGCATGCTCTCCAACTCACGAATGTATTCCTTGGTGACGGTATCTTCGCCGATACCGAAATCTCTCGCACCGAAGGAGAGTAATTTCTCCGCTACGAGTGAATACAGGAACTCCAGTTTCGTTCTTTCGACCCCCGCAATGTTTTCCTTACCGAACCATGGCATCAGTTCGTACCGTTGGAGGAATTGCTTGGAAGCAATGGCTTCGCTGCCCACTGTCGCAAGTGTGTCATTGGTCAGACTCTGAGCGATACAGCTCTGACATGGAAGGCACGGAAGAAGGAAGATCAGGCAGGTTAGAGTTTGAAGTTGAATCGCCGCATTTTTCATGACGGATGAAATATACACAAAAGCCCCAACGAAAGCAAATCTTGCTCTCCATGCCGAAATCGGTCTCTAAGTCGGACGGCATCTAAGTTGAAGTCACACTTTCTATGAATCCCCAGGCGAGATAGCCTTCGGCTGTTAGCAAGCATCCGCCGGATTGCTGCGGACAAGTGTTCTGGCATGTGCTGAGAATTCTTGACTTTCTGCATCTTTTTTATTATATTAGGATGCACTTTGATGAGGAGTGCAATTTTTTGCTGATTTCTCGGGTTCTATTGAAGCATAAATGCCTTTCTCTAACAACTAAGCAAAAGGAGGTTATAACATGAAACTACTACCATTAGCGGATCGCGTTGTGGTCAAATCTGCGGTCGCGGAGGAAAAGACCAAAGGTGGTCTTATCGTTCCAGACACGGCAAAGGAGAAGCCTCAGAAGGGAGAAATCATAGCGGTTGGACCTGGAAAGATCTCTGACGACGGAAAGAAAATCCCGATGGAAGTCAAAGTTGGTGACACGATTTTGTATGGCAAGTACTCTGGCACGGAAGTGACGATTGATGGCGAGGAGCTTTTGATAATGCGCGAGAGTGACATTTTTGCCATCCTCAAGTAGTTGAAATTCGTAAGATCAATTGCGTACTTCATCATAATTCTAAGAAAAGGAGCGAATCTATGGCAGCGAAATTAATTCATTATGATTCCGAAGCAAGGGCAGCCTTGAAGAGAGGCGTTGACAAACTTGCGGATGCGGTGAAAGTGACACTTGGACCGAAAGGTCGTAATGTAGTCATTGACAAGAAATTTGGTCCACCGACTGTGACAAAGGACGGCGTCACGGTGGCAAAGGAAATTGAGCTTGACGATCCCATTGAGAACATGGGTGCTCAGATGGTGCGTGAAGTCGCCTCGAAAACTTCCGATGTTGCTGGAGACGGCACAACGACGGCGACTGTTCTTGCACAGGCAATTGTTCGTGAGGGTCTGAAGAACGTCACTGCTGGCGCAAACCCAATGGATTTGAAGCGGGGAGTGGATCTTGCAGTGGAAAAGATTGTAGAGGGGCTAAAAGAGATGAGTTGTCCGATTGAGAGCAAGAAAGAAATTGCGCAGGTCGGTTCAATCTCTGCAAACAACGATGCGGCTATTGGCGATCTCATTTCCGAGGCGATGGAAAAGGTGGGGAAAGATGGGGTCATCACTGTTGAGGAAGCTAAGGGCACTGAGACGACAATGGAAGTCGTAGAGGGAATGCAATTTGATCGCGGCTATCTCTCACCCTATTTCGTCACTGATGCCGAGACAATGGAATCTGTGCTTGAGGATCCATATATCTTGATTCACGACAAGAAGATCAGCACGATGAAGGACTTGCTTCCTATTCTGGAGAAGGCTGCTCAGGCAGGAAAATCCATCCTCGTCATCGCCGAAGAGGTTGAGGGTGAAGCGTTGGCAACTTTGGTGGTGAACAAGTTACGTGGAACGCTGAGAGTCTGTGCCGTTAAGGCTCCGGGCTTCGGAGATCGGAGGAAAGCAATGCTTGAGGATATATCCATTCTCACCGGCGGCACGGTGATTTCTGAAGAGAAAGGCTTCAAACTGGAGAGCGCGACCCTTTCCTACATGGGCACGGCAAAGAAAGTCACCATTGATAAAGACAACACGACGATTGTCGAGGGTGCGGGGAAGAAAGAGGACATCAAGAGACGCATCAACGAAATCAAAGTTCAGATTGATAAGACAACTTCCGATTATGATAAGGAGAAACTGCAGGAGCGGTTGGCAAAACTCTCCGGAGGTGTCGCAGTGCTGAAGATCGGTGCCTCGACGGAACTTGCGATGAAAGAGAAGAAGGCGAGGGTTGAAGATGCTCTCCACGCAACTCGTGCAGCGGTCGAGGAAGGTATTGTGCCTGGCGGTGGTGTGGCGTATCTCCGTGCCATTAAGAAACTTGATGAGGTCAAGACCGAGAACAACGATCAGAAGGTCGGTGTGAACATTGTTCGTCGTGCCTTGGAAGAGCCTATCCGCTGGATCGTCAACAATGCCGGCTGGGAGGGTTCAGTTGTTGTGCAGAAGGTGAAAGGGGAGAAGGATGATTTCGGATTCAACGCTCAGTCAGAGCAATACGAGAGTCTGATAAAATCCGGAGTCATTGATCCTACAAAGGTAACTCGCATAGCGTTGGAAAACGCATCGAGTGTAGCTGGACTTTTGATCACGACTGAAGCGACGGTGTGTGAGAAACCTGAGAAGGAGAAGATGCCTCCGATGCCGCCGGGTGGTATGGGAGGTGAAATGTATTGAGATTGATCCTGGAATCTTCTCGGGATCAGGACACAAGCTCACAAAACCCTCAGCCGATGATCTTCCGGCTGGGGGTTTTTTCTTTACTTCTCGGTTGATTTGCGGATGAGGTTACAGATGGAGTCCCGTGATCCCGGGTGAAGTTGGATCAGCCCGTGGAGCTTAACTGGCCGTTCTTGCTGATGCGTCACTGAAAATGGGATCGGAGAGTTGGGAAGACCTTCGTGCGAGACAATGCGCCGAGCGATCCCGTAAGAACTTGGCTGCGATAGCCAGTTCTCGACTGATCTGATGTTCGGTCTTTTGACTTGACTATCATTCCCTGAATGTCTATATTATCCGAGAATAACGGACTTTTTGCGTCTAACTGAAGGACAAACCCGTGGTGGATTTCACAGAACCGAGACTACGCGAGCTTTTCGAGAGATTCGGTCGAAAGAGAATAGCGGTTCTCGGAGATCTAATGCTAGATAGATACTTTTGGGGTTCGGTGGCTCGTATCTCACCTGAAGCGCCCGTGCCTGTTGTTGAAGTCGAGTCGGAATCCGCTCGACTCGGTGGTGCTGCAAATGTGGCGAACAACGTTCATGCACTCGGCGCAGAACCGATTCTTGTCGGCGTCATCGGTGACGATAATTCAGGTAGACTGCTGAGGGACATTAACCGAGACAGCGGTTTCACTGAGATGGGTATTATCGTGGATGAGGGGAGACCAACGACCGTCAAGACGCGAGTCATAGCACACAGCCAACATGTTGTCCGAATTGACCGTGAGACGAAAGTGGATATTCCTCCCCATGTGCAAGACAGACTTCTGACGGTGATTCGCGAAAACATCCACGACTTCGATGCAATCATCATCCAGGATTACAACAAAGGAGTCTTGGTGAAGCGAGTTATTGATGAGATGGTTAAGCTGGCGATCGAGCACGATGTTGCCATCACGGTTGATCCGAAATTCAACAACTTCTTTGAGTATCATCAGGTCACAGTTTTCAAACCGAACCGAAAGGAAACTGAAGACGTACTAGGCACACGTATCTCGGACGATGGAGACGCGGAACGCGCTGTGCGAACACTGATGAAGCGCTTGGACAGTCGCAACATTCTTCTGACTCGCGGCGAAAAGGGAATGACGTTGCTAGCACAAGACGGCAGCATTACTCATGTGCCAACTAAGGCGCGTAAGGTTGCCGATGTCTCAGGTGCAGGAGACACCGTTATTTCCACATTGTCGGTCGCGTTAGCAGGCGGTGCAAGTATCAAGGAGGCGGCAGCGTTGGCAAATTTCGCAGGCGGCATTGTGTGTGGCGAGGTAGGTATTGTCCCCATTGATCGAACTGTGCTGTTCAAGACGGTGCTGCACGATTCAACCTTGAACAAAATGGATGTTCCTATCAACGATCAGCAGGAACCAAGTTAATGGGGAAAGTCGTCACATTGAATGAGTTGCTGGAGATTCGGCGGCTCCTTCGCTCCGGAGGTAAGCAGGTTGTGTTCACAAACGGGTGTTTCGACATCCTTCATCGCGGACACATTGACTATCTGAACAAGGCGAAGGAATGTGGTGATGTGTTGGTTGTTGGTGTGAACAGCGACGACTCAGTTCGAAGAATCAAGGGCAAGGGAAGACCTATTGTGTCACAGGACGATAGAGCTTTCCTGGTTGCGAACCTAAGTTCAGTTGATTTCGTCTGCATATTTGAAGAAGACACACCAGCCAACATCATTTCGGCGGTCATGCCTGATGTCTTGGTCAAAGGTTCTGATTGGAGCATTGACCGCATTGTCGGGCGTGACGTTGTTGAGAGAGCGGGGGGCAGGGTAATCAACATAGAATTGACACCCAACCACTCGACCACAAATATCATCCAGACAATCATGGAGATATTGCGTAGGGGCGATTCATGAATTGCCCTTGCTGATGAGGGTATGAGAAGAATTCTCAAAATACTTTTCTACATCGCCGTCTGCCTGTGCTTCGTGGTAGTTGCCACCATTGGTGTGACACAGACAGCCCTGTTCCGCAACTGGCTGAAGCGGACACTTCTTTCAAAGGTGAACGCAGCTATCAACGGGGAATTGCGTGTCGGGGAGTTCAGTGGAAATCTCTTCCTAGGGCTTACTATAGACAGTGTCTCGCTGAGAATTGACGGGGATGATTTCATTCGAGCCGAGAGAGTTGACCTTCGTTACAAACCCCTGGCGCTGTTGAGGAAGACCATATCCTTCTCCGAACTTACCATATATCAACCGGTCATCCGCCTTCTCAAATCCAAGGATGGGCGATGGAACGTTGAGCGTCTTGCAAAGGAAAAAGCTGAAGGTGGCGGAACCTTCGACTGGGCAATGGATATCAGCGATCTCGAGATAAGAAATGGACAACTTGCGTTCGTGGATTCCTCTAATGCTGACAGGCATGCTCTTCAATCCGCCGACAGTCTGCGTTCCAAGGAGTTTGACTTTGGCAATCTTCATCTGAGCGAATTGAATCTTGCGCTTGCCGGTTTTGTTGATAGTGACACGAAAGACATTTCCCTGCAGCACCTCAGTTTCCTATCTGCGACAAATAGTTTCCATCTGAAGAATCTCTCCGGAAATTTCTATGTTGACAAGAAAAGAGCTGGGGTCACTGATTTTGATCTCGAGACCGATTCCTCTCATGTTCAGCTTAGCTGCAGCTTGAGCAATGTTAGTCTGCTGGAGGGCATCACTTTGGGGTCTCTCAAAGAGAAGAAAGTACATCTTGATTTTGCCGCCAAGAGATTCTCATTCGAGGATCTAAAACGGTTCCTTCCTGAATTGGACTTCTTGAATGGGACAGCGACTCTAGGAACGTCAGTTGATGGTAAGTTCGGTGACTTCGCTATCAAACGACTCGAGGTGCAGACCGGGCACTCTGATCTCACACTTTCGGGTACGATGAAGAACCTTCACAAACCTGACAGGCTTTTCATTGACGTGAACTTCGCTGAAAGCATCGTTCAACCAGAAGATGTGAACATGGTTTTGCCGAAGCTGCAAATCCCAGATTTCAGCCCGTTGGGGAAGGTCAGGATCAAACTTCTTGAGTATCGAGGTGAACCCTTAAACTTTACCACAAAGGTTGACGCGATGACAGACTGCGGCGCTATTAACGCCGATGCCCATTTGGATGTTACGTCGCGAACACTTAGATATGATGGCACGGTCGCCGGATCTCATGTGGATGCCGCAAAGATCACAGGCGATGAAAATCTCTCAAGCAATCTGAATTTTGCTGGTACAATACAGGGAAGCGGGACAACTCTGGAGGACCTAAACACGACACTGAAGATCCAGATAGATACCTCCGAGGTTCTCAATCAATCTATCAATCAGTCTCAATTGACCGTCGAGGCAAAAGACAGGTCAGTGAACGCATTCCTTGCACTATTCTCGAATCCGACGCAAGTCTATCTGAAAGCAGGATTGACTTCGGCGTCTCCCGACAATCTGAGCTATTCGCTTGACGGTTCCGTGGTCTCGCTGGATATTTCGAAGTTCATTGGCGAAGCAAAGTACGCAAGTGACCTGACTATGAAGGTGTCCGGGCAAGCCAATGGAGAAGATCTGGATGATCTGTCCGGCACAATGGACGTCAAAATACTTCCTTCAACGTTTCGAGGACGGAGACTCAAACAGACGGATCTCCAGGTGTCTCTCAGTCAACGAAATCCTAGGCATAAATCATTAAGTATAGATTCCGACGTCGCTGATGTTGCCGTGCAAGGAAGTTTCGATATCCGCGATGTCGCTCGTATCATTCGGACACAAGCGGTTGCGTTAGCTGAGGCGATCAGGTCAAAACTGATTTCCACTGATTCCACTGAGATGGAGCAGCCACCAATTGCATCAGCAAAATCTCAACCCGAATCGCCGCCTCGGTTGCTGACTGACAGCAAGTCGGATGTGCATGGCGTGCAGGATTTCAGCTACAGAATCAAGTTCAAAGACCTTACGTCTCTGGCGGTGTTCCTTGGAAATGACTTCGTTGACGCGCGTGGTGACGCTGATGGTGCGGTGACCGAAAATCGAGGGAAGCTTCTCTTCAAAGGGACAGTGAATGTGGGTGACTTCTACTGGGCTGATACCAGCACCAACATTCTGTTGCAGAATGGGCGCATGACATTTCAGTTGGACAATATCACAGCCGATAACCTTCTTGCTGATCTGAAGACTCAGGTTCGAGCTGAGGCACAAGCGATCTATCTTGGAAACACGGTTTTCGACAATGCGAGACTTCAGTTTGACTACGCAGATTATGTTCCAACTGTACGTGGACGGGTGACCGTTGATTCCCAACTCACGGTTGAGATTGGTGGTTCTGCGGACCTTTCGGGCGATATCTATCCGATAAAGATTGACAAACTCCTTCTGAACTATAGGGACTATCGGTGGGAGAACAGTGATACGATAGTAATGGAATACGGGAGGTCAGGGTTGGAGATTGCGCAATGCGATTTCAGCCGAGGCTCTGAGCACATTCGTCTGGTCGGCGAGGTCAAGCCGAAGATTGATCACAACCTCAGACTGAGCATTCGCAACATGCGGCTTGGCGGTATGCAAGGTGTTCTCAGCAAGAAAGGCGAGGCGAGCTTGGATGGAATCCTTAACCTCCAAGCAGATATTACAGGAAACTATCGTGAGCCTATCATCAACATTGATATCGCTGCGGATAGCTTGACCTACAGCGACATCAGTCTTGGGCGATGCACAGGCAAGATTCACTATGCCGAGAGAAAGGCTGAAGCGGATCTTTCGTACGACATCCGAACTGCAGAAGGGGAACAGAAACCGAGTCTGACTTTCTCTGCTGCGATTCCGATAGATCTTTCGCTAGTGAGTGTCGAAGACAGGCTTATTGATTCAAGTATGAACGTGTCTATTCGCACAAACAATTTTCCACTAGCTATTTTGAATCCTCTGCTCCCCGGTGTTAGGGATGTGAAAGGGATAGCCAACGGAGATATCCATATCACGGGGACGTTGAGTGCGCCGCAATATGGTGGCTACGTTACCATCAAAGATGGTCAGTTTTTGTTTGAAGCGAACAACATGCTGTACCTTCTTTCCGCAACAATAGAACCTCGAGGGGACACGATCCACGTGGTGAATCTTGAGCTAAGGAACGATCCGCGCGACAAGAGCGACGGTCTCATAACAGTCACAGGCGACATTGGATTCAAACGGTTCGAGATGAACTACTTTGATCTTACGGCACGCGGTCAGTTGCTCGCGTTGAAGGAATCATCCAGAAAGGTCAGCAGAAGCGTCTATGGTGATCTTGCAATCGCGCTTGGCGATACGGGTTTGCGGTATAGCGGCAGTTTTGAGAACTCGCTGTTGAGGGGAACTGTCCTCTTGACTCAAGGAAACATGATCTTTCCGCCGGCTGAGTCAGGGCCATCCTTCGGCGTTTCACGAAGCAATTTCGTCTATGCTGTAATTGATGATACGACGAAGTTCGATTCCACACAGAAAGATCGGGCCGAGATGAGAGCGCTTTATGCGCAGAATGTTTCCTCCCGTCAGAACAAGATAAAAAGGGAATCCTCTTTGTTGAAGGGGCTTAATTACGATCTGGCAATTGAGACACAACGCGATATTCAAGCCCTCATGATTTTCAACAGCCTAACGGGAGAGGAGCTGCTGGCACGCCTGAACGGCAGGATCTTCTTGCTCAAAGTCGGTCAGGACAATCTGTTCTTTGGCGACGTGAATATAGCAGATCAATCGGTCTTCAAATTTTGGTATCGTAAGCTGGATGCCAGCGGCACACTAAGGTTCAATGGAGACCTTGGCAATCCTGAGTTGAGTATCCAAGCGACCTACAAAGGATTCCACACAGACACAACGCACGGCGCACTGAGAAATCAGCAAGTGGTGGTGACGGCGACCATCACTGGGACGAAAGAACTCCCCAAGCTTAGTTGGAGTATGACCATAGACGGCGAGCAGCGGTTAGGTTACGTCGAATCAGATGCGCTGTCATTCATCATGACGGGGAAGTTTGAAAGGGAACTCACGTCGGGCGAAAGACAGAACATGGCGGTGAACTTCAGCGATTTGGGATACTCGTCCGTTTCTTCGATGCTTTCAGGCAAGTTGACGGACCTTCTGCGAAATGAGCTGGGTATCATCAAGAGTGTCGAGTATCAATACTCTGGTGGTGACATTCTCCAGGGGACACAGCTCAGCGTCTCAGGTGATATTGGGCGGACAGGAGCGTTCCGCCTCGGTGGACGAATCTTCAATGACATCAACAGCACCAACGTGAACATCGAGTTTCCACTGGGGGAAATCTTCCAAACTCACGCTTGGAGGAATCTGTATTTGGAGCTCGAACGCAAAGCCACTTCCTTGAAGCCGGGTGAGGAGAGGGAGACGTCAACCTATGGCGCAAGAATTTACTATAGGATTGCATTCTGACTTGTCCTGAAAACGGACGCGTGACGTTCTGAGAAAAGAACTTGTTGTTCGTGTATCTCCATGTTAGGCGCGCACTTTGCAGGGGGGACGATACTCCAAATGTAGCATCTCAGACAATGTCGTGTGCTGATTGAATCTATCTCAGCGAATTGAGCAAGGAGACCGGGTCAAGATTAACCCTAACCGTCTGGTATAATGATTGACGATGTAATCATTGCCGGCTCACCTTCCACACAGAAAACACTCGGCCCCAATCTTTTCTGGGTATGGCAAGGGCGTTCACTAGAGCAACCGCCTCTTTGCGTTAATGGGCCAAGAGGTAACTAAAAAGGAAGAAAAGAGATATTCGTTATGAACCACAGTTTAACTAATCCCACACTCAATCGCATTGCGTTCATCGGCAACTACCTGCCGCGCCAGTGCGGCATCGCCACATTCACTACCGATCTATGCGAGGCCATCGCCGCCCAATATAGTCAAAAAACCTGCATTGCCCTGCCGGTCAATGATATCGAGGCTGGTTACGCCTATCCGACCCGCGTCCGGTTTGAACTCACAGAGAAGGATATTGATTCCTATCGCCGCGCTGCTGACTTCCTGAATATCAACAACGTAGACCTCGTATCCCTGCAACATGAGTATGGCATTTACGGCGGACGCGCGGGCAGCCACATCCTAGCGCTCTTGCGCGAATTGCGGATGCCCATCGTCACTACTTTGCACACCATTCTGCACGACCCCGACACCGATCAGCGGCGGGTGTTGGAAGAAATCGCGGCCCTGTCCGATCGGTTGGTCGTCATGAGCGAGCGCGGCGCGGAATTCCTGCACGAGATCTATGGTGTGCTGCCGGAGAAGATTGATCTGATCCCCCACGGCATCCCTGATGTGCCCTTTGTAGACCCGAGTTTTCACAAAGACCTGTTTGGAGTTGAGGGCAAAATCGTCTTACTCAGCTTCGGCTTGCTCTCGGCGAACAAAGGGATCGAAAATGTCATCGGCGCCCTGCCCGCTATTTTAGCCCGACACCCAAACGTGGTGTACATCATCCTCGGCGCGACCCACCCCCACGTAGTGCGGAATGAAGGCGAAACGTACCGGCTGTCCCTGCAATGGCTGGCTCAGGAGAAAGGCGTGGAGGGTCAGGTGATTTTCTATAACCGCTTTGTTAGTTTGGAAGAGCTCGTTCAGTTCATCGGCGCGGCGGACATTTACATCACCCCGTATCACGACGCGAAACAGATCGTCTCGGGTACGCTCGCTTACACTGTAGGGGCAGGCAAGGCGGTCATTTCAACACCGTATTGGTATGCGGAAGAGATGCTAGCCGAAGGACGGGGAGCGTTGGTGCCGTTCCGGGATCCGGTGGCGCTGGCCGATCAGGTGATTAACCTTTTAGATAACGATGCCCAGCGCCACGCCATGCGCAAGCGGGCCTATGTGTTTGGGCGAGAGATGATCTGGCCGCAGGTAGCGAGCCGCTATATGGAGAGTTTTGAACGCGCTCGAGCGGAGCGCCGTCATTTTGCTCATCCGGACTTCGCGGTTAAACCATTAGACAAACGTCCGGGCGAATTGCCGCCCCTCAAACTGGACCACTTGCACCATATGACAGACGAGACCGGCATACTACAACACGCTGTTTTCACGATCCCCAACTATCGCGAAGGTTACACCACGGACGACAATGCCCGCGCTCTCATGGTGAGCGCGCTCCTAGAGTCGCTGGGCAACAAAGAGGCTCTCGATCTGGCATCCCGCTACCTTGCTTTTATCTGGTATTCCTTCAATACTGAAACCGGACGCTTCCGTAACTATATGGATTACCAGCGCCACTGGCTGGAAGTTGGCGGTTCCGACGACAGCCACGGCCGCACGTTGTGGGCGTTGGGCACCGTGTTGGGCCGCTCGAACACGCCAGCCCTGCAAAGCATGGCCGGCCGGGTGTTCGAGCAGGCCTTGCCCGCTATTGTCGACACGACCAGCCCACGCGCCTGGGCTTTCGCGCTCATCGGTATCCACGAGTACCTGCAACGCTTTGCCGGTGACCGCAGGGCCAGCCAAGTACGAGAGGAGTTGGCCGGGCGGCTGCTCACGTTGTATCAAAGCGACCGCTCGGATGAATGGCGCTGGTATGAGGACAGGCTGACCTATTGCAACGCCGCACTACCGCATGCGTTGCTCATGTGTGGTCAATCGATACCGAATGCCACCATGACCGAAGCCGGGCTGGAGTCACTCAGTTGGCTGGCCGACTTGCAGCGCGCCGATTCAGAAGGAGGTCATTTTGTCCCCATCGGATCCAACGGCTTTTATCAGCAAGATGGTGAGCGGGCCCGGTTCGATCAACAGCCGGTGGAAGCGCAAGCGATGGTCTCTGCCTGTCTCGAAGCCTACCGGATCACGAGCGATGAGCGCTGGCGTAAGGAAGCCCGCCGCGCCTTCGAGTGGTTCCTCGGGCGCAACGACTTGAACCTCCCGGTTTACGACCCGACGACGGGAGGCTGCCGGGACGGTCTGCATCCTGACCGTCCAAATGAGAATCAGGGCGCGGAGTCAACGCTGGCTTTTCTCCAAGCCTTGCTGGAACTACGGCTAGCTGAGAATCCCCTTCTATCTCCTAAGGTAGGATCACAATGACCAATCAACACCCTGAACTTCTTCACCGTCATAAGCTCAATCCCATCTTGACCGCCGCCGACTGGACCTATCCGGTCACTAGCGTGTTTAACCCGGGTGCCACGTTGCTGCCCGATGGGACCACCCTGCTCTTGTGCCGTGTGGAAGATCGGCGCGGGCATTCCCACTTGAGTGCGGCCCGCTCCGCCAATGGTGTGGACAACTGGAAGATCGATGCTCGGCCCACCCTCCTGGCCGATCCGGAGCACTTTCCTGAAGAGCTGTGGGGCATTGAAGACCCACGTATTACCTACGTTCCCGAATTAAGCCAGTATGCCGTCGTTTACACCGCCTACACGCGCGACGGCCCAGGCGTGGCCCTGGCGCTCACGGAAGATTTCCACCACTTCGAGCGCTACGGTGTAATCATGTCGCCGGAAGACAAAGACGCGGCGTTACTTCCTCATCGTATTGGCGGCCGGTGGGCTTTGATCCATCGCCCGGTCAGTGCGCCCCGCGCCCATATGTGGATGTCCTATTCGCCCGACCTGCGCCACTGGGGCAGCCACAAGCTGATGCTGGAGGCGCGCAAAGGCGCATGGTGGGATGCGAATAAGATCGGCCTGTCGCCTCCGCCCATCGAAACCCCGCAGGGCTGGCTGGTGATTTACCACGGTGTGCGGCAGACAGCGGCCGGCTCGATTTACCGATTGGGACTAGCTCTGTTTGATTTACAAACGCCAGAAATTTGCCTCAAACGCGCTAACGAGTGGATCTTTGGCCCGGAAGAACCCTACGAGCGGCACGGGGACGTGGACGATGTCGTGTTTCCCTGCGGCTGTATCTTGGCTCCCGATGGCGACAGCCTGAGCCTGTATTACGGCGCGGCGGATTCGAGCATTGCCCTGGCCACCGGCAGTGTTCGCGCCATTCTGGAATGGCTTGAACAACACAGATAAAGAACCCTTGCTTCGCCCCGCCGTGCTCGGCTGGGTGGTGATGAAGAGCAAGAAGGAAACCGTGCAATTCCCACACAAGGCTCCAAAGGCTGCCCAACCACGGCTTGCACCCGACTGGGGCCACGGGCGCGCAAAGCATCGGTTCGGGTGTAGCAGAGTAGCTTTCAGTTCAAGCGACTCGGCCTAGCCCCGCCCCAGCGGGTGAAGCCGAGTGAGGAGAGAGAGACGTCAACCTATAGTGCTACAATCTATTATAGGATCGCGTTTTGAGTTGCGCTAGAGACGCAGGCATGACGTTCTGAGACAAGAACTTACTGCTGGTGTGCCTCCATCGCAGATGAAATAGCGTCCAGTAGCTACAGAGGGGAACATAGGAGCTAGAGTTCAGGTGGAACACCATAACACAGGGAAGCACTCGGTGCGTCCTGTCTATTGCCTTTCCATGGATCTGGTTGGCTCGACAGAAGCCGGGCTAGAAATCCCCACATCAAGGCTGGATCGCTTCAACAAAGCTTTAGTGGAACAAATTAAACCTCATCTCGAAAAGCTGGAATTGACTGGTGTTCTGCTGAAGTTCACTGGCGATGGGTGGCTGCTGATGAGCGATGACCCGGAGAAGGTTCCTGCCTTATGTTGCCTTGCAACCATCATGGCTAATAGATTTCAGCGGGAAATGAGCGACAACACTGGAATCCCCGTTGATAAGATACCTCCGCTTCGTGTCGCCATCTGTTCTGGTCGAGATATAAGTGTTCAACTCCCAGACGGGCGCAGAGATTGGGTAGGTGACAGCGCTCGAAGGGCGACGCGTGCATCCGGGTATTGTTTTCGTAACGAGATACTCATTAACGAGACTGTCCGCGAATGGGTTTTTAGGGATTTCGACATCAAGCGCGTAGATGTCGAACAACGTACAGAAGAATACCAGCCCAAAAGGATGGAAGAACGCTTCCCACTTTATGTTCTTGGACAACTAAAGCCAGAAGCAGCCTCGGAATCAGAAGCTGCTGGATATTTTGTCTACACACTTGACATCATCGGTAGAAGGGCAGAAGCCGCAACAGTTGCTCAGCGGGAAGAAGAACATCTGACTGACGAGGTTAAGAAGGTACTTGCTGCCGAGAAAGAAAGGTTCCAAAGAATCTTGCGAAGATGGAATCGGCTTGTCGCAAGCCTCCCCGACTACTCAAGTGCGCTTGAGATGCTGAAGAATGGCCAAGCCTTGGGATTATCCCCAGACGTGTTCACCTACAATACGCTGATCTCCAAGACTGACAACTACGATGAGGCGAAGGCTTGGGTAGAGGCGATGCGAGCAGAGGACATCCAGCCTAACGTGGTTACCTACAACACGCTCATCTCCAAGACTGACAACTACGATGAGGCGAAGGCTTGGGTAGAGACGATGCGGGCAGAGGACATCCAGCCTGACGTGTTCACCTACAATACGCTCATCTCCAAGACTGACAACTACGATGAGGCAAAGGCTTGGGTAGAGGCGATGCGAGCAGAGGGTATCCAGCCTAACGTGGTTACCTACAACACGCTCATCTCCAAGGCTGAGACTTATGATGAGGCGAAGGCTTGGGTAGAGACGATGCGAGCAGATGGTATCCAGCCTGATGTGGTTACCTACAACACGCTCATCTCCAGGGCTAAGACCTACGATGAGGCGAACGCTTGGGTAGAAACGATGCAAGCAGAAGGCATCCAGCCTGATGTGGTTACCTACAACACGCTCATCTCCAAGGCTGAGACTTATGATGAGGCGAAGGCTTGGGTAGAGACGATGCGAGCAGAAGGCATCCAGCCTGATGTGGTTACCTACAGCGCGCTCATCCGCAAGGCTGAGAGCTATGATGAGGCGAAGGCTTGGGTAGAGGCGATGCGAGCAGAGGGTATCCATCCTAACGTGGTTACCTACAATACACTTATCTCCAAGGCCGAGACCTACGATGAGGCGAAGGCTTGGGTAGAGACGATGTGGGCAGAGGGTATCCAGCCTAACGTGGTCACCTACCAGAACGTGTTTGGTAAAGACCTCTCCTGCCAATCAGCCGATGACATTCTCAAGTGGTATTTGTCTCAAGAGTACCACCCAGAGGAGCCCATCCAGACTGCAATAGCCGGCTATCGCCGAAAGCAGCTAATTGACCAAGCCCTTCGTTTATCATTAGACTACCCGCACTTACAGGCAGCACGAAGGGTCGTACGCGAACATGGGGAGGAAGCACTCTCATACTTTGGAAGTATTTCCGAGCGAGATCCTCAGCACCCCAACGCTGACTTTGCTTCGGGCGTGGCCCTTATAGAACTTGGGAGACAGCGGGATGCTGAACCGCACTTAAGGAAAGCCTTGGAACTAGCTACCGATGCGGCCAGAAAGATGGTAATAGAAGAATGGTTTCGCCAGATAGATCGCAGACTGTCTCAGGATGATCAGTGACGCATTCATAATCTGTCCGCTATCCCGGTTGCTGGCTAGCATCTTGAAATCTCTGTGCTTAACCTCTTCTTTTTTTTGTTCAACCTAAGTCAAGGGGATTGTTCCCGCACACCCGTACTAAAGGTTACGATGTTCCTGCCACCACCAACGAAGACACGTTGAGAGGATAACGATATCGAAAACCTAAAGAAACGCATTCTACGATTTCTGAGCGAGCATCCCACGCAGACGTTCAAGACGAGGGATCTCTCGCAACATCTGAACATCTCACGGGACTCCGACTACCAGATGCTTCGGCAAGCGGTAGCCGAGCTTGAAGCCTCCGAGGAAATTCGTCGTGGTCGTCACAGACGCTACGGGTTTCTGCATCGTCCGCACCGCGTCGTTGGAAGACTCATTGTTACGAAGCATGGATATGGGTTCGTTGAAGCTGAAGGGGGCGAGATTGAAGATGTGTTTGTCAGCCCGAAATCTATGCTCACCGCGTTTGATGGCGATCGAGTTGCTGTCTCACTCTTTGCAAATTCGAGAGGGAAGCGCTCTGAGGGAGAGATTATCGAAATCTTGGAACGAGGACGCAAGACGATCGTTGGCACACTGGAGAAAAGCCAGCACTTCTACTTTGTCATTCCTGATGAACCTCACATCATTCGTGACCGAGACATCTACGTTCCGAAAGAACAGGCGCGAGGTGCACGACACGGTGATAAAGTCGTAGCTTCCATCGAGAGTTGGAAATCTGAGCACGAAAATCCTGAGGGAAGGATCATCGAAATCCTCGGCAAAGCAGGTGACCCCAAGACGGAGGTTCTTTCCATCGCAAGATTCTTCGACTTGCGGACGCAGTTTCCGGAAGAAGTTGAACGAGAGGCACAGGCGATCAGCGGAATGATTCCAGAAGCGGAAATCCGCCGCAGGCTGGATTTGCGGAGCGAGCTTACGTTTACGATAGATCCCGAAGATGCAAAAGACTTTGACGATGCTGTTTCGTTGAAGGTACTGCCGGATGGTGACTACGAGCTTGGTGTGCACATTGCTGATGTTAGCCACTACGTCAAAGAGGGAAGCGCGCTCGATAGAGAGGCATTACAGCGAGGAACGAGCGTTTATCTGGTTAATCATGCGATCCCGATGCTGCCAGAGAGACTCTCGAGCGATTTGTGCAGTCTGAAGCCGTTCGAAGATCGTCTGACTTACTCTGTGATCATGACCCTATCAAGGCGTGGCGTGGCTAAAGGATATCGGATCGTGAAGAGCGCGATCAATAGCAAGCGACGGTTCACTTATGAAGAGGTGCAGGCGATTCTCGACGCGAAAGAAGCAGGAAGTCAGAAGCCAGGAGCCAGAGGCAAGAAGCAAGAAGCAAGGGTTAGGACGCAAGGTATCGGAGCTCAGAAATCAGCAATCAGTAGTGAAAGGGAAGATGCGCAGTTCATTGATGTCTTGTCCAAGATGCACCAATTGAGCCAAGTCTTGATGCGCAAACGCTTCCACGAAGGGAGTATTGACTTCGAGACGCCGGAGGTGAAATTCCAATTCGATAAACAAGGAAAGCCGATCAAGATTCTTCCGAAGCCTCGACTCGACAGCCATCGGCTGATAGAGGAGTTCATGTTGCTCGCGAATCAGACTGTTGCGAAGCACGTTGGCATGGTGAGAAGAGAAGGTGATGGCAAACCGCTTATCTACCGCGTGCATGATACACCTGATCCTGAAAAAATCCGAGACCTGGCGAATTTCGTCAGCAGCTTTGGCTATCATTTGAACATCAGCGGTGGTGTAAATCAGAAAGCATTGCAGAAGTTGATGCAGGAAGTGAAAGGGACGGAGGTGGAGTATATCATAAATGACGTAGCGATTCGCTCGATGGCAAAGGCAGTTTACTCTGAGCAGAACATCGGGCATTTCGGACTGGGACTCAGATACTATACGCATTTCACGTCACCCATCAGGCGTTATCCTGATCTGATAGTACATCGGCTGCTGGAGGAATACGCCGACGGCGTCAGGCAGGGTCGGCTCGCCGATATCCGACGCCGTCTGCCCGATATAAGCAAACAGAGTTCCGAGATGGAGCGTCGTGCAGTAGATGCAGAGCGGGAGTCAATCAAAGTCATGCAGGTGGAGTACATGCAGCGGCATCTCGGTGATGAGTTGGATGGTATCGTGTCTGGAGTCACCAATTTCGGCATCTTTGTCGAAATCAATGAGCTGTACATTGAAGGCTTGGTACATATCCGAGATATGGAAGACGACTTTTACGTGTTTGATGAAAAGAACTATCGGTTGGTCGGACGAGAGAGGGGGATGGTGTATCGTCTCGGTGACAAAGTGCGTGTGCAGGTTATAAGGGTCAACCGAGGGGAGCGAGAGATTGATTTTGTTCTGGCTGCGACGTAACTCAGGGGCAATCAGTGGAGAAACGGCTACCGCTTTTGTCTTGCAACTCAATCAGAAAAGTATTATATTTATAACCGAGTTTTGGCGGGATAGCTCAGTTGGTCAGAGCAACGGAATCATAATCCGTGTGTCGGGGGTTCGAAATCCCCCTCCCGCTACAGGGGCCCTCGAAGGAATTGGAGGGCTTTTTTGCTTCAAGATAGCTCATACAGCGTCGCAATAGAGAAGCGCTCTCAAGCAGAAGAAGTCTGTGCGCCGAAGATTGTGAAAGATCGTATGTTGAGGCAACAAAGGCAAACTCTCCATTCGAAGAAACGAAGAATGGACCGGGTTCCGGTGAGAGTGTCCGATACATCTGTCTTGTTACTGAATCTGTTGGGAACTCTATTCCTGTTCCTTCGTCTCTCATGTGACCGAAGCAGATCGGCTGGCATACTGGAAGCAACGCAGAATCTCGGCTGTAAGTGGTGAGCGAGTCAGCAGAGTTCTTAACTAGAAGACATGCCTAATAGGATTTAATAGACACGGTATCAATGCGCCAAAGAACAGAATTTCTTGTGATGTATGGTTGGCGCGACTTCAATATGGATGATTCCCGTGAGTAATGCCTTCCGATTTGTAGCGACGGAAGCGTTTACCTGAGAACAATTCGGCTCACAAACATAAACGCGTTGAGGAAGCATCAGTCCAATGTTCCGCTCAATAGTTTTTTGTTGTCTTTTCATATTGGTGGTGGATTGTATTCCTGGAGGGCTTGTTACTGCGGCTGATGATCAGAAGAGCGTAGTACTAAGGGGATGGACGCCGGAACGAAATTCTTTCATTCTCAAGTTGCGAAATCCGCGAGATGAATTATGGTACCTCTTCATGCTAGCAAGGGATGCAAATGCAGGTGATCCTGTTGCGCAGCATGAACTTGGCATCCGATATTTAACCGGCAAAGGTTTCTTGCCTGATACCGTCAAGGCGGCTCTCTGGATTCGCAAGGCAGCTGAGCAAAATGTGCTGACGGCACGATACAATTTCGGAATACTGCTGAACAATGGCTTCGGCGTCGAATGGAATCCCTTTGAGGCATATAAACAATTTCAGTATGCGGCAATCCACGGTCTGGTAGATGCGCAGTACGCATATGGCCTTTTGTTCACCGATAATCTGACAGTCCCGCGGGATTACTTTCAGGCATACAAGTGGATCAAGATGGCAGCGGATGTAGGATACGCGCCAGCGCAAAATGTGTTGGTCGAATTCAAGCAACTGGGCATCAAAACCGATAGTTCTGCACGTAAGGAATCCGCGCAGGATTCTGCCAAGAAGAAAGACACCAAACGCGCTTCGACATCCCGACCAGCAAAGTCAGCGGTGCGGCCGGTCTACCTCGATTTTGAGATAGATTCACTTTCTGTACCCGACGATCAGACACTAAAGGAGGCGGTCATTCGGGAAGACATCAACTATCTAAAAGCTTCCCTCTCGCGCAGAAAGAGTAGCAAAGCTGAAGCGGGAACCGATTCCCTAGACAAAAGTGATATCCTTCTTGCGGCTGAAGCGGGTAATCCCGAAGCTCTTACTGTGATCGGACTATGGTACGAAGAAGGGTTGGGAGTGCAACAAGATCTAGTTCAGGCGACAGTCTATTATCTTCGGGCAATCCGGTCCGTTTCAGCGCGCGCGTGGCAATTGCTCTGGAGAATGACGAAACGCAATCACTACTTCTACCAGTTGACTGCTCGCGTACAGGCAAACGATCCACTGGCGCAGTTCGCGTGGGCCGGGCTGAGGAGATATGAATTGGACTATCAGCTACTGGAATCCCAAGCCTTTCAACTTCTCCAATTTTCGGCAGCGCATGAGTTTTCGCAGGCCATAATAGAGCTTGGCATGTGCTACTATTCCGGATTTTGGGTAAAAACGAATAGGGACAGCGCGATTGCACTTTTCAGACTCGCTGCATCCTCAGGGAGCTACGAAGCAACCATTCGTCTTGCCTCGATCGAACTTCTAAGCAACGGGGGAACATCACGTGATACGACACTCATGAACGTCCTCTGGGATGGGGAGAAGAAAGGCTCGATACTCGCGCAGCAGATGCTCGGACTATGTTATCAGAATGGAATCATTGTAACTCGGGACAAGGCGGAAGCCGCGAACTACTATCGCAAAGCAGCGCATCGCGGTAGCACAGGGGCTTATGATGCGCTAAGAAGTCTCTACGATGAGATTCGTCCGTCTGATCCGGAGTTTCAGATTCCAGAGTAGATTCGCCCGGTGGTATTGTGAAACTGAGCCGGCAATTCGTCTTTGTGTATCGGTCATTGAGCAGCCGGAAGTGGGGAGGAGGAGAAAGAAAGGCTACGGCCGCATATCAAAGATCTCTGCCAAACTTGTGAGTAGAAGGGAGTTCTTTTCTACCATGACAATAAGGCTTCAGGCGGACTCGAGGATTCCAAGCAATAAAGAACTACGACTTGAAGATCAATAGAGCAACTTTAGGGAAAGTCAGACACTTCGGTTGAAACATTGGAGGTGGAAAAACCTATTTCCCCTTGAGGAGTCCTTTCGCGCGTTTCCCCATCCCTAGTCATAACGCCAAATGGTACGAAGAAGGTGTGAGTAAGAACTGATTTGGAATGCGAGAATTGTTTTGAAGTCATCATCATAAAAGAATCTTTTTGTTTTCGTTAAGGTCGTGACTTAAGATACAAGTCCTGAAGACTGTCTTAACAAACATCATGGGGAGTTCTTTATGAACATTAGAGCGTGTCTTTATGCGCTTGCAACTGCTTTTGGGGGATGCCAACAATCCCAGATCTCAGACCAACAATGTGGTGAACACAATGAATAAGAACCTTCTATTTGCAACGGTAGTATCTGCGTTGGGTAGCTTTCTGTTCGGTTTTGACACTGCTGTCATTTCAGGAACAACGAAATTCATCACGCAGTTCTTTAATCTTACCGACGCTACACTGGGGATGACGGTATCCATTGCGCTCTGGGGAACAGTGATCGGTTCTATCGTTATCGGGAAACCAGGAGATGTATTCGGAAGACGGGCGATGCTTTCTTTATGTGGCGCACTATATTTCATTTCAGCCCTTGGTTGCGGCTTGGCGAGCAGCTGGTACATGCTGCTGTTCTCTCGGTTTCTGGGTGGGTTGGCTATTGGGGCTGCTTCTGTGATGGCGCCTATGTATATTGCAGAAATTGCACCGGGGCGACTCAGAGGCAGATTAGTTGCTGTTGCGCAGTTCAATATCGTCGTCGGTATTCTGGTCGCTTTCTTCTCCAACTATTTGCTGGTCAATACCGGGGCTGACAACTGGCGCTGGATGTTTGGAGTGATGGCTATCCCGTCAGCTCTCTTTTTCGTGTTGCTGTTTCTTGTACCCGAAAGTCCGCGCTGGTTGGTGAAGAAAAGCCTTATAGGGAAAGCGCGGTCTGTCCTGCAGAAAGTGGGTGCGGAAAATCTGGAAGCCGAGCTTGCTGATATTATCAATTCTCTGAAGGAAGAATCCGGGCAGGTTGTCACAAGGTTGTTCCAGAATAAATACAGGTTCGCGATCATGTGTGCTGTGCTGCTGGCTATCTTTAATCAACTGTCTGGTATTAATGTGATTATGTATTATGCTCCTATGATTTTCGAGAAGGCCGGCGCGAGCACGAATGCAGCGTTGATGCAAGCCGTGGCTGTGGGTTTGACCAACATGGCGTTCACCATCGTAGCCATGTTCTTTATTGACAGGTTCGGCCGTAAAACGCTGCTTCTGGTGGGAGCGGTTGGGATGTGCTTTTCCCTGGCTGGCGCCGGATTTCACTATTATTTCCAGAACCTATTGAGCGGCATTGGGATCGTGATTTTCATCGTCAGTTTCATTGCCTTCTTCGCCTTCTCGCAGGGAGCCGTTATCTGGGTATTCCTTGCTGAGATATTTCCCAACAAGGTGAGGGCAAAAGGTCAGGCGCTCGGATCTTTTGCGCATTGGATCATGAATGCCATGATCGGTCTGCTCTTCCCCGTTGTGCTGTCGAAGTTCGGCGGTGGAAACGTGTTTATGTTTTTTGCCGTAATGATGATTCCGTTTTTCTTCTTTGTCTGGAAAATAATGCCGGAAACAAAAGGAAAATCTCTGGAGGAGTTAGAAAAGGTCATAATATCAAGATGATAAGGACCACAGTCGTATTGCTGGTTCTGCGATAAAGTTTGCTGTCAAGCACTACCACGTCTGAACTAATAGGGTAAAACTTCGTTCACAGATGTCTGGTAGCATCACATGCGCTGCTACGACACATGTGATGCTGCCTAACAATCATAAACCAAATGTCCTCTGTGTTTTTCAAGTGACAGAGATACTTGGATTATGAACGGAGTTCGTCACGAGAATTTAAGTAAGCGATTGGTGTGTTATCCGGTTCGATAGTTCCAGCAAGAGCTGCTTCTTTCCTTGGAGCCGATTGGAAAGTGTTGTCTTCCATATCGTGTGGGCAGCATTTAGGAATCTTGGATCATCATAGACGCAAAGGAGAACAAATGAATTATAGTCTAGACGAGAGAACCGTAATGACGCTAGATGCTGGCGGTACTAATTCTGTTTTTTCAGCTATCCAAGGGAACGAACAAATTCTTGAGGAAATTGTTTTACCCACTTACCCAGATAACCTGGACAAATGTCTATCTACTATCGTTGAAGGATTTGATAGAGTTAAAGAGAAGCTGCGGGATGTCCCTGTTGCCATTAGTTTTGCTTTTCCCGGACCTGCAGACTATCCCAATGGCATTATTGGAGATCTACCGAATTTGCCTGCCTTTCGTGGCGGAGTCGCTTTAGGCCCGATGTTGGAAGAAAGATTTGGGTTACCGGTTTTCATAAATAATGACGGTGATTTATATGCGTATGGTGAAGCGATTGCTGGATACTTGCCATATATAAATAGTCTGCTCGAGAACGCTGGGAGTCCGAAAAGGTATAAGAATCTCTTGGGTCTGACCTTGGGGACAGGATTTGGCGCAGGAATAGTACGTGGTGGTAGTTTGTTTATTGGGGATAATGCAATCGCCGGCGAAATTTGGCTCCTGAGAGATAAACTAAATCCCCAAACACACATTGAGGAACATGCAAGCATTCGAGGGGTAAGAAAAGTCTTTGCGCGGGAAGCAGGAATTCATTTCGAAGATGCTCCTTCGCCAAAAGATATCTATGAAATCGGTGTAGGCAAGAAAGAAGGAAACAAGGAAGCTGCTTTAAGAGCGTTTCGGGAAATGGCAGAAGTCGCCGGGGACGCAATTGCGAATGCGATTACGTTGATTGATGGAATTGTTGTTATCGGCGGGGGACTTTCCGGCGCTTACGAACTATTTCTTCCATATATCGTTCAAGAAATGAATAGTAGTTTTACCAGACCTGATGGCGCACAATTCCGCAGATTGGTAGCTAACGTTTATAATTTGGAGGATGAAGATGAACTGCAGAAATTCTCGAAGGGATCAACAAAAGAAATTACCGTTCCTGGAACCAACAGGAAGGTTAAATATGATCCTGAGATGAGAATTGGTGTTGGTATCTCAAAAATTGGAACAAGCAAGGCCATTTCCCTGGGGGCATATGCTTTTGCACTAAATTCACTTGATAGCTAAATGTGTCGTGGGAATCTGTCGTTGGCAACAGACCTGTGGCACTCAGGTAGCTAAGCCGAGATTTTTGAAATGCTAAGAGGCGGACTGTCTGCTTCGACTCAGGATACTATCGTCTCTGAGGTTGGTTATTGACACTCGGCTTTGCCGTTCCATCACAGGTGTAGATATCTCCAAGCCTGAAATGTGGATTAAGATCGTTGACAGCTCTTCTGCATGTTGGCCAGTGAGAAGCGACAGTCTTTGACGGTGGTGGTCTATTGGGGCATGATAGTTTTGTGGAGACTGCAGGTCTTGTTTCTTGACTGGAAATTTCTTATCTCCGACAAGTCGGAGGCGCCTATAGCTCAACTGGACAGAGCATTTGAATTCGGATCAAAAGTAGTCCTCTCAAAATCCTTCAGAATACTAACTGCGGGGCAATTCCCACCTCTCTCGAAAAAAATGTTGCCAAAATGTTGTCACTGAATAGCAGAAAATCAGACTGAAAGATCCAATATCTCACCTTCTTCCGGGCATCCAAAGAGCAATGTATTTCTGAAATACTTCCCTGTAATGAATTTGTGCTGCAGTTCACCATATCCTCTCGCGGCTGAAGTTAGCTGTTCACGACCTTAGTTCTCAACAGTTCGCGTCAATACTGCTTCTACTCGTCTTCCGTATTTCTGAATCAACAATCTCAAGACCAAGCGACGAGTCAAAGAGATTGAAGAGTCACAGATGATGGAACGAGCGCCACCACATTCTTCGTGTGTAAAGAGCCCCGATGCTTAGGCGGACAGTAAATCCGCCTTCCAAGCGGTAGGATCGCGGGTTTGAGTCGCGCCGGTGTTCAGGTACTAGTTCGCGGGCTTCCATGCGCCGGCAAAAGAATGCCTACCAGGAAGAGAACTGTCAGAAGCGTCCAGGTCCGTGGGCCTGATCAACTGGCGTTGGCCCAAGTGCTGCAAAATAAAAAGGCACAAACAGATGCTGTATGTGCTAGGCGCAGCGGGGTCGGCTGCATTGTGCACGTACAGAATTTAGTCCCGATGATGTCTTCATTGTGGCCACAACAATGTTATGATTTGACTACTTTCGCCGAGTGTAAACCACTGAGCTAACTCAACATCGTGATATGCCGATGAGTCACGTGCATCTCTTGGCTGACTGTCTTCGACAAAAGCCATGAACGGGCTGTCGGGGAAAACGGAAGCGCCTGAACGGAAAGTCGAGAACTGAGTCTACAAGGGTCAAAGAATTATGACATGCTGGGCTCAAAAACCGTCTAAGAGTGTCTCCAAACAGCAACCGTTAATTGCACAGCCGCGGTGAGTTCGTCTTGCTTTAAAGGTACAAATTTCGTAAGTTTCGATGGCAGCTTAAATCTGAGGTAATCCAATCACGAGAAGTCTCATCCCAGCAGACTCACGGGATTGGACGTTTCTATTTTGAGGCGTACATGGTACGCAATATCGAACACACTGATGCAAAGTGATTGACTTCCTGCGTTTCTCTTGCTATTTTGCGTCTGGGGGTAGAGCGGAGGATGAGCTATGGTGTGTCTCGAAGAATGTGCGGAGGCTCCATCCGGACACCGCAGCGTCTGGCGCCTTTGGGGGTGTTCAGAAATTGTTATTTGGCACTTATAGCGTTCGAAATCGGGAACAATCCCCAATTACGATTTGCTGTCTTATGGTTTTCCGACACCCCCAGGCGGCACAAATAGACGTTTAAGTTAACCACAATAGAGGAAAGGCATGAGCAACAGTTGCTTGGAAATCCTATGCGGGATGGTGTCTTAAACAGTGTGCAGCGATAGGATGGAGCGATGAAAACTCCTTCTGTGAAGCACTTCGCGCAACCAAAAGATTGACGCAATGGCTCCACACGGCAGCACCATGCTACGGAATGTTTTTTGGCGCTACTGTGTCAATCTTCCTTAAGGTTATGTGCAGTGGCCGCACAAGAAAAGAGGGTCCGTATGAGACACCAGACTCTGATTGTTTCCGTAGCACTTTCCACTATCGCCATTCTCGTAACTGGGAGAGCATCCTCTCAAACTAATTTCTAGCAGCAGATGAATAGCCCTCCATTCGGCTTTTCTGCTCGAGCAGTTACCATTTTCGTCCCTTGGGAGATTTCTCATGGCATATTTTCGATTCCTTCTTGCTGGGGTTCTTTTGTTGCCGTCTTTCATGGCACAATCCCAGACATTCCAGCAGTTTCTCCAGCGGGTCAACGTAGCTCCCGATTCGCAACGCACAGCGTTGGTTGACAGCTTCATGAACGCTGTAGGCAACCTTCCGTTGCGGGAACAGGATACGTTGGTGCATTTCATTTATCGGGGCAGCCCACTGAGCGTCACCGTTCCGGGCGACGCCAACAATTGGACGGTTAGCGCATACCCAATGTCGCGGCTTGCGACAACCGATCTATGGTACGTTACTCGAGTATTTGAATCCGATGCGCGTCTCGATTATAAGTTTGTTCTGAACGGCAGTACGTGGATTCTCGACCCACGCAATCCTCACACAGTGAATGGTGGCTTTGGGCCAAACTCCGAGCTGTGCATGCCGGCTTTTGTCATGCCTCCTGAGATTCAATACTATCCCACGATTCCTCACGGCACGCTGTGGGATACGACATATTTCAGTGTCAACCTTGGAAACACAAGAACGATCCGCATCTACACGCCTCCGGGCTATGCGTCTTCATCGGATTCTCTACCGGTGATTCTCTTTCACGATGGCCTTGAGTACATCACGCTCGCGCAGGCCAACAACGTCTTCGACTACCTAATTTCCGAGAACCGCATCAAGCCGATCATCGCGGTGTTCGTTCCGCCGGTGAATCGCACACCGGAGTATGCCGGCAACCAGATGAGTCAGTTCTCGGCGTTCATCGTCAACGAGTTGCTGCCATACATTGACGCCCGATTTCGCACAAGACGTTCCCCGTCGAGCCGGGCAACGCTTGGTGCATCGAACGGCGGGAATATTGCTCTGTGGCTGGGATTGAACCATTCGAATGTCTTCGGAAACGTTGCTGCTCAATCAAGCAATGTGATTGGTTCGATATCCTCCAGATTCCAGAATGGAATGCAGCTCGATCTCAAATTGTACCTCGATCTCGGTACGTATGACATTCCCGAGTTGATCCCTCTCGTGAGGAACCTGGTTTCTATTCTTCAATCGCGGTCGTACGTTTTTCAGTATCACGAGTATCACGAAGGTCATAGCTGGGGGAACTGGCGGGCGCACATTGACAACGCACTTGAGATGTTCTTTCCGCCAACATCCTCAAGTGTTGAGCAAGCAACTGCGTTGCCGTTAGTTGCGGTTCTGGATCAGAACCACCCCAATCCGTTCAATCCAAACACCACAATTCAATTTTCACTGCCTCGCTCTGAGTTTGTAACGTTAAAAGTCTTCAACATATTGGGTGAGCAAATTGCAATGCTTGTCTCAGCGACCGTTTCTGCCGGAACTCATAATGTGGAATGGAATGCCCAAGGAATGGCAAGTGGAATCTACTTCTATCGCCTGCAAGCTGGTACGTCAGTTCAAACTAAGAAACTGCTCTTGCTAAGATGATCGGGCAACTGCATATAACACTGTGCAGAGAAAGGGGCTTCGGGCTACCTGCTCAGCCACAGCAAGCTGCTTCGCGAACCGTCCCAGAAGGTCGTTGGGAGGTTGTGATTCGTCTTGCGCTGTGTCATGCTGGCGCTTCATTTGGCGCAATACCATCTGACACTGTGT
This sequence comes from Ignavibacteriota bacterium, assembly GCA_963827285.1. Taxonomy (GTDB): domain Bacteria; phylum Bacteroidota; class Ignavibacteria; order CAWHAG01; family CAWHAG01; genus CAWHAG01. The sequence goes on from CAWHAG010000001.1 coordinate 990,656, forward strand.
AACACTTTCCTGCGCTAGGCAAGCGGTCTTGTGCAAACTGTCGCGCAGTCGTTCTTTGGTGTTCTTGCTCTTGGACTTCAACGAAACGGTCATCTGTGCCAATGCGTAGTTGGTTGCTCGCGCGCTTGACTTCTTCGTACGAGAGTCCCCAGCGCAACTTCAGGCAGACCATACGAAGATATACCTCGACAGGAGCGCCGCCGGGACGGCCCAGTGTTGTATCGAACACCTCTTCAAAGGGTTTGAGCAGTGTGAGATGATTCAGCAACTGATCGGCCTGACGCAGTTCATCATCTAATGTAAACAGCGATGGATCAATGAGGCCATCGCAAAGGCTGAGCTGTTGGGTTATTAAACCACGAATTGTCTTGTCTCTCCAATGAATGTTCAGATATTAGATGTACTCTCTCTAAGCCTGGTTTCATCTGCTTCTAACTGTTTCAGTGAGAACTGATTGGTAGGCTGCAATTAATGTCTTTATCTCATATCATCATGTAACATCATCACAAATTGCCGAGACTATATGCAATCAACAATGAATTCGAATCGTATTTTGCGAAGAAGACACAAAAATGACTCAATCTATATGGTGGGTGTCATAATAATCATTCTTACTTTTACTCTATCGCAACACCTTGCAGCCCGTGGGAACCTCGATAGTCTTGTCAGCAACGCAATAAAGGTTTCTCTCATTCATCTGGAAAACAGCATTGATGAAGTTAGCGACACCACCCTTTTTCCAACGTACGGAACCAAAGAGTTGAAATGGAAACTCAATACATCCGAACAATGGACAAGCGGGTTTTACCCCGGCTGCCTTTGGTATGCATATGAACTTAGCAAAGATCCGCGTTTTGAACGCTGGGCTAGGCAATGGACTGCTTCACTCGAATGTGAAAAGTTCAATATCGAAACACATGATCTGGGATTTAAGTTTATGTGTACTTTCGGCAATGGTCTTCGATTGGGAAAGGGAGAAGCGTACAGTACATATAAAGACATTATTTTGACTGCAGCGAACACTCTGTCTAAAAGGTATAATCCAAAAGTCGGCTGCCTAAGCTCTAATTGGGATGTGGTTCAGATAGAAAACTCCTTCCCGGTTGTAATTGATATTATGATGAATCTTGAGCTTTTATTCTGGGCTTCTCAGAACGGCGGACCATCTTACTGGGCAGACTATGCGGTTAATCATGCAGTAACAACGTATCGTGACTTCGTACGTCCGGATGGAGGGACATACCATATCGTTCGCTATGATAGTAATTCCGGAAAGATCATCAGCAGCGGAACGTTGCAGGGAGCAGGTGATGAGACAACCTGGTCACGTGGACATGCCTGGGCTGTGTATGGGATGGTAGTCGTGTATCGTTATACGAGGGATAAACGTTTCTTAGATATGGTCATGCGGCTGGCAGATTATTTCATCAAGAATCTGGAGGAAGATCGTATTTCTGCTTGGGATTTCCAATCAGACATCAAATACCGTGATGTCTCTGCCACATGCATTGTAGCATCAGCCTTATTCGAAATGACCAATTATACTGATGATGAATCTCTGAAGAAACACTACGAGAGAGAAGCGGAGTCTATGTTAATATCGCTATGTAAAGAACCGTATTTCTTAGATGGTGCGAGAACTAATTGCCTATTGAATCATTCGGTGCATTATCTTCCAATCAATACTAATGTTGATGTGCCTGCAATTTTCGCCGACTACTATTTTCTTGAGGCGCTTACACGCTACAAGACTCAACACAAGACTGAATAAACCTTTCGAAAAGTCCATCCGCATCAAGGTGTGAATAACATTGATTGGCAAGTTCTTGAAGAAGAGCAATGGAGGTTATTATTATTGGGGAACAGCTACTTACAGACATGGGTGGCGATCACAATATTATTATCATTTAGAGATACCTGTTTGGTCTTGGGGCTATTGTGAAGTACATGATAAGTTGGGAGAGAAGATGGTTTGGGAGGAATCATTATTCGAGGATTATTTGCAGAATCATAAGAATAAGATTATTGTACGGCGATGGTCAGATGGAGTTGATGTCAATAGGTCTGTAACATTTCTTATGCAACTATCTGCCTCCTAGGTTTTTTCTGGTTCGGAGCTGGTCAATCGTTGGGGCGACAAGCCGATGACCATGGATCTCGTTGAGTCAATGTTGACGACTGGCGCGTAGTGAGTGCCTTGCACCATGGCGCCAGACCTGTGGCGCAACCAGCGCCAGGCGCCACTTGACACACATAAGGGGCTTTTTCACCAAGGACTGTCCGAAAGCATTCCTGAAAATCACCGGTGGCAAGACCATGAAGGTAGAGTTGAGGGAATCATGTCCCAATCTGGTTCGAATAGCGTTGGTAATGTCTAACAATCTCTGACCCAAACGGTTCGCGCGAACGAGGAACACGAAGCTGAAAACTCCCGCTTCCCGCTGTCAATGTGCGTTCTTTCCCATAGCCATTCCGGTAATGCGTCTGTCCTCCATGGCTGTGACGTTCATACGGAACACGACCCAAGTAATCCGTTATCTCTTGTAGTAAAGCGTCCACTACTAGGCGCCGTGCTCCTTCCACCACAAGCTGGTCTAACGTCGCGGGGCCCGGGGTTGTTATGTCTTCTGAAGTCTTATTTGACTCTGTCCGTTGTTTTTTATACCTTGCCATTAGCGTATCCTCCTTAGGTTTGTTTAGTTGATTGAATTTACGTCCTAAGATACGGATACGCCTTCTTATTTTCCACCTCTATCAACTATTTACACAACTTTTGAATATAACTCGTGGTAAAATTGGACTTGCCGTTTTATTCATTGCATCAATTATCTTTTTGTCTGGACTATTTCTTGGAAGTATCGGTTCGAATGCCGCATCATCTACTGCAATTATAGGAATGATAATTTACTTTTTAGGCGGACTATGGTGAGCATACACGAATTAATAGTAAATCAATAAAATGCAATCCCGAATTCAGAAATTACGCATCTCAACTCCCGGCAGGGTATGTCTATTTGGAGAACATCAAGATTATCTCCAACTGCCGGTTATCCCCTGTGCAATATCGCTGCGCATTTCATTAGAAGGTGAACGAACAAATAACGACAGGATACGGATTGAGCTGCCTGATATCCAGTCACACAATGAGTTCTCTCTAAAAGATGCAGCGAATTATGTTGTTGAGCGAGATTATTTCCGCAGTAGCGTGAATGTTCTGCGGCAAGTCGGATTTACTTTTTCTACAGGATTCCATTGTGTGGTGCGAGGTGATATACCAATTGCCGCTGGGACTTCGAGCTCATCAGCGTTGGTTGTTACATGGATAAATTTCTTGACCCAGATGAGTGATCAGGCAACTACACTAACACCCGAGGAAATCGGGAAGCTTGCACACAAAGCCGAGGTGCTGGAATTTGGCGAACCAGGCGGAATGATGGATCATTATTCCACAGCTTACGGCGGCACGCTTTACCTTGAATTTCACCCAACAGTCAAAATTAGACGGCTTAATCCACAATTTAAATCATTTGTGCTTGGGGATTCAGCTCAACAAAAAGACACAAAATCCATATTGTCTAATGTTAAAAACCGTGTTCTGCGAATAGTTAAACATCTTTCTAGAGATTATCCTGGATTTTCATTATATGAAGTAACAAAGGATGATCTTGCAAAGTACACACGCACATTTGATAGAGAGCAAAGAGATTTACTTGTCGGAACTGTGCGCAATAGGGACATAACGCTTGAAGCACTGGAACTCTTTCAGCGACGATTCCTCGATGAGAGAAAATTTGGAGAGTTGTTGAATGAACATCATGCAATTCTTCGTGATGTCCTGAAAATATCAACCCCCAAGATCGACCGCATGTTGGACTCAGCGCTCAGTGCTGGTGCATTCGGCGGTAAGATTAATGGTTCAGGTGGAGGGGGATGCATGTTCGCCTATGCTCCGGAGAATTCCGAAGTGGTCGCTGAGGCAATCGACAAGATTGGTGGAAAATCGTACATCGTTCACGTTGATGGTGGTACGAGAAACGAACCAATTGAGGAAATGAAATGATGGCTCCTAACATTGTAATACTTGCCGGAGGCATTTCGTCTCGAATGAAAAAAATGGATTCAACAAATGAAGAAATTGATCCAAAGCTCCTTTTGGAGATCAAGGAAAAATCAAAGTCTGTGTTGAGTGTAGGAGATGGTTGTCGCCCGTTCTTCGATTACATCCTATATAATATCCAAAAAGCAGGATACAAGAGTGTTGTTATTGTTGTAGGTGAGAAAGATGCATTGATTCGGGAGTATTGTGAATCGAAAGGTGGAAGTGAACAATTTAAGGAACTTCACATTACGTATGCAGTTCAAGAAATACCGCATGGTCGGAATAAACCACTTGGAACTGCCGATGCACTCTTAGTGGCACTTAGATCGAAACCGGAGTGGAAAGGGAAAACATTCGTTGTCTGCAATAGTGATAATCTATATTCGGTTCGCGCTCTGCAGATGCTGTTAGAACATGTGCACCATAACGCCATGATAGATTACGACCGCTCCACACTCATGTTTGATCAAACACGAATCCAAGCTTTTTCTGTGATTAAAAAAGACGAAAACGGATTTTTACTAGATATTATTGAAAAGCCATCGTTAAGAGAGATCAACACTGCAAAAGATATTAATGGGAGGATAGGCGTGAGCATGAATATTTTCAAATTATCATTTGATCTGATTTACCCTCTTCTCGAAACTATTCCTCTTCACCCAGTCAGACAAGAAAAAGAATTACCAACAGCCGTGAAGATAATGATTAACAAATATCCCCGATCATTGTGCACCATTCCACTTGCAGAGCATGTTATTGATCTTACAAGCAGTTCAGACCTAAGAATCGTTCAGGAGTATCTAATAAATGAGTTCCCCTCATTCTAAGAAGCAACATTATCTTGATGTACTTTCAAGACTTGGATTTCTCTACCATTTCTTGAATCAAATTCTCACCATTCTTTCTTTCATATTCATTTCCACGTTCGCCATCGATGCAGAATCACAAACACGTGAGAATAGAATATCTATAAATATTACTAAAACACCTATTGATACGACAGCGGTAAAACTCCCTGCATCATCATATCTGAATGGTTACTGGCGGACGCATCATGGGCAGACAATGGATTATCATTCATCTCATCCCGATGCCGACAAAGCACTTCTTGTGAGGGCAAAGCGGGATGTCGGGTTTATTTCTTGGGAATCGGATACTCTGAAAGATATCGATGGAGATTATTACAATCTAATCTGGCTTGCCGGAATTGAGAAAAGCGGATGGCAGCAAAGTACACCGCATAAATTTGATTTTTACATCAACGGAGAACACTGGTTCACGTTCAAGAATCTGAAAGATTCATCGGCCTTGAAGTGGATCATCTCCGGAAAGAATGGGAGCGAATTATCTTTCATATCAGCGATGGCAGATAGATTTGGTGATTTGTTCGGATACATGAGTTTGAAATTATCAAAGAAAGATTTTAAGGCAGGCAAGCCATTACATTTTGCAGTGAGAGGTGAAGATGCAGAAAGTCCCGATTGGTATATGACATTCGAGTATTCGTTCAACTTCACACCTCGTTTGCGATTGGAACCGGTGCTCCTTAAAACTAATTCAACTCCCTCTCAGATGATTCGCCTCGCACTTGATAATTTGTTTAACGGAAGGTCAATCGAGATAATTGCTCCACATCAGGAGGTGATGAGGAAATCTCTGAGCGTTGGAGGAAATATTTTTTTCATACCTGTTGGAGAAGTCAAATCTGAAACTGAAATGCCGGTAACATTTTCGATTGATGGGAAGGACGTTGAACAAGAGACAGTAAAGCTGAAACCGGTAATCAAGAGGGAAATCTATCTTCTTTCATATTCTCATAACGATATAGGATATACCGACTTACAGCCGAACGTTGAACTGAAGCAGATGAAGAATCTTGAAGATGCACTCCAACTTATCAACCGAACGAAAGATTATCCTCCTGAGGCACGGTATAAATGGAACATGGAAGTAATCTGGGCGCTTGAACGTTTTATGAGACAAGCGACTGAAGAAAAGCGCAGCGAAGTTGTTGGCGCAATAAAAGACGGAAGCATCGGTTTAACTGCTCTTTATGCAAATGTGCTCACCGGACTTGCAAGCGGCGTCGAGATGATGCACTTTACTGATTGTGCCCGAAGGTTTTCACAAGATTATTCCTTCCCGATTACCACTGCATGTATCTCCGATATACCCGGTTTTACATGGGGCATAGTTCCTGTTCTTGCGCAAAGCGGTGTAAAATATTTTTCCATCGCACCGAACAGTGGTGACCGAGTTGGTTTCATTTATGATCTAGGAGACAAACCGTTTTATTGGGAATCTCAATCGGGAGAAGAGAGAGTTCTCACATGGATTGCGGCAGCAAGTTACTCAGGTTTCCACGAAGGCGACCTCACAAGACTCGGAGACGAAAAGATTTTAAAGATGATGCGAAAACTTGATGAGAGCAACTATCCTTATGATATCGTCCAACTACCCTACACAATTGGTGGAGATAATGGTCCGCCAGATCCAAATCTGTCCGATTTTGTGAAGAGATGGAATGAAAGATATCTATCGCCACAACTCATCATTGCTACACACGAGCAGATGTTCACAGAGTTTGAGAAGCGATATGGCTCAACACTTCCGACGATGAAAGGAGATTTCACTCCATACTGGGAAGACGGTGCATTCTCAACCGCGAGAGAAACATTTCTGAATCGTCATACTGCAGATCGATTGATTCAAAGCGAAGTTGTCTGGTCGATGCGCTCACCTGGAAATTTTCCTGAATCAGAATATTACGATGCATGGCGGAAAGTTGTTTTGTATGATGAACACACCTGGGGTGCGCACAATAGTATTACCGATCCTGACTCTCCTTTCGTAAAAGGACAATGGGAAATTAAGAAGCAGTTTGCTGTGGATGCTGACAGTATCTCGAGAGCACTTTTGGTTAAGGCAATTTCTGGAACAAGTGAGAATGATAAAGCGATAGATATTTACAACACCAACTCATGGCAGCGAACTGATGTGGTCTTCCTCTCTCAAGAGCAGAGCGTAATTGGTGATCTTGTTGTTGATGAAAAAGGTAGAAAAATCGCTTCACAGCGACTTTCAACGGGTGAGCTTGCGTTCGTTGCTGCAAACATCCCACCATTTTCTATTAAGAGATACTTTGTAAAAAAAGGCAAGGGTTTCAGCAAAGGATCGGCACGACTATTAGGTACAACAGTCGAAAATCAGTCACTCTCTCTCACAGTCAATGAAAAGAATGGCGCGATAAAGGAATTGACATGGAAGAAAACCGATCAACAGCTAGAGAACACAATCAATTCAACTGGTCTAAATCATTACTTCTATGTTCCCGGGACAAATCCCGATGGCGCTCAATCTTTAATAAACGCGAAGGTAAGAATTAAGGAGCGTGGACCGTTAGTAGCTTCACTTCTAATTGAAGCGGATGCGCCGGGATGTGAGAAATATTCAACAGAGATACAAATAATCGACGGTATTGAAAGAGTTGATATAATCAATCATCTTGATAAGACTGCTATTCGGGAAAAGGAGGGAGTCCATTTTGGATTTCCATTCAATGTTCCAAACGGTCAGCTGCGATATGATGTTGCATGGGGAATTGTTCAGCCGGAGAAAGATCAGCTTCCCGGCTCCTGTAAAAACTTTTTCTCGGCCCAGAATTTTGTTGACATCTCCAATAACGATTTCGGTGTGACCTGTGCAACGCCAGATGCCTCGATGATCGAAATTGGTGCGATCAATGCAGAGAAACCGTGGGTGAAGACTATCGAGTCGTCGCAAACGTTCTATTCATATGTGATGAACAACTACTGGCACACGAACTACAAGGCAGATCAAGAAGGTCCGGTCACAATCCGTTTTTCAATCATGCCGCACGGGAAATATAAATCTGAGTATGCAGTCCGTTTCGGTCGCGAGCAGAGAGAGCCGCTGATTGTAGTGACTACTGATGCGAGCGAGAAAATACGAGGCTCGCTCTTTACAGTTGAACCGTCTGAAGTGCTTGTTTCTTCCTGCAAGCCGGTTGCCGGCGGATGGCACGTACAGTTGTACAATGCTTCGAATAAAGATCAACAGGTAAGAATTCTATGGAACAGATCGATTCCGGTGACACAGTATCTTAGTAATGCTTATGAGAATAACGGTTCAGAGATTAGGGGAGACTTTACTGTACCAGCTTATGGAAGCCGATATGTCAAAGTCAATGAGAAATAGAAAGGAGTTTCGATGAAATCTTTACGAACAATCTTTTCAACCATTCCAGCCTTTCTTATTTGATTCAATCTGTCCTTGGCTTAAGACTCATGTCTCGTCCACGAGTGGGAGAATCCACATATCTTTAGACTCTTAACTCAGGGCTTCCAACAAATGGTGAGCAAGGCATACCTGGAACGGGTTACTTCGGACGTGACTGGAGTGCAGAAAATGGCGATTTTATCTAGCAGTCAAAATAAAAGGCTTACTATGAAAAACACCTTGTTTTCCTCACTATTGTTGCTATCTATAAACAGCAACCTTTTTTCACAATCTCATACTGCCACCCAATTAATACTCCAAAACAGCAAGATAAAATGTACTGCTCAGATCGAGAATGATCAGATTGTTTCAGACAAACTGGAAGTTCAACCAAATTGGTCTGTTAAGTTTGAGTCAGTTTCAATTGCATCAATTGAAACAGACGCCAATTTTGCGCTCGACATCATGTACACCGATTGGCAAGCACCCGGGAAAATAAGTAATGCTGACAATCCGGTGATGTTGACGAGAAAAGATTTCTATCTTGTTAATAAGATAAAGAAAGAAGGAGAGAATGATTCTCAAGAGCTTGTCTTTGATTTCAAAGGAAAAGAAACTTCAATTGAATTGCGAATCACTTATCATCTTGATAAGGAAGCTTTTTATGTGAAGAGAAATATTGCAGTGATGGATACTGCATTCGGTCATCACTTCCTTAGATGGTTTTGGACTAGAAACGGCACTATCTATAGCGTTATTTCTGTAATTAAAGGTGGCGGTTTTGGTCAACCGATTGCTGTGCTAACGAAAAATGGCGGAGCTTTCTTCGGGGTAGAATATCCAGCGGCAGAAAATCAAATTACTTCGGTGGGAGAGAACTATAATATCCGATGCGGGCAAGAGTATGGTGAACGGATAGGAAATAATTGGCTTCAAAGCGATTGGGTTGTTGAGGGAATCACACCAAATCAATACGTTAAATTCTGGTTCTGTCAATATGTGGATGATATTCGGGTTGCACCTCTCCGACCCTATTCTCTTTATAACACTTGGTACGATCTCCGATCACCCGAATATCCAAAGTGGTCGCCCGAAAGAGCAATGAGTGAGCAAACTGCACTGAAGATGGTCGACATTCTCCGTAAAAGTATGATCGAAAAGTACAATATCAAGCTTGATGCGTTTGTACTTGACGATGGCTGGGACGCTTATGAAAGTGATTGGGTTGTCCGTAAGGAACAGTGGTCCCGCGGGTTTAAACCGGTTGCTGATGAGCTAAAGAAAACGAACACATCGCTTGGTGTTTGGTTCGGACCAACCGGTGGTTATTCGTTTAGGATGAAGCGGGTGAACTGGATGAAAGAGCATGGCTATGAAGTTGTCGGCAAAACCAGAGACAACGCCATGCTGTGTATTGCTGGAAAGAATTATAGTGAGTTATTTAAAAAGCGTGTCACCGATTTCGTGGTGAACGATGGAGTTGGTTACTACAAGTGGGATGGAATTCAATTTTCTTGCAGCGAGCCGAATCATGGACATCCGGTAGATATTTACTCCCGTCGAGCGGTGATGGAGAGTGTCGCTGATAAGTGTAAATCTGTGCGAGAGAAAAATCCCGACATCTTTCTCAATATCACTTCCGGCACCTGGCTGAGTCCGTGGTGGGTGAAGTATGCAAACACAATCTGGATGCAAGGAATGGATTATGGTTTTTCTGATGTTCCCTCAATTAGTCAAAGAGATGGGGCAATAACGTATCGTGATGTTGTTTTGTATGATGATTTCAAACAACAGAATTTCTGGTTTCCTATCGCGAATCTAATGACTCACGGTATAATCAAAGGCAAACATGTATCGGTGGGAATTGAAACAGAACCGCTTGATAAATTTACCGATGATGTTCTTCTCTACTTCGCGCGCGGTGTTTCGATGTATGAACTGTACATCTCTCCCGACATTCTGACTGAGGGAGAATGGACATCGATCTCTCAATCTATGGCGTGGGCGCGTGACAGATTTCCAATCTTGATGAATTCCGATATGGTCGGCGGCAATCCACTAAAGGGCGAAGCGTATGCACATATTCACTTTAAAGACAAACACGGCATTATAGCAGCACGTAATCCAGTTATTGAAGCGACAAATTTGAAAGTGAAATTAGATCCGGCACTGGGATTTGATCCCAAAGCATCTTCACTAGTTTTGGAGAAAATTTATCCGACGCGATGGATATCACCGAAACTTCATCAAGCCAGTGAGACGGTACTATTGAAGCTCGATGGTTTTGAAACTGCCGTCTATGAAATGTATCCAATCGAAGAAGCAACGGCTCCGCTTCTTGCTGGAGTCAGCTTTGATGTGATATCTTCTGCCCCCGAGTACTCAGTCCAATTCCATGGTAGCTCTGCCGATGCGAAGATTCTAAACCCCTCTTTTGTAGAATCAATTTCACTGAACGGGAGACAGTTAGATGCGAAGTCATTATCTTTGAAAACTGAAAAGACAGCTGATATTGTTTCAGAAATAAGGTTAAAGCAAGATGCCAGTGACAAATCGAAGATTAACATTACGCTGAATGTCGCCGAGTCTGCGAATGATGCTGTAATTGCCGTTCTATTAACACCTGATACTTCAATCCATGTTAAAGGAAAACCAAATCTTGTTGCACGCATCAACGGAAAAGATGTTGAAGCGAAGACCGAGCCGCAAGAGGGAAAATCGCAATGGTACATGATTGATGTTGGGCAAGGGAAATACAATATTGTGCTCAGTGTGCAATCGGGGAAAGATGAAGAAGAATGGAAAGGTAAAGCGGCTGTTTGGCTAATTGCGAGACAGATACAGGATGCAAAAGAAATTTCCTTCACTCTGAAATCCGAGCCAAAGACAAAACCATTACCACCACATGTGTGGGGAGTTGGTGAGGTGAGGAAGAATGCGAAGTTGGGAGAAATCAAGATTGAATCTTTAAATGCAAGATAATTATCAATCATTATCTAACGGGAGTCATATTCATATGTTGTCTAAATAGCTGATAGAGGTGGAGAGTGAGAAGGCGCATCCGTATCGTAGGACGTAGATTCAATCAACCAGATAAACCTAAGGAGGATACGCCAATAGTAAGGTACAAAAACAACAGACAGAGTCAGATAAAACTTCAGAAAACATACAACTGACGCTAGATAGGACTTGTTTTTTGATTGGAGATTTATTACTATTGTACAGATTATGATGTCAGGCGAGTGTTGCCAATCTGATACTGCAGTAAACAAGAATTCATACCAATATTTCCAACTGCAGGTGACTGTATAAAAAAGTCACCAAATTGTAACCATCGAGTGTGAATTTTCGGCAGTTGGGGTGAACTGAGGAGAGAAAAACCTTCGAAATTCAACGCGCCTATAGCTCAACTGGACAGAGCATTTGACTTCGGATCAAAGGGTTGGGGGTTCGAGTCCCTCTAGGCGCGCGAAGTTGCCCATCTGCAAACAGAAATAGGGTAGCCCCGGCATTGGACGAAACTATCCTATTTTTCTTCGTTTCCCCCCGAGGCTACGTTAACGGCATCGCGATTGCGAAACGTGTTCCTCCGTCAGGCGGCGTTTCTATTTCGATGGTGCCTTGATGGTTCTCCACGATCTTCTTGCAGATTGAAAGACCGTACCCGTGCCCTCTCTCCTTGGTTGTGATCTTCATCTTGAAGATTTTCTCTTTCACATCATCAGGCATTCCAGGACCATCATCTCTCACAGTTGTTATGATCTTGTTCTCCTCAGGTATGTAGTGGGTCGCCGTGGTAATGGTGACGCTGGACGCGACATCCGCAGCGTTTCCGTACAAATTCAGCAGCAACTGTTGAAACTGTCCTTCATCTACCTGTGCGATGGGCAGTTGTCCCAAGTTGGTAACAAACTTCACACGCTGAAACTTGGAGAGCGGCTGAATATATTTCATCAGCTCTGTGATGATCTGGTTGAGGTCGTTCGGACGCTTCTTTGTCTCCAACGTAGCGAAATCCAGCAGACCACGAGAGAAGCGCTTCATCGTTTCCAGACTTTCGCCGATGCGGGCTTTGATCTCATCGAACTTCGTATCTGTTAACTCACGAAACAGCATGCGGGTGTAACCCATGAGCACGGTCAAGTAGTTGTTGAACTCATGCCCGATCTCCGCCGCCATCTTTCCTTGAGCAACCATTTTCTCCGAGTCCATGATTTGCTCCCGTGCGATCCTCAGATCATCGTAGGCTTTTCTCAATTTCTCATATAACTGAGCATTGCGAATGGCAATCGCCGCTTGTCCGATCATGATCTCAAAAAGATGGATCACTTCTTCTTTGTTCCAGTCATTGATCTTCTTGCTATCTACATAAATCACGCCGATCTTGTCGTTGTCCACAAGGAGAGGGAAGCAAATGATCGTGTGAAGATCGAGATTCGAAATGCTTGCACGACTGACATAACCTTCCTTGCTCATTGCATCTTCCAAGCATATCGCTACCCCCGTCTCGTACACGTCGCGCACCACGCTGTGGCTGATCTCGAAGTCTTTTCCGTCAATGGTCTCTTGGCTGCGGTTTCTGGCAAGAACGAATTCTAGTTCCCCTCCGTCGTTCTTCAGCATCAGGAATCCTCTATCCGCACGAGCGACCTTAATGCCATTGTCAACGACCAGTGTGAGCACATCGTTAAGGACTAACGAGGAGTTGATCGCTTTGACAATATCAAGGATTATCTCCAATTCATCTAGTATTGTGGAAGAGAGCGCATCCCGTTGCTTCAAGCCAAAGGCGTTACCTCCCTTTTCATTGTTTCTCAGAAGTGTATCTAGACGCATGCAATATTCTCCATGTGTGGGATATCGTAATCCAACTTGTTTATGTTCAACAATTATGCCATGGGAAGGGCGGAGTGAGAAGGAGAATCCCGCTAAGCGCTCAGGATTTGAAGGCTGGATGAATTGATTTCTGCCAAGCAGGGGCTTAGGAATCAAGGAGTTGTAACAGTTGGTTACAGAGCAAGTACTGCATATGCTGCGTGGTGACTTTTCTTACCAATTTACTCTTACAAATTTACCGTTCGTATTGAGATAAGAGAGAAAAGGTAGTAGGCTCTCTGCGATCTAACGACAAAGAGCCTAACGCAATCGCAAGTCAAGGGTATGCGTGTCAACCCCGTGGTACTGAAGAGATTCAACGTGGACCAAAAACGGGAGACGCGGGAGAGGACCTGTTATGACCGCAGCATGTCCCCTTGTTCAGGTGCCGTTCTGTCAAGCGGCAGCCCACGCTCGGACACGTGGGCTGTCGGATCTAATGCTCTAATCTCCCCACGCATAACGGGAGAAGTGACTGACATTGAACGAGAGCGTCTGGCTGGCGTAGTTGATTGCAGGGTTGCTGCAGACATTGACCCAGTCTCCCACCGTAGGATCGTACCAGAGGCATTTGATCTTCGTTGGATTAACCCCAGTACCTTTGTAGGAAAGCGTGACCTTCACCGGAGCCTTGAACTGCATACTCGGACCAAACTCCATCGCATATCCATTCTCCACTACCTGCACGGTAATGAGGGTATTGGCACTGAGCGCTCCGGCTGGAATCTCCACGCTGTTTCCGAAGGTCTCCTCACCACCAACAACTCCCCCTCTCGTTGAGATCAGTTTCCCGGCATAGCCATCCCCTTCCACCAGAGGACCATGGGATGGTCTTGCTCCTGCCAAGTAGCCCAGGTGCCAAGCGGTCTTACTGCTGGACTGAACAGGATTGTCCGAGGCACAGCCGAAGAGCAGAAGAGACAGAGCAACTGCCATGATGGGCAGTAGAATTCTGAGGACTGTTGAGACACGCATTGTTGTTACTCCCTAAGATTGTGGTTGAGTGCAAGAACACCGTCAAAGGGACAGAACGAAGTGCTGTCCCTACTCTTGAAAACGAAGGCTGTTGGTTATCTTACACGTACCGTTGTAAAAGGTTTAGTGGATTAGTTCTGATGTATATAGTACAACGATGGTGCCAGGAGACACAAGACAAGACAGCAGGTTCTGTGTTCCATCGAAAAGTCAATGAGTTACAGCTATTCACCCTACCAGAAACTACTCCGTACAACTCAGAGATAGCTAGGAAGACTTTACCACTTTCGGCAACATTCTGTTACACAAGCTTCAAACAGCAACGTTCTGTTACAGCGGTATTGTAATACTGCGTTACGAACTACTGGACAAAGGCAGAGGGAATCAGGTGTCTGCAAGGGACGAAAAGAAGGGCAGGTTCTAATGGCTGAGCACGAGAAGGCTTGCGAGATGGAAAGGCGCCTCTGCATTCCTGGCTGGAGACCGTATTGGACTTCACTGCCGACAAGACAGAGAAGAACATGGACATGATCAACGATCTGGCAGTTCTATGACTCCCGTCTAACCTGTCTGACAAAAGTCAGCGTGGGAAGCAAATCACATAGATGACCAGCGACTTACTGAGCACATGGTGTATGAACAGGACTTCTTCTCTCAATGAGGGGGGTCGGAGGGAAGCCTCTTGATTGAAAGAAGCTGTGGCAGGTGCGGCGATTAGGAGAAGCCTCTACTTGATAGAACCGCCTTTGGAGCCACCCAACAGAGCGTATCGCCTTATGAGCCGATCAAGTTTCGGTCTTGATATATGGAGCATTTTCGCCGCTCTAGTCTTATTTCCAGCCGTCAGTTCCAGCACCTTCTGCACGCAAAGCCGCTCCACTTCTCGAACGGAAAGACTTCTGAGCGGGATCTCCAAGATGATCTTCTCCTCTTCAGGTCGCTTTCCAGCAGCTGAAGAAACCGCGGTATCAGTATCAGCTTCGACATGTGGTTTGGTCAGGAAGTCGAAATCCACCGGCCGAAGAATGTTCTCCTCAGCCAGCATCACAGCGCGCTCGATTGCATGCTTCAACTCCCGCACATTTCCTTCCCAACGGTGGTCCAGCAGTAGGGACTGTGCTTCGGGAGAAATAGCTTGGATGTTCTTGTTGTGAAGTTGATTGAACTGTCGAACCAAGGCATCTGCGATCTGCAGCACATCATCACCTCGCTCGCGGAGAGGAGGCAGTCTCAACTGCATCCCATTGAGACGGAAATAGAGATCTCGCCTGAACGTACCGGCTGCAACGGCAGCCTCTAGATTCTTGTTCGTCGCTGTAATGATCCGTACATCAACGCTGATGTCATCAACACCACCTAGACGCCGAAACTTCTTTTCTTCAATGACTTTCAGCAGCTTCGACTGCAGGTTGAGACTGATATCGCCAATCTCGTCGAGAAACACCGTTCCGCCGTCAGCTACTTCAAGCAGTCCCTTCTTGGAATCGGTTGCATCGGTGAAAGCGCCTTTTTCATAGCCAAAGAGTTCCGACTCCAACAGCGTCTCTGGAATCGCAGTGCAGGCGATCTCCACAAAAGGATCTTTCTTCCTAACGCTATTGTAGTGGATGGCTTTGGCGAGGAGTTCTTTCCCCGTTCCGGTTTCTCCCAGAATCAGCACAGTGACCTCGTCACTATCAATCACGGATTGCGCCTTCTGAAGCACATCCAGCAACTGAGGAGACTTTCCAAGGATGTTGCCGAAATCATATCGTTGTTTTTCAAAGTCGCTGAAGTCCTCCTCCTGCTGTTGCGAAATCCAGCTACCAAAGCCTCGTTCGATCGCCTCGCCAACCTTGTGATACTCATCGGGAAGAATGAAATATTCGGAAGCACCAAGCTTCAGCAGATGCACAGCCGATCGCCAATTGGGATTTGCAGACACAGCGATGATTGACAGATCAGGATGACGTTCTCTCAGACCGATAATAAGACTGTCCAGCTCCTGCGTTCCCTTGTCCTTATCAGCTTCACAGATGAAAATGTTTGGAATCTCAAACTGCGTCAGTTTCAATACATCTGTGGGCTTCGCCAGATGATCCACGCTCAACCTTCTGTCCATACGGACCAGTTTCAACATCTTTCTGTAGAATCGCCTGTCTGTGCTGACGAGAACTCTGAATTTCACGATGCCTCCTGGAGGCTATCCCCCAGATGATTGATGTAACTGATTACCCCACTCCTATTGTGCGAATGCAAATACGCATCCGCCAAATCCGGTTGAGTGAATTTAGAGAGGATGAATTTAAGAATCACCAAAGTCTTCTCGCCATACTCAAACGCTTTGTTAATGAGCCCTCTGCCTTGATACTCTCGAAACAAAGCAAAGCAAATTCTCCAGCTTATCTCAGAGACCGTCGTCTCTTCGCTCAAGGAGTACGCATCCTGCAAATAGGTCACTGCTTTCCTATCCTGCAATTGCTGATGCAAGATTCCCAAGTGAAAGAGAATCGTCGCCTGCAGTTGGGCATTCCCCGGGCACTTGCTATCAGCATCATTGAGATACATTTCTGCTTTCGCATGATCTCGTTTGCGGCAGTAGATCTCTCCCAGCTTCATCGTTGCGAAGCAATGGTTCTTCACATCGCCGATTTCCTCGTAGAAGCGGGTGGCATCTGCAAGTGACGCTTCCGCATTCTCCCAATCCGAATTGGTGAGATGCAGGTCGGCAAAGAGCAACAGGTTGTTTCCGGTTTCAGTTCTGATGTGCGAAGCTTGAATCACCTGTTGTGCCTGTCGGGCATGCTCGTTCGCTTCCTTCATCTTGCCAAGAACTAAATGCAGGTTACCCAACTGATCATAAGCTTCCGCCAGTCCCTGCGCGTCATCTAGTTGGCGATATAGCTGCAAGCTGCGTTCCAAGCTTCGCAAGGATTGTTCATACTCGCACAACTTAAACTGCAACTCGCCGACATTATACCAACTCCAACTGCTGCCAACTCTGTCGCCTGTTCTGATGAAAATATTCAATGCCTTCTGGTACTGGTTCAACGAGTCTTCATATTCACTTTTGTCGTAGGCGACGATGCCGAGATTATTGTAGATCCTTGCGACTTGGCGAATATCTCCAACTTCTTCACTCAGTTGCAGTGCTTTTTCCAGGAAGTAGGTTGCGTTCTCATGATCTGAGCGACGGTTCGCGATCATTCCAAGATTCATATAAGATACAGCTAGCTTCAGTTTGTTTCCCGTTTCCTCTCGTGCCGATAGACTCATCTTGAAACACTCTTCGGCGTACTCGGGCTCGTTGCGGTTGATGTGAATGATACCGAGATTGTTGAAGGTATCAGCTCGTTCATTGAGCATAACCTCGTTTTGCGTAATTCCAAGCGCCTGCAAACAGATTCTATCGGCTTCGTCAAACATCCCTCTGCGTATGTTGATTACCGCCAACTCATTCAGAATCTCCAGTTTCTTGCGCACCTCTTCAGTAGGATCCAAAGCCTTTTGGAGATAGGGGATTGACTCCTCGAAGTCGCCTCTACGCACCAGCACAGCCGCAAGTTCCCTGAGCACGTCAGCTCTCTGCGATGGATCAACCAGCATATCGAGAAGCTGGCGATAGATGTCTATGGCTTTTTCGTAATCCCCCGTCAACGTATAAGCCTGCCCGACCTTCTGCATGATTTCTCTCTTCGCCACGTGATCTGTTGGACTGACCAACTGCAGCGTCATTTCGTAAAGCGAGCGAGCCCGTTTTCCGGCATAGACGGATGCTGCTGCTTCTGCCGCTTTGAAATAGTACGTGAATGCCTTCGCCGCGTCCCCGCCCTTCTCGAAATGCGATGCGATTTCCTCAGCCTGTTCGGCAAGATGATGAGCGTAGAATAGCACTTCTAGCTCGCCTATCTGCTTATGGAGTTCGCGCTTTCGGCTGTCGGGGATCCGTGCGTACACCATCTCATGTGTCTTTGACTGAGAAAAGGAGCATTGTCCGTCTCGCTCAGTGAACTCAATCATTCGCATTCGCTGCAAGGTTCTCGTCCCCTCCAAGATCTCGGCTTCGCTGAACCCGAGCGATTGTCTCAGCAACTGCAAAGGAACCGGTCCGTCAAACGCGCTCATGGTTTCTAATATTTTGAGCGAGTCTGTGTCGAGACTATCGAGTCGTTGTTGAAACAACTCTGTGATGCTCCTCGGCAAACTAAGCTCTTTGATCTTAGCGAGCAATGCTTGTGCATCGTAGCGCTCGCCGATCTTGATATGTCGAGCCAGGGATCTGACGAATTCGGTTGCCATAAACAGAGACTCGCCTACCTCCTTGTGTATCCACTGAATCACTTCGTCTGGTGCTGTCTCAAGTCCTAACGTTGATCCTACAAACTCTCGCATCTCCTTCTCATCGAATCTCTCCAGTGCAATCTCCTCAACGAAATCCTCATACCCTTCCAGTAGCACTAAGCGAAGGAATTGCTCATACTCGTCTGAGATTCTATGGTTCTGACAGATGAGCAACGGACGGCCGCGAGCATTTCGAATGAGATATTTCAGCAAGTCAATCGTTTGCTCATCCGCAAAATGAAAATCGTCGAAGTAGATCACATAGGGCTGCAGTTCGGAGAGTTCAAGCAGGAATTGGGTAACGCTATCCTCTAATCTAAGTTTTGCTTGTTGAGGATCCAGAATGGAGGTGGGCTGCTTTTCGACTTCCAAGGCAAGATCAGGAAGCAACCGCCGCAATTCGCTACCGTATTTTTTCAGGAGAGATTCACCTTGCTCCTTATGATTTCTGGCTTCCTTAACTGCTTGTCGAAGCACCACCGCAAACGGCTCATATGGACGAATAACGTGAGGATAGCATCGGGCTTCAAAGAACGGTACACCTTCAAGCTGCGCATCGCTTTTGAATTCTTGCATAAACCGTGTTTTCCCCATTCCCGCATCACCACCGATAGAAAAGAAATTTGCTTGCCGGTCAATGACCCGATTGTTGAGATGGGTCAATCGCCTCCTAAGCTTTCCGAGTTCACGCTCCCTTCCCACGAATCTACTAGCGACACCGTCATCTGCCTGCTCCTCCTCTGAGGCGTGAACTGCTGTCGTCTTCATCATAGGTTGAAGCGCCTGTATCACCTCATATGCACTTTTCCATCGCTCCTCGGGATTCTTTGCAAGCATTCGTTCAATGACTTGGACCAACTCTGTCGGAACATCCTTGGCAATGTCAGCAATAGCAGGTGGGACTTCCTGCAAGTGTTTCTTGACGATATCCAACTCCGAACTTCCCTCAAACGGGAGGCGGCGAGTTACAATCTGATATAGAGTGACACCCAATGAATAGATGTCGGCTCTGCAATCAGGTTCTTCTCCTCGAATCAACTCAGGTGCCATGTATTCTACTGTACCCTGAACGGACCGGCTAGCAGCACTCCTTCCTGCCAATCCCAGGTCCATCAGTTTTGCAGCCGTCTGCTTCCTCCCATCTTGCAGAACCTTCTCCACGACCTGAATGTTCTCAGGCTTCACGTCGAAGTGGATCAATCCGTTGTTATGGATGTACTGAAGGACACGGCAGATCTGCATTGTGATTTCAACAACCATGTCGTATTCAGGTTGTTCCATCGCTTCATAGAAATTCTTCCCCTGCAAGTATTCCATAGTGAAGAAGTAGTCGCCGTGGAAGTGTTTGTCGTCGGATGAGGAAATCTTGCCAAAATCAAACACCCTGACCAAGTTCGGATGCCGAAGCCCCACCATCGTTTTGAACTCATGCTTGAAAATCTGGATATCCTCAGCCGTATACTCTCTGACAGCAAGGGTCTTCAGAGCAAGCTTTCGGTTATCCCACAACGTATCCTTCACAAGATGCACCGCTCCCATCGCTCCTTGTCCTAAGCGTTCGCATATTTCATATCGGTTGTTGATCAGGATTGCCATGGCGTTCTTGCGTGTGATAGCTTGAAGAACTGCAACCACTCTGCGTGGATCCAAAGTAAGGATACCCTTGAGTGAGATTCCTCCATCAAAGGCAGTTCTTCATGAGCGTGCGTATGAGCTAACGACGAATGCACCCCTCCACAAAAATAACCATTTTGCGTGTCTAAGTCAAGTATAAATTCCTCCGACGCGGTCTTTCAAGCGCGATGAGAGTTGATTTTGTACATTGTGTTTTGTATATTCGAAAAGAAGATCAGGAACGCCCTCAACTCAGGGAGGTCTGCCTATGGTTGTTGCCTCTGACGTCAAAGAAGGTGCAGTTCTGAAACTCAACGACCGATTGTACCGTGTCACCGAAGTAGTCCATCACTCAGGTAGCGGTCAGATGCACGGCTTCATCCTTCTGAAGATTAAGGATCTGAGTACGGGACATCTCCACGAACAGCGTTTGAAACCCACCGATAAGCTTACCGACATCCAGCTCAGCAAACGGCAAATGGACTATATCTATCGTGACGACGAATCCTACTATTTCATGGATCCGGCAACCTACGAGCAATACGGCGTGCCCAGAGCCGCGATTGGCAGCAATGTCGAGAAGTTCCTGCGTGAAGGGATGAAATTAGCAGTCGAGCTTCTCGAAGACCGAGCTATCTCTGTGCAGTTTCCAAAGACGGTCGAATTGAAAGTCACACTGACTGCGCCCGGTATCAGGGAAGCCCAGGACAACACGATGAAGCCTGCAACACTTGAGAATGGTATGGAAGTTCTAGTCCCACAGTTTGTTCAGGTTGGTGAAGCAGTCAGGGTAGATGTGGAGACAGGACGTTATATTGATCGAGTGACGCTGAAGAAAATCTAACTCATCTGCATCATCCGTTGGATCGGCACAAGTGCACGTTGTGCTAACTCTTCATCAAGCGCGATCTCTGGCGCACGGTTCTTCATGCAGAGATAAAGTTTTTCCATCGTATTCAGCTTCATGTGCGGACACTCGTTGCACGCACAGTTAGCATCAGGCGGAGCAGGAATAAATAGTTTGTCCGGACAATGCTTCTGCATTTGATGTAAGATGCCCACCTTCGTCGCTACAATAAATTCCTTATGTGCGCTTTGCTGCGTGTATTTTAGCAGTGCACTTGTTGAACCGATGAAATCTGCTTGGTTAAGAATCACCTCCTCACATTCGGGATGAGCAATGAGTTTTGCTTCCGGATGCTCAAAGCGAAGTTGATGAATTTTCCTGTCGCTGAAAGTCTCATGCACGATACACGTCCCCTGCCAGAGCAGCATATCCCGTCCAGTTTTCTTGATTAAGTACTTACCGAGATTCCTGTCTGGCGCGAAGAGAATCGGCTTGTTCTCTGGAATCTGCCGAATGATTTTCTCCGCGTTGCTCGATGTGCAGATGATGTCGCTGAGCGCTTTGACCTCCGCCGTGCAGTTGATGTAAGTGATAGCAACATGATCTGGATGCTGTTCACGAAAGATCTTAAACAAAGGTGCGGGACATCCTTCTGCCAATGAGCAGCCCGCTTTCTCGTCAGGGATCAGTACTGTCTTCTTCGGACTTAGAATCTTGGCGGTTTCTGCCATGAAGTGCACGCCAGCGAAGACAATCACGTCAGCCTCCGTTGAGGCGGCACGCCGCGAAAGGTCGAGGCTGTCCCCAACGAAATCTGCAATATCCTGTATCTCCGAATGCTGATAGTAATGTGCCAGCAGCACCGCGTTCATCCTGTCCTTCAGTCGCAGGATTTCCTTTTCAAGGTCAATTCGGACATCAACTTCGGTTTCCATGCGTGGGGCCTTTCCTAAATCTGTCGAAAGAAACGTTCTCCGTGTGCAAATATACAAACAATCCCACTGAATCACAAGTTTCCTTTTCTACATAGACGTCCTCCCATTAAAAAGTAGGACGCACAGCATGTTGTGCCCCTGCTTGTCTGAGAGCGTTGCAGAATAGATGCGACAGAAAAAGGATCTGAGCGTCGAAGGCAAGGGGATTTCTTCGGGCAAAGATCTTTCACTTTTCGCTTGACACCTGCAAAAAAAGATATATATTTAGGTAGCAGCTTGTGGAAACTGAAGCCTAAGGGACAGCCGAACTGCTTGCTTGGTTCAGGTGGAGATTTCCATGCCTTTAGTCTAAGAACGAAATAAACGCAATGGAGTTGCGTTGTTGCGCCAGTTAAGCGCAATGCCTACTCGTACAATTGGAGAGAAGTGTGAACCCCTTTAACTCAGAGACCTTGCGGCTCATCCTCATATTCTTCGTGCCGGGATTCATCTCGATGAAGGTCTATGACCTTTGTGTTCCCTCGGAGAGAAGGGATTTTTCCAAGTCTTTACTCGAAGCCGTGAGCTTCAGTTGTTTGAATTTTGCTCTAATGTACTGGGCAATTGTCGCAATCCACACCAACGGTTTTCCTACGGATCATCCGTTTTGGTACTACCTCTCCACGATTCTTATTCTGTTTGCGGCTCCCATTGCTTGCCCATTCTATACAGAAGAATTCTCGCAACTCGATTCTTGCGTGCAAGAACAATTCATCCAGTTGACAAACCTTGGGACTATGTTTTCGGGCAGAAGGAATCATATTGGGTTATCGTTCATTTGAAGGACGGTCGAAGAATAGGCGGACGCTTTGACATGAAGTCTTTCGCTTCGTCTTATCCAGCTCCAGAGCAAATCTTCTTGGAAGAAGTCTGGCGTCTCGATGAATCAGGCAAGTTCTTGAGTAAGGTAGACCGATCAAAAGGAATCATAATCTCCGCATCAGAATTTCAATCCATTGAATTATTTCAATAATCAAGGAGACTCCAATGCCAGACGAAGAAATAAACCCTGACCAAGGCTCTGAGCAATCCTCTTCACCTCCGAAGTCAATTACAGAGGGTCATCAGCCCGAACCTTTACTAAAAGGGCATCAACCGATCCCGTTCGGCGACATCTTCACAGGTGGACACAAGCCGGACATAAGCAATCTTAATCCACTGAATGCGCCGCAAGGTGGCTCAGGCGTTCCGCCAGTTGAGTCAAGCGGTGAAAGTGGTGGAGATAGTGACAGGAGTGATGCACAGAGCGGTGGTAGCTCCGACGAGTAGGCAGTGCGCTTAACACGGCAAACAACGACGCTGCCTTTATGATAGAGAGAGATAATAGTGGTCACTCAATCCTTTTGCTCACAGGAAATTTGTTGTTTGATAGTTCGCAAGAGCAGTGCGTTGTTTGCCGGTACGTTATGCGACATTGGCGGTCATAGACTATTTCGAAGCTTTTCAAGGTCAATTCTATGTCAGTAAACCGATCCTCAATTACCAAAACCCGTGCTGCATCTGTGCTCGTCAAGTGCCGAAGGCGATGTTGCATCTGCTTCTTTGTTAATAACATCATAGACCCGCAAAGAGGGCAGATAGCTCACTTGAACCATGACCCCAAAGACAATACTTATGGAAACTTGGTTTACCTTTGCCTTCGTCATCACGATGAATATGACAGTACAACTAGTCAATCAAAAGGTTTTTTGGAATCTGAGGTCCGTCAGTATCAAGATCAACTCTTTCGTTCCTTGAAAACGACCAAAGTTCCTGTTCGAATTAGAGCCAAGATCGCCAGAACAAACAAACGTCACCGAGCTAAGAAGTCAACAAACCAGCAACACTATTTGAAGTTCATGAACAGACCTTGGCGACTCACGTGGCTTGATGAAGGAAGACCCGAATTGTTTGCCTACAAGGCAATGAGCACATGCGACGGCATTTGCAGGATTGAGCGCTCTGAACTCCACGACGGTCGAGTGCTCTTTGTCTGCGAAGACCTTGATGAGAACCCAGGACAAAGTACTACGAACACGATTGAATCAATTGCTTTCCAACTCTGCAAGCGTTTTGGAGTCGATCCTGAAAAACTCGTGCTTCTCGAGCACTGCCCAGCTTCGGAAATAACGAAAGACGAGTGGCTCATGGTTCGTTTTTCAGAGCGGAATCTACGAACAGGTTTCTCTGATCCAACGTGGCATCCAATGGAGGAAGGAGATTGGCGTCGTTTGGGTTACAAGCCGAGAAAGAGGCCGACTCGTGGTATGAATCGTTCCTCTTTACTTAAGCCAATTGGTGGAAGTCGTTTTCGGAATGCATAGCAGCTTCTAGGAGCTGGCTGTGCTGCGCCGTCAACTTCGCATAACACCGAGAAACTATGACGCTCGTTCGTCTGGTAAGTCAACGCACTTGCTCACGCACGACTTTGAACATAGAACTCGCTCCGCGCCTCACTTAATCATATAGAAAGAGTTCGGCGTGGCGTAGTTTTCGGAGACGTTATGTGAAATTGGTTTGCACAATCTAACAAATGAGAAAGGAGTGATAATTATGAACACAACTGTCTATTTGAAGCGGTTTGGGTTTTTCCTGACAATTGTTCTCATGGTAGCTTTCTTGCCATCCGTAGCCAGTTCTCATTGTGATACAATGAATGGGCCAGTCATTACCGCTGCAAAGAAAGCGCTTGAAACGGGCAATGTGAATCTTGTCCTTATTTGGGTGCAGAAGAAAGATGAAGCTCAAATCAATGAAGCTTTTCAAAAAACGTTTGCTGTACGTAAACTTAATAGCGACGCCCGAAAATTGGCAGACATGTATTTCTTCGAAACCCTTGTTCGTATTCATCGCGCCGGAGAGGGCGTAGCCTACACTGGCTTAAAGCCTGCTGAGACGGAAGTGGATCCGGGCATTGCAGCTGCAGACAAAGCGCTTGAGTCGGGATCACTGGAACAATTGATTCAACGTCTCGACGAAGCGATCCATCGCGGTGTCAAAGAACAGTACGAGCAGGTGATGGCAAAGAAACAGTTCAAGCCGGACGACGTCGAAGCTGGTCGGGAATATGTCAAGGCTTACGTTCAGTTTATCCACTATGTCGAGCGTCTATACCAAGCTGCCAATAAGCCTGCAAAGGGACATATCCATGATGAGAGCGAGGTCGGCGTAGAACGTGAAAGCCATTGAATCTATTATAGAGGTGTGATGTCACAATCGAAGGAGAACAGACAATGCAATTCAATATTCCTGAGCCAATGAAATTGGAACATAATGAGCTTCATGCTGAGCTTGTCAAAGCCACGAAAGAACCTGGCAAGCTCGGAGAGGCGGCAAAGGCTGTAGCAAAAGTCTTGCATAACCATTTCGTGAAGGAGGAAGAGTACGCAATTCCTCCTCTGGGGTTGCTTCAGCGGTTGGCACAAGGGAAGGTTACAAGTGAAATGCGAGATGTGCTTGTGATGACGGACAAACTCAAGACTGATCTTCCGGTTATGCTTGACGAGCATAAACAGATTGTCTCCGCTCTTCAGACTTTGACTGCGATAGCAAAGAAGAAGGGTAAATCCAAATACGTGCGCTTTGCAGAGAAGCTGATGCTACATGCAAAAACCGAGGAAGAGGTCACATATCCTACTTCCATCTTGATTGGCGAGTATATAAGGACGAAACTTCAGGTGTAGACTGACGCTCGACACATTAGTGTCACCTGATGCTCGCAAACCAACTTCACATAACAACCAAAAGCACGGTGCTCACATCATTTGCTTAGGCAATGTTGGTGCGCTGTTTTGGCTCGACAAATAGACTTCGCTCAACCCCGCCCGTCATTTCATAGAATTTTGGTCGGGCGGGGCTGCGTGCTTTTGGTGCATGTTAGTTGCAATTGTGTTCCAAGGAGTTATTTTGTCGGACTCTGTTGATTCACGCATGAAGCTTTCACCATGGTGGCGACACACTGTCGTCATTGTCATGATTCTTGGATTCAGCGTTTTGATCTGGTTATCTATCAAGGTGCATTCCGATGCCCCGCCAATTCCAGAAAAAGTTGTAACGATATCGGGCGAGACCGTGTTCACACGCGACTACATTCTCGCGGGTCAACAAGTGTTCCTCAAGTACGCGTTGATGGAGAATGGCACTATTTGGGGTCATGGTGCCTATCTTGGCCCCGATTTTTCTGCAGAGTATTTGCATGTCCTGTCTCAGGATTTGGCTAACGATATTGCACGACGGAATTACGGCAGACTTTTTCGTGAGCTGCCGACAGTTGATCAAGACCAGGTTGAGGCTCAAGTTCGAAACTCGTTGAAGAAGAATCGGTATGACGCCCGGCTCGGCACTCTGACCGTTACCGATGGGGAGGTCTCTTCGTACCAACATCAAGTCAAGAATTGGTCAACTTATTTTTCACAACCTTTACAAAATCATGGATTGCCAGCCAAGTATATATCTGATACCAGAGAGTTGGAGCAACTGACGGCATTTTTTGCATGGACTGCGTGGGCATCGGTCGCGACGCGCCCTGAGAAGTCGTATTCCTACACAAATAACTTCCCCTACGATCCCGTCGCAGGGAATACACCGACTGGCGATGCCGTGCTGTGGAGCGTGTTAAGTCTCATTACTCTGTTGGCAGGTACAGCCGTGGTGCTCTTTGTTTTTGGCAGGTTCGATTACCTAGGCTGGAAGGGTAAGAGCCACCACATCCATCCACAAATGATCCCGGGTCTCGCAACGCCTGTTCAGAAGGCGACCGTCAAGTACTTCATCCTCGCCGCTATCCTTTTCCTGGTACAGGTACTCGTCGGAGCAGGGACCGCGCACTACCGAGCCGACCCGGGTAGTTTCTACGGGATCGATCTGTCTCACTTCTTCCCGAGCAACATCCTGCGGACCTGGCATTTGCAGCTTGCTATATTCTGGATAGCGGCTGCGTACGTGGCGGGTGGCTTATTCTTTGCATCATCTTGGGGTGGAAGCGAAACGAAATACCAGAAGAGGGGAG
The DNA here is from genome assembly GCA_963827285.1 of Ignavibacteriota bacterium. GTDB lineage: Bacteria > Bacteroidota > Ignavibacteria > CAWHAG01 > CAWHAG01 > CAWHAG01. The sequence continues at coordinate 1,017,586 of CAWHAG010000001.1, forward strand.
TCAATCTTTTGTTTGGTGCATTGGTACTGGTTGTTTTCGGGAGTCTCTTTGGAGAAATGCTCGGCATCAATCGGGTGCTGGGCGATTTCTGGTTTTGGGTAGGTCATCAAGGTTGGGAATACCTTGAGCTTGGACGTGCATGGCAAATTCTCCTGGCACTCGGACTTCTCTTCTGGTTATACCTGCTATTCAGAGGCATCGGCCGGACTCGGAAGACCCAAGAACATCGGGAAGTTACCTCGCTGTTCCTGTATGCCGCGATAGCAATTCCCTTGTTCTATCTCCCTGCGATGTTCTTCGGAAGTACAAGCCATTTTTCCGTGGTTGACACGTGGAGATTCTGGATCATTCATTTGTGGGTGGAGGGCTTCTTCGAATTGTTCGCAACCGTGATGGTCGCAATCATATTCTACAAGTTGGGCATCATTACCCACATTACAGCATCTCGTGTCGTGTATCTTGATGCAATCCTCTATCTCGGCAGTGGTATCGTGGGGACAGGGCACCACTGGTATTGGACGGGGCAATCAAACGTCACGATGGCGCTTGCCGCCATGTTCTCAGCAATGGAAGTGGTGCCCCTCACACTTCTCACGCTCGATGCGTGGGACTTCATCAAGCTGACGCGAGGCAAGTGCGATATTTGCGGCAGAGAGATCTCCATCCCTCACAAGTGGACGTTTTATTTTCTCATGTCCGTTGGAGTGTGGAATTTCGTTGGTGCGGGCATATTTGGATTTCTTATCAATCTTCCTATCGCAAGCTATTTCGAAGTTGGGACAATGTTGACGCCGAATCACGGCCATGCTGCAATGATGGGCGTCTTCGGAATGCTCGGCCTTGCTCTCATGGTGTTCGTTGTCCGGCAAGTCGTTGAAGAATCCCAGTGGACACGAATCGAGAAGTACATCCGGGTGTCTTTTTGGGGGCTGAACATTGGCTTGGCATGGATGGTGGTGTTGAGCCTCTTTCCGGGTGGTGTCCTTCAGCTTCTCGATGTGCTCAACAACGGATACTGGCATGCCCGCAGCGCAGAGTTCCTTGAAGGCATAAAAGTGGTTGAATGGCTTCGATTACCTGGTGACATGATCTTCATTTTGTTCGGTGCGGTGCCCATGCTGCTGGCAGTTTTGAAGGCTTATAAATGGTCAAGGAAAGAACTTGTGCAAACCAACTTCACATAACGCGCCCAACAACGATGCTCCGTTTGTTGAAAGAGAATAGCTGTCGTCGCTCAAAGCTTTTGCTCGCAAGAGAATGTGTCGTTAATAGCTCGCAAAAGCGCTACGTTGTTGGGCGAGACGTTATGCGCAAGCAGTACCATGTTGTCGCCAGGTGGCTAACCGCAGCCGTTAGGAAGAGCAATCAGAGCTACCTTCAGAAAGGAAGCAACACACATGAAATCAATAATCTCATTCCTCGTGCTGATGTTCAGCATCAATCTGTTTGGTTGTCAGAGGAATGAACAGGTCGGTCCATCGCCACAGGAATATGTCTTCAACTACAATATTATCCAAGGCTCCGGATCTTCAGAGCTACAGACCGTATTGAACAATGTCGTCGTTCAACGTCTACTGCTCGACGTTGCCTCGAAACCAAGAACAGAAGAGTATCTCGATGCAGCACTCCGGCAGACAAGCGTTACCAAAAAACAACTCTTAAGCCTTGACTGGGTGCGGCGCAATGAAGGTACCTACGTAATCAACTTTCTGCTGTTCACCAGGGCTGATGAGCAGAGAATGCGGGAAATAACTGAATCGCATGCGCAGATACTCGCGAGCGCATTACTCAAACGTCGGACAGAAATTGAGGCAGTGCTTAACCAATACACGCTTCCCGGTGTTGATTCGCGGGCAGCCCTCTACATCATGCTTGGATGCTTCTCGCTGGATTGGGATGGTCTCGCTCTTACTGCCGCACGAGGATACAGAAAAACCACCTCTCTCTTTGAACGGATATTTCCACGAACCATCATTTATGGATGGGAGCCGACTGAACTATCGAAAAAAGGATTCTACTGCGGCAGCCATAACACCGTTTATGGTATCGCGGAGCTGACATCCTTTGGTGATCGCGAAATTCAACCTCGTCATGCTCTGCCCGATATCCTTTGGAGTTCGGGCAAATATCCGAACGCACTCAAGTCAAGAATACAAGAACTGACTGAAACATCATCGGAAAAAGCTGTCGGAAAGCAAATAGGTTCAATGATGCTTAGCTTACGTGATGGGAACAAAAGCTTAGCTGAGCTGGCAAAAGCGGCAGGAACCGGAGAGGATAGAGCTATGAAACTTGCGAACCTCCTTGTCGAACTCGGTTACATCACACATAACGACAATTATTATTCTCCGCGTGTACCCGTGTTGTCGTTAAGTGATTCTTCAATCGTCCGCAAGATCCGTGGTATTGGGCGTGAAGAGATGGAACATTGGTTTGAATCTGGATACAAGCGGCTCCACGACGAATTGGCCGAACTCACTCCATTTCGATACGGCTTGAAGCAAACAGACTTCTTCTATAACATCTGGCATGATATATTTGGTGCAGCCAACCGAATACTGGTTGAGTCCGGTCTGTTTGCCGATCCTTATTCAGAATTTTATGGTGCGAAGGGCATCATCCCTGTTGTATTCGACAATTCTCTTTATGAAGAACTATGAGGTTCGCCTGTTCAACGATGATTGCTCAGTTGAAAAGGCTTGGTGAGTGGCTGCCTGCGCCTAACACCGAAAAACCACGACGCTCATTCATTTGGTGACGGCGATGCTGAAGCTCAGTCTAATACACAGTTGTATTCGCTCCATTGTTTTTGCCGCAAGACAATTGGTCTTCTGATAGCGGCAAGAACAACGGCGTCGTTTGTGCAGACGTTAGGTGAACTGCGGTCACTCGGATTTGCAGAACCTAACCGCTTCACACAACCAATCAAGAACAGATGAAAGCTATGAATCCCCGAGATAAGGATAAGATCGAACAAATCGTCGAGGATCGAAACTGGGCTCACCAGTCGCTCCTCGGGAAAGGCTCCGCAACGTATCGAGCCTTTCTTGACATGCAGAAAGCTGCCTTCGCTGACGGGGCGGTTGATAAGCTGACCAAGGAATTGATTGCCACCGCAATCTCTGTTGCGATCAACTGTGAATCGTGCATGGAATGGCATATCCATCAAGCTTTACTGGCAGGCGCGTCCGAAAAACAGATTCTGGAAGCAATAGATGTTAGCATGGAGATGGGCGGAGGTCCAGCTAGTGTGTCTGCTCGGTTCGCTTTGAAGGTGCTTGAGTACCATCAATCGTCACGGTCGGGATAGAACGGCCGGGCTTCGCCTGACCAGCGAAGGCACGACGCACGCAGGCCAGCTTGGGCGAGAATCAAAATCATGTTGGGCTTATTCACTCGCTCAATGGTTTCTGGTGCGAGTTGGCAAGTTCGGGTTAAGCAAAGGACATTTTTCGTAGCACCAAAAACCGCTGCGTTTTTACCGCGGACATTGGCTGCAAGGCTAAATGATCGCTAACAATAGAGAGGAAAGATGAAAACACAGATCGTGGCACTGTCAATTGCTCTCTTGTGTATGACAACGACTTCATTTGGGCAACAAGATACAACTTGGAACAAGTGGGATTGGTTAGTTGGAGATTGGGTAGGCGAAGGTAGCGGCATGCCGGGACAAGGAGGCGGTTGGTTTTCCTTTCAACCAGACCTTGATGGAAGAATCCTCGTAAGAAAAAGTCACTCTGAATATCCTGCAACCAATAACAGGGCGCAGATAACTCATGACGACTTAATGGTCGTCTATCTCGACAACGCCGGTAAACCAAGTAAGGCGATCTATTTTGACAATGAAGATCATGCCATAAACTATGCCATCACCTATTCCGAAAAGTCAATCGTTCTTACAAGTGACAAGATTCAGAATTCTCCGATTTTTCGGTTAACCTACATTTCGCTCGACAAAGAAGCCATCAGTGTCAGATTTGAAATCTCGCAGGATGGTGAAAAATTCCAGACGTATGTCGAAGGTAGATGTTCAAGAAAGAAATAGCCCAATAGCTAACAGGCAAACCACGACGCTCGTTGACTCGCGCAACCAATTCCAGAAACGAAGGAGATCTTCATGCTTAAGAGATTGTGGGCAAGTAGTATTTTTTCCAATGATCTGACAATTCCCTTCTTCTTGGCTTCTCTCCAACTCGCAGTCCAAATCGTATTCCACGGAAACTACGGCTATTTTCGGGATGAGCTTTATTACATCGCGTGTAGCAATCATCTTGCATTTGGATACGTTGACCAGCCTCCGCTCTCGATCGCGATTCTCTGGGTCAATCGCCTGCTCCTCGGCGACTCCCTTCACGCATTGCGATTTCTTCCAGCCCTTGTCGGATCCGGCGTTGTTCTTCTTGCAGCGTTGATGGCTCGCAAACTTGGAGGAGCGAAATTCGCCCAAGGATTTGCTGCGCTTTCGGTCGTCGCTGCCCACGGTCTAATCGGGCACGGGAAACTCTTCTCCATGAATCCCTTTGACGTACTCTTCTGGGCACTTGCCGGATACGTTGTGATGGTCATCCTCAGCGATGACAAACCAAAACTCTGGATTCTGTTTGGTCTCATCGTTGGACTTGGCTTATTGAACAAGTATTCCATGGGATTCATGGTCATCGGACTCGTTGCCGACTTGCTGCTCACCCGGCAGCGACAGCAGCTTGCGACAAAATGGTTCTGGCTGGGGGCTGCAGTCGCCGCCGTTGTCTTTCTCCCGCATGTCATCTGGGAAATCGCGCATGGTTTCCCCTCTCTCGAGTTCATGCGCAATGCAAGCGTGATCAAGAACGTGAATCTTGGTACCATCGATTTTTTTATGGCACAAGTTCGGGATATGAACATCTTCAATGCGCCATTGTGGCTTGGGGGAATCTACTTCTTTTTCAAGCATCAAGAGGGACGTTATCGTCCGCTAGCATGGATGTATCTTGTCGTCTTTGTCGTCATGGTTGCAGGGAGTGCGAAAGTCTATTATCTGTCTGCTATCTATCCGATCTTCCTTGCAGGGGGTGCTGTTCTTTTCGAGCAATCCGTTCGCCAGAAATCCCTCAATTGGCTGAAGCCCGTTTATGCAGGTCTTCTGATCCTTATAGCACTTGTCATCCTTCCATTCGCAGTGCCGGTCCTGCCCGTTGGACAGTTCATCGAATATGAACACTTCCTCGGATTGACACCCCGCGCAGAGGAAAGATCCTCACTTGGGAAGCTTCCTCAGTATTACGCCGATCAGTTTGGCTGGAAAGAGATGGTTGACACAGTCGCAAGTGTGTACAGAAAGCTGACGCTGGAAGAACAGTCACAGTGCGTTATCTACGTTCGCAACTACGGTGAAGCCGCTGCAATTGACTTCTTCGGGAAGAAGCATGGACTTCCCAATGCTCTCTGCGCTCACAATAGTTATTGGCTTTGGGGACCCGGCGAGCGAACGGGTAATATCGCAATCATCTTCGGGAACAGCAGAAATCTCGAGAACAATTTTTCTGATCTACGCCGTCGCTACAAGCACGTGGAGCTTGCCGCCTCGACGAATGCCGAGTATTGCATGCCGTATGAGAACGGTCGTATGATTTTTATCTGCAAAGAAATGAATACGACGTTTCAGAAACTCTGGCCGACAGAGCGATTCTTTATTTGAACACATTACAGTGATCACTCAGTGGCCCCTGGGGCGCCGCTGCGTCACGCGGATCACTAGTTCGCTGATCAGAGTCAGCGGGATTTAGAAGGAAAAGGACAATGGCAGAATCAAATAGATCTCTTGCGGAAGGTGAAGGCGTGCTCATCACGGGGTGTTCTTCTGGTATTGGACGGCAAACCGCTATTACACTAGCAAACCATGGTTTTACCGTCTTTGCAACAGTCCGAAAAGAGACCGACGCTCAAGATCTGAGTAGTCTGAATATGCCGAATCTTGTGCCTGTCTGTCCTCTTGATCTCACAAAGTTAGAGCACATTGCTGCCGTGTCGGACGTGATCGCTAATGAATTAAATCGTAGAGGCAAGAAAGGTCTGTATGCGCTGATCAACAACGCAGGTGGTGGCTCGCCGGCTCCTGTGGAGCTGATGGAGCTGGACAAATTCCACGTGGAGTTGCAGGCACGGCTGTTGGGTTCAGTTGCAATGGTTCAGGCATTCCTTCCGTTGATTCGTCAGGCAAGCGGAAGAATCGTGTGGATTACGACACCAGCATTGATTCCCACACCATATGTCACAAGCATCCATGCTTGCGATTTCGCTGCCAATTGCATTGCGCGGACACTCGATATTGAACTGAAGGCTTGGGGAATTCCGAACGTCAGGATCAAGTGTGGCGGCATAAGGACACCGGCGGGACTGAGGACTGTTGCAGATGTAGAAGCCGTTCTCCAGAAAGGGCAACCCGAGCGAGTTGCGCTCTACGAAAAGGCTCTGCGCAAGTGGGGAGAAGATATGGCACAGTTTGACAAGAAACGTACGGACCCTGAAGAGGTATCGCAGATAGTTCTAAAAGCTCTTTCCGCGAAAAAACCTAAGCGCCAGTACTCGGTCGGCTACATGGCAAGGGTCGCTGGTGTCCTCGAGATGATGCCTCAGTCGGTTACAGACTGGATTCTAAAGAGGCGGTTCTGAGAGAACGCTGTGATTCTGGATCGAACGGTTTCGCGATCAGTATTCGATCATCTTGCTTTGCAACGCTGAGGAATCTCTTTTCTCGTAACTGCTCACCCTCCCGTAGGCTTCGCCGTGAGCTCAGCCGAACGGTTTGAGCGTCCTTGTGTCCTGGTAAGCTACAATTTCCTTTTGGAGCAGGCTATCGAGAGCCATGCTACCTTCGATCATAACTTGCGGGAAGGTGAGCTGAGTAGCTACCTTTTCTCACCACCGTCTCCTTCTCTTTCAGCACGACACTCTTGCCATATATCTCCATCTCTACCGGTGATGATGGGACCTTCTCCAGCGTGAGCAGAATTCGCTTCTTATCTATGTCAATGTGAATAACCTCTTCACGCCAGAGAGCCGAGAAACTGAGTCGTTTCCATTTCGGCGGCAGGTAAGGATTCAGTGATAAGCGATCTCCTCGCAGACGCAAACCAGCGAATCCCGCCACAACCGCAAGCCATGTTCCGCCCAGTGCCGCAGCGTGAATACCTGCACCTGTGTTTCCCATCTTGTCATCCAAATCCATAAAGGCTGTCCGACACAAGTTCTGATATGCCTTCTCATGTTCTCCAATCTCCACTCCGATTATCGCATAAGTGTTTGCTGCCAGTGATGACTGAAAGATAGTTCTTGGTTCGTAATACTGATAGTTTACTCGCTTGGTTTCCACATCGAAATCATCATTGAGGAGATATTGGAGAAGTACAACATCCGCCTGCTTGATAAGTTGCGTTTGCTGTCCCACGTGGGTAATGTAGTCTGGCAGAACCGGCTGTCCTTTCTTGTCAAACTTCGTCACCTTATAGTCAGTTAACTTGAAGTAGCCTTCGAATTCTTCGTAGAGTTTTGCTTTTGGATCATAGAGTATCAACAGTCCGTTAGCGATGTAATCCCAAGTGCGCGTTTTCTCTTCAAACCGGAACTGAAGCTTCTGTTCCAACTCTTTCCATGCTTTGGGGTGATGCGTCTGCATAAGTGCAACATAATCCATCGCCTTGAGAAGATTCCACCGAGCCATGCAGTTCGTAAACACACTGTTATCCACATGCTCATGCCATTCGTCAGGTCCAATGACTTTGGTGATGGTGTACGCTTTCTTTTCTGAATCCCACTTTGCTCGCGAAGTCCAAAACCGCGCCGTCTCAATCATCATCTCTGTTCCATACTTCGTAATGAACTCATCATCCTGTGTTGCACGGTAATATTGATCTACGGCATAGGCGATGTCCGCTACGATGTGGTTTTCCTCGTCATAGTTGCAGAGAGGAATAACACTCCCTGTGATGTAATGCGTGAAGTTCAATGGACATACTTCCTCACCTGTATCCGACGACTCCCACGGATACATCGCTCCTTTGAAGCCGCGCTTGATGGCGTTATTCTTTGCATCTTCCAAACGATGATAGCGATACATCAGCAGTGCTTGAGCAGTCTTCGGATTGGTGAAAAGGAAAAACGGGAGAATGAAAATCTCCGTGTCCCAGAAGATGTGCCCATGATATCCCTCACCATGCAGACCCTTTGCCGCAATGCTTGTCTGTTCATCGTTTTCGTTAGAAAGCTGAATTAGATGGAAGATATTGAACCGCACCGCCTTCTGAATTTTCCTGTCGCCTGAGATTTTGATGTCTGCGAGTCTCCACCAGTCAGTCCACACTGCTTGATGCTCGGCAAGCAATTTCTCCCATCCTTTTCTCTTCATCACGGCAAATTCTTTTAGGGTGTCTCTCTCGACATTGTTTGTGTCTCGGTTGTTAAAGAGCGATACATACTTGGTGAACGCGTAAGGTTTCCCCTTACGGGACCTGAACGTGAGAACTTCGGCAATTCCATCCTTTGCCTGCTCAGTCGTTCGGTGGCATGAAGCATCAACTTTGAGACAGGCGGCTTCAGCAATTAGCCGCTTCGTGAATTCAGTCTTCATCGAAAGATAGATTCCTTCCTTTGCAGGCGGCTTCGCTTCTTCTAATTCAAGGTGCTTCACCTTCAGTTGACGGGGGTAAGTGTAGTTCATTACACTGCCGTCAAGTGTGCTGACGACAGAGATGATGCCGTTGTAATTCTCCGTGACAACAACGCCCGTGATGATGCCTTGATGTTTGTGACGCATGCTCAGGAAGCGCAGAGTCTCCAGTCGCGTGACGCGACCTTCCACATCCCGCCATCGAGACACTCTGGCGAGGATACCCTTCCGCATATCGAGTATCCGCTTGTGCTCGATGAGCGAGTCAGTTTCCGGATGCGTTCCCGAGCCGTTGATTCGGACATCAAGTCTCAGCCAATTCGGACAGTTGACCGACTCCCTATTATAAGTGATTGTTGCCTCATACACGCCAGCAAAGAGCGTGGCTGGACGGCTAAGTTGCACTTCTTCCTCCAACGAGCCCCGTGTGCCCACATACCCGTTTGCAAGTGTGAAGATAGTCTCGTAGTAGAGATTCTGTTCAGGGTGATAACCGTTTTCCTCGATGAGCCAATCGGGATGGCTCAGGTAGCGTTCGATGAACATATCCAGTGATGATTAAACAGTGAAGTGTGAACGGTCAATTTCGAATTACGAATGTCGAATTGTTCCTGTGAGCAGAATCGAATGGTAATTCGACATTCGTAATTCGACATTCGTGGTTCTTCTCACAGCCTGCAGACAACATTGAAGCATACCTAATGAAGACCCAGATCATCCTCTTGGATTTCTCAGATTCAAGGTGATTGCCTTCGTCCTCGTCATTGCTTCGATGCTGTAGTGCACGCCCTGCGTCTCCATTCCAGAATTCTTGACACCGAGAAAGGGGAAATGGTCGGGTCCGCGTGAATCAGCACCATTGACATTGACTGTTCCGACTTCTAATTTCTTGCCGACATAGAACGCCGCATCAATATCCTGCGTGAAGACTGCCGATTGCAGCCCGTACTCTGAACGATTGGCGATCTCTATCGCCTCATCAATATTTTTCACACGGATGATTGGAAGAACGGGACCGAATGGTTCTTCCCACGCGACTCGCATATCGAGAGTCACATTGTCGAGCACCGTCGGCCAAAGGAGCCGCCCATCCCGCTTGTTGCCACAGAGGACTTTTGCACCATTGGCAATTGCATCATCAATAAGTCCCTGAACATAATCAGCACTTGCATCGGAGATGACGGGACCGATGAAGACATCCTTCTCTCGTGGGTCACCTACTTTCAGCTTCTTCACCGACTCGACAATCATCTCCACGAGCCTGTCGGCGATCTCAGGCACAGGAAGCACTCGCTTCATGGCTGTACACCGCTGACCGGAATAGGAGAACGCTCCTTTGACAATTTGCTTCGTCGTGAGTTCCAGATCCGCATCCTTCAAGACGATTGCGGCGTCTTTGCCTCCAAGTTCAAGCATCATCTTCTTCGGACCCGCCGTATGAGCAAGGTGCTTTCCTGTTTTGGTACTTCCCGTGAAGCTCAGCATTGCAACTTGTGGATGTGATGCAAGGGCGTCGCCAATCTCAGATGGGCTACCTGTTATCGTATTCAGCACTCCTGATGGGACACCTCCCTGACGGAATATCTCTGTCATGAACAGGCATGAGATTGCCCCCTGAAGCGGCGGTTTGAACACAGCGGAATTTCCTGTGATCAGAGCTGGAGCAATCTTGCTCGCGGAGAGATTCAAAGGATAATTGAAAGGACCGATGCAGAGTATAACGCCGTACGGCTCACGATACACCAGGCAAATCTTGTCCTTTGAGTATGCGGGGAATGAGTCTCCCCAGATGATCTCACCGTAGAACCTCCTGCCTTCCTCATTGAAATAGTGAATCAACTCCGCTGTGCGGACAACCTCTTCTTCAGCGGAAGCATAGTTCTTTCCGATTTCCATCATCAGGAGATTGATGAGTTCATCCTTATGCTCGAAGATCAAATCATCAACCTTATGGAGAATGTCTGCACGTCGGCTCACAGTGAGGTCGTTCCATGCCTGCCAGCTCTTTGCGGCATTCTCGATGACCGCCGCTGCTTCTTCTTTCGTGCAGGCTTGTATGCGACCAACGAGGCTGCCGTCAATAGGGGAACGAACTTCCAGAGTCCTGCCGCTTGTTGACGTTTTCCATTCCCCACCAACGAAATATTTATAGGTCGGAATGGCATCGCCTGTCTTCAGGTCTGAAAAGAAATCTGACATTGAAGATAGTCCTTATGTTTGAAATTCAGAAGTTGGGTGGAAAAAGAAGATCATGTGTGCAGCAGTAGAGTCCAGTTCGTAACTCGACGGGGTCCGATTACAGATCGGACTCTACACGCATTCTAAGTCCGATCGAGAATCGGACTCTACCAAAACCACTCGTGCTGGGGCACCATCAGCATCGTTCACTTTCATGGGAAGACAAAACAGCGTATACTCTCCCGAGGGAACACTGGAAAGGTCGAGTCCTTCAATGATGACGACGTTATTCCTGAGCAGCGTGAGATGTGCTGTCAATTCCTCTGCGAAGAAACTGTCAACCGAAAGATAGTCAATGCCGACGAGTCTGACACCAAGCTCGACAAGGTACAGCGCCGCTTCAGCGTCAATATACACAAACTCCTTCTGAAAATTGGACGGATGCTCTCGCCACCATTGAGAATTTCTTGTTTTGAACAAAACGCGCTCCACACGTTGAAGACGAAGTTGGATCAGCTCATCTCGCGTCACCGCTCTTGCGTTGTTAATCTCAACAACAGTTGCGTTTCCTACCAGTTGCTCAAGAGGAATCTGATCCAGTGTAGCTCCGTTGGGAAGCACGTGGAACGGGACATCTACGTGCGTGCCTGTATGTGCACTCATTCTGAGATCTGAAAGATTGACATCATCACCTTGCTCAATCTGAAGTCTGCGTGTAATCGCAGGCTGCGCATCTCCAGGCCAGACGGCTATGGAATCGCTGATAGGCACGGTTACATCAAATACTCTCATGTGGGTCTGACTAAGGCTTGACCATATATGAAAGACTGTGTGCTAATATAAGCAAAAAGCCGCTCTTACACAACAGTAACCTGACCTCTCGACGGGGATTCTCAAACTGTCTCTGGACAAGTGTCGTGGTAATATCTTACCTGCTTGCGGTAATTTCTATTCCGGCTAAACCAACAGGCTCATCAAAGCTGATAGTTTTTCGACAGGAGACAGGCTGGCATATTATTTGGGGAAGGAAATGGGTGGAGACGCAAAGAGATTCACAGTGAACTCGTTAAGGAAGCGTACGATGATCATCGAAAGAACAAGAGAGGCAAGTGCGTTCGTCTTTTGGATACAGGCACTTTCGATGTTGATTTCCTGCGGGTGGTTGAAAGGGCAGAAGTAACATCTGAATTCTCTCCGCAAGCTGGTAATGTCGGTGGCGGGTTGCGCCGGTCGGGACACGGGCACGCACTGGTGCAACCTTAGCCACTTTCGTAATTGACTCTTCGGTTCAGCATTCCACGTAGCAAGAAGAACACAGTGTCTGCGTTGAAGAACTTGCGTACAAGCACCGCGTTGAAACAGACAAGTCCACTCTCCCCTTAATTCTCAGTGAAGAAGTGTTGCCTCGTCACTGCGAATCCAGAGCTGTCGTCAGGAAAGGACCATGTCGGCATCCATCACCTGTTGTTCACACGAAGATTCCAAAATCGGAGACGGCGGTGCAAGCGATAGGCACTCATTCGGAATGACAACTGAATGGCTGTCGGTTTTTCACTGAGAACCAAGTCACCACGCCGAAGATGACTTCCCACACTTTGTATCTGTGCCTGAAGTTGCATACTCCCTTTGAGTTGTCGCATTTGACATTCATTATGAAAAAGACTATATTCTTTCCAACGCCCATCTCGGAAAGGATTCCTTATCTATGCGACCGGCGACATGGAGTAATCTCAGACGTATCTCGCAAATCATTTTTTTCGCTCTTTTTGTCTTCCTTCTCCTTCAAACGGAATTTCACGGTTCTTTCAAATCGGCAGAGAACGTAATACGCCTTCCGTATCCTGTCAGCATCTTTCTTGAGATAGATCCTCTCGTCGCCATCGCGAATGTCATCTCCACACACTCGCTCTACAGGAATCTGATTTGGTCTTTGGTTCTCATTGTCGGAACGCTTTTCATTGGCAGGTTCTTCTGTGGGTGGATATGTCCCTTGGGAACATTGAATCATTTGTTCAGCAGTCTCAAATCTGAGAAGCGGCGAGGAAAGAGGCTCATCGAATCAAATCGTTATAAGAGCTGGCAGAGCTTGAAGTATTATCTGATGATTGGAATGCTGGTTGCTGCCGTATTCACGACACTGCAAATTGGACTACTTGACCCGATCTCATTATCGGTGCGGTCGCTGGGACTAGTGGTCTTTCCCACATTGAACTACGCTCTACATTCTTGCTTCAATGCTATCTATGCTACAAATGTCTCGTGGATGCAATCAGCGACTGATTTCATTTCCAAAATCTTGGAAGGAACGCTGCTGAGAATCAAGCAACCGTACTATCAAACTGCATTCTGGCTCGGCGCGCTATTTCTTGTCGTGCTGATACTCAATCGCTTCATCACTCGCTTCTGGTGCAGAGCTTTGTGTCCACTTGGTGCATTGCTTGGCGTTCTTTCTCGATTTTCCATTTTCGGAATGGAAAAGCGGGAGACACTTTGCACTGACTGCACACGCTGCCTCCTACATTGTCAGGGTGCCGATGAGCCAATTCCGGGTGTGAAGTGGAGAGCTGCAGAGTGTGTGCTTTGTTTGAACTGTATTGGAGACTGCCCGGAGAGCGGGATCGTGTTCAAGTTTTTCCCTCGACGGACTGATACTCTGATTCAACCAGACCTCAAACGGCGGAAGGTGTTGACGAGTATCGCGGCGGGAGTGGTGGCGGTTCCATTGCTCCGTTCGGATACCGGACTGGATGTCAATTACAACCCCAAACTGATTCGTCCACCGGGATCAGTTGAGGAAAAAGATTTCTTAGCAAGATGCATTCGTTGCGGTGAGTGTATGAAAGTGTGTCCGAACAATGCTTTGCATCCGACATTCTTGGAGGCAGGGGTGGAAGGCATCTGGTCTCCAACCTTGATTCCACGGATTGGCTACTGCGAGCCGACCTGTGTACTTTGCAGCACTGTCTGCCCAACAGGTGCAATTCATGAAATCACCGAGCAACAGAAGGGATGGGTTCCGTTGGATTCAGAGAGCCGCGAAGGTCAATCGGGGCTAAAGCCTATAAAGATCGGTACAGCATTCTACGATAGAGGGCGCTGTTTACCTTGGGCGATGGCAACGGAGTGCATCGTGTGTGAGGAGTGGTGTCCGACATCTCCGAAATCTATTTATCTTGTGGAAGCCGAGGTTCTGAATAGCAAAGGTGAAATGGTGCGCGTACGGCAGCCTTACATTGATCCGCAGCAATGCACAGGTTGTGGCGCCTGTGAAAAAGCATGTCCCATTCAAGACAGGCCGGCAATCTATGTCACCAACATAGGGGAGAGCCGCTCGAAAACGAATCAGATTCTACTTCAGGATAGAGGTTACAGCTAATCTCTCATTCAATAACTCTTCACAATTCCGGGGAATACCATGAAAGATCGAGACATCTCAAGAAGAAAATTCTTCAAAAGCTCAGCAATGCTCGGCGCAGCACTTGCAGTATCGGGCGTGAGCACGTTCGATGCGAAGAAGGCGTTCAACATCGTCCATCGAAGAGAAGAAGACAAACATCAAATCAAGAACTACAGACCGCTCGGCAACCTTGGCTGGAAAGTCTCCGATATCAGTTTTGGGACGGTCGGATTCTCAGACCCTGCTGTCCTGAAGTACGCGTTGGATTGTGGCATTAACTACATTGATACTGCCTACACGTACGGCAACGGCGCGGCAGAGACCGCCATAGGAGAGGTCATAAAAGACCGTCGCAAGGATGTGTTTCTTACGACCAAAGTCAATGGAGCTGCATTTAAGGCTGATGACTTGAGGAAGGCGCTTATGGAATCACTCGACACCAGTTTGGAGAGACTTCAAACGGATCACGTGGACTGTATTATGATTCACGGCGGTTCGCCTGAACAGGTTACGAGAGATGAGGTTTTTGATTTCTTCGAAAAGGCAAAGAAGGACGGAAAGGTGAATTACTTGGGCACGAGCGGACATGATGCCAGTGTGACGGAGGCAATTGAGGCTGCAGTGAAGACAGGGCAGTACAGTGTTGTCATGCCGGCATTCGGCTACTACACAGAACAGAAGAATGCTGAGTATCTTGCTGAGGCTGCAAAGAAAGGTCTTGCCGTCGTGGCTATGAAAACCATGGGTGCCGCTTACAATGCCAAGGTCAAAGACTGGGAAAGACAGAACATCAAAGATCGTTCCGCGAAATATACGTATGAGTTTGCTCAAGCCGCGTTGAGTTGGGTATTGTCACACGAGTTCGTGAGTTGTCTTGTGATTGGCATGAGGAACATGGATCATGTCAACACCTACGTGCCGCTGTCGGGATCGGAACATGGCTATCGGCAGCAAAAGGTCCTTGAGTACTACGGGAAACTCTATGAGAGAGAGTATTGTCGGATTGGATGCGGGGAATGCCTCTCGGTCTGCCCTCGCCACGTTGCGATAGACGACATTCTGCGGTTCGACATGTACTACGATAACTATGGGATGGAGAAGGTCGGGATGGAGGAATATGCTCGCTTGGAGTCTCACCGGCGCGCAGCACCGTGTTTCGATTGTGACGCACCTTGCGAAACACGTTGTCCTTACCGTGTTAGGATCAAGGAGAAGCTTACGCTCGCGCACCAGCACTTGGCGTTGAGCGCCTGAGAGTCCGAAGTCTGAGAGCAAGTGGGATTTCAGAGCGACTATTAAAGGGAGAATCAACATGAGAACGATCAAGGTCTGCCTTTTGGCGGGGGTATTGGTGGCGCTTCTTGTCTGGGGGGCGATCCTCTATGCTGAACTAGGAGTGGGTTGTGCGTTGTACGCGCAGAACCTTGTTAGCCTGTTGCCTGCTGACAATCAGGTTCCCGGTTGGCTGAGAAGCTCCAATCCGAGAACCTACAGAGCGAACAACTTATGGGAATACATTGACGGAGCGGCAGATGGATACTTGGTATATAGCTTCCAGCAAGTCGTCACCGCAGACTACAAGAATGGCAAGACGCAGGTAGTCATTGACATCTATGAGATGAACGATGCATTGAATGCGTTCGGGATCTATTCTGTCGAACGGATGCCCAATTATCACTTCGTGAATGTCGGGGTGCAAGGTTATCTGGAAGGTTCAGCGCTCAACTTCTGGAAAGGGAAGTACTATGTGAAGGTGGTTGCCTTCGAGGTCTCAGAAAGAGTGAAGGAAGCCCTCGTGGCGTTGGGAAAGGCTGTGGTAAAGAACATCTCGGGGAAATTTTCGGAGCCGCGGTTTCTCAGGAACTTTCCAGCAAAGAACCTGCTCGCGAATAGCATTAAGTACATCGCAAAGGATGTGCTTGGTCACAGTTTTCTTGCCAACGGTTTCACAGCGGAATACACCATCGGTGGAAAGAAAGTCACAATGTTTCTGATAGAATCGCCCGACCAAGATGCGACGAAGAAATCGTTTGACGCATTCAAGAAACATCTGTCGCAGAGCGGCAAGATTGAGCCTATCACCAATCTCGGCAAAGAGGCTTTTGCAGGACAGGATTCGTACTATGGAAAAGCAATCGTGTTCTATGATGCAAGAGTGATGGGAGGGGTGCTGAGTGTTTCAGATAATCAGGTGGGGATCAAGTTGCTGCGAGAGGTTGCAGCGAAGGCGAAGAAGTAGCTCGGTTCCGAGTGGGGACTGTACACATATCTTGCGGGTAAGATGATCCAGCGATGAAGGGGGATCGTCCCACAGGGCCGCTCCGTTTGTCTTCGGTTAGGCGAATTAGCTTGCAGTGGTTCAAAATTGCCGGATAAAATAACCTTGACAACGACCACTTACGCACAATAGATTTTCCATTAAATCATCTGCATAATAGAGCAGAGTCCGATTCTCAAATCGGACTCTGGCAACGCAGTGAACTGCGGAGACAATTAGCAGGGTTCCTGAATCCGACAGACTGCGGCAAAATCAGTTTGGTGGTCCCGCCGCCTCGACTCAGTGAAACCTGGACCATACCCACCTCAGATACGACTGCGCACGGATTGGTTATTTCAGTAACACAAAGCTCTTTGTTGAGATGTACTTGCCAGAGCTGAGAGTGTAGTAATAGACACCGCTCGTGAGGGATGCCGCATTAAATGTTACACTGTGTCTTCCGGCATCAAGGTCTTTGCTTACGAGCGTACAAACCTCTCGACCCAAAATATCGTGCACTTTCAGCGTTGTGAACCCTCCCATGGGCAACGTGAATTCAATCGTCGTACTTGGGTTGAATGGATTTGGATAGTTCTGAAGCAGGTCGAACACCGTCGGCTCGATGTTATCATTCACGTGAGTGACACGCTTGTAGCTGTAGGTTGTTCTGCTTTTATTCACCCAGGCACTCCCCACCCACTCCTGAGTCACAACTTCGGTTTCATTGTCATTCGCATCGTACTGACTCGTGTTTTTCGTTGTGTTCACCCACTTATCAACCTGCCAGTTCTGCATCAAAGTCTCGCTTACGAGACCTTTTGCGTTGTAAGTGTTCGCCATTCTTGTAACATTGACCCAGGCTGAGCCGCTCCAATTCTGACTCACAAACTCCGTGAGCAAGTCTCCAACATACGTATACTGTGTCTGACTGTTGTTGACCCAAGCACTGGCTTGCCATGTTTGGGTTAATGTCAGAATGTTATGGCCGCCGCTATAAGTGTATTTGGTCTTCGTATTATCAACCCAGCTGATTCCAGCCCATGTCTGAGAAAGCGTTTCGGAAAGTGTGCCGTCTGGATTGTAGGTATAGACGGTCTTCGACATACTCATCCAAATTGCGCCCACCCACATCTGAGCTGTAACCTCTTTCACGGTGCCATTGGCATTGTAAGTGTAGGTGATTTTCATCTGATTCACCCACGCTCCCGCGGTCCAAGTCTGAATTGTCATCTCCCCAATTCGCTTGCTTGCGTCAAGTACATAAGTGGTTTTGTTCTGATTGACCCATGCCCCACTCCAACTCTGATTGGTTGTCTCATAGCCGCTTGCCGTGTATGTGAAGAGTATCCGAGAGCTGTTGACCCAGGCACTGCTTTGCCATTTTTGAGTTGTCATATCAATGGCTGTGTTGCTGGCGTCGTACGTGTACACGGTTCTTTGGTCATTGATCCATGCACTGGCTTGCCAGAGCTGGTCGACCGTCTCAGTCACCAGATAGACCTGCGCTGATGCAATCTGCGCTCCAAAGAAAAGAAGCGCAAAAAACGCGTACAATTTGATGCAAGCTTTCATATTTGCCTCCTTGTTTTAGATAAGCGTGATTTATGTATCTGAGAAAACGTTTTGCCGCGCGCCAAAGTTCCCCACCCTCACTAGTTGACAGCAACGTGGTAAGGAAGATGGTACGAACGTCTCCCGTGCTTGAACGCACAGGCGAGGCGCGTCTGGAAGTCTTTATACTTACACAAAAATCCTAACCGATAGGCACTCCCCCCTCCCTCTTGGATACGAGACCCCTATACAAGTCTGCTCCCCTCAATTCGGTTTCGCAATTCCAAGCTGGTGCCGAACGCGGAGGAATACAGCAGAAGCAGCAAAGTGACACGGCTCTCGATGTCTTTCTTCAACCATAATATAGGAATTCCATAAGAGAATGTCAAACGAAACAGAAACTAGAAAACCTTAAGGGCAAACATCATCGTTCTACACGTCAGCATCACATGCGCGCGTCCAAAAAGTCCTTACCGAGCCGTGCAATACCTTAGGCGCAACCACTAAGTTTCTTGAAGCACGATAAAACTCTCCCGATATCGTCGTGGTGAGGGGAAGGACGGGTCGGTTCAGCAATGACTGAAGTGGAACCGCACTCTTCGGACGGGCAGGGTTGCTCACATAGGTTCTACCTATAGCCATTTCACCCCTCACGGGATTGAGCAGAATCAATGCTAGATGTCAAGGGGAACAATTCAGGTGGGGATCAAGTTGCTGCGAGAGGTTGCAGCGAAGACGAAGAAGTAGCTCGGTTCCGAGTGGGGAGTCTGCACATATCTTGCGGGTAGATGATCCAGCCATGAAGCGTAGTCGTTGCACAGGTTCTCTTGCTCGATTTCGGTCTTGGTGAACTTGCATGGAATGATTCAATACATTCGGAAGAAAAACCTTGACAATGACGAATTTCTTTGGTATGTTTGAGTAGAATTTTGTCCCGCCGATGGAAATAGTCCGTTTCTCCTAGGAGAACTGACCGCTGGATTCCCAAGTAATGCATCCCTGATGTTATCGCCAGTGAACCTGAAAATACTGCTGGGGGAGCTTGTCCGAGGCACGATATCACATGGCAATCTGACAAAGATAGTGCATCTGTGCCGCTCCATCGCTGAGAGCTATCTTAGCCACTATCGCTCAGCACTTGTACACATCTGCAGGCTGAACGGACTTACGTTGGTTGATCTGGCTATGGATTGCATCGCAGAAGTGTTCGCGCGGGATGGCAATGAGCGGTTTTATCAAGTGGAGAAGTTTGTTGCATCGCTTTACACGAGTCTTGAAGATACAGCGGAGGACAGGCTCTTTCTGGCGTTCAAGTCGTTCGTGCTTCGAGTAACGACTACTCAGCTTGCAAAGATCTATTCGCTGGCAGATCCAGATGGAGCAAGAATTCATCGTAACATCAAAGACGGTATCAAGAAGTCGCGGCATCTGACGCTTTCCGATGACTTCCGTGGTTGTGTGCTTGAACTATCACACCACGATAATCTTGATCATTTGCCGCCGTATCCGCTCGATCAACTTGAAAGAGAGCTGCTCGCGGTGACGAATCGCTCCTCTGATACGCCACACCTTCTAGACGAACTTGCTCGCATCCTGATTGAGCAAGAGGAATATCGGAGGTCGGTACGGTTAATGGATGTGGTTCAACTTTTCAGACGCTTCTATGCTCAGTTTCGAGATTTCGAAGCGTTTCAACAGGAAGTGGTTGAACCTGAGGTGCTCTCGGAATTAGATGCCGAGATCATTCAGCGGCAGGTTCAGCACACGGTTCAACAAAGAATCATTTCCACATATCTTCTACCAGGGAAAGTGCAAAAGAAGGAGGCTGTGGCTCTTTCTGAGATTATGTGCAGAATCATTGCCGACTGGTGCCAAGGGAACGGAACGCCACACTCTCTTTATCAGTACGTGAAGCAATACCTCCCTGTGACGGAATTGGAATACGAGGCAACATGGCGGAATAAGGTTGAGTATCTGACAAGGATCGCGAGGGAAAAGTTGTTGGCGTGCGTCACCAAGAATATTTGATGCTGTAGGGCGAATCACTGATTCGCCTATGCGAAACAGCGTTTCGCACGACGAATTGTTTCTGGAAAGGGGAGCAAACGTCCAAATAAGAATAGAGGAGTCAGAATCCAGAAACCAGACAGTCAGATCTCAGAGCGTTTTCACATTTGAGTTTTGATACTTGAGTTCTCTTGTGGCTTCCGAATTCTGAATTCTCTCTATTTGTAGTTCTGAATTCTTGACAATTTCCAGAGCCAGTTGAACTACGACCCAGAAAGGTTAGTCCGTGATAAACAACCACTGTACAGAACATCAGCTCGACCTCTTCCTGAGACTCCCAGAGCAACTTACGGAAGAAGAGCGAAGTGAAATCCAGGCGCATGTTGTGGAATGCAAACTGTGCGAGGAACACTTGGATACGCTTCGAAACCTTCTACGCTGATTTAGAGAAACGCCTCCAGCAGGATCCTTCAGAGAGGGATAGTCTGTTTGCGGAACGCATATTAGCTCGAAAGGCAACCCGCTTGCTGCCATCTCGTGGTGAGCTACGTCGAACCATCCGTGGGATAGAGAAGAAACCCTATGAAGTTCTCTATGACGCGCCGCTGAGACCTATACAGAGATTTCAACGATTCGTCCGAAACCACCCAATTATCACCGGAGGTGGTTCCCTTGCGTTGGTTGCCGCCTTTGTGGCTATCCTAAGTCTCGTGTTCATGTCATCTCCGCGAGATAAGAATCCGTCATATACGAAACTCAACCCGCGAGAGAATACGCTTGACGTGTACAACCGCGATGAGGAAAAACTATGGCAGCTTCCCGTGCTAAATGGTCAGGGTTTCCGGGATGACGAAATAGCCCGACAGACTGAATTCTCTCAGGTTGCCGATCTGGATGGAGATGGAAAGAACGAAGTTATAACTGTGCTTCGGAGCCTTGGCAGCGAGAGCCAGAAAAGCGATGTCGTTCACATTTTTACGGGTGATAAAACATCACACCGCGAAATTAAACTCGGAGGACAGGTTCGTTTTCTGGAGACAAGCTATGCCGACTATTTCGCTACCTATCTTCTGCTCGTTGATGATTTTTCAGGCAATGGCAAAAAAGAGATGATAGCACCAGCGACCAACATACACTCGCCTTGTGTTATCTCACGCCTTGACGCTCAAGGGAACCTGATTGGTGAATACTGGCATTTTGGGTATCTGACAGGAATCAATTCTGTGGACTTAGATAAGGATGGCAGAAAAGAGATTGTTTGCTGTGGAGTGAATGATGCACAAGGGCCCAACGGCAGCTACGGCGTAATCGTCGTTCTGGACCCAACGGGAATTGTGGGAAAGGTAGAATCCTGCCGTACCCCCGGTTTTGGCTTCGCTCATTCGAGGGCTGAACTGTATTATATACGCCTGCCGGTAAGTGATATAGAAAAAGCAGAGAATTTAGTTGGTAGTCACCATCACATGACCGCTGTCCCTTATGAGAATCAAAATGCGTTGAGTTTCTGGTACCTCGAAGGCACGCATGGAGCAGGTCTCGAGTATATCTTGTCAGAGCAAATGCGCGTCCTTGCCGTCAACACATCAAGTGTCTGGGAAAACCTTCATGCTGATTTGGTTCAACAAGGGAAAGTGACTGGCAAGATAGATAAGGACTATCTGGAGAATCTGAAGGCTGGCGTAAGGTATTGGGATGGGAAGGAATGGAGCAAAGAAGTGGTGCGCGTACAGCGGGGGAACGTAAGGTAAGGCTTTCTTAGGAATTTTGGCGGCAATTGGGCGGATTGCCGCACAAGGTATCCCGTTTCGCAAAGTATATGCGGAACGGGATTTTTTTTGAGAAATTTTCAGAAATTTTCTGGAGGAGAAGGCAGACGTGACAATAAACTATAGGAGGTACCTCTATGGAAACCAGATGTCACATGATCTGCTTTGACTGCAGAGCCCTTCTTTTCCAGGGGAAAGGAGGGCGATTCGCTCGCCCACCGACAGTCTTACGTTGGCTTCTGTTGGGGACACTCTCAAGAAGATCTGGTTGGAAGTTGCTAGGGGCAGATATTTTCTGCTTTCGACGTCGCCGCTCTCTCTGCGAGAGCAAAGCATTTTCAAGTTTTCAATAACAAGATTAAAAACGGAGGCTATATGAAGAACTCCATTTCTTTGTTGATTCTATTGTTAGCGGTTATGTGACAAATGAAATCAGAACAGCTTTTGTTTAGATTGTGAGTTGATTCTGAAACTGCGTTGATATGTTCGTTTGAGTTTCTGTTCGTGTTCGAAGTAGACTGTAAGTTGTTCTTTGTCAAGATTCCACTCGACCAACATGAAGAGGTTGATGTATTCTTTTGGAAGCGTGACGTGCTCTTTGACCACCTCGATGACACCTTGCTGTGTCTGAGGATCTTCGTAGACTTTTCGAATGAAGTAAATCTTCGGAACGAAGGATCGGTGAGGATTCTCTGTTCCCTGCGGTCGTTTGTATCCAAGATACCGTCGGTAGGCAGTGTTAAATTCTTCCAGCTTTTCGTTCGATCTCTTCTGAGCATCGGCAGTCCATCAAGTAATGAGAAAAATCTCGAAACCGATACTCACAATCTAACTTTTCAAAGAACAATTGTCAAATTGGCAAAAATAAGTGTACTGTTTTTATTTGTCACTCAACCCCTAAGAATCTAACCGAAGTACTAGAGGAGGTGATGCATTCGCCATAAGCCGGTACAAGAGGTATTCGTGATCCATCTACGTAACTGGTTCAACGAGCACAGAGGAAAAACAGTTCTGAGGCCTCATGGAGAGGCAACAGACTGAGCAATCCCGGTACTATGCTGCTCAAAACCGAAGACACCATCTGAACTAAATCAACCCACAATGGAGGAAACCATGAAAACAGCTCTGCCAGTAATCATCATTTTGCTCTTGACATGCAACTTGGCATTCACGCAAGACATAACCGCAATACAGGACTACGATGGAACGTTGGTCAAGGTGATAAAGTTCGATATCAGCAATCAGTGGATAAATACAGGTGTGACACTCAAGAAGGACAGCTTAGTCCTGATAAATGTCGAAGGCGTTGCATCATGTAACGGGTTAACAAAACAAAACTCGATCTATTGGTTAGGACCTGAAGGAATGTACGTACAAGCGGCTGGACCTAATTCCCCAATGCCTGGGGCACCCCCGTTCTCCGTAGTAGGTAAGATTGGAAGTTCCGGCAAACCGTTCTACATAGGACGACACATTCTCTTCAAACCTAAGCTGAGCGGATACCTCTATGTCGGTATCAACGATGAGATTGTATGGGAGGACGACGGGTATTTCATCGTGTATGTCTTCGCCCCGCTTACAATTACCGGAGCTTCCTTCAAAACCGGACAGAATCTCCCGGATCGACCACAGTTGTCACAGAATTACCCGAATCCATTCAATCCCACGACCACGATCGAATATATCCTTCCACACCGGAGCAACGTTCAAGTGACAATCTACAACACCGTTGGCCAAATGATTCGAACACTGGTGAATGAGCAGAATGAACCAGGCAATTATTCTGTGGACTGGGACGGCCTTAGTGATTCGAAAACCCGTGTCTCGAGCGGCACGTATTACTATCAAGTCAAAGTGGGAGATTTCGCAGAAGCAAAGAAGATGATTCTGCTGAAGTGACACCACTGTGTTCGTGCCGCACACTAGGACAATGATTCGCACAAGCCAATCCACACGACCGGGATTGGCTTGTCTGTTTCTGGAAACTACTTTCTTCTGTGAACCTGCCCAGGCACACTTTTCACTTTCCACTGATGCGGTGCACCGTTCCCTCCGTAGACTGATTTCTATCTTGCAAGTTTCCGAATATTCTCGTATATTTTCAAAAGGAGTAAGAAGTGAAGAGGCTCGATGTTTGCGCCGTTGGCTCTTTTTCCTCAGAGAATATCATGGAGAAGATTCGGAACTTCTGTATCATTGCCCACATAGACCACGGCAAGTCCACGCTGGCGGATAGACTGCTCGAACTCACGGGAACCATTACTGCCCGTGATCTTGTGGTCAATCAGGTGCTCGACGATATGGAGCTTGAGCAGGAACGCGGCATCACGATCAAACTCCACGCTATCCAGATGAGATATGCGGCGGAGGATAGCAATAGCTATGTTCTGAATCTGATTGACACACCCGGTCATGTGGACTTTTCGTACGAAGTTTCTCGTTCGCTTGCAGCATGTGAGGGGGCAATCCTCGTTGTTGACGCGTCGCAGGGTGTAGAGGCACAAACCATTAGCAACCTGTATTTGGCAATTGATGCCGGACTTGAGATTATCCCGGTCATTAACAAGATTGACTTGCCAAGCGCAATGGTGGATGTCGTTAAGCGTCAGATTATTGATCTTATAGGATGTCGTGAAGAGGAAATCCTCCTCGTTAGTGCCAAGGCGAAGATCGGCATCGAGGAAGTTCTGGAAGCAATTGTGCGAAGGATTCCTCCACCGAAGGGAGATTCAACACTACCACTGCGCGCTCTCATTTTTGACTCGATTTTCGATACCTATCGAGGCTCAGTTGTCTATCTAAGAGTATTCGAGGGCAAGTTAGAAGAAGGGGATAGGGTGAAGTTCTTCTCTAATGGCAAAGTGTTTGAAGCAGAAGAAGTCGGGATCTTGGAAATGCACCGGAAGCGGACACGGAGACTTGGCGCTGGCGATGTTGGTTATTTGATTGCTGGTGCGAAGGATGTCCATGATACTAAGGTCGGTGATACAGTAACAAACGCTGACCGTGCTGCCAGTGAGCCTTTGCCTGGCTACAAGAGTGTTAAGCCGATGGTGTTCAGCGGTCTATATCCGTCGGTGAGTGAGGAATTTGAAAATCTGCGTGACGCGTTGGAGAAGCTGAGGATGAACGACGCATCTCTGACGTTTGAACCCGAGACGTCAACGGCGTTGGGATTTGGCTTTCGTTGCGGATTCCTTGGACTTCTTCACATGGAGATCGTCCAAGAACGGCTGGAACGGGAGTATGACCAAACAATCATCACCACCGTCCCGAACGTTGAATATCGAGTGACGAAACGCCACGGCGAGATAGCACTTGTGGATAATCCCGCGTTCATGCCGTCTGCCGAGCCGGTCGAGAAAATCGAGGAGCCGTTCGTCAGAGCACAGATTATCACCCCATCGGAATACATCGGCAGTTTGATGAAGCTATGCATGGATCGGCGGGGCGTGTACAAGACAACCGTCTATCTTGATCCTACACGCGCAGACATCCAGTATGAACTGCCTCTATCTGAGATCATCTTTGATTTCTATGACAAATTGAAGTCCCTTTCCCGCGGGTATGCCTCATTTGATTATGAGTATCTCGACTACGTCGAATCTGACTTGGTGAAGTTAGACATCTTGCTGAACGGCGAGCCGGTGGATGCTCTTTCAACTATCGTGCATCGGGACAAGGCATACGATTGGGGACAAAGATTATCCAGCAAATTGCGAAAACTGATTCCGAAGCAATTGTTTGAGGTTGTCATCCAAGCAGCGATTGGCAGCAAAGTAATTGCACGAGATACCATAGCGCCGATTCGGAAGAACGTCATCGCCAAGTGCTACGGGGGGGACATTACTCGCAAGAGAAAACTCCTCGAAAGACAGAAGGAGGGAAAGAAGCGAATGAAGCAAGTCGGACGAGTCGAAGTGCCGCAAGAGGCTTTCTTGGCGGTGCTCTCGATGGAGGAATAGTACAGCGGCTCTCTGACGTTTTCCGATGACCAGACGAATCCACCGCCGCTGTCATGCTGAACTCGTTTCAGCATCCGTTCTCAGACCCTGAAACAAGTTCAGGGTGACAAGTGTGGACTTTTCAGATAGTCTCACACTACAGTGAAGGAATAAGACAATCAACAATTAGCAGTTAACGGCAAAATCTTATGGGAAAACAAACTCAACAACGAAAAAGCAAAGGCCGACAGCAGCCGAAAGCCCCCGTGAAGCTCCAACGAAAGGTTCTAGAGTTTCTCAAGGAGATTGTTCTTGTGCTCGCCATCTTTCTCGTGATCAATAGTTTTGTCCTGGCATCCTTTGAAGTTCCAACAGGCTCGATGGAAAACACCGTGATGACCGGAGACTTCTTGTTTGTGAATAAGTTTCTATATGGCGGAACGTCACCGCGCAATATTCCACTTA
Organism: Ignavibacteriota bacterium; assembly: GCA_963827285.1. Lineage (GTDB taxonomy): Bacteria > Bacteroidota > Ignavibacteria > CAWHAG01 > CAWHAG01 > CAWHAG01. Next base: position 1,043,795 of record CAWHAG010000001.1, read on the forward strand.
CAAGCATTCGTCTTCCGTTCTTTCGAGTGCCCGGTTTCAGAGACGTCGAACGCGGGGACGTGATTGTCTTTGAATGGCCCGGCAATCGGGACGATCTTGAATATCCGGATGTCGTCTTTTATCTCAAACGGTGTGTTGCGCTGCCGGGAGACACTCTGGAAGTCATCAACAAAGTCCTTTACGTGAATCATCAAGCGGCACCCATACCGAGACACGCAAAGTTCGACAAGCTCATGACCATCCCCAAAGGTGAATCCGACTTCCGAATCTTTCCCAAAGGATCAAACTTCAACGAAGATAACTACGGACCAATCCGCATTCCTCAAAAAGGCGATGTGATATCTCTGACGTTGAATAACCTGGAACAGTGGGAAACGTTCATCAAACGAGAAAAGCACACTGTGTCTGTCTCAAGAAACGGCGATATCATCGTTGATGGCAAACCCACTACCCACTATGTGGTGGAACGAGATTACTACTTCGGTATGGGTGACTATCGCGACAACAGTCTCGATAGCCGGTTTTGGGGATTCATTCCGAAAGATAATATCGTTGGCACGCCGATGATTGTCTATTGGTCGTGGGATCCCAATATTCCATTGACAGATATCGTCAGTAAGATCAGATCTATAAAGCTGCATCGGATTGCGACCATCATCAGATGAGAGGCACAGCTTCCAACAGTTTCATTCCATGTAGCGCGAACCGGTGATTCGCTGCCGCGAGACTCCGTCTCGCGCTACCTGCATCTGCATTTGCATTATGGCAGGCATATACATCCACATACCGTTCTGCGAAAGGAAGTGCATCTACTGTGATTTCCATTCTGTCGAAACCACAGATCAATTAGACGTGTTTCTTCGTTCGCTGGAAAGAGAAATCAACCTCTACTCCGAGAAATGCAAACCCATGGAGTTTGAGACAGTCTATTTTGGCGGAGGCACACCTTCGTTGCTTTCTCCCTCTCAGGTTGAAGAGATCTTATGCCAACTTCATGCGGGATTCAAGATTTCTCCGATGGCAGAAGTCACGTTAGAGGCAAATCCCGGAACCGTGGATGAAGAGAAATTGCAGTCCCTGAAATCAATTGGCATCAATCGTCTGAGCATCGGTGTGCAGTCCTTTCACGATGATGAACTGCGGTTCTTGAGCAGGATTCATTCAGCTAAGCAGGCGAAGGAATGCATCAGGTCTGCACTACGGGCTGGATTTGATAACATCAGCCTCGATTTGATCTTTGGTCTGCCCGATCAATCGCTTGAGCAATGGAAGGATAATCTTCAGAAAGCCGTCGGTTTTGAACCGAAACATATCTCTGCATACAGCTTGATTCTGGAGGAAGGAACACCGCTCTATACGATGGTAAGAGAGAAAAATGTGCAGCCTCTTTCCATTGAGGCGGACGCCGCGATGTACGAATGGACTATTGATTTCCTCGCCAGCAGAGGCTATGAGCATTACGAGGTTTCGAACTTTGCGCAGCCCGGGTACCGTTCCCGGCACAACAGCAACTACTGGAATCATACGAGCTACATTGGATTGGGTCCGTCAGCACACTCATTGTGGAACGGCAAGCGATGGTGGAACCACCGAGACGTGGAAACATACTGCAATGCTTTGCTCAATTGCCAGACTGCCGTTGCAGGAAGCGAAGTCCTGAGCACTCAGACACTACTCTTCGAGTCTATCTTCCTTGCCTTGAGAAGTGACGGCATTAGGCTCGATGAGTTCAGGCGAAGATTCCAGTTTGATTTCGATAAACGCTACGCTGATAAAATCCGTCAGTTCGTCGCTGATGGATTGATGAGGCACGATAACGACAATGTGAGACTGACAAAGAACGGATTGATGGTTTGTGACGAGATATGTCAGGCGTTTATCTGAAAGTCAGCCGTAGTAGCACTCGACGTTTTCCGCACTATTAGGTGATGATATGACAGCTCAAGATGCTACTGAATCAAGTTCGACGAATCAGCACTTCATCTTTCGTGAAGGACTTCAAGGGACCTATGCATTCCTGAAAAGCTATCAAGGACTTGGAAGTCTCGCACGCACTTTCATGTTAAGAGAACATGCTGCGATGTTACAGAAATTGCATCAAGGAAGTGATCAGTTCTCCAATTGCACTCAACAGCAGAAGGATCACTTCGAAATTTTGATTTACGTCGAATTGTTAGAACGTCTCTGCCTGCTTATAGAAGACCTTGCAAAACTATTACATGCACTCCAATTTGACCTGAAATTGTTTCTTGAACAAATACTGAGTAAGGAGAATCCCCAAAACATCCTCAGAGCGATTGATACGTCAAAGTGGAACACCATTTTACGTTATGCTCAACTAGATACGCTAGCGATTTCAACTGATGATCAATTATTTTTAAGCAAGATCCGACAGAAGAATATTGAAAGACTGAACATTTTCGTCGATCTTTGTCTTGATTTTTTAGAACTCCATTGGCCTTTCTTCATTCGACACAAACATGGAAATACTATCCTATATGGTCTTGGTTCAGCAACTATAAATGGTTTACGGTCTTTTATGATTCCCGCGGTATTCAATCAGCGCCATCCAGAAAGGATTAAAGGTATCTTAGTAAATGGGTTGATATTTCAGAAATGGCAGACTTTCTTCGACGGGTTGGTGCTATTGACACAGTGGCTTGTGGAAAGAACAATCGTATTCATTGAAACAGGCGGCAAAGCCTTTGCTGAATATGGTACTTATTTCGTATTGCATCCAGAAGAAAAATCACAATTGGAGCAAATCGTCAAAAGGTGCGACGAAGGAACAGCAAGAGCAAACATCACCGTGACTATCGAAGCTTCTATTGAATCACAGGGGCTGAAGAAGTTTTCAGATTTTTATGCGAAGTTTGATAGATGCCTGATCAAGAAATAGATACCAGTTCCACTAACAAGGAGAAACAAAAACACTTAGTCTTTCGGGATTTGATCAGAGCGTTTGCTGTGGCGGCGTCCGGAACAACACTTCTTTCCCAGATGATATCTCATGGCACTAGTTCAAGATTCTATCGTTGACCCAATCTCGAGAACCATGCAGGATGCCTAAGTTGAAAACCAGAGCCTTTAGACCGTCCCATTTTTTCCCTTGCAATTCTGGGTGTATTGTCTTATATTTTCACCTGTTCGTGTCAAGTATCAGAATTCTCTTTTGGCATCAAGCAGCGAGTCTATGAATCATAATCGTATCAACCGCGTACTCGCACTGGTAGTTTTTCTCATTGCGTTGATGACTTATCTTCTGACGGTACAGCCGAGTGTTTCGTTTTGGGATTGTGGTGAGTTCGCAGCGACAGCGTATGGATTGGAAGTGCCGCACCCGCCAGGTGCACCTCTATGGGCTTTGATAGGACGCATCGCGATGATGATACCGTTCGTTGCTGACGCCGGCCTTCGCATCAACATTGTCTCCAACCTGCTCGCTGCACTTGCAGTCATGTTTCTGTATCTCATCAGTGTGAGGCTGATCGTTCAGTGGAGAGGTGTTCCCAAATCGCTTGCCGATGCGCTGATCGTCTATGGATGTTCCATCCTCGGTGCGCTGACGCTTACATTCAGCGATACATTCTGGTTCAATGCTGTGGAGGCAGAAGTCTACGCGGGGAGTGTCTTCTTCGTGTCCATTGTTGCCTGGCTTGGCTTGGTATGGTATGACAAAGCTAATACTCCGAGAAGCGAGAAGTACCTTCTAATCGCCGCATATCTCATAGGGCTGTCCATCGGCGTTCACCAACTGAGTCTCATAGCATACTTCATGATCGGCTTGCTGATCTACTTTAGATACTATGAATACGATATCAAGTCGTTTGTTGCCGCCTGCATTATTATCTCTCTCTCTTTTTTCGTCATTTATCCAGGCATCGTGGAATGGCTGCCATCAATCTTGGACGGTGAAATCAGAATCGGGTCAACGCACATTGAGGATAGCGTTATCTTGCAGTTGCTTCCGCTGTTCGTCGTGATCGGCATTATCTACGGAATCTATTACTCCGTTCAACATAAGAAGAAGGTTCTCAATCTCGCACTCACTTCAATCCTTCTGATTCTGATCGGATATTCGACCTACACCTTGATCATGGTTCGCGCAGCATCCAAACCACCGATCAATGAAAACAATCCAGATAATCTGACGCGCTTTGTCTCCTACATGGGTCGCGAGCAATACGGCGAGTCAGCGCCTCTGCTGAAGAGACGATGGTCGAGAGAAGCTGACAAGGTCGCTCGTTTCAAGAACTACAGGAGCGATTGGCACTACTTCCTGTCCTATCAGTTGGATCACATGTACCTGCGGTATTTCGAATTCAATTTCGTTGGCAGAGCTGGTGACATCCAAGATACCCCAGTGGAGTGGTTTGGGAATCACAGTCAAGACTCAACCTACAGTCCGAGGGGTTTTCCCGTAAAGTACTATGCAATTCCGCTCCTGCTTGGATTTATCGGACTCTACTATCATTTCAGGAGGAACTGGAAATCGGCGCTTGCGTTCTTGGCGTTGTTCATCATGACCGGTCTGGCTCTGGCTATCTACTTCAACATGCAGAACCCACAGCCTCGTGAACGAGATTACTTCTATGTTGGCTCGTTCTTCGTCTTTGCGATGTGGATTGGTCTAGGTCTTGCGGGAATCTTGGAGTTCGTGGAGAATGTACTTCGCAAACAGAGAATGCTTGCTCCAGCTCTTGGCGGTTTTCTGGGAGTTTGCCTATTCATCGTGCCGGTCAACATGATGGTACAGAATTGGTTCACCCACGACCGCAGCAGGAACTACATCCCGTGGGATCTTTCCTACAACACCTTGCAGAGTTGTGAGAAAGATGCAGTGCTTTTCACCAACGGCGACAATGATACCTTTCCACTTTGGTATCTGCAAGAGGTGGAGGGCGTGCGGACTGACGTACGGGTTGTTAACCTCAGCCTGATCAACACTGAGTGGTATATCATGCAATTGAAGAACGAGACGCCTCACGACGCGAAGAAAGTCAACTCCAGCCTTAGTGATGCGCAGATTCGGGAAATATCCCATTCCGGCGGAATGTTGTGGGAGACAAAGGACGTCAGCATACCGGTACCGAGGAAGGTGATGGAGGAGTTCGGAGTGACCGACACAAGTGTTCTGAATAGTGAGAGGATTACCTTCAGGATGCCGAGCACATACCCCGGCGGGGTGAAGGCGATCAGAACTCAGGATGCGATGGTGAAGAGCATAGTAGAAGCAAACAAGTGGGAGCGCCCGATTTGCTTCGCGGTCACGGTGTCAGAAGATGCGAGAATTGGACTGGACCAATACCTGCGGATGGAAGGCTTGGCACTGAGGGTAACGCCAAATCGCAAGAACGTCGGCGAGGTGGAATACATATCAAGAGAGGCAATGGAGGAGCATCTGATGAGTGAGCCGCAGGAATTCTATCCGGTGCTGCACAAAGGATTCAAGTTCAGGGGATTGAATGACTCAACGATCTATTTCGACGAGAATGTTCAACGGTTGTGCAGCAACTATCGGCAGGCATTCCTGAGCTTGGCAATACATTTCCTTAACGTTGAAAGGAAAAATGAGAAGGTGGTCGAGGTGCTTGACAAGATGGAGGAGAAGTTGCCGCGCAAGACGATCTATATGGACTATCGGCTGCTGTATAGTGTGGCTTCTCTCTACGGAAGGGCGGGAAGATACGATAGGTCCTCGTCACTGCTCAACGATGTAGAGCACAAATGTCTCAGGGCAATTGAGAGAAATCCTCAGGACATCGCTTCGAGTTATTGGAATCCCTACAACATTTTGATCGAGATCTATAGAAGTCGCCGAGATTATCAAAAGGAGATGGATATTTGGACAAGGATCGCAGCGGTATATCCCGACGATCCTGCTATCAGAGAACGGATTGCGGAGCTGCGGTCACAGATCGATGCTCAAAGGAACGCTGCTCGGAAGGATTCTATCAAGCCAACGGATTCTCCGAAGAACTGATCAGAAATCAATAACAGGGAACATGATGGAACATAAGCAAATAACTCGCATTATTGGGTTAATCGTTTTCTTGATTCCGTGGTGTGTCTATCTTCTTACTGTTCAGTGCAGCGTTTCCTTCTGGGATCCCGGTGAGATCACCGCATGTGCCTACGGATTGGAGGTGCCTCATCCGCCTGGTGGACCGCTGTGGTCAATTGTTGGACACGTGGCAACGTTAGTGCCTTTTGGCGATAGAGGCTTTCGATTCAACGTCGTCTCGACGGTGTTGAGTTCCTTCTCTGTGCTCTTCCTCTATCTGATTGCGGTGACGCTGATCAGAAATTGGAGGAGGTCTCATTCCACGCTTGCTGACATCCTAATCATCAACGGCTCGTCAGCGGTTGGAGCTTTGACGTTGGCATTCTGTGACACGTTTTGGTTCAACGCTTCTGAGACGAACTACTTCAGCGGCAGCATCTTCTTCGTTACCTTTGTGACGTGGCTTGCGATGAAGTGGTTCGAGAACGCACAGAAGTCGCACAGTGCACGTTATCTCTTGTTCATTGCCTATCTGATTGGGCTTTCAATTGGAGTTCATCAGCTAAGTCTTCTGGCATTTTTCGCCGTTGCGTTTCTCGTGTATTCGCGCTTCTATGAAGTGACACTGAAGTCGTTTGTCACCTTCGGGATCGTCGCCATACTTTTCTTCTTTATGATATTTCCTGGCATCGTCACTTGGCTTCCGTCGCTGCTCGGAGGCAGGTTGAAGATCGGCAGCATTGACGTTCGGGAGAGTGGAACGCTGCAGGTGCTGTTCTTTGTGATCATCGGGGGGCTGATCTACGGTGCATACTACGCACAGAAAAACAAGCGCCTCTGGCTGAGCACTGGGTTTCAGTGTCTTCTCTTTATCATTCTTGGTTATTCGACTTACACGGAAATCCTGATCCGGGCAAGCGCTCATCCACCCATCAATGAAAATGACCCCAGTACCCTGGAACGGTTTATCCCATATTTCGAGCGTGAGCAGTATGGCGAGCATCCAACCATCAATTTCAACAAGGAGAAATACGGTGGCAAATTGTTTCCGCGCCGCTGGAGCGATGAACCTGACAAAGCTGCTTTGTTCAAGAACTACAAGAGTGACTGGGATTATTTCTTGAGCTACCAGCTCAACCACATGTACTTCCGGTTTCTGGGTTTCAATTTCATTGGAAGGTCGGGGGATAATCAAGATGCCCCCGTTCAATTCCTGGGTGATCGCAGCAAGGATTGGACAGAGAGTCCCAAGGGATTTCCCAACAGATACTATGCCATTCCGTTTCTTCTTGGATTGCTGGGAGTATTTTATCATTTCAGGAAGGATTGGAAGATGGCGTTTACTATGTTGACGCTTTTCTTCATGACAGGGTTAGCGTTGGTGTTATACTTCAACATGCAGAATCCCCAACCGCGTGAACGAGATTATTTCTATGCGGGTTCCTTCTTTGTGTTCGCGATGTGGATTGGATTTGGCATTGTGGCAATCTTGGAGTATGTAGAGAGGACTGTTCAGAAACCGGAGATGCTCGCTCCAGCACTTGGCGCTGTTCTGGGTGTGTGTTTGGTGATAGTGCCTGTGAATATGATATGGCAAAACTGGTACGAGCACGACCGGAGTCGAAACCACGTCCCGTGGGATTTCGCTTACAATATGCTGCAGAGTTGCGAAAAAGACGCAGTGCTTTTTACGAACGGTGACAACGATACATTTCCGTTGTGGTATCTGCAGGAGGTCGAGGGGGTGCGGACGGATGTCAGAATAGTGAATCTTAGTCTAGTGAACACGGATTGGTACGCCCTCCAGCTAAAGAACGAGGAACCACATGGTGCGAAGAAGGTTGCATTCACGTTGACTGATGAGCAGATCAGAGAGGTCGCTGGTCGCGGTGGAATGTATTGGAAGACGAGGGATGTGGATCTGCCTGTACCCAGGCAGGTATTTGAGGCGTTTGGAGTTAGCGATACGAGCGTCATCAGCCGCGGGAAGATCACGTTTAAGACGCCGAGCACCTATCCAGGGGCAGAGGCGATACGGACGCAGGACGTGATGGTGAAGAGTATTGTCGAAGCGAGCAAGTGGGAACGACCTATCTACTTTGCCGCGACCGTTGACATTGGAAGAGGGAACAGGCCAGGAAGCGCGATAGGTCTAGCTGAGTATCTGAGGATGGAGGGATTGGGTATGCGGCTGACTCCGATCAAGCGGGCCGTAGGTGAATCAATCGAGAAGGGTGCAATGCTTGCACATCTGATGGAAGAGCCTGAGGGATTTTATCGAAGCCGCACAAGGGCTTCAAGTTCAGAGGATTGAACGACCAGAGCATCCATATGGATGAAAACGTCCGACGTCTATGCTCAAACTATCGGCAAGCTTTCATCAGTCTCGTTGGCTACCTCATCAACACAGAGAAGAACAATGAAAAGGCTGTTCAAGCGCTTGACAGAATGGAGGAGAAAATTCCTCGGGCCGTTATCCCTGCGGATTACGTGACGACGTATATCGTGGCTTCCCTCTACAGTGGTGCAGGGGGACCAGATAAGGCTGCACCGTTGTTGGATCAGGTGGAACAAATGTGTCTCGGTATGATTGAGAAGAATCCGACCGAGATTGCTCAAGAATATTGGAATCCCTACAGTGTTCTGTTGGAGATCTATGAGCGCCGCCAAGAGTATCAGAAGGAGATAGATATATGGGGAAGGCTCTCCGCGATGTACCCCAACGATCAGAACATCAAACAACGGATCGCCCAGCTACAAGTAATGATTAACGCAAAACAGAACGCGGCAAAGAAGGACACGGTTGCTCCTGTCTTGCCGAAGAACGAATGATGAGACGATCAACAAGAGAGAATTGGGAGAATTTCTGGAAAGTCAAAGGAAACACGGACGAGGTCTATTCCAATTCTGATAGAGTTCTGCGAAACCTCTCGGCAGTCACGAACTTGAGGGGCAAAAGAGTGTTAGAGGTGGGTGCAGGAAGCGGACGAGATAGCTTCAATCTGGTGACCAAGGGTGCTGAGATTTTTCTCTTGGACTATGCGGAGCAGTCGCTGAAGATCATCAAAGAGTTGTCAAGCGGATACTTTGACGTGCATATCGTCGGTGGTGATGCATTCACACTTCCCTTTCCCGACAACGTTTTCGATGTAGTTTTCCATCAAGGCTTATTGGAGCATTTCCGGAGACCTGCAGCAGAACGCTTGTTGAAGGAGAACGTACGGGTTCTGAAGAAAGGAGGGATCTTGCTGGTTGATGTTCCCCAGCGATATCATCTCTACACGATATTCAAACACGCTTTGATTGCACTTAGTGCTTGGTTCGCAGGATGGGAACGAGAATTCTCCGTCCCAGAGTTGAGTCGGGAGCTATCAAGACATGGCATGACGGTGGTTCACACCTACGGCGAATGGATGTATCCGAGTCTGTTATATAGAATTTTGAGGGAGATGCTTCTGAGGATTGGTGTCAGACTTCCCCTCTATCCTCAGTTGTGGAAACCGCTGAGCACGTTGCGAGGAAAGATACGGGGGTATTTGTCGAAATCGAAACTGGTTCTTTATACCGCCATATCAATTGGGGTGGTGGGGAGAAAGTAGTAGAATCCAATTCAGAATCGGACTTTGGGCTTGAATTAGCCACGGATCACATGGCGCCTTTGGCGCCAAGCGGATCAACACTGATCGTCCTTTAAGCCGTAGGCTTACAAGCCTCTGGCTTAGAATCCGGATCAATCCGTCGCATCTGTGTCATCCGCGTTCCGTTACCCATTCTAACGAAATGCTGGAGCAACTTTGAAAACTTCACTCATCACAGGCATTACTGGGCAAGACGGCTCATATCTTGCCGACTTTCTGCTTGACAGAGGATACAAGGTCTATGGGATGGTACGCCGTGCCAGCACAGAGAACTTCGAGCGGATCGAGCACATCCGGGACAGGATTCACCTGCGTCAGGCAGATCTGTTGGATCAGCTCTCGATCATCGAGTTGATCGAAGAAGCGGAACCCGATGAGGTCTATAACCTCGCGGCGATGTCCTTTGTGCCGACTTCCTGGGTTCAGCCGATGCTCACTGCTGAATACACCGCGGTTGGCGTGACAAAGATGCTGGAGGCAATCAAGTTGGTCAACAGGAAGATGAAGTTCTACCAGGCAAGCTCAAGCGAGATGTTTGGGAAGGTTCGCGAAACGCCTCAGAATGAGATGACTCCGTTCTATCCACGCAGCCCCTACGGCGTGGCGAAAGTGTATGGACATTTCATCACGGTGAATTATCGTGAGAGCTACGATATGTTCTGTGTATCGGGCATTCTATTCAACCACGAATCGCCGCGGCGCGGACTCGAGTTTGTAACAAGAAAAATCTCTGATGGTGTGGCACGCATAAAACTTGGTCTGCAGAATGAGTTGCACTTAGGTAACCTGGATGCAAGTCGGGATTGGGGCTATGCGGGTGACTATGTGAAGGCAATGTGGATGATGCTGCAGCAACCGGAAGCCGAGGATTTTGTCGTTGCGACAGGACAGTCACACACTGTGAAGGATTTTGCACAAGTTGCCTTTGAACACGTCAGACTTGATTGGCAAAAACATGTGGTGGCTGACGAGAAGTTCTATCGTCCAGCCGACGTCCAGCATCTGCGCGGAGACGCCACGAAAGCACGAACGAAGTTGGGCTGGAAACAGGAAGTATCGTTTGAAGAGTTGGTGCGGATGATGGTAGATGCGGATCTCGAGCGGTTGGGTGGCAAAGGGCGATAACAGGTGAGATCCACCGCGCAGTTCGATAGTTTTTGAGACCAATGAGAATTCTCATTTTTAATTGGCAAGATATTAAGAATCCGTTGGCAGGCGGAGCAGAAGTCCATTTGCACGAGGTATTCGAACGTATCGCAGCTGCTGGGCACGAGGTAACGCTGTTCTGTTCGACGTTTCCAGGCGCCGGGAGTGAGGAGACTCTAAACGGCATCAAGATCATCAGAAAAGGTGGACGTTCGTTCTTCAACTTCCGTGTGCCGATAGCTTATTTTCGTAGATTCCGAAAAGAGCATTACGACATCGTGATTGACGATGTCAACAAGATCCCCTTCTACACGCCTCTCTTTGTGAAAGAACCTCTCCTTGGAATCAATCATCACCTGTTTGACAAGAGCATCTTCCTTGAAGTCTCTCTGCCTGTTGCTCTTTACGTTTATCTCGCCGAACAGCTGGTGAAGCCAATCTACCGCAAAATTCACTTCATTGTCGGTTCACCAAGTACGTACAACGAGTTCGCTGACTGGGGATTTCCTAAAGACCAAATGACTATGATCAACTACTGTGTTAATCACGAGTTGTATCGTCGGACTGGTGTACCAAAGAGCGAGGTCCCGCTGATCGGCTATTTCGGTCGCTTGAAAAAATATAAGAGCATCGAGCATTTGATGCAAGCCTTCAGCCTTGTCAGAACGCAGATACCTGAAGCACGTGTGATGATCGTTGGTGAGGGGGACAATCGAAAGGCACTGGAGCATCTTGTTGAAGAATTGGGATTAGAGGATCATGTGGAGTTCAAAGGCTTTGTGAGCGATGAGGACAAAGTGAAGTGTCTTCAGCAGATGCACTTCGTGGTGAACACGTCATCGAAGGAAGGATGGGGGCTTACGGTGGTTGAGGCAAATGCGTGTGGTACGTGCGTCATCGCGGCGAACGTCCCGGGATTGAGAGATTCGGTCGTGGATGGTCAAACGGGACTTCTGTATGAATATGGCAACATTCAGCAGCTTGCTGAACGGATAATCTTCTTGCTCAGAAATCCAGACGTGCGAGAGCGATTGTCGCAGGGGGCAATCAGGTGGGCTCAAAGCTTCGATTGGAACGTGGCGGCGCAGCGGACACTTGAGATCATCGAGAAAACAGTCCAGGCGAAGAAGAGATGATGCAGTGGTGTCTGTCCGACATAGTCCACAAACACTTTGCTGCGAGTCGTCGCTTTCCTCTCTGCCCTCAACCTCAGGGCTAGATCGCCATATCCAGTTTCTTCAGCAATGTCGTCACACACTCTTCAGGTGTTTGTGCGACCGTGACATACTGCGTGCAGCTTCCCAATCCTTCCCAGATCAATTCTTCCTTTAGAGTATCAACGACCTTGTTCCAGAAGTCCAGAGCAATAATGGGCTTCTCAGGTATCAAGCGTTTGTTCATCATCTCCCACACCATTGACAGTTCGACCAATGTTCCCGTGCCACCTTTGAGAGCGATATAGGCGTCACCAATCTCGATGAGTTTCAGCAAACGATCCGGGAAGGTCTTCATATTGACGACTTCGTCAATCCAGCGGTTGCTGATGTTAGAGAACATCTCGGTGATCACGCCGATCGTCCTACCGCCAGCTTCTTTGGCACCTCGAGCGGCAGCTTCCATTGTTCCTGCGTAACCACCGTTGCAGACTGTGAAGCCATTCTCTGCCAGCAGACGACCAAGTTCGCGAGCTTTCTCATACTCTATCTCCCCTTCATACGTTCTTGAGCTGCCGAAAATTACTATGGTTTTCTTTTCCATGCGTATAGTGAGATATGTTGATCCAGCAGGGACAGAACAGTGTTCTGTTCCTATCGCTCAGTCCGACTCCAAATCGAACCCCATCCAGTGGCAGCGTTCAATCTAAGAACGTCCACGAGATACCGAATCGCAGCGTTCTATCTGGCATTGGATACACCGGGGTAAGATAATAGTTTCTATTCGTTAGATTTTCCCAGATGACGTGGATGTAAGCATCGCCGATTTTGCCTATAGCAAAGAAGTCTATGCTGCCGTAAGGACCAAATTGGCTAGTTGTAGGATCAGCATAGATTGCTGATTCGGGATAGTACTCTTGACCGTATTGCTCAGTGAAGTATTTGCCTTTGACGCCGATCTTAAGCTCGAGATGCTCGTCAACCAATTTTCCCCAGAAATACAGTTGCCCGTTCAAGAACCATTTGGGGAATCGTAGTTTCTCCACGTCCCAATCTTTGTTCAAGAGGTAAGTGCAACTTCCTTCACCATAAATCTTCCAGACACGAAGTCGAAGTTGAGATTCTACACCACTGTAGGTTTGCCTACTAATGTTGGTAAATGCAACAAGCCAATACAGTGGTGAATAAATTTGTATGAAGGATTGTTGCTCAGCAACAATGGCATCAGTTACCTCGCGTCTGAAATATGAGGCTCTCAGCGACAGGATATCCGAGGCATCGTATTTCACACCCACTTCAATGTAGCTGTGCTTTTCATTCTTGATATTGGTTGACGGCATGATCATCACGCCACTTGTATCGGACCAGAACCTCTCTGTAAACGTGAGTACTCGGTACGACGAAGAGAAACCGCCAAAGATATAGAGGCTATCAGCTATTTTGAATCGAGCATCCATGCCGAAAGAAAAGAGGTCATCCTCGTACCTGTCGTATCTGCAGAACGCAGCAAGATTCAAGCTGTGTAGCAATCTCAATTCTTCGATTGCGTACAATGCCATTCGAGTGTCTCTATGCGTACCAGCGTTTGGACTCGCCAGAAGCTGCGCGAACTCCAGTTCGAAACCACAGTTGAAGCTTTGAAGCTCTGTGTCGTAGTTCTGCTTGAGATTCAGACCGAACCACCGTGTCTCATGTTCGGCGGTAAGTGGAGTGTCTTGGTATTTCCTCAAGAAGTGAGAATAGTAGAGCGTGAGTGTAGAGATATTTGTTGAATCCGGGAACAGCCGAGCGCCTAGCGTAAGATTGATGTCGTGCCGAGTGATCTTATCAGATGCCGTTGTGCTGCGGACTGGGGAAAGGTAAGGATTGAAAATCGTCTCAGGAGACGGATTCCCACTGAGATCTACTCCGCCGTTCAAGCCAACAGTCGTTTGATTGAAAAGCTCAGAGAGCGAAAGATTCACTTGACTCGAGATGTTGTATCGAATCTTTGATCTGATACTCCAAGCGTCATAAGCTGTGTTGGGAAACCTGCCTGCCATTGACTGTCGTGTCAGAGCCGCCATCAGATTCAGATTGCGGACGACGTTCTGGCTGAAAAGCCCATCAGTGTATAGAAACTCATAGGGACCTTCGATATGCCGAAGCCGAGAAACAGGCTTGTTCGTATTATAGCTCGGCGTGACAAGGTTAATCGTGGCGCCGGTGCCGTTCAAACCATACAGAAACGCTCTTGCTCCGCTTACGATTTCCATGCGTTCAATGTATTCAGTAGGGAAGAGGTTCATATCAAACACACCGGAGAGCGGTTCATTCATCGGTCTCCCATCCATAAGGAACGCGATGTGTCGTCCATCCATTCCTTCGATGTTCAACTGATTCGGTTGCCCGATGCTTCCTAAGTCACGAATATAAACACCTGGACGAGGAAAAATGAAATCACCGATGTACTTGTAATCATACCACTGAATTTCATTCTTATCTACGATATTATCAGTGCTGAGATTTCGATCAATCGTTCCCAAGAGTTCAATTGGGATGACCTTGATCAGCGTATCCGGTCTTAAAGCCCGCTTTGATGTATCTTGCCGTGTTGAGTCAGCAACGGATGCTCTTGGCAATGTCTTGATGCTCGTGCTGTCAGACCGAATCTGAAAGGATTGTGACGAAGTGATGTAAAAGGCGTGTAAGGAAGCAATTGCTGCAAGTGCTGCGAGAGGTTTTCGCATCAGTCAAGCACGGCAATGATGAATTCGTCCTGCAGAGGATTGGTCGTCCTGGTTGTGGTCAATGATAAGGAAAAAAGGAGGGAAAGTCAAGCGCTTTTCGGAGTGAAACTTGCTCTACTCGGACAACATTGACGAGCCTATGCCCCCATTGACCTGCTCATATCCTCAGCTTCAACCCAAATGCAACCGATAGCTGCCTTGCTGTGTTGGGTGCAACGACACTTTCGAAATTCTCCGTAGAGAGGTCAATGTCGAAATTGCTGAAGTTCAGCCCAATCCCGCCTGCCCAGTTGATACCGTCAGTCCCAAGAAATGAAAGACCAGTTCTAATAGGCAACCAGGGGAGTGGTTTGTATTCCGCTCCGACCGACAGTCGAGGTCTCATAGTGTTACCGGGCATATCGTTAAAGCCCTGGTTGTAGTCCAAAGCCAACAGCAGTGTGCCCGGAAATGACGTCGAGTTGAATGCGCGATGGACACGAAATGCCAAGCCGACGTGCAGAGCAGTCGGAAGAGGTGTGACGAAACCGCTGATCGCTCGGTCTCTTCCTTTCATTGAGTTCTGAAGACTATCCTGCTGCTCCTCACTTGAAAGATTGCTGATAGTCAGTACGCTGTCCATCACCGTTTCAATCGCATTCGTTTTCCAGTTGATTCTTCCGATATCTGTGACACTAATACCAACGCTCCATACTTCGTCAAGATCCGCAGCTATTCCGACATCAAAGCCAAAACCTGATCCGACGGGTGCGGGGAAAAGTGTGAAGCTGACATTGCTTTCAGGATTCAGTATGTCCGTTCCTGATCTGAGGATACGCATGTCCAATGCAGCGGTCAGTGTGTAGAAGTTCGTTGAATCCCCTGAGCTGATGACATTATCGAATTTCTCAATTCCGAAGTATCCAAATCCCTGCAACAATTTGACGCTGCCTCCCACAGAACAAGACGGTAGAAAACTAATGCCGGGAACGAGGTGAGCATAGGAGAGTGAGTATTCACGTATCCACCATGCTTTCACTTTCGTGTCCTGGAATGAATACACTGAACCAGGGACAGTGCCCTCCAGAATGAACTTGATGTAGTCCCTCGGCATATCCGCATTAACGCTAAGTCTCTCACCGACTGCGAACGCAAATCCGCCCAGCGAAGCGTCACGAAATGACACACTGAGTAGCTTCAAATCATAGTCCATATCAATTCTTCCAATACCATCTGATGGGAAGCGGTTAAGGATATCTTGTTTATCTGCTTCAGTGAGATACTTGCCCACCCGCTTGGGACCACCGGTATCCACTCCGGTGAAATAGGTGCTGTAAGTTTCCAGGTCCAAGAAATTGTTGCCAACGTGGAAACCCATCGGGGCAACACTGAAGGTCACTGTGGTACCTCTATCGAACAAAGCAAGGTTGGCTGGATTGACGCCGACAGCATCAATTCCCCCTGCAACGGCAGTGTAGGTTCTAGCCATGCCCATGCCACGAACATTGGACCTGTTACCGCCGCCAGCGAACGCTGCTTGAGGTTCAGCCATCATCAGCAGAATCCAGAGAGACAACGTTGTCAATGACGCATTGTGATTCATCTTAGTTCACCTTACTAGTATCTTCTTCTCGCTATTGCAATACACTCACCACGACTTCGATGCGTCAGTCGCCCAGACCGGCAAAGTCTACGCGATAGTTCAATGTCGTAGCAACACGTACTCTCAAATAGTCTGAGGTCCTGAACTGGACGGTACTTGCGTTCGCAGGTGTCTCGATGGCGAGCAAGCTTTCAACGAACTTAACGGATTTGAACTGCTGCACATCAACGTTGTTCAGTTCCAAAACGATTCGACTCTTTCCAGGAAGCGTTGCCTTTCCATCGCTCCCAACCTCCGCGGATGCGATATTCATCTTCGTCCCGTTCAACGGCATCAGCAACAGTGGTCTGGCTTTTGTAGAATCAAGAAGTCTCGCTGAGAATTGAACGGCTGCCGGAATACGATTTTCAATCTCTATCACCACTGTTCCGGAATTGACTTGATCAATTTGCTTCTTCTGGTCCTTGTCGAGGTCCGCATTTGAGGTATCCTTCGCCTCTCCACTTTTGAGAGCGATGTTGAGAGGGATCTCTATGTCTAGGCCACCGCTGAGCGAGTCGGTATCTACAACCGTTCCTGAGCTGCCGTCTGGGTTGACCACTACTTTCCCACTTACCGAGATCTCATCGGGAAGATGCTCCGAGAACAGATTTAGGAAGTCCACCACCTGTGTCCGGTCCAGATGAATTTCCGTCGCACCGTGTGGTTGGATACGGGTGGAGTCAACACGAATGCTCGCAGTCTGTCCCGTTGCCGCGCTCTTCCCCACCACCTGCGCACGCACGATGTCGAACGGGACCGCGGTTGAATTCTGCAAAGCCAGGCAGAGATCTGCTTCAGCAAAACGGATGCTTCCAGAAAAAACGTCTTCTATCGCTCCTACGTCAAGTTTCACCTTTCTGTCAATTTCCATTGTAGTCGGTTTGATTGAGCCGATTACAAGTCTTGCATAGATGGTTCCAAAGTCCACGGTGGCATACATGCCGTCTTCTTCGCTCAGGTAAGCAAGGCGGTCTCCTGTATCGTCAATCTGGACTTCCACGACATAAGAGAGCTGATTCTGATTGGGTGTGGCTCTGTAGTTGGCAAGCGATACCGCGCTCGCCTGCGTTTGCTTTCTCTCCATACGGAAGCAGCAGGACAGCGGCACTCCATCTTTCTGCAGCTCAGGAAAGGTGATAGAAACGTTGGCTGATAAGTCAATCTTGTTGGTGACATTCAGTGTAACATCACCCCGTTTCAACTCTGCAATTATTATATGTCCAACATCGCTGTCATCAAACTTGAATGTACTGGTGGACCTAAGCACTTGCGGTGGGATGCTTGTGACTGCATGGCGCACCTTCAGGTTTTTCACCGTCGCTGTGACGGTAACTGAATCGTCAAGCCGAACGTAGACCTCATTCGGTTGCGTCCCCGGAGTTGTCGCAGTTCCATTGACAATGATGCTATCCAGTAGTGTCTTTCCGGTCAAGTCCAACCGAGAGCTTGTGGTGCTATCACCAGCTCGAATAGGGGAGGGAATCGTTATTGTACCAATGAGAGTCTTGTCATAGTTCCGAATCTCGATGGGCGAGGGAAAATCCATTGGGATCGGTAGGCTGTTCTTGACCTTCAGAACGAGTTCACCGGAATCCAACACCACAGACTGAAATCCGGTGACCCTCTGCAATCCTAGGCCATCCAGTGACCCTGACATTGCACCCACCGCGTAATATCCTTCGCGAATCGAAGGAAAGACATCCCGAACTCTAACAGATCGAGTGTACGAATCGGGGATCTGGATATCAAAATCTCCAATCTTCTTTGAGATCTTGACAGAAGGCGGCGTGAACTTCAGACTATCGCCGATAGTGATTGAACTCAGAGACTGATGGTCAGTGAAGATAACAAGTCCACCTCGACCTGGATCAGCACGAAATTGGGATGGATTCTTCTCGAGGAGTCCTTGAAGTGTGTATGTCTTGTCAATCAACGGCAGATTCAGCTGCACATCCCAGACGGGGGCGACAGGAGGTTGGATTTTCTGAAAACACTGTGTCAGGAGTAGTCCGCTAACAGTAGCGATGAGCAGCAGCAGCCGCTTCGTCGCATTGGAATAGATACATGCTCCTTTCGATTTGTCTGCATCTCTGGTGATCATTTGGTTTCCCCCAGCCCTTGGACGACAGGGTGTCACTCAAGGTCTTCAGCTTTGTTCGTTTTGGACTGCACGTGTGTCACACATGTTCTCAGCATTTGTTTCGCCAAATGGCTAGCGCTTGACATCGGATTGAAGCTCGAGTGATCGCTGATCCAAGATCGTAAGCACCGCCAATCCCATCCTTCACTCGTCTGGTGTGTAACACAAGCCAGTTCAGCACACCTCACGAGCTAAGCTGCTGGGAACTCGACCTCTCTCCACCAATTCAAATCGATCTCTTTGAACAAAGAATCGCGTCTGTTGCATTCCTCGACGTAGCTCCAGTCTTCATCCCTTAGCATTCCCGTGCGTCCATAGATCTCGGCAATCTCAGCTAGTCGAGTGAAATCGCTATGGTGATTGACCAGCCTAAGCTCTGCGTAATCGCGTGCAGCAAAAGTTGATATCAAGAATTGCCAATCCGATGCCTGCAGAAGAAGAAGCTCCCGTGCCGTCTGTTCTAAGATCTTCTTCAGTCTTTCGTCCGTCGTATGACCAAACTCGCGGGCAAGGTGCTGCATTCGGACTTCGTCTGGATAAATGTGCTTCCACGTCCACTCAGTATCTTTGTTCAGCCAGATGTAGTGATATCCACCTTCACCCCATGAACCCTCTGGGATTGAGATCACGCGCACTGGTTTCTGCCTATCCAACTCCTCCGATGCAGTGGAAAGCAGCACCTGATCACTCTCGAGTATCTTGATCATTGCCTTCTTCAGAAAGCGAGGACCTTCGAACCACCAATGTCCAAAGAGCTCTGTATCAAAGGGTGCGGTGAGTACCCCGTGTTTCCCTTTCTCCTCAAAATACTCTTTCAGTATAGACTCCACCAAGAGAGCAAAGTGCGAGGAGTTTTCTTCGAGACGCTCTTCAACTCTCTCAGGTTCGTACTCCTGTTTATCAGCCAAGTCAGCCTTTGGACTGGTTACGCGCCAGTACCGATGCCCTCCCGGGAAATGCTTCTTATGAAAATCAAGATACCATCCGTCGCCGGGATAGCCGTGTTCTCCGCTCCAAATCTGGAGTCCTGTCTTCGGATCTCGCGTGAAAATGGCAACAGGTTTCTTCTCAGGATGACCGGAGGAGTTGACGAGATAGATCTCGTAGCAAGACTTCTCAAAGTCCTCAGGTCTCACTTCGGTTTGACTTTCATACTGCTGCCAGAGTCTCTTCAAACCCTCGAATCGCTCTACATAGACACCGATTGCCTTCCCACCTCGAGTGAGAGCTGAATCAACGAAAAAGAACTCAATCCCGTTCTCTGAAAGAAACTCTTCAATTCCTTTGCGAGGATAGACTTCGTTGCCTACAGATGTTTCTATCGGCGAACGCCACTTATACGCTGGGCGATAGGCACATTCAGGAAGCCAGATGCCTCGCGGAGGTTTGCCGTAGTGATGTCTGTGCGTTGCGATAGCCAATTTCACCTGAGCCTGGATACTGGTGTCCTGACTCAACAGGGGAAAGTAGCCATGTGTCGCGCCGCAGGTGATGATGTCTATACAGCCTTTGTCTGACAACCTCCGGAACTGGGCGACGAGATCCTGGTAATATCTTCCCTCGAAATCGTTCTTGATGTGTGAGTACCAGTTTTCCCAGAATCTTGCCAGAGCTGCAAGATGCTTCTGCCCAGTCTTGGCGAAACGGGCTTGATCTGCCTGTCCCGCTTCAATCTTATTCTGGAGATATGAACGAAACTCTCTTTTGAATGCCGTATCGGCAAGCTGCTCGGTTAGGACAGGGGTGATCCCGACGGTCAGTTTAGGAGCATATCCCTCTTCCAACATTTCGTCGAGCATCTGAAGAATTGGGACATAAGTTTCCGCGGCCGCCTCGTTCAACCAGTCCATGCCGTGGGGCCACTTGCCATGAGCAATGACATACGGCAGATGAGAGTGCAAGACAAACAGCAAACTGCCATACTGAGCCATAGTGTAGACTCCATTTGTTATTAATTATCAAGTATTATGCCATGTTGGTGCGTGGCTGGATTCGGAAAATGAGCCACCTCTGGGGGACATCCAAGAAGGTAGAAGAGAAGAAATTGCCACATGGTTGCGGAAAAAACTCCACAACCATGATAGCACATCAGGTCGTTTGTACAGTTGGAGGTTGAAAGCCTAATCCCACCTGCGGCTGTGGTTCGCCTTGAATCTTGATTTCGCCAAACTTGCCTTCGTATTTCGTAATGTTATCTTTGAGAGCGTTCATCAGAAGCTTGGCATGTTGAGGTGTCATCACAATCCGGGCGTGTACTTTCGCCTTCGGTACGCCAGGAAGGATACGAGTGAAATCAACCACAAACTCAGCGGGGGAGTGCGTGATAATAGCCAAGTTTGAGTAAATTCCCTCTGCCTCTTTCTCGCCAAGTTCGATGTTGACTTGTTGACCTGGCATTGGTATGGGTTGTTCGTTCATTTGTCTGTCTCCTGTGTAAACCGCGTTATCAGAATTTTTCATCGGCATTGACTGAAGTCACCGCCTTCGATGGGATTCGAAATCCCGCTCGGCGGGATTTTCAAAGCCTTCTGATAGCCATCCGTTTTAACGGATGGCTGTAGCGGTTAAGTTGAGTAACGTTAGGGTATAGGCGATGTTTGCTGGCGGTATAGTATATCGCGCAGCGATTCACCGCCAGCAAACATGTGTGGAGCGACGCCTCAAAGGAGGAGCGGAACCGCCTATACCCTGTTAGATGATGCAAGGAAAATTCTATTTTAGCTCTTTAAATTCAAATGCCTTACTAAACTCAGTACCGGTTCCATTGTGGATGGTCGCAAAATGATTACCGAATATATCCTCATAAATTATAGAAATATAGCTATTTTGTTTATGAAGAAGTTCAGTAACAAAATTTTCCGCAAAAGGTAGGCGCTTGATTATCTTTTCTCTGTCTAATTCTTGTAGGCCTGTCTGTTGGATTCCGCCCACTCCATCAACAGGCAGACCGCTTAAAACGTTGCCCTCTTGAGACAATAACATTTTGCCATTCTTATTGCCCTGAATTAAAAGAATATTTAATGCCGGTCCTTTCCCAATATTTTTAAATTTAAACGGATTATTGTATTCCTCGAGCAGAGCTAACAGTGGGCGCGATCCGATCTGATTTGACGAGATTGCTTCTCTAGCTATTTCTCTTGTGTAGTTAGTATATATTCCGAGGGCAATAAGGGTGAGTATTAAAACTATTAAATTCCAAAACTCAAGTTTAGACCAGACGGATTTATGTTCGGTATTGTCAGTCATAGAATAAAATTTTGCCTATTTCATCTAACTGTGATAGTAACGCAAGTTGGTTACAAGTTCTCTAACGGGGTAAATGCAAAGCGGGGGTCGAAGCCCCCGCTTTCGAAGTTCTTGTTTATCAAATGAGTGAAAGAAGCGGACAGTCTGGATTTCCTGCGCAGACACTCCATTCAACCGAAGTCATTCCCAAGAAGCTACTTCTTTCTCAATTCATCTGCTTTCTTGAATGCATCTTCAGCCTTCTGTTTCATCCCAAGATTCATATAGACTTTCCCCAAGGTATCCCACATGAATGGCTCATCGGGCTTCAGTGTCAGGAGGCGCTCCAAAACAGGCTGAGCCTTTTTGAATTTCTCCTTGAAGGACTCATCTCCCTCCTTACCCGATTTCAATGAACACTCATGTTGCTTCACGCCCCAGTTGACAGAGCCGACAGCGAGGTTGTACAAAGCGTTCTCATAGGCACTATCCAATTTCACAGCTTCGTCAAACTGCTCCAGGGCTGCATGGTAGTTCTTCTCTACGTTGTTGCAGTCAGTATCTGATTCAGCCGCTTTAAGGAGCAGAACGCCGTAGTTGTATCGGAAGGCTTTGTTCTTGGGATTTGTCTCAACAGATTTTCGGAATACTTCCATCGCTTCAGCGGTCTTGTCAGCGCCGATAAAGGCATTGGATAAATAAGCCATAATCTCTTCGCTGTTCGGATCGAGCCTGTTAGCCTCCGTCAGCTCTTTAATGGCTTTCTCGAATTCCACCACACCATTCCTAAACTCTGTGGAATCAATTTTCGGCGTATAGGGTGGGTCAAACTTCTTCGCCGTAAGGACTGAACCGTCGAAGGTCAAGTGGAGATTATATTTGTAGTAGATCCACTCTTCCTTTTGCGGCTGCTGAGTTTTTGGTTTTCCTTTCGCGGGTTTCTTTGGAGTTGCCTCGGCATTTACCTTATCTGGTTGTCCAATGAGAGCACGCACATCTTCCTTGTAGTAGCCGGGAGATATTCTCTCAAGTTTGTTCACTGTCTCAATGATCGCTTTGTTGTCGCTGTCGAATTTCTCACGGTGGTTCTGGCCATCGTCATAGTAGATTTTTCCCAAGTAGTAGTAGCCATCTGGATCTTTTGGTCGCAGAGCGATCATTCTCGTCAGTGGTTCAACGGCAGCGTGCGGATCTTTCTTGCCCACATAGGCATACACCATGTTCTTGTACGCTCCGACACTATCCGGTTCAATCAAAGCCGCCATCCTAAAGCTGTTAATGGCATCGTCATACTGTGCTGCGGATTCAGTCAGCTTGGCTTTGTTGAAAGCCGTTACGCCAGCATTGAATGCCTGCGCCCAGTAGTAGAATTTCCTCTCTTTGATGTCCTTCTCATGCTCTTTGGAAATGTTCAAACAGTTGTCCCAAGCTTCGACCATCCCTTGGTAGTTCTTCTTCTGAGCGCGGATATCGCCAAGCAGGAACCACCCCTCAACGCTCTGGGGATTTCTTTGCACCTCCTTTTCAGCGCTCTTCTCAGCATTGTCCCAATCTTGCCGCTGGTAGTAGAGTCTGGCACTCGTGAGTTCGGCGGACGTGCACTGGAAGCCTAAGGCAAGGAGTGCGCAGATTCCCGCAAGCAGAACAAAATACACGAACTGTCTCATAGATTTCGCATGCTCCTTGATGATAGTGAATGAAATGGACTCTGAAGTCTTGTGCCTGAAGACAATCTTCTATCGTTGTTCCTATCCTTTGCAGCAGCTAAGCGCATTGAGCTCACCGGAATCAGATCGCCTGGGCGCGCCCTACTCCAGGGAAATGGCGAGTCAATTCTCAGATCATGGCAGATTGTAGAACTTCAGAAAGTGGTTAGTTTCTGCAAGAAATATAGCAAAAAATAATTTGAGAGTCAAGACGCGCTACCTATTCGTGAGCAGCATCGTTAGCACAGCTTCAGTTCCGCGAGGAGAAATGTTGAACTCGAGGTTGTCCATCAGAGTCCGTATAACCAAGAGACCCCGACCACTCGCCTTCGTCAGATTCTCGGGGTGAAGCGGATCTGGAATGCTGTCGGGGTCAAATCCTGCCCCCTCGTCTCTAATCTTCAAGGTGAGTCTGTCCGACTGAATCTCGCAAGTGATGTAGACGTTCTTTCTTGGATCACGTTTGTTTCCGTGGATGATAGCATTATTCACTGCCTCAGTTGTAGAGACGAGCAAGTCGTGATAGCGCGTATCATCGATCCGTATCCCGTGCAGAGCGTGCTGCAAGAATGCTTCAAGTCTTCGGATTGCCTTGGGAGTGCTTTCCAGCACAATGCTATATGTTTTCAGTCGCTTCTTCGATGTCAACGGATCTCCTAACGTACATGAATCCTTTCAGAAGTACCAGATAACATTGGCGTTCACATTAGCGATTTTTCGCACGACCATCTCCTGCAGACGCAGGATCTCATACCAACCATTGAGCACGATACTGGAACGTTCGCTCAGCCGAACCTCGATGTCGCAAGTCGGTCCATAGCTACTCTGGGCGTAGTCGAAAGTCTTTTCTCCCTGTTCGTAGCGATAGCGGGTTTGACGAAAGTACCGCCCACCGGGCGCAAATAGAATCCTGCCTCCCGTGCTGTACCGAAGCCTAAGCCCGAGAGTGACCTCCTCAAAGAAGTGAATCGGTCTCTCCTTGAATTCCTGCCACTGGAGTTCTCCGCGTTCATACAGCTTGATGTAGCTGAAGAGATCAGCCCCGACCGTTCGCGACATATTCCACGAAGTGGAATCCACAAACGCAAATTGCCGGAACGCAAAACTGCGCACGGAAGGGACTTGCTCTTCGAAATCGTAGACGGTGTAGTTTGCTAGCACCTCACAGAGATTCTTACTTTGAAAGCGAGGAGATGGTGCGTAGATAACTTGCGGTGAGAGACGTATCACCCTGTTCCAATAATTGTTTGCACTCCGCTGAGAGAAGATATATACCAGATGGTTTAGGCTTGCATTGGCTGTCATCCGAAGTGAGAGGAATGGGCTGAACCGGTGCAGCTCAGAAAGGCTTAGAAAGATCAGCAGTTCATCGCGGTCATCGAAGTTGTCCTCGCTGGGTGTATCGTAGCGAAGAAGGTTAGAAGATCCTGTGAAAACCAGCGCGTCAGAAAAGGAGAAATCGTAAGCGAGGCTTGTGGTCAGCGAAGTTCGGCGAGCATTGTTGTCTTTCTGCTTTTCATCCTCGACGCGGCGATTGAAGACCGTCTGATCAATTCCTTCGATCGGATTCGCGCGATGTTCTTCGTCGCGTTCGTTGTAGCCAAGACGCACCTGGGCTTTCAGGTCGTGGGAATTGTCATATTCGACTTGGAAGTGTCCGTCCAGCCTAAACTCTCGGATGTCCGTGTCGAACGCGTTCTCGAATGGATCGCTAGAGCTTTTGTAGCGGATGTTCTTCTGTATAGTTCGGTTTGTAACAGATGCGTTAGCGGTCATCAGAACATTGCCAATGTTGTAGTGCAGCTCGTTACCGACGGAAAGAATTTGTTCCGTGCGACTTTCGATGTTATTCGCCGCAGAATAGTTCACCGCTGTCAGTGAATCTGCGGGGAAGTAGAAATCGCGCCTTCCGCGCTTGAATTGGAACTGGAGATTGTATCCTGTCCTCCCGAAGAAAATCTTGTCAACATTGAGCGACACGATTTGACTTTCATTTCTTCTCGGCTGCAAGTTGTCTGCCGCGGCTTCTGCGAAGAACGCCGTTCGATATCCGCCAAGGTCGAGGTCTCCGAGTTGTGAAGTGATAAGATACGAGAAACCCTTGTCTCGTTCACCGCTTTGATTGTCGAACTTCACTCCGGCTAACGGGATGACCTGAAGGAAGTCGCCGGGACTGTACTCCACTCCGCCAAGCAGCGAATGCGTTGACGCGCTGTTGATCCCGATAGCTCTATCATCGGAGAAGATGACAGAAGATGCCTGCAACTTGACTCTTAGAGGTTCAGAAATTTGATTTCCAAGAGAGATCCAGAGACTTTGCTGATCTTTGATGAATTTCTTGTCGGTTTTGATCAATGTTGAAGAGTACAATTCGCTGAGTTTCAGAGACCAGTCCCGCCACGTGTTCTCATAGTAAGCTCTCATGTCCCAGTCAAAGG
Organism: Ignavibacteriota bacterium; assembly: GCA_963827285.1. Lineage (GTDB taxonomy): Bacteria > Bacteroidota > Ignavibacteria > CAWHAG01 > CAWHAG01 > CAWHAG01. The sequence goes on from CAWHAG010000001.1 coordinate 1,069,599, forward strand.
TGTTGATATTTCGTTCAAAATGTGTTTGCGTAAGGTTCCGAGTAGTGAGAGAATCAATGGGATTATTCAGTCGCCGTTCAGCCTCTTGCGCAAGAACATCTGTCGCAGGCAAGTAGAACAACACGGTCACTATGATCCTCGTGGGCAGCCCCATACTACATTATTTTCAAGAGTATCTCTTTTGCCTTCGTTTCAACATCATCACTTTGCGTTAGCTTGCTGAACACATCTTCTAACGTTGTCTTCATGGTCATTTCCTTGAGGTCATCCACGCTGCCATGTGCCACGATGACCCCTCGATCAATGATGATGACCGTGTCGCACATCTTCTCCACCACATCGAGGATGTGGGAACAATAGAAAATGGTCTTTCCCTTCTTAGCAAGGATTCGAATCAGTTCCTTCAAAAGCAACGCGGCATTTGCATCAAGACCGTTGAGTGGTTCATCAAGGAAAATCACTTTCGGATTGTGCAGAAGCGCCGAGCTGATGACGATCTTCTGCTTCATTCCTTTTGAGAAGGTTGTCATCGGTTGATTGATGTGCTCTCGCATCCCCCAGAAGTCCAGGAGGTCAGTTGCTCGTTGTTCGACGAGTGCGTCATCCATGTGGTGCAATCTGCCAACTAGTTTCAGATATTCTCGTGGCGTTAAGGTTTCAAAGAGCGCTCCCGACTCAGGCACGTAGCCAATGCGCTGCTTCACTTCAAGGGGCTGCTCGATAATGTCGAGACCATCAATCGTTGCTGTACCGCTGGTGGGCTTCAACATGCCGGTAAGCATGCGCACCGTCGTGGTCTTTCCTGCGCCGTTGGGTCCCAGATAGCCGCAGATCTCTCCTTTCTCAATGGAGAAGGAGATGTCGTCAACTGCAATAGTCGAAGAGAATTGCTTACAGAGATTTGAGACTTCTATCACGTGTGTCCTCCAGATGGCACAAATGCTCATGAACCTAGTCCATTGCCTCACCTCAACGTCGCGAAGGAGTTCCATTCCCAAACAACGGCCCTATTTCCTCTACCATCCAAACTCGAGGTTCACAAGCCTGCGGTTTAGTTGAGACACCATCGGTTCAGCGGGAGCAGACCTCGCTTATAAATCTTGCGATTCTTCAGCCACTGCCGTGGGACATTTGCGCTAGAGCTAGTAGTTCGAGACGTTGTTCCTCAATTCTGAAATCTTCAATTCCGGTGTCCCAATCAGGAACATACGTGTCTCGCTGAGTGAGTTGGGATCCTGCTCATCATTGGTCACAGTTCCGACTTTCCAATAGTAGGTCCTGCCAGAGTATAGCAGAGGTCCAGCATAGAGCACTGAAGCAGTACTGTCGCTAGTCGGGTTCACAGTCGCAGACCATATTTCGCTACTATACTTTGCTGTTGACACAAAGATCAGATAGCTGTTTGCACCTGCCACTGATTTCCATTGAAATGTTGGTGTGGAAACCAAGGTGGCATTAGCTGGTGGGCTAACCAACTGCGGTCTTTGAAGCACAACGTCCGAAGCGACGGTCGAGGCTACACTTTGCCATCCCCCTCTGTCGAAAGCGACGATGCGATAGGAATATCGCGTCCCGATGCGTACGCTCCTTACATCGCTATATGGAACGGTGGATGTTGTGTCAAGAAGACTCGCTTCACTAGGAATCACATCATCCCCTATCGAACGATAGATTTTGTAGCCGGCGAGGTCGCCCTCTGTGTTCGGAATCCACATTAGGATGATAGAGATTCCTCCTTCGTCATTGTGCGCATGTGCGACCAGATCCTGTGGAACGTCTGGTGCATATATGTTGCGAGGGATTCCCCACACCGAATCGCTGGGAGCGCTCTCGATACCGACCGTATTATATGCCGTGACTCTGTAAAAGTAAGTCGTGTCGTAATCCAATCCTCGGTCGCTATACCCATTCTCACCTGTTTCTGCGATGAACCGATACGTGCCGCTCGGATTGGTCTGTGTCCGATAAACCTTATAACCGGCGATATTGCTTTCGCGGTTGTTATCCCATACAAGATCAATCTCTCCATCTCGTGCTCGATAAACAGCAAGCCCCGTTGGCATCCCGGGAGCAGTATCATCAGATCCGGAAGGCGAGAGAACGCCTTCTCTTCCACAATGCACGAGTAGCGCCAGCACTACTGTGAACAACACTCTCATTCTCATGGCAACACGTGTCTCCTTCGCAGTTTCAAAAAAACGCCCTTTCCAAAACATATCCCAGTGATACCAAGATCCCCACTGACGAGTGTAGCATCACAGTACTTGCGTTGGCAGGCGCCAGCGGTATGCTTTCCTCATAATGGATACGGGCAATCCTTGCGGCTTTGGAAGCGATGGGCAGTGTCAGCAGCGCAAGCAGTGCGAAGAGAGAAATTCCGGATGGTGGAGCGAGCAGCCGAAGGGCAACGCCAAACAAGATCGAAATGTACGCTGCAGAGAGTATGACTTCGTATCCTTTTACCGCTCGTTGTTTTCCAAGGCGAGCGACAAGATGGTTCTTACCGGCCGTCTTGTCAGATCTGCAATCCTGAAATTCGTTGATGTAAAGAACTCCGGCTATAAGGAACGCCACGGGAAGAGATGCCACGATTGGCTCCCAGGAGATGTGTTGTGTCTGCACGTAATAGGAACCCAAGGTCATCAGCACACCGAAGTTCAAACCGACAATCAATTCTCCAAATCCAGTCGAAACCAGCGTGACTGGAGAAGCAGTGTAGAAAAATCCGCAGAACAATCCAATCAAGCCGAGGACCAACACTGTCCATCCTCTTGCGTATGTGAGATAGAAACCAATCAGACTTCCGACGGAGAAGAATATCAGAGCTCCTCGGATGACTTCGTTAGGTTTGAGTCGTCCCTGCTGGATCATACGACTGCCACCTGTAAAGGGTCTGACAAAATCTACGTTGGATTCGTCAGCACCGCTCTTATGATCGTAGTAGTCGTTCGCAACATTAGTGCCCGCGTGCATGCAAACGCCGCCGATCAACGTCAGAAGGAAATAGCCCCAGTGGAATTCTCCGGTCGTACTCCATGCGATGATGGCACCAAGCACCACTGGAATAATGGACGCCGTGAAAAATGGTGCTCGTACCTCTTCCAGCCATAACTGCCATCGTAGTTGCTGCATTCTTGTGTTCCTTGCTTGTCAGCACCAACAACTCGCCTTACCCGCAGAGATACACGTGGCTGGTGCTCCTTGCTGTGGATATCACTTCAACGTTAAGCTCGCGTGTTTTGATTGCCAGAATGACCGTAAGCGCATCGCCAATGTCTGACGACTTCAGCCTCCGGAAGCGGAGATCCCTCAGAACCAAGCAGTTGCTATGCGTTCGACATGTGCGACGCCCTTCCGAAGTGCGTCGCACATAAATCGCGTCGCACGTGGGTTGCATCTTGCTTCTCACATCGTGCTTCAACCACTGATCAATCAAGTCCTCAGATTTCCACGACATCTCCTCGTTCCGGAATTGTGATGCTTTGAAAACCAATCCCCTGCAATCCGCCTGCTAACTTCTGTTGTTGATCGTAGTCACCATGGACAACAAACAGATTCTTCATTCGCTTCTTATCGAACTGACCGAGATAGCTAAGCAGCTCATTTCGGTCAGCGTGGGCACTGAAGGAATTCAAGACGGCGACTTCGCTCTTAAGCTCATATTCCTCCCCAAGGATTTTCACCCGCGGCATCTTTTCGACAATTTTCTTGCCCAGCGTGTTCTCGGCACAATAGCCGATGATCATAATCGTGTTTTTCGGATTCTCTATATTGTTCGCTAGGTGATGGAGAATCCTTCCTGCTTCGCACATGCCTGAAGATGCCACAACGACAAAGGGATCCTTTTTCTCATTCAGTTGTTTTGATTCTTCCACACTTGAGATGTATTTCAGACCATCGAAGCCAAAGGGATCGTCATGGTGCTGAAGGAGTTCGCAGGTTTCTGCATCGAAGCATTCAGGATGCATGCGGAAAATGGCAGTGGCGTTGACGGAGAGCGGACTGTCCACGTACACGGGAACGTGCGGGAAGCGTCCTTCGTCCCAGATTGTGTGCAGTTCATAGATCAAGTCTTGAGTACGTCCAACACTAAACGCTGGAACAAGCACCTTTCCGCCTCGATCCACTGTTCGCTGCATTACGGAGCTGAGTTTGACTCCGCGAGTGTCGGGTGGGTCGTGAAAGCGCCCACCATAGGTGCTCTCGGTGATCAGTACGTCCACGTCACCGACAGGTTCAGGATCTCTGAGTATGGGAAGATTTGGACGTCCGAGATCGCCTGTGAACGCCAGACGAACCGTCCTTGAATTTTCACGAACATCGAGCACAGTGATGGCAGAGCCGAGAATGTGTCCTGCGTCATAGTAGGTTGCTGTGATATCGTCCGCCATCTGAAATTCTTTTCGGTAACTGACGCTCTGGAAATGTTCCATTGCTCTTGCAACGTCCTGAATCGAATAGAGCGGTTGGACGGCTTGCTCGCCCTTTGCCGTGTGCTTCTTGTTCACAAATTCTGCATCTCGCTGTTGGATATGCGCACTATCGGCGAGCAGAAGACTGCACAAATCCCTTGTAGCATGAGTCGCATAGACGTTGCCTCGAAAGCCTTGCCTTACCAATGTCGGCAGATTTCCACAGTGGTCAATGTGCGCGTGTGAAAGAACAACAGCATGGATCTCCTCTGGATCAAAAAACTCGAAATTCCTATTTCGCTCAAATGCTTCAGCGCGTTTGCCCTGAAACATTCCACAGTCAAGCAGGATCTTCGTGCTGTTGATTGAGAGAAGATGCATGGAACCTGTAACTGTCCGAGCGGCGCCGATAAAGTGTATTTGCATGGCCTTCCTATGTGCTTGAACCTCGGGAATTTCGCTGTGAAAAATAAAGATATTTTGCTTGAAAAGCAAGAAGAAAAAGCGGGATCGAGCGCGGTCTGATGAAGCAGAGAAGGATTGAATCATGAGATTGGAAATTCCTCAGCTTCACCTCGATGGTAGTTGGAGTATGGCCGGCATCAGGCGTCTTCTCACCCCTTCACCGCTCCAATTTTTATTCCCTCCATTAGCGCCTTCTGAGCAAGGAAGAATAGAATCACCGTTGGCAAGATCATCAGCAGGGATGCAGCCATGAGCAACGCCGGCTCCTCCGTTGCATAAGCTCCCATCAGGTTGGCAAGTCCCAAAGAAAGTGTGCGCTTGTGTTCTGAACTGATGTAGATGAGAGGACCGATCAGATCATTCCACGCGCCCATGAACGAAAAGATCGCGACGGTTACGACAACCGGTTTTGAAATGGGCAACATGATATGCCAGTAAATCGCCAGCGGCGTAGCTCCATCAGCGCGGGCAGCTTCTTCAATCTCGTACGGGATCGTCAGGAAGTATTGACGGAAGAGAAACACGAAGAAAGCTGCGCTGCCCAGCCAGGCAGGAACAATCAGCGGATTGAATGTGTCGAACCATCCGAGCGTTCTGAAAATCATGAATGTCGGTATCATCGTTATCTGTCCCGGAAGCATGATGGTTGCCAAGAGTATCAAGAACAGAATGTTCTTTCCAACAAATCGGAGTCTCGCGAACGCATAGCCCACGAGCGAACAGCTAAGGATGTTCCCAATAACTGAGGCAAGTGTGACAAACACGGTGTTCAGCAAGTATCTCCCGACCTGAGCTGTGGTCCAAGCGTCGGCGAAGTTCTGCCACCGAAGATAGACTGTTCGCTCCTCGTGAAAATCCTTTGGCGAGACGAAGAACACTCGATCATCCGAAAGCCGTCTGACTTTGTAATCATTATCGTGACCAACTTCACTCACTTCTGCTTGCCCCGGCTTGGATAGTACTCTGACCTCAGACCATTCTCTGTCAATGAATGCTGTCTGTGTCACCTTTGCTGGGTATGGATCAGGTGGATAGGCATACACGCGCTCTTTGACCTGGAACGCGCCCTTCACCAGTTGATATAGCGGGACGATGAAAGGCATCGAGCCGATAACGAGAAGCGTGTACAGAATAATCTTTGTTAATAGAGAGTATTTCATCGCAGTTGCCCGTATTTCTGCCTTGAGGTAGCTCTGCTCCTGTCCAGCCATCACCAAACCTACTTCTCATCCTCATTGGTGGATGAGTAAGGTTGCTTGTTAGTCCCACTGGACCACAGATTTGACACAGCGCCTCACCCAGCCCTTTCCTCTTGGGGCCAGAGCGGGTGAGTTCCCTCTCCCTTGAGGGAGAGGGTTAGGGTGAGGGTGATGTGCCAAGATTACTGCTTAACGAGTCTGACAAGCAGTTTCAAGGACGACCATCGGTCAAGATATTCTATGGAAGTTCCGGACATAAATTTCACTCGCAGTATGATCTTGTAGTTCGACCATGCGATGGTAGCATTTATAGGCGTCGGCATTTGCGTGATAACGAATGGTGGCTCCACCTTAGGGACATCCTGCCAACGGGCAGTATCGGTCTCATACTCGGCGATAATCCAGGGTACGGTGCCTGCCAATCGCTGAATCCCATGGATCAAACAAGTGTCTGGTGCTTTTAAGAGTTGCCGATATATCTCTTGCGCTACTAAGCAAAGGGCATTGGCATGTCTGTTGGTAGTACTGGGGTGAGAACGATAGACTGGATCATAATCCAACTCACCGCTATGAAACTTTTCTTTCACGTCTCTGGCAACTCTCTGAATATCCCCACAACTGAAGTATTCAGCAGAGAAAAACTTTCCGAGTCCCGGATTCTTGATATCTGGACTCTTCTCTCTTCTACTGAGCGCTTTCAATGAGAAATCGAATTGCTGCATTGCAGCGTTGGATACTGCCCTTCCAGCCCAAACGCGCACGTCTGTCGTGTTCAGCCGATCGGTTCGGTACGCCTCCGAAGCCAACTGCACTTTGGAGATTTCAAGTTCGCCGACCGTAACACTCATGTGGACGGAAATGTAGTCAAGCATCGCATCAACTGTCCGTCTTGCACACCGGATCAGTTTGCCTTCGAGTCCTCTGCGTTTCATAATGCCTTGATATTTCTCCAAGATCTTTCTGTGTCTTCCGGAGTCCACCTCGACAGCCTTTGGATACCGCGTCAGAATCTCTGCCACTGTCAAGCTCTCGTGGAATTTGCCGATGGCATCTTGCACTCCAACATTGGCGATGGTAGAGTCGGCTCTTCTCAGATGACTGAAACGAGTTTCAGCTCTGATGCTGTGAAGGCTGCAAACGGAGAACGAACCAAAGAGCAGTATGCTCAGTACAATGGATCGAGCTGAGGACCGGTTCTTCTGCGTTCTGAACAGGTTGTCGTTCATATTGCCTTAGCCTCCTTTTGCCCCTCGTAATATACCCACATCGGACTCGACTTAAACACGAGAAGCGTGAAGATCATGATGATGATGAACAACACCCACGCAAGTGCTGAAGCATATCCCATCTGAAATTCTTTGAAAGCTTTGAGGTAGAGCCGAAGCACATAGAACAAGGCGGAGTCTTCAGGACCTCCAGCTTGCATGTTCAGCCCGCCTTCGATCCCAAACAAGATGTACGCTTGTGCAAACACCTGAAATGAACCGATGATGCTCATGATGAGATTGAAAAAGATCACTGGGGAAAGCTGTGGCAGCGTAATTCTCCAGAACATTTTCCAGCGACCAGCTCCATCAAGCTCGGCTGCTTCATAGAGTTCCGGCGAGATACCCTGCAAACCAGCAAGGTAAATCATCATTCCACCCCCGACACCCCAGAGAGCAATGATGATAAGTGCCGGAATCGTCGAGCTGGCATCGAGCAACCAGTCAGGCATTGACTTGAATGTGAGGGGACCGGTGATCAATCCTGCAGAGAGATTGTACGCATTCAGCAGAATGTAGTTGAGAATACCATTCTGCTTGAGCATATTGCTCCACAGGACCGTCACAGCAACTGAAGGCAGCACGGCTGGAAGGAAGTAGAGTGTCCTGAAGATTCGAATTCCCCCAAGCTTAATGTTCATCAGCAAGGCAAGTGAGATACCGGCGATGAGTCCAAGCGGCACGCTGAGCACTGTGTAGTAAGAAGTAACGAGTAATGATTTGGTGAACTTGGGATCGCTTGTGAACATGGTTCTGAAATTCTCTAGTCCCACGAATCGAGCTGTCTCCGGCGGACCAAGCGCCAGCCAACGGCAGAAACTCAGGAAGATGCTGAATAGTATTGGACCTGCCGTGAAGATGATGAATCCAACCAACCATGGGCTGATCATTGCATAACCCCACGCATTCTCGGACTTTGCCAGTCTGCTGTCCTTCGTCCGTTTTCTGCTCAGACGGATCATGGCACATATACAGCCGATGAGAATCAGAGCCATCGCACCAAACACGATTTTCCATGGCACAGGATCGCCCTTCAATTCTTCCGCTGCCTCGTGTAGTACCGTATTGCCCTGCTCAGTCGCTTCCTGACAGACCGATACAGGCGTGACGTTCGGTCGTTCTGCATTGTAGAGCAAGTCCCCAAAGCGTTCATTGATGATCACTGCGACGTCGGGCCAGCGCGTGCTTGTGAACGCGGGAAGCTTCGCATATCCTCCGTCTAGATCTTTAATAGCATTCTCCATGTGCTCTGGGTGCTTATAGTATTCACCGGTCTCAGCATCACGTGGGTGGAGAAATGTTTCGGACTTGCAGACGCTTCGACGGCAGGGAACAAACAATCCAGACTCGGCGAGTATTCGCTGACCTTTCATGCTGGCAACGTACTTAACGAACTTGTACCCTTCGTAAGGATGTCTGCTCTGTGTACTGACTCCATACCCACCTGACGCAATGGTGGTTGCTCTACCAGCAGGTCCCTTGGGAAGCGGAGCAATATCCCAATCGAGGTTTTTCCAAAATCGAAATTCAGGAATCCAGAACACTCCACCGGGAGAAAGCATCGCAACCCTTCCTTCCTTGAATCCGGCTGATGTTCCTGTCTTTGAGCGATTGAACGCCGTCTGGCAAACACGATCTTTGTGGAGCAGATCATAGATGAATTGAATTGCCTCAACTGTCTTGGCATCAGTCATATCCACACGCGCACTGTCCTCGCTGAGGATGTGTCCCCCGTTTTGATAGACAAAGGTGTAGAGACCGTCAGTCCAGAGATTCATCGCAAGCCCGAAGTCATCAATTACGCCATCGCCATCTAAGTCTCGTGTCATCTTTCTTGCGTATTTGCGGAGATCCTGCCATGTCCAGTTCGTATCAGGAAAGGGGACATTGTATTTTTGAAACAGGTCCTTGTTGTAGAACATGATGAACGGCACTGCACCGAACGGAAGAGCGTAGATATGTCCCTGATAGGTAATCGGCTGCAGAGTGACAGGATAAATGTCTTCGAGATGAAACTCCGCGCTATCTGCCTTTAACCAATCGGTCAGGTCCACAAGTGCTTCGGCGCGCAGCCAATAACCGAGTTGGTCAACACCGACCTCAATGATATCCGGCGCAACGCCGCCGGCAATCATGGTCAGTTTCTTCTCCTCTTGCACGCCTTTCACGAGATTCAGTCTGATGCTTGGATTATCCTTCTCGAAGGATTTCTTTAGTCGTTCCCAAAAGATCAGGTCTCTCGGGCTTGCATTGATGAGCGCCGTAAGCATGATATTGCCCTCTTCTGGCTTCAGCGGAGATGAGCGGTCAAGCCAGATTCCTAACGCCACCGTGAGTATAAGACCTACGACTACGAGGTATCTGAGATTGGATACAAGCATCAGTAGAGGTTTTGACCTTTTGTCGGAAAGGCTATCCTTTCAGACTGTGTGTAAGTCCAGCAATGGTTTTGTATCGGAGATTTGGTCGGGTGCAAATCCCCGTGTGCAAATATACGCGTTTCATTCGATGGAATCAATAGAAATCTCTCCCGCTCATTTGGTTTGCTTCAGCCTTCAGACTCGATTTCACTCTTGCTTTTCAGCAAAACTTTCGATATATTCACACAGAGCACTCGCGCCTGTAGCTCAATTGGATAGAGTGTTGGCCTCCGGAGCCAAAGGTTGTGGGTTCAACTCCCACCAGGCGTGCTGCAAAAGTCCATTGTTCGACCATTCATTGGCAACTACTGCGGAGGAACATCCTATTCATGTTGAAACCAAAGAAGAAAATTACGAAGAAGGAATTGAAGGAAGATAGACTGGTTACGACCTATGTCCAGGCGACGAACTATCTGTATGAGCATAAGAAACTCATCATGGGTGTGATCGGGGGAATCGTCGGCATCGTATTGATCGCGTTGATTGTCTACAGCAGCCGCAAGGAAAGAAGCGAGCTTGCCACTGCGGCCCTTGGCAACATTGTAGGCGCGTACGATCAGGGTGTGTATCAAATTGCTATTGACGGTGTGCCCAGCAGGAATCTCATGGGGCTTAAACAAATCGTTGAGGAGTATGGGGGAACTCGCGCGGGTGAGCAGGCGACCTTCTACTTGGCAAACTGCTTTTTCTTCTTGAAGGACTATGACAACGCTTTGAAATACTATGAGGAATATGGCGGAAGCGATGAGCTTCTGAAGGCTTCATCCCTTGCCGGTATCGCTGCTGTCAATGAGGTGAAGGGTCAATACAAGGAAGCGGCGTCGTATTACGAGGAAGCGGCCGACGAGGTGAAAGACAACCTGACTACGCCAGGATACCTGTGCAGTGCAGCGAGAAACTATGCCCTAGTTGGAGAAAAGGAGAAAGCGCTAGGGCTTTACGAAAAGGTGAAGAAGGATTATCCGAAGTCCGATCATGCCAGGGACATTGACCGCTACATTGCGGCACTGAGATTCTCATGAGCTTACTGCAAGTTGTTTGACCGAAGCCCCGGAATCTTTCGGGGCTTTTCCATTTTCTGTCAGCTAATGGATAGAGTGCGGAAAAAAGACTTGTAGCCGCTTGTTTTTTAGAGCAGAATTGTTTATTTTATCAGAAGCTGGAGGGTTGCACTCGAGAAGTCGGCAGGTGCTGAAACCGGCTCCAAGACCTGAGGCGAGCGCCAGCGCATCTGTACTCGGCGGCTCGCGGTCTGTAACCAACGAGACGAATCCTTGTACGACGATCCACTATGAAACTGAAGAAGCCGCTCTACCTCTTTGGCACGTTGCTCTGCTTCCTGATTGTCTTTGCACTTGATACTATCCGTAGGAGCGTGAGTCTGGAATTCTCTGGCGTTGTGTTCATACGCCATGGGCTTGTCATCGCCGAGTTTCTTCTTCTCTATCTTTTCATCCATGAGGTGAAAGACAGGTCTGACAAGAATCCGATGCGCAAGCTTGGATTCATTCTTCTGCTTATGCTAGTAATGTTCGTCGCGATTGGCGTTTTCAGTCCATCACCGTTTGCAGGATACGAGAGTTTCGACCTCGAAGGTGCGGCGCTTATCCCAAAAGACTATGTTGTGATTCTCTTAGCCAGTATCCTCAGCGTAGCCGCAGGCGTTATCTCCATTTTGGTGCTCTTGTATATCCGGGATCTAATCTTCACCAAAAGAAAGCAGGGAACAAGGAAGAACTTCACTGTTCTGTTGGTACTGATGTTCTCCGCGATGGCGACAAGATTCGAATCAGATGCGCTGAAGTTTAGTCTGCTGACAAGTATCCTGTTTGGTGTTACCATTGTCCTGATTGTACTGAACTCCTTCCGTCTATCGTGGATTGTCTATCTTAAGAAGCGAGAGAAACTCTACAGCCTTCTCTATGGGCTTTTTCTGATTCCACTTCTCATCGGTTTAAGCATATTCGCCGCAGAGGACAATTTCTTCTTCAGAAGGGGTTTGGAGTATTACAGTACGCCGCTCCAAATGTTTGTGTTTTTGACGAGCATTTTCGGTGCAGTTTATGTTAGCATAGCCTTCATCAGCACTTTGTTCCATCTTCCGACAGCGGAAGTTTTTGATAGAAAGCTGTCGGAGATCAGTTCACTCCACAATCTCGGTCGGCTCGTGACACGCGTGTTCGATTTCAATGACCTGGTCGAGAACGTGACGAATCTGACGTTGGAAGTCTGTGAAGCAAAGAGCGCCTGGCTGGAGTTGATCCATGAGGATGAAGTGAAAGGATCGGGGATCGAGCAGATGGATGCCGCGGTGCAGTCGTCAATAGGTGAAAAACGTGGGTACGAAGTCCATGTTGTTTCTTACAAGAACATCACACTCGATGAGATTAGAGCGATCAATGAAGGGGCAGAGCGGCCATTTCGCGATATCGTCCACGAGACGAAAAGAGTGTTTTTGATTGACAATGTAGGGCACGACAAACGGACCACGTATATTCGTCAAGTGAATCGAAAGATTGAGTCACTGCTCGTTGTGCCGCTCATCTCGCATACTGAGGTCATCGGTATTTTGTATGCAACCAAAGACATGGCGTATGGTTTTGAAAAGGAAGATGTGGATTCGGTTTCTGCCTTTGCCGACCAGGTAACAATTGCGCTTGAGAACGCGAAGCTGATTGAGCAATCCATTGAGAAAGAACGGCTTGAGCAGGAGTTGATGGTGGCGCAGGAGATGCAGAGGAAGCTTCTCCCGCAGTCAATTCCTCACTTCAGCAAACTCGACATAGATGCAGTCTCATATCCTGCGTATGAAGTCGGTGGGGACTACTTTGACTTTGCGAATTTGGGGGAGAGTAAATTGGGTTTTGTTATCGGCGACGTTTCAGGAAAAGGCGTCTCAGCGGCTTTCTATATGGCTCTGGTAAAGGGCATCTTTCAATCGCTGAGCAAGATCTGCGAGTCACCCAAGGAACTCCTGATAAAAGCGAATCGTTCGCTCAACGGGAACATTGACAGAAGGTCGTTTGTCAGTCTGATCTATGCCACCGTTGATGTCGAAACAGGAGTAATCTCTTTTGGACGCGCCGGACATTGTCCTCTGCTCTATGCATCGGGTGGCAAGATCGAGCTTATGCGACCTAAAGGATTGGGTCTTGGATTGGATAGCGGGCTTATATTCGATGATTTGATCACGGAACAGAAGATCACGCTCCTACAGAATGACGTATGCGTGTTCTACACAGATGGTGTCACAGAGGCTCGCAACCGCAACGGAGAGGAGTTCGGCTACAACCGTTTGATGCAAGTAGTCGCAGATGCTCAGAACAAGACTGCCAGTGAAATTCGTGGTGACATCTTCGCGGCTCTGCGGCAGCACACGGGTAACGTTACCGAGTTAGATGATATGACGATCGTGGTGATGAAGTGGTGCCCCAACTGATGCTGTTAAGGGAATAGGACACGGATGGTGCCGTTGGGGGCTGTTGAAAACCGTTTATTTGTCACCCTGGACTTGTTTCAAGGTCTTACAACCTATTGATTTTATCGGATGCTGAAACAAGAGGTTGTCCATAAAGACCACAATTGTCACCCCGAACTTGTTTCGGGGTCTGAAAACAGCCTAAAACAGATGCTGAAACAAGTTCAGCATGACAACGGTGGTTCATTCGTTCACTTTTTGGACAGCCATGGCGCCAAATCAAATGAGCGCCTTCGGCGCCATGGCGCAAGATTGTGAATGTATATCTTGCGCCAGATGGCGCTGCAAGCGATAGGCACTCATCCAGCATGACGCTTTGCAGTGTTTTATGACTCTTTCAACAGCCCAGACTGGTGCCGCTTAATCCATGTTAGCCAATACAATCTAAAAATACAGGGAGAGGTAGCATGAACAGTGAATCACCATGGTATCTGAAAAAGTCACCTTTGGGTGCTGCGTACCAGCATTTTTCAAATGCTGCGAAACAGAAAACCATTTTAGATGCAAAAACAAAAGAATTAATCAGATTAGCAATTGCGTCAGTTTTTAGATGTAATCATTGTACAGAACATCATATAAAAGATGCGCTCACTGCCGGAGCCACAAGAGAAGAAATTTCGGAAGCTTTGCTTCTTGCTTCGTTGCAGTCAGCTGGAACCCAGCTCAATTGGAACAAAGAGTTATTTGAAAAATATTTAAGAGATTAATTCAATTTAAATCATAATTAAAGAATTGGCTAACAAGCGGGTCTAGCTGAACTTAACGCCACAGATCGGAGGTTCGGTGCACGTGCAAGCAGTTTCTTGGCTGGTTAAATCAAATAAGAGGCATTTTCTCGTCAACAATCCATTGCGGCAAGGTACCTAACCCGCAACGTTAGGCGCCAGAACATTTACTACAGAAAGCGTTCTATGAGAACTATTATGAAAATCACCTTATTAGTCGTTCTGGTTTCATTCCCCATGTTGGCACAGCAACCAACACTGAAAGATTCGCTGCTCGATCATATGATCGGGAATTGGATTCTCCAAGGTCAAATTGCTGGAAAAGAGACGACGCATGATATTGTCACAGAGTGGGTGCTGGGTCATCAGTACGTGCAATTTCATGAAGTGTCGCGTGAAAAGAATGCTAACGGTGAAGCGATGTATGAAGCAATCGTCTTCATCGGCTGGGACCAACCGTCGAGCCAGTATGCCTGTCTTTGGCTCGATGTAACCGGTGGCGGTGGTCTCTCGGCTGAGGCCATTGGCCATGCAAAACGGAGTGGCGACAAGATTGCATTCTTATTCAAGGGTAGCGATGGTAGCCTCTTCCATACAACATTCTTGTACGACAGAGGTTCTGACACTTGGCAGTGGTTGATGGATAATGAAGAGAATGGGAAACTTCAAACCTTCGCACGGGTGAATCTCACAAGGAAATAGTTATGCGGTCAGTCGGTAAATTCAATATGGCGCCTGACCAGCGGCTCAAGCTCACGGATTAAGTGGCGGTAAAAACTAATGCTCTCGCACATGAATGAATTTACCATAGCCAACGCTCGGGGTAGTACAAGCTCAACCATTCTACCCCGCAGCTTAACTCCAGTCCGTTAGACGGACGTCGCTCATTCACTTCGTAAGGAGGTCAACAATGGAAAAGGCACAAATGAAGAGTTTCGGGAAGCCAGATGAGGTTCGTGAGTTCCCCAAGGGACGACTCGAGCTCGTCAAAGTCGGCGGCGCAACAGTCGGACGCGCTACCTTCCAGCCCGGCTGGAGATGGTCAACGTCGCTCCAGCCCATTGCAAAGACGAAGAGTTGCGAAGCACCACACTTCCAGTATCACGTTTCAGGCGTGTTGAAGATCGTGATGGACGACGGAACCGAGTTTGAGGCCCGACCCGGTGATGTGTCCCTCCTCCCTTCAGGCCATGACGCCTGGGTCGTTGGAGATCAGCCGGCGGTCGTCGTGGACTTCCAGGGCATGATCGACTACGCAAAGTCTCTGTAGTCGGATCCTGCTCGTTCTCGTGCGTACCGCATAGGGCCTGCTAACAATCGGTTGCAGCGGACGGCGCTGAAAGCGCCGCCGCTCAACCGGGGCGTTATGCGGTCAGTCGGTAAACTCAATATGGCGCCTAACCAACGGCTCAGGCTGACCGAATGAGCGTTGGTACGTTTAGCAGTGCTTGCATAGGTGCAGTGCAGATTTGTAAGCCAGAGGCTTATGAGCCTCAGGCTCAAAAGTGAAGTGATTGTACCTAGTTCGGATAGTACAATTTGAGAGTTATCAGTGCGGCAGTCCCAAATAAAAACATTTCGGGATGAACTTAGCCGCCATCCGCTCTATTTGAATGCTCAAACAACGGAACGGAAGGAGCGACAGAATGAACCTCAAGACAGTGGAAGATATCGGCAAGCATCTGTATGACAACGAACGGGATGCCTGCGCGATCATTGCCAACGTTAAGAAGGACGGTGTGGCGTCGCATGGCAACGTCAAGCGGACGCTGGAGGCGCTTGACAACATGCAACACCGCACTGGCGAAGTCGAGTATGAAGGCGACGGCGCGGGTATTCAAACCGACATCCCCAGGAAGATCTGGGAGAAAATTCTTGTTGGTTTGGACTACCGTATTACGCTGGCACACAGCGACTTCTTCACTGTCGGACACTGCTTCATTCGCTATCCTGAGGAAGAGTTGGACAACATTATCGGGCGGGTTATATTGAAAATGAATGAAGGTGGATACGATGTCGCCTTTCATCGCAGGGGGGATGTGCAACGGAACGCACTTGGCAGAGCTGGACGCGAAACGGAGCCGATCTTCTATCAGTTCTGCTGTATCCCGTCAGGCTTCAAAAATCTGGATAGCGCAAGAGAATTTACCGTGCAGTTGCGGATTGAGCGCGAGCTGCCACACGTTCATGTCTGCTCCTTCAGCAAGAACAGCGTCGTCTACAAGGTACGTGGTGACGTCAAGACGTTGCGGGAATATTATCCTGAGTTGCGTAACTCTGATTACCGCTCAGCTATCAGTCTTGGGCACGGACGGTTCTCGACAAACACCGACTCAACTGCTGAACGCTCACAGATGTTCTCCACGGTTGGGCACAACGGTGAGATCAACACTATTGGCAGATTGCGCCACGAAGCGCGGCTGCTTGGCTTCCAACTCGTGTGCGACGGGAGCGATTCACAGGACCTCGACCGCATCGTCGAGAGTCTCATGTTCCATTATGATTTTAGTTTGATGGAAACGCTGAACATTCTCTTTCCGCCTGTCTGGACAGAAATTGCGCAGCTCTCCACTGAATTGCAGGCGATGTACAAATACTACCGCCGTGCATTCGGCTCAATAGCGCAAGGACCCGCCGCGTTGATTTGTCGTCAAGGTGATGAAGTCGTGTTTAGCTGCGATGTGATGGGGTTACGTCCGCTCTGGTTCGGTGAAACTGAAAAGGAATATTTTGCTTCATCTGAAAGAGGTGTTGTGCCGTTGGAAACCATGACGTACGATCCGATTCCGCTTGCTCCAGGTGAAAAGAAAGGCTTCCTCCTGAACCGTCCAAGATTCGACCGAGACAGAGGCATCATGACGCAAGGGTTCGTCGAGGTTTTCACCTACGAACAACTTCAACAGCACGCGCTTGAAAGCTTCAAGCAGCGATTCGACCTGATGACGGTGAATGGAGATGTGTTCAGAAACGATAGACGACTGTCTGCACTTGCTGATATCAGGCGGGAGGAGCAAGAAATCCAAAATCTGCAATCACGAAATGCCGGAAGAAACGAAATACACGAAACGCAATCTGAAACTCAAATCCCAAAACTCGAAACTCGGGACTCGAAACTCGAAACTCAGCCGCACAGGTTGAAGCGCGAGAACATCTTCTGTGCTTTCGGTTGGTCCAAGGATGACATAGACGATCTTGGCAAGATGGCGGACTCCGCGAAGGAGGTTATTGGTGCGATGGGATACGACGGGCAGCTTGCCGCGCTCTCCGACACCTTGCACAATCTAGCCGATTGTTTCAAGGAGACGGTCGCCGTTGTTACAAACCCATCGGTGGATGGGATTCGCGAGCATGCGCACTTTTCCACGAAGGTCTTTCTCGGCAAGAAACCCGATCTACGCAAACCCATTTCGGGCACAAGTCAATATGAAGCCGAACTGCCGATTCTCTTTTCCTACACAGAGAACGAGGAGCACAACCAAATCATGAAGGAAGCGGCGGAGAAGTTCGGTACGTTTGTTCTTGATAATCTTCTTGAACTGAATGAGAAACATGAACTGCCCAAAGTGAGCGTGGTGCCGTTGACGTATGCTTCTGAAGGAAATTTGCACGATGCGCTTGAGGCTCTCTGTAAGACAGTGAAAGAAGGAATTATGCTAGGAGTCTCAATCGTCGTTCTTGATGATGAGTGGGTCTTTGATAAATGCTTGCTGCCGATTGATCCCGTGCTTGCTGTTGCGAAGTTGAATACATTTCTGGAAGATGCATTCATCGAAGAGTCGGGAGATAGGCGAAGTTTCCGCCGTAACGCGAGTCTTGTGGTGAAGTCGGGTGCACTGCGCAATGTGCACGACATTATGGTCTGTCTCGGTCTCGGTGCAAGTACGGTCATCCCCTATCTCATGGTGGATCAGATTCTTCTGGGAGTTAGGGAGGGACAATCAAAAGCAGATAGACTTAAAAAGGGAATCTCAGCCATCAAGGCAGGCATTGAAAAAGTAATGTCCACGATGGGTATCCACGAAATTGAGGGATACGGAAAAATCTTTGCTTCGATTGGACTTTCAGAGGAACTGCAGCAGATTTTCCGCACACGCGCGTATCTCGGTTCAGAGAAGGCTGGAAAGACATTGAATGATGCTGATCACGATGCTCGCGAGCGATTGAAGATAGCTGAAGGTGCAGGAAAACCGAAACGCGAACCCCGGTTCAATAACAAGATCTGGAAGGTCGTTGGTGAGGTTGCGCAGAAAGACAAGAGTTACGACACATACAAGAACTTGCTGCATGATTTGCAGCAGGAGTTTCCCGTTTCTGTCAGACACATTCTCGATTTTAAGCGCGACCCCACGTCGCAGATTTCACCCGACGAGGTGAACATCAAAATTGGGGAACACGCTGCGCCGATATATATTTCCGCGATGTCATTCGGCTCGCAAGGCGAGACCTCGTTCCGCAGTTTCGCGGAAGCCGCACATCGCTTGAACATTATCTGCATCAACGGCGAGGGCGGAGAAATTGAAGATATGATGGGGAAATATTATAAGAATCGTGGGCAGCAGGTTGCCTCCGCACGCTTTGGTGTGAACGTGAAAATGCTGAACTCTGTAAAGTACATCGAAATCAAAATAGGGCAGGGTGCAAAACCTGGAGAAGGTGGACACTTACCAGGATTCAAAGTCACAGAAAAGATTGCGGCAGCGCGCCACACGCCGCCGAAGATAGATTTAATTTCGCCTGCGAACAACCACGATATTTATTCCATCGAAGACCTCGCGCAGTTGATTGAAGAACTCAAAACGGTCAACCCCGATGCGAAGATTTCCGTCAAGCTTCCGTCCATTCCAACCATTGCCCCAATTGCGACAGGGGTTGCGAAGGCTGGAGCGGACATTATCGCGATTAGCGGTTTTGAAGGCGGCACAGGTGCAGCACGAAAGCACTCGTTGAAATATGTCGGCTTCCCAGCCGATATTGGTGTGAAGGAAGCGCACATCTCGCTGATGAAAGCAGGACTTCGCCGTCGCGTTGAATTGTGGTGCGATGCTGGCGTTCGGTCGGGGGAAGATGTCGTAAAATTGATGCTGCTCGGTGCGAACCGCGTTGGCTTCGGCACGTTTGCCATGCTTGCGATAGGTTGCACGCAATGCCGGAAGTGCAACACGGGCACCTGTCACGTGGGCATCACGTCGCACTTCAGAACGCCTGAAGAGGCGCACGCTTCCGGGCATAAGATGTTCAAGGCGCGCGAGTTTAACAAGTGTGTGAATGGCATTGTCAATCTCTTTACGGAATTTGAGCAAGAGATAAGAGAAATCGTAGCAAGCCTCGGCTTCCGTGATGCACAGGAAATCGTCGGTCGTTCCGACCTCCTCGTTCAATCGCGGATGCACAAGAAGATTGATGCGGATTTCCTGACGTGCTATTTTGAAATTCCGCAGAACGGCTACCGCAAAACAAGCTCTGCGCACATCAAACGTCCGCTAACGTTCCTGACGAGGATGATTTCGGACTCAGTGCTCAATGCTATTAGTCTCAACGACAACGAGGACATTCTGTACACCGACGAGGAAGTATCCAACTCCGACCGTGCAATCGGGACGCACCTTGCGGGTGCATTGACACGTTTGGAGGAAAAGAAGGGATTGCGCAAATTCCACCACAGCGTTTTGGAATTCAGTCGCGGGGTGATTCCGGGCAACGGGATGGGTGCATTCAACTCGAGGCAAGATTACGATTCGCATTGAAGGTGGTGCACAAGATGGTGTTGCGAAGAGCGCAAGCGATGGAAAGGTTGTTGTCCTCAAAGGAAAGAATCACGATGGTGTGTTGGTGGACGGTTCCGTTGGCAAGTACTGTGCTTATGGAGCACAAGGCGGATTGATTCTGATCCAGGGAAACGCAGATTCACGGGCAGGCATCCGTCTTTCAGGCGCGGATTTGCTCATAGGCGGCGAGGTGACACAACCGCTGCGTGACGAACTCGGTAACATTGCGAGCTGCGCGAATATCAAAGGCTTTGCGTTTGAATATATGACAAGTGGTCGCGGCATGGTGCTCGGCGACCCCGGACCGTGGATGTGTTCAGGCATGACGGGCGGTATTGTCTATTTCCGTATTGATGAGGAGATGGGATTGACAGTGGATGCACTGAAGCGTCGTCTTGCCGAAGGCGCAACTGTTTCGCTACAGCCTTTGGACGAGAAGGACGAAACAAACATCGCGTATCTGCTTGGCGAATACATCTCTGTGCTACGTGAGAGCGGACAGACACAGACAGCGTATCGGATGGATCAGCTTCTGGAGAATTGGCAGTCAAGCTTTGTGAAGGCGGCAGCGAAGAGGAACTGATGCAGCTTGTGAAATGCAGTGCAGATTGACCAAAAGACAGCACCGTTGGATTATGAAAGATGCGCATAGGCTTTTGTTTCTTCATGCTTAACAATAAGAACGAACGGGACATTATGGGTGAATACACAACCTTTTGCTTTTCATATCGTACATACCAATAGGAGGAGTCACTGACAATGAACGAATTCAAAGTTACGTTTCGCGATGTTACTCCTGCGACAGTTCTCGATCTGAAGGGATATTTGGACGCCCACACTGCTCCAGATCTTGAATCGGCGTTTCAGAAATTGCTGAAGGACCAGAAGTATAACATCGTGGTGAACTTCAAGGATTTGTCCTACATCAGCAGCGCTGGACTCGGTGTGTTTATGGCGTTCATTGAAGATGTGCGAAATCACAGAGGTGATATCAAACTAACAAGCATGTCTTCCAAAGTGTTCAATGTGTTTGACCTGTTGGGCTTTCCGGTGCTCTACGAAATCTACGGTAATGAGACCGATGCGGTAAGGAAGTTCAGTGAGACGATGCAGAATGCGGCATTGTAGCGGTCAATGAATCTAAGGGAGATTTCGAAAGTGCAAATCCGGTCGAGAAACAAATATGAAAAACTGAAACTGAAGATCGAGAGTCAGACTGACAATCTGCTTCTCGTGCGGGATGTTGTGTCCGATGCTGCCCGGAAATTCGGTTTCGTCGAGGAAGACATCAACAAGATCGTCCTTGCAGTTGACGAGGCATGTACGAACATTATCAAACACAGCTATAACTACGACCCAAACAAAGACATCAATATCACTATCCTGATGCGTGATGGTGAATTTACTGTAATCATCCGGGACAAAGGGAGGGTTTTTGATCCTGAGAGTGTCAAGATACCGGATATGAAGGAATATCTGAGACAGTACAAAGTTGGCGGCCTAGGGATGTATCTAATGAAGAAGCTGATGGATGAAGTGGAGTATGACATCCAACCCGGCATCAGAAATGAAGTGAAGCTCACAAAGTATTTGTCTCCCGGGAGGACGGACAGCGGCATTGTGCTCCACACGTGAAGAGCTACCCTTCCCTGTAGATCGAAGACCCTTCTCCAGACCGAGCGCTCTTGGTCTGGACTGACCAATGGATTCAGCTCCGATGACAACCTCTCGAGACTCGAAATTCAAACTTGATGCACAACTGCTCGACTTCAGCGCGCTCTTTGAGTTCAGTCGCGTACTCAACTCATCCCTTGACCTGGAATTTGTCCTAGGCAATATTCTTCTGACCTCCATGGGGAAAATGCTGGTCTCAAGAGGTGTGGTCCTGCTCCGTACTAGCGAGCCGGAATTTGCCGTTCGGACTGCCAAGGGATTGCCTGGCGAATCTGTAGGAAGGACTGTGCGCATCGGAACACTCCCTGCTGGAAGCCTGTTCTACGTTTCTGACCTGGATAGGCGGAGATATCGGTGGGCGAGGTTTTTTGAAGAGATGAAAGTACACGTAG
This sequence comes from Ignavibacteriota bacterium, assembly GCA_963827285.1. Taxonomy (GTDB): domain Bacteria; phylum Bacteroidota; class Ignavibacteria; order CAWHAG01; family CAWHAG01; genus CAWHAG01. The sequence goes on from CAWHAG010000001.1 coordinate 1,091,394, forward strand.
TCATTCCCATCTTCTCTCGCAATCGAGTGCTTGGATTCCTCGGGTTCGGGGAGAAGATTTCGCGCCAGCAGTATCTCGATAGAGAGATTGCCTTTCTTGAAGCTCTTGCCAACATAGCCTCGACTGCCATCGAGAACGGCTTAATGGTGGATGAATTGAGAAAAGTGAATCGAACGCTTGCAGGCAAGATTCAGCAGCTCAACACGCTGTTCGATTTGGGCAAAGAGTTCAACTCCACGTCACTCGATGCCGAGAAAGCCATGAGGCTGTTGATGTTTTCCCTCATGGGACAAATGGGGATCAGCAAGTATGTTATCTGCACGAAGCATGATGGCGTGATGGAAGTTGTCACGTCCCGTATCAGCCGCGAGATTGACCGGGCGCTGCTCAATCAGTTCTGCGACATGAAGCAGCCATACCTTGTTGGGCAGGCGAAAGGGAAGAAGTACAAGGCGGTAGACGAGCAGTTCACTGCCCTGGGACTGAAGGCTGTCATCCCGATGCAACTTCAAGATGAGACGAAGGGGCTGATCTGCGTGGGCGATAAGATGAGCCGTGAGAGATTCACCCAAACGGATGTTGAATTCATCTACTCGTTGGGAAATCTAGCCATCATCTCGCTCGAGAATGCGCGTCTCTTCAAAGAGGAAATTGAGAAGCAGCGACTTGAAGAGGAGCTCTCCATCGCTCGTGAAATCCAGCAAGGGCTTCTGCCTAAAACGCTGCCTCAAGTCACCAACTTCCAGATCTCAGCAGTCAATATTCCTTCGATGCAAGTCGGTGGGGATTACTACGACGTGATCCAACTCAGTGACTCAATGTTCATCGTCTCCATCGCTGATGTCTCTGGCAAGGGAACTCCTGCCTCGCTTCTGATGGCAAACCTGCAGGCGACGTTGCGAGCATTCGCGCCGATTGGAATGCCGCTGTCTGAAATGACGGCGCGCATCAACGATATTATTTTCGAGAACACCGGCTTGAGCAAGTTCATCACTTTCTTCTGTGGACTGCTCGACACCGAGAAACACACCTTCACATACGTCAATGCTGGGCACAATCCTCCTTACTTGATCCACAGAAATGGATCATTTGACCGTCTGGAAAAGGGGGGTGTTCTCCTTGGCATCATGCAGACTCTTGTCCCCTATGAGAAAGGTGTCGTGGATCTGATGGAGGGGGATATTGTCTTCATGTTCACAGACGGTGTAAGCGAAGCCATGAGCGTGGGTGAGGAAGAGCTTGGCGAAGAGCGCTTGGAACAAATTCTAAGAGCACATCGTGAACGCTCGACAGAGGAGATTATGCAGATTGTTCAGCAAGAAGTCAGGACACATGCCGAAGGCACCCCGCAGTCAGATGATATCACGATGGTAATAATCAAAGCATATGGCGCTTGAGTGCTGTTGAACCAACCAGACTACCGACCGACTATTCACACTTACCAGCAAGCCTTCCGGAGCGCAGCAACTCTAAGCAACTCTGAGAGTGCCACCCAAGATCTGATCAGATTTGGTCGGGACTCCCTGTTCCGGCAAAACACTTGAAAAAGTGGAAAATTTTGTTTAGATTTCACTGGAGAGTGAACGAATTGCTTGGAAGCCGCGTGCTTAGCTATCCGGCAGAATCCCCGTGTAGTGGCGGAGAATGGCACGTATCCGGCTGAAGGCACTTAGTGGCACGAGGTTTCAGCAGCGAGTCATTCATACCAGAGGTCGTGTTAGCAGTCCAGAAGTTGTCGCTTCTTGGATAGCCTCTCCTCATAGTCACTTTCAAGAAGGAAGCATGAAATACCCATCTAAAGAGATTGAAGCAAAATGGCAGAAGAAGTGGGAAGAGCAGCGAATCCATCAAACGAATCTTGCCGATACAGAGAAGAAAATCTATTGCTTGGTGATGTTCTCCTATCCATCAGCCGCGAAGCTGCATATCGGGCATTGGTACAATTTCGGTCCGACCGACACTTGGGCTCGGTTCAAACGAATGCAGGGATTCAACATTTTTGAGCCTATGGGCTTCGACGCGTTCGGACTTCCAGCGGAAAACTACGCCATTAAGACGGGAATCCATCCGCACGAGAGCACGCAGAGTAACATAGCGTACAGCCGCAAGCAGCTCAAAGCGATGGGGGCGATGTATGATTGGAAATATGAAGTTGATACCTCTTCTCCTGACTACTACAAATGGACGCAATGGGTGTTTCTGCAACTATACAAGAAGGAATTGGCATACAGGGCAAACGCACCTGTAAATTGGTGTCCCACGGATCAGACCGTATTGGCTAATGAGCAAGTCGTTGAAGGATGCTGTGAACGTTGTGATACGCCCGTCATCAAGAAGATGATGACGCAGTGGTTCTTCAAGATCACCGCCTACGCAGAAGAGCTGTTACGAGATTTGGACAAACTTGATTGGCCGGAACGAACCAAACTGATGCAGCGTAACTGGATTGGGAAGAGCACTGGCGTGGAGATCAAATTCAAGATTGCCGGTGCGGAGAGCGAGTTCGCCGTATTTACTACCCGACCTGACACGCTTTTCGGCGTCACCTACATTGTCTTAGCACCAGAGCATCCTTTGGTCGAATCCATTACCAAGCTGGATCATCGAAAACTAGTGAATGAATATGTGGATTCGGTATTGCATGAAAACGAGATAGAGCGAACATCAACGACCAAAGCAAAAACAGGTGTGCCAACCGGCGCGTTTGCCGTAAATCCTATCAACAACGAGAAGGTGCCGATCTGGATCGCGGACTACGTCCTCTACAGCTACGGGACAGGCGCCGTGATGGCTGTCCCTGGGCATGATGAGCGCGACTTCGAGTTTGCCACCAAGTTCAAGCTGCCCATCCGCAAAGTCATTTTGCAGCCAGGTACCAATCCAGAGGATGAACTGACACAGGCGTACGTTGATGTTGGCACGATGATCAGTTCGGAGAAGTACAATGGGCTTGATTCCGATACCTGCATCGAACGGATCAGCGATGATCTTGAGGCTTTGGGTGTTGGTAAGCGGGGGGTGAACTATCGTCTCAGAGATTGGTTGTTGTCGCGTCAACGATATTGGGGTGCACCGATTCCCATTATTTACTGCGAAAAGTGCGGTGAAGTCACGGTGCCTGAAAGGGAGCTGCCCGTGCGTTTGCCGCACAATGTTGATTTCAGACCGATGGGTGAATCTCCCTTGGCGCGTTGCGAGGAATTCGTGCAGACGGTATGCCCCAATTGCGGCGGTGCTGGACGCAGAGATGTGGACACGATGGATACCTTTGTCTGCTCCTCGTGGTACTTTCTGCGATATCCGAGCGCTCGACGAGACGACGTGCCATTTGACAAAGAGATTACCAGAAAATGGCTGCCTGTTGACAAATATGTGGGTGGTGCCGAGCATGCCGTGATGCACTTGCTCTATGCCCGCTTTGTGACAAAGGCGCTTCGCGACGCAGGCTGGTTGGAGTTTGATGAACCGTTCCTGAGTCTCGTGCACCAGGGTGTTATCACAAATATGGGCGCAAAGATGTCGAAGTCGGTGGGGAATGTTGTAAGCCCAGATGAGCTTGTTGAGAAATATGGAGCAGACACATTTCGGATGTACTTGATGTTTATGGGACCGTACGAAAGAGGGGGCGACTGGAGCGACCAGGGCATCCTCGGAATATATCGTTTTCTGAATCGTCTGTACGACTTAGTAAGAGAGCATCGCAACCGCATCAGAGCGTTGTCACCCAAGGTGCAATTCGACTTTCGATCCTTGAAGAGCTACGATAGAGCAATTTACAGAAAGACGCATCAAACCATAAAGAAGGTGACAGAGGATCTTCAAGGTTTTCAGTTCAATACGGCAATCGCAGCAATGATGGAGCTTCTGAACGAGCTAGTCCGATTCAATGGCGAGCTGGAACGATCAGGTGAGGCGACGGTGGACGTGTTCTCGTATTGTGTGAGAAGATACATTGTGCTGTTAGCGCCGTTGGCGCCACATCTTGCAGAAGAACTCTGGGAGATGATAGGTCAGAAGGAGAGTCTTTTTGTAGGCAGCAAATGGGCCAGCTATGATCGGGATGCAGTCGTAGCAGACGAGGTGACAGTGATTGCACAAGTGAACGGGAAAATCCGTGCAAAGTTTCTGGTACCTGTGGATAGCGATGAAGAACTCCTCAAGCAGAAGGCTCTCGCTGATGAGAATGTTGGGAAATATGTGAAGGATGGACAGATCAAGAAGATTGTGGTCGTGAAAAACAAACTAGTGAACATAGTCGTGTGATTGACCATCAGCAGATAAGACGAATACTCGTCATCAATCTGAAATGGCTGGGGGATCTGATTGTCTCTACTCCTGTTTTCAAGACACTACGTAAGGAATATCCGCATAGCAACATCTGCGTGATGATTCGTAAGGAGTACGAAACCGTTCTGAGAGCGAATCCTCATATTGATGAAATCATTCCGTTCGATTACACAATCAGAAGTTTGACAGGATTGAAGCGACTGCGAGAAGAGCTGTATTGGATGAAGAAACTCAGAGCAAAACATTTTGATGCTGTCATTTCACTTCACCCGGGGGATAGACTTGCCTGGTGGGCATGGTTGTCTCGTGCACGCTATCGAGTGGCACCGAGAAAGCAGAGTTTCGGTTATCTATACAATATTCGCGTGGACGTTGAAGAAGACATGAAGAGTTATTTGGAATATTATCTTGATATTGTGTCCGCCTTCGATACTACACCAGTGACACGACAGACTGAATTCGTTGTCTCTGATCCAGTAGAAGAGTGGGCGGGGCAATTCCTACAGCAGCAAGGGATAGTACCAGAGCATGTGGTCATCGGCGTTCACCCAGGTGCCAGTGAGCCTTCGAAGATCTGGCCTGCTGAGAATTTCGCTGAGTTGATTGAAAGGTTGCTGATGTATCCAAATCTGAAGATTATTCTTTTCCAAGGACCGAATGAAAAAGCGATTGTTTCTGAGATTTCCAGTTTGATGAGCACGGCACCCTTCGTGGCGGATACGAGTGACAATGTTGAGCAGATGGCAGCATTGATGAAACGCTGTAATCTTTGCATCGTGAATGACTCAGGGGCAAGGCATCTGGCTGTGGCAGTGAACTCGCCTACGTTGACTTTTTTCCCTGCGGACAAACTGGCAACGTGGCAGTTCTATGCAGAAGAAGGCAAACATTATGTACTGGTTGGGAACAGAGTTGAAGCCTCAGAAAGCCGGAATTCGTCACCGTTTCTTGGCTCCATCACAGTTGATGATGCTTTCAACAAGGTCCGGGATATTCTTCAACTATGACCATTGATCGCGTTAGGAATATTTTGATCATAACGTGGGGTGCCTTGGGGGATATGATTGCGGGGACGCCGGCCATACGAGCTGTTCGGGAAGCGTTTCCAGAAGGACGCATCACGCTTCTTTCGAATCGCTTGATGAAGCAGATTGTTCCACCCGGCACATTGGTGGATGAACTTTTGATCTATGAAGAGAACAGTGTTAAAGGCTGGAAGTGGTTGATGGATCACTGGCGCTTGATCAGCACATTGCGGCAACGGAAATTCGATGTTGCGATCAACTTACGCTGGTGTTCTGAACGTACTGCTCTTCTGGCTGTCTTGAGTGGTGCTCGCTACAGAGTGAGTTCTGGACCTCGTGAGATGATGTTTCTATACAACATCAAGGTACCTCAACCTGTTGGACGGTATCATGAGATCCACCGGAATTTGGACATCGTGAAAGCCCTAGGTATAGAAGCGTACGGCGAGGTTCCTTTTGTTTTTCGTTCAGAAGATGACCAAGAATTCGCCTGCCAGTTTTTCGCACAACATTCTCTCCAGCAGGGAACAACCATTGGTATCCATCCAGGGGCGAGCAAACCTATCCGTGCATGGATGCCTGAACGTTTCACCGACATTGGAAGACGTTTGATTGAGAAATATAATGTGAGGATCGTGATAACTTGGGGTCCGGGAGAAGAACTGTTAGCGCGGCAAGTGGCAGAACCAATGCGACCGTTCGCTCTGCTTAGTCCAGAGACAAAGACGATTGGTCAACTTGCCGCCATCATCGAGCGGTGCGGTTTGTATATTTCTAATTGTTCTGGACCGATGAATGTCGCTACGGCAGTTCAGACACCTGTTGTCGCTCTACTGGGTTCGTCTGATCCAGTGGATTGGGGTCCGTACGGTGATGTACATCGCACGGTCAAATCCTCGCTATATCGTGAAGGTTATACTGACGAAGAAGAACGTGAGGCAATGAAGGCAATCTCTGTCGAGGAAGTTTGGGATGTTATAGATAAGCGATGGAGCGAACTGCAGCGTGAAGAATAATACTCAAAATTATAAGGGATCTCTGCTCCCGCAGAGCAAGTTGTTGTTCAGGAGCGGACCTACTGAACAGCATTGGGGAATAGGCCACGGATTTGACGGATATAACTGATTTACGCGGATTATTATCTGTGCATATCCGTTTCATCCGTTTGATCCGTGGTCCATTATTCTAATTAAGAATTGCTTTTTGCTTGTGAGAATCTACTTTCGAATAATGCAGTTTGTGAAGCCCTATTGGAAACACCTGGGGCTTTCATTCTTTTTCACGTTCCTATTCTCGCTATTCAGCGGGATGTCAATCTACCTGACTATCCCGCTCCTGGAAACGCTCTTTCGCCAGGGTGGCATAGCGAGATCGAGTGGAATTGAGCTCAGCCGACTACCCACGATCATAGATACCATCAAGCAAGCGGTTTCCGCTGCGTTCAACGACCTGATCTTCACTTCAAATCCCGCTGTGTCTCTACTCCGCATCTGCCTTGTGATGTTGATTGCTTTTTTGCTTAAGAATCTGTTCGGATATCTTGCCTCGTATCTGATGGCGTATGCGGAGGAGGGAGTCACAATGGATCTCCGCAACACCCTCTATAGACATATTCACAATCTCTCGCTGGGCTACTTTACGAATGAACGCACAGGTGATCTGATCTCACGCATCACCAATGATGTCAGCATTGTGAATGGAGGGGTTGTGGCAAGTCTCGGAACTCTCACCCGCGAGCCATTTTTGATCACTGTCTTTCTTGTCCTAGCAGTCTCCATCAGTTGGAAGCTAACGCTGGTCTCGCTTCTAGTCTTTCCATTTTCTTTGGTTATCATCAGTCGGATCGGTGTGAGGCTCTACCACGAGCGTGGAGTTACGCAAGAGAGGATGGCGGATATTGTTTCAGTGCTCCAAGAAACGATCTATGGCGTGAAGGTGGTCAAGGCGTTTGGTATGGAGGAATTCGAGAATCGGAAATTCAAGCGTCAGACGAGACATTACTTGAAGTCAATCTTGAAGATCACGCGGCTGAGGAATCTCGCCTCTCCTATTACAGAGTTTCTGGGTATCATGGCAGGAGCCGTGATCATCTACTACGGTGGACTCCAAGTCATCATGGATGAATCGATTGAGCCGAGTCAGTTCTTGGGATTCTTGCTCCTCATTTTTCAGATCATGCCTCCAGTGAAAGAACTGAGTAATGTGCACAATCGGATTCAGGAGGCGATCGCAGGAGGGAAACGAATACTTGATATTCTCGACACGGATCCCTACATCAAAGATGCACCAAATCCTATTCCGCTTGACGAATTTCGGAATTCGATTGAATTTCGAGACGTCTCGTTTGCCTACGAGAGGAATGTGAAGGAAGCAGGCAACGGCGAGTTAGTGTTGAGGAATATCAGCCTCCATGTTCGGAAGGGCGAGATCTTGGCAATTGTGGGACCAAGTGGTGGTGGCAAGTCAACGCTGATTGACTTGATCCCACGCTTCTACGATCCACTGCATGGAAGAATCCTTGTTGATGGAATTGATCTCCGTGTAATCAGACTACGAACGCTGCGTGAGAAGATCGGGATTGTCACGCAGGAGACGATTCTTTTCAACGATACGGTACGGAACAACATCGCCTATGGCTTGGACGACTGTCCAATGGAGCGGATTTTCGAGGTAGCCAAGGCGGCAAATGCTCACGACTTCATCCTGGAAATGCCGCAGGGCTACGATACCGTGATTGGTGAGCGCGGTGTGAAGCTCTCTGGTGGACAGCGGCAACGGCTTTCGATTGCCCGTGCCTTGCTCAAGAATCCACCGATCATGATCTTTGATGAGGCGACCTCTGCTCTTGATTCTGAGTCGGAACTCCTTGTGCAGGACGCCATAGAACGGTTGATGAAGAATCGCACGTCGTTTGTCATAGCCCATCGTCTTTCGACGATTCGCAACGCAAATCGCATCATTGTGATTGACAGAGGTGAAATCGTGCAGGAGGGAACGCACGGTGAGTTGATTCGCCGAAGAGGGGGACTGTACAAGAAGTTGTATGAGATGCAATTCAACATGTGAGCGGTCAACAGATCGTTCAGTCGAGGATTGATAGCGCTGCCGGCGGTGGACAAGTGTATTTGAACGCAAATCGTTTTCAGATTTTCCTTGACTTTTGTCCGCTATTTGATTAAATTTTCCAGGGTTTAACCTGCAGCTCATTAGAAATATCAGCAGACCGCTAATCATGGCGATAAAAGGGGAACATATAGAGAATCCGCCAAAGACGAAATGGGGACTGCTGGATATCCTAATCGTTGTTGTGATGTTGGCTGTTGCCGTGATAGGAGTGATGGAGGAAGCTGCTATCGTGAAGTTGATCTGCCTTGCCCTATTTGTCACCGCAAGTCTGATCTTACTCTTCTCAGTGGTTAGCTCTCGCCGGTCCAAATCTACGAAACACTCAACCGTGTCATCGAGGAAGACCCTCGACAGCGAGCTTCATTCAGGAGTTGATGTGCGTTTGGAACGAAAGAAAACCATCCAAGGGGATTTTACGGTTCGAGGAGAATCACTGAGGGGTTCTGAGATTCGACGAAGAGGGGACGGGTCACAGTTCGACACTATTCCACTTGCGGATTTCTCCTTGAATGGAAGGGATGGAAGCCGGATGCCGGAGCATCCGGAATCAATAGGGAGGGACGAAGCAGGCAATCTCAGAAGGAAGACCGCGGATGCTACAGTGCCTGACTTGTCCGAACTCGAGTCTAACCGCCCCATCGGCGACCAGAGTTCCAAAGGGGAATTCGATTTTCTTCTAAGCAAGCTTCTGGCAGCGGTGAAAGATGTACTTCCCGCACACACGGTGGGGTTCTTCTGGGCGAACAGAGGGAGGAACGAGATAGTGCTGGAAGTGAAACTCACCGACAGTCCGTGTTTCGTGAAAGTGCTACGCGGTGGAATGGATGATGACATAGTCAGTCAGATTGCCAGGCATGGTAAAGCAGAGGTTATCAGCCACATCAATACCAGGGCAGAGAAGGATATTCTGCGTTACTACGAAGATGTTCAAAATGTGAAGTCCTTTGTCGGTGTCCCGGTTTTCTTCAACCACGAGGTTGTTGGTGTTCTGATTGCTGATAGCAAAGCAGAAGATGCTTACGGTGTCGAAACCGTCTCAATCCTGGGGCAGTTCGCCAAGCTTGTTTCCGCTTTCATCAAGACTCACACGGAAAAATATGATTTGCGGAGAGACGCAAGAGTCTTGGCGACGTTGGATGTGATGTGGAAGAAGCTGAGAAAAGATTTGAGCTTGGAAGCAATCATGAACACCCTGGTGGAAGCTGCGACGGAATTGCTTGATTGGGATCACATCGCTATCACCCTCTACGAAAGAGATTTCAACAAATGGATGATCGGCAAAGTAGTCAGCAAGGTCAAGAGGGAGTACATCCCTCTGATGACCGAGATAGATTTTGAACGCAGCGTTACTGGTAGGGCGATAAGAAACGGCGCCTATGCAATAGTGGAAAGCCTTAGAGAAGACGTAGTACGCTTTGCGAGGAGTGAGATGCTTTCCAAAGTGGGATCGTTTGCTGTGATTCCCATCTGTTCGCCAAGCAAGTGTTATGGCGCTGTGAGTATTGAAAGCGGTGAGAGCGGAAACTACTCAAAGAAAGACGTTGATATTCTCCAGCACTTGACAACGCCCGTTTCCTCGGCAATCGAGTTGTTGAACACTGTGAACCTTGCGAACGAGTTCGTAGCCATTGATGAGTTAACAGGTACCTATAACCGAAAGTTCTTGTGCAAGAAGATAGACGAAGAGATCAGCAGGGCGACTGATTATGATACCGAGTTATCCTTCGTCATCATGTCTGTTGACAGTCCAGACATACTGGTGGAGCGTTATGGGGGGCAAGGATTCGATATCATCGTCTCGAGGGTTGCCCGATTGATTCGAAACAGTGCACGGCAATATGATGTAGTCGGGAGATACGACAGCAGCAAATTCGGTGTACTGTTGTTCAACACGGGAGCTGACGACGCCTTCCTTTGGGCTGAAAAAGTCAGGAGAAATATAGCAAGCCACATTCTTAGTCTTGGAGGCAGAAGTTTTTCTGTCACGGTCAGCGCCGGGATAAGCAGGATCGTTGAGGGATCGAACCGTGACCAACTTATCAATTCGGCAATACAAGTGTTGGGGAAGGCGGAAGGAAACACGGTAATGGTGTATTAGGAAGCCGGAGTATAACAAACGTTGCGGCAGACGGTCATAGGCGGACCAGAACAGGCGAACTCAGTTGATGCATTTATCAGTTCAGAGCAAAGGAGAAACGCATGGCAAAAGCAACGACCTTTGCTGAAAAAGCGGCAAAGGCTTCAATGAAACGAGGTGTTGATTGTCCTAAATGCGGCACAACGCTGCAGCCCCTTCTATATATATCATCCGAATATAACGACAAATCACATTCTTGGAAGTTCGCTCGGAGGCGAGTCCAGGTATGCAAGTGCAATGAGAAAGAGACATACGGTTAGCTGATGAGCGTCCATTCCAGAAACTATCTCTGGTTTTTCTCATAACAAATTCCCTGATTTCTCGTAGAACCAACTGTACTTGGCGATCCGAACGAAGGTTATACTGATTGTTCTGGATGGAGTTGGCGTTGGAGAGCTTCCTGATGCTCATGAATTTGGAGATCAAGGAACCAATACGCTTGGAAACATTGACCGCCGGTCCGTCAGTATGAAGTTGCCCAACTTGCAGCAGCTTGGTCTGGGGAACATTCTTTGTCTTCAAAACGTTGGAGCGCTTGCCTCTCCTGTTGGATGTTACGGCAAGGCGTGTGAACTCTCAAGGGGAAAGGACAGCACTTCCGGACATTGGGAAATCGGCGGGATCATCACTGAAAAGCCGTTCCCGACATATCCACACGGGTTCCCAGAAGATCTGATTGAGAAGTTTAAGATTGTTACTGGCTGTGAAGGTGTGCTCGGGAATAAGCCGGCTTCTGGAACGTCTATTATCCAGGAGCTTGGAGAAGCGCATATACGGACGGGATATCCGATCGTCTATACTTCTGCCGATTCGGTTTTTCAAATTGCGGCTCACGAGGAAGTGATTCCGCTTGCGCGACTCTATGAGATTTCTCAGAGGACCAGAGAGCACGTTGTGGTTGGAAGCCATGCTGTTGCTCGTGTCATTGCTCGCCCGTTTGTCGGAACTGAAGGCGACTTCGTTCGGACGGCGAACAGGCGAGACTTCTCGCTTCCACCAAGCAGCAAGACGGTGCTTGACTTCTTGATGGAGGAAGACATCCCGACGATTGGTGTTGGGAAGATTGATGATTTGTTTGCGGGGCAGGGACTATCGGAGAAAATACACACGAAGTCAAATGTAGAAGGGATTGAGAGCATCGTGAGATCGGCGAAGGAACTCGATAGGGGCTTGGTGATGGCAAACCTGGTGGATTTTGACATGCTCTTTGGTCACCGCAATGATGTAGAAGGATTTGTGGAAGCTCTCGAGCATTTCGACTCACATTTGCCGTACATCATTGAAACTCTGAGCGATGGAGACTTGTTGATAATTACGGCAGATCATGGTAATGATCCAACAACTCCAAGCACAGATCACTCACGGGAATACGTCCCAATACTCTGCTGCTCGAAATCGGGAAAGCGTGGTGTTGATCTTGGCGTGCGGAAATCTTTTGCCGATGTCGGTAAGACTGTAGCTGATTATTTCAGACTCGAAGTGCCGATTGCTGGTGAGAGTTTCTTGGAAATGGTTCTTTAGATGTTCTCGCATGGCTTAGATTGATGAAGATGCGAACCTGGTCAAAACCACCGTGGAATTTCCAGTTGGCTTGACGGGAAAACGATTTATGAAGGAGAAAACGGAATGGTACTTGGCAAAGTCGTGGGCACGGTATGGGCGACGCGAAAAGATGAAAATCTCGTGGGAATGAAGTTGCAGATTGTGAAACACGTGGATTTGGATTACAGTGTCAAGGACACGTTTGTCGTGGCTGTTGACACTGTTCAAGCTGGAATTGGTGACATTGTTATTGTAGTCTCAGGGAGTTCCGCACGGCAGACTACTCTCACCAAGAACAAACCTGTTGACGCCACGATCATGGCAGTAGTGGACAAATTGGATATTGTAACTGAGGTGTAGTGAAGACCTCCTTTTGCACGCGTCTGAGATAGTGCGTGCTGCGGCGCTGCTGGTACGGTCTTGTTGAGCAACCTATACGGAGAGTGATTTGTTCCTAGCAAGGATCATCGGTACTGTTTGGGCAACTCGGAAAGACGGGAATCTGATCGGAATGAAATTGCAGTTCATCCAGCCAATCAATTCCGAGCGAGAGGATATTGGCAATCCCATCATCGCTGTGGACACAGTCGGTGCAGGTCCCGGTGAAACCGTGTTCTATGTTACTGCCCGCGAAGCTGTCATACCACTTCCCGTTGAGATGGCACCAGTAGATGCTTCTATCGTAGGTATTGTGGATAGGATTGACGTTGATGAAAAGGTTATTGGAAGTTATAAAGCGAGGTGAATACGCACAATGGTGAAAACCATCAAACAATATACCAACCGGGAGAGCCAATCCCTTGACAAGTATCTGCAGGAAATTGGCAAGGTGGAACTGCTGCCTCCCGGGGAGGAGATTGAACTTGCCAGAAAGATCAGAAAAGGTGATCAGAAAGCTCTCGAGAAACTGACGAAAGCGAACTTGAGGTTTGTCGTGAGCGTTGCGAAGCAATATCAGAACCAAGGATTATCGTTGGGTGATCTCATCAATGAGGGAAACCTTGGTCTAATCAAAGCTGCAAAGCGCTTTGATGAAACACGAGGCTTCAAGTTCATCTCCTACGCTGTTTGGTGGATTCGTCAATCCATCTTGCAGGCATTAGCGGAACAATCTCGTATCGTGCGCCTACCGCTCAATCGTGTTGGGGCGTTGAACAAAATCGGCAAGAAGTTCAGTGAGTTGGAGCAGGAGTTTGAGCGGGAACCTAGCCCAATTGAGTTGGCAGAAGAACTCGATATGAGTCTCTTTGAAGTTGCTGATACGCTCAAGATCTCCGGACGACATCTCTCGATGGATGCTCCCTTTACTCAGGGTGAGGACAATCGGCTGCTCGATGTAATACAGGACGAGCGTCAGCCACCGCCAGACTATAATCTTATCAAGGAATCACTGAAGATAGAAGTACGGCGCGCACTCTCGACTCTGAGCGAACGTGAAGCTGAAGTCATACGACTGTATTTCGGTCTCGATCGCGACCACTCGCTGACACTGGAGGAAATCGGAGAGAAGTTCAATCTCACACGAGAGCGCGTACGCCAAATTAAGGAGAAAGCCATTCGGCGTCTCCGGCACGCATCACGAAGCAAAGCACTGCGAGCATATCTTGGCTAGCTGCACGCCTTGGAAGGCTGATCTCTCGTGATAACAAATGTCTTGAGCATAAGCCCCGCGGTGTGAGCGGGGCTTTGCTCTGATGAGAGAGGGGATTAGTCCTGACGTTCAACTTTGAAGTGGAGTCTTGCCAACCTCAGGTCGAGGGTTGCTGGCTCATGCTTCTACTGAAATGAGAACTATGCGAAAGACTTCTATTCGACTCCATGCTGTCTTTGTTTTCCTGCTTTTTCATTGTCTGGTGTTTATTCCACGATTCGCATTCTGCTTGACTCTCAATTTCTACAAACACGTCATTCCGGACACAAGCCGCCACTCCAAGAACATGTTGGAGGACAGTTCCAGAAGCAGAGTCAAAGACAGGGACAATAGAGATGTGAATGCTGATTTGCCTGGACAGGGATTTGCAGCCGCTACTGATACTGTAAGAGCGAGTTCGGATGTCCCAGAAGTTCCTGTGCCGGACGGAATCAGTCGTGAGGACGTAATGATGATGATTGTTCAGTATCTTCAGACGCCCTACAAGTATGGAGGTGTGACGGCGAGAGGAATGGATTGCTCGGCATTTACGGGGCTTATCTACGAGTCTGCGGTTGACATCAGTCTCCCGCGGACCACCCGAGATCAGTTCCGGGTCGGAAGGAAGGTTGACAAGAAACATCTGAAGTTTGGTGACTTGGTCTTCTTCAAGACACGGCGACGGAGATCGCCATCGCATGTAGGCATTTATATCGGCGAGAACTTCTTTGCACACGTCAGCCGATATGAAGGCGTTACGATTACATCATTGCAGAGTCCGTACTATCGAAAGCGTTATGTTGGTGCTCGCAGGGTAGTGGAGGAAACGGAAGAAGGGGCGGAAGCAGATGCTGTTGGAAAATGATCACCTATGCTGGTCTCGATGCACGTCCCTCATCAAGGACTTCGAAAGAGCCGTGAGCATTAGCCGTCGCTTGGACGGTCTCTGCGCTGCAATTCCAGGACCTCAGTCGTAGTCCAAACAGACTTATATCTACTGCCGGTTTCTGCACATCACTGAAGTCAAACTACTTGCACAACCTATCTAATCATGTCGGTTCTTCTTAGAGTCAAGCACCTCCAGACTTATTTCTATACAGAGAGCGGTACAGCGAGAGCCGTTGATGGAGTCAGCTTTGCCGTTTCCGGAAGAGAGACATTGTGCATTGTTGGAGAGTCAGGATGCGGCAAAAGTGTTACGGCTCTTTCAATCATGCGATTGATTCCTGAACCACCAGGGAAGATTGTTGGGGGAGAGATCATGTTAGACGGGATTGATCTGCTGAAGTTGTCTGAGCGGGAAATGCGTGGGATTCGCGGTAACCGCATTGCCATGATCTTCCAGGAACCCATGACAAGCCTGAATCCTGTCTTCACCTGCGGTAGTCAAATCCAGGAAGCTGTAGAACTCCATCAGAGACTTAGCAAGCGAGATGCGCGTGACCGAACCATTGAGACCTTGAGACTTGTAGGCATTTCTGCACCTGAGCAGCGATACAGCGAATATCCTCATCAGCTTTCCGGCGGAATGAGACAGCGCGTCATGATTGCCATGGCGCTTTCATGTGAGCCACAGCTTCTGATTGCCGACGAGGCGACAACTGCGCTGGATGTGACTGTGCAAGCGCAAATTCTTGGACTGCTTGCCCAACTTCGGAATGAACTGGGGATGGGCGTGATCGTCATCTCGCACAATCTTGGTGTCGTCGCGGAAGTCGCTGATCGAATCGCGGTGATGTATGCAGGAAAGATTGTTGAGTATGCGGCAAAGGATCAGTTGTTTCGTTCTGCGAGACATCCATACACGATCGGCTTACTTCGTTCTGTGCCTCGGTTACACGAAGAGTCGGAACGGCTTGAGGCAGTACCGGGAGCGGTACCCTTTGCCACACAATATCCGCAGGGGTGTCGCTTCTCGACACGTTGCGCCTTCGCTGATGATCAATGTCGGAAAGAAGAAACCTCCGCTTGAGGAAATGGACGTTGGGCACGACATAGCGTGTTGGAAGATGGGGGAAGTGGTGACACAGATGAACTTGACTTAGATAAATCTAATCTGTATATTCAAATGAACTCTTCACAGCTTTGACCAGCAGCAGCAGATTCCCCCACATAAATGCACCGTTCGTAGTGGTCAGAAGATTCTTCATAAGCGTTCTCTTCCTTCCCTTGCTCGCATCCTTTGCCCAATCTGAGTTTCTCAGCAAGCACATTGCTAGTTACAGGATGGAAGTCAGGCTTGACGTTAGACAGAAGGCTGTAGAAGGGAAAGAGATTCTTACGTGGCTCAATGATTCCAATGACGCAATCACGGAGTTGTATTTCCACCTCTACCAGAACGCATTTAGGAACAGCAGAAGTACCTGGATGAGAGAAGAAGGAGTGACAGTGAGTTCAGACGATGCGGGATGGATAGACATCAAGTCCCTTCGAGTTCTCGGGGGCGGAGATCTGTTGCCGACGATGAAGTTCGTCCAACCAGATGATGATAATGCAGATGACCATACTGTGATGAAGGTCGTCTTGCCAAAGCCTTTGCATCCTCACAATACGATGCAACTCGAAATTGAGTTCTGTACAAAGCTTCCGCGGTCAATCTCACGATGTGGTTACGCTGCAGGCAGGGAATTCTACTTCGTCTCTCAGTGGTTTCCAAAAGTTGGTGTCTATCAAGAGGGAAAGGGTTGGAACTGTCATCAGCATCATCGCTTCACAGAATTCTTCGCTGATTTCGGTCTTTATGATGTCTCTGTGAATGTCCCGGTCGGTTACGTCGTTGGTGCTACTGGTGTGTGCAAAAGTCAGAAGAAACAATGGGGATGGTACAGTTACATACGATTATCTGCAAGCGGACGTTCACGATTTTGCCTGGACGGCTTCGCCGGAGTTCATACAACTCCAGCGCACGTTCCAGCATCCGTCGCTTCCTTCGTGCGAGATGATTCTGCTCATTCAACCTGAACATGTCGGTCAAGCCGAGCGCTACTTTTTTGCACTTGAGAACGGACTGAAATACTTTGGTGAGTGGTATGGAGAATATCCATATCCGAGGATCACCGCGGTGGATGTACCCAGGACGAGTACATCGGGAGGCATGGAATATCCTACGCTGATTGCCGTTGACACGCGCTGGCTCCAACTGAGTTCGGTGCTTTCCCCGGAGAATGTGACGGTGCATGAGTTTGGACACCAATATTGGTATGGCATCGTTGCAAGCAACGAATCCGAAGAAGGATGGCTCGATGAGGGTTTCAACTCTTATGCTACCGGGAAGGTGCTTGCTGCAGCTTATGGCAGCGACAATGCTATGTTTAGGATTGCAGGGGGCATTCCAATTCTCGGGCTGCCGCTTGTCACCTATGATGCTTTTCCCATCATCACTTATTTGGGCAAGGTCGCAATGCCGGAACCATACAGGAGGAAACAGATATACCTTTATAGTGCGACGACAGATCCTATTTACAGATTGGGATGGAAGTATTTTGATTACACGACGTACCGTGTGGGCTCTTACTGCAAGCCTGAGATGGTGCTGCGAACCCTCGAGAATTATCTTGGCTCAGAACTGATGGCGAAGGTCATGCGGACATATTACCAGCGGTTCCGTTTTAGACATCCCACGACGTATGACTTCATCAACGTCGTCAACGAAGTGAGCGGGAAAGATATGAATTGGTTCTTTGATCAACTTGTCTTTGATACAGGCGTGATAGATTATCAAGTCTCCAGCATCACTACGAAAGAGGAAGCGAAGGGGCTTTATGAGACGGAAGTAGTCTTGAAGCGCAACGGTAGAGTGATATTCCCCGTCGAAGTGCTTGTAAGCTTCGAAGACGGGTACACTGTCCGAGAGAACTGGGATGGAAAAGAGCAATGGGTGAAGTTGAGATACACGTCCAAATCACCTGCCACGCTGGCACAAATTGATCCCGACAACAAGGTCGTCTTGGATATTGATTTCTCGAACAACAGCCGTAGAGTAGAACCTGATTATCGTGCCACATTTCGATGGGCGTCCAAGTTCTTTCTTTGGATGCAGCACTTTCTGCAGATCATCAGCAGTATCTGCTAGTCCAGGAGCGATCAGCGAGTTGATCCAGATATCGGTCGTTGAATTTAGCGAGAAGATATGCGGATGATACTATACGGCTCATAACCAAAAGAGGTTCAACGAGCAATTTGCTGATACTCGAAGCACTAAGAAATGGTCTGCGAACTGTGAACGACAGACTGAAGTTCTTGACGATGCTGTGGTTCGTCAATGTTGCATTCGCGCTCGTTCTGACGGCACCACTCTATGTGATGCTCAGCGGAACGCTCGACTATAGTGCGATGGGGGATAAGTTACTGAAGACATTCGATTACCAATGGTATATAGAATTCGAATCAAGACACCACGATACGCTGCTGAAGTTTCCGAGCGTGATGATAATGGTTGGATTGGTTTATGGCTTGATACAGACATTCCTGGCGGGCGGCGTGTTAGCGGTGTACAACTCAACGGAGAAGAAATCCATGTTTATTGACTTCTTCTACGGCTGTGTGCAATATACTGTAAGATTCTTCAAGATATTTCTGATCGCACTCGTGATATATCTTGGCTTATACCATTTCAACGCATGGTTGATGCAGTTCATTGACACCAGCACGAGGGATTTTGAATCGGAACAACTCGTGGTTGCGATGCACGTAGCCCGGTACCTTCTTCTCATATTCCTGTTCAACATTATCAGTCTTGTGTTTGACTACACTAAGATCAAGATCGTGGTAGACAACAGCCACAAAGCCTTCGCGGATGTCTGGGCGACAGTGAAGTTTGTTATGCGCCATTTCGGGAACACTTTGGGCTTGTATTTGGTTATATCCATTGTCGGTTGGGGGCTGTTACTGTTTTACTTTTTCGTGGAAGGAACTATAACCCCGGATAGCCATCTGATGATCTTTGCCATCTTTGTGCTTGAGCAGCTTTATATCGTCGCGAAAATATGGACTCGACTTCTTTTCTATGCGAGTCAACTGGAGATGTTCAAGGATTTGAGGGCAGAAGTGATATTGACACCAGTCGAGGTCAGCAGCGTGTGAGGTGTATCCTGAAAAGCTGACGATCTCAGATGGAAAACTTCGGATAGAGGATGAGTAAGCCCGGCAATGAGGAATTGGAAGCTGAGGAAGAAAGCAGCAAACAAACATCAAAGTTGAATAGTCAACTCGCGTTCAGTATTCGCAACAAAGGAGAATCTGTGGCTGTCTTGCCAATTCATACCTATGGATCAAACGTCTTGAGGAAGAGATCAAAGCCGGTTGTCGAAGTGGATGACACGGTCATCAAGTTGATTTATAACATGTTCGATACCTTGAACAGTGCGAAGGGTCTCGGTCTTGCCGCAAATCAGGTTGGCGAAGCTGTGTCGCTCGCGGTGCTTGATGTATCAAGCATAGAGGAGTTCAAAGACACGAAACCGTTGGTGCTGATCAATCCCCACATTGTCAAGGGATCAGGTGAGTTAGCAGTTGAGGAGGGATGCCTGAGCATTCCAGAGATTCGCGAAGAGGTTGCTCGACCAGAGACTATCACTGTACATTTCCAAGATCCTAGTATGGAAGACAGTGAGCTTACTTGTAGTGGGGTCATGGCACGAGCTGTTCAGCACGAAGTTGATCATCTCAACGGCGTCTTGTTCATTGATCATCTTAGCCCCGTCAAACGAAGACTTTTGAGGGTGAAACTGAATAAGATCAAGAGAGGGGAGGTTGAAGCAGACTATCCCCTGTTGCATCCTGCGAAGGTCAGCGGGCGATAGCCGGTGATCACGGCAGTGTGTTTCGTTCTTTCCCCATCTCACTCAAGTGTCCTACCAGCATGAACATCGTGTTTATGGGAACGCCGGCATTCGCTGTTCCCTCTTTGGCAATACTCACTGACAATGGATACGGCGTCGCTGCGGTTGTCAGCGCCCCGGATGCTCCTCGAGGTCGAGGGCAGAAAATCTCGCCGACCCCTGTGAAAGAATTTGCCCTGCGGCATCATCTTTCTGTTATCCAGCCGGAGAAACTAAGAGATGAATGGTTCATCCAACGACTTCAGGGCTTGTCACCCGACTTGATAGTGGTGGTTGCATATCGTATCTTGCCTAAGGAGGTATTCACTCTGCCGAGACTTGGATCGTTCAATCTTCACGCGTCACTGCTTCCGAAGTATCGTGGTGCGGCGCCTATCAACTGGGCGATAATGAATGGAGAAAGGGAGACTGGAGCGACGACCTTTTTTCTTCAGGAGCAAGTGGATACTGGTAATATCATCCTGCAGGAGCGGATATCTATTGGTGAAGATGAGACGGCAGGTGAGCTTCATGATCGGCTTTCCGACTTGGGTGCTCGTCTGGTGCTAAAGACGGTGCGGTTGATAGAATCGGGCAATGTCGTTGTAAGTGAACAGGACAACAACCTTGCGACGCCGGCACCAAAAATCTTTAGAGAGCAGTGTCAGATAGACTGGTCCAAGAATGCGCAAGAGATCCATAACTTTGTTCGCGGGCTTTCACCGAGCCCGTGTGCATATACCTACCACAAAGAAAAACTACTCAGAGTGTACAGAACCCAAATCGTGGACAAAGAGAAAACAGGGGAATATGGAAAGGTGCGTGCCGTTGAGGATGGGTTATGGATTCAGGCTGGAAGGGGAAGAGTTGCTCTTGTCGAGATTCAACAGGAGGGGAAGAAGCGAATGGCGATAGGGGAATTCCTTCGGGGATATCATCTTAAGAATGGGGATCGGCTGGAATACCGCAAATTCTGAGAAAAACACTTGACAATCTATCAATTACTCTTTATATTATCGCTGACCGCCTTGAGAATCACTGGTTCTTCAGAGAATGATGTCCACCGTTCTGATCCTGCATGGTTGAGATCGTAGCAGTTAACATTGAGCAGTAAGACCATTTCCAGAGTGATGCAAAACACATAGACCATAGGAGCGACGATGACCAGAGACCGTAATTGAAAGTTTTGGTCTATTGTGTTGTTATCTGATCATCGGAGCCCAGCATTTCGAGGAGCCCAGCTTATGCCCAGAGGTAAAGTCAAGTGGTTCGACGGCAAGAAGGGATTTGGATTCATCCAGCAGGATGAAGGGGGGAGCGATGTTTTCGTTCACTACTCCCAAATCAAGACTGACAGGGAGTACAAAACGCTTAAGGAAGGAACGGCCGTTGAGTACGAAGTTGTCCAAGGTAAAAAGGGATTGCAAGCTGTGAATGTTACTATCATGTCCTAGGTGCTTGTTTATCGTGATGAACCCCGATTGTGTAATGTGGCGTTGCCCTCCAAGAGCAGTCGGGGTTTTGTATTCTCGTGTCCTTCAATTCTTCCAGTGAGGTAATTATGTCGTTTGAGTTCAGAGAAGAAGATATCAAGAAGATTGCTCAGGTCTTGGGAGTGAAATCCAAGCATCAGGGGAATCACTATCGTTTTGAAATAGACAATCAGAAACTAAAGAGAACCGTGTCACTGGAAATCTTCCCGAACATCCGGATTGGAAAACGCAAGGGCAATCTGATTTCTGTCTATACACAAAATGCCCATCTGCAGTTGCACTTCTGTTCCGGCTATGTCGTGAGTGATCTGTTAGGAGAAGTCACTTTCATCAGCGAACAAAAGGAGAAACTCTCAGGGCTTATTATAGAGAAAGAGGGAGGATGTTCACTATATGCGAATGTTGAAAGAGAGCTGCTCTCAGGAGACTTCACGAAACTGGGTCCTGAAGTGATGTTGTCTGGTATTGCGCTCTCGCTGACAGAGACAATTCTGCCCACGTCGTAGATGATGACATGACGAGCATCACCGTTGTCAATGCTCACAGAAGATATAGGATTTCCAGGGAGCGGGTTGTACAGATGGCCGATCTTGTTACCAGCAGTGAGGGGGTCAGAGTTGGCGATATCAATATCGTATTCGTGACGGACGAATATATTCGCAAGATAAACTCCAAGTATCTTCATCACAGACGTTCGACAGATGTCATTTCGTTTCGATTGGATGAAGGCAACAGCGTGGACGGTGAGGTGTACGTGAGCTTGGATGCCGTACGAAGGCAATCAAGACAGTATCGAGTGACGTTCACGAACGAAGTGAGAAGATTAGTAATTCACGGTATCCTTCATTTGCTCGGATATCATGATAGAAGGAAGGAAGACAGAGCAGTAATGCGACACAGGGAGGATACTTATCTGGCGCTGCTCTGATGTGTCGAAAAGGATTTCATCGAATCATACTTGCAGCAGCGGTGAAGATCCGCGACCTATTGATCAGCGTGCTTTCATCTGACGGACACCGATTGTGACTTGACTTTCAGAAATAAATTGCTAAATTTGCATTAGAGAGCTGAGCTCACGAATTATCCTAGGAACGGGACAATGCAAGAGAAGATAATAGAGATCATTGTCTATGTGATCAATGAGATGAGGCATAACAAGCGACTGGGGGAGATAGACTTGCGGACACTGGCTGATAGGGGCTATACACAAACGGAGATTAGCACAGCCTTCAGTTGGCTTTTCGATAAGATCAATTTCGGAGAGAATATCTTTGTCGAAGAGCAACCCAACTCGCCGCGCTCCCATCGTTTCCTGCACGAGGTTGAGAAAATGGTGATCTCAGCGGAAGCCTATGGATACTTGATCCAACTCCGTGAGATCGGTTTGATTGATGAAGCAGACATCGAGACGATCATAGATCGGATCATGGCATCCGGATTTGCCAAAGTAACGCTCGAGGAAATGAAATCTGTTGTTGCCACAGTGATGTTCGATTTCGATGATTCGGAACGTATCGGCAGCCGCTTGATGTTAAACAGTCGAGACACAATTAACTGACACAGTTCACAAATCCGAGGGGAAAGCTCATCGCTCAAACTCTTACTGCGAATTAGCCGGAAGTGGAACCATGGCGCACTTCAAAGTGAATAGGATCCTCGTCCCAACCGATTTATCAAGAACCTCATTTGCAGCTTTTGGATACGCGCGATCGTTGGCACGCCCGTACAAGGCGGAACTCTGCCTTGTGCATGTGCTTCCGACGACACCTTACATCCCACCTGATATAAGTTATCAGTTCAAAGTGCCAGAGTTTGAAATAGCTTTGAGGCGTGATGCCGAAAAGCAACTCGGCAGAATTGCCAGACGATATTTCGAGGGGCAGAAGGTACTGCAGGTTGTCAGGCAGGGAGCGGCGGATGAAGAAATCCTAAAGGTTGCGCAACGGCAGCGCGTGAGCTTGATCGTCATGGCAACGCACGGAAGAACAGGCATAGAGCATACACTGATGGGGAGTGTAGCTGAGAAAGTCGTGCGGAAGGCGAGGTGTCCCGTGCTGACGGTGAAGCCGAGAGGCAAGTAGGTACTCTTCCGCCAGTGTCAAGTTGTTGAACTAGGATGTTTTAGAAATAGGATAATGGAAAAATCGTTAATCATAGTTGAGTCTCCATCGAAAGCCGCAACTATCAACAAATATCTGGGCAAGGACTACATCGTCGAAGCGACTGTCGGTCACATCAAGAATCTACCAAAGAGCCGCCTGGGCATAGACGTTGAAAATCAGTATCAGCCAGAATACATCACCATCAAAGGAAGAGGGGAGACCATCAGTCGGTTGAAGGACTTGGCAGCTAGAACCAAAGCCATCTTCATCGCCACCGACCCGGATCGTGAGGGTGAGGCTATCGCGTGGCACATTGCGAAAGAGATTGACTCCAAGAACAAGCATATCCGACGTGTTCTCTTTACTGAGATAACACAGACGGGTATCGCCGAGGCGATGAAGCATCCAAAGAAGATTGACGAGAATCTCGTCAACGCCCAGCAAGCCCGACGAGTGATGGATCGCCTTGTAGGCTACAAGGTCAGCCCGTTCCTTTGGAAGACGGTCTATCGCGGGCTTTCCGCCGGTCGAGTGCAATCGGTTGCCTTGCGTCTGATCTGTGAACGTGAAATCCAGATCAATTCCTTCATTCCAACTGAGTATTGGTCTATATTCGGCGAATTCAAGACCGATACGAGCGAGCCGTTCCTGGCGAAGCTCTTCAAGATTGATGGCAAAGAACTTGTCATTCCAGATAAGGAAGCACTGGAACAGATTCATAGAAAGGACCCTCAAGGAAAGCGCACGTACATCGGTAACGAGGCAACGGCTCGGGAGTACATCAATGACATTCGAACAGGGCAGTTCACCGTCACTGATGTCCAGAAGAAAGAGGTGCTCAGAAATCCTCCGCCACCCTTCATCACCAGTTCGCTTCAGCAAGAGGCAGCGAGGCGGCTGCGTTTCGCCGCAAAGAGAACGATGAGACTTGCACAACAACTCTATGAAGGAGTTGAGCTTGGCGAGGAAGGCAGTGTTGGGTTGATCACATACATGCGAACGGATTCGACACGCTTGAGTTCCGAAGCCGTTGCGGCAGTTCGGGAACATATATTCAACAACTATGGCGGGGAATACCTGCCGAAGGTACCAAGGGTATTCAAAAAGGGCAAAAGCTCGCAAGATGCTCATGAAGCGATTCGACCAACCTCCGTTCAGTGCACCCCGAAATACGTCCGGACCTATCTCGATAAGGATCTGTATGCTCTGTACTTGCTTATATGGAATCGCTTCATCGCCTGCCAGATGAGTGCAGCGATCCTGGACCAAACGACGGTCCTCGTTGAAGGAGGCAAGTACTTGTTCAAAGCCACAGGTTCAGTCTATAAGTTCCGTGGCTTTCTACAGGTCTATGATGATGTCGAAGTCGAAACAGGTGAGGAAGATGAGGATGAGGTTAAGACGAGGATTCCAGATAAGATATCTCGTGGACAGAGAGCCTACATGCTGGATATATATCCTCGCCAGCATTTCACCAAGCCGCCGCCGCGGTTTACGGAAAGTAGTCTAGTGAAAGAGCTTGAGGCATTAGGCATTGGGCGACCCAGCACATACGCGCTCATCGTCAGCACGATTCAAGAGCGCGGCTATGTCGAACAGAAAGAACGAAGGCTATACGCTACTCCGCTGGGGATGGACGTCAACAGAATCTTGACCCACAACTTCCCTGATTTGTTCAATGTGAAATTCACAGCGAAGATGGAGGAGGAGCTTGACACCGTCGCTGCGGGGGAACAAACCTACAAGAAGGTCCTCGATGATTTCTACATTCCCTTCATGCACTCTTTGAACCACGTCGAGACTAAGACCCAAGACATCCGGGAGTCCATGCAGGAGACGACGAACGATGTCTGCGAGAAATGCGGACAACCGATGATTGTGCGGTGGGGTCGTCATGGTAAGTTCCTGGCGTGTAGTGGTTACCCAGAATGCAAGAACGCAAAATCGCTGAATGGCAACGGTCAGGAACGTGCGCACCCGACTGGCGAGAAGTGCGAGCTCTGTGGCGGCGATATTATCATCAAGCGAGGTCGCTTCGGTGAGTTCTACGGTTGCTCGAATTATCCGACTTGTAAGAACACGAAGCCAATAACGATGGGCATCCGTTGCCCTAAGTGCCACGACGGTGAGCTTGTGGAACGGAGAACCAAGCGGAAGAGGACGTTCTATGGGTGCTCTCGATATCCAAATTGCGATTTTGCTTCGTGGGACAAGCCTGTGGGTGACAAGTGTCCCAAGTGCGACTCACAGTACTTGGTCGAGAAGTACTCGCAGAAGAAAGGGAGCTTCATCAAGTGTCCAGAATGTAAATCCGAATTCTCGAAGGAACTTGAGCCGCTTGTGGTAACGGAAGAAGTTTGACGATCTTTAGACTTGGGGGACAAGCAAATCCCGGCCCCGTGCTGGACAGAGGGGCAGATGTCGTGCAGGCTGGAAACGAGCAGTCACCGGGGCGGGCTTGTTTCGGGACTGAATTCGAGATTGCGACTGCCCACCTTCAAATCAGGGGACATCACCGGCGTAGGCGGATATGCCTTTGGCTCAGTAACCTTTCTGTGAGATCACGATAAGCAAGGCGAGTATTCTATGTATGCGCTCATCCGCAGATACTTGGAATATCTTGATGTCGAACGAAACCTTGCATACAACACAATCATTTCCTATGAAAATGACTTGTTCCAGTTTGCGGGTTTTCTCAGCCGACATATGGAGAAGAAGACCATTGACATTCGTGATGTTGATAACGTCACGATTCGGTTATTCATGGGTGAATTGGCTGAACAAGGATACGAGAAGAAGAGCGTCGGGCGAAAGCTTGCCGCAGTGCGATCGTTCCTGAGGTTTCTAGTAAAGAGAGGGATTCTTCATTTCAATCCTGCCGATAACGTTATCACGCCGAAAGTGGAGAAGAAACTGCCCGTGTTTTTGGACAAGGCGAGCGCTCATCGGTTGATGGATGCTCCCGACAAATCCAAAGTGGAAGGCATCCGAGATTGGGCACTGCTTGAACTACTCTACAGCACGGGAATCCGCCGTGGTGAGTTGGTCGGCTTGAGCGTGTGCGATGTGGACTTCGAAAATCAAACCATCACCGTGTTGGGCAAGGGGAACAAAGAGCGAGTTGTCCCGTTTGGGAGAAAAGCCAAAGAGGCACTGCAAGCATATCTCCGCAGACGGGGAGAACTGTTTGCACGGAAGATGGTAAGAGACGATAGAGAAGCATTGTTCCTGACTGTTCATGGGAAGCGACTGTATCCCAGATTGGTGACGATGTTGGTGGGAAAATACATTGGGATGGTTTCCGAAGTCGAGAAGAAGAGTCCACATATTCTGCGGCATACGTTTGCAACCCATCTGCTTGACAGAGGTGCAGACTTGCGTGCCGTGAAGGAGTTGCTTGGGCACGCAAGCCTCTCTACTACACAGATATACACGCATGTTACGGTGGATAGGTTGAAGAAAGTATATGAGCAGGCGCATCCGAAAGCGTAGCGCAACGTGCGCAGCGAATATCAACTATCAACTTTTGAACATCACAAAAGGCATGAGCAGAATCATGAGAGTGAATCAATACAGGATAATTCTTGTTGTTCTCCTAATAGCTCGCCACGTTGCTTCATCTCAAAATAGCATATCGTCAATTGTCGATACGAATATGGTGCTTGTACCAGGGGGTGAATTTGTGATGGGAAAGGACGGTGAGGATGATTTTAGTCCAGCTCATAGAGTTATGTTAGATTCTTTTTACATTGATAAATATGAAGTAACGAACCTTCAGTATTACCGCTTTTGTCAAGCCACCGGTCATCAGATGCCTGATTTTTGGGGCATGAAAGAATATCACTGTGGGATAGATTTCCCAAATCATCCTGTGGTTGGAGTGAGTTGCTCGGATGCGATAGAATATGCGCGTTGGGCCGGGAAAAGACTTCCAACGGAAGCGGAGTGGGAATGTGCCGCAAAAGGAGGACTCATCGATAGCAGTTTCCCAAATGGAAATTATATTGATACCACTTTGGCCAACATAACTTTCAAGGGAAGAAGGAAAGGCACCGTTCAAGTAGGAAGTTATAAGCCAAACACTCTCGGAGTTTATGATATGGCAGGTAATGTATGCGAGTGGGTCGCTGATATTTATGGGGCCGAATATTATGAAGATAGCCCGAAGAAAAACCCAAAAGGACCGGACAAAGGGAGATTCAGAGTTATTCGGGGTGGTGGATGGCATTCAGGATCAAGCTGCAATAGAGTATATTATAGGAATGCATTACCATCCAACTGGGTAGATTTTGCAGTAGGATTTCGATGTGCGAAAGACATCAAGCAAGTCGGAAAACCGAATGCGAAATAATAGATGAAATCCAGACGATAGAAACACGACTTCTGCATCAGTAGAAAAGAGTGAGTGCGATTTGAAATTAAGCCTTGACATCTGAAAAGCATAGCGAGACGTACGCAACTTTACGGGACCATGCGGCCTCGCGGGACCTTGCACCAATTGACTGCAGTGTAGTACGTGCTGCAACAAGTTCAGCAGTAGTTCTTTTCAATTCATGGTGAGCAAGTCGAACCATAAGCCACCCTCTCACTTTGTTTTCGAAAGGAGGAAGACTATGGATATCCGTTTTACCGCACGACACTTCAAGGCGCGGGAGAGTCTGAAAGACTACAGCATTGGGGAGATTGAGCGGCTAAAGAAATTCTACGATGGTATTGTGAATGCCGAAATCATCCTCAGTTATGAGAATACGAGGAACAGCGTGAAGGTCGCTGAGATCAGCCTGAAAGTATTTGGGACACATCTGACGGCGGTGGAGAAGTCTGATGATTTTTTCAAATCGGTGGATTATGCGGTGGGAAAGATTGAACGGCAATTGAAGAAGTACAAAGACAAACATCGCGTCGAGAAGTACCGCAAACGCGAGGTGATTTTGGAGGTGGAGGAAGAGGTTAAATGAATCCCTTCTGTATTAGACGACAACTCTGCAACTCTGGAGTAAGGAGGTAGTGCACATGTCGTTAGAGAACCTGAAAGAAATTCGAAAGAAGAGCATCTCTGTCGGCTTCTTGTATGAAATAGGTCAAACGCAGTTCAAGCTCAAGACGCTGAACGGTCAAGTTGGTTTTGACAATCTCATAACCGATAAGAATATCCACCGCCCTGGACTTGCGCTCGC
Source organism: Ignavibacteriota bacterium (assembly GCA_963827285.1). Taxonomy (GTDB): domain Bacteria; phylum Bacteroidota; class Ignavibacteria; order CAWHAG01; family CAWHAG01; genus CAWHAG01. The sequence goes on from CAWHAG010000001.1 coordinate 1,119,732, forward strand.
TGGTTATGTTGGACTCTTCACGTACGATCGTGTGCAAATCTTCGGGAACACCGAGATCAGGTATTTGAACGAACGTACGGTGGACGAGCGTGTCAAAGCGATGAATACGATATGTCAGTTCAGCATTCCCTGTATCATCGTGACGCACGACAACGTCCTGGATGACACGCTCTTGGAAGTCGCTGCCAGAAACAAGATACCTGTGTTCCAAACGCCTTTTGCGACCACCAAGTTCGGTTACTTGATCAGTGATTTTCTGGATGATCAATTCGCCCCCCAGACCGTCGTGCATGGAGCGTTTGTGGATGTCTACGGTGTTGGGCTTCTGTTTGTCGGACGGGCGGGGATAGGCAAAAGCGAAATTGCTTTGGACTTGGTGGAGCGGGGTCATCGTCTTGTTGCAGATGACGTGGTCATGGTTACCCAAAAGGGAGAGGGGATTCTGATTGGATCAGGGACAGAGTTGGCGAAACACTTCATGGAAGTGCGAGGTCTGGGATTGATTGATACCCAGAGCATGTTCGGCATTCGTGCGATCCGGTTTCAGAAGCGAGTCGAAGTCGTCATCGAGTTGCACGAGTGGCGCGATGATGAGGAATACACCCGCACAGGTCTTGATGAAGAGACTGCGCGCATTCTTGGAGTTGACCTACCGCTTGTCATGCTTCCAATCTTTCCTGGGAAAAATGTCACGGTCATTGCTGAGGTCATCGCGCTTAACCATCTGCTTAAACACTATGGCTACGACTCGGCGAAGGAACTCAGCAAGCGATTGGAAGCGGTAATCAGTGAAAAGAGTAGGAAGACGGTGGACAGAGCGATAAAGTACTTTGAACATGATTTTGAGTAGCAGGCACAATTGCTGAGCATAACAGACTGACGCCTCACATGGTGGTGCGCCGGAAGTCACATTGAACTTCAACTGCTCATCTTGGAGACTATCCTATGTCGAAAACTATCAGAACGATACTCCTGATCTTCGTCTTGGCGTCAGTGGCAATATTCCATTGTGGCAAGAAGCAAGACAAGACCACTCAAGGAAAACCATCTGGCGGAACGATAGTAGTCGTAGTGCCCGGCGATATTGATAGCTTCAATCCGATTGTGGCTGCGGAGCAGACTGCGGCAGACGTGAACGATGCGATATTCCCGCTGTTGACAAGCTCCAAGTTCAATACCGAGACAGGTGTTCTGGAATACATGCCGCTCTTGGCAAGGTCGTGGGAGTTTGCCAACAACCGCAAGGATGTGATCTATCACCTGAAGGGTGACGCGTATTGGCAGGACGGCGTGAAAATCACCGGACAAGACGTCAAATTCTCCTACGAACTCTATGCTGACCCTGACGTGGCGAGTGTTCAACAGGATTTGCTGGGAGAATTACTTCATACGAAGGATGGAAAGGTGGATGTTGAGAAGAGTGTGGAAGTGGCAAACGATAGTACGGTCGTCTTTCATTTTCAACGTGCCTATCCGCTGCAGATGTTTCATTCTGGATTGACCTTAGTGCCGAAGCATGTTTTTCAGAACGCCGATCGCAAATCCCTCCGAACTAGTCCGGAGAATTCAAAGCCAGTCGCAGCTGGTGCGTTCAGGCTTGAACGGTGGACTCCCCAACAGGAGATCGTCCTTGCACGAAATGAGCAATCAGTCCTTCCACACCCTGCTTACGTTGACCGACTCGTGATACGTATCGTCCCAGAGTATGCCTCACGACTCACACAGTTGAAAACGGGTGAGACTGATTTCATGGAAGGGGTAAATCCTGAAGACGTGAAGGATTTGAAACAGAATCATCCAGAGATACGTCTCGAGACGATTCCTGGCAGATTTTATGATTATGTCGGTTGGAGCAACATTGACAATGAGGGTTACGCGAAGAGCAATGGCAAGCTGATAAAAACCCATCCGTTGTTCGGAACGAAAAAAGTCCGGCAAGCATTGACGCTCGCAATCCATCGCCAGGAGATCCTGGAAGGATTCCTTGGTCAATACGGGCAGTTAGCCACAGGACCAATCTCGCCTGTGTTTAAGTGGGCATACAACGACACATTGAAACCATATCCATTTGATCCCGCAAGAGCCAAACAACTTCTTAAGGATGAGGGCTGGGAAGACCATAATGGAGACGGCATTCTGGATAAGGGAGGAAGGAAATTCTCTTTCAAGTTGCGGATCAACAGCGGCAATCCGCGGAGGGCGTATGCCAGTGTTATTATCCAAAGTAATTTAAAAGCGATTGGGATTGACGTAGAGATTGAGCAGCTCGAAAACAACGTCTTCTTTGACGGTCTTAGGAAAAAGAAGTTCGAGGCTTTCTTGGCGGGGCTGGGCGTGCCGCTGGAAATGGATTTGGAGAACTTCTTCGGTTCAGATTTGCAGAAGGATTTGTTCAACACTGCTTCATTCCAGAATAGGCGCGTGGATGAGATCCTTGCCGCGACGAAGAATGTGGTGGAGGCTACACATGCGGCTTCGCTCTGGAAGGAGTTCCAGGTCATTCTCTCTGAAGAACAGCCTGTTGCATTTCTATACTGGGCGAACCGCATTGTGGGTATCAACAACAAAGTGCAGGGCACATCAGTGAGTATCTTGGGTGCGTTGATTGGTATGGGTGATTGGCATGTCGAAGGAATGCAGACTGCGGCGTCCGGAAGGTAGTGTGAGATACTCCCCGTGAAGCAGAACGAGGCAATCTCAGTGAGAGATTGGTTCTCCTTGCCTGCATTGGACAGCTTTGTTTTCTTGCAAGGTTTTCAAGAATCTGGTATTCACGCCTCACGATCCTACACCGAGAAGTGAACATGGTAGCCTATGTTCTCAAACGCGTCTTCACAGCGATACCATTGATTCTCGGTCTTCTGACCATCACTTTCTTCATTATCCATCTTGCGCCGGGTGATCCGACTGCCCTGTACCTCACACCTGAAATTGATCCACGACTAAGCGAGCAGCTTCGCGATAAGTTTGGTCTCAACGATCCCATCTATATCCAGTACTTCAAGTGGCTGTGGAGTGTGGTGCGTGGAGACTTTGGAGTTTCATTAAGTATGCATCGCCCGGTGGTGGAAATCATTCTCGCTGCCATCCCTAATACCCTGCTTCTCACGTTCTTCGCGCTCATCTTCGACGTTGTCACCGGCGTTCTTGTTGGGACGATCTGTGCCATTCGACAGGGGACGAAACTTGATTATGGATTGACTCTCGGTTCCCTTCTGGTCTATTCTGTGCCGGAGTTCTGGTTAGGATTGATGTTGGTTCTCATATTCTCGTTGGTGCTGGGTATCTTGCCAAGTTCTCAGATGCATTCAATTGATGCTGAGTTTCTATCACCGCTAGGATATGTCTGGGACACGGTGAAGCATCTGATTATGCCAGTCTTTGTGCTTGGTATTGCCAATGCTGCTTCGACAGCTCGTTACATGAGGGGAAGCCTGCTTGAAGTGATCCGCCAAGATTACATCAGAACGGCAAGGGCGAAAGGACTTGACGAGAAGAAAGTGATCTTCAAACACGCTATGCGAAATGCGCTGATTCCCATTGTCACCATCTTTGGTTTGTCGCTCCCTTTCCTGTTCAGCGGTGCAGTGGTTGTGGAAACGATTTTCGCATGGCCCGGGATGGGACGGATCACTGTAGATGCCATCTTTGCTCGTGATTATCCTCTCATCATTGCCAATACATTTGTCGTTGCAACGATGGTAATCCTTGGAAACCTGATTGCCGATCTGCTATATGCAGTGGTGGATCCAAGAGTCAGGCTGGGTAGACAAGAACTTAAGGACAGGAAATGACTCGTAGATCTTATAGTGAACGGGGAAGCGCCGTTGCGGAGGTACTTTCGCCTCTCTGGAGCGTTATTCCCGGCTTGGGTCATCTCAGGTTGGGAAGAATTGGACTCGGTTCCATCTATCTCTTCACCTTCCTCTTGTTTCTCGTGTTGATGGGAGTCCACTTCCATCAATTCGTTGGTGGTTTTATCTCACTCGGACTCTCGCTTAGATCGGCCTTTGTCAATTGGAGCGAGCTAGTCAGAGTCTTCCGCGCTGATGTGATCGAGCACTGGGTTGCCTCTCTATATCTTCTATTTGGCTCCATAGGAATCTGGTTCTTTGCCCGTAAGGGCGATTCGCGAATCGCCCCTACTATTGCATGGAAAGAATTCAAAAAGAGGCGTCTTGCTGTTGCAGCGTTCACCCTAATATTCTACTTGTACTCGCTGGCGCTTCTATGTCCCATCCTAGCTCCTTCTGAACCAACAGCACAGCAAGATATCGGGGTCACGAAGTACCAGTCACCCTTCGCACGGGTAACAATGCTGATTCTCAAGGAAGCGCGAACGCCTTCCGTCAGCGTTCCATATCGAGATGACAGAACATTCACGGCACAACTGAGCAACGCTCTTATCAAGCAGAACTATGAACTAACAGATACAAGACTAGGCGATAAGTTGTTCGTTGATCAATACAGAATTGTGGGAGACGAGGTAATCTTTGATCAAGGTATCAGAATAGGTCGCCTCAGTCTTTCTGAGCTTAATGGTGCGAGCGAACGGGAATGGGCTTCGTCCCGAATGTATATGTTTGGCAGCGACAAATACGGTAGAGACATATTGAGCCGGATTATCTATGGCTCGCGCATTTCGCTTTCAATTGGCTTGATTGCAGTCATCATATCCATCACTCTTGGAACGTTCGTCGGCATTGCCGCCGGTTATTTTGGTGGTAGAATTGATGGCATCCTCATGCGGTTTGTGGATTTGATGCTTTCTTTTCCGAATCTCTTTCTTATCTTGATCATTATTGCCTTGGTTGGCAATTCGATCTTCTTAATTGTCGCAGTCTTGGGAGCGACAGGATGGATGGGAGTATCGAGATTGGTACGAGGGCAAGTCCTCTCCTTGAAGGAGCAGGAATTTGTGCAAGCGGCACGTGCTCTGGGATTTGGCAGTTGGCGGATCATCACGAGGCATCTTCTACCAAATTCGCTAACTCCTATCATTATCAATGCGACGCTTCGGGTAGGCAGTGTCGTTCTGGTCGAGGCAGCATTGAGCTTTCTTGGACTGGGGGTTCAACCGCCCACAGCTAGTTGGGGGAATATCGTGAATGAGGGACGGGATGTGTTGACAAGCGCGTGGTGGATTTCTGCTTTTCCGGGGTTGGCAGTAGTCCTGACCGTGGTCTGCTTCAACTTGTTGGGTGATGGTTTGCGGGATGCCCTTGATCCGAGATTAAGAGAGGGATCCCAGACATGACTGCAGAGGGTTCCCCCATCAGAAAAAGTTTGTCGCTCGAAAGATTTTTCTTGACAAAGAGGAAATTATTGCTTATTTTCAGCAGTTACCGAATCCCACGACAGAACAAAGGCCGTGACTTGTTTGCGGTCCCCGCTTTTCTAAATCATTTGAGCTAGAGGTCCGCCTGCGGCGGATTCAGTCCTAGGCCTATGAACTTCCAGTCCCAAAAATGAGGAAGAGCCTAATGATCAAAAACCGTAAGGTGTTCTTTTGCTCTGAGGATACCTTGGAGATGCGGGAAATCAGGGGATATCGCACTAAGCTTGCTTTGCTTGTTCTTGCGTCGGTCGTGATTATTGTGTCTATGATTGTGGCGGTCAACTATGTGTCTGGTGACTGGCTGGGATTCAACTACGATAAGACCGCTTCGCTCCAGAATGAGACTAAGGTTTTGAGAAATCAGATAGAGTCCTTGACCGAGCGCATGTTCAAACTAAGGGAACATCTTGACGCTCTTGCACAGAATGATAAGGAGCTTCGATTGATGGTCGATCTGCCTCCAATTGACAGCGACGTGAGGAGCGTCGGAACTGGGGGAGCGGTTGACGACTATGATTTTGGAGTCTACACCAGCAGTGCTGGTGTTGTCCAGACGGCGAATCAGTTGATTGACAAACTAGAACGGGAGATCAAACTTCAACAGGAGAGCTACAAAGGTATTCTCGCGAAATATCAAGAGAACCGGGTGCTATTCACTCGCATTCCAGCCATCAGACCGATGGTCGGAGTATACAGCATGAATAGTTTTGGAGTTCGCTTCCATCCTGTGCTTCATTACTATAAGATGCATGAAGGCGTTGATATCCTGGCTGAACCCGGCACACCGGTCTATGCCACGGGTGAAGGTACTATCGAGTTTGTCGGAAGAAGAGATGCTTATGGCTTGGTGATCGAGATTGACCACGGCTATGGCTACAAGTCCTTATACGCTCACCTTTCCACTGCCTTGGTAAAAGAGGGTCAAACTATCAAACGGGGTCAACAGATTGCCCGATCTGGCCGTTCAGGATTGGTCAGTGGTCCTCATTTGCACTATGAAGTATCGTACAATGGTGTGAAACAAAATCCTGTGGACTATTTCCTTGATGATGTGAATAATCTACACAGGACTGAAGTTGCTGGTCAGATGTTGCAGAGCGACACAGGGCAAGAGGCGGCTGCCAAGCCGACAAGTTTGGACTAAAGGAGACGCCCTTGTATGATCTGGACACGTGAGCTTGCGTCCTATCTTGCTGACGCGCCTTGGCCTGCAACGAAAGATGAACTGATTGATTATGCAACACGGATGGGTGCACCGGCTCAAGTGCTCGAGAATCTCCAGGAGTTGGAAGACGGCGAGGAACCATATGAGAGCATGGAGGAGATCTGGCCCGACTACCCAACAGATGAAGGTTTCTTTTTCGAGGAGGACGAAACCGAGTATTGATTGTGACTGCGTAGTTGCTGCGGTAAGACAAGTGTCCTTGTTTTCCTTACCGGCGAATCGCTTCATATTTGAGTCTATATCAATTTCGTCACGCGACAAGGAAGGTGTGGTGTTGATGGACCGCATCTTACGCTAAAACTTGGAATCGAGAAGATCAAGTCTTGCTGAATGAAGACAGTCTCGCCTCGTCGAGAATCCCGATGGGTGGACGCAACAGGAGCGACATGAAGTGATATGTTCTGCGGCGTAGAGAGCCCTTCGGCGTCGAAGGAGATCGTGAGAAAAGAATCCATGCCGCTTCAGCGGCCGGTAGTTACTGAACCCAGCACTCCGCTTGAGGTGGGCTGGGTTTTTTTATACCATTGCTGGATGAGAAGGAAGAAGTCACGCCTGCGCTATGTCTTAGGAGCGTAATGTGATGATGAAGCGTTGCATATATGGCTTGTTGACATTTGGTCTTGTGTTATGGGGGAGAACTCTGTGCGCACAAACCAATCACGGTCGAGCAAATGACGTCTTTGAAGTAGATGATATCAGCTTCATGGGAAATGAGGCGATCGGCAGTACTGAGTTGCTGAGCGTGATTGCCACAAAGGAGACGCCTGCCGGGTTCTGGACATTCGTGTACAAGCATATCAGCGAACGGATTGGCGAGGCGCCGCAATACTTCGATGCCGCCATTCTGGGTGATGATGTTCGACGTTTGAAAGAGTATTATCGAGAACACGGTTACTTCCATGCAACCATTGATACTTCTGTACGTCTCAATCTGTCGAAGAAGACAGTGTCGTTGACCTTCGTGATTTCCGAGGGGGGGCTGTCGTCGGTGGATAGCGTAGAATATCGGGGATTGAGCGATCTTCCTGCAGACATCTTGGCGGATATCTTCAAAGAATCACGGATAGAACGAGGAAGGGGATACGCGGCTCAACGAGTGGCTGAGGAGGGTGCCCGGATCTTGAACATCTTGTATAACACTGGATATCCTCATGCTCGTTTCGACAGCGTCAAAGTGACCAGAAGACTCTCGAATGACAATCTGTATGTGAGTCTATTGTTCGACCACGGCAAGCGCTACTATTTCGGTAAACCTGAGGTAAGAATCGAAGGGGCTGAAGAGTTGAACCTTGCGCGGATCATCATCCTACGCCAACTCGACTTTGAGGAAGGGGAGGCATATAGCGTCGCAAAGAAATACGAAAGTGAACGGAATCTCAACCGACTGGGCATCTTCGATTTTGCACGGATTGATGTCAAGTTTCCTTCTGAACCTGATTCATCTGACCGTGCGCCTGTTGCGGTTGTGCTGAAGCCGCGTGAGAAACATGAGGTCGCTCCTGAGATCGTGATCAACAATCAGAACAATGCTTTCAATGTTGGGTTGGGTACAAGCTACAGCAATCGAAACACCTTCGGTGGCGCTCAGACCTTCACAGCCAAAGTAACGGGCTTAGCTCAATCCATCTCGTTTGTGGATTCAATCAAGGGGATACGGCGAGGGACTGCCGAACTCCTAGCCCAACTCGTGCAGCCGTATTTCTTCACTAACAAACTCAGTCTGAATTGGGGAATCTCACTGAGTCTTGACAAGCAGGTGGAATACTTTCAGACCGTGTTGAAAAACGACTTGGGAGCGAGTCTCAAGTTCCCCGCTTACACTTTCATCAATTACGGCTTTTTTGACTGGACCTTGGAGCGAGTAGATACGCGATTTAGCAGCGGCTTTGATCCGACCCTCGTGACTGACTCCGCATTTAGCGAAATCTTGCAGCGCCTCAAGGAACCGCAGTTCAACTCTGTTCTGAGTGTAACTCTCCAGGGGGACAATACGAACGACATATTCTCTCCAACGAAGGGTTCATTCTTCTCCGTGACGCTGGAGGAGGCGGGGCTGTTCCCTTCATTGGTCATCCGAGATCGAGCAAAGTATCCGTACTCGCAGTTCTGCAAGCTGACTCTGATAGGCAAGTGGTACGCGCCGTTGTCCGTGGATACTGTGACGATTTTCGCTGCCAAGATGAAGGTAGGAGTTGCCCAACAGTACGGTAGCGAAAGGGAGCTCTATCCCATTCCGTTGAACCGCAGATTCTTTGCTGGGGGGAGCGGGAGCGTCAGGGGCTGGAGAACACGGGAACTCGGAGCAGTTGACCAGCCAAGTCTTGGCGGCAATGCTCTATTCGAAGGCAATGCTGAGTTGAGAATCCATTTCTTGCCTGGAGGAGGTCAGTTCTTAATACCTTGGGACAAAGTCTGGGCAGTAATCTTTTGGGATGTTGGCAATGTTTGGGATAGCTGGGATTCTTTTCGACCGAATCAGGTCTCCATGGCAGCAGGATTAGGTTTGCGTTACAATTTATTCTTTGGTCCAATTCGAATTGACTTCGGAATTCGAGTGTACGACCCCCAGTCATCAGAAGGAGGCGTCTGGATATTTGACAGACGCTTTGTCAGCGAAACCTTAGCTCAAGGAGTCTTGCACTTCGGCATTGGACATGCGTTCTGAAATCAAGAGCCTCAGTTTGGCACCGAAGTACTACATGAGCTTCTGTAGGCTTCAGCTTCTGGGGACGACACGGAATCAGGTTAGACGAATTCAATGTGTGGAAGGGCAGTCCTTGCCCTCGAGCAACACACTTCTGAGTCGTACTTCCATTATCACTTGTTGAATTCTTGAGTGTGGCGCTGCAGGGGCTATCCGGCAACATACATCATGTGACAGCACAGCGATGCTTTGGGATACCGTTATTGGACAAGATAGGGTCAAGAGGCTCCTCGTCAGGGTGATCGAGCAGCAACGTTTGCCACATGCATTTCTGTTCTACGGTGCCGAGGGAGTAGGCAAGGATGCGATGGCGATTGAGTTGTCGAGAGTCCTGAACTGTGAGAAGCAAGGGACAGAGGCGTGTGGTGTATGCCTTAGTTGCAGGCAGATGGCAAGCCTACAACATCCGTACGTCAAGCTTGTGTTCGCGCTTCCTGTTGGGAAGAGTGAAGGGGCGGGTGATCCACCGCTCGACAATCTGTCAAATGATGAGGTCAAACTCATTCAAGAGCAACTCCTCCTTAAGGGCAAGGATCCCTATCATAAGATCGCGATTCCAAGAGCAACTACTATCAAGATCAACAGCATCAGAGATATCAGGCGAGAGGTTAGCTACAAGAGTTCCAGCCGCGGGCGAAAAGTGGTAATCATCTCCGATGCGGACAATATGAACGACGAATCGTCGAACGCTTTGCTAAGAACCTTGGAGGAACCTCCAGGGGAAAAGCTGCTTGTCCTGACCACGTCGCGGAAGGACAACCTCTTGCCCACCATTGTTTCCCGATGTCAGCCCGTACGGTTTGATCCGCTGAGCGATGCGGATATCCACAAAGCATTGATGGAACGGCAGAAGGTAGGGTCTCAAGAGGCGTATCTCACTGCACGTCTGGCAAACGGAAGTTATACACGAGCTGTGCAACTGCTCGAAACGGACTTGAAGCAGAAGCGAAAGGAAATGGTGGAGTTTCTCAGGTTGGCGCTCAGTAGCCAAGTGTTGAAGCTGACGAGCAAGATTGAAGATCTCCTGTTGACGGCCGACCGCGCAAAGGTTGAGCAGATGCTGTCTGTGTTACTCCTTTGGTTCCGTGATGCATTCGTGCTGAGGGAAGGTGGCATGGATGGGCTTGTCAATATTGATCAAGTTGATGTCTTGAGGCGATTCAACAAGAATTTTCCGGATGCCGACATCCAGTCTGCAGTTGGTGCGGTTGAGAGAGCGATAGATATGGTAGGTAAGAATGTGAATCTCAATCTCATATTCCTGGCACTGGTGATGAGGTTGAGACATGTCGTTGGTACTTAAGATACAGAGGATTTCCGAAATGCCTACGGATAATAATCAGCCTCCCTACAGCGATCTGTTTGATGATTACGTCGAAGACTACTTTGAGAGCGGCTACGCTACCTTCGGACCTGAGGGGTGGGAGGAGGAGCCCCCGATACCATCAGTACGCGAGAGCGCTGATGTGCTTGGCATGCAGGGTGCAGCAAAGGAGTATAATGACACAAGGAATCTGATCGAAGTTGAATTCAAAGGTTCAAGAAAGGGGATCTATTGGAATGAACAAGACATTCCGCTTACAATGCAAGACTGGGTGGTTGTTGAAGCTGAACGCGGCGTGGATTTGGGGAGGTTGTCCCTCATGGGAGAGCTTGTTCACATCAAGCGTAAGAGCCACTGCATTGTTGTGCCCGACGTAAGAAAGGTCGTGCGCAAGGCAACGACCGATGAGCTGCTCAAGTTGGAAGAGAACCGGAGGCAGGAGACGGAAATTGCGGAAGTGTGCAAACGAAAGATACTTCATCATCACTTGAGTATGAAGTTGGTTGATGTAGAATGTCAATTCGATAAGAGCAGAATCACCTTTTACTTCACTGCGGAAAAGCGTGTAGATTTCAGGGAATTGGTCAAGGATTTGGCGGTTGACTACAAAACAAGAATTGAGCTGAGGCAGATCGGGGCACGTGATGAAGCCCGACGCATCGGAGGTGTTGGAAGTTGTGGTCTTGAACTCTGCTGTTCAGGATGGCTGATGGATTTCAAACGCATCACCACGCAGCACGCGAAGGCGCAAATGTTGCCGCTGAATCCTGTCAAACTCTCGGGGCAATGCGGGCGGTTGAAATGCTGCCTGTTGTACGAACTCTGTGAACAGTGAATCACAGTGTCTTCAGCTAATGACGGGCGCTGGTGTTGAAATTCAGCCGGAATCGAATTGGACATAATCTCTGAGACAGAATTCAATATTGGACAAGTTGCTTCTTTTTGCACATCTCGTCTCATCATCTTTCAGTAACCTCGCTGTTTCAGCCTTCTGTAGGACCCGCGCTGATTGATCGCTCTTGGTGCCAAGCGTAGAAGCGAGGAGCAGGTCGGCTCTTCTATGAATCGTGACCAGAATTGACATTTTCCAATATGTTTTGTATCTTCTGTACGAAACAGCACTTCCCAAAGTAGCTGCAATGAGACGTTAGTCGTTACACTTGAGCTGTAATCCCCACACAAAAGTGCTGTGATTTTTCTGGAGAGGACTTTGATAACGCCAGCATTCAAACGCATTTTGGTAACAGCTGCTCTACCCTATGCCAACGGACTGATTCATCTAGGGCACCTTGCTGGTGCTTATCTTCCCGCCGACATCTATGTGCGTTGTCAGCGTTTGAAAGGAAGGGATGTTCTGTTCATCTGTGGTTCAGACGAGCACGGCGTTCCTATCACCATCTCCGCCTTGAACGAGAGAACCACACCTCAAGTCATCATTGATCGCTACCATTCGCTGAACAAGGAGAGCTTTGAGAAGTTCGGAATGAGCTTCGATAACTACTCTCGCACTTCGCTCCCGTTGCATCACGAGGTGGCAAAGGAGTTCTTCCTTGATTTGTATCAAAAAGGTTTATTGAAAGAGAAATCCGAGACCCAGGTCTTTTGTGAGTACGACAGAATGTTTTTGGCAGATAGATTCGTAGAAGGGAAATGCCCAGTTTGTGGCAATCTTGATGCGCGGGGAGACCAATGCGAAAGCTGCGGCGGCATGTTAAGCCCTTCCGAGCTGATCGAACCGAGATGCAGCATCTGCGGTCATACTCCTGTGCCGAAGACGACAACGAACTGGTATTTCCCGCTGGCAGATTTTCAGAAGAAGCTCGAAGAATACATTTACTCGAAAAGGGATTGGAAAGAGAACGTCTTGAAGTATTGTGAGAGCTGGTTGAAGCAAGGTTTAGGTGATAGGGCGTACACCAGGGATCTAGATTGGGGTGTGAGAGTTCCACTTCCCGGATACGAGAAGAAAGTCATCTATGTATGGTTTGAGGCGCTGCTTGGCTACATCTCTTCAGCCAAGGAGTGGGCACGGCGCATCGGTCAACCGGAGAGATGGAAAGAGTATTGGCAAGATGAAGGTACCAAATACATCGCTTTCATCGGAAAAGACAATGTGGTGTTTCATTGTATCATCTTTCCAGCCATGCTCATGGCGCGCAGAGATTATGAACCGAAAACTGCCTACGTCCTTCCTGACAACGTCCCAGCGAACGAATTCCTGAATTTGGAGGGGAAGAAGCTGTCGAAAAGTAGAAACTGGTCTATTGATCTAAAGGACTTCTTGGAACTCTTCCCGCCGGATGCGCTCCGGTACACGCTTGGAATCAATTTGCCAGAGACCCACGATACAGATTTCTACTGGAAAGATTTCCAGGCTCGAAACAACAACGAACTCGCTGATATCCTTGGCAACTTTGTCAATCGCACAGCAGTCTTCGCCAAACGTTATTTCGACAATCGAGTGCCAGACCGTCTTGACTTGACCCCGCTTGACGAAGAAATGATCGCACGCTTGAAAGAGACGCCTGGCAAGGTTGGTGATGCCTTCGAACACTACCGGTTCAAGGATGGGATTCTGGAGATGATGAATCTTGCCCGTTCTGCAAACAAGTATTTTAACGACAGTGAGCCTTGGAATACACGAAAAGCGGAAACAAACCGCTGTGCGACGACAATCAACATCTGCCTGCAAGTAGCTCGATCTCTTGCGATTCTGATGGAGCCAATCCTGCCGTTCTCGTCTGTAAAGATCTGGCAGATGTTGAACCTGCCCGGATCGGTGAAGCAAGCCGGGTGGGATGGTGCTGGCGTGCTCGGATTGGAGGTAGGACATAAGCTCGCCAGATCCGAGATCTTATTTCCCAAGATTGAAGACGATATCATCGAGGAGCAAATCAGAAAGTTAGGCGCGGTTTCTAAACGAATTCAGGAGAAGGTGATGGACATTGAACCGAGAATTTCGATTGAGGATTTCCAGAAAGTTGACCTACGCGTTGCTAAAGTGCTTAGGTGCGAGAGAATTGAGAAGTCGGATAAGCTGCTCAAACTCCAAGTTGAGATTGGTGGCGAGGAACGGCAAATCGTGGCTGGCATTGCACAGCATTACACGCCAGAGGAGCTTGTTGGTAAGCTGATCATAGTTGTCGCTAATCTGGAGCCGGCGAAGATTCGCGGGATGGAATCGAACGGGATGCTGCTCGCCGCGACAGGAAGTGATGGGAAGTTGGCAGTGTTGACGCTGGAACAAGAAATGGAGAACGGGAGCAGAGTGAGGTAACCTTTGTTGGTTGCGTCGGGTGGATGCTGCATTGGATCGCGATGCATGTCATTCGCTTCCTGAAGGGGATTTCTGCTGCTCATAGGTTGGTACTCAACAATAAAGCAAGGCATCGCACGAGAAAAGGAACTATGGTTGTCAGACCAAAACATATTACGATATCGAGGATTGCGGCTAGGATGCCCAAGAGTCTGTCAATCTTGGAGTCGTACTACCACAGCTTTCGCAATGCACGCGGCATCATGGATGGCATAGAGGTTTCGGAGGGTGGCAGACTCTATCAACGACAAATTGAAAGTCACCGTGTACACAAGGACAAGGCTCATTGCTGAATAGGGATAGATGTTGGCGTGCAGACTCTCGTGATGCCTGCCGTACCAGCACTCTTTTATTCGATATTGGACACGTCGAAGAAGCAACAAGGCAAGGGGCACGTAGAGATTATCAGTGAACAAATCGTATCCAATAAGAGTGGGTCGAGCTGCTAGTGAACCTCTTTCGCTCACATCATAATAAACTCGACCCCAATCTTCACCTACATCAACATATATTTTACCTACTATCGGAGGTCTAATATTATGTCGGACTACACAAGAAACTTGATGGTTGAAGTCAAAGCTAAGAATCCGGCTGAACCCGAATTTCATCAGGCTGTCGAAGAAGTGGCCGAGTCTCTCGCACTAGTGCTTGATCGTCACCCAGAATATCGTGCGGCAAAGATTCTCGAGAGAATCATAGAACCTGAGCGAGTTATCATGTTCCGCGTGCCATGGATGGATGATCAAGGAAAGATTCATGTCAATCGCGGATTTAGAATAGAGATGAACAGCGCAATTGGTCCGTACAAAGGTGGTTTGCGCTTCCATCCCACCGTCAATCTTGGCATTCTGAAGTTCCTCGCGTTCGAACAAGTATTCAAGAACAGTCTGACAACGTTGCCGATGGGCGGTGGCAAAGGTGGAGCGGACTTCGATCCAAAAGGAAAAAGTGATTTTGAAGTAATGCGTTTTTGCCAGAGCTTTATGAATGAGCTTTTCCGTCACATTGGACCAGACACCGACGTTCCTGCAGGTGACATCGGGGTTGGGGGTCGTGAAATCGGGTTCTTGTTCGGTCAATATAAGAAACTGAGAAATGAGTTCACTGGTGTGTTCACTGGAAAAGGTCTAAATTGGGGCGGCTCGCTCATTCGTCCTGAAGCCACAGGATATGGTGCAGTGTATTTTGCAGCAGAGATGTTGGTGATGAAGGGTCAAACGATGAAGGGAAAGGTCTGTTTGGTTTCTGGCAGTGGCAACGTGGCACAGTACACAGTTGAAAAGATTCTCCAACTCGGTGGCAAAGTTGTTACGCTTTCAGATTCGAACGGATACATTTACGACGAGGCAGGAATCAATCAAGATAAACTGCGATTCGTTATGGAACTGAAGAATGTCCGTCGAGGAAGAATTGAAGAGTATGTTGGACAATATCCGAGCGCGGTATACACTCCAGTCGATCCAGAATTGGATTACAGTCCGTTGTGGGATCACAAAGCTGACTGCGCGTTCCCAAGTGCAACACAGAATGAAATCAATGCGAAGGATGCGCAAAATCTGCTGAAGAACGGCGTGTACGTCGTTTCCGAAGGAGCAAACATGCCGACACATATTGACGGTGTACGCACATTTCTCGAAGGGAAAATTCTTTACGGACCGGGCAAAGCAGCGAACGCTGGCGGCGTGGCAACTTCCGGACTCGAAATGTCGCAGAACAGCATGCGATTGTCCTGGTCGCGAGAAGAAGTGGATAGCCGCTTGCATCAAATCATGAAAAACATTCACGAGGCATGCTTCGAGACAGCAGAGAGATTCGGCACGCCGGGCAATTACGTGAACGGTGCGAATATCGCGGGCTTCCTGAAAGTCGCCGATGCAATGATGGATCAAGGCTTAGTCTGAGACTTCACTTGCTCTTATGAAAGATCGGGGTGTTACCGAGTACTCCGATCTTTTTCAATTCATACGCGCATATAGCTAGATGAAAAGCCATTTCCAAGAAAGCCTAACGCATGTTGACCCACTCTGGGTAGAACATGGTTATGGAACACACTTCCAAGGTTTTCAAAACCTGATGCGTTCAAGCATTCGAGACGTGCTTCTCGTCTCGAGTCTCTATGACCTCTACGTTTTCGAAGAAGATGGGAGACTGTACGAACTCATACGCGACGAGTATCAGGAGTTGAACTTGAGTCATCCACCTGAGCTGACTCGCGTCTCGAGTGGCGAAGAAGCCATTGCGCTCGCGCAAGAAAAACGCTTTGATCTCATTATCACGACGCTTCATATTGAGGATATGCATGCCACAACCTTCGCGCGGATGCTCCGAAAAGCGGAACTCGGCGTTCCAATCGTTCTTCTTGCGTACAGCAACAAAGAATTATCTGAACTGATTCTGCATCATGAAGCAGCACTGTTTGATCGCATTTTCATCTGGCAGGGGGATTTCAGACTCTTGATCGCCATTATCAAACATCTTGAAGACCGCATGAACGTTGATCACGATACACGCCTTGCCGGTGTTCAGGCGATCATTCTCATTGAAGATAATATCCATTATTACTCTTCTTTCCTTCCGATCATATATCTTGAGATACTCAAGCATTCTCAACGCTTGATGTCGGAAGGCATTAATCTTTCGCACAGGTACTTGCGCATGCGTGCACGACCAAAGATTTTGTTGTGCACGGACTACGACGGAGCTTGGGAGACATATGAGAAGTATCGAGAATATGTTCTTGGCATTATCTCCGACATAGATTTTCAGCGCAACGGAAGAGACGATCCACAGGCTGGATTGGAGTTCGCGCGTAACGTGAAAAGCCAGCATTATGATATTCCAATTCTGTTACAGTCCAATTTACCTGAGAATGAGAAACGTGCTCTTGAACTTGGTGCTTCATTTCTTCTGAAAGATTCCCCAACGCTGCTGCATGAACTCCGGCAGTTTCTCGTTAACAATTTTAGCTTCGGTGATTTTATCTTCCGTATGCCGGATGGTCGTGAAGTTGGTCGTGCGCAGGACTTATTGTCACTCGAAGAGCAACTCAAGAGCGTGCCCGAAGAAAGTCTGAAGTATCATGCGGAGCGAAACCACTTCTCAAATTGGCTCAAGGCAAGAACGGAATTCTGGCTTGCTCATCAACTCCGACCACGGAAAGTCAGTGATTTCCCTTCAATCGCTTCAATGCGCGAACATCTGATTTCTTCGTTGAGGTATTACAGAAAGATTCGTCAGCGGGGGGTTGTTACTGATTTCAAGAAAGAGTCTTTTGATCCGAATAGCAGCTTTGCACGCATCGGAGGCGGTTCGCTCGGTGGTAAAGCACGCGGATTGGGTTTCGTCAACATATTGATAAACAGCTATGATGTTCAAACTCGGTTTGAAGATGCCTATGTGTTCATTCCACCTGCAGTAGTCATCGGCACGGACGTTTTTGATGAGTTCATTGAAGACAACGACCTGAAAAATTTCGCACTCAATGCGAAGGACGATCATGAAATAATCAAGGCCTTCTTAGAAGCGAGAACATTCCCAGAAGGCATTCTCGGTGAACTTGCTGCATTCCTCGAACTCATCACTGATCCACTTGCTGTCCGGTCATCAAGCTTGCTCGAAGATTCCCAGTATCATCCATTCGCCGGCGTGTATGAGACGTACATGATTCCCAACAATCATCCTGACCCTCTCGTGCGTTGCAGCGAACTTATCAAGACAATCAAGCGGGTCTATGCATCAACGTTTTTCCAGAGTGCCAAAGAGTATATCAAAGTAACGTCATACCGACTCGAAGAGGAGAAGATGGCGGTCATTGTTCAGAAGATGGTCGGTTCGAAACATGAGAATAGGTTTTATCCAGATTTTTCTGGTGTCGCAAAGTCATACAACTTCTATCCTTTGCCGCCGCAGACATCGTCTGATGGAACAGTATCGGTTGCACTCGGCTTGGGTAAGACCATTGTTGATGGTGGTCTAACGGTACGATTTTGTCCGAAGTATCCACAGCATCTTGCACAGTTCTCGACAATCCGGGAGTCACTTAGCAACAATCAGCAGCAATTCTTTGCGCTAGATCTCGAAGCTGAAATCGGAGATGCCATCGAGAAAAGCGATTTCTTCCTAAGAAAATACTCACTTGGTCCCGCGGAAAATGATGGAACACTTCATTACGTCGGCTCAACATACTCGGCAGAGAATGACCGTATCTACGATGGCGTCTCACGATCGGGCGTGCGGCTTGTCACATTCGCCCCAATCCTGAAAAATGGGATTTTTCCTCTTGCAGAAATCTGCGAATTGCTTCTGGATATGGGTAGCTGGGGAATGGGTACGCCAATTGAAATCGAATTCGCGGTGAATATGTCGGTGCCGGCCGGCAGGCCAAAGGAATTCGGCATTCTTCAGATGCGTCCGCTTGTGCTCACCCGTGAGTTAGAAGAACTTGTTGTTGAGGATTTTGATCCACGTGCACTCATCTGTCAGAGCAACCATGTGTTGGGTCATGGAATCATCAAAGATATTCATGATGTTGTCGTGGTGGACAAACAAAAATTCGATCGTTCGCAAAGCTGTGCCGTTGCAAAAGAGGTGAGTCTGTTCAATGCAAGATTGGTGTCTGAAAACCGTCCATACCTTCTCATTGGCGTTGGGCGCTGGGGAACGTTAGATCCTTGGTTAGGGATTCCCGTGGCATGGAATCAGATCTCTGGGGCGCGAGCAATTGTTGAAGATGGGTTTAAGGACTTTGATGTATCACCCTCACAAGGCTCGCACTTCTTTCACAATCTTACATCATTCATGGTGGGATATTTTACGGTCACGGCAAATGATCAGTACAGCTTCATCAACTGGGATTGGCTTTTGGAGCAGCCATCAGTTGATGAGATGAGTTATACGAAGCTCGTTCATTTTGATGAGCCAATTACCATCAAGATGAACGGTCAACAGAACAAAGGAATCATTTTGAAACCCTAGCGAGCATTTGATCTCAAACGATCAACACAAGAGCAGCCGTGCCGTCTCTCAGAGAGCGATTCTGTGAGAGCGACACGGCTTTTTGCTTGCAGTTAGCATTTGCATTTTAGACGCGGTTTTGTTATCATATTACCGTGTATGACCCATCCAACGACGAAATATCTCGTAACGCGATTGCTACTGTTTTCTTGCCTTGCCGTAGCATGCGATCATGGGCTTGCGCCACCTCCGTTTGAACCTACTAAACCAGGCTTTGGCGGTGTTATAAGATACGTCGGAAACTGGCCACCGCCGGACAGTTTGAACGATCTGCGGCTGGTCGCATTCCTTAATTTTCCACCACAGGACATCGTAACCGAGGTTCTTTCAGGAAAAGCGAAGGTGTATCCTCCCTTGGGCGAATCGTCGCTGCCGTTTAATGTTGATTCCACTCGATTTGAATTCTTCGTTGATTCAGGTACTTATCAGTATGTCGCTGTCGCTCAGCAGTATGGTACGAATCTATTTACGGATTGGAAGGCGGTGGGCGTATACCACACGAGTCTGGATCCCAATCAACCGGCAACCGTCACGGTGCCTCCGAGTATGTTTATCACTGGCATTGACATCGTAGTTGATTTTGATCATCCTCCAAGGCAGCCGTTCATATCATTGGGGATTGGGGGTTTTTGAGTTTCGGGTTTAGAGTTTCGAGTTCAAAGTTCAAACACGAAACTGCCAACTCGAAACAGGAATTCTGAAATCCGGAATCTGTACACTAATTTTATGAAGAGGTTTCTAAATTACATAGTTCTCTGCTTGCTTGCTCTTCACCTCCACGCTCAGGAGAAAGAGTTTGGTTCTATCAAGGGCATTGTGCGGAATACGGAGGCGAAAACGCCGGTAGTTGGTGCAAACATCCTTGTGCAGGGAACACTATTGGGTGCATCTACCAATTTGGACGGGGAGTACGCAATTCCGAGAGTTCCCGTTGGGACATATTCCGTCGCTGTCACCATGGTTGGCTACCGGGCAAAGATGATCGCTGATGTCCAGGTTGGGAAGGACGCAACCACGGACTTGGCTGTCGAACTAGAAGAGGTTGCTCTCCAAACAGAAACAGTCGTGGTTACGGCAAGCAAGCGTGAACAGAGTCTGCAAGAAGTCCCAATCAGTATGAGTGTGCTCGATGCGAAGATGATCTCACAGCGTAACGTTATCACTTTGGATCAAGCCTTGAGATACGTTCCGGGTGTGAGCATTGAGAAGGAGCAAATCAATATACGTGGCTCAAGTGGATACACCAGGGGCGTAGGGAGTCGCGTCTTGATGCTGGTGGACGGTCTTCCATTCATCGCGGGTGATACGGGAGAGATTATCTGGGAGGCTGTTCCACTTTCTCAGGTAGATCGGGTTGAAGTCGTCAAAGGCGCCGGTTCAGCACTGTACGGTTCGTCTGCATTGGGTGGAGTCATCAATGTGATAACGAAGGACACCAAGAAAACGCCAGAGACCTATTTCAAGCTCTACGGCGGTCTGTACGACAGACCCTATTATGACGAATGGGATTGGTCGAGAGAAGTCCGGTTCTTCAGTGGTATCACGCTCAGCCATTCACAGTCCATTGAGAAATTCAGTTTTCTCGTCGCTCTCAGCAAGACGCAGGATGAAGGCTATCGTGAGAACGATTACTATCGCCGACTGAACGTTTTCACGAAATTGAAGTACGATTTTTCTCCCTTTGAGAGTTGGACAATTTTGGTGAACATTTTGAACAACCACAGCGGTAACTATCTGTTCTGGCGAGACCTCCGGCACGCACTTCAACCTCCGGAGAGTGTACTTGGCGAGCGCGTATTGACCACACGTCTAAGTATCAGTTCACAGGTCAAGCAGTTGATCAGTGAGAAGCTATTCTATACGGCTAAGGCAATCTTGTATCGAAGTGATTGGGAGGACAACATCGGACATGCTTACTCGGATACCGTGGGAGACCAGTCAATTTCCAATCTTCTTGTTGGGCAATTCGAGATGAATTTCCGGCCAGACGACAACCAGTTCCTCATAGGCGGCGTTGAAGGGACCTACGACGATGTCAGTGCCAATCTGTTTGGAAGACGTGATGGGTTCGGTCTTGCCCTCTATGGACAAGATGAATTGAGACTCCTTGACCCGCTGACGATAACGCTCG
Organism: Ignavibacteriota bacterium; assembly: GCA_963827285.1. Classification (GTDB taxonomy): domain Bacteria; phylum Bacteroidota; class Ignavibacteria; order CAWHAG01; family CAWHAG01; genus CAWHAG01. The sequence continues at coordinate 1,140,783 of CAWHAG010000001.1, forward strand.
GTGTACGGTTCGACTATCGGAAAGTTGATTCGATGGATGCGAATAGTCAACTCAATCCGAAATTGGGCATTAGCTATAATCCAATGTCCGGAACAACACTCAGAGCATCGGCTGGCAGAGGATTCAGAGCTCCGTCAGTTGGGGAGACGTTCGCATCCCTCAATGTGAGCGGGCTTGTGGTGTTGCCAAATCCCAGTCTGCAGCCAGAGCGGAGTTGGTCATTTGAAATTGGTGGAACGCAGTTACTGAGTGAGCATATCCTATTGGATGCGGCGGTGTTTCAGAATGAATTCTGGGATCTAATCCAGCCCAGTTTTCTTCCAGACGGCAGAGCAACGTTCCAGAATGTGACGCGTGCCCGTATCCGGGGTGTGGAACTCGGTATCAAGACGGCATGGTTCAATCGCGTGGTCTCTGCAGACCTTGGATACACTCATATCGTTCCCAAGGACATCACCAACGACGCTGTTGACAAGACTCTGAAATATCGCCCGCGCCATTTGCTCTACGCTTCTGCTGGATTCACCTTCAATTGGATTCACGCCGCTGTGGATTTTCGATACTTGAGTCGCATTGAAGAGATTGATGAAGAGTTTGTGACCCTGGGCATCGTGAAAGATGGCGGTGAACGGAAAGAAACGGTTGTCACTGATGCCAGGGTGGTTCTTGATTTGACAGAGTTACATCTCCCATTCACTCTGACAGCGAACGTCAATAATCTGTTCCAGTATCACTACGTTGATATTATCGGCAACCTCGCCCCGATACGGAACTACATGGTGACAGTGGAAGGAAGGTTTTGAGGGACGCAAACCAACTTGAAACGCAATGCCCGATAGAAAATTGAACGCCGCCGCAATGCACAGTTCACAGCTTGTTGCTCTACATGTCTGTACGTCTGAATCGTGGGGAGGATTGGAGATCTATTCCTGTACTCTGATGAGAGAACTGTCTGAGAGAGGATGTAAGGTTGTGGTCCTCTGTCGGAAAGATTCTCGGATTGACGCGTTCTTGGGAGAATACGATATCGAGCGAGTCTATAGCGAACCGAGGAGTCGCTTCAGCCTGAATGAAATCTTTCTAATTAAGAGACTCGTCAAGCAGCGACAGATTGATGTCGTCCATGTCCATTTCCATCGGGATATTTGGGCTGCCTCGTTGGCACTTAGAGGCAACCCGGATGTTCGATTGTTTCTCAGCATCTACATGGGTGTGGGCAGGAAGCGTGATCTGATTCACCGTCTCATCTTCGGCAGGGTGGACAGATTCTTCTCTTCCTCTGAGGAACTGAACGCCCTTCTGCCGCAGCTCTATGCCGTACCTAAGCAGAGAGTTGGCTTCCTTCCTTACGGCAAGAAGGTTGAAGAATACGAGATAAGCCGGGAGAAGCGAGGACAAATTCGTCAACGCTTTGGTATTGCTTCTGAAGATATTGTGGCTGGAGTTGTGTCACGCATTGACCCGGGCAAGGGAATTCTCGAATTTGTTCAATCGTTCTTGGAAATCGGAGAGCGATGGCGAAGCAAAGTCAAGTTCCTTGTCATTGGAGATCCGACTTTGAAGAGTAGAGCCGATCGCGGTGGATCACAATACGAATCCCGGTCAGAACGCTATTATCAGAGTGTTCAGAACTTCGTTCGCCAAAATCATCTTGAACAGGAGGTTATTCTCACTGGTTTTAACAGTGATCTTGTTGGATGTCTAGGCGCCATGGATCTCTTTGTGTTTCCGAGTCGCGACGAGATGTACTCACTGGCTGTGCTGGGTGCGATGTGTCTTGGTTTGCCCGTCGTCGGTGCGGACGCTGGCGGTACACGGAAGCAGATTCGTGACAGAGTGAACGGTCTGCTGTTTAGGGTTGGCGATCACCGAGACATTGCTCGTGCAATCACCTTCTATCTTGAACATCCCGACAAACGAACAGAGCACGGCAAAGCAGGTCGAGCGTTCGTCGTAGCTGAGCATAACATGGAGCGAACAATGCAGATGCTTCTGAGTTATTATGGCGCGGAACAAGGTTCTAAGTCCCCCTTCGTCCCCATTTAATAAAGAGCCGAACATGGGGGATCAGTCCCAACCTGGGATTCCGATCAGCGGGGCACAGGACGATTGTGGCAAAAACGCATTTGAAACGCCGCCCAGAAAGGTTCGAACTTGTTCATTGATACACACGCACATCTGGATAGTCCAGAATTCAGTAAAGATCGTGATGTTGTGATTCAGCGTGCGATAGACGCCAATGTGAAATATGTCATTGATCCTGCAACCAATCTGGAGACGTGCAAGCAGGTGCTCGCACTTGCCGAGAAGTATGACAGTGTCTATGCCTGCGTTGGAGTGCATCCGCACGATGCAAAGGATGTGGATGACCGAGTGTTGGAGGAAGTTGAGCAGCTCAGCTACCACCATAAGGTTGTAGGCATCGGTGAGATTGGTTTAGACTTCCATTATGATTTCTCACCGCGAGATAAGCAGCGGAAAGTCTTTCGAGCTTTTCTCCAGATGGCGAAGCGAAGGAATCTTCCAATAGTCGTGCACAGCCGAGAATCGGACAAAGACATAATGGAGATTCTGGAGAGCGAGATCTCGGAGGACCTGCACGGGCAGTTTCACTGCTTCTCTGGTGATGTGGTGACGGCAAAGCGTGTGCTTGAACTCGGGTTCTACATTTCGTTCACGGGGAACATAACGTTTCGCAAGAACAGACTGCTGGACGTCATGAATGAAGTCCCATTGGAGCGGTTTCTGCTGGAGACGGATTCGCCTTATATGTCGCCCGTACCGCACCGAGGAAAGCGGAATGAGCCCTCATGGGTTCCATTGATTGCCGCGAAGATTGGGGAAGCGAAGGGTGTGACCGTTGAGGAGATTGCTAGCGTCACCACGAAGAATGCCTGCAGGCTTTTTGGCTTGACAGGCGCAGAAGATCTTTAGCGCTGCTACGTCATTAGCGACATACATGCTAGATGAAGCGAAGCTCTCAGGCGATACTGCTCCATCAGCGCCCAAGATACACGTGGGCTGCTGAAGGAGCGATTCATTTTACTCGATACTGATCGTAGATCTGCTGATGTGAAGGATCCGCTTTGACGAGTCTAAGATAGATGGATTTGTCCGGATACCGTGTGAAGAGATCAGCCAGTTCCATATGCTTCGTGTCAAAGAAGGTGCGGATGAGAACACTGGATGTATTCAACTGAGTCTGCAGATCCATAACTGAGCTTACAGCCGCGAGCACCGTGCGCATCGCCTGACTGCTTTGCTCAGTATTCAGCAAATCCAAGCCGTTGAAGTGGTATTCAAACATTGCTTTACGAAAAGGCTCATACTTTGGATTGAGAAGCTCATCCATTAGATTGTAGCGCGTATAGGCTCCAGCGGTCCCGCTCCAGCCTCTGGCGAAAGATGTTGCTGCTCCCTGTGTGCAGATCCTCATAGCTTTCTCGAACAGCGGCGTGCCGTTGAGGGGTTTCGACTTCTCACACGAGGACCCGCAAGCATCTAGATCAAAACCGACTATGACGAAAGCGTAGTAATCAAGGAAGCTGGCAACGGGATCAAACCGATACTCATCATGATAGAACGGCTGATTCCTTACGTAGCTGAAGTCCCATTTGTCATCCATCAGTCGAAGTATCGGGGTGCTCTTGTCAGTTTTCTTCTCAGCATCATAGATCGGTCGTTCACTGACGATGACGACCTGTGCCTGATAGTTGTCGCCGGAAGCGCCTGTGAAGAAGATGCTGAAGGTGCTCTTGATTCTGTCGGGACCAAAATCCTTGCCGATCCAGCGATAGCTATTGATGTAGTTACGAACATCCTCTCCAAAGTTGACAAGAATATCCTTGTTTGCTGACGGGAGATTTTCAATATTCACCTTGACCTGGCACTCGATCTCTTGTGCGAGGGAAAAGCCGCGTGAGGCAAGGAATAACAGAAAACCTATGCTACATAATTTCTTCCACATTTCTTTTTTCCTGAGATCTAGATTGATGCTCTGAGAACCTCATCTGGATATGCTGAGACATTAGACTGTGCTCAATCATGCAAGACCACTGACAGAAGCTTGCAGACTGATATGGTCTGGGATGCTGCAGGAAGTGCTTCGTGAACGTCAGAATATAACCATTTTTCCAGAATAGGTCAAGTCTTTTCCAGGTCAATTCTCTATGCACTACGCGCCGAAGGTTGCACTCTTCATTATCTTCTGGTTCCCGGTGACTCTTCGTGCTGGATTCGAGCCAGGGGAACACGGTGCTCGCCCGCTGGGGATGGCAGGTGCATTCGTTGCGCTTTCCGACAACGTCTGGGCGCCGTTCTTCAACCCCGCAGGATTGCGGTTAATGAATTGGCGAGAGGTCGCGGTCTTTTACTCACCTCAGCCGTTCGGGTTGAAGGAGCTAGCACACGGTTCGATCTCGTATGTCGAACCCACAAGCATCGGTTCATTTGGTTTCTCAGCGCGTACATACGGTTTTGAGCTATATCGGGAGGTCACAGCGACAATCTCGTATGCGAACGCGTACAAGAACGTCTTGTTCTACGGAGCAAACATCAACTATCATCATCTCTCGATTTCCAACTATGGCTCTGATGGAACGATTGGAATTGACGTTGGTCTTCTCGCCTACGTAAATGATTATCTTCGTTGGGGATTCTGTGCGATCAACGTAAACATGCCGACGATCGGGCAGGCAAAAGAAAAACTTCCCCAGGTCTATACGACAGGTCTGAGCTTCAATCCCTTGACTGAACTTGTGATGAATCTGGACGTACAGAAAGATGTGAAGTATCCTGCCTCGGTTAGGTTCGGTGTCGAATACGAGATCTTCAACATGTTGGCGTTGCGAACCGGAGTGGCAAACAACCCATCGAAGTTCTCGGCTGGCCTTGGTGTGCGGTATTCCATCTTCGAATTTGACTATGCACTGTACACACATCAAGATTTGGGGTTGACACATCAAATCTCCGTCGGCGTGAGTTTTGGGGGCGAGGGAGGACGATCAGACAGAAGGGAAACGTTCAGAAAGACATTGGAGTGAGGCAAGTTCGCTTAGTTCCGTTGTGACTTCCGTACTGCATCTGAAGAAGTTCGGTGGGAGTGTTGATCAATTGAACCGACGATCGTGGGATTCAAGAATGAATTCGCTGCGCCGATCCTCCATATTGTTATTGAGTTTTCTTCTCCTGACAGCTCACTCAGTCCTTTCTCAGGATACCACCAAGACGCTGGAGGAAGGCGACAAGACAGCGGAAGACTTGCTTGAGAACGGCAGTCAGGATACGGAAGATTCACAGCTTCTTGACGAGCTAACTCGTCTTCAAGAACATCCGCTCGATTTGAACACTGTTTCTTCTGAGGAGCTGCAGGTAATCCCTGGTGTCACGCCTTTCATAGCTCAAAGTATTGTGAATCATCGCGAGAGAATTGGTGGGTTCTCTTCTGTTGCAGAGCTTTCTGCAGTTGATGGTATGACAAGAAAGCTGTATTCCCATTTGAGGAGATATGTCTGCGTGGATGGATCTACCCAGAGGATTGGCTTCACAATGCGGTCGAGGGCAATCCGGGATTTACAGGAACGGAAAGGCTTTCAGGACGGCACGTACTTCAACTCGCCTTTCAAGAGTTACAATAGATTTGTGGCTGAGTACTCTGCAAAGGTCGAAGCAGGTGTGCTCTTTGAAAAGGACGCTGGTGAACAGAGCTTGAACGACTTCACGGCGGGTTACGTTGAGCTTAAGAATCTCCCGTTTGTTTCTGAGGCGGTGCTGGGCGATTATGTGCTGGAGGTCGGTCAAGGGATTGCATTCTGGCGTGCAAGTGGATTCTCGAAGGGGAGCGAGGTAATTTATCCTGTTAAGAAAGTTGGTCGGTGTATTCAGCCGTATCTTTCATCGGATGAAAACAAGTTCCTGCGGGGTGGTGCAGCGACAGCTCACTTTTCTGAATTCGAGGCAACTGCGTTCTATTCGAACAACCTGCTCGATGCCTCCGTTGACACGCTGGATGGAATCAAGAGTTTTGATATCTCCGGCTTGCACCGAACTCAGAGTGAACTCGATCGGCACAACGTTGCAAGAGAGACTCTCTTCGGTGGACGAATCGGTTTCATGCAGCCTGGTATGCTCCAAGTTGGCTTGACCTACTATGCCAGTAGTTTCGACAAAGACGTTGTCGGAAGTCGGCTGTTTCAATTCCAGGGTCGCAACAGCAATATGTTGAGTTTGGACTACGATCTCAACTACAAGAATGTGGACGTGTTTGGTGAGTGGGCGCGGTCATACACAGGTGCTGTCGGGGGCGTCACGGGAGTGCTTGTCAGCTTTGATCCGATTCATGGCGGCTCCCTCGACGGAGCTAACAGGAACCCCGGTCGAACGATTGTTGACATCGCACTGGTCGTCAGGAACTATCCGAAGGACTTCATCAGCTTGCACGGATTTGGTTTCGGTGAGAATAATGGCGACACACAGAACGAGTTCGGCATCTACACTGGTGTCAGAGTCCGAACCGGGAGATTCGTTGAAATCTCTACTTACTACGACCAGTTCAAGTTTCCTTGGCAAACATATTTCAATCCACTTCCCACAAGTGGAAACGATGCCCTCGTTCAGACAGTCTTCACAATCCAGCAGGGACTTGAGGTTACAATTCGATACAAGAACGAATCCAAGGAGGATGTGCAAGGAACGTTGGATGATTTGGGTCGAGAAGTCAAACGTCTCACAAACAGGACACAACAGAACTTCCGCGTTGACGTGAGTTTCGACGTCTCCGAAAGAGTCCGCTTGCGTGGCAGAGTGGAGTTAATTGATGTGCAGTATGATCTGTATGGAGAGAATGGCAAAGGATTTCTACTCTACCAGGACGTTCGTGTTAAGCCGACAGAGTCACTGACACTTGATGGTAGGCTGGTGTTTTTCGACACTGATTCGTACGACACTCGGTTGTATGAGTACGAAAGCGACATACGAGGTGTATCCTACAATCCTGGATTGTATGGAAAGGGGAGGAGACTCTATCTTGTCGTACACTACAAGATCTTCGAATTCTTGGAAGTCTCTGCAAAGTACGCTCAGACGTTTCTTGATGGCGTGAAGGTGATCGGTTCTGGGGAAGATACTATCCGAGGAGACATAGCAAGCCGAATTTCATTTCAAATGGAACTCAGGTGGTGATGTGTGATAAGGGATACCCGGGGTGTGGAGCTTAGAGACGCAGCCGACAAATCCACTTGTCCGTTGAGCTCACGGCGAAGCCTTCACGGGTAACCAATAAGGCCTAGTGTCGTGCTGAACTTGTTTCAGCACCTGTGCGGAGCGGTCTCATGTGCGGTGTTTAGATTCCGAACCAAGTTCGGAATGACAGCTTCGTTTGTTTTTCGGACAACCTGGAGACCAGGTTGGGATGAAGGATTCTTCTGCTGGATTGCTACGGCGTTGACAGAGTCGTGGTGCTTTAAGCAGATCCTGAAACCTTCAGTTCGCGCTGGTTGTTCTCAACTGGAGAAAGACAAATCAGATTGATTCGCATGGCCAAAGAAACTGTTCTTATTGGCATGAGCGGCGGCGTGGATTCCTCTGTCGCCGCGGCACTTCTTGTCCAACAAGGTTACAATGTCATCGGCGCAACCATAGAGACCTACGATTACGGTGCCGCAGGTAGTTACCTCGGCAATGATTCCGGTTGCTGTTCGCCGGATGCCATTAAGCGTGCGCGAGGTGTTGCTTCACAGCTTGGCATTCCACACTATGTTCTGGATTTGTCCGAGGAGTTTGAACGGGAGGTCATCAGCGACTTCGTGGATGAGTACCTTAGTGGTCGGACGCCTAACCCCTGCGTTATCTGCAATAGGAAAATCAAATGGGAGCAACTGCTCCTTGAGGCTGAAGGGCTTGGTGGGCAGCTCGTCGCTACCGGCCACTACGCGAAGGTGCGACGCGACGAAGTGACAGGGCGATACGTGCTGTCGAGAGGCGCGGACAGGATGAAGGACCAGTCGTATGCGCTTTGGCGACTTACACAGGAGAGCCTCTCTAGGACTATCTTTCCTCTTGCAGAGCTTACCAAGCCACAAGTGCGAGAGATCGCCAGGGATTTGGGACTCGAGGTTGCAGGCAGGGGAGAAAGCTTCGAGATATGCTTCATCCCTGACAACGATTACGTCAGATTCTTGAGAGAGCGTGTCCCAGATCTTTCCGACAGAGTCGCTGGGGGCGACGTTGTGATGGATGGGAAAATCATAGGTGAGCACAAAGGATTCCCATTTTACACGATTGGTCAGAGACGCGGACTTGGTGTCGCAGTGGGAGAGCCAATCTATGTTACGGAGATTGATGCGATGACGAATACGATTCAAGTTGGCACAGAGGAGAAGTTGATGCACAAGGGGCTAATTGCGAGAGACGTGAACTTGATCAAAACTCTGCAGCCGAGATGTCCGATGTTAGTAGCTGCAAAGATACGCTACAAGGATGAAGGCGCGATGGCGACAGTTGAATTGGCAGATGATAACACAGCAAGGATAGAGTTCCAGAGTCCTAAGCGAGCCATTACACCGGGTCAGTCCGTCGTGTTCTACGATGGCGACGATGTGGTGGGTGGAGGTATTATTGGTCATATTTTGGACTAGCCGAGTTTATCACTGCTTCTCGTCTAGAGTATATCACGAATGAAGTCTGCTCCTCAAAATAGGAACAACAGCCCAAACATGGAGATCGTCCCATGAGTGTCCTTGCCAGTTTGCCAAACAAATACATCTTCTCTAGCGTGCCCAGCAACGTGGCATATCACCTGGTCGAAATGATCTGACGCAAAGCCTATGAAAAATCCTAAACAGACTCCGTCTCGCCGTAAGAACGTCATGATCAGCAGCACCGCACGTGATTTGCCCGATCATCGCAAAGGGGTGATGGACGCGTGCCTGCGGATGGGTATGTTCCCAGAAATGATGGAACACTTGCCGGCCAGCGACGCTGATGCGATTGTGAAATCGCTGGAGATGGTAGACCGCGCCGACATTTACCTTGGCGTCTTTGCGTTCAGATACGGCAATGTAACGAAAGAAAAGAATCCACAGCAGATTTCGATTACCGAAATGGAATACAATCGCGCAGTGGCGCGCGGCATCCCTCGTCTGATTTTCTTCATGGACAAAACTCATCCGATCACCGCTGCGGACATGGATGAGGATACGACCGAGCCGGTTGAAGTCGCGCGGCGCAAGGTCAAGCTGGACGAACTCAAGAAGCGCGCGGGTCAAGAACGCGTCGCCAGTTTTTTCAAATCTGCTGATGATTTACGCGCCCAAGTCATTCAGGCGTTGGTGCCTTACCGCGAACCCGATCTCACCGCGTTCCACTATGTCAGCGACATCCCCACACCGCCCGAAGCGTACATCGCGCATCCGTACACACTCCTGCAAACGCATCGGTTGATTGGGCGACAGGCGGAACTCAATTTGCTAACGGAATGGGCGACGAAACGACAGGAAGAAATTTACTGGGCGCGCATTTTGAACATCGTTGCGATTGGCGGGATGGGCAAGAGTGCGCTGACGTGGAAATGGTTCAACGACATTGCGCCGCAGGAAATGAAACCGCTCGCAGGCAGAATGTGGTGGAGTTTCTACGAGAGCGACGCGTCGTTTGAAAATTTTCTGATACGTGCGCTCGCATACGTGACGAGGCAATCGCGTGACGAGGTGCAAAAGATTTCGGCACCCGAACGCGAAGCGCAACTGCTTGCCACACTCGACCGCGAGCCGTTCCTGGTCGTGCTCGATGGCTTGGAGCGTATCCTGCTGGCGTATGCACGGATGGATGCGGCGCGACTCAACGATGGTCAAGTTGGAAGTGAAAAGAAACTGCGCAAGACGTCCGATCCACGTGTCGGGAGTTTTCTCAAGAAACTGGCGAAGGTCAGAAACTCGCGCATCTTGGTCAGTTCGCGGCTTTATCCCGCTGAACTTGAAACAGAGACAGGCGATCCAATTCCAGGAAGTTTCCGACATGACATCGGTGGTTTGACCGATGAAGATGCTGTGGAACTCTGGCGCGCGTTTGGAATCACTGGCTCTCGCGATGAACTTCTGCCGATCTTCACAAAGTTCGACAAGCATCCGTTGCTAATTCAAGCCCTTGCAGGTGAAGTGAAAGGATATCGCCGTGCTCCAGGCGATTTTGCTGCGTGGCGCAAAGCCAATCCGAAATTCGATCCGACCAAGTGTCGGCGTGTGCAAGATGCGATGGGACACGTGCTTGAATATGCATTGCGCGGTTTGGATGACAAGGCGCGCAAAGTGTTGGAGACGATTGCGGCGTTCCGTATGCCCGCCAGTTACGATACGCTTGCCGCGCTTTTCGTTGGCGACCCCCACCCTGGCCCTCTCCCTAAGAAAGGTGAGGGAAAGTTGTTCCCGAGTGAACTTGGGCTGGATATTGCGCTGAAAGAACTGGAAGACCGAGGACTGCTGGGCTGGGACAAACGCGCCAACCGCTATGACCTGCACCCGATTGTGCGCGGCGTGGTGTGGAGCGGACTGCCCGATGACACACGGAAGGGCCTATTTACTTCACTGCAAACGCACTTTGAATCAGTGCCAGAGATTGACGAGGATGAAGTCAGTAGTCTCGAAGACCTCACGCCCGCGATTGAACTGTACAACACGCTGATTGGCTTAGGGCGATATGATGATGCGTATCTGGTATTTCGAGATCGCATCAGCAAAGCCACGCTCTACCGCCTGAGCGCGAGCCGCCAGCGCGCTGAACTCTTGGAGATGCTCTTTCCCGATGGCGTGGACCAGTTGCCGCGCTTGAGCAAGCCGACCAACCAGGGATTCACGCTCGACGAACTGGCACTGGCATATGATGCCAGTGGACAGCCAGGGCGTGCCGCGTTGCTGTACCGCTCTGACATTGAAATATGCATCCGTGAGCATGACAAGAGGAACGCTGCTGTAGGCTTGTGCAACCTATCGGATGCATTTCGGCTTGCGGGCGCACTGCGCGAGTCCGAATCCGCTGCGCGCCGTGCGTTGAACATCACTCGTGAGCAGACCAAGCGCATTGACGAAGCAATCAGCCTATCCGTGCTCGGATTTAACCTGATCACGCGGGGAATTGTGCAGGAATCCGAGATGGGTTTGCGGCGCGCATTGCATATAGCTGTGACGCAACCCTACACACAATTGCAGGGTTTGCTTGATGCCCGTTTCGCGCAGCGCGCCCTGTGGTTTGGCGATTTTGCCGCTGCGCTGTCACCCGCAGAGCGCGCATGGGAATTGGCGCACGTTCAACGTATCGAGCGCGACTTCATCCGCGCGGCGCGTTTGCAGGGCGCGGCAGTGCTTCAGACCTTCGAGCTCTCGGAGACCTCGAAGGTCTCATACGCCGACGAACGCCTGCATCACGCACTCACCCGCGCGCGAGCAGTGAATCTCGTTGAAGAAGAACTCCCCACGCTCGTGGCGCTCGCAGAGCTGCGGCGGCGGCAGGGGGACTTGAAAGTGGCGCGGGAACTGTTGAATGATGTGTGGGAATACGCAGAGCGCGGTCCGTTTCCGCTCTTTCACGCGGATGCGTTCAACGTCCTCGCGCAAATTGAGCGAGACGCAGGAAACAATGAGGCAGCAGTGGAGGCGGCAACTAAAGCATATCGCCTTGCGTGGTGTGACGGCGAGCCGTATGCGTATCACTGGGGACTCGTCGCCGCGCGCAAACATCTGCGTGAACTCGGCGCACCTGAACCATCAATGCCGCCGTTTGATGAAAGCAAGTACGAGCCGATGCCAGAGGTGGAGATCAATCCCAATGATGAATTTCACGTGGATCTGTAGCAGGCGAACGCCACTTCGCCCGCAGACCAATGCTGGAGGTGGAGACCGGTCCGAAGGGTGAGTTACACGTGGGAAGAAATGCTGACTTGGACCAAAAGGTACAGCGGAAATCGTGGTGCTGCCCAACCTACTGGCGGAGTACTGCCGATCTCTCGCATCATGCACAGAACGCTGCCCAACAAGCGCATGCCGCGGACCGCTTCGCTAGCTCTGCACGTGGTTGAATCGCGGACCAACGGAAAAAACTTACAGGATCAACGAGATGAATAAATTCATGCAAGCCGCTATCGAAGAAGCAAAAAAGGGACTTGAAGAGGGTGGTATTCCTATCGGTTCGGTTCTTGTCTATCGCAACAAGATTATTGGGTATGGGCACAATCGGCGCGTTCAAAAAGGAAGCGCCATACTTCACGGAGAAATGGATGCACTCGAAAATGCGGGTCGGCAGCCTGCCTCGGTGTATCGAGAGTCGTCACTTTACACAACTCTGTCTCCGTGTGCTATGTGCTCGGGTGCAATCTTGCTCTATGGTATCCCGCATGTGCTCATCGGGGAGAACGTGACATTCCTGGGGGAAGAAGAGTTGCTGCGTTCTCGAGGAGTCAGGACAGAAGTGCTGCAGGATCCCATCTGCATCAACTTGATGAAAGAGTTTATCAGCAAGAATCCTAAACTGTGGAATGAAGACATAGGTGTCTGAGAGTGAAAAGCATTTGAAGTTGAAGGAGTGTCCCAACCTTGGTTGCCCGTCTTTGAAAGCGAGAATCAGTTCCAGCCAACCATGATATCGCCCGCAATTCGCATTAGTGATCTGCACAAAATCTACGTCGTCAGCGAACGGGAAGCCGGCGTGATGGCTGCGCTTCAAAGCCTCGTGCATCGCCGCGTGGAGAGAATTCCCGCTGTGGACGGTATCTCGTTCGACCTGGTTCCTGGCGAGATAGTGGGTTTTCTGGGTCCCAACGGCGCCGGCAAGACGACCACGCTTAAGATGCTTTCAGGTCTATTGCACCCCACGGCGAGGCGAGGTGGCCGTGCTTGGCTACATTCCGTCGAAGCGCGAGAAAGCATTCCTACGGCAGATCACGCTAGTGATGGGGCAGCGCAATCAATTAGTCTGGGATATTCCCGCTCTGGATTCATTCGAGTTGAACCGCGCCATCTATCGCATTCCAGCCGCGGATTATCGCCGCATGCTCAACGAGTTGACCGAACTTCTGGAACTGGGGTCGCTTCTTCGCAAACCGGTCCGCAACCTATCCTTAGGCGAACGGATGAAATGCGAGATTGCAGCAGCCCTTCTGCATCGCCCAAGTGTGGTCTTCCTGGACGAGCCGACCATCGGTCTCGACGTGACCATGCAGCGGCGAATACGCTCCTTCATCGCGGAGTATAACCGCCGCTTCGGGGCAACTGTCCTGCTGACGAGCCACTACATGGCTGACGTCGAGGCGCTTTGCCGGCGGGTCATTGTTATCCATCACGGCAAGCTTCTGTTCGATGGCGATCTTTCAAAGCTGGTGCAGAAATTCACGGCACACAAAACCATCGTGGTGCAGTTGGCGGATTGCCAGGCAGATTTGCGCTCCTACGGCGAAGTAATGTCTTGCACCGACGGTCAGTTCACCCTTCGAGTTCCAAAAGCTGATACAGCTCGCATCACTGAGCGGCTGCTCGCGGATTTGCCGGTGATCGATCTGTTGGTTGAAGATCCGCCGATTGAGGAAGTGATCGAACGAGTCTTCGCGCAGGAGGAATCATGAAGGCTTTGGTGGAACTATACGTGCAGCAGTTCAAGACCACCTTTGCGATGATGCTCCAGTACCGCGCCTCGCTGGTCATCTGGATGATCGCGCACGTGCTCGAACCGCTCGTCTATCTCATCGTATGGTCAACGGTCTCGAACACCCACGGTGGAAGCGTCGGCGATTACTCCACAAGGGAGTTCGCCGCTTATTTCATTCTGCTGATGCTGATCAACCATGTCTCCTATACCTGGATCATGTACGAATTCGAATACCGCATCCGACACGGAAGCCTTTCGTTCGCGCTCCTGAAGCCTGTACACCCGATCCATTCGGACATCGCCGATAATGTATCCTCCAAACTGATCACTTTCCCCTTTATGCTTCTTGTCGCGGCTGGACTCGTGGTGATCTTTCATCCTTCATTTTCTCCGACACCCTGGACTATCGCGATGTGCATTCCGGCGTTGCTACTCGCCTTCCTGGTTCGGTTCCTTTTAGAGTGGACCCTTGCACAAGCGGCGTTTTGGATCACGCGCGTCAGCGCCATCAATCAGACCTACTTTGTCCTGATGCTGTTTCTCTCCGGGCAGATCGCTCCGCTGTCGCTTTTTCCACCTCCTATTCAGGTTGTCGCTGCGATTCTCCCTTTCCGTTGGGTGATCGGCTTTCCGGTAGAACTCTTGCTGGGACGGCTAACACCAACTGAGGCGTTAGTAGGTTTGGCAGCGCAGGCTGGATGGTTGACCATCAGCTTCCTACTCGTCAGGATCGTTTGGCGAGCTGGTGTACGAGTCTATTCGGCGGTGGGCGCATGAACTACCTTCGTCTGTTTCTCGCGTTTTTTCGGGTCAGTGTCCTGGGCGAACTGGCATATCGAGTCAACTTCTTTGTGCAACTGTTCCAGTCGCTGCTTGAGTTGGCTGCGGCTTTAGCCGGATTAGCTGTGATCTTTTCCCACACAAATACGCTCGGAGGTTGGTTACCTGACGAAGTTCTCGCACTCGTCGGCGTCTACTTTCTCGTCGGTGGGGTGATCGGGATGGTGATTCAGCCGGGCATGGCAGAGCTCATCGAGTCAGTCCACGACGGAACCCTCGACTTTACGCTCACCAAGCCAGAGGATGCACAGCTCCTTGTCAGCGTCAGGCGAGTTGAAATCTGGAAACTGATTGATGTTGTGTTGGGCTTTGCCGTGCTGATAACGGCTCTCATACGATTAGGCGAGAAAGTGGGCGGATTTCAGGCAGGGACATTTGCCGTGATGCTGCTCGCAGGTGCGGTCATCATCTACAGCTTCTGGCTGATCTTGGCAACGCTTTCGTTCTGGTTTGTACGAGTGGAAAACATACTCGAGATTTTTCAGAGCATGTACGAAGCTGGTCGTTGGCCGATAAGCCTGTACCCGGGATGGCTGCGTTTCGCGCTTACCTTTATCGTGCCGGTTGCTTTTGCAACGACAGTGCCGACTGAAGCCTTGACCGGTCGCCTTTCCGGGGAAACCCTGCTGGGCGCAGTGATGCTCGCCGTGCTATTGTTTATGGGTTCGCGGGCGTTCTGGCGGGTTGGATTGCGGCAGTATTCCGGAACATCAGCGTGAGCGAAAACTCTTTGGTGTGAGGAGCTGGTCACACTGCAACTTTTACATGACGAAAGGATGAAGACGTCTATCAACTCCACTGATTGGTTGAACCGATGGAGAGAACCTTCAGCGGAGGACAGGCCACTTCAGATCATTCACAACATTGCTCTGCAAGGGATCAAAAGTGACGGTGCATCGGAGGTTGCCAGTCCGCCCGAGATCCAGCGTGCAGCGTTTGCTGCTATGCAGATCTATCGCGACTTGGGACTTGGCGGCGTTGTCTGCAACGTTGATTTCAAAGACTACATGCGGAGTGAGACTCATTTTCAGACACTGATCGCTGGAGTCGAAGCATGTGCTCAATTGGGGCTCGTCGTGTGGCTCTATGACGAGGACGGTTACCCCAGTGGCGCCGCCGGTGGTCTCGTGCTGGTGGAGAATCCTGCCTTTGAGGCGACTGAGCTGGCTTTCGACGAAGGTCGTGATGACCCGTTCATCATTCGACCTGCCTACGAACATACCCACGCGAGTAACAACTACTACGCTGCACGCCGTTACATCAATCTCCTCGACGACAAAGCGGTCGGTTCGTTTATATCGCACACTCACGAAGTGTATTGGCAGCATCTGAAGAGACATTTCGGGTGTACGATTCAGGCGGTGTTTACTGACGAACCATCACTCATGGCAATCAACCTCGGACAGTTGAGGGAAGATTTCCGCCGTCGCGTCCGGATCGTAAATCCGATAGACCTAGACGCACGTGCCTTGCCTGCCGTTCCGTGGAGTCAGGACCTGGCCGAACGCTACCGTCAGCGGTATGGGGAAGACATGGCGACATGCCGTCGGAGCCTTTTCGACGGTGATGCACCGAAGGATCGGCAGGTGCGCGGCCGGTTCTGGGCGTTGGTAGCAGACTTAGTGGCAGAACGATACTTCGGCGCGATCCAGGATTGGTGTGGACGCCATCACATTGCTTCCTCCGGCCATATTCTTTGCGAAGAGGCACCGATGTGTCATCCGGCGCTCTACGGCAATCCGCTGAAATGCCTCAGCAAGATGGACATTCCGGGATTAGATATGCTTTCATCAGATCCGGAGTCGGTTGTCCAGGAGGGTTGGCTGACAGCCGCCTTACCCGGCAGTGCGGCATTGCTGACTGGACGAAGACGGGTCATGACTGAGGTCAGCGACTTCAATCAGAAGTTGGCTGACCTGGGTCCGGTCAGTCTAAATGAGATGAAAGCCACAGCAGCGTGGCAAGCCGCCTGGGGTGTTACCGACTTCACGCTGTACTACGGTATCTTAGACCGGCCGAATAATGAGTACCGAGCGTACTGCGACTACGTGGGCAGGCTGACCGCGATCCTCAAGCCGGCTATCCCGGCACCAGATGTGCTTCTGTACTACCCCGTGTATGACCTCTGGGCTGAGTATAAACCGGCGGGTGAACCGCTGCGCTTGGAGTCACAGTCATCCCGCGCCCAACAGATTGTCCGATCGTTCCTGAAGCTCGGCAGAGTGATGCAGAGGATTCAGTTGCCATTCACGCTGATTGACCACGAGTTTCTTGCTGCTGCGACCCCTACTTCACATGGGACTCTCGAGGTCGGAAACGGCCGGTTCTCGACACTCATTCTGCCAGCGGGCGTGGTGCTTCCTCCGGCGGAAGCGAGTTCCGTGGAAGCGTTCCGTGCTGGAGGCGGTCGAGTCCTCACGGACGAAGAGGATGCTGTGTCCAGCCAGTTGGAGCGGACGCTCATCGAGGCCGTCCAGCCTTCGTACTGTCTCTATCCACCCGACCAGCATATCGCCCTCGGGAAATTCGTTCGTGATGATCGCGTGATTCTGTTGGTCGCCAACGTTGGTCGTAACGCGTACACGGGATGCCTGAGCGTAGATGACACCGGGATCTGGCATTTGTTGGATCCGGAGAGCGGTGCTATTGACAAAGCCGCTTGTAATGGGAAGCGTTGTATCCATCTCTCACTTGCTGCCCGGCAGGCGATTCTGCTTGTGAACAACCGATAGCGCGATCGGCACAGACCGCAAGGTGTGCAGTTGTGAGAATGGCTATCCCATCTCAACATCTAGAAAAAGAGAACGGGGCAGGAGATTGAATCTGCCGGGAGTTATGTGCCACGCAGCTTAACCAATGAGGAGCAAAATCAAATGACACCAACTGAAGTCACAAGAGCCTTCATCGAAAAGATCAATGCCCATGCGCTTGATGGCATTTACGAACTCATGACCGAAGATCATACTTTTGTTGATGGTGGCGGTGATGTAACCAAAGGGCGAAAAGCAATGCGGGATGCTTGGCAAGGCTATTTCTCAATGATGCCAGACTATTTGATCACGGCTGAACATATCCTTGCAATAGGAAGTATCGTTGGGATCTTTGGCAAGGCAAGTGGTACCTATACCAGTGACGGTCAACTCAAGCGTGAGAATAGATGGCAAGTGCCGGCGGCTTGGTTAGCCATCATTCGTGATGGAAAGGTCGTTCACTGGCAAGTGTATGCTGATAACGATTCCGTGAGCCGAATCATCGCGAAGGAACAAGAACACCGCTAGACATTTTAACGGGCTCTTTTACGAGGCGTGTGATCAAGTTGATTGACCGTGCGGCACACCAGAATCGCAACCTCGAAAGCACAGAAGCGACTCGGTAGTTATAGCGGCATTCACCGACCGCCGCGTGCTAAGCGTTTCACAAAAGGAGGACTGAATGCAATCCAGCATCTTGTGTGTGCAAAGACAAGCCATTGAGTGGGGTTACTCATCGGGAAAAACCTATGGCGACCCGTTTAATGAAGTGGAAGTGGACGTTGTTTTGACTCACTCCGATGGCGACCGCTGGGATGTACCTGCCTATTGGGCGGGAGGTCAGGAATGGCGTGTTCGATTTGCTCCACCCAAACCTGGCCGGTACGAGATCGAAACGGCGTGCAGCGACGACACGAATCCTGACCTTCATGGTCAGAAAGGATCACTTGATGCATCACCCTACAAAGGGAAGAATCCTCTCTTGCGCCACGGACCGCTACGTGTTTCAACCTCCAAGCGGACGCTTGAGCATACTGACGGCACGCCGTTCTTCTGGTTAGGCGATACATGGTGGATGGGATTCTGCAAACGCTTGTCGTGGCCCGAGGACTTTCAGTTGCTGACTGCCGACCGTGTCGCGAAAGGATTTACAGTGATCCAGATTGTAGCCGGTTTGTATCCGGACATGCCTGCCTTCGACGAACGCGGCGTCAACGAAGCTGGATTCCCATGGGGGAAAGATTTCTTGCGAATCAATCCTAACTATTTCGACATGGCCGATTTGCGCATCCAGTGGCTTGTTCGGTCCGGTCTCGTTCCTTGCATCGTCGGTTGCTGGGGATACTACTTGCCTTTGCTTGGCATCGAGAAGATGAAGCAACACTGGCGATATCTCATTGCGAGATGGGCTGCGTACCCGGTCGTTTGGTGTCTCGCTGGCGAGGCGGCTATGCCATACTACTTATCCAAGAGTCCTGAAGGAGACAAGAACAGGCAGATGAGAGGCTGGACCGAGATTGGCAGGTATGTGCGAGAGAAAGATCCGTACTCTCGCATTATTACTATCCATCCGACTCAGGTCGGGCGTGACCAGGTTGAGGATGAAACCATACTAGACTTCGATATGCTCCAGACTGGTCACGATGGATATAGCAGTGTGCCCAATACCGTGAGCCATGTTGATGCCGAATACCATCGGCGACCTGTAATGCCTGTAGTGGTTGGTGAAGTCAACTACGAAGGTATCATCCACAGCACCCAAGCAGAGGTGCAGAGATTGACGTTCTGGGCATCTCTGCTCTCGGGCACTGCAGGATATACGTACGGTGCGAATGGGATTTGGCAGATCAACACTAGAGAAGAACCGTACGGTCCATCACCCCACGGAGGGAACTGGGGGAACACACCCTGGGATGACGCTTATCAGTTGCCTGGCTCGTTTCAACTTGGCCTTGCAAAGCGACTGCTCGAACGCTATCCATGGTGGAGGTTTGAGCCGCATCAGGAATGGGTCAAGCCGAGCGCGAGCTCGACGAGGGTTGGTGGTCTCTTTGCCGCAGGTATCCCCGGCGAAGTGCGTGTGATCTACTTCTATGATCCCATATTCCCGTGGGCTGGAAAGAGGCCACAGGTAATCGGCATTGAGCCGGGCATTGAGTACGAAGCGTTCTTCTGGGATCCAACGGGTGGCAAAGAGCTTCCCATCGGCCGTGTGCGACCAGACGCAGAGGGATGCTGGGAAATACCGCTTCCCCCAGTTTTTCAAGATTGGATCCTGGTGATGGAAGGGAAAGCCGAGAGGAACACGGAGGATCCCGAAATGAAAAAGGCGAAATGAGGCCTATGCCAAACCACTTCGCCATTCAGGTTCGTTTGAGGAGGTAATCACAGCAGAACGGATGAATACATTTGAACGTATGCGGCGCATGTACGCACATCAAGAAGCCGATCGTATTCCTGTCTCCGATTGGCCATGGAACGCGACGGTCGAACGTTGGCAGCGAGAAGGGATGCCAGCCGACGTCAGTCATGTGGACTTTTTCGATCTAGATCGTTTTGAGCTGATCAGGGTGGACAACAGTCCGCGCTATCCCCAGCAGGTGATCGAGGAGACTGACGAGTACACTGTCACCACAACTTCATGGGGCGTGACGCTCAAAAACTGGAAGCATATTGCTTCCACCCCGCAGTTCATAGACTTCATCATCAGGAGTCCAGATGACTGGCGCAAAGCCAAAGAGCGCATGGTTCCCTCTTCCGACCGCATTCCTTGGGACCTCCTGAAGACCAATTATAGGAAATGGCGCGAGGAAGGTGCTTGGATCGAGGGTCTGCTATGGTTCGGCTTCGACGTGACCCACTCGTTCGCGGTAGGCACCGAGAGGCTTCTCGTAGCTCTCGTCGAAGAGCCTGAGTGGTGCGTGGAGATGTTCAACCACTTTCTGGACGTGAACTTTTCTCTGCTCCAACGAGTATGGGACGCTGGGTACACATTCGACGCTGTTTACTGGCCTGATGATATGGGGTACACGAACAACCAGTTCTTCTCACTTCAGACCTATCGGCAACTTCTTAAGCCTGTACATAAGCGTGCGGTGGATTGGGCACATGCCAAAAGGATCAAAGCACGCATGCACTCGTGTGGCGACATTCGACCTTTCATCCCCGAGTTGGTGGAGATCGGCGTTGATGGGTTGAACCCGTTGGAGGTGAAGGCGGGGGTGAATCCCATTCAGGTGAAGCTGGAATTCGGAGAGCGATTGCTCTTGCATGGCGGCATCAACGCAGTGTTGTGGGACGACAAAGATGCCATCGCGACTGAGATGCGCCGCGTGATACCCAAGCTGAAAGAAAACGGTGGTTATGTCTTTTCATCTGATCATTCGGTGCCCTCGAGCGTCAGTCTTGAGAACTTTCGATATATTATTGAGCTGGCAAAAGAGTTGGGATCATATCAGTAATTTGCGTGACTGACTGAAAGAGAGTTCTTTCAGTACACCTCCCTCGTGTGTGTCATGAGCATATGCGTTCAACACGTGTATGAATGAGATGAATTCCAGAGAACGATTTCACGCTGTGATGGATTTCCAACCATTTGATCGGCTGCCGATTGTCGAGTGGGCGGTGTGGTGGGACAAGACCATCGAGCGATGGCATCAAGAAGGATTGCCCGAAGCGGTGGTAGATCGCTACGAGATATGCCGACATTTCGGGCAGGATGTCTCTCTTCAGGACTGGATTCAAGTTCGCAAAGAAGGTTGCCCAGAACCGTCGTCTCATGGAGCTGGCATTGTTGCGAGCATTGATGGGTACGAGGACGTGAGAAAGTATCTCTATCCTTCGCCAGCTATTGATCATTCACAGTGGGAAGCGTGGGCGGAACTGCAGAAGCGCGGAGAGGTGGTGCTCTGGTTCACATTGGAAGGTTTCTTTTGGTTTCCTCGAGCGCTCCTCGGGATAGAACCGCATCTCTACGCCTTCTACGACAAGCCTGAACTTATTCATCGGATAAATTCCGACCTGGCGGAATGGATGCTGAAAACGATTGAAGAGATTTGTTCGATTTGCCCACCGGATTTCATGACCTTTGCTGAGGATATGAGCTACAACAGTGGTCCTATGCTTTCAAAGGGACTCTTCGACGAGTTCATGAAGCCTTACTATGAGCGAGTGGTGCCCAAGTTGAAGGAACACGGAATTCATTCGATTATTGATTCCGATGGTGACATCACAGTTCCGGCTTATTGGTTTGAAGAAGCTGGGCTTGATGGAATTCTGCCACTCGAACGTCAATCGGGTGTGGACATTCTGCAGTTGCGAGAAGAGCATCCGAGAATGCGCTTCATCGGGCATTTCGATAAGATGGTAATGACGGAAGGCGAGACTGCCATGCGCGCTGAATTCGAGCGGCTTCTGCCAATTGCCTCGCGGGGTGGCTTCATCATGAGTTGTGACCATCAAACACCCCCGGGAGTCTCGTACAAGGAGTATCAGCTTTACATGGATCTCTTCCGTGAATATGCAGAAGAGGCTGGGCGCTTGTCGCAAGAAGATAAGTGGTTCTCACTGGGAAACTCACTATAGTCATGCTGAACTTGGTTCAGCATCTTTTCTCCAGACCCTGAAACAGGTCCCGCCTCAGCGGGATGGCGCCCAAGGCGCTCATTCAGGGTGACTTTTTCATTGAGAACTAAGCAGGATGTCGTTTCTCATCAACAACGTATCATAAATCGAAACATCTTGACTTTGCCAAAAAAGGGGCGTATATTTCCAGCAGAAGCTCAGGAGAAGCCGATATATCGAATCCTTGACGAGGAGATCATGCATGATCGAGATTGCAACAGAACATCTGTATATTGCGCGCAAAGAGACGAATGATGAGCCGGTTATTAAAGGAACTGGCGTGACTGTGCGCGCCCTCGCGGAATGGTGGAACATGGGTGCTCAGCCCGAAGAGATCCTCCTTCATATTCCTCATCTCACAATGGCACAGATCTTTGATGCCTTGAGTTACTACAGCGACCACAAAGAAGAGATTGACCACTATATTCAACTCAATGCTATTCCAGAGGAACTAAGTGGCACGCGTCTATCTTGATGAAGATGTATCGGTATCGCTCAAGACACTGCTAGAAGCTCGTGGTGTTCAAGCGTCATCTGCCCGTGACCTTGGAATGCTGGGGAAAAGCGACGAGGAGCAGCTACGAAAAGCTGTTGAATTGGGATGCGTTTTCTTGACACACAATCGGGGTGATTTCGAACGTCTCTATCGCGATTGTCTTGAACGCAACACACATCACTTCGGGATCGTTATTCTTATGCGCAGGAGAGATGTCTACATAATCGCTCAGAAATTGACGCACTTTCTCGCACAGCATGAAGATATCGAGAATCAGTTGTGGTACGTCTAACTTTCCGACTGAACTCCTGCGTCGCATGATATGTTCTAACGGATTACTTACGTCGGTGTGTAGTCCGAAGACATATTTGAGCGATAGGCTCATAAGCATTTGTCTTAGAGTATCATAAACATGAATAGAGCAGTCAACTTGAATTATCTTGATTTTAGATGCCCGGCCCTGTGGGTGGGGAGCTTCACTAATTGTTTTTCCTAATTCACACACGGGTTTATACAGCAATGTTTGATGTGTTTGCGCTTTTGTCGCGCTGTATAAACCGAGGTTAGCCCGCACGAAAAAGGAGTTGTTCATGTTCAAATATCTCCGAAAAAAGTTGGACGAACATGTTGACAGACGAATCACCGAGCGACTCCAACATTATGCTACGCACAAACAAACTGGCGAAGAACTACGTGTTGCCAGCAACATGACAAAAGACCTTGTACTTGCATACTTAGCCTTTGTCGATTTACATATTCTCGCCCTTGAACGGATGTTTGCCGAAAAGGGCATCATCGTTTCAAGAGAAGAGATAGAAAACAAAATGCAGTCCCTAATGAATGATGGTAGCTTTGAGGAGACATTTTTCAAGTATGATGATCTCATACCGATATTCCATAAAAGAGTCTTGGACATGCGCTGCACTGGTCGAATCGAGAAATAAAGTGCAGACTCTGCCCCGGAGGTTAAGTAATTCGCTTAGTGGCTCCGAATGGCTTTCCGGAGTCTTATCAGTAGCAAAGTACCGAGCATCGTGCGGGCTAACCGACGGCTCAAGGTGACGGAAAATACGGCGCACGAAAATGAAGGCAACTTAGCTGGCAACCAAATAATATGAAACAGAATTGGCTTCCCTCTACATCCGAATCAATCCTCTTAATTATAGAATTCATAACCGGAATCACTGGCGGGGTCTGGCTACTAATCTCAGGTGAGTGGTTGTTGGTAATTGGAGGCGCTCTAGCTGCATTATTTATTCAACATGTCTTTGCATTGGTGACTCTGCCTGCCAGTATCTTGGAGCCGCGCTTTGCTAAGGCCGTCGCGGAACAGAGGAAACTCGAAGCGGCAATTATTGGGTTTGGCATCGGGTTCTATTTGAACATCATTCACATGCTGTGGGTGGTCGCGGTGTTCGTTGCATTTATCATTAGACACGACACCGTCCCCGTTGCTCCACTCATCTTCTGCGCTTACGCCGTTGCAATGTCGCCACTAACATATTATCTGACCGAAGAACCAGAAGTAAGCATCGGCACAAGGCGTGGAATAGCGTTTACACAAGTTGAGTTCTTGGTGTTAGTCATCCTTTATCTCATTGGAGTTTCTCCGCTTGTCCAACTCCAAGTTGTGATAGCTGTGGTTACATTGTTTTCGATCGTAAACACAACGCTTGGAGTTCTTGCGATACGGAAGGCGGGAAATTCAGGTTTGGAGTTACGGAATGACAATTAATTGAATTGGTCGCCTCCTAACCAGTCGCTGAACCTGACGGAATTAGCGGAGGCGAAATCTAATGCCCACACACGAGAATAAGTTGTTCATAGCCGCCTGCGCGGTGCACCGAACCGGAACGGTACGTTACCGCAGGTTAGCGCGAGTCCGTTGGCTGGCTTATCTTCGTCATCCTACATTTTTCACCGTGCTTTGAACGTTGGGAGTCGGATAAAGATATGCACGATTCAGGTTTGTTAGCCGAAGAAGCGGAAAAGAGAGTCGCATTTGAACTGTTGCGCTATGACATTCTTGTTGCAAAACCCCTGTTCGACAAGCAAGGTGCAGATCTGTTGGCGATGCTTCGAGTTGACGACGGCGCTCGTTTTATCAGAGTTCAGTGCAAGGGACGTTCTCTAGAAGCAAGTCACTCATGTCACTTTGATATACCCAAAGCATATGTCACCAACTCGTTCGTAGTTTTTCTCTACTTACGTTCAGCAACTGGACCAAATGTGTTTATCTTTTTCAGCAAGGATATTTCTTCGTGGAATATAAACAAAAAGTGTGAATATTCCCTATCTTTGTCAGCAAAATCATTTTCGGAGAAATTACACCGCTTTCAATTGGACGGCGAAAAAGCAAAACAGCTGGCTGAACTAATTCAAACTGTTGACATGAGAGAGCAATTCCAGGAGTTGATTGTTCTAAATGCTCATCCTGCAAAAGGGAGGGAAAAGGACAAAAGGGTCGTATACAGTGATGATTTTTCTGAAGTCTATGTGGAGCGAAGCGAGATCGGGATCTGGGAAACAACTTCAATAAACAAAAGTACAGGAACGCGATCTGCTAGAGCTCCCTGTCCTGGCAAACCTGATGATTTCACTTATGACCCGATTTCAGATATATGGAGAGCGTCTTAGTTATTCTTCAGCAATCAAGGGATGTTTGAAATCTTAAAGCTGCGCAGCAAGGGGGATGCAGCCGACTCGCTTGGGCACTGGTGTCCTCTCGCTCACGGCCGACCCTGCCGTTAGGCGGGACCTCAGGTTAGAAGCTTTATCAATCTGCAGTGAAGTGATCAGAAGTCAGATTCTCTCTCACAAACAATGCCGAACAACATGAACAGAAGAACTGAAGGTTTTCTATTCTTGGGCATTTGCATAATACTCGCAATCCTCCTTTTGACTAATGTCATTACTCCTTTGGCGAGTGGCTGCATTTTTGCAGTCGCACTGGTTCTACTCGGAGGCTTGTCGCGGGGATTCAGAAAGCGGGGACAATAGAGTTACTTGTAGAGCGAATCGGTGATTCGCTCTTGCGAAACGCCGTTTCGCACTACGGGCGAAATAGGTTCAAACATGTCGCTCCAAAGATGAAGTAGGACAGAGCCTTCATTAAGGACTCAACATGACGCCACAGAGGTTTTCGGATAGACTCTTGACATGATTCCTTTTCATCCATAAAGACGAAGGAGCTTATTATGGAAGAAAATGTCCAATTCAAACTAAATGGCAGGCCGGTGGAGTTAGCTGTGGACAGTGATCGGATGCTGCTGTGGGTGCTGCGAACTGATCTTGGACTGACAGGAACAAAGTATGGGTGCGGTGAAAGCTATTGTGGCGCATGCACGGTTCTTGTCAACAACGAAGCAGTTCGATCCTGCCAAACGGCTGTCAAAGATGTTCGGGACAAAGATGTTGTCACCATCGAGGGATTGGCAAAGAACGGTAAACTGCATCCGTTGCAGAAAGCGTTCATGGAGAATGACGGTATGCAGTGTGGTTATTGTACACCTGGTATGGTCATGAATGCCTACTCATTGTTGCGCAAGAATCCACGACCTTCACCTTCAGAAATCATCGCAGGCATGGACGACAACTTGTGTCGCTGTGGAGCGCACAACCGAACTGTTCGAGCCATCCAAGCGGCTGCTAAGGAAATGGAAGGAGGATTCTAACATGAGAGACGAACAACACTCGGAACTCGACGTCGTGGACAAGATCACTGATTTTCAAATGAACCGTCGGCAGTTCCTCAAGATAACAGGCGGTGGGATCTTTCTCTATTTCATGATCGGAGATCTATCGGTCCTTGCACAACAGAGGCAGGGCAGAACTCTACCAACCGATTTCAACGCCTTTCTGAAGATCGGAGAAGACGGACGCGTCTCATGCTATACAGGGAAAATTGAAATGGGGCAAGGTGTATTCACTTCTTTGTCGCAAATGCTGGCCGATGAACTGGATGTCTCACTCGACGCCGTGGATATGGTCATGGGTGATACCGATCTTTGTCCTTGGGACATGGGTACCTTTGGCTCCATGACAACCCGTTTCTTCGGACCGCCGCTCCGGGCTGCTGGCGCCGAAGCAAGACGCGTTTTGTTGGAGTTGGCTTCTGAACATCTGAAGACACCTGTGGAAAATCTGGCGACTGAAAATGGTATCGTCTTCGTCAAGACGAATGGACAAAGCCAGATCTCCTATGCCCAGCTTGCCAAAGGGAGGAAAATCGAACGACACATCCCTCAAGTGCCTGTGAAGAAGCCATCCGAGTTCAAGATCATGAGCAAGCCAGTACTGCGCAGGGATGCAAAGGAGAAAGTCACGGGAAAAGCAAAATACGCCGGCGACGTTCAACTGCCGGGAATGCTGTACGGAAGAATACTGCGACCTCCGGCACATGGCGCCAAGCTCATAGACGTTGATCTCTCGGAAGCGCAGAAGATGAAAGACGTTCAGGTTATCAAGGAAGGCGATTTTGTTGCCGTCCTGCACAAATATCCTGATGTCGCAGAAATCGCCCTATCAAAAATCAAAGCGAAATTCGACGGACCCAAGTCGGATCTCGATGACAAGAGCATCTTCGACCATTTGCTGAAAGTTGCTCCTGAAGGCAAGGTCGTTGTGAAGGACGGTGATCTTCAGAAAGGAGAAAACGAGGCGAGGACAATTTTCGAACAGACCTACTTGAATGATTACGTATCACATGCACCCATAGAACCGCACACAGCCGTTGTGAGGATCGAAGGTGACAAAGCAACAGTCTGGGCTTCATCTCAAACTCCTTTTAGTGTCAAGGAGGAAGTTGCTAAGGAGCTTGGCTTCCCGTCGAAGAATGTGCGAGTCATACCACCATTTGTTGGTGGTGGATTCGGCGGAAAGACAAGAAATCTCCAAGCTCTAGAAGCTGCACGTCTCGCAAAACTGTGTGGAAAGCCTGTTCAGGTTGCCTGGAGTAGAAAGGAAGAATTCTTCTACGATGCGTTTCGACCGGCTGCTGTGGTTAAAATAAAATCAGGCATTACGGACAAAGGGGGGATCAGCTTCTGGGATTATCATGTTTATTTCGCTGGCGATAGAGGTTCACAGCAATTCTACGACATACCACACCACAGTACTACCTCGTACAACGCGAATTGGGTAGGCGCTCCGGGCTCTCATCCTTTTGCCACTGGACCTTGGCGTGCCCCCGCAAACAACACGAACACGTTTGCGAGAGAATCCCAGATAGATATCATGGCAGCAAAGGCAGGAATAGATCCTCTGGATTTTCGAATCCAGCACTTGGCTGACAAGAAGATGCTGCGCCTATTGAAGACTGCTGCCGAGAAGTTCGGATGGAAGCCGGCTAAAGCACCGAGCGGCAGGGGCTACGGAATTGCATGCGGAATGGATGCAGGAACATACGTGGCAACGATTGCTGAAGTTGAAGTTGACAAAGCGACGGGTAAGGTTCAGGTCAAACGTGTGGTTTGTGCGCAGGATATGGGCTTGGCAATCAATCCGGAAGGCGCCGCGATTCAGATGGAAGGCTGCATTATGATGGGTCTTGGATATGCTTTGAGAGAGCAGATTCATTTCAGAAGCGGGGAGATTTTCGATCTGAATTTTGATACCTATGATATTCCTCGGTTCTCCTGGATGCCCAAGATAGAGACCATCATCATAGACGATAAGAATTCTGATCCGCAGGGCGGCGGCGAACCAGCAATCATTACGATGGGTGGCGTTCTTGCTAATGCCATTTATGATGCTATCGGTGTCAGAGTGTTCCAATTGCCAATGACGTCTGATAGAATCAAAGAAGCTATTAAGAAAGGTTGAAGTATTTCCAAGATAACATAGGCTTAGGCAGGACAGTCATTCGCAAGATTCTCACCAACAACTTGCTTATGTTGAGCATCAACATTGTGGTTCCTTTCTGCGCGCCGCCTCTTATGGCGCCAGGATTTTCTTAGACCTCTTACAGACCGATGTTGAGTTGATTTCTTAAGATCGTCGGAAGCTAAAGAAAATGCTTGACTTTCAGACGGGAATCTTTTATATTTTGTGGCACGCTCGATACTGCCTATCCGAGAGTCCTGCGTCCTGTTTACGCTAGAGACTTGTTCGGAAAGGTTCATAAGAATCAGGGGCTATCTTACAGTTGCTGAACGCTTACCTTGTGGTGGTTACTTTCTGTTGGGGGAAATCTCTCTCTGCCGCGTGCGAGGTAATTCATCTTTGATCTTTAGAAACACTTATGCATTTGTACGCGGAGACGCAGGCTCGTAGGCGGCATGGCAGATGTAATCAGACTTGCCTTTCGCCCCTTCAAGGAGATTTCATATCTATCCCGAACCAGGCAACCCCTGGTGGTATTCCAGGGTTCAGAATCAATCCTGATGGGGAATCGTAATGAATCCACGCTCACGATGGATACTCACCGTTGGCAAACTCACCTTAGCTACTATCTTTCTATCTCTGTTTGGTTGTTCCTCTGCTTATCGATCAGACCAATCCTATGGGGAACCTGGTGCTGATTCACAAACAGCGAAGGCAAACCTCCGTGACACGGTTGCATCTCCTGGCTCGGCGTCACAGTACGAAGGCGACGACGGGAGAACGGACACTTCGGCGATTGTATATGATGATTCTCTCATCACGGAGAAACTCGAAGAAGCCCGCCAGCATTATCTGTTAGCCTTAGAAGCACAGAAGACCAAAGACTCGACACGGTCAGCCCAGGAGTTCGAACTTGCGATTGACATTCTTAACGAACTGGGCGATCTTCCGGACATTGAGGATAACGACGACTTCAGCGAGCTAAGTCGGAGCGTCATTGAGGATTACGAGAATTATATTGCCTCGATTGATGAGCTTGGTCCCGAAAGCTCTGTGTTCGCCCTGCGTCAGAAACTTAATTTTGAAGTAGATACGATCCAAGTCAATCCAGCGAATGTGCCGAGGCCGTCGGGCGTTCACACACAAGTTCCGTTGGTGATCAACGATGATGTCTTGAGGAACATCGGATTTTTTCAGACCAGAGCGCGTGAGTACTTAGAGCGTTGGCTGTATCGTTCGGGTATCTACTTCCCGATGATGAAGAAGATATTCAAAGAGGAGAATGTGCCTGAAGAGCTTATCTATCTTTCTCTGCCGGAGAGCGGATTAAACCCGACCGCGCGCTCTTGGGCACGAGCTGTAGGACTATGGCAGTTTGGCAAAGGTACCGGGAAACTGTATGGTCTCAATGGCAATTGGTGGTACGACGAGCGTCGGGATCCCGAAAAGTCTACACTCGCTGCCGCACGACATCTCCGGGATCTCTACGCTGAGTTTGGTGATTGGTATCTCGTGCTTGCAGCCTACAACGCGGGTGGTGGGCGAATTACGAGAGCCATCAATCGTAGTGGCTCGACGGATTTCTGGGAATTAAGAGAATATTTGAAGAGGGAGACGCGTAACTACGTCCCGCAGTACATCGCCGTTACATTGATGGCGCTGAATCCCGAACAGTTTCAACTGACTGAGATCCAACGCGCAGCGCCAATGCCTGACTATGACGTTGGTAGCGTGAATGACTGCGTTGATCTTGATGTACTTGCAGATTGTGCTGGTACTACTCCTGGCGTATTGCAGGAGCTTAACCCAGAGCTTTTGCGATGGTGCACACCGCCTAACTACAAAGGATATCCGCTGAAGATTCCGGTAGGTACAGCCGGAGCTTTTGCAGCGAACTACGCGAAGATTCGCGAGGGTGAGAAGCGGCACTGGCTGACGCACAAGGTGCGGAGTGGCGAGACAATCAAGACAGTTGCTCGCAAGTTCAAGATCACGACGACTGCCCTCGCGGAAGCTAACAGCTTGAGCAGAAAGTCGAAACTACGTGTTGGCACTGTGCTGCTGATTCCCATCGAAACGAAGCGGCAGATCGCTGCTGCTGAAGTGACAGAGAAGCCTTCCAGTATTCCGAAGCCGCGGGAGTTCAATCCTCCGACCTACGTTCCTGGAAGGGAGAAGGTTACTTATTTCGTGAGGAAGAAAGACACATTGGGCAGAATAGCCAGCTTGTACGATGTACGCACCAGTGATCTAAGGAACTGGAACAATATTGCTTATGGCACGACGCTAAGAGAGAATGATAGCATCGTGATATGGATTCCCAAGAGCAAAGTCGCGTCTTATCAGAGAATCAATGGGATGGCGGACGCGGAAAGGGAGGAACTGTGGAAGAAGAAGCTTGCTGCGGTGAAGGCAGATCAAGAGAATGGATCAGGGAAGCAAGTTAAGTACAAGGTGAAGAAGGGAGACACCTTGGGTCAGATCGCAGAGGACTTTGGCGTCACTGCACAGAAGCTGAGGAATTGGAATCACTTAAGGGGCAGCAAGATACGCGTTGGGCAAGTTCTGACAATCTATGCTGAGTCTGGCGGCGGACTCGCTACATCAGCCGGCAAGAACGTAAGTAGTCCCATCACCGCCGGTGGCTCCTTGCAGATTCACAAGGTAGTGAAGGGCGAGACGCTGTGGGACATCGCACAATTCTATGGCATTTCTGTCAATGATCTTAAGCAATGGAACGGATTGACCAAGAACAGCATCCATCCGGGGCAGGAGCTAAAGGTTAATGGTGGATCTTCTCCCGTTGCTTCAAAGCAAGGCACGCCAGCAAATCATCAGGTCGCTTCTCGTGGGACAGATATGCTGGTGGAGGTGAAAAGCGGAGAAACGCTCTGGAGAATTGCAAAGGACCGCAGTGTCTCTGTTGACAGCATCAAGATGTGGAATCATCTGAAAAATAACAAAATCAAGCCGGGGCAGAAGCTAACACTGTATTCTCGGACTTCAGCTCGAACTGATGATAAGCTCTCTGCAGATGAAAACAAGGAAGTGTATAAAGTCAGAAAGGGTGACACGCTCTGGAGCATAGCGAAGAAATATGGTGTTGAGGTGGATGACATCAAGAAGTGGAACAAGATTGCGGACAATATCAGACCTGGAGATAAGTTAGTGATATATCAGTAGAACAAAGACACAGATGATCTTCAGTGAAAACGAACCGTCTCATCATGCCGAGATGGTTCGTTTTTTTTGTTGACTTTCTAAAAATAAAGTGTATATTTGTAAGTGTTCATCGTTGATGCTTCGCAGGTTGTCCCCTAAGCGAATGTACGTTATCTCTTTCTGACTTCTCTGACCATCTGCTCCTAGCGTATGACATCGGGACTTCGCCATTCTGTATTATCAATCGCGCTCGTCTGTTCACTTGGCTTCGCTGTTCCTGAAGACAACAAGGACAGAAAGAAAATCTTCATTGATGACAACAGCAAGTTCACCACCGTAGGTAACATCGGCTTGACTGTCACAAACTTTGGGATGCTGGGTCATGGGTTTCGGCTCTGGCCGGACCAGCCGTCGTGCCAGTATCCGAAAGGCTCTGGTATTGAACATCTCTGGGGAGGAGGAATCTGGATTGGAGGATTCAGAAATGGACAACTTGGCGTCTCCACTGGTGCTGACTTGCCATTAAGCGTTTCCTCATTTTACAATGGCGCAGAAGGATTGGAGTTCACGAACGACATTCCCTCGACCGTCATTGAACGATCTTCACTGCCGGACTCTCGCTACTATAGTCCGGACGCTATTAGCCATCAGGATTTCATTGCTGATTTTACCGACTCCAATCAGGTGATTCCCGGAACAACTAATCCAATCCCAAAACATGATTACCCATTGAACGTCAGCATTCATCAGGAAACATACGCATGGAATTTTCCGTTTGCTGACAATTTCGTGATTCTCAATTACATGATTAGGAACACCGGCACCGACCCGATTGACAGTGTGTACGTGGGTCTTTGGGCTGATCCAGTGGTGAGGAACACGAAAGTCACGCCACCGACCGTCGGTTCACCTTTCTATTCGCACGCCGGCAACGGATTTGTGGATAGCTTGCGCATGACGTACACATTTGATTATGATGGAGATCCGGGATTGACAGACAGCTACATTGGCATGAAACTCCTTGGGACAACTCCTGTTAAACAGACTGTCTATTACAATTCATGGCAGTTCCATAACACCAGTGATCCAGTCTACTTTGCCCCCCGCAACGATAATGATCGCTATGATAAGATGTCGAATCCGCTCGCCCCAAGCCAGGTTGCGCTTCTGCGGCTGTCGGGAAGAAATGAACTGACATTGCTTTCGACGGGTCCCTTCTCAAGTCTGAATCCAGGAGATTCTCTGAATGTTGTCTTCGCAGTCATCTGTGCAAAGAAAGCCGGGACGCTCCCTGCGAGTGTGGACAATGATGACCAACGACGCAATCTCTATGTCGGTGCAAACTGGGCACAGCGAGCATACAACGGTGAAGACAGAAATGGCAATGGAATTCAAGACTCGAATGAGGTGTGGACAAATCAAGGTCAACCCAAGCGATATTTTCTCCCCGCTCCTCCTAATGCGCCGAAGGTGAAGGTTGTTCCCTCGAGTCAAGGGGTCTCCATCTATTGGGATGCATCCGCTGAGCAATCCGTTGACCCGATCTCCAACTTGAAGGACTTTGAGGGCTACAGAGTGTACGGCACAAATGCCGGGGCGGACTTAACGCAAGCACAGAACCTGCTGGCATCACTCGTTCTGTTGGCGGAATTCGATAAAGCTGATGATAACGTCGGATACAACACGGGATTTGGCAGGGTTCGTCTGACGCAGCCCAAGACGTTTACCGATGATACGACAAAGTACTGGTACTGCTTTAACATTACCAACTTGTTGAATGGTTGGCAATATGCTTATACCGTAACAGCGTTCGATATCGGTGATCCCTCCATTAACCTCCAAAGTCTGGAAAGTGGCCAGATAAAGAACCTGACGAGGATCGTGCCAGGCACATTACCCAGTTCGGATAAGTCTGTTCCTGTGGGGGTGTATCCAAATCCCTACTATGCTCGTGCGTATTGGGACGGTGCATCAGAACGAGAACGGAAACTGTACTTCTTCAATTTGCCGGCAAATTGCGAAGTTCGGATTTACACGTTGGCTGGCGATATTGTGGACAACTTTGAACATCACGCTTCCTCATATAACGCCAGCGATATCAAATGGTTCAGCACGTACTCTGATGGCTCTCAGATACTCGCTGGAGGCGAACACGCCTGGGATTTGATAACGAAACATGATCAGGCTATCGCGGCAGGACTGTACTTGTTCACCGTGAAAGATTTGGATACCGGGGAAATCAAACGGGGAAAGTTTTTGGTGATAAAGTAAGAATGGTCTTTGGCAGCTATTCAGATAGAAGATGAACTCAGGGGGATCTCAAATGTTCTTGCCGCGAGGATACTGACTCTCAAAAGCAAGTTGTGATTTTGATTTTCTCAATGTCATTTTGAACTTTGATGTTTGCAGTTTCGTTTTTCGCTCTTAATAGGGGGAATAGTTTCTCATTCTTAAACTAAAACTCAGGAGGTTATCATGCAACGAACACTACTGTTGTTACTCTGTCTGTTTTGTATCGTGGGAATTGCTTCTGCGCAGATAGGAAAGCCTGTCACCATTCGGCAGGTACAAGAAGTCTCACTTGACTCGTTAAAGTTGATGGATTCACTTCAGACGTCTGCACCGTATAGTCTAGATGATTCGCGCTACAATTACGATACGGTGAGAATTGTCGGTGTCGTGGTGGTGAAGCCACGGATTCTGACCTACACGTTAGCACGATATAACATCTTCATTCAGG
This sequence comes from Ignavibacteriota bacterium, assembly GCA_963827285.1. Lineage (GTDB taxonomy): Bacteria > Bacteroidota > Ignavibacteria > CAWHAG01 > CAWHAG01 > CAWHAG01. The sequence continues at coordinate 1,174,843 of CAWHAG010000001.1, forward strand.
ATACCACGACAGGACAGCTTTGGGGTGGCATCAACGTGTTGACCAACGACACATCATCACAGGCCCAGAGCACGCTGATCACGGCGCTGGACACGGGAATGATTGTTCAGATGACAGGACGCGTTCAAGAATATGGGACGGGCAACGGACTGACAGAAATGTTCATCTGGAATATTGGATTCTTTGAAACGGTAGTCCCTGTAGGTATACTCGGTCTTGGAAAACGTCCTGATCCACTTGAAGTGACTCTTGATATGTTTGCTCAGAAGGCGCCCCCAGCGCCGAACGGCAAAGTGAAGTACTCGACAGGTGAACCTTACGAATGCATGTATGTTGTCATCAGGAATGTAACTGTCAATTCTGTGGACTACGTGAGTGGGCGTTTTACTTTTGTTGATGCAGCAGGCAACCAAATGCAGATGTATGATGGTTCAGGATATTACACATTGCGAAGTCATAAGATATCTGGCTCGACGTACAAACCACCTGCGGTCGGTTCTCTGTTATCATACGTTCGTGGGGTGATTATGCCCGTGAGTGGTGTCTATACCATCATGCCAATGTACCCTGGACCGAACGAGTTAAAAAACTCACCTTACCCTGGCGATATCAAGGTTTCGAAATACGCACCATCCGTTAGCAATCTCCAAAGGACGCCTGGCGTTGTCACCTCAGCAGATACTGTTACAGCGTCTGTAAAGGCTGTTGATGCTAATCCCGGGGGGAAGATTGACAGTGCCTTCTTCCATTATCGCGTCAACAATGCAGCTATTCAGAGAGTGAAGTATGTTCCCGCATCAGCGACTGACACACTGTTTTCCTTTAAGATTCCTCCTCAGCCTGACACTTCGTTTGTCCGTTACTGGGTTACTGCATACAACAGTCTAGGTTTGTACGGGATTTACCCTGACACAGCCCGCACTGCAGGCTTTTACCGTGTAACTGACACCGGCATGAAGATCAAGGACGTACAATACACGCCTTACTCGGATGGCAATTCTGGCTACATCGGCGCTACTGTGACGGTAACAGGCATTGTGACTGCCGATACATCCGATATACCGGGCGCGGGCACATCCCCCGAAAGCCGCGTATGCATTCAAGACGGTGCCGGAGCCTGGACAGGAGTGTGTCTTCGAGGTTCCGCTGCAAATGTCCTAAAGCGGGGAGATAATGTTACCGTGACGGGAGCGGTTCAAGAGCTGTATAGCCGAACGAGAATACAGGTATCATCTTTGACAGTCAACAGCAGTGGCAACGCAGTACCTGCTGCGAGTGTGGTTCCCTTGTCGGGCACTGGTTCGGTGGCAGCATCGCTAACAAGCCCGAAAGCGGATGGCGATCCCGTTGCTGAGCAATGGGAAAGTGTGCTTGTGCAGTTCAGCAACTGCTATGTGATCAACAGCAACGCTGATGACACACGGCACTTCGGGGAGTTTATGGTTGGCTCATCCGCAACGACCACCTCCGGTGTCCGCGTTAACGATGACGGTCCTTACACATTCTATGCCGATACGGTTGCTGATCCCACCAATCCTGCGAACTATTCGCCACCGCCGAAGAGTGCTGGCTGGACGTTCCTCCCAAAGGGCGCAAAGCTTTCCTTCTTGCGCGGTATCTTTGATTTCAGTTTCAGCTATTACAAACTGGAACCAAGGAAGAACGATGACTTTGGAACTATAACAGGCGTTGAACTTCTCTCGTCGGATGTTCCAGCATCGTATTCATTGAGTCAGAACTATCCAAACCCGTTTAACCCGACGACGACTATCACCTACGATATGCCGAAGAGTGCAAGAGTTACTCTGAAGGTCTATAACGTTCTTGGTCAGGAAGTTGTAGCGTTGGTGGACGGTCAGCAAGCGGCTGGACAATATTCAGTTCTGTTCGATGCTTCCAATTTAGCGACCGGCGTCTACTTCTACAGGCTGCAGTCGGGAGACCCTTCGTCAAGCTCAGGGCAGAGTTTTGTTCAGACAAACAAGATGGTCTTAGTGAAGTAAGGATTCATGGAAGGCGAGACGACCTCGTTGTGCGCTCTAGACATTCTCGTAGTTGCTCATGATTGTAGAGTTCGGTTCTTAATATGACGTCGTCCAGTTAGGAACTGGACTCTACAAATCAATCCATCGTACACTCCAATTCTTGATCTGATGTCGTCCAGCTAGGAACTGGACTCTACAACTCAATCCATCGTAGAGTCTGGCGCCTTCAGCGCCACAATCGGACCCGAGTCCTATCCGAGAAGCGTCCGTAAACCTGTAGAGAGGGCATAGGACTTGATGAAAAAAAAGCTTGACAAACGGATTTTTTATTCTTATATTGTTTTAGAGTTCATCACGAGACCAACGAATCAATCAGACCAAAGAAAGAACTGGATAGTATGATACCTTCCACTGTCGGTTTTCGTCAGGATGTCGGGTACGAGTACTTCTATTTTTATTTTGCATACCCTAGCGATAGTGGGAGGGATACGCCCCTTCAGTTCGGATAAACAGTCCAAACAAGTAAATCCAGCCCACTATGAAAATGACATAGTGGGCTTTTTTGTTCTATTCACTGTCAGGCATGACACCAATGACTCTTGAAGATTGCAGACGAAACATTGACGAGATCAGTCAAGGGATCTTGAAGCTACTCAACGAACGAGCGCGGTGGGCTGCGGAAATCGGGAGACTCAAGAAGCTTGAGGGCTTGTCCCTTCATGATCCCGCCAGGGAGGAACGAATCTTGAAGGAAATGAAAACAAGAAATGAGGGACCTTTGAGTCACCAATCGGTAGAAAGGATTTTTGAGATAATATTGGAAGAATGCCGAAAGTTGGAAGCCGAAAGATAGACAAGAAAAAGGGAGACATAAACAATGGTCATTGTCATGGAAGATCACGCCACTGAGGTGCAGATACAAGATGTCATAAGCAGACTGAAGGCGCGGGGTTACGAAGTCCACCGCTCGGATGGAGTTCAGCGCACTGTACTCGGTGCTCTCGGAGAGAAACGGGATGTGGACCGGCGGGATCTAGAGTTGCTTCCGGGTGTTCGAGAGGTCGTCCCCATCACGAAACCGTATAAACTGGCAAGTCGGGAGTTTCATCCGGAGGACACCATCATAAGAATAAAGGATCTGGAGATAGGTGCAGACAGAGTGATCGTTATGGCTGGGCCCTGCGCAGTAGAAGGGCTTGAGCAGATTTCAGAGACTGCGAGGTTGGTGTGGGAGGCCGGTGCCACTGTTTTGCGAGGCGGTGCTTTTAAGCCCAGAACATCCCCCTACAGCTTTCAGGGTTTGGGAAAGCCGGGTCTCAAGTACCTCCGAGAGGCTGCGGATGCCAACGGCCTCGCCGTGGTCTCAGAGGTGATGGACGTGAGCCAACTGGATCTAGTATCCCAGTACGTAGATATCCTACAAGTCGGCACAAGGAATATGCAGAATTTCTGGTTGCTCAGGGAACTGGGCAAGTCTGGGAAGCCAGTGCTTCTGAAAAGGGGGATCGCCGCCACCATTGAGGAATGGCTCATGGCTGCTGAATACATAATGGCAGGGGGCAACTATCAGGTGATACTTTGCGAACGGGGTATTCGTACCTTCGAGAACTACACTCGCAGCACGCTCGACCTCTCAGCAATCCCTGTGGTTCAAAAACTCAGCCATCTGCCTGTGATTGTGGATCCCAGCCACGCCACAGGACGGCGAGACAAGGTACTGCCGATGGCACGGGCAGCAGTAGCTGCTGGTGCCAATGGTCTGCTCATCGAAGTGCATCCCTCTCCTGAAAGCGCTCTCTCCGATGGAGCACAATCGTTATATCCCGTCCAATTCACAGAGCTCATGCGAGAATTGCGAATGATTGCTCAAGCTGTAGGTAGAAGAATTTGAAAGAGGTTTGCCCATGAATTTCAGAAAGACCTGCATCATCGGAACAGGACTTATTGGTGGCTCTCTTGCCCTTGCTTTCAGGAGGAATGGCATCGGGGGTGAGCTTGTTGGCATTGATGAACAGTCCATCGTAGAGAAGGCAATCGCAAGAGGAACGATTGATCACGGTTATGAACTCCGATCTCTCGAGAAAGGGATCGAAGGTGCTGATCTTATCATACTCGCGACACCCATCCGTGAGATTCTACGGCTTCTGATTCCGATCGCTGAGTTGGCTCCGCAAGGCGCTCTCGTGACAGATGTCGGAAGCACCAAAGAACACATTGTCGGATTAGCTCAAAGAGAATTCCATCGCAGAGCCTATTTTCTGGGAGGACATCCGATGGCTGGCTCAGAAAGAACTGGTTTGGACGCTGCTGACCCATTTCTCTTTGAGAGTTGTTTCTATGTACTGACTCCTACACCAGACACACCGAGAGATCTGACTGACGAGTTCGCTGCCATTCTTGAAAGGATCGGTGCAAAAGTTCTGATTCTTGATGCAGCGATCCACGATAGAATTGCAGCAGCAGTCAGCCATCTTCCTCAGATGTTAGCTGTCTGCTTGGTCAATTTTGTTGAGACACATAGCCAGCATCAGCCGGGATATTTGAAGTTGGCTGCTGGAGGCTTCAGGGACATGACCCGCATCGCTTCAAGTCCTTTCCACCTCTGGCAAGATATCTTCGAGACCAATTCAGAAAATATTATCCAAGTCCTGAGTGATTTCACAGAAGAACTAAGCTGTCTCAAGAAGAGCTTCTTCCGGTCCGGTTTGCAGGAAGAGTTTGACAAAGCCGCGAGGACACGTCTGTCTATCCCCAGAGACACCAAGGGCTTCATTCGTCCGCATTTCGATATTGCTGTTGTCGTGGAAGACAAACCGGGGGTCATCGCTGCTGTTGCCACAACACTTGCTGAGAAGAATATCAACATCCGAGACATCGAAGTGCTCAAGGTCAGATTATGGGAAGCGGGCACTTTGAGATTGTCATTTGAAACTGAAAAAGATCGAGAGCTGGCTCTTTCTCTGTTAAGAGAGAAAGGGTTCGTCTGTCAAGAAAGATAAAATGGATTTTACAGTAAGAACGTGCAAGAGGCTTCGAGGAACACTTAGCGTCCCCGGAGACAAATCTATTTCCCATCGGGCACTGATGATTGCTGCTCTGACTCAGGGACGCACCGAAATTGACGGCATTTCATCTTGTGAAGATGTCCTAAGTACCATCCGTTGCCTCCGGGCTCTGGGCGTGCATATTCGCGCCAGCGACTACAACGTCTGGGTAGATGGGAAGGGACTGCATGGTCTGGAGAGACCGACGGAGATGCTAGACGCAGGCAATTCGGGCACGACCATTCGGCTTCTCGCGGGTGTGCTCGCAGGACAGAAATTCACTTCGAGCATCACAGGCGATGAGTCCCTGCGGAAAAGACCCATGAAACGAATCATCAAGCCGCTGCGCCGAATGGGTGGCCAGATATCTGGAGATGAAGACAACTTCGCTCCTTTGACCATAGAAGGAAGCCGACTGGAGGGACTCGTGCATCATTTGTCGGTTGCGAGTGCGCAGGTGAAATCCTGTCTCTTACTTGCCGGGATGCTTGCCGAAGGAAGAACCACTGTCGTGGAACCTTCCAAGTCAAGGGATCATACGGAAAGGCTTCTCAGCTACTTGGGGGGGAATATCACCGTTGAAGAATTCTCAGTCACCATAGGCGGATCTCCTAAACTGAGATCCGCACAGATTTCCATACCGGGCGATATCTCATCCGCAGCCTTCTTCATGGTGGCGGCTTCGCTCGTAGATGGCTCTGAACTGACTCTAAAGAACACAGGTGTGAATCCTACGCGGACGGGCTTGCTCGATGTTCTTCGATTGATGGGTGCCGTAGTGTCCACTGACAATTGGCACGTTCTCAACGACGAACCGCGCGCGGACATAACGATTCAATCCGGTTCTTTGAAAGGCGTCGAGATCGGTGGAGAACTCATCCCGAGAGTCATTGACGAAATTCCAATTTTGGCTGTTGCTGCCACTCAAGCCCGTGGTCAGACAATCATTCGGGATGCTGCGGAGCTGCGGATCAAGGAGACGGATCGCATAAAAGCGGTGGTCAAGAACCTACGTAAGATGGGAGCGAATGTCGAAGAGCATCCGGACGGAATGGTGATAGAAGGTGGACACATCCTGAAAGGAGCTGAGATTGATAGCTACGGAGATCATCGGATAGCCATGGCATTTGCCGTGGCAGGACTTATTGCTCAGGGAGAAACACTGATTCACGGTACAGAATGCGTGCATATTTCGTATCCGGGTTTCTTCAGACAACTCGAAGCCATCTGCTATGACTGATCCCAAATAGTGACGGGGATCAAGCTTAGTGAAACAGTAAAGCAGGCTGGGACTCCATGCTGTGAATGAGACGGACGTGATGATAAGCTCAAGGGTTGGTGTCCACTAAGACACTCAGCAGCGAGGTCACAGACTGGCAAGAGCTTCTTCAGGAATCAAAACCATTTTTTTCAAAGGATCAGAAAACGATGAGCAGCATTCGGTATCTGACAGCAGGAGAGTCGCATGGTCAAGCCCTCGTTGGGATTTTGGAAGGCTTGCCGGCTGGTTTGGAGGTCTGTGAGCAAGAGATCAATTACCATCTTGAAAGAAGACAACGCGGATATGGTCGAGGTGAGCGCATGAGAATTGAAAAAGATGAAGCACGGATTCTATCGGGAGTGCGGTTTGGGAAAACCATCGGAAGTCCAATCGCTATTATGGTGGAGAATCGTGACTGGACGAACTGGCAAGACGAAATGAGCGTTGCCGTTGTCCCTTCAGAGGTTAAGCCCGTAACCACACCTCGTCCAGGTCATGCTGATCTCGCAGGTGGGATTAAATACGGTCATGAGGATCTTCGTAGTGTGCTGGAGCGAGCAAGTGCGAGGGAGACAGCGATCCGTGTTGCGCTAGGAGCAGTGGTGAGAAAGCTTCTCGCAACCTTCGGTGTGGAGTTCGTGAGTCATGTGACTCAAATCAAGGATGTTTGCAGTCCCTATTCATTTGTCTCATGGGCTTCGGGTGCTGCCTCGTCTCCTCCATTCGGTCTCAATGAGGCAAACTCGCGATCCGACAGTTCTGCCGTTCGTTGCCTTTGTCCCGAGGCAGAGAAGCAAATGCTTAAGGCGATTGATGAGGCTCGTGAGTTGGGTGACTCTTTGGGTGGGGCGTTCGAGGTTGCCGCAGTGAATCTACCAATCGGTTTGGGAAGCCATGTTCACTGGGATCGTCGTCTGGATGGTCGAGTAGCTGGTGCGATGATGAGCATCCCGGCTGTGAAAGCTGTGGAGATAGGGATGGGGTTAGGATGTGCTTCCCGTTACGGATCAGAGGTTCACGACGCGATCTACTATGATGATGATCGTGGTTACTTCCGCTCAACCAACCGTTCCGGGGGTCTCGAAGGAGGAATGACCAATGGTGAACCATTGGTCGTCCGTTGCTGTGTGAAGCCCATTCCTACTTTGGTGAAACCTTTGGATTCTGTGGATATGAAAACGCATCAGCCCACAAAAGCGCACAAAGAGCGATCTGATGTTTGTGTAGTGCCGACTGCGTCTATCATCGGAGAGGCTGTGCTGAGTTTGGTATTAGCTGATGCCTTCTGTGAAAAGTTTGGAGGCGATTCGATTGAAGAGATGAAGAGGAATTTCTCGCAGTATAACAAGTCTCTGTAACAGTCGCTGAGAAGGCGCTCTTGTTCGACGATAAGCGACTTGTTGGAGATCTCACACGCAGCATTCCCTTGAACGAGTTGAAATGGGACGTCACAAGGAGAGCAATATTTATCTCTTGGGTTTTATGGGTTCAGGCAAGAGCACGCTTGCGCCGCTGCTAGCAATGAGAATGGGTAAAACCTCTTTTGATACGGACGACTGGATCGAGCGTCAGATAGGAAAATCGGTCTCCCAGATATTTCACGAACATGGGGAGGAGTTCTTCCGCAAGAAGGAAAAGGAATGTATCGAACTAGTCACGCAGATGAGCAATCTTGTCGTCGCTTTGGGAGGAGGTGCCGTTCTCAATGATGAGAGCTGGAAGAGGGTGAGGAACTCAGGAATCAGTGTTTATTTGAAGTGCAGTCCGCAGGAAATCGAACAACGCATTGATGGGGGGAATGTGCGACCATTACTCGCTGGAGATATTCATCGGAGAAGACAAACAATTGAGGCGCTGCTGGCAGAACGGGAGCGTCGCTACGCTCAGGCTGACTTGACTGTGAACGCTGCCGATGGGAAATCACCAGAGGAGATTGTGGAACTAATACTCAACGAACTGGAGGGATTGCCTTGAGAATTGTCGAAGTCAATCTTGGTGTCCGGAGCTACCCCATTTACATCGAAGCTGGGGCATTGGAGCGCATTGGTGAACGGTCGCGTGAGAATGCACTTGGACGAACATTGGCGATCATAACTGACACAACCGTTGGCGCACTTTATGTCGAACGCGTTGCTTCGAGTCTGCAGCACGATGGCTTTCGAGTCCACGTTTTTCAAGTTCCACCTGGCGAGGAAACTAAGAGCCTGAGGACGGCGGAGAATCTGTATGGAAGACTGATCAAAGCCCGATTGGATAGGAAATCAACTGTATTTGCCCTTGGCGGCGGCGTCGTTGGAGATCTGGCAGGTTTCGTGGCTGCCACGTTTCTTCGTGGCGTCACGTTTGTCCAAGTTCCGACCACGTTGCTGGCGCAAACCGACAGCAGCGTGGGAGGAAAAGTGGGAGTCAACCACCGCCTGGGGAAGAATCTGATCGGTTCCTTCTACCAACCGCGATTTGTTGTCATTGATCCTTCTGTACTGAGGAGCCTGCCAGTCCGCGAGTTGTGGGCTGGTTTGGGAGAAGTGGTAAAATACGGTTTGATCTGGGATGAGAATCTATTCCGGCTTCTGGAGACCAACCTTGAGCGGGTCATAGATGCGTCAGACCTACGACTGACGGAAACGATCATAGAAAACTGCTGTCGCATCAAAGCAGAGGTGGTGGAGAAGGATGAGCGAGAAGGTGGACTCCGAAGAATTCTGAATTTCGGTCACACCATCGGCCATGCCTTGGAGGCGGTTACACATTACGAACTCTTTCGACATGGTGAAGCTGTGATCTTAGGCATGCGGGTAATGAGCTGGCTATCGAATGAGGAGGGACTCCTCTCGAAAAAGGATTTCAACAGAATCGAGAGCCTACTTGGGAAGATGCCAATCGGCGTGGCTTGTCCTGTGATGACGCCAAAGAAAATCCTGGGAAAAGTCCGTCACGACAAGAAGGTCGCCGACTCTCAACTCTGTGTAATTCTGTTGAGAAGAATTGGACAAGCTGTCATTAAAGAGGGCATCGAGGAAGAGAAGATTCTGCAAGCAATAAGCTATCTTCTTGACGGAAAGACTGTGCCGACAGAAAGAGCCGACAAAGGGAGTGTTCCATGACGAAGATTCTTGTGATCCACGGTCCTAATTTGAATTTGTTGGGGGAAAGAGAACCCGAGATCTATGGTTCCCTAACTCTCGACAAGATCAACGCGCTCATTCGGGATTTCGCCCAAGAGCATCAGGCGGAGGTGAAGATCCTCCAATCGAATCACGAGGGGGAGATTATTGATTTCATTCACGAGCACCGGAAGTGGGCAGATGGGATTGTCATAAATCCCGGTGCCCTTACTCATTACAGCTATTCCTTGAGGGACGGCATCAGCGCAGTCAAGCTGCCCGCCGTGGAAGTTCACCTTTCGGATATCCATCAAAGGGAGGAGTTCCGCCGGCACTCAGTCATCGCACCAGTCTGCCTCAAACAAATTGCCGGACTGGGACCGAAAGGCTACTTAAAGGCGATGGAACTCATTATTGCTAGCGCAGCAAAATAAATTTCTTTGTGTCAACAGAGTTGCCAGCCTGAAGCTGATAGAAATATACCCCGCCTGCACATCCACTTGCATTCCATTCAACCTGGTATCTTCCAGCGGGGAGGTTCTCATTTACCACTGTAGCAACCTCCTGACCAAGAACATTGAAGATCTTGAGGGAGACGTCACTTGTTTCGGGAAGCTCGTAGAGGATGGTTGTCCTTGAGTTGAAGGGATTTGGATAGTTCTGCAGCAAGCGAAATTCTGAAGGAGCCGGTGGGGGAATGGGCTGCAGAGGTAAATATTGAATTCGATAGACCCCACGCCGATAGGTTCCAGCGTATAGATACCCATCGCGGCCATACGCGAATGATTTAATGAGATCATCACCATTCAAGCCATTTGAATATGAAGTCCATTCGTCACCCGTGTTGACCGACCTCCAAACGCTGTGGACGCTTGGCATCCAACCGGCAGCAAACAACTCACCGCCTGTTGTGACGATTAGTGCGCTCATGTATAGCCCATTCAACCCGTTGTTTATCTGCTTCCAATTCATACCATCATCCGATCGAAATACGCCGTCAATTTCATTCGCGGCATATAATCTTCCTGCTTTGTCAATGGACATCCCGACCCAGCGATAAGGGAGATTAGCGTACGGGTACTGCCACGTCTTTCCTTGATCCGTTGACATGTTGATCGAAGGCATGTAAGGAAGTGCCCAAATGATGCCCGAAGGACTGACGACGATGGATACGATTGGCGTCGCCATGTAGCCACCTGATCCTTGCGTCCAATGATCTCCATTGTCAGTTGATCGAAATACTGGGCCATCATAAGTTCCCGCATAGATATTGCCAAGCGAATCGAGGGCGAAACATGTCACCTTATGTCCTTCGAGGCCAGGGATTGGGCGTTGCCATCTCCTCCCACCATCAGTCGAGCGCAATATTCCCTGTGACGGACCTACCAAAATGTCTCCGTTGGGCTTGACGAATACTGAGGAGATGGGGTCTTCTGTCGTGCCGGCCTGTGACTCTATCTGTTGCCAGCTCAGGCCATGGTTTCTTGTCGCGAAAAGGCCTTGTGCGTCAGTTCCGGCATATACCGTCCCGTCGGGAGCAACGGCAAGGCAGGAAACTGAAGTGGCAGTGAAGCCTTTGTTTTGAGCAGTCCATGTCAATCCTTCATCCGTGGAACGAACAACGCCCGTACCTGATCCAACGAAAAGGTTGTCCGATGAATCCACTGCAAAACACGAGATACCCGCGGGCACATCAAGCTGGCGCCACGTAGTGCCACCATCACCTGAACGTGCCAAGAATTGTCCCACTCCGACAAACACTACGCGTTTTGATGTGACTGTTACGAAGCTCAAACCCCGCGCCACTGACGAATCCGGTGAGGGTTTCCAGCTTGTGCCTTTGTCTGACGAATAGTAAAGACCGCTCGTTGTGGCTGCAAAGACTGTCCCGGATGAACCTACCGCTACGGAGCGGACATCCAGATTGCTTGGGATGCCCAAGCTCGTGAATTGCCAACTCTCTCCATTGTCAGTCGAACGAAATACCCCGCACGCAGTACCAGCATACAGAACATCCGAAGGATCCAGTGCCAGACCACGCGGCTCACACTGAACGATCTGAGAGGGAGGGACCAAGCCCTGCTGGATCCATGTCACGCCATCATCAGTTGATCGGTATATGCCTACACTGGTTGCAGTGACGATGCCACCTCTTCTTGTGACTATGACCGAACTAACATGCCACGGTCCGTCGTTGAGGAGCTCCCACTTATTGCCGTCATCGCTCGACCTGTAGACTCCTTTGCCCCACCCTGCATAGATCCTACCATGCAAGCCCGCTGCAAAGCAGGTGATGGGAGACCCAGGGAGACCGCCGCTTGCCCTCACCCAATTCTCCCCGTTGTTCGTAGATCGAAAAACCAATCCCCCTACGGCTGCAACGTAAATGTATCCGCTTGGACTGACTAACAGGGCCGTCGTCTCGCCGCCTCCTGGACCAGATGTTGGTTCCCAAACGTCGGTCTGGGAGAGCGAAAGAGCTGGCTCAGTGCTGAGGATGAAAGACACTGAGAGCCACCGCACGAGTAGTTTTTCGCCCACTGTGCACCTCCACTTCTATCTCATCAAGACGAGTTTCTTCGTATCAACGAAACTACCTGCCTGCAACCGATAGAAATACACTCCGCTTGCCAGATCGCCTGCGTTCCACACAGCCTTGTATCTTCGTGCGAAGGAATTTTCAGCAACCAATGTTGCGACTTCTCTACCTAAGACATCATAGACCTTCAGACTCACAAACCCGAAACTCGAAACTTGAAACTCAATATTCGTCGTTGGGTTGAACGGGTTTGGATAATTCTGCAAGAGCAGAAACGTCTCAGGCATTGTAGGTTCTCTATCAACACCAGTTACAGTGCCGAGTTCAAACCAGTGTGTGTTGGAGTAATATCTGGCGTCCATCTGAACAGTTATGACACCCGGTGTCCAACCTCTGGTTGGGAAGCGTCGGACAAACTCCACGTTTTGAGACGTGTCAATATCAGTTAGCACTGCCGACGCTAATTGCTGTCCGTTTCGACTGAAGACGACTCGCAAGGTGTCGCCGATAGCCGATTTGGCGATAAGGCTAACCGTCAGTGTGTCCCCGACGGATGGATGCTCAGGTAACAGCGAAGGGACTATCGGTTGTGTATAGAAGAGTATTTTGGCATAGTGATCAGGGTATCCTGGATTCAAAAACGACTGTGACATATCCATAAAGCTGTTAGCCCAAACGGGTGGCGTAGGCGGATTGGTGCTTTTGAGCATCACTTGCCATGCTTCATCAGTTAGACGGTCAGCCATCGGTTGCGTGAACTCGTAGTATGAGAACATCGCTCCCACCGTCATCCGCAAACCTATTGCGTCTTTCACGATCACATACAAATAGAGGGGATAGCCAACAGCTTCCTCAAGTACCCGCCCAGTGTTGGTGTCAGTATGGACGTCAGCAACTACGGCCATCTCGTTGTCAGTGTCACTTGTCGTCGCACCGGCTATTTCCGGCGAGAACGTAAGCAAGGACTCCAAGTGTTGACCGATCGTCCAGATGACGTTGAATTCATCAGAGGTCAATTCCTTGTTCTCTAATTCCTTCTCTGCCATTGTCTTTAAGCCTAGGAGCAGAGATTCCAAGTCGCTGAACTTGGAGCGAAACTCATCCATTGCCAGACCGAGATTGTCCAGCCCGATGCGCAAGAGATTGACAAGTGATGCCAATCGCGCAAACAGATGCGGATTTGGTTCGACGTAGCCGTAAGTGAAATTGATTTGCTGCGGTCCACCGCTCGTTACATAAGTGTAGCTTTGCTTGGCATACAGTATCGTGTCATGACGGAGTTCCCCCCACGAGGCAAGTGCTGTGAACAAATCTTTGTCAACCCAGGCGATATTCTTCATGAATGGTGGATAGCCTTCGCCTTTCGGCATTAGCATTGCCATCAAACAGTAGAGCCAGTTCCAGTAAAGGTTCTGCGCCCAGGTTTCTGGTGTGAGCGATGCGAATTCTCTCTTCAAGGAGTCCATCTGTGTGGTGTAATTTGCGTAGTGAGTCTCACCGAAGAGCTTATCCAAAATCTCATAAGCTCTTTGTGAACCCATCACTGAAAACACATCTAAACCTTTCGGGAACCATCTATACAATACTTTTTTATGAACAAGCTGCGTGAACATGTAGGAATCGGGGATGAACCTTTGCCCCATAAACCGAAACGCTTTGGTAACGACTTCATGGTCTTGTGCTTCAAATACCCAAGATGAGTTGATGAGCGGATCTCTGAGTTCTCTCGCTCTCGTTATGAACTCTGACAGTTTCACCGTGTCAGCAAATGCCTGAAGTGGAAGCGAGAGGTAGTTCTCACCGTAAACCTCTCTCACTAGTTCTGTGTACTCGGCAATGTCTAAATCATCGGATTTGCCAACGAAGAATGTTGTGGGGTAATAGATGCGGTTCCAAGGATTCATCGCAGGTTCGCCGTCTACAGTGAGCTCGTTCATCGCTCGCACAATCAGGATTGCCATCAGAGTTTCTTGCTTCGCCTTGTCTTCGTCTACTTCGTTTGTGAATTCGTTTTTCGGCGGCGACACTCTGAACATCATCCTGCCATACCACATCATCTGCTTGAAGTAAATCTTCAGTGTGTCGTTTCGAGTGTAGTGTCCTCGAGGGACATACTGGCTATAGTCTTCCTTATAACCGAAGATCGGTGAAAAGGCGAATCCCTCATGTGTGGCAATCAGCGTCAATTCTTCACATGCCATGGTCTCGGCACTGCTAAGTTGGGCGCCCTTGAAGCAGAGCTGTTCAGATTTCGGAATGTATTCAGCGACCGTAAGATAGGCAATGTCCTTTTGAATTGCCTTTCCCATCAAGCTGCTATCGCTTGGGCTACCTGTCTGGTGGAAGTATTCCCACATTCTTTCGAGCACGGCATGATTCAGCGCCTTCACGTCATCGGCAAAGCGCTTCACCTCAAGCAGGCGCAAGGAGTAGTCATACAGAATGTGAAATGTGTGGAGCAGTGCATCGGTTGTAACGAACTGAGGGATGTTGTTTTCTTTGGCGGAATTGTAAAGGCTGTAAATCTGTTTGAACTGGCTTGGTTTAGAGACGAAATGGTTTTGTCTGAGAAGCGATTTGTCCGCTTCAGCAAAGGCTGAGGCGAACTTTGAGAAGTTCGTTACATCACTGAAGTCTAAACTGAAAGTGTAAGTGGCAACGGCAGGGGTGACGCTGACAGCGTAAGGATGATATACCCCGAATTCCGTCTGCACGTCACTTGTGATGTTGGCAGTTTGCCCGTGTGCGAAGTCGGGACAGGCAAACAGGGAAACCGCCAGAAGAGTGGTGGTAAAGAATCGTGGGTTCATTCTGCCTCCTTTGTGCTGATAACAGCACAGTCATTCTGGGATTCTTAGCCTGATGGCATCATTCTTTTACCTTTCGGAGATCTGTGGCTAGCTTGTTCGCTTGGTGCTGCACATATGCCGGCATGAACCTTTCATGCCGTTCCAAATATAACAAAGGAATTGGTGATTGTCAAATGGATTCATGCCAGCGTGGCTTCATGTTTCTCGCGAAGAACTCTTTTCCTCGTTGCCTTCGGTCAGACGGCGATGTGTTTCCGTGACTCTGCTGATGAAAGATGCAACGCACTTCATCAAGCATTGTATGCTCGCATGATTTCTCCTGGTCCGAACTTAGACTGCAGGTCAGCGAGCGCAACCTTTGTTCTCACTCGCCGTATATGAAGTAGGAAATTCTCGCTCCTGCCACTGAATCAGAATCCATTTTTCTGGGGGTGTCATGTCAAACAGGCTGCTATCATGAAAAAGAAAATTCTCATTACCTCCGCCGTTGTGGTGGTTCTCGTTGTAGTAGGATTTGTGTTTTTCCGTGGCTCGAATGACCCCAAAGAAAACGCTCTTCCCAAGATAAAGGTTCAGAAGGGCAACATCGTGGATAAAGCGCTTGCCGTCGGCACGATTGAGCCGGAGAATGAAATCTCTGTCAAATCCAAGGTGTCAGGTGTGGTCAGCCGCATCTTTGCTGATGTGGGGACGTACGTCAAAGGTGGGCAGCCGCTTCTCGAACTGAAGCCTGATCCAACTCCGCTGGAAGTCGTCGAAGCTAAGCGGCAAGCTCAGCTTGCAGACGTCGAGTTGGACAACCTGACAAAGGAGCGTGTGCGGCAGGAGACGCTCATCAAAAAGAAGCTGATCTCGGATCAGGAATATGAGGAATTTCAGCAAAAATTCCAGCAGTCCGAGTTGCGGCTGAAGATGGCAAAAGAGAAACTTGCTCTTCTTGAAAGCGGCAAGGTGAAAATCGGAGATACACAGATTGAGTCAATCATCAAAGCTCCCATTGATGGCTCCGTGCTGAGCAAGGTTGTCGAAGTAGGTGATCCTGTTACGCCGTTGACATCATATCAAGAGGGAACGGTGCTTATGAAGATGGCAAATATGGAACACCTGATCTTCAAGGGCACTGTTGACGAGATAGATGTGGGAAAACTGAAAGAAGGGATGGCCGCGGAAATAAAAGTGGGAGCCTTGCCTACTGATACGGTCAAGGGCATTCTGCGGAAGATTTCACTGAAAGCGGAGAAGAAAGAGAATGCAACGGTATTTCCTATTGAGATCCTCATTCCGAAGACACGAAACACCACACTACGTGCAGGCTATTCAGCGAATGCTAATGTCATCATCCAGAAGAAGGACGAGGTACTCATCATTCCTGAAAGAGTCGTTACTTTCAGAAATGACTCTGCGATTGTGAAGGTGGCTCTCGGTCCCGGCAAAGAAGAACAGCGTTGTATCAAGACGGGATTAAGCGATGCGATCAACGTTGAGGTGATCTCCGGCTTAAAGGAGGGCGATGAAGTATTTGAGAAGCCGGTGAAGAAGATTGAGTGAGGGTGAATGTCTCGAGTTTCAAGTTTTGGGTTGGGAGTTGAAAGCTTAGATCCAAAACTCAGAACCAATAGCCTGAAATTCTTTCAGTATAGAATCCGAAAATTGGCGTGGATAAATTTCTCACAACCCTCTCAGAGTTCATCCGCGATCTTCGCGCACAGAAACTTCGCGCTTTCCTGACCACATTCGGCATCATCTGGGGAACAGTGGCGATTATCGTGCTGATCGCGTTTGGAATTGGATTCAAGAAACAGACTGCGGTCAATATGCACGGGATGGGCGAGAGTATTGCGATCATGTTCCCCGGGAAGACCACTAAAGCATTCGAAGGCTTCGGCACTGGTCGCTTCATCAGCTTCATCGAAGATGATGCGACACTCCTTGCCAAACAAGTGCGTGGCATTGCTGCGATAAGCCCCGAATACATGCGTGGAGGAGTTCCAGTTCGGGTGGGGGATAACATTATGAATCCGGGTATCACTGGTATCTATCCAGTTTATGCGGACATGAGAAACATCATCCCTGAGATGGGTGGAAGGTTCATTGATGACCTAGACATACAGCATCGTCGTCGAGTAGCTGTTCTGGG
This sequence comes from Ignavibacteriota bacterium, assembly GCA_963827285.1. Taxonomy (GTDB): domain Bacteria; phylum Bacteroidota; class Ignavibacteria; order CAWHAG01; family CAWHAG01; genus CAWHAG01. Next base: position 1,191,723 of record CAWHAG010000001.1, read on the forward strand.
AAACAAAGTCAAGGAGATTCTCTTTGGTGAAACTGACGCCATCGGAAGAGTGATATATGTGGGACAAACTCCATTCACGGTGGTCGGTGTCATGCAGAAGAAGACGCAAAGCTCATCGTACAACCGACGCGATCAGGATCGGATATTCATCCCAGCGACCACGTATTCCTCTGTCTTCGGTACCATTCGTCTTAGTAACATCATCTACAAAGCTGCAGATCCGAGGCGTTCGGAGGAAGTGAATGACAACGTCCGTCAGGTATTGGGCAGGCGGTACAAGTTTGATGCATCCGACAAAGACGCCGTCTGGACATGGGACACATCGGAGCTGGACAAGTTCTTCTTCTACTTTTTTCTTGCATTCAACATTTTCATGGGATTGATCGGAAGCTTTACGCTTGGAGTGGGCGGAGTCGGCGTTGCGAATATCATGTACGTGGTGGTGCAGGAACGTGTGAAAGAGATAGGGATCAAGCGCACGGTTGGCGCGAAGAAGTCGAATATACTCTTCCAGTTCTTCATAGAGACATTCTTTGTCATTGCACTTGGATCGTCTATTGGATTTCTCATCGCCGTTGGTATCATTCAGATTACCCACTTGGTACCGATCAAGGAATATGTCGGCACGCCGGAGCTTTCTGTTGAAGTCGCGGCAGCTACGGTGTTTGTACTCACAGTGATTGGGTTTGCAGCAGGATTGCTGCCTGCGAGACGAGCCGCGAATCTTAACGTCGTGGACTGTCTGCGCACCTAATATCTGATGAACTAGAATGTGGACCGAACTTCTGAGAGAATTTCTTCATGACCTGAAAGCTCAGAGGACGCGAGCGTTCCTGACTCTCGTTGCCATCACATGGGGGACAGTTGCGGTTGTGTTGCTCCTGTCATTTGGTGAAGGACTTGGAAGCCGGATGCTTGATGGACTGATCAACGCTGGCAATCGTGTCCTGATTGTCTATGCTGGGGAGACAGGAATGGTTTTCGAGGGCCTACCGAAAGGGAGGCGCGTGCGGCTATCGGAAGAGGATGTTGATGTCCTCCGCCAGGCAATCCCTGCGATTGACATGATCAGCCCCCAGTATCGAAGGAATGTCACCTTGACGTACAAAAGAGCCTCGATGACGACAGAGTGTGAGGGAGTGAACCCGGGATTTGAGGAAATGCGAAGAATGTATCCAGTTGCGGGCGGGCGATTCCTTAATGATGTAGATGTTATGCAACAGCGCCGAGTGCTATTCTTAGGGGCAGAAATCACTAAAGAAGTTTTCGGAAGCGAGGACCCTATTGGCAAAACAGTCATGGTTGATGGAGTTCCGTTCACGATGGTCGGCATTATGCAGAAGAAGATTCAGACCTCTATGAACAATGGACCGGATGTAAGACGAGCGATCGTCCCATATAGCAGCTTCCGAACGATGTACGGCTATAAGTACGTAAATAGCATTGTCATTCGTCCAACCGACCCAACCAAACAGCCGTTCGTGAAAAGCGAAGTGTATCGGGTGTTGGGCAGAAGGTATCGGTTTGATCCCGCGGATGAGCGTGCACTGGGAATATGGGATTTTATCGAAGCAGAAAATATCAGTAGAAAGATCGCGCTTGGTGTGGAAATCTTTCTTTTTTCGATTGGATTTCTGACACTGCTCATTGCCGGGGTCGGCGTCGCAAACATCATGTACGTGGTGGTGAAGGAACGAACAAGAGAAATCGGCATCAAGATGGCGGTTGGAGCCAGAAGAAACTACATCCTTTCACAGTTCATCTTCGAAGCATTGTTGATTGCGTTAATTGGCGGCGCTATTGGTTTGCTGTTTTCCTGGGGAGTCGTCTCCTTTGTGCGTCTATTGCCCGCTGAAGACGGTCCGATGCAATTTCTCGGAAGACCCGTTCTTTCCAATACTACGATGCTTATGACAAGCGGCATTTTGACGCTCATTGGTTTCCTGGCAGGATTCTTCCCTGCGCGAAAAGCTGCATCTGTGGATCCCGTAGAGTCCTTGAGGTATGAGTAGCGTGAGTTGTAGTCTGGATGGCTGTTGTGAAGATACGGAAGAATTGAACTCCTCTATAATCCAAATCGCTATATACCTATCTCCATAAAGCCTACCAGCATTCAGTCTACCGGGCGTGCAGGTCCCGGTAGACTGTTTGTTTTTCCGTCAATTCCTAACGCATGTTGTGACTTCTTTCCGTCTCAAGGTTTAGGTCGGCAGCACGGTTCACATCGGGCTGAGATTCCTCACCAGCGCGGCGCCTCGTACGGTTTTGTCAACGGATGCCCATCGAGCGGCGGTTCGATCCGACTGAGATCCAACCCAAACCTATCGAGGATCGTAGGTGCAATGTCAGCTCGTGTGCCTCTTCGAATCACTTTCGGATCGTTAGTAGCAAGGAAAATATACGGGGCGTCACTATGATTTTTCGTTCCTTCATCGAAGCCGTGATCAGCCGTGACGTATATCAAAGTCTTATCATAGAGGCTCAACTCATCCAGCTTTTGCATGATCTTGCCAGTCCATCCGTCCGCCGATTCAAGGGCTTTGGTGTATTCCTTGGAACTCTCGCCGTACTCGTGTCCATTGCGATCCACTTCAGCAAAATGTACAAAGAAGAAAAACCGTTTGTCTTGGTATCGCTCAAGCAGCTCCAGAGTCTTGGAGGTTACTTTCTCATCCTCCATCAGACCGTTGATGAAGACATCCACACTCTCCTTCGTGTAGTAATACGGCTTTGCTGGGATGTATCGGTACTTCACGCCATTCTCGACGATGATGCTATCTCCAGCGCGTGGTTTCGCGTCCGATGTCTGGAGCATTGATTTCTCGTCAAGAGGTTCACGGCTCGGCGGGTCGTCATCGAGGTGTGCCTTCTTGCAGATGATTGCCGCAGTGACAATACTGTCTGATCCGAAAAACTTCTTTAATCGCTCGAACACTGTATATCCTTTCGGGATGGGCTTGTAGCGACTGTTGCTGAATACTCCTGTCACTTCTGGTTCATATCCAGTCAGGATCTGACTCCAACCCGCGCTCGTGTCCGTCGTCCTCAGGACATCAATCGCTACTAACGCCCCTCTGGAACGAAGCTTGTCTAGATTCGGAAGTTCTCCTCGCTCCAGGCACTCCTTCACACGGCTTCTTTGAGCGCCATCCCATCCAATCAGAATGATGTTCCTTGGGCTTTCGCCGTTGCCTTGAGCATTAGCTACAGAAGTCAGCAGACATGCCAGGCTAAGAACAAACAACAGAGAGTTGATCTTACGCATTTTTCATTTCTTCAGTTAGTTTCGATTCGGGAGTTTGGAACTAGAAGGTCTTCACACTTTTCAGCCAAGCTTTGGGCAATCAACGCATGCCCCACCGGAGAGGGATGTACACCATCCGGTGCCCAAAAACTCGGCTCGCGCTGAGCAGAAGCTTGGGCAAAGATTCCATCTAAAGGGGCTAGGATAGCCTTGAACTCTCGCGCCAATTTCCGCACAACATCAATTTTCGGATCGAGGTCTTCCCGCCACTGGACGCGATCCTCCGGCACAGGCAGAACGAATGGTTCGCAAAGGATAAGTCTGGCATTCAGACTTCGTTTTGTCTTCTGCAGGACTTCTCGATAGGTGTTCTCAAAATCCTCTGCTGAAGTTGGATCGTTCTCTCCATATCGCCTCCACGTGTCGTTGATGCCGATCAAGATTGATACCCACGTCGGTCTGAGATCGAGGCAGTCTTCCTGCCAACGAGCCTGCAAGTCCCCGACTCGATTTCCACCAATGCCCCGATTAAGGAAGCGAACCTGTTTATCTGGATGGGAGGCAGAGAACCAAGCTGCCGCGATCATCGCGTACCCGTAACCTAAGTGGTTATGATCTTCACGGATGCGGTCAGCGTCGGTGATACTGTCGCCTTGGAATAGAACTAGAGCATTGTTTTCGATTATTGTTGACATGATTGTTCCTTATTGGTTTGAGATGGACTCAACCTCTAAGGCGGAATCCATCTGAAAGACTTCCAAAAGCAGATAGTTCGCCTATGCAGTCCCTGTTCTCCGACAAGCTGAGTAGTGCACCTTAGGTTCTTCCACCTTGAAGCCGATCTGTTTGCGGGGCTTCCCGGATGGCTGCATAAGCTGCCGGATGGCGTCAAAGATGGCCTTGATTTGCCTATCGTGTGTCTCGTACTTCTTCTCCAATTCCGCAAGTTTTGCAGCTAGGTCTCTGTGCGAAAGAAGGAACTCTCTCAGCTTCACGAAGGCGCGCATAATTTGGATATTCACTTGAACAGCCCGTTTGCTCCGGAGAACACTGGAGAGCATGGTGATACCCTGTTCAGTGAAAGCGTAAGGAAGCTTACGAGTACCGCCCCATCTTGATATTCCAAAATGGAATATCAAGTTTTCAGACTCTTCTCTGGTAAGCTGGAACATAAAATCTGCGGGAAAGCGATCGAGATTGCGGTTCACGGCTTTATTGAGGTTAAAAGTTTCAACTCCATATAATCCCGCGAGGTCCTTATCAAGAATCACCCTTTGTCCACGAATCAGAAAGATCCGCTGCTCGATGACTTCAGCGGGAATGAGTTGTGTAGTTGCCATCATAGCATCTCCTGATTAGCTGGGTAGCGGATTGGTAAAGTCGCCCAATTCGAGCTTCCGAAATGGTACCTCAAGTTTCGAAATTCCGACTTGGTTCTGAAAGATGATTATCGAAAATCGCTGTTTGGGCTAGAGCAGAAATATCACACGCTCGACGGCTGAGATTTTCACTCTGTCGTCTCCTCTATCTTCCAGACACCAGTCGGAGGGACATTCTTACGTCCGATTTTCCACAGTGCAGCATGTGCCATTTCTTCAACAATGCAATAGCATGTCGGCAAATGAACCGACATTCATCCCCACGCCGAGAGACAAGCTCATTTAGATTCATTCCTCTCAAAGATACGAATTTCTTACGATACTTGCCACAAATTAGCATCGGATCAGTCTCAGCTCGCTTCCCTATGGAGAGGCACTGAGAATTCAGAACAAAAAGATTTCGCTTGAATTTTCAATTATATTTTCTATCTTGAAAGCAGAGTTCTCACCCCGTTAATGGCTTTCTCGATGTCCAAAACCTGAAGTGTCCACAGCGTTACAGACATACAAACCTTCCGATAAGACCGACGTTCAGTTCATCAAGGGGATCGGTCCGAAGCGGGCTGATATCTTGGCAAAACATGGAATCCGCACAGTTGTTGATCTGCTGTATTACTTTCCCCGTGATTACCTCGATCGGACCCGCACCACTAAAATCAAGAACCTCCACAGGGAAATCGGGAAGCCAGAAGGAGTCACAGTAGTGGGGCTGGTGCAGGATTTCCGCGTCGTTGGTTTTGGTGCGAAGCAGCGATTTATGATGATGCTGGAGGACGAGACAGGTGCGATGGAATGTGTTTGGTTCGGTGGTGTGCGGTACTACCAGCATGCCTTTGAGCGTGGAGAGTATCTTGCGGTCTTCGGACGTCCGGACTTCTTCGGCGGCAGAATCCAGATTGTCCATCCCGATTTCGACAGACTCTCCGACGAAGAGGACAGCAACTTTCTCCATACTGGTACGATCATTCCTCTGTATCGTTCGAGCGAGGAGTTGAAGAAGGTCGGGCTTGATAGCCGTGGCTTCAGAAGAATTATCAAAACTGCCGTCACGGACAAGCTTGATGTCATCACTGAATCGCTCTCGCCAGACATTATCCAGAGACAAAGTCTGATCAACCTTAGAGAAGCAATTAGCGGAGTTCATTTCCCTAAGAGTGCTAGTGACCTCGCCGGGGCACGGCGCCGTCTGAAGTTCGATGAACTTTTTTATCTCCAGTTGATGCTCGCCTACCGCAAGCGTGACGTGAAGGTCGAGGAGAAAGGCATCTCCTTCAATGTGAAAAGCACGCTGGCTCGTAAAGTCGTGGACTCGCTGCACTTCCAACTGACGAGAGCACAGAAGAAGGTCATCCGGGAAATCGCCGAGGACATGCAATCGCCGAAACCGATGAATCGCCTCCTACAAGGTGACGTGGGAAGCGGAAAGACAATCGTGGCTCTCATCGCGATGTTGATTGCGTGTGAGAATGGTTATCAATGTGCCTTCATGGCGCCGACGGAAATTCTGGCTGAGCAACACCACTCCACGCTCACAAGTTTCCTAAAAGGTCTGCCCATCAGGATTCGCGTCTTGATTGGCAGACAGAAGAAAAAGTGGCGCCGGGAGATTTTGGAGGATATTGAAAAGGGTGTGGCGCACATTGTTGTTGGGACGCATGCCTTGATCGAAGAGAACGTCAAGTTTCAGAATCTCGGCATGGCGGTGATTGATGAACAGCATCGTTTTGGCGTCCTGCAGCGGGCAGTCCTTCGTGAGAAAGGTTATCATCCCGATGTCCTCGTGATGACTGCAACGCCAATTCCTCGAACATTGTCACTAACTGTTTATGGCGATCTTGATGTGTCCGTAATTGATGAACTCCCCAAACACATGAAACCGATCAAGACGATGTTGAAGTACGAATCGGATAGGCAATGGACCTATGAGTTCGTTCGAAACGAGGTGAAAAAAGGGCGCCAGGCGTATATCGTCTATCCGTTAGTGGAGGAGTCCGAGAAACTTGATCTTAAAGCTGCGACGGCGAGTTATGAACATCTAAAGACCGAAGTGTTTCCTGAAATGAAGGTCGGACTCATTCATGGTCGTCTGTTTCCGTATGAGAAGGACGACATCATGAATGCTTTCAAAGCCGGCGAGATAGAGATTCTGGTTTCAACGACCGTGATTGAAGTTGGCATTGACGTCCCGAATGCAACGGTGATGGTGATTGAGAATGCGGAACGGTTTGGTCTTTCTCAACTCCATCAACTGCGAGGCAGGGTTGGACGCGGGAGCGAACAATCGTACTGTATTCTGGTTGCGAAATGGCACTTCATGATAAAGAATGGCATGTCGGACGAGGAGCGGAGCGAACTGCGAAAGACTCAAAAACGGCTTGAGACGATGGTAGGAACGACTGACGGATTCAGAATCGCAGAGGTTGATTTGGAGGTTCGTGGACCTGGTGATTTCTTTGGCACTCGTCAGAGCGGCTTGCCTGATTTGCGCATCGCAAACATCATGAGCGACGGTGACATCCTGATGTCGGCTCGGAAGGAAGCGTTTGCTTTGGTGGATGTGGATCCACATCTCAGGAAGATCGAGAATGCACCAATACGGAGTTACTTCCAGGTGAAGTATCGCGCGAGTTTTGCATTGGCGAAGGTGGGTTGATCATTCCAAATGTATGTCTGTTGACGCTGTTTATGACCGTGAATCCATTTCCTGGAAACAATCATGAGATTCCAACCAGTCAATACGCTGAAGTCTGCCGGCTTCAGTCACTTTGAACTGCAACAAACGAACTTGGCATGTCGTAACAGAGAAATGAAAGTCAGCTGTGTCATTTGAGAAGCGGGGACGATAAATGAGTCGCCCCTGCAAGCCCGGCCAAAAAAACCTCATCCCCACCTAACCTCCCCTTCTCCTGCTGGGAGAAGGGGAGGCAAGGAGAGGTCGAGGGATTCAGTAGGACTTTTCGGCTGCGTTTCTGCGAACTCACAACCTAAAGACGAATGAACCATGTTACTAAAGAGAAATCTCAAACTGGATAGCGTCCTCTTGTTATGTGGAATCGTCGGAATGGTAGCGTTTATTCAGTTGTATCCGAAGTTGATTCCTGAAGCTGCAGTTAGCTTCGACATGAACAGGGAGGATGCACTCGCTGCTTCTCACAAATACCTTGCTGAGTGGGGCTACACGCCTGATGAGTTTCAATATATGATAAGCCTATGTCGCTCTGACGATCTAATTCGCTACTATGAAAGCACATATGGACTCGTCAAGGGTAACGAACATTTATCTGGAATCCCTGCCCTCTATTGGTGGATAGAATATGCGAAGATTAAGGATAAGGCACAACGTTACGTCGTTAGCGCTAATGCAGTTCGGGGATTTGAACAACCTGATGTAAGCATAAAGATGGATGTTCGCGGCAACCTTGTCGAGTTGCAGAGACAACTGCCCGACACTGTTGCTGGCGGACGGCTCACAGAGGGAGAGGCGAGAGGCATTGCGCTGAGTGCGCTTGCCAAACACATATCGCTGGCTGATTGGCAGTTTGAAGGTTCCTCCATTACTCACCTACGAAGTCGTACAGATTACAGGTTTAGCTGGAGCAAAGCAAACAGCACAGATAGCTTGAGACGGCGCGCTGAGGTAACTGTTCAGGGGGACAAATTGGGTGCTCTCACGTTAGACTATCAGGTTCCGCGACTCGAGAAGACAGACTCCGTGCAAAGTGTAGCTAAGGTTGCAAGTGGAGTCGTTCTGTTCATCCTCATAATTACTGCAGTTGTGTTTCTGTTCTTGCGGACACGTTCCAACGAAGTTGACTTCAAGTCGGGGATCATTTGGGGTGCGCTTACTGCCGTGGGAGTCATCGTCATGTTGGTCTCACAATCCTTGGCTGGTAGCCAGCGAGACTCATGGTCGCTGATCTTGAGCGCGCTTGTCGGAGGCGTCTTTCTGGGTGCGTTGGTGTGGGTGGCGTGGATGACAAGTGACTCGGTTGGACGCGAGGTCTGGAATGAGAAGTTCTATACCATCGGTAGGATCAAGAAAGGGAGGTTTATTTCTGAAACTATTGGGACCGCCCTTCTTCGAGGAATCGCCTCTGGCGTACTGCTTCTTGGCCTTGCTGTGACGGTTTGTTACATTGTAGATCATTGGGCTTATTTGTGTTTCGGCTCTTCTGGTTCTTCCAGTTCGGGGACGTTGCCCCTTGGATATTCAGCCCCTGCTGTATTCTTCGTTGGTAACATAGTGCTGGAGTTAGTGTTCGTTCAAACGGTGGTCGTGCTTTTCGCCGCCTCGTTGATTAAGAAGTATCTTAAGCATATTGCCGCGGTGGTGTGTGTTGGTGGACTTCTCTTCTCCGTTCATGGCTTAAGTCTCTTTGAAAATCTCGAGCCTTACACTGTGGCTTGGGGCATTAACCTTCTCTGGGGTGTGGCTTACCTCCTGGTCTTCGTCCGATTCGATTTCCTCACGAGTTTCACATGCGGCTTGACAATCAGTCTTGCTAAGCATGCTGCTCTGCTAACGGCGACTCACAACCCAACGTTGCTCTACAACGGCTTCGCGCTCTGGACAGTGCTGGGATTGCTGGCGTTGATAGGGATTGTCAGCTATCTGAGGACGGAGGAAGTTGACATCGAGAAGTACACCCCCGCGTATGTGAAGCGCATCACTGAGAGAGAGCGAATGCAGAAGGAACTTGAAGCTGCTCGGAACATCCAGCAGAACTTTCTACCAAGAACGACCCCAAAGCTCAAAGGATTGGATATCGCAGCGAGGTGCATCCCTGCCTACGAAGTGGGAGGTGATTATTACGATTTCATCAATCTTGGCGAGAACAAGCTCGGAGTGTTGATCGGCGACGTCTCTGGAAAAGGTATCACAGCAGCATTCTACATGACGCTCGCCAAAGGGATCATGAAGGCACAAACGCAACAAAGCCTCTCACCGAAGGAAGTGATCGTCAGAGTCAACAACTTGCTCTATGAAAGTATGGATCGAGGGAGTTTCATCAGCATGATCTACGGCATATTCGATATGGAGAAGCGATACCTGACATTCACCGATGCTGGACACAATCCGCTGATCTTCAAGAACATGTCACAAGGCAAACTCAGCCTCTTGCGCACACACGGACTTGCTCTTGGACTGGAGGAAGGGAGGATCTTCGGAGAGACCATACAGGAGCAGACTGTCCCTATTCGGTCAGGTGATGTCTTTGTGTTCTACACTGACGGATTTGCTGAAGCGATGAACAAGGCACAAGAGGAATTCGGTCAAGAGCGCTTGACGGAAATTATCAATGAGAATATTGCCCGAAGCGCCGACGGAATCATGCAGGCTGCGGTGGAAGAGGCAAAGGCGTTTATGGGGAGATCAAAGCAGCACGATGACATGACGATGGTGGTGGTGAAGGTCGTAGATTAAGTGAGCAAGCTGTGGTCCGATCTGATTCATCAGTCTGGCGACCTCTGGATCCCGATAGATGGGGTTTAGAGGTTTTTTGTTCAGATCTTTTTTTGGATGAAGTGCGATCTTGGATTCGCGAGATTCCATTCGCATGCCGCGAGCGATGCCGACGGTTAACCGTACCTCTCTATGCGAATGAGCACATTAGATTTTTTTCGCCGAATCTCATTTTTTTCTTGACAATGACTTATAAAAGATTATATTTGTACCAAAAGAGCACCTAGAAATATTTTGAAGGAGACTTCAAGAGGAGATTATTCGACACACTCACGATGGACGTCACGCTGACATACAATATGAAAAGGGATTCGGTGCAAGAGGCATTGAGCGACGAGTCGGCTGAACCCCCCAGTAGTAGTAGGCATCACAGTGTTGTCGGTGCGGTTGAACAGAAGGTAGCAGCAAGGAGCGCTTGCGACCTTTATGCTGAATGGGATGACAAAGAGACTATCATCGCCGTCCAAGCAGCGCTTGAGGAACGGCATACGGTAACTCTAGTCGAGGCTGATGAATACGCATACGAGAGGCTTCGTTCTCAGCGTCCCGATATTGTCTTCAACGTCGCTGAAGGGTTCTACGGTGTCAGTCGGGAGGCACAGATACCGACTATCCTCGAGATGCTGCAGATTCCTTACACCGGTTCTGACCCCTTGACGCTTGGGATTTGCCTCGACAAATCCCGTGCGAAGGAAATTCTGTCCTTTTACTCGATTCCGACGCCAGCGTTTCATGTTATCTCAAACCTCGATGAGATAGCAGCCGTTCCCAACGCTTTCCCTAGGATTGTCAAGCCACTCCACGAAGGTTCAAGTAAGGGTATCTATGACTCTTCTGTCGTTACCTCCTTCCACGAGTTGGAGGAGGAAGCATACAGAGTCATGGGAACTTACGATGAGCCTGTCCTTATCGAAGACTTCTTACCAGGGCGTGAATTCACTGTCGCACTCTTGGGGAACGGAGCAGACGTCGAAGTGTTACCTATTATCGAACTCAAACTCGATTCGCTTCCGGTGGATGCAAACCGATTGTATTCGTACGAGGCAAAGTGGGTCTGGGATACGGTGGAGAATCCTCTGCATCAGTTGTACGAGTGTCCGGCAAGGATAGACGCATCGCTCACGAGAAGGATTGAGAAGGTGTGTCGTGAAGCTTTCCGCGTCCTACGATGTCGTGACTGGTGCAGAATAGATGTTCGTCTCGATGCTGAGGGTGTTCCGAATATCCTTGAGCTGAATCCGTTGCCTGGAATCATCCCCGATCCCGATGCGCATTCTTGTTTTCCGAAGGCTGCACGAGCAGCGGGTATGGGTTATAACGAGTTGATTAACCGAGTGTTGGATATCGCGCTCTTGCGCTACGGAATGGCATAGATCATCATAGAGAAACGCCTTAGCTAATCCATTGACTTTGAATAACTTACGACGATTTATGACGAATCGCCAGCCTGTTTTGTTTATGGAATAGTTGATCTCCTGGATCAGAAATGAACGGAAGAATTCAAATTACCATTGTGTACAATGATCCGTCTGTCCTAGCAGGGACGGCGCAGAAGAGTTGTCTGAAATCTCATGTGCAGAGCGGGCAGAGCAATACGGTATCCCTTGTGGCAGACTCGGAACTCGACAGTTCGTTGAACTGCATCGAAACGGAGATCGGGGCGATAGAGACTGCGTTGCTGTCGTTGGGATACAAAGTGAGCATCATCACTGTTGATACGGATATTGAAGTCCTAATTGATCAACTCAAGAGCAAGAAGCCGGATCTGATTCTTAATCTGTGTGAGTCACTCGATGGCAAACCATTTCAGGAGGTGAATGTTGCCGGACTGTATGAACTCCTGGGAATTCCATATACCGGCGCTGGACCTCTAACGCTAGGTTGGGCGGCGAACAAGATCAGAACGAAGGAGATTCTCAACTATCACAATATCCGTGTCCCCCGATACAGCGTTTGTCAAGGCAGCGACCGCATTCGCTGGGACGAAAGTCTTGACTTCCCGCTGATTGTCAAGCCCGCTTACGAGGATGCCAGCAATGGCATTGATGATCGGTCAGTAGTTTCGAATGCGAGCGAACTGAGAAGGCGTGTCAGATATGTCGTCGAAGCGTTCAACCAGCCGGCTTTAGTCGAGGAATATGTTGATGGTAGGGAGTTGCATGTCGCTATCATAGGCAACACTAAGCCGACATTATTCCCCATTGCTGAGATAGATTTCTCCGAAATGCCTGACTACCTGCACAACATCATGACTTACGATGCAAAATGGATGTTGGGCAGCGAGGCATTTGCCAAAACGAAGTGTATTTGTCCAGCTCGGCTCTCAAAGACCCTTGAGGCAGAGGTCAGGAAAACAGCTCTGAAGGCATGTCAAGTTATGGGATGTCGCGACTATGCAAGGGTAGACGTTCGGCTGAGCAAGGAGAACATCCCCTTTGTCTTGGAGGTGAATCCAAATCCCGATCTATCCCATAGCACTGAGTTTGTGCAATCTGTTCTTGCCTCGGGCTTGTCATTCGAAGAGATGATGGAAAGGATTGCCGTGCTCGCATTAGAGAGAAGCCACTGACTGTTTAGATCAGTAGAGCGGAAATGAAGAAGAAACTTCATGTCGCTATCGTTCAGAACGAGCCTGTCTCTACTCAGGAAGACCTGAGGCAGTATGTCTCCGCATCAGGTGCGCTGGAGTCGAGGAGGAAGGGTGCGACAGCGGGTATTGATTTCTCCGAAGTTGCCATTGTCGAGGCAGTGGCGGCGATCGAAGCGGCGTTGCTCTCGTTGGGATATCGGGTGTCAGTTGTCGGCGCGACGCGCGAGATAGATGTGCTTGTACGTCAACTGAAAGAGAAGCAGCCGGACTTGGTGTTCAATCAATGCGAGAGCATCGAAAACGACGCTTCTCACGAGATGTCAATCGCTGGGATTTTCGAGCTGCTCGCGATACCATATACAGGTTCCGCACCGTTGACTTTGGGAACCGCTCTTAACAAGGTTCGTACGAAGGAGATATTGAGCTTCTATGGCATTGCCGTTCCGAAATATCAGGTGTTTAGGAACGCTGCGGGCATTACTCTGAATGAGGATCTGCAGTTTCCGCTTATCGTGAAACCTGCTCGTGAAGACGCCAGCATCGGTATTGATGACGGCTCGGTTGTCCATAGCGTTGGCGACGTGAAGAAGCGAGCAAGATATATCTTCCGGGAATTTGATGAGCCAGTGCTTGTCGAAGAGTACATAGACGGACGAGAGCTGAACGTCGCGATCTTGGGTAATCGTAAGCCGTTGGTGCTCCCCGTGTCTGAAATAGATTTCTCCGAAATGCCACTGAGTCTGCATCGCATTGTAAGCTATGAGGCAAAGTGGATTAAGGAGAGCGAAGCGTACAAAACCACGAAAGGTGTTTGCCCGGCGAAACTCCCTCCCGGAGTAGAGGGAAAGGTGAAACAGACTGCGTTGCAGGCGTATCAGATTATGGGCTGCCGAGACTATGCGAGAGTGGATGTACGACTAAACAACGACAACGTGCCCTACGTTTTGGAGGTCAATCCAAATCCCGACATTTCGAGAGATGCAGGATTTTTCCGTTCAGCTTCTGCAAGCGGAATTAGCTACGAAAAGATGATTGGGAATATTGTGGAGTGTGCGTTGGAACGGGGAATGCAGTGATCACTTCTCGAATCCACGCCGCTTAGTGTGTGTTGCCATGAGCATCAGGAGATTGATAGAAGACGACAGACAGCAGATCAAAGACATTCTGATTTCGACGGGTGTCTTCCAGGACGAGGAAATCAGGATTGCTCTGGAGTTGATTGACATTTACCTAAGTGATCCTGATCAGAGGGACTATGATTTATATTCCTATGTAGATGATGGCAATAGAGTCTTCGGCTACTTCTGTATCGGTCTCAGATCCCTCACAGACGGGACCTACGACTTGTACTGGATGGCCGTCAGCCCGGAGGCACAAGGAAAGGGAATCGGCAAACAACTTATTGCCCATGCCGAGGAAACTTGTCAAGTCGAAAGGAGGCAGATTGATTCTGGCAGAGACATCCTCTCGGCCAGCTTACTTCAACACGTGGCAGTTCTATGTTCACAGTGGTTACTCCGAGATAGCACGTATCAGAGATTTCTACAAGATCGGAGATGACCTTGTCGTCTACGGAAAATATCTCACTCGAACATAAACAATACCCAAGAAGGGGGTACACCACCTTATGGAACTCTGGCAGGAGATGCTGCGGGGGAGCATGAACAATGCTGAAGATTTGGTTAAGCGTTTTGGTTTTGACGGCGACCAGGCTGAACGCCTAAACCGTCTTTTTCACATCCGTATCAATCCATATTATCTTAGTCTTATTCGTTATCCAGGTGATCCCATTTGGCTGCAATGCATCCCTGACTCAAAGGAATTGGATGAGGATGGTCTGCCTGAGGATCCTCTTAGCGAAGATGCCCAGAGTCCTGTACCAAGCATAACCCATCGTTATCCCGACCGAGTCTTGTTCCTGACGACAAGCCAGTGTTCTGTGTACTGCCGATTCTGCACGCGCAAGAGAAAGGTTGGCGATTCAGGCAAGATCAGCATGAAGTGGATCCAAACTGGTGTTGATTACATTGCAGCACGTCCCGAGGTGCGAGATGTGATCCTCTCGGGCGGCGACCCGTTGATGCTGACTGACTATATGCTCGAGAAAGTCCTGAAAGCCCTGCGGGCAATTCCGCATGTGGAGATTATCCGTATCGGGACAAGGATGCCGTGTGTTCTCCCGCAGCGAGTTACTCCGAAGTTGTGCAACATGCTCAAGAAGTATCATCCGATCTATGTGAACACACACTTTAACCACCCGTGGGAATGCACGGTGGAAGCCAAGAAAGCCTGTGGACTCCTTGCCGATGCAGGCTGTCCTGTTGGCAATCAGATGGTCCTCATGAAGGGTGTCAATGACGATCCAGAAGTGGTGAAGGAGTTGATGCGAAAGCTTCTGGCGATGCGTGTTCGACCTTACTACATCTACCAGGCAGACATCACCAAGAGCGCGGACCATTTCCGTACGCCCATCCGAGTTGGACTTGAGATCATGGACAAGTTGCGCGGACACACGTCAGGACTCGCAGTTCCGTATTTCGTGATTGACGCTCCAGGCGGAGGTGGAAAGATTCCACTCCTTCCGCAGTATGTTCTCTATCAAGACGAGGAGAAAGTCGTGGTGCGGAACTACAAATATCAAGTGTTTGAGTATCCAGAAGTGGAGGAGAACAAGCCTCAAGAACCTCCGAGGCAGTTTATGCGGAGAAGAGCGAAACCGAAAAAAACCGTTTACGCTGAAGACAAAGCCTCAGAGCAATTGGAGATGATCGTGAAATGATTTTTTGGCTATTAAGGAGCGACTCGGGTGTGCTCAACTGATCACTCCCGCGTGTTGCTCTCCGGCTGTCCGTCTGCAGACCCATCATCGAATTCCCGTACTGAGAGATGATGGGTTTTCTGTTGTTGCTTTTTTGGAAAATGTTGAATATATTCAGGCTGAAGCGGCACGAAGAGTACTGGGAAACGAAAGATGTGTGATTTTGCGCTGGCTACATGAAAATTCCTGATGGCAAAATTGATGAAGTTCGGTCTTCCTCAGACATCGTGGAGATCATTTCCTCGTTTGTGAATTTGAAGAAGCGGGGCAAGAACTATGTTGGTCTCTGTCCGTTCCATAGCGAGAAGACTCCTTCATTCACCGTGAGTGCCGACAAGCAGATGTATCACTGCTTCGGATGTGGTGTCGGAGGGAACGTGTTCACGTTCGTCATGGAACACGAGAAAGTCTCGTTCGTGGAGGCTGTTCGATATCTTGCTGATCGGGCTGGAATTCAGCTTGCCCCTTCTCAGCGCACGCCAGAGGCGATTTCCGAGGAGACCGAGACAGAGACACTCTACGCTGTCAGCCGGTTTGCTGGGCTGTTTTTCTACAAGAATCTCACTGCCTCAAGCGAGGGGAGAGTTACGTTGGACTACTTTCACACTCGTGGATGGATGGATGAAACAGTCAAGAGATTTGGGCTTGGGCATTCGCTCAATGAGTGGGATGGACTTCTCAGGCACGCTCAGGAGAGTAATATTGGCGCTGAGGATTTGGAGCGGTGTGGACTTGTCATAAAGAGGGATGACGGCTCATGCTATGATAGGTTCCGTGGCAGGGCGATGTTTCCGATATTCTCGGCGTCCGGGCGTGTAGTTGGCTTTGGGGCGCGGCGGATGATGGATGATGAAAATACGCCGAAGTACATCAACTCCCCAGAGACAAAGATCTACAATAAGAGCAGGGTTTTGTACGGACTCTTTCAGGCAAAGGATGCATTGCGGCAAGAGGACAATGCGATCTTAGTCGAAGGGTACGCCGACTTGATCTCGGTGTTCCAAGCCGGAGTGCAGAATGTCGTCGCTTCGAGCGGTACAGCACTCACGGAAGAGCAGATTCTTCTCCTCGCTCGCTATACGAAGAACGTCACCGTTGTCTATGACGCTGACTCGGCCGGTTCAAAGGCGACCATTCGTGGGGTAGATTTGATTCTCGGACAAGGGCTTAACGTCAAAGTAGTTGAACTTCCACAAGGTGAAGACCCCGACTCCTACGTAAAGAAGTACGGCAGTGAGAAATTTAGAAGGTTAGTGGACAAAGCGATTTCCTTTGTAGAATTTACAGCGCGAGCATTTCAAAGAGAAGGAAAGCTCGACACTCCAGAAGGACAGACGGGGGCAGTGCGTTCTATTATCGAGACGATTGCCAAGATACAAGATCCGCTGAAGCGCCAGTTCTACGTGAAGGATATTGCAGAACGATATAAGCTCTATGAGTCGGTTCTATATCGAGAGCTTGAGAAACAACTGCGGGTTAACAGACCCAGGGCGGCAAAAAGAGAGGCGAATGTACGAAGTGGCAATCGGCAATTGGCAGCCAGTACTCTATCGGATGCTCAATCCGGCACTAGTATTGCTGGCACTCAGCCTTCAGTGAACAACCAAGGCGAGATACCTGCGGCTGAACGTGATTTGATTAAACTGATGCTTGAAGGAAGCAGGGATGTGGTTGACTATGTGTTTGCTCGTATTTCAGTTGATGATTTCGAGGATGATCGGGCTAAGAGTATTGCAATCATCATTTCGAACACGCATAAGCAAGGAGAGAGGCTTGACATCAATGCACTGCTCAATCAGCTATCAGATCAATCACTGAAGGGCGTCATCACAAATTTGCTGTTGCGCAAATACGAATTGAGCAAAGGGTGGCATGACATCAGTGTGGAGTTGAATGGGGCGGAAGCTCGAAAGATTGCTGATGGCGCGATTGTGACTCTGAGGCGCAGAGAGATCGAGAGGAGAATAGATCAGAATCAGAAAGCCCTGAGGGAGGCGAGTCGCATAGGTGAAGACGTGACAGGATACTTGGAGAGACATCAGCAATTGTTGCAGGAGAAGCAGTTGCTTGAGACCAAACCGCTTGCTCAACGATCCAACTCCGTTCTTTGATTTCCGAAACTCCAATGTCAGACCGATATTCAACGTAACTCGAGAGCTAATGATGAAAGAGCAGTTTTCTATGCAAGGCAAAGAGGACAAATTTTTGGGTCTGAAAAAAGAGCAGCTTGTCGAGATGTACCGTCAGATGGTACTCATCCGAAGGTTTGAAGAGAAAGCCGCACAGATGTATGGCATGGGGAAAATCGGGGGCTTCTGCCATCTGTACATCGGGGAAGAAGCCATAGCTGTGGGTGCCATGGCTGCGTTGCGTGAAGGCGACTACGTGCTTTCCGCATATCGAGATCATGGTCACGCACTGACGAAAGGAATGGACCCCAACAAAGTGATGGCTGAGCTTTTCGGAAAAGTCACAGGCTCCTCCCATGGCAAGGGCGGATCCATGCATCTCTTCGATGCAGCAAAACATTTTCTCGGTGGATACGCCATCGTAGCTGGACATGTCCCGATCGCGACAGGAGTAGCGTTTGCAGCGAAGTATCGTAGTGAAGACAAAGTGACGCTGTGTTTGTTTGGTGAAGGTGCAACAAACCAGGGAGTTTTTCATGAAGCACTGAATCTGGCTGCATTGTGGAGACTGCCTATTGTATATCTCTGTGAAAACAACCGTTATGGAATGGGGACTTCAATAGAGCGGGCTTCGGCGGTTTGGGATGTGTATGAAAAAGCCTGTGCCTATGATATGCCGAGAGGTCTCGTTGACGGAATGGATGTCCTGGCAGTGTATCGGAGTGTGACCGAGGCGGTCAAACGGGCGAGAGAGCATCATATTCCGACACTCCTTGAGGCTCGCACGTATCGGTTTCGCGGACATTCAATGTCCGATCCAATTCATGGGCACTATCGTACTAAGGAAGAAGTGGAGCAGCAGAAGGCACGCGATCCGATGTTCCTTTTCGGAAATATGCTGAAGGAGGAAGGTGTTGTCACAGATGCGGGGATTGAAGAAATCGAAAAATCGGTAAAAGCAGTCATTGATGCCTCAGTGAAGTTTGCCGAAGAAAGCTCTGAGCCTCCTCTTGAGTCAATCCAAGAAGATGTATATGTCTGAGAGGCAAGGAGGATAGCCATGGCGATCATCACGTATAGAGAGGCCCTTAACCAAGCGATGGATGAAGAGATGCAGAGGGATGAGAGCGTCTTTCTTATGGGTGAAGAAGTCGGCATCTATCAGGGTGCATACAAGGTGAGTGCTGGTTTGCTGCAGAAATATGGCGAAAAGAGGGTTATTGATACGCCGATTACGGAGGCGGGATTTGTGGGCTTAGGCATTGGTGCTGCGATGGTGGGATTGCGTCCTATCGTTGAGATGATGACATTCAACTTCGCCCTGCTCGCCTTGGATCAGATCGTCAACCACGCTGCGAAGATCCACTATATGTCAGGTGGACAGTTGAAGGTGCCTATTGTAGTTCGAGGTCCTGGTGGAGCAGCTCATCAGCTTGCTGCGACGCACTCGCAAGCACTGGAAGCGTACTTTGCACATGTGCCGGGTCTGATTGTGATCATGCCAAGTACGCCGAAGGATGCAAAAGGATTGCTCAAGAGTGCCATTCGGGATGATAATCCTGTGGTTTTCATAGAGAGCGAACTGCTCTACGGGAACAAAGGCCAAGTCCCAGATGAGGAATATGTAATTCCTATTGGTGTAGGCGAAGTCAAGAAAGAAGGAACTGATGTGACGATCGTTGCCTGGTCAAGAATGCTTTTGGTGGCGTTGGAAGCAGCCGATATGTTGATGAAGGAAAACATCAAGGCAGAAGTCGTGGATCCACGGACCATTCGCCCCCTGGATACGGGATTGATTCTGCGCTCTGTGAGGAAGACCAACCGTTGTGTGATCGTAGAGGAGGGATGGCCGTATGCAGGTGTAGGTGCCGAGATTGCTCATCGCATTTATCACGACGCGTTCGACTATCTCGATGCACCGGTGGAGCGTGTGACAGGCGAAGATGTCCCAATGCCCTATGCGAAGAACCTGGAACATGCTGTGCTGCCAAGTCTAGAGAAGGTTGTCAAGGCTGTGAAGAAGGTTCTGTATGTTTAGTGTTGGGTATGTACTCGAGTGAATCCATTTGGTTGTGGATTTGGAGTGTAGGATTTCGAGTTCAAAGCCCAGAGTTCCCGCTCTTAGTTGAAAACTTGAAATCCGAAATCATGAGAAGGTCGAATGTCAACTTCCGATTGTGGAACTAGCCCAGAATCTGCGAAAGGCACATAATCCGAGATCACCAGTCCGAAATCCGGAATTCTGAAAAGGGAACAGCAATGGCAACAAAGATCATGATGCCAAAACTCAGCGATACCATGGAAGAGGGGATTATCCTAAAGTGGGTTCGGAAAGAAGGTGAACGCGTGAGACAAGGGGAAATCATCGCTGAAATCCAGACCGACAAAGCAGATATGGAACTGGAGGCTTACGACTCCGGTGTCCTAAAGAGAATCGTCGTTCCGGAAGGAGGAAGAGTCCCTGTAGGCTCTCTAATCGCAATCATTGGCGATGCGGATGAGGACATTGCTCTGCTGTTGGAGGAAACCTCAAAACCACGCAGGGGAATAGTTCAAGATCAAGAGCCTGCTGTCGGCGGAGCAAAGGAGGGCGTGACCACCGAGGATACGGGGGGAGGGCGGATTGACACTAGAGTCAAAGCATCCCCCTTGGCAAAGCGGATCGCAGAAGAACATGGAATTGACTTGGCGTCGGTTCGCGGCTCAGGTCCTGAAGGGAGAATCACTAAGGAAGACGTAGAAGTGGCAGTTTCCACACGGGTGTCAACGGCTCCTGCTGCAAGCGGGCTGGTTGCGGCTCAAGGCTTGGAGTACGAAGATGTCGAACCCTCGTTGATGCGAAAGACTGTCGCTAGGCGGATGCACGAGAGTAAGATTACCGTCCCGCATTTCTACGTTACGATGGAAATCAATATGAAGAATGCGATTGAGTTTCGCAGGGAACTCAACGAATTAGAAGATGCCAAAGTCACATTCACGGATATCATCGTCAAGGGTAGCGCAGTAGCACTGGTGAGACATCCGAAAGTCAATTCTTCTTTCGTTGGTGATAAGATACGATTGAATCGCGCCGTGAACATAGGTGTGGCAGTAGCTCTTGATGATGGATTGGTCACGCCGGTGATTCGAAATTGTGAGTCGAAAAGCCTGCGAGATATAGCGACTGAGTCCAAGGATCTTGCAGACAGGGCGAGGGCACGGAAGCTCAAGCCTGAAGAGTATCAAGGTGGAACGTTTACGGTGAGCAATCTTGGCATGTTTGATGTCGAGAATTTCGTGGCTATTATCAATCCACCTGAAGGAGCGATTCTGGCGGTCGGAGCAATTGCTGAAAAGCCCGTCATTGAAAACGAACAGGTGACGATCGGACATACCATGAAGGTTACGCTTTCTTGCGACCACCGCGTCATAGACGGGGCAGTTGGTGCGCAGTTCCTACAGGAGCTGAGAAAGATTTTGGAAAATCCATTGAGCTTGATCATCTAGCTTTTGACAAGGTGATCGTTGCACAGAGAACGAGTTTGGTCTATGTTGCTGATTCACATTAAACCCAACAAGTGTGATTTTTGCGGATGCTGCGTTGGGGTGTGTCCAGAAGATGCAATTGAACTAAGAGAAGCTGAGATTACTATCATCGAAGAGCGTTGCACGAATTGCGCTAAGTGTGTTTGGAGCTGTCCGCTTGAAGTATTGAAACTTCAGAGACCGGTGAGGGAAGGAGTCGCGGTCGCATGAATGAATGCTACGACGTTATCGTTGTGGGTGCCGGACCGGCTGGTTCGACAGCGGCAAGATTTGCGGCAGAAGGAGGCGCATCGGTCCTGATGTTGGAGAAAGATCGTGATGTGGGCTATCCGGTCCGATGTGGCGAAGCAGTGAACAAATCCAGTGTGGAGGAATTCATTGCACCTGATTGCCGCTGGATTGCTGCTGAGGTTGACCGATTCAGACTTGTTGCACCTAATGGTACGATTGTCGAGCCGGATTTGGGTGCTGTCTCCGGCTACATACTCGAACGTCGGATATTTGACTACGAACTTGCTCGCATGGCATCAAGTGTTGGTGTTCATGTCCTTACCAAAGCCTATGTCAATGAGCTGATCAGAACCAACGGCAAGGTCGAGGGCGTGAAGTTCTCGCATAACGGTCAAGCGCGCGAAGTCCGTGCCAAGACCGTTATTGGTGCTGACGGTGTTGAATCCCGTGTCGGCAAATGGGCAGGACTGAATACCACAACTTCAGTCCGCGACATGCAATCCTGTGTACAGATGACGCTGTCAAATATCGAGATTGAAGAGGGAGTGTGCTATTTCTATTTTGGTTCGAAGTATGCACCTTGTGGATATTCGTGGGTCTTTCCGAAAGGGAAAAATAGCGCGAATGTCGGACTAGGCATCAGCGCGTATGCTGCAAAGCTTCGATCAGCCAGCAGTTATCTGGAGGAATTTGTTGAACGTCACTTTCCAAAGGCAGCCGTCCTTACCACCGTTGCTGGCGGCGTCCCCTGTGCTCAAACGCTCAAGCACATTGTCGCTGATGGTGTCATGCTTGTTGGCGATGCGGCGCATCAGGTCAATCCGATGTCCGGAGGTGGAATATGCAGTGGAATGATAGCGGGAAAGATGGCGGGACAGATTGCAGCAAAGGCAATTCGCGAGCGAGACTTGTGTCTGATTTACGAGTACGAGGAAGCATGGGACGAACGCCTCGGGAAGCAACATCGCGTGTACTATCGGATCAAGGGAGCGGTCAACCGACTTTCCGACAAAGCACTGGATTCTATCGCAGAATCCTTTCAGAAGCTTGAACCGGGGAAGACAAATTTATTCAATATTTTCAGGGTCGCGCTGGCAGGCCATCCTAAACTGCTTCTGGACTTGCCCAAGTTGTTTCTGCATTGACCGGAAGAAATCCTGCATTTTTCTCTTGACATTCTATCATTTCTTGGTTATCTTTGCGTGGGGGCTGAGCGGCTGTACCGCGACGATTGACAACAGGGGAGAACATATCATCTCATATCACCTCTGATACCCAACGCATAGGCATTTCTTACGCTCTGTCTGCTCCCACGGGCTGTGACACTCTGAAGCTGGTTATGCAGAAGAATGACAAGATATTGAATCGCTATAAGGTTCTCGACACCATTGGTTCAGGTGGCATGGGAAAGGTGTTGAAGGTTTTCGACGAGGAAGCGAAGAAGATCGTCGCTCTCAAAGTGCTATCTGATGTCAGAGCCGACGCAGTGGAGTATTTCAAAAGGGAATTTCGCACCTTGACGAAGTTGCAGCACCCAAACCTCGTAGAAGTGTACGAGTTTGGCACTCTAGAGGCTGGATGCTCCTACTTCACCATGGAGTTTGTTCAGGGACTGGATATCAGGCAGTATGTCAGTGGACGATATCGTGGAGGTCGGACCGCGGATCAAATGGTGTTGTATCAGATCCTCGTTCAGGTATGTCTGGCGTTGGACTACGTTCATTCTCGGAAGTTGGTTCATGGAGATATCAAGCCAAGCAACATCTTGATCTCTTGTCGGTCGTCACTGTCCACCAGTAATTCTGAGGTTCACGATGAAGGCGCGGCAGATGACCGCGTCGTTGCCAAGTTGGTGGACTTCGGTCTCAGCCGGACTGTGGATTTTCAGGAGGTATCAGGATTGAGCGGGACGGTCGAGTATATTTCCCCTGAGATGATCAAAGGGGAGCAGGTAGATGGAAGGAGCGATCTGTATTCGTTGGGAGTTGTAATGTATGAATTGATTGCTCAACAGCCGCCGTTCAAAGGAAATGTGGGCGATGTTCTCCGACAGCATATCTGTGAAGAGCCGGAGCTTTTGAGGAAGCGCAATCCTGACGTTCCTGCGATGCTGGAATCCATCGTGAGCAGACTCTTGGCAAAGAATCCCGCGAGAAGGTATCAGAGCGCTTATGACGTAGCATTGGCGATATCTGAGTTGTCAGATGTCGAGATCTCCGTCGAGGACAAAGAGGCGACAGAGAGTTACGTTCTAAGCGGCAAGTTCGTTGGACGAGGGAAGGAATTGGAGCGGTTAATGGAGTTGTGGAAGAACTCTCCAGAGACGAGTTCGTTTGTGTTGATTAGCGGAGAGCCAGGAATTGGCAAGACGCGTCTGATGAAGGAGTTCAAGTTCTCCGTGCAGTTGGAGGGTGGAAGTGTCGTATCCGCGCAATGCTCGGAAACAGTTACGCAACCGTTTCAGCCGTTGAAGGAAGTTCTGCGCCAAGTGGTGCGGATGTCGGGGCATGAATCAGATGTACTTAGGAGATACGCTTCGGAGTTGTCGTTCCTGCTGCCTGAACTTCTGGAGCGTTTCGAGATTCAGCGATTGCCTGAGCTTGACATCGAAGGCGAGAAGCTGCGACTGTTCAATGCGGTGGTGGACTACATCTTTGCGGTTGCGAAGCAGAGAAACTTTGTCGTCATCATTGATGACCTCCATCTTGCCGACAGCAGTACCCTGGAATTCCTCACCTATTTCGCTAGAAGTCTCGCGATAGAAGGCAGAAAAGGAATTATATTTTGCGGCGCTTTTCTTGGCGATGAGAGTTCGAGGCTATCTGCTGTTTTGGGTGAACTTGGTGGAAGTAACTACTTTGAAAAGATAGAGATTGCCAATTTCGCGCCCCAAGAAACAAATGTATTTGTCGCTTCAATGATTGGGGGGGAATCAATAGATGAGCGTCTGGGCAAGGTGATTCATCGAGACACCGAAGGAAATCCCTTTTTCATTGAGGAGGTGATGAAAAGCTTGCTTGAGGAGGGAATGGTGCTTCGGAAACGCGATGGTTGGGAGGTGGCAATTCCCGATGTTGATGCGTTGAAGCTGCCGACTTCTGTGAGAGACGTACTGTTGAAACGCATCCATCATCTGGATGAGACGAGTCTTGAAGTACTCAGACGGGCATCCGTTTTCACAGAGAGGTTTGATGCGGACGTGCTCCAGTTTGTGTCTGAGGTTGAGTCAGAGCAATTGACGGAGGTGTTGAGGAAGGTTGAGGCAGTAGAGATTGTGAGCAGGACCAAGAACTTGTACGATTTCAAGAATCCGAGAATCCGACACATACTTTACGAAGAGCTGGATACCGAGCAGAAGCGCAATCTTCATCAAAGAGCAGCAGCGTTGTATGAGCGATTGTATGCTTCCAATCTTGAGAACCATAGCGAGCTTCTTGCCCATCACCACTACTATGCTGGCGACTACCATGAGGCTCTCAACTATTCCATAATGTCAGGTGATAGGGCAGTGAGGATGTATGCAAACTCCGAGGCTGTCAAGCACTATGATAGAGCATTGCATCTTGTGAGACAGCAAGATGGGGAAAGCCTGCCATTGGAATTTGATGTGCTGACTAAGATGATGGATGTATACGATGTCCTGGGCTACAGAGATGCAGAGGCGGAGGCATTGGAGGAAATGCTCATCGTTGCAACGCGCTTGAATGACAAGACGAGACTCTCCGAAATGTATAACAGACAGGCACGTTTTCTCACCTTGATAAGCCAGTTTGAACGTGCACGGAAGAGTGCAGAAAAATCGCTAAACTTGAAGAGGGAGGTGAGTGACAGAAAAGGGGAGGGGGATGCTCTTATTAGCCTTGGTTTTGCCCATTATCGCAGTGGTGCCTTGAATGAGTTCTTGGACTGCTACAATAAGGCAGTTCAGGTGTTCGATGAACTTGAGTGCAGAGTCGAGGAAGGGAATGCTTTGGTGGACGTCGGATATGCACATGCGGGATTTCTTGATACGCCGCACAGAGCACTGGAGTATTACGATAGGGCGCTCAAGATTTTTGCTGAGGCACAATATGAGAGAGGAAAGGCTAGGGCACTGGGCAATAGCGGACTTGCCCATTATCTCTTAGGAGAATATGAGAAAGCGCTGGAATGTTACCAGCAGACCTACGAGATCTTTGAGAGGATTGGTGATCGGCGCGGTTTAGCTAACTGTCTCAACAATATGGGATTGACCGTCAAAACCTTAGGCAGATATTCTCAGGCGCTTGAACATTTGACGCTGGCGCTGAGTCTTATGCGGGAGGTCAAGGATATTTTCGGTGAACGAGGTTGCCTGGAACATCTTGCCATCGTGTACGAAGAGGTCGGCGGTTACAGACGTTCACTAAGCTATTATCATGATGCTCTTGCCTTAGCAGAACAGATTGGGGGCAAAGCTGAGATTGGAGGCGATTATCAAAACATTGCATTGGTGCATCACCATTTGGGAGATGACGCGACTGCACTGCAATATCTGGACAAAGCGCTTACCATTGCGAAGGAGACTGGGCATCATGAGCTGCTGCTAAACACATACTTCACTTATGCGCTGGTGTACCTATCGAGAAGACAAGAAGAAGATCTCGAGGCAGCACGAAACTACGCCGAGGAGATGATCGCCCTCGCCGAGAAGCTCTCTTTCAGGGCATCAAAGATCGAATTGCTGTCTTTGCAGGGTGTAATCTATTTCGAGTTGGGAAATCTTGACAAGGCATTGCAGTGTTCATCGCAGGCTGTTGGACTGCTCAAGAATCAAGAATTCATAGAAGGTGTTGAGCAGGAAGTGTATTGGCATCACTATAGAATCTTAAGTGCGAAGAGCGATGAGCATGCAACTGAATACCTTGAAGAAGCGTACAAAGAGGTAACGAGGAAATCTCGTCTGATTACTGAGGAGGACCTCAGGAAGAGCTTCTTGGAAAACGTGGTGCTCAACCGGGACATCCTCAACGCCTATCATGATTTTGTTGAAACAGGTGAAGCAATGCCAGCATACGGAACAGGAAAAGAGAAGAGCCTCGCAACGCTGTACGAGGTCAGCAAGACAATCAATTCCATTCTCGATCTGAATACGCTGCTGAACAAGATTATGGACCTTGCTCTCGAAACTATGCATGGTGAGAGGGGATTGATCTTCCTTCTGGATGAAGATGAATTGAGACTCAGTGTGGCGCGCAATGTTGAGAAAGAGACAATTCAAGATGCCACCGAGATTAGCGAGAGCATCATGCGGGATGTTGTAGCAGGCGGCAAACCAATCATTGTGACAAATGCGCAGGAGGACGAACGATTCAAGGAAAGGCAATCAGTGCGTAACTACCAGATCGTCTCTCTGATGTGTGTCCCGATGAGGCTGAAAGAGAAGATTATTGGCACCGTGTACATTGATAATCGCTCGGGAATACAGAGTCTGTCGGCTTTTCTCCAGCCGGATGTGGAATTCTTGGAAGCCTTTGCGAATTTGGCAGCGGTTGCCGTTGAGAATGCACGGTTGCATGAGCAGTTGAAGGCGGAAAACGTCTATTTGAGAAAGGAGGTGGAGGGTAAGTTCAGTTTCGACAACCTCATCGGTCAGAGCAAGGCAATGCAGCGAATGTATGAAGTGATGCAGGGTGCGATCAACAGCGATGGCACTGTCCTGATCGAAGGGGAAAGTGGGACGGGCAAAGAATTGGTTGCCAAGGCAATCCACTATCACGGTATGCGGAAGAAAGGTAGGTTCGTTGCTGTGGATTGTGCAGCATTGACTGAGACACTTCTGGACAGCGAGCTTTTTGGACATAGAAAAGGTGCGTTCACCGGGGCAGTAGATGACAAGATAGGATTGTTCGAGGAGGGTGATGGCGGTACGGTCTTCCTTGATGAGATCACTAATACTACGCCGGCTTTTCAAGCGAAATTGCTTCGAGTGCTTCAAGAGGGAGAGATACGGAGGGTTGGTGAAGCTAACACCCGGAAGGTGGATGTCCGAGTCATTGCGGCAACGAACAAGAACATCGTGCAGGAGGTTGAGCGAGGTCATTTTCGTCAGGACTTGTTTTATCGGCTCAATGTGATACCTATTCCGCTGCCACCTCTGCGGGAACGAAGGGAGGATATTCCATTTCTCGTGCAGCACTTCGTCGAGAAGTACAGCAGTAAAGTCAAGCATCCAATCGAAGGAGTAACGCAGGAGTTGATGGATGAGCTTATGGCTTTCGATTGGCCTGGAAACGTCAGGGAGCTGGAAAACCTTGTGAATCGTATGATGATATTTGCTGAGACGGATAAGCTGACTGTGAAGAGCTTGCCTGCCGATTTCAAGCACGCTGTCGAGAAGGAACGCGCGGCTGTGCCATCTGGGGTCAGGTACGGAGGAAAGGTTGCGACGCTTGACGAGCTTGAGGGAGAGCACATTGTCAGGACTTTGGAGAGAGTGAAGGGAAATAAGACGGAAGCAGCGAAACTGCTAGGACTGAAAAGAACCACACTGATCGAACGGATGAAAAAGCTCAAGATCGCATGATCTCATAAGCGGTCCTGCATAGGCAAATCTTAGGGATACAGACGAACGCGTTGGCGTCAGTATCCTGACGAGTCAAAATTTTGACATCAAAATATTGACAGACATTGACATTGTCTGAAAAAAGTCTTAAATTCTGTTGATTTGCGGGGTATCGTTATTGGTACTATCTTTGTAAGCTAATTATATGCGTGCTTCATATTTGAGCAGGAGTGTGTACGATGTGACAGATCTGTACAGCCACTTCTGCTTCTATCGCGGGAGAATGAACATGACACAGCGATCTCACATATTGCTTCTTGTTGCCACTCTATTTGCCCTCTTCCTGAGCCAGGCGTCGCTTGGCCAGGTTGGTGCCCCAAGGAACTTGGAAGCAAGGGCAGATGACTACAACCAAATCCTGTTGACGTGGGAACCACCCGGTGCACCTGTCTCTTACCACAAGGTATATCGCAGTGTGGATTCGCTTTCGTTTGAGCATGTTGGGAATGTCGGCGATGGAAGGACAACGTATGTTGATCAAGGCTTGATTGAACACGTCCGCTACTACTACTACGTTGCTGCGGTCAAAGACCTTGAAGGTGGTCCCATTTCCAACACTGCATCCGCTGTAGCATCGTCACCGCTTTATCTGGTTTCAGTCGTCTCTACTCCAGTAACCATGGGTGCAGTGAGGCAACCTTACGTGTATAACGTCAGAGCTGCTACTGCCGATACGACAGCGGTGCTGCGATACTCTCTGAAAGATGCTCCCAGCGGAATGAGCATTGATTCTATCACTGGCGCGATCGGTTGGACTCCTGGTTTCAGCGGAAGCTACGAGGTCAAAGTTGTCGCGAAGAACGCGCGACAAGGACAAACGGCGCAACAACTTCCCGCTTCCACTATTCAGCGGTTTACCATCAAGATAGCTGAGCAATCAGGTGTGGTTCGTGGGCGGGCAGTAGATGATGAAGGACACGGTATTCCTTTTGCAAGGATACGTTTGTATCAATACGATAGACACGAATTCACGTACGACACGAGGACTGACGCCACAGGTGACTACAGCGTTGCACCGGTTGAAACAGGGCAGTACTACATCTATGTAAAAGCGGATAACTGCAGGTCAAGATGGTATGGCGGATCGGACAACTTCACAAGTGCGATGAGCGTGATGGTGTTTGAGGACGTGACGATCCGCACTGATGTTGACCTGGTGCGTTCGAGTGTCCGCGAGGCTTTGATCTCAGGAACCGTGAAAGACACACTGGACAATCCAATTCAAAACGCTACAATGATATTTGTTGAAGCCCAGCGATTCATGAGTGTAGCAGTTGACAACTACGATGGATTGAACAGCGGCGAATCGCAGGTCTACTACACGAGAACGACGTTAACAGGTGCAGATGGTCACTATCGGGTGAATCTACCCACGGGAAAGTCGTACTTTGTTATCTGCAAGGCTGATGGTGAGCGTCATTTTGCGCAAACGTATTATCCTGGAACGCTGAATCCCCTCGACGCAACGGGCATCAATCTCATGAGTGATGTTACGAATGCAGATATTGTACTGCTGCCTACTTCGACGACACACAATAAGATCGTTGGACGCGTCGTGGATGCCACAACGGGTGCTGGTGTTCAGGCGAGGATCATGGTGGCACGGCATACAGGAGGACATACGCAGTTTCGATTCAGTACGGTAAACACTGATCTGTACGGTAACTATGGTGTTGGTGACGTTGATTCAGGCACATACGTAATTCAGGCAATACCATACGGTAGCTACAATCCAGGATATTTCAGCAGCTTACCACTGGAAGGAGTGCTCTATTGGGATACCGCGGATTCAGTGCATATTGATGGAGTTGTTTCAGGTGTCAACGTTCAGGTTTTCCCTGCTGCGGCTGATGGGTTGGGTGCGATTAGTGGTTACGTGACTTCCTCAGACAGTTCGCCTTTGAGTGGCACTGTGGTGTATGCACTCTCCGTACTGACCGACGTGATCGTAGGATATGCAGTAACCGATTCGACTGGCTACTACTCGATCAATGGGTTGAAGTCGGACACATACACGATCACTGCAGACAAGATCGGTTACATGGTTGCTGACAGACGCATAGTTACTTTGAACTACGTCGGCAAACTGTTTGTCCGCGATGTGAATTTGAGTCTGAAACCTAAGTCGCTGGTGAGTGTTTCCCCTGAACCGCTACCAAAGACATATGCGTTGGAGCAGAATTATCCCAATCCATTTAATCCAACAACGACGATTGAGTATCAGATTGCCGGTGATGCCTTCGTGACTCTGGATGTGTACGATATTCTCGGGCGGGAAATCTCCACGTTAGTGAACGATCATCAGACGTCGGGTCGTTACAGGGTGACATTTGATGCAAGGAGACTTGCAACCGGGATGTATTTCTACAAGTTGCAGGCGACGAATGCGAAGGCGCGGGTGTTCAGTGATATCAAGAGGATGGTGCTGATGAAATGAACCTTGGTAGAAAGACAGAGACCAATATATAGAGAATTTAAAAAATGCTGTGAACATAAGGTCGGGTGTTGTTACTCTCTGGTTAGTTCACCAGAGCGGTGAGTGAGGGGTAGTAGGAGCGACCGGATAGGCTGCCCTTACTTAACAAAGTGCGTTGCCCTCAGATTGCTGACTGACGTCCTTGTGAGAAGCAGCAGAACACACAACACACAACACATCATAAACCAAAAGAGCCATTTCGCCCAAGGTCAATAAGCCTGAAGCGGGATGGCTTTTTTGTTCTATTATTCTCTGGTGCCACTCTCATTGGATCATCCGTTTAAGTAGCGCGACCTCCGAGCTATGCCCACTCCTTTTTCCTTTTTGTCTTGACTAAATATCGAGAAATGGTTATATTTGACTGTGTTTGAATCTATCCAAGGCAAATGGATAATACATGTTAGAGGTCTTCGCCAGAATATTCGGTAGTAAACACGAAAAGGATATCAAGCCGCTCCTTCCAGTCGTCGAAAAAATCAACGGCTACCGCGAAGAGTTACAATCGCTTTCAGACGAAGAGCTGAAGGCGAAAACGACAGAGTTCCGGGGCAAGATAAGGGAGCGAACTCAGCAGCTTGAAAGTGAAATCGCAGCACTCAAGGAGAAGCTCCAAGAGGACTTGCCGAGGGAAGAACGTCAGCGCATCTATGACGAACTGGAAGAACTTGACAACAATCTTGATGATGGCATTGCCGAAGTGTTGGACGAACTTCTCCCCGAAGCATTTGCTGTCGTCAAGGAAGCCTGCCGCAGACACGTTGGCAGTCAGTGGGAAGCCGCTGGTACAAAAATCACGTGGGATATAGTGCCGTTTGATGTGCAGCTCATCGGTGCGGTTGTTCTCCATCAAGGCAAGATCACTGAGATGGCGACAGGCGAGGGAAAAACACTTGTTGCTACAATGCCGATGTACCTGAACGCACTCACAGGGCGAGGCGTGCACCTTGTGACGGTGAACGACTACTTGGCTCTACGTGACAGTCAATGGATGGGAAAGATCTTTGAGTCTCTTGGACTGAAGGTTGGGGTCATCTTACAGCATATGGATCCGATGCAGCGGCGGAGAGAGTATGAGTGTGACATCACTTACGGAACGAACAACGAATTCGGCTTCGACTACCTCCGTGATAATATGGTGATTGATGCTCGTGAGATGGTGCAGGTGAAAGGTCATAACTATGCCATCGTGGATGAGGTGGACTCGGTGTTGGTTGACGAAGCCCGCACGCCACTCATTATTAGTGGTCCGGTCGGCGTCACGGAGCACAAGTTCGACGAGATGAAACCGCGCGTCGAACGCTTAGTGAACGTCCAGAAGAATCTTGTGGCAAAAATCGTGGCGGAAGCTGAACAGCTACTAGAGCAAGGAGAGAGAAAAGAAGCGGGTGTGTTGATTCTGCGGGCTTATCGAGGAATGCCGAAAAACAACAAGCTCGCAAAACTCCTCGCTGAGGGTGAGTATAAGAAACTGATGCAGGATTCGGAAATGGAGTATCTCCGTGACCAGGCGCGGCGCATGCATGAGATAGATGACGAGCTTTATTTCGCGATTGACGAAAAGAATCACACGATTGATCTGACGGAGAAAGGTCGGGATTTCATGGCAGCCGCTGGCGAGGACAAGGACTTCTTCGTCCTGCCTGACATGGGAACGGAAGTCCATTTAATCGAGGGTGACGAGACGCTGACAGCGGCAGAAAAGCAGCGAAAGAAGGAAGATTTGAATCTATTGTATGCGGAACGCAGCGATCGTCTCCATACCGTGCAGCAGCTCCTCCGAGCGTACGCGTTGTACGAGAGAGACGAAGAATACATCGTCACGGAAGACGGCAGGGTGATGATCGTGGATGAGTTCACGGGTCGTCTGCTTCCGGGGAGAAGGTACTCGGAAGGATTGCATCAAGCCATCGAGGCAAAGGAGAGTGTGAAGGTTGAACGCGATACCCAGACATTGGCTACGATCACTCTGCAGAATTACTTCCGTCTCTATAAGAAGCTTGCGGGTATGACAGGAACAGCGGAAACCGAGGCTGCTGAGTTCTGGGACATCTACAAATTGGACGTTGTCGTGATCCCGACGAACAAATCTGTGAAGCGCGAGGATTATGAGGATGTTGTCTATCGAACCAAGCGTGAGAAATATAATGCAGTGATCGAAGAGATTGAGCAGATGCGAAAAGACAAGCGTCCGACGCTCGTCGGTACGACAAGCGTGGAGGTTTCTGAAACGATCAGCCGCATGTTGAAGCGCAAAGGAATCCCCCACAATGTGCTTAACGCCAAGCAGCATCAGCGTGAAGCCGAGATCGTCTCTCACGCGGGATTGCCAGGGATGGTGACGATTGCCACCAATATGGCTGGACGCGGAACGGACATTAAGCTTGGACCTGGTGTAGTACAAGCCCCTTCAGGACACCGCTGTGCGTTGGCAGATGCCAGAAATGATGAACGTCCTGAGTGTCCTCATCTTGAGGAGTATAAGTGTAGGGAAGAAGTGCCGTGTGGATTGCACATTGTCGGTACGGAGCGGCACGAAGCTCGCCGCATTGATCGGCAGCTTCGAGGTCGGAGTGGCCGTCAGGGTGATCCCGGTTCGTCAAGATTCTTCTTGTCGCTGGAAGATGATTTGATGCGCCTCTTCGGCAGTGACCGCATCGCTGGTATAATGCAGCGGATGGGTGTGAAAGAGGGGGAGGTTATTCAGCATCGCATGATCACTCGTTCTGTTGAGCGAGCACAGAAGAAGGTCGAGGAGAACAACTACGCCATTCGAAAGCGGCTGCTGGAATACGATAATGTGATGAATCAGCAGCGTGAGGTCATCTATGACCGGCGGCGTCACGCCCTTCTGGGTGACGGATTGAGGGATGACATTTTTGGAATGCTCGATGAGTCCGTAGACAAGATCGTGGACAAGTACTATCCCGAAAGTGACATCGAAGGACTCAAGGACGAGGTCAGACGGAACTTCTTGGCTGATGTGAGCTTCTCTCCAGAGGAATTCCAGCGACTCGGCTCAGATGGTGTGAAGGCGGCAACTGTGAAATCGGCACTGCAGTTCTACAAGGCAAAAGAGCAGCGAATTGGCAGCGAACTGATGAGACACCTTGAACAAAGGGTCGTGCTTCAGGTGATTGATGAGAAGTGGAAAGAGCATCTACGCGAGATGGATGATCTTAAAGAAGGTATCCACTTGCGCGCTTATGGTCAGAAAGATCCGCTGGTCGAGTACAAGACCGAGGGATTCAACATGTTTGTTGAAATGCTCGACCAAGTCAACCAGGAAGTGCTCGGTCTCGTATTCAAATTGTTCCCAGCCGTACCCGAAGAGATCCCAAGTCGCCGAGCAGCCCGCCCAATGCGTCCGTCGGAGTTGACGACGATGCATCAGGAGTCGCTTGGCATGGGATTCGAATCGAATCGCGGACCGGTCAGTGGAGAAGAGACGAGGGCAGCAGAAGCAGCTCGCAGACCACCGCAAGCTAAGCAGCAGCCGGTGCGGGTTGGGTCTAAGGTCGGACGCAACGAACCGTGTCCTTGTGGGAGCGGCAAGAAATACAAACACTGTCATGGCAAGTAGAAACATACGTGGGAGATCAATATGATAACACAACGCATGAAGTTTCACTCTTTCAGTCTATTGTTCATCATAGGCACGGCGGTGTCCGCTTTCCATTATTACGCCTCAGCCCAGATTTTCGATAACCCCACGACGAGCAGACCCAACATCCCGATTGACTTTCGGCAGGGCGGAGGGGCTTATTACAACTTCAGCCTGGAAGGTGGCATCAGCGTCACGGTCGGTCTATGGGGATACGTCCGAAACCCCGGTCAATATGTTGTGCCGAGTTCCACAGATGTGGTAGGGCTGATCTCTTATGGCGGAGGTCCTTTGGAAACAGCGGCGCTGAGTGAAGTGAAACTCATACGACGAGAGATGAAGTCAGATTCCTCGTTCGTAGACAGGGTCATGGTGATAGACATTGAACGGGTTACTGAGACCGGGAACCGAAAAGCCATACCAACGCTCCTGCCGGGTGATGTCGTGGTGGTTCCTGGGAGCGGCTATAATCAGTGGACAACTATTTTAGGCATCGTTGCGCAGATCATCATTGTCATCAGCGGCGTCATCAGTATTATTCAGTTCACTAAAAACAAGTGAAGACCGGATCGTGTCTTCAGAGGTGTTCCTGTATCTTCGCGTGCGGAGGAGTCTCTATTCGGTAAATCCATTCCTGCAAGACCGAAGAGCTCATGTTCAATTCGCTGCATCTTCTGCTGCAGACCAGCGTCCAACGTTCTTTCTTGACGGTGAATATGAATCATCTCCTTTTCTGTATCATGACCAGTTCAGCATCTACCCCAAACCTGAAAAAGTCCAAGAAGCAATCAGAATGAAATGAAAAAAGTCGAGGCAATTATCCGACCATTCAAAGTTGATGATGTCCGTGAGGCGCTTTCGGAGGTTGGTGTGCGAGGTATGACGCTTTCAGAAGTCAAGGGCTACGGACGGCAGAAAGGGCATACTGAACTCTATCGTGGGTCTGAGTATCAAATAGATTTTCTTCCGAAAATAAAAATCGAGATTGTGGTCGCGGATGGCATGGTGGATAAGGTTGTTGACGCGATACTCAAGACGGCGAAGACAGGGCAGGTCGGTGATGGAAAAATATTCGTCTATCCGATCAACGATGTAGTCCGCGTTCGAACCGGAGAGTCTGGTGAGGACGCTATTTAGTCCTCACTGAGACGCTGAAAATCATTCAGAGGTCATTCCGGATGAACACCTCTGGCGCCTTGCCCTAAAGCGCAACTTGTATCGGGGTCTTCTTTTGGACGGAGGTTGACAGAGGCCGCAATGAACCTGTCCCGGCGATAAGTCAGGATTCGATGTGACGGGAGACGTCCTTTTCGAAGAGAGCTGCCTGACAGTTCGGAGTATATCAGAAAAGAGAGCAATGGCTAGAATTGCGCAAAATGTTATGGATCTGGTGGGGAACACGCCGCTGGTGCGTCTCAACCGAGTGACCGAGGGTGCTGTTGCCGAGGTTGTGGCAAAGCTGGAGTTTTACAATCCGGCAGGCAGCGTCAAGGATCGCATAGGTTTAAGCATGGTCGAGGCTGCTGAGCGGGATGGTCTCATCAAAGAAGACACCATCATCTTGGAAGCAACCAGCGGTAACACGGGCATCGCCTTGGCATTTGTGTGTGCCGTCAAGGGTTATAGACTCGTGCTGACAATGCCGGAGACTATGAGCTTGGAACGACGAATGCTGCTCAGGGCATTCGGAGCCGAGTTGATCCTGACACCAGGCTCTGAAGGGATGCCTGGGGCTATACGGAGGGCAAAGGAATTAGCTGCTGCCGATCCACGACACTTCATTCCTCAGCAGTTTACCAATCCGGCCAATCCCGAGATTCATCGGCGTACCACAGCGGAGGAGATCTGGCGAGACACTGGAGGTCGAGTGGATATCCTGGTAGCCGGCGTAGGGACCGGAGGTACTATTACTGGGGTGGCTGAGGTGATTAGAAGCCGAAAGCCTTCCTTCCGGGCGATTGCTGTGGAGCCAGACGCGTCGGCAATCCTCTCGGGAGCGCAACCAAGTCCGCATCCTATCCAGGGGATCGGTGCGGGCTTCGTCCCGGATGTGTTGAACAGGGGAATTCTTGACGAGGTCTTCAGAGTGAAGAATGAAGAGGCGTTGGCGATGGCTCGTCGTTTGATCCGTGAGGAGGGATTACTGGTTGGTATTTCTGCGGGGGCAGCGGCACACGCTGCTGTGGTGGTGGCTAAGCGCCCTGAACACGCCGGACGGATGATCGTTGTTATCCTTCCCGATACCGGCGAACGATACCTGAGCACGATACTCTTTCAACAGTTGGGTTGATCATAGAGAGGAATGATTCTTCGATGTTCGATACCTTGCGCAAAGATATTCAAGCCGTCTTCGAGCGTGATCCAGCGGCACGTAGCGTACTAGAGATCATCTTCTGCTATCCCGGTTTCCATGCTTTGTTGATGTATCGTCTTGCCCACTGGTTATGGCAGGGACAACTCTATTTTCTTGGCCGTTTTGTGTCGCATGTCGCGCGGTTCATCACAGGTATCGAAATCCATCCCGGTGCCCGCATCGGTCCAGGCTTTTTCGTGGATCATGGTATGGGTGTGGTCATCGGTGAGACAGCCGAGCTGGGTGAGAAGGTAACCCTCTATCAGGGGGTGACCCTTGGAGGCACGAGCCTTAAGAAGGGGAAGCGTCATCCGACTCTTGGCGACAATGTAGTCGTTGGGACTGGAGCCGTCGTGTTGGGAGCCATTACGATAGGAGCGAACAGTCGCATTGGAGCCAACTCCGTGGTCGTCAAGGATGTGCCTTCTAATGCGATCGTGGTGGGCGTACCCGGACGCGAGATCTACCGCGACGGGCGTCGAGTACATCGCGTCAGCGATGGTGAGGTGGATCTGGACCATGCTGAAATGCCTGATGCCATCAGCGAGACCCTGCAGCGTCTTGCTAAGCGGCTCCGAAGCTTGGAACATGACGTAGCGTTGCTGCGTGGGGGTCAAGCGGTGGGATCGAAGCGGGCCATGCGGAAGAAGAAGGGCTGAAGTGCACCACACTGCAACCGGACCTCTCGATTGAGATCACATCAAGCCGGGCGAATGTCGAACGGGCATCTGCTTCTGAAAGAGGATTCTACTTTTTTTGAATTGATCCTGGACCCGGGCCTGTGCTGATCCCGCAATGGGGGAGAGCATCTATCGTCAGGCTTCATCCTGACGCTGAACCCGAAGGGGCGGGCTTGATTCGGATTCACACAGAAACGAATAGCTGTCATGAAGCTTCTACGATTTCCTCTTCTACTTGGTTTGTTGGTTATGATAGCAGTGGTCAGTCAGGCGCAACCGTCAACCTTTTCATTGAAAGGCGAAGAGGAAACGAAGGCACTCGTACGCAATCTTAACAGCACCGACTACGAGACGCGCAAAGCGGCTGGTGATACGCTGATTGTACGAGGAGCCACCGCAGTCCCAGCCTTGATTGAAGCGTGCTACAGTCCGGATAGCAATCTTCGTTGGGAAGCGGTCAACATTCTAGGTTACATCGGTGATGAGCGCTCGTTAGATGCATTAGCGAAGTGCGTGTTAGAAGATGACGATGTCCACGCACGCTGGCGCAGCATCTGGGCAACTAGTTCGTTAGATCAAGACAAGGTGGCAAAGAAACTTCTTGAGGGATTGCATAGTTCTGACCAACGCATTGTCTGGAATGCGGCTGTCGCCTTAGCGACGATGGGTCGGAAGGAAGCTTTGCCGATACTCTACGGAGGATTGCAGTCAGAGGAGGAATGGGTTCGGTGGGAAGCGGTGAACGCCTTTGGCAGCGTGCATGACGAAAGAACCGTTCCAGCACTCTTGGACTTTCTCAATAGAGTATCTGATGATGTAGGAAAGGAAGCGATTTTGTCTCTGGGAAGAATTCGTGACAGGAGCGCTCTTCCAGCAATTATCAAAGCTCTGGAACATCCCAATCCCGAAATTCGTTGGCGGGCAGCGATGGCGTTAGGAATGATCGGTGACAAGACCGCAGTGAGTGCGCTTGACAAGCATCTGCGTTCTGAAAAGAATAAAGCGGTTCGAGAAAGCATTTCCACTGCACTGAAGGAACTAAAATAGGCTCACTATGATTGTCAAGCTTGTATGGAGTGTCCCCTGCCACTGACTCCATACATGCTCTCTAGTCCACTAAACCTCAAATCAAATCAAAAGGAGTGAAGCACTATGAGAAACATCAAAGTACTTGCTTGCTTATTAGCCATGTCTGTGATTGCCGTTGTGTTCTTCACACAAGTAGGCTATTCACAGGAAGCCGCACAAACAGGTATTCCCCAGTTGGAGAGAAAACTGGACGGGCTGGAGAAGGCAGTGAAACAACTTGAAGCAAAGCTGGATAAACTGGAGCGAAAAGTAGATGCTCGTGCAGAGATCTTCAAGAAACTGGAAGCCAAGTTGGACAGGCTTGGGCAGTTAGAGGCCAAGTTGGACAAAGTGGAGAGAAAGCTTGATCTCATCATGAAGAAGCTGCAAGTTCAATGAGCCTAAGTCCAGTTAAGCGTCGAGTTTCCCGAACATCTCGGTTTAGTAGCGACTCAAATTCCTATTCGTTGATTGCACAAATGACTTTTCGGGAAACTCGGCGCGGCTGTTTGCGCGCAAACGGGCTGATCTGCTCTCTTGTATCGGAATCTCCCATGCCTGGTTTAAGTGAAATGTCTCGGCTACAAATCGCTGATTGAGATCGTAATTTTCCTTTTGTATAAGATGACCATTCGCCCCGGTGAGAAAAAAGCACTAGTCTCGCAAAATCCGGCTTGTGTCGCATGCGGGACGGGATGACGGACATTGGGGCGTTTGTGTCTCTGAGGGGCAGGACAAATGGTAGGCTCTGATCACTTGCTGACATAGCCACCCTCGTTGTTTTGCAGACTGACTGACTGCTAAGTGAAGCGCTACTGCATTGGAGGGGAAGGAAGGATGAGTGATATTGATCAACTCTCATCACAAGTGGAAGACGGTGGCGGAGAATGCGACCGCAAGGTAGTCACTGGGTGTTTAACTGATCACGCCGATTCCGTCGAGATCGCTCGCGCGCCGATTTGGTTGCCAATGTCGCATCGGTCGAACCAGGTCTTGCAGATGAGTTAAACGCTTCTGGTCAGAATTACCTGAGCGATCCGCAAGCCATTCTGAGCAGGGGCGGGAGAGCTATTGGCAAAAACCGAGCAAGACCGGTTGTACCTCGCGAGATCTGTTCCTTGAAGGATGCCGCTTCGAGTCGGGATAGCTGACTCCTTCTCTGATGAGAGGAGATTGCGATTTCCCATACAGCAGATAGACTGCCAAGGCAAAACATCAACGCATACTGGACCCCGCATGAAACACAAGAAAGTAACGATGGAGAGAAAGAAGAAGATCGCTCTCGTAGCCCACGATAACAAGAAACGTGACCTGTTAGAGTGGGCGAGATTCAATAAAGACCTCCTGGCTCAGCACGATCTGTATGCGACAGGAACGACTGGAATGCTTTTGGAGGAGGAACTCGATACTGAAATCATTAGACTCCAAAGTGGACCTCTCGGTGGTGACCAGCAAATCGGCTCTAGGATTTCAGAAGGGGACATTGATTTTCTGATTTTCTTCTGGGACCCGCTTGAACCACTCCCTCACGATATGGACGTGAAAGCCTTGTTGCGGATCGCTGTTGTCTGGAACATCCCAGTCGCATGTGATCGCGCCTCGGCTGACTTCATGATCTCGTCGCCGTTGATGTCTGACAAATACCAACGTCTTGTTCCAGACTATGAAGAGTACGCGCAACGGATGATAGAGAAGGCTGGTGGATGATGGCGGTTTGAGGCTGTGAGGTCCAGCCAAGTGGCGCTGTGGGTTGCTTTGTAACGACATCAGAAATATCAAACCTATTTCACAGCTATGACTCTCTTGAGTGGATTCCATGCAACGTAACACTGTCGTGCAAGTCGAACACCTCCGCAAGGTCTACACCTCGGTCGTTGCCGTAGACGACATCTCCTTTGAAGTTCATGAGGGGGAAATCTTTGGCATGGTTGGTCCCAATGGGGCTGGCAAGACTACGACGATTGAATGCATCGAGGGCTTGCGTCCGACCGATGATGGTTCCATTCGTGTTTTCGGACTTGATCCTCAACGGAACGGATATGCGCTCAGGCATCGCATTGGGATACAGCTGCAACAATCAGTGCTCCAACCCAGAATCAAAGTCTGGGAAGCTCTTGATCTTTTCGCGTCACTTTACTCTCGATCAATAAGCCGGAAAGACTTGCTTGAACAGCTCGGTCTTGCCGAGAGGCGCAACGCTCCCTTTTCAAAACTCTCCGGTGGTCAGAAGCAGCGCCTCTTCATCGCGCTGGCTTTGATTAACGACCCTGAACTGATCTTTCTTGATGAGTTGACCACTGGGCTGGATCCACAGGCTCGTCACGCGATGTGGGATCTGGTCCGAGAGATCCGGAACAAGGGCAAGACCATTTTCCTTACTACTCACTTTATGGAGGAAGCCGAACGACTATGTGATCGGGTAGCGATTATGGACCACGGCCTCATCGTAGCTTTGGATACGCCAGAGAATCTGATCCGGACCTTGGGTGTGGAGAACCGAATTGTGTTCACGATAGAAGGAACGATCAAACCTCAGCTCCTGACCAACTTACGCGGCGTGACTCGAGTTGAGCAGATCGGTGAGCGCACTATCGTCTATGGTCACGGCGATGAGCTGGTAGGTGCCGTGGTCAACGTCCTTGTCACAGGTAAATTTCGTTTTCGCGATCTGCGTACGGAGCAACCAACTCTGGAAGATGTCTTCCTTGCCCTTACCGGGCGAGAAATGCGAGACTAACGGAGGAAAACCTATGCGTGGCTTCTGGAAATTATCTTGGATAGAGATGAAGCTTTTCTTGCGGGAACCGTATGCGGCTTTCTTTACTTTGGTCTTCCCGCTGATGCTGTTGTTTCTGTTCGGCAGCATCTATGGCAACGAGCCAACCCCATTCTTTGGTGGATACGGCTCAGTGGACGTGTTGTTGCCTGCTTACGCTGCGATGATGATTGCTACGAGCGGACTTCTCTCCCTGACTATCGTAATGGCATCATATCGTGATGCGGGGATTCTGCGGCGTCTGAGAGCTACGCCATTGCGTCCCCAGACTATCTTAGCTGCTCAGGTCGTTGTGATTTTCTTGATGTCGGTCGTGGGAGTGGCTCTGTTGATCGTTGCTGGCAAGGTTGTATATGGTTTGCGATTCGCTGGCAATCCTTTGAGTGTATTGGGGGCATTTGTACTGAGCAGCTTGAGTTTCTTCGCGCTTGGATTTGTTCTTGCCGGTGTGATGCCAACAGCTCGTACTGCTCAGGTTGTCGCAATGGTGCTTTTCTATCCGATGATTTTTCTCTCCGGCGCGGCGATACCACGTGAGGTTCTACCGGAAACCATTCGCCGAGTTGCCCAACTCTTGCCGTTGACTCACGTGGTGAACCTAATGCGCGGTTTGTGGATAGGTGATGGATGGGGCGTGCACTTAACTGAGGTGTGGGTTCTAGTAGCTCTGATGGTGGTCGGTGTGATCGTGTCGGCGAAAACATTCCGGTGGGAATGAGGCGTCGGCGTATAAGCCTGGCGCAGGTTCTGAGACCTTCACAGGGTTGAGCAAGATTAGAACAGCCTGAAGGACCCAAGATGAACAAACACACAAGAGAGTACCTTCCTGGCGTTGTGAATGGTGTTGCAGCAATCGCCGTCCTCTTCCTGAGTTTCTTCGTGGAGCTCCGATTTCCTGGATCCAAGGAGATTGCGAAGCCCGCTGGGATTGTGATCGTCTTTGCGGGGATGGCTTTGGTTGCTTGGGCAACGATCTATCTCAAGAAAGCAATCTTGGGCGAGGTGGAACCTCGATTGGACGTGTTGCTGAGAGGTGGACCGTACAGATTTGTTCGTCATCCCGTCTATCTAGGAATGACCATCGCGCTCGCAGGAGTCGCGGTTGCTCTCAGAAGCCCTTTAGGGTTGGCTGGTACGTTTGTTCTATTCCTTCCGAGCGAGGTCTATAGGGGAAGGCAAGAAGATAAGGCTTTGTCTGCCAGGTTTAAAAGTGAATGGACGCGCTATGCTTCAGGAAGTGGATTCATCCTGCCGTTCGTCGGGAAAAAGAAAATCACATAGTCAGCATTCAAACACGCGAGCGTTGGTTTTACAGCCAGGCGAAGGAGATGGACAAGAGCCACGGCTTTGATCCATCAGGGGGGAGATCGTTGCCGATTCAGATAACCGCCGTGCCAACAATGTTCGTGTGATGTCACTGAGCCGAGCGAGAAACGCTAGCCTGAGCTGAGCGGCGTTCGATGATGCCTATGGCGCAAGAGGTTCGCAGCCGGAATACAACTCCAGTCGTGAACTAGGATCTAGCTGTGTCTGGCTGGTTCATCCAGACTAGCTTTGGCGGCTCTTTCGAGCCGTGACCATGGCAAACCTAGAATGTAAATGAGAGACAGAAAGCTAACACAAACTAACCGAGCCCTCGGTGATCGCAAGGTAGTCGAGGACTTCTGCGTTCTATCGCATCGGATATTGAACTATGCGAACCGCGGTGCCCCGAGAATGGACTTCCTGCGCGAGGTCTCAAAGATGCTACTGGACTTCTCTGGATGCGATACAGTTGAACTGCGAGTGATGGAACGCAATAAATACTACCGTTGCGAGACCACGCATTCCCCCAAGCGACCTTTTCGCTCTGAAATCAAGCCTTGTGTTAAAAATGAAGACGGGGAGTTGATCCCTGGTTCCCAGGACGATTCTGATCTGGAACAGCTGTGCAAGGATGTTTTCCGTGGTCGCTTTGATCCTTCTTTGGCCTTTTTCACGAGGAGGGGAAGTTTCTGGACACGAGATGCGGGAAAGCCATTTGTTTTCCGCAAGAAGACCGATGAACGATCACGTGTTCGCAGTCTTTACACCGGTGGTGAATGCACATCGCTTGCCATTATCCCGATTGCGGTTGACAATCAGAACATAGGGCTTCTGCAACTGAAGAGCAAGCAGTTGGGCTACTTCACTAATGATGAAGTTGAGTTTTACGAAGGCATAGCCCAAACGCTTGGGATCGCGCTAACTCACCGTAGTGTGCAAGTTAGATTACGCGAACGTATAAAGGAACTCACTTGTCTTTATGGTATAGCTCAAGTAGTTGCAAAGCCCGACATATCTCTCGAAGAGATTCTACAAGGAATTGTGGAACTTCTTCCCCCTGCCTGGCTATATCCCGATATCGCATCTGCCAGAATTATTCTGGATGAACGTTCTTACTTGACGCCCGGTTTCCAAGAAGGCCCTCATAAACAGACGGCGGATATTATTGTGAACGGGCAACGGCGAGGCGTTGTCGAGGTGGTATATGCGAAGGAGAAGCCAGACATTGACGAAGGCCCATTCCTCAAAGAAGAGCGAAAACTGATTGATACGATAGCGAGAGAGGTAGCGCTCGTCATTGAACGGAGAAAAGCGGAAGAGGATAAATCCAGACTTCAGGATCAACTCAGGCACGCTGATAGGTTGGCGACCATCGGACAGCTGTCAGCAGGCGTGGCTCACGAACTTAATGAACCCCTGGGTAATATTCTCGGATTCGCCCAACTTGCAAAGAAATGCCCTGGACTGCCCAAACAGGCGGAGCAGGATATAGAGAAGATAATCACTGCCTCCCTTTACGCACGGGAAGTTATCAAGAAACTGATGGTGTTTGCCCGGCAGATGCCGCCGAGGAAAACCAAAGTCAATCTGAATCAGATAGTTGAAGATGGTCTCTATTTTCTCGAGTCTCGGTTTGCTAAGGAGGGGATAGAGTTGGTGCGTTCGCTTTCGCCTGACCTGCCGGACATCACTGCTGATCCATCACAGTTACAGCAAGTGCTGGTAAATTTAGTAGTCAATGCTGTGCAAGCAATGCCAGGAGGAGGCAGGCTGACGATACAGACACTTGCTTCTGAGGGACACGTATCGCTCATCGTTGAAGACACGGGCATCGGCATGAGCGAGGAGGTGAAGAAGCAGATATTTATGCCGTTCTTTACGACGAAGGAAGTTGGCCAAGGGACAGGCTTAGGTCTGCCTGTGGTCCACGGAATTGTAACTTCGCATGGAGGTTCTATCAAAGTTGAAAGTGAAGTCTGTCACGGCACACGGTTCGAGATCGAACTGCCTGTGACCGGGCTGCAAAACCTCGAAGATAACTAAGATGTCAAATTTGGAAAAAGAAAATATCTTGGTTGTAGATGACGCTCCGGATACACTGGAAGTTCTCCAGAGAAACCTCACATCACAAGGGTATAAGGTCTTTATTGCGTCGGGAGCGGTTGAGGCGATCAAGATTCTTGAAGCGACTCCAA
Source organism: Ignavibacteriota bacterium (assembly GCA_963827285.1). Taxonomy (GTDB): domain Bacteria; phylum Bacteroidota; class Ignavibacteria; order CAWHAG01; family CAWHAG01; genus CAWHAG01. The sequence goes on from CAWHAG010000001.1 coordinate 1,236,140, forward strand.
TTGATCTGGTCATCACGGACCTCAAAATGCCCAAGGTCAGCGGCCTCGACCTAGTAAGGCATGTCAGAGAGAACTTCAAGGACACGGAAGTAATGATGATTACCGGTTATCCGTCAATCGAAGGAGCGGTCAAAGCAGTCAAGACCGGAGCCGAGGAGTATCTTGCTAAACCTTTTACAGACGAGGAACTCTTGTCCGCTGTTCAGAGGGCACTCGATAAATTACACATGCGCGCAACGGGGCAAGCTCAACTACTCGTGACTCCGCGAGCTCCTCAAGGTCTCATTGGTGAGTCAGAGGCTATGCGCAAAGTTTATAGTGCTATCGCGAAAGCCGCGTCAACCTCAGCCACTGTGCTCATCTCAGGGGAGAGTGGCACTGGCAAAGAACTTGTAGCGAGGGCGATACACTATAGCGGCTCAGGGGCTTCAGCACCATTTGTATCTGTCAACTGCGGGGGCATTCCAGAAGGGTTGCTTGAAAGCGAACTCTTTGGTCATGTCAAAGGGGCGTTTACTGGCGCCAATGAATCCCGTGCGGGCTTCTTTCAAACTGCTGATGGCGGCACGATCTTTTTTGACGAAGTCAGTGAAACCAGTCTCTCTATGCAGGTAAAACTTCTCAGGGTATTGCAGGACAAGGAAGTCTATATGGTTGGAGCCAGACGCCCACGAAAAGTGGATGTGAGAATAATTGCTGCCACCAACAAAGATTTGATCAGTCTGGTAAAAAAGGGGATCTTCCGCGAAGACCTGTTCTTCCGACTCAACGTAATATCCATTGATATACCTCCTCTGCGTGAAAGGGCGGATGACATTCTGTTGCTGATTCGCCATTTCGCAAACAAGTTTGCCGAGGAATTGGGTAAGCCAGCACCGAAGTTTTCCGACAAGGCATTACAGGTTCTGAGGAACTATAACTGGCCTGGGAATGTGAGGGAACTTGAAAACGTGATCCAGCGTCTTGTAGTCATGACTGATGGGGAGCTCATAGATGTTCCCGACCTGCCTTCGCTTATGCGTTTCTCTGCTTTGCGGGAAGCGGGACTTGATCGGACTTTGGCAGAGGTGGAAACCGAATACATTCGCAATGTTCTGGCAAGCGTGGATGGCAACAAGACAAAGGCAGCGGAGATACTCGGCATTGATCGCAAGACTTTACGAGAGAAATTGAAAGATCAAGGAGTGTCATAGTGTTCTGAGAGCTATGCGTAATTGGAATTAGAGAAAATAGATCACGGATTGAACGGATTAGGCGGATGTGCGTAGATAACAATCTATCTAAATCAGTGATGTCCGTGAAATCCGTGTCCGACTGTCTGGTTGAAATATGAATAGTGCACAGCTTTCTGTTCTATCAAAACTTGCCACTAGCTCAGCGAGCTGACAGCATGTGACTGTTTCCTCCATACACATCAACGCAATTCATATCTGAGTTCTTGTGAGCGCCTTCGGCACCATCCCGCTGTGCGGCACTTCCTGCTTCTTACTTCTTATTTCTTGCCTCTTATTTCTTGTGGGCGGCTATCCTCCGAGGAAAATTCCCCCAACGGTTCAAATCTCTCCGATGCCCCTTCGCATTATCAGTGATCATCTTGCAGAGTGATCCTATCTCACCACAGGTGTTCTTCTTCCACTCTCGTTGATATTGCTTGAGTTACACCACAGCAGGCCACTGAAGTCATGCCCCGAACAGCAAGATTGGAACTCTGGTTCAAAGGTGTGACCGCTGGCACAGCAATTGCAATCGTTAATGCGAGCGCAGTTCAGAGTAGAGTCTCACACTGAGGGAGGACCCGAAGCCATTTGCGAGTGGGAACATATCTGAGCTGCTTCAGAACCTCTTTCGGCATAAGGGCATCAGTGGCTAAGACTACGTGTTCCTTTCCGTTAGTTCCAACTGAAAACTCATGGAGGACAAGCCATGTCAACAGAAGCTGTCACGACGGAGATCGGGGAAAGCGTCGTGTCAAAACCAATGAAGATGGACCATCGTGGTATTTGTTCAACGTGCAATAACGCTCCAACTTGCACTTACCAGAAGGACTCAGATCCTCCTGTGCTGCAGTGCGACGAATTCGACGACTACGTGTCCCCCTCTGTGACAATTAGTCGTCAGAGGGTTTCACACTCAGACAGCTCACATGCGACGCTCACTTCGGAGGACGAAGATGCCAGCGATTACAGAGGACTGTGCGTAAACTGTGACAACCGTCGCACCTGCGCCTACCCTAAGCCCGAAGGAGGCATCTGGCATTGTGCGGAATACCAATGACTGATGCGTGCTATGTCATCATGAGCTGGGAGAAAAGCATATGGATACAGACAATATCCTGAAGATCGTTGAAAAACAGAGAGAGAATCACGGTGGACTTATCTCAATCTTGCAAGAGATCCAGGCAAAGTATACCTACCTTCCTCAGGATGCACTGAGAACAGTAGCCAACGAGACAAATCATTCTCTGGTTGACATTTATGGAGTGGCTACATTCTATAAGTCGTTCAGCTTGAAGCCGAGGGGGAAACATCTGGTATCAGTTTGCTTGGGTACAGCTTGCCACGTGCGCGGTGGACCAATCATTGCTGAGGAATTCAAACGGCAACTAGGAATCGGGGCAGGTGAGACAACACCAGACAACGGGTTCAGTTTGGAAACAGTGAATTGTCTTGGTGCCTGTGCTCTGGGACCGATTGTGGTGGTGGATGGCTACTACTTTTCCAACGTGCATGTTTCCAAAGTGGGACCGATCCTGCAGGATGCCCGAAATGGGCGAGACAAGATTCAAGTTGCTGGCGACAAGCGAATCTTTCCCGTTAGTGTCAGTTGCCCGCGGTGCAACCACGGTCTGATGGACCCAAGCCACACTATTGACGGTTATCCGTCCATAAAGGTGACGGTAGCGTTTGAGCATAAGCACGGTTGGCTCAGACTGTCATGTCTGTACGGAAGCTATGTTGTGGAGTCGGAGTACCAGATTCCGATGGATACCGTCGTGAACTTTTTCTGTCCGCATTGTCATGCGGAACTCAGAGGTGCGGTGGACTGTGTGCAATGTGGTGCGCCGATGGTGCCGATGATTGTGAGCGGGGGTGGCATGGTGCAAATCTGCTCACGGCGTGGATGCAACGCTCACATGCTGGACGTAAACGGGATTATTTCTTGAGTAACTACTCAGCCGATGTATCATTCTGTCATCAGAATTCAGAAATCAGTAGTCAGAATGAGAAGAAACTGATTCTGTTCTGACATCTGAGACCTGAAATCTCGTGAATACTCACTTTCCTCAACTGTCAAGGGTATTTGGATAGTCAAAAAGCTAGATTTATGGAAAGACTACAATCGCTCGATGATTTTGTATCATTGCAGGATCGCCTGGTCACCGACCGAGATCCAGAGATCCCTACGATTGTCATACCGGCGGGAACCTGCGGACAGGCGAGCGGTGCCAATGACCTTATTCGTATTGCGAAACGGGAGCTTCTTATTCGAGCGTTGACGGAGAGAATCCACTTGCGCATCACTGGCTGCCACGGATTCTGTGAGATGGAACCGTCTCTCCTCGTCGAGCCGCGCGGGACGTTCTATCCGAAAGTCGGCATTGATGAGATGGCACAGATCGTTGAGGCGGTGGCAAGGGGAGATGTGCTTGAGAACTTGCTTTACGCTGACCCGGCGACCAAGAAGCCAATCGAGAGGCAGAACGACATCCCGTTCTTCAAGAAGCAGGTTCGGACCATTCTGTCACGCAATGAAAAAGTTGACCCGATTCGGATCTACGATCATATTGAGAACGGCGGCTACTCAGCAATGGTCAAGGTGTTTGAGAAGGGCGATCCCGAATGGGTGGTGCAGGAGATCAAGGCTTCCGGATTGCGTGGACGTGGTGGTGCAGGTTTCCCCACGGGTCTGAAGTGGGAGTTGTTAGCCAAGCAGTCAAGTGATCGCGGCAAGTTCCTGATCTGCAACGGGGATGAAGGTGACCCTGGTGCCTACATGGACCGCAGTGTGCTCGAGGGCAATCCGCATAGCATCATCGAAGGAATGATCATCGGTGCTTATGCGACCGGGGCGACAGATGGTGTGATCTATGTCCGTACTGAGTATCCCCTCGCTATCAAGCATCTTATCATTGCGCTTCGGCAAGCGCGTGAACTTGGTCTTCTGGGCACGAACGTCCTGGGAACCGGGTTTACCTTTGACATCAATTTGGCGAGGGGTGCTGGTGCCTTCGTGTGCGGTGAGGAAACTGCGTTGATTCGGTCTGTCGAGGGGAAAATAGGTGAGCCACGTCAGCGTCCACCATATCCCGTGCAGAAGGGCGTAAGCGGCAAACCGACGGCAATCAACAACGTAGAAACTTGGGCTAATATCTCGGCCATCATAGAGAGCGGCGCGGCAGAGTTTGTAAAGATCGGCACGAAGAACAACTGCGGCACCAAAATCTTCAGCCTCGTCGGCAAGGTCAAACATACGGGTTTGGTCGAGGTGCCAATGGGCATGACCATCGGGGAGATTGTGGATGACATCGGTGGAGGATCTGTAGGAAGAGCCAAGATCAAGGCGGTGCAGACCGGTGGTCCCTCCGGCGGCTGCGTCCCGGCTGAGATGTTCGATCTGCCTATTGACTACGATAGTCTGACCAAGGTGGGATCAATCATGGGTTCAGGCGGCATGATTGTCATGGACGAGAATACCTGCATGGTAGATGTTGCAAAGTACTTCATGAACTTTCTGAAGGATGAATCGTGCGGCAAGTGCTTCACCTGCCGCAAGGGCACGCAGCGCATGTACGAGATCCTCGATGACATCTCAAGGGGCAAGGGGACGCTGGCGCATCTCGACCTTCTCGAGGAACTGGCACTTGCTGTAAAAGACACAACGATGTGCGGACTGGGACAAACCGCCTCGAACCCGGTTCTCAGCACCTTGCGTTATTTCCGCGAAGAGTACGAGCGACACATCACCCAGAAGAGGTGCGAGGCTTTCGTCTGCAAGGAATTGGTTGGGGCGCCATGCCAGTCCGCCTGCCCCTTGGGCACCGAGGCATGGCGTTATGTAGCACATCTCGCCCGAGGTGAATACGAAGAAGCCTATCGGATTATTCGAGAGACTAATCCTTTCCCCTCCGTGTGCGCCAGAGTTTGCGACCACAAGTGTGAAGATAGATGTCGTTTGGTGACGACCGGGAACCGTCCTGTTGCAATCCGAGCGTTGAAACGCTTCATCACTGACAACTTTGATCCTGCAGCCTACAAGCCAATGAGAGCCGCAAAGGCTGTTGGGGAAATGCCAAGGATTGCTGTAGTCGGCGCAGGTCCCGCCGGTCTCACTGCTGCGCATTATCTTTCTCTCGACGGCTGCAGAGTGACGGTCTTCGAAGCCGATGACCGACCGGGTGGAATGTTAATCAGCGGTATTCCGGCTTATCGGTTGAGACGTGATGTGCTGCTCAGAGAGATCTGTTCACTCATAGATGACAGCGTGAGCCTCAAGTGTAATATGACTCTTGGCAAAGACTTCACCATGGACAGCCTAGTTGAGGATGGTTACAGGGCGATCTTTCTGGCCCTGGGTGCGCACAAAAGCCGTCGGCTGAATGTGGCAGGAGAAGATGTCGCTGGCGTTTATCCTGCAATTGAGTTCCTTAGGGCGTTCAACTTAGATGGAAAGAAGTTTGCCAAAGGACGTGTGGGGGTAATCGGCGGCGGCAACTCTGCCATGGACGCCGCCAAGGTGGCGCTCCGCCAAGCAGGTGTCGAGGGCGTGACTATTCTTTATCGCCGCACTCGCCAAGATATGCCTGCGTTGGGAGAGGAAGTTGTATCTGCTATAGAGGAGGGAATCGGGCTTGAAACACTAGTCTCTCCCGCAGCGATCCAATCCCAGGATGGAAGGCTGGTTGGCATCAGGTGTATCAGGAATGAGCTGGGTCAGACTGACTCAAGCGGAAGGCGAAAGCCGATTCCAATTGCTGGAACGGAGTTCTCACTTCCTCTGGATACCCTAATTGTGGCAATCGGCGAAGAACCGGACATTGACTACATCTCATCCATGGGAATCGAGATGGGTGAGAAAGGGACGTTGCGAATTGATCCGGAGACGCTTGCCACGAATAGACCCGGAGTATTTGCCGGTGGAGATGTGGTAACCGGTTCCAATACCGTAGTTGACGCTATAGCCGCTGGAAAGAAAGCAGCTATGATGATTGCCCGTTATCTGCACGGGGACGAGATGAAGCAGCCTTGCGCACGCAAGGTACCACAGGTCTACGTCGAGCCGTGTGTACTCTCTGAACAGGAGTTGAACCAGACTCCCAGGGCCGAGCCACCTACTCTACCCATCGAATTGCGGAAGCGCAGTTTCTCCGAAGTCGAGTTGTGTCTGTCGGCAGAAGAAGCAACCCGCGAGGCCAAAAGGTGCTTGAGGTGCGACTTAGAGTTTACACAGTCGCAAAAGGATGTAACAGAACGCCACGCAACACGGGGAGAAGCCGCATGATTACTCTGAGAATAAACGGGTTGAATGTTTCTGTCGAAGAAGGCACGAGCCTGCTTGATGCCGCGAGATTCTTGGGATTTCCTATTCCGACACTGTGCCATATGGATGGGCTTTCGCCCTACGGTGCCTGTCGGCTCTGCGTCGTGGAGATCGGGGATGGTCCTCAAGCCAAACTGGTTACATCGTGTACCTACCCGGCTGAAGAAGGACTCAAGGTTCGTACAGCGTCGTCGCGTGTCATCAGAGCACGCAAGATCATTCTGGAACTCATGCTGGCATCATGTCCGCAATCAAAGACGATTCAGGACATTGCTTCGGCACACGGAGTGCGGCAACAGCGCTTCAGGCAGGAGTATGAGGACTGCATCGTTTGTGGACTATGTGTGCGAATCTGTGAGCAGCAGATGATGGCAAAAGCCATTGGTTTCCGCGGACGCGGCGAGAAACGGAGCATTGGCACACCATTCGACATCCGTTCCGACGTTTGTCGGTTATGCGGCGCCTGCATGTACGTGTGTCCCGCTTGCCAGCTCAGATGTACTTATACCGAACCAGAAAAGGCAATATGTGGTGGCTGTGCAAATCTGAGTCCACCATGTCTGGAAAAGGAGCAGTTCGACGATATGATGTGTTACATGGCTCCATGTGTTGCCTGTGAGATAAAAAAAGATTAAACATCAAGGAGAAAAATCAATGGTATTCTCAAGAATAAACTCTTCAGCAGCAACTCTTACAAAAAACAGAACTGATGGTTCGATAGCGCCTATCTCAGGAATGTGCGTTACCTGTGTGGATGGTTGCATTGGCATGTGCGAGATTGGCAAGTCCGCCTATCGAGGCCACGAGGTGATCTACCCGCAGCCGTTCGGAGTTATTACCACTGCTGCTGAAAAGAACTATCCTGTTGACTATTCACACTTCAACATTATGGGGACTGCTGTTGGAGCGCACGGCATCGAAGCCGATAGCGATAAGGCAATCTTTCCAGCAGTGAATCTCGAAGTTGTGATGGGTCATGATAGAAAGATAAAGTTCAAATATCCATGGATCATCCCTGGTATCGGCTCGACTGACATCGCTAAGAACAACTGGGAAGGGTTAGCCATTGGATCTGCGCTTGCGGGTACCGGTCTGACCATCGGTGAAAATGTCACTGGAATGGATCCTGATGCCGTCATCAAAAATGGTCGGGTAGTTGATACGGTTGATTTGAAGCGCAGGGTGAAGCTTTATAAGGACTACCAGCGAGATGGGTACGGAGCGATCATCGTCCAAGCTAACATCGAGGATACTCGTCTCGGTGTACATGAGTATATCATTGAGAAACTTGGTGTCGAATGTGTTGAGCTTAAATGGGGGCAGGGTGCCAAGGATATCGGCGGTGAAGTCAAAATAAGAAATCTCAAGAAGGCTCAGATGCTGCATGAGCGTGGTTACATAGTAATTCCCGATCCCACTAACCCAGATGTAATCAAAGCATTCGAGCGAGGCGCGTTCAAAGAGTTCGAGCGGCATTCACGCGTGGGCATGGTCTCCGAAGAGTCTTTCGCAAAAAGGGTGGAGGAACTTCGCAGGGCAGGTGCGAAATACATCTTCCTGAAGACAGGTGCCTATCGTCCAGCCGACTTAGCACGTGCAGTTTTATTTTCATCTCGGTATAAGCTGGATCTTCTCACTGTTGACGGTGCAGGAGGTGGCACAGGTATGAGTCCTTGGCGGATGATGAATGAGTGGGGAGTACCTCCCGTCGAACTACATTCGCTTCTCTATCGCTACACGAAACGCCTCGCTGACAAGGGAGAGTATGTACCCGCGCTGGCAGTGGCTGGTGGATTCACGTTCGAAGATCAAATCTTCAAAGGTCTTGCTCTCGGTGCCCCGTTTGTGAAACTCGTAGGAATGGCTCGCGCCCCGATTGCAGCCGCAATGGTAGGAAAGACAATAGGGCGTTCCATCGAAGAGAATCAGGTTCCCGTGTACATCGAGCGTTTCGGTAATTCGAAGGACGAGATATTCGTAACCGCGAGCTCACTGCGCAAGGAACTCGGTAACTTGGAGTTTGAGAGATTGCCTGCAGGTGCCATAGGGCTGTACACCTATTATGAGCGGTTAGCACAAGGATTACGCCAGCTAATGTGTGGGAGCAGAAAGTTTGCTCTTGAGTATATCTCGCGAGATGACATAGCAGCTCTGACACGAGAAGCCGCTGATATCAGCGGAATCAGGTATTTAATGGATGTTGACAAGGAGCAGGCTGAAAAGATTCTCAGCAGTTAAAGTTTTGTAAGGTTATCAGGAGTGTCCCGCCTGGCGGATCCGACGCTGTCCAAAAAGTAAACGAATGCACCACCGTTGTCATGCTGAACTTGTTTCAGCATCTGTTTTGGGCTGTTTTCAGACCCCGAAACAAGTTGGGGGTGACAATTGTGGTCTTTCTAGTCAACCTCACACAAAGCTGTTTATGACGTCCGATTCTGATTCCGAGTACAGGATTCGCAATCGGACGTTTGCTCTTCGGCAACTTGGTGAATTGTGCACGATTACAGAATCCGCGAATTGCCATCAGATCTTACCTCTTCTTACGGATTCTGAGTTCTCAATCCGGTCTTGACTTTCTTATCGCAATTGCATATATTCGGTTGTGTCAGGTGGAATCCTCACAATCTGTCCAGTACCCACCCAACATTTCTTTTTTCTCTCGAAAGCTTACGTTGCCTCAGTGAAAGCAGGCTCAGATAAGTGCGCGACAAAAACTGGGGTGCTGATTTCTTTTGGAATCTTCTGTCAAATCAAAATGGAGAGGCGAACATGGTTCGAAAGATTGCATGCTCATCTATCTTGACTATCCTCGTTCAAATGCTGATTGTGTGTCCGATAGAAGCGCAGAACCTTAATCAGAAATTCCAGATAGTCCCTTTTGTCAAATTCGACTTCTACGGTTGGAAGGAGTTTGCGGACAATAATGATGAACTGCTTAAAGAAAGCGGTATGTTGTTTGGATTCGGAGCAAAACCACGACTTTCTTTTTTTAAGCAAAACGACTTCTATGCGGAATCGGACTTTCAAATCTTCTTCGGCAAAGTTGACTATGATGGTTTTCTGCAAAATGTGTACGGACAGACAAGCCCCTATAAGAGTCTTACTGCCTATTTCGAATTAGAGCTTAGTGCATACGCCGCGTACATCTTTTCCCTGTCTAAGAAATTCCAGCTAACACCCAAAGCAGGCTACGGTTTTGAGTATTGGCATCGGGACCTGGATAATGGAGGGAAAAACGGTTACGATGAGAAGTACACAACTTTCTTGGGAAATATCGGCGTTGAGGGCACCTACCTTCTGAACCGTGATATCCAATTCTTCTCTCTCCTGTGGCTGAAGGTGCCGCTCTCTTTGTCTGAGTCTTCAGATCTCGCCTCGAGGGGGCAGGGGGGACCATCTGATATTAGTTTAAGTCCCGGCAAAAACCCGCGAATTGTTTTTGAAGTGGGTAGCAGTGTTTATCGTTTCTTTGGGACAATGTTTTTCGAGACATGGACGTTATCCAAGTCAAATGTGGACAAAGGATTCCATCAACCTGAGTCAACACGAAAATTATTCGGCTTTAGGTTGGGATATGGGATTTGAGGTTGGTTCCAACTGAAAGATGGTATAGAGCCTACAGTAAAATGTCTGAACCGCTGATGACAATGATGGAATGATAAGAGATGATCAGAAAGGAATACAAGTACTCAGCAATTACGGAGAAGATCATCGGATGCGCGATGAAAGTGCACAATACGCTTGGAAATGGATTTCAGGAAGTAATCTATCAACGGGCACTGGCAATCGAGTTGGAAAAAGCAGGGATTGAATTTGCACGGGAAGTTGAAATGCCTATTCATTACGACGGACGGGAAATTGGAACTCGACGTGTAGACTTTTTGGTTGATGGAAAAATTATGGTGGAGTTGAAAGCAATCACAGGTTTAGAGGATGTTCACATCGCACAAGGGTTGAATTACCTGGAAGCCTATAATCTCGAAATTGGGTTGCTGATCAATTTCGGAGCAAAGAAACTCCAGTTCAAGAGACTTACCAATGAGCGAAAAGCACAACTGCAACGTCTCAGACAACCATCATGAAGATCATTCTATCACAACAATCAGCGGTTCAGACAATGAACGACCGACCCCGTGGGAGCTGGCGACGCGATGGATGGGCTTCCGAGTTGAGGAGCCGAAGGTAAGCTGTCGAACAGTAGAGAGAAACATCTGATATGGAGAATGTAGGGCAGAAGCTGTTTGTTGAGAATGAGACTACAGAGTTCAGTGAGTTTGGTCCGAAATGTCTGTGTTCGGCGACAACAAAGACGTTGACGGCACAAAACAAACGGGAGGCCAAGATATGAGCGCGAAACAAGACAAGACCGACTACGGCAAGTTGAGGCATGTACTTATTGGAGCAATTCGCCAAATGCTCTATGATCAAGTTGGAGAGAAAAGAGTAGCAGAGGCCTACGCAAGGCACTTCAGGCGCAAGGTACCGAGCGACATTCGGAAGACGCTCGTAAAGCTATCGAAAGACCAGTTAATTCGGTTGTCCCGTAATCTTCCAGACATAACAAATGACGAGATCAACGAGTTGTATGAAGAGTTCTGCTATGGGGCACGACCGAAGTTCCAACTCTATCTTGTGATTGGTGATTCAAAAGCAGAAGACCTTAAGAAGAATCTACCAGTCGAGCTAAGGAAGATAAATAATGAGATTAATGAAAGCAGCGACCCGGAACACCCGCCCACGTTCAAAGAGTTTGAGCTTGACGAATTTATAGATGACAAGAAGGAGGGGTTAACAGAGATTAAGTACAAGTATCAAGCAAGGTATTCCTATGTGGAACCAATCACGGAAGAGAACAGCGACATATTTGAATTAAAGCATAGCTTCGCTTGGATCAACAAGAAGAATAGGTATTGTGCAATACACTCAGGGACAGAGAAGACAGCACCCCGCGTAGCTGAAGCGTTGAAAGGAAGTGGAATTAGACTTGTAGGTATTAAGTTCACGAAGGAGATTTTGGACACAGTCTTTGAACTTGACAAGATCCAGCGTGCTTCATATTACAAGGGTAATGCAGGACAGGACGAGTTTCAGAGGGTACGGCTGGCGGACCCAAATCTCGGAGCAAAGATCAAGTTTGCTAAGCAATATGAGGAACAATACACAAAGACAGGAGCTCTCTACAAAGAAAGAATATCGAGTTCGTTGGAGACTTGTGTTGGGCTAATGAGAGATACTGGCGAAATATACTTAGCAAGAACACTGAGGACTTCAGAGCTTCGAGCATGGGCCCGGAGAAGATTCGCAGAACTCATTGACGCATATTGGACACTGCAAGAAAAGGACACAGTGAAATTCTTTGGGAATCTGCACAAGAAGAGTCTGGAAATGTTCAAGGGGATGCCTGAACAAATCCGACAATTGGCAGTTCAGGTAGTTCAAGTACTTGCTGACAAGAAGCAACCAAAGACTGGGACGGTAAACGCGCCAACTGATCTGGGGAATACCGGATCTTTCTTCTATGTGACATATTCATATTCCTGTGAGAGCTGCCACAACCGAGTGCCTGTAGAGTGTGCCAAATGTGGCTCTAACCAATTTAATGAGGATTCAGATGGAGAAGCAATAGTGTGCCGGATCTGTGACAACAGGTTGAGGAAGGACAACGATGCTTTCGTGTGCCAGGAAGGACACGAGCAAGTGTTCTCCCAGGAGATCAAGGAGTTGCGGGTGCTAGTACCAAAAGCAAGATTCAGTCAGCTAACGAGCGACCTATTGGAGTTTATCCCGGAGGTTAGGTTCAATAAGGATCTGGATGGATTCTATCTGCTTGGCCAGGAGGTAGTCGTCACGAGAAACACGCGTGATGTTGTTGTCTCGGTGAGTGACTTTGTCGAGCTTAGGAGATTTCAGTCCCAAAAGTACTCTCGTGACCGTGCGGAACAACTCGACAAGATATTGGAGAAACTGCCTGAGAAGGCTAAGGGGATTAAGAGTGCGCAAGATTTTGAGGAGTACGGCAAAGATGGAACTATTAGATGTCTGATGAAGGCTCTCCAGTTTGCCTTGGGTGTGGAAGTAAAACCGCATCATGGACATGAGTTTGGGGATTTCTCCATTCAATGCAAGCTCAATGGTCAATCGCAGACGATCCAGGGGATCTGCAAGAAATATCGGAAAGAGAGTATTACGGCTGGCGAGTCCCTCGGAGGCAACATAATCAGACAGAGCTTGCAGGGAATGATGAACGATGCGGTCGATGTGCTGGCCGTGGTTAGCCCTGCTACACTTGATGATGGACTAAAGGCAATGATACAATCAGCGGCAAAGCAGTTTGGCAAAAGACTGATGTTCTGGGATAAAAAGATGTTGAGAGCCATGCTTAATGGAGCGATGCGTAGAGCGAAGTTGCAGCCTTCGCAAGTCTTGAAAGCGATCAAATGACAAAGGGAGACAAATGCAGAGACTTCTTGTCAGCGTGCGAGGGAGAAACGAGGCACTTGAAGCTGTCAAAGGTGGTGCCCATATTGTAGACGCCGAGTATCCAAAGTCGGCACTTGGAACGCCTTATCCACTGAACATCTGGACTATCAGAAAAAGCGTACCAAAGCGAGTACTCGTTTCAACGAACATCGGTGAAGAACAGGCGCGGCGAAGTACTGCAGCACAAGCAGTCCTAGGTGTTGCGACGGCAGGTGCCGACATCATTAAAGCTGGCTTGGCTGGGATGGACAACAAGGAAGCCTCGTATCTTGCGAGAAGTATCGTAAGGACTGTGAAACACTGGTATCCTCGCAAGAAGGTCATTCCAACATTCTTTGCTGACACGAAGCTGGCCAAGATTCTTGACCCAATTGAAGAGGCGCCTGCTCTCGCTTCGAAGGTCACAGCGGATGGAGTCCTGATTGATACGTTTGACAAGAGCAAAGGGAGGCGGCTCATTGATTACTATGACTATGATGACATCAAGATCTTCGTTCGAGCTTGCCACAAGCTGCATACCGAAGCGTGGATCGCAGGATCTATCAAGAAAGAGGAATTGCCGTTCTTCTGGGAGACGGGCGTTGATGTAATTTGTGTTCGTGGGGCTGCGTGTGGAAGAACTGATGATAGAATGGGTAGAGTGAAGACAGAAATTGTGAACGAGTTAGTGAAGACAATCCCAAAGTAGCATCCAGTGCTAACCGATCCACAATCCAAATCCAAAGTTGATTCCCTATGGGAGAAATTCTGCACCGGAGGTAGCGACCCTCCCGCCTGTAGCGGGACTTCGCCCAAAACGCTCAACCTGCAGTCCCCCTTGGTTAGGCGCGGCAATTGGCGGTGAGGGGTATTAATGGTCGAAGCGATCATCGGAAAAAGACACTTCGACATCGCTCAGTGTGACAAATGAAGAAGGAGGAAATGCCATGAGATTCATAAATGACAAAAATGACCTGAAGCTGTATCTGGTTACCGGCACGCAAGCCGTGTTGCTCTCATTCGATATCCCCAAGAGCAAAGTCGCGAAAAAGGACTTCATGGGGTTTAGTATCGAGCGAAAAGACAAAAACGGAACCATAACCTACCACAACGGAAGCAAATACTTTGCCTCGCTCGTACACGATAACACCATAACCGATCCCAGCGTGAAGTACGCTTCCTTGGTTCAATCGTTCTTCTGGACAGACTACACCGTTGACCCAGGCGAAACCTACACGTACACCGTCAAGGCGATGTTTGGTACCGCACTCCACCATCAGCCGATGTACGAAAGCTCGATTGAAGTGACGACAGAAGGATTGCACAACGGCAAGCATTCCGTCTATTTCAACTACGGTGTGACAGGTTCACAAGGGTATGCCAAAAACAAGGAATTCGGAAACAAACCTCTCAAAACACTCAAGGGCAAAGCACTTGAGCACGCATTGGCATATCTCGGTAGAGAACTCTGGTCTGAAGGCCTGGTAAAATTCGTCAGACAGGCTCGAGGCAACAGCTTTCGGCTGTGTGCAGCATTTTATGAGTTTCAGTATGATGGCTTCCTTCAGGAGATCAAGGCGGCATTAGATAGCGGCGTTGACGTCCAGATCGTCTATAGCGCACAACCTGACCAGAAGCAAAAGAATGTATCGGGTATCAAAAAGGCGGGATTTAGTCTCAATGAGAATTTTCATTTTCGGACAAAAGCCAACCAGCCTCACAATAAATTCATGGTGCTCAGCAAAGATGGGATTCCCAAACAGGTGTGGACGGGTTCCACCAATATCACGCTTACCGGAATATTCGGACATTGTAATACAGGCCATTGGATTGAAGATGAGGCAATAGCTGCCAGCTATCAGGCATACTGGGACACGCTCAAGAATAACCCGGACATGGAAGTCCTGGCTACTAAGTCCGAACAGATCCAGGCAGACACTGATTTGACGGATCTGAATGACGGCACGTATGTGTTCTTCAGTCCACGCGACCACGGTACAAAACCAAAGGCGAAACCCGTACATCTGAGCAACTATGCGGAGCTTATTGATAATGCGAATGAATTGGTGTGTATGATCTTTCCATTCAACATTGATGATGTTTTCAAGACTGTATATAGGAAAGACAAGAAGTACCTTCGATTCCTGATCTTCGACAAAGCAGCGGAAGCAAGAAAGGTCAAAAGCAATGACAAGGACCTCAAAGTAACTGCAGGAGCCGTGCTGAGAGTCCCGTCGAGAATTGGGTCAAGGAAGTAACTTCCAAAGCAACAACGGGTGCAGGAGTATTATATGTTCATAACAAGTTCTTCATCGTTGATGCTCTCAGCAAGGATCCCGTCGTCGTCACCGGCTCTGCCAATTTCAGCGCTCCTTCCATTCTGGACAATGATGAAAACTCGATATTGATCAAGGGTGACAGAAGGGTTGCAGATATTTATTTGACTGAGTTCAACAGACTGTTCCAACACTTCTGGCCAAGGTACTTAAGAGAACTGAATGGGAAGAAGGGGAAATCGCAAGAAGGCTTTGAAAAACCTCTCGACGAGACTTGCACTTGGTTCGAAGAATACTTTGACAAGAACAAGTTTGGCTTCAAGAGGAAGGAACTTTTCGTGAACATGGAAGGTGCACAAAGAGTTTAGAATCACCTTTTATTATCAGTGCCTCTCTGTTTCTTTGGGAAGTGCAATGAGTATCGAGACTTCAAAACGAAAGTGGTGGATTCTATTTGTTCTGGTGTTAGCAATCGTAGGCATGTTGGGTGTTGGATTTTGGTGGTTCGATTTTCCCACTGGCAAAGCATCACATCGCTCGATGCTTGTTCCAGTTTCTTTAGCCGGGCAAGACAAGTTTGCGGAGCTGCGAGAGCGTATGGTCAGCGAACAGATTGCTGACCGTGATGTGCGTGATGAGAAGGTGCTGGCGGCAATGCGAAAAGTCCCTCGCCATCAGTTTGTTCCTGAAAGTTATGTGGACGCCGCCTACGATGATGGTCCTATGCCAATCGGTTATGGACAGACCATATCTCAGCCGTACATCGTTGCTCTGATGACGGAACTGGCTAACGTCTCGAAAGGCGCAAAGGTTTTGGAAGTTGGAACAGGGTCCGGGTATCAAGCAGCAGTGTTGGCGGAAATCGTGGACAGTGTCTACACCATTGAGATCATCAAAGAGCTGGGCAAGTCAGCACAAGAGCGATTGAAAGGTCTTGGCTACGCGAACGTCGAGGTGAAGATCGGTGACGGTTACTTCGGTTGGCAAGAGCACGCTTCCTTTGACGCGGTCATCGTCACTGCTGCGGCTGAGCATGTCCCGCCACCCTTGATCAAACAGTTGAAAGATGGTGGAAAGATGGTCATTCCGATCGGACATGCGTTCTGGGTGCAAGACCTGGTGCTAGTGGAAAAGAAAGGCGATCAGATCACGACGAAAAATATCATCCCCGTACGATTTGTTCCCTTAACCGGAGAGCACTGATGCGGAGCGCTGCCTGGGTGATCGGCGTCCTCTCGCTGGTTATTCTAGCGTATGAGATTGCGCTGATGCACATCCTATCCATCATCCAATGGTACCACTTCGCCTACATGATCATCAGCGTCGCGCTTCTCGGCTTCGGTGCCAGTGGAACAATGCTGTCCCTCTTTCGAGCGCGACTCTTAGAAAGATTTGAGTGGGCATTCCCTCTCTCGTCACTTCTGTGTACCGTCTCTATCGTCTTCACTTTTGCTCTCAGCCAGCGAATCTCCTTTGACGCGTATCTCATCTTGTGGCATTCCTCGCAGGTCTGGAATCTGCTTGCATTCTATTTTTTGACGTTTGTTCCGTTCTTCTTCGGTGCAACTTGCATTGGACTGGCATTCATCAGATTTGCCGAGCATATTAGCGTGATGTATTTTGCCAATCTAGTCGGTTCGGCATTGGGCGGAGTTGCTGCCTTGGGACTGATGTATCTGTTCTTTCCGCAACACCTACCTGTGGCAATTGCATCCATAGCATTTTGTGCAACTGTGCTAGCGAGCATTCGGTTGAAGCCGCGGTGGATTATTCCAATACTTTGCATCGTTGGATTCCTACCTTTGCTGTATTGGGGATGGCTGGATCCAGTGTCGCTCAAGATGTCTCAATACAAGAGCCTCACGAAGTCGCTGAATCTGCCGGATGCGAAGATCATTTGTGAAAAGACGAGTCCGCTAGGTCTTCTGCAAGTGGTTAGCAGTCCCGTCTTGCGGTATGCCCCCGGGCTTAGTCTAGCGTTCACTGGCGACGTGCCAATACAGCTCGGTGTGTTCAAGGATGGAGAATGGGTAGGCGCAATGGTAGCGCAGGATAGTGGTGCTCGTTCACAGGACGGTCGTGAATCGTATCTTGACTACACGACTTCCGCATTACCATATCATATGAGCCAGAAGGCATCGGTGCTTGTTATTGGTGCGGGAACGGGCACAGAGGTGTTTTCTGCGTTGGTGCACGGGGCTGATCGTATTACGGGGATTGAACTAGATCCAAATATGATTGAATTGGTGAAGAAGGATTATGGCGAGCAGATGGCAGGACTCTACGCGCGAAAGAATGTCAAAGTCATTGCTGCGGAAGGTCGAGGTTTTCTTGCTCGACAGGCAGAAGAATATGATCTGATCGTTATTCCTTTGATGGAAGGATTCGCCGCCTCAGCCGCAGGGATGTATGCTCTTAATGAGAACTACCTGCTCACGGTTGAATCATTCAGTTTGATGCTGCGACGTCTCAGACCGGGAGGTATTCTTGCGGTGACGGAATGGCTGAAGTTCCCCGAGCGGAACACGATCAAACTCAGCGGGACTATGATCGAAGCCATGGAGAAATGTGGATATGAGAATCCTGAGCGCCATCTTGCCGCGATCCGAAGTTGGTCAACGGCGACAGTGTTGGTGAAGCAGACGCCATTCACATCGGAGGAAGCAAGCCTCATCATGCAGTTCTGTGAGAAACGCTCCTTTGATCCGATTTACTTTCCGGGGATGACCATTGATCAGGCGAATCGCTTCAATCAGTTGGATGAACCTGTTCATTACAGTGCAACGCTGCATTTGCTTTCAGCCCAACGGAATGATTTCTACGAGCAATATCGCTTTTTTATAAAGCCCGCGACTGATGACAAGCCGTACTTCTCCCACTTCTTCAAATGGAAATCGCTGCCGTATCTAATCGAAGCCTTCGGAAGGCAAGGTGCTCCGTTTCTTGAATGGGGATACTTGATACTGGCTGTGACGCTTCTCCAGACTGTTCTCGCAAGTGCCATCCTGATTCTCTTGCCCTTGCTCTTAGTGCGAAAGGCGAAGTCCGAACAGGGAGGACGATGGAGAGTGTTTCCATACTTCGGTGCACTGGGGATTGGTTACATGTTCATCGAAATCGTGTTGATTCAGAAATTCATTCTCTTCCTTGGACATCCGATCTACTCAGTCTCGGCGGTGATAACAGGAATGCTGTTCTTCTCCGGGCTTGGAAGTCTGTGGTCGAAGCGGTTGATGCATATAACAGCTCATCCCGTTCGGATCGCTGTTGGTGGAATTATTGTGTTCACGCTGCTGAGTATCCTTGGGCTGGACTCAGTCTTTGCAGTTTTTCTGAAAGCTCCAGACGCAATTCGCTTTGGTATCGCTATTGCCCTTCTCGCGCCAATCTCCTTCTGTATGGGGATGCCGTTCCCACTGGGTCTGCGTCAACTTTCTGTCGGGGAGCCATCGCTCATTCCCTGGGCGTGGGGGATCAACGGTTGTGCATCTGTGGTGAGTATCGTCTTGGCAACGCTATTAGCGATTGACATCGGTTTCATCGCGGTGATTCTTTGCGCTGTGGGATGCTACGCGATTGCAGGTGTTGTGATGCAGCGACATTTTCGCGCTGTAAGATTGTGATGACGGCATCCAATTTCAAGCATTGATTTTCAGCTTGTATTTGAGTGGTGAGTTTCTTATATTTGATTCAGTTCATTGACTAACAGATCAGTTTGGAGACATATCATGAACGCTACCATCCGTAATGAGTATCCATATCCGATTGCCAAAGCATACATGCGGACAGTCAATGCCGAAGAGCCTGTCGAACGGTTCACGCAGATTGGATATCTGTTTGAAGTCACGCTCAAATATGTCGCGGCAGTTTCGGTGTCAGAATATCTGACGTATGGTGCTGGCGAGGATAATGTGAACAGGACTTTGATGGGGATCAAACGTCCTTCGCTTGGTCACTGGGTAGGATTTCTGCGTGATACGCTGCGATATAATCTCAACCGTAAGCGGACAATTCTGTCCGACGCCTACTTCAAGAAGAGTCAAGACTACAAGCCATTGGCGGCGGCGGTTAACACGATCAATGAGTTTCTGACGTCGGAGGCAAGCAATGTTGCCTCGGTATCGCAGGAGATGTTCGTCAACACGTTTGTAAACTTTCGCAATAAGACGAAAGGGCACGGCGCAATACAGAAGCGGGATTGCATGGCACTGAATCAGATTCTTTTTGACGGTGTCGAACAGTTCATCCTTTCGATCAATATCTTCAGAGATTATGAACTCGCATACATTCGAAAGATAGAATTTGATAAGCGCAGGAACTATCTCTATAGTCTGGAACGCCTCGACGGCACCGACATGGTGAAGTTGACATACACTGCGCCACAGCCTGATCCCAACGTTCAAGTAGGACACATTTGCGTGTGCAAGTCTGAAGACACGTCAATCAGACCGTTCCTAAGCCTCCATCCACTGTTTATCTTTCTGGATGAGAAAGAGGACGTCTATGTTCTGAATGAGAGCGAAGCTGCGCGGATTGAATATCTTTGCTATCATCGTGGTGGTCGGGATGCGATCTATACGCCGGATGAACTCAAGGAAGACTTCTTTGAGAGATTCGGGAAAATCATGCAGACAAAGGATTTCGCTGTTGGAGTGGAGAGAAGCCTGAGGTTAAGGTTGACGTAAAGGAGGGACCGCCTGAGGTGGAACCGCGAAGGGTTGAGGTGAAGGAGAAACCACCTGTGATGGAAGAGCGGAAGCCGGTGGCAGAGAAGAAACCAGTCGAAGCGAAGGCACCTGTCCCTGAAGCTGTAACAAAGGTGCGCAAGAGAAGCCCGGTGGCTATGTATGTTGCTATCGCCGCGATTGTGGTTGTCATTGTCGTTGCGGCTGTGTGGTACTTCGTTCTGCGACAGCCGTCAACGTCAGCAGCGGCGCCGGTTGCTCCAACGCTTGTCTCTCCGGCGAATGGTGCAGCGGATGTTTCACCGAGTCCGAATCTGATGCTGACGTGGAAACCTTCAACCGGGGTGAAGATGTATGAATTGCAGGTATCCGCCGATCCGGTGTTCTCTAGTCCTGTCGTCAGGTGGAGGCTCACAGACACTTCCTACGTGGTGGCTGGGCTTGCCAATAGCACGAAGTACTTTTGGCGTATCAGTGCATCAAACTCGTCTGGGACGAGTGAGTGGTCGGGAACTTGGAGCTTTTCGACTTTGACAGGAAAAGAGCTTGCGGTGGAGAAGGAGGAGAAAGGGAAAGGGGTGGAGGGAGGAGCTGAAGTCAGCATGACGTACTACGATGAAGTGGATGTCCCGCCGAAAGTCGTAGGAGGTGAGAAGAAAGTGTATGACTACATTGATTACACAAATCTCAAGATGGAGGCGGGATTTCTGGGCACGGTCTCTGTGAAAGCATACGTCAATGAGAAGGGAGGGGTGGATAAGACTGAGATCGTAAGAGGGATTGACGCTCGGTTTGACAACGCTTCGGTGAATGCGGTCAGGCAATTGCGCTTTGTTCCAGCTAAGCGTAGTGGCAATGCTGTGAAGTCTAAGACGACCATCACGATTCAGTTTCAGGGGAAATGAAGAGTGTGACTGGCGATACCTGCTGACTGAGCGTGGTTCATTCGAAGGAATTGTACTCGTTTCAGATAGATGGCGGTGTGGACGGAGATGCTAACGCGGGAGAACGTTGGAGGTCATCATGGATTTCACTTCCCGCGTAGTCATCCCGAATGGCAGTCTAACTACGCGTAACTTTCATACTTATTTAAGGAGGTCACAATGTCATCAAAACACTTTTCTCGCTTTTGCATCGCTGTTGCGATTTTGGCAATGATGCTTCTTCTTGCAACGAATACAGGCGAAGCTCAAGCCAAGAAGCCCAAACCGAAAGCAACGGCAACGCAAACCACGCAGCCTGTACCCACCAAAGAGAACAAGTTGGTCATCAATCACTTTGTGTCTGATCCAGCGCTTTCAACGCATTTAGTCGTCACAGATATTGATGGCAACGGCACGACCATCAAAGTAGAGATCTATGATCAAGATGGGAAACTCATTTATGGACCAAAGTTTGAGATTCTCAATCCGTTCGGCAAATTCAATGCTGATCCAAGTGAGTATGTGAAACAGGCACCGATGACGGGGACAATCAGAGTGTTATCGCAGGGTGGGCGCGTCGCGGGGCAATATTGGCAGTTCTACAAGTCTGCCGAAGACTTCAATCAGAATGTCGCTATCCCGGCTGGTGATGGGAATGGATTCGAGCAATTGGTCTGTCAGCACTTTGGTTCATTATCATTCATCGAAACCTATCTGGTGATAGCCAATGTTGGGAAAGACAAGCCGGCGGTCATCAACATCAAGTACTACACTGACGCAGGCAGCATCGTTGCCACCGACCGACAGATCATCCAGCCCAACGGCGTCATTCACCTCAAGCCGTACAAGAAACTCCAGAAGGAAATGACGGGTGTTGTGTATATCGAGACAGAAGGTGGAGCGAAAGTAACAGGTGAATACTGGGAGCGAGTGCAGAAGCAGTATCAGATTGCTCTGCCGTTAGAGGGGCTTGCCAAGCAACGAAGGTGATTGGTAGCAAGAACATATGAAGGTGCTATTCGGCGTTGCAGGTGACTTTCATTATCTTCCAAGTGGCGAAGTCATCCAGGTGCTCAAAACAAAGGAGTACCTGGAACGTCTCGGGATAGGTGTCGAAATCGTAGATGCATCATCAGCCGAGGTTCGGAGCTGCGATGTTGTTCACCTATTCAATCTGAACAAGGCATCTGAGATTTGTCCGCTCGCTGAACTTGCAGAGCGAGCCAATATTCCGACGGTACTCTCTCCGATCTATTGGAATTTAGATGAATTCGAATCGAAGGTATTGGTCAAGGCTCTTCTGAAAAGAAGAGTGCTTCATCTGATCGTTCGGAGCGCTGAGCGCTCCGCTTTCGTTCGCCGGATCGTTCAAGGAATATTGAGCAAGCAACTGAAGCGGGCAAGGTACGGACCGCTGTATCGTGAGCAGCAGCAACAGTGCTTAGAGATGATGCAGATGGTCTTGCCGAACGGATATGGCGAATGGCATTCGCTTAAACGAGACTTACGGACAAACGGGAAGTACCGTATCGTGCCGAATGCAGTTGATACGCAGATTGATCCACCTGATGCGGCATTCCTTCGCAAGAAGTACCGGCTGCCAGATGAGTTTATCCTCTGTGCGGCGAGGATCGAGTATCGAAAGAATCAGCTCGGTCTTATTGATGCTTTGAGGAATCTGGGTATGCCGCTGGTGCTAGCAGGTCAAATCAATCCTGCTGAGAAATCGTATTGGGGGAAGTGCTTGCACGTAGGCAATGGCTTTGTGCAGCACTTGGGACATCTGCCTCAGCACGAAGTCTATGGCATAATGCGGCTGGCGAAGGTTCATGCGGTGCCGAGTTGGTTTGAAACACCCGGGCTTTCCAACTTGGAAGCTGCGTTCAATTGTTGTCAGGTGGTAACGACCGAGCGAGGAACAGCGAAGGAATACTTTGGGGATATGGTCAACTACTGCAATCCGGATGATCCTGACTCAATCCGCGATGCAGTACTTCATGCTCTCACCGAGCCGAAGGATGCCGCGCGACTGAAAGAGCATATCCTTCGACATTATACGTGGGAGAAGGCAGCTGAAGCAACGCTCGAAGCATATCATCAAGTCCTTTCTGACTCAACAAAGACATCGTCATGAAACGATCCTTTTTTGCGGTCGCAATCGTTCTCATTCTTCTCGTCCCTGTCTGGCAGGACGTTGTGCTTCACGGTTCTCTGTCCTACGCATCAGGTGGAGGAGTGCAATCGGCTCTGACAGCCGAAGAGCGATTCACAATTGTGATGAACGACCATGATTCTGACTTAACTCGATTTGCGGTCGGTGAAATCAGAGAAAGCATCAGGAGAATCCTGAAGCATGATCCAGCGGTTGTCAAAGCGAGTGGCGTGAACGAGGCAATGTTGAAAGGAAACATCATCGTCGTCGGCGTCAGCAAAGACAACGCGCTGATTCAGAGATATGTGAACAGTCATTTCGTTCTGCCTGAACAACGCGCAGAAGGATACTCGCTCAGGATTGATGATAATCCTCAGCAGCCTGGCAAGCTCGTTGTGATCATAGCGGGGGCAGATGAGAATGGAATGCTTTACGGGGCAATGGATTTCACTCACTATTACCTACGCAAGTTGGAGAAGGAACACTTGCTTGTGAACGTTCAAGACGCGCCGCGCTTCAAGAAGCGGGGACTCTGGACATGGGCTGGCAGAATCTACAACTATGAAGCTTACCTCGACAACATGGCTCGGTGGAAAATGAACACGCTTGTCGTTTGGCATCGTTTCCCTCCGGCAAACGGCAGAGCGCTGATTGACTATGCCCGCAGCAGAGGTATTCAGATGGTCTGGGGTTATACTTGGGGTTGGGGGATGCCAGTCTGTCCGTCGAATCCTGTGGAGCGCAAGCAATGGCAGGACTTTGTGCTGAACACGTTTGAGAAATACTACGCTCCGATAGGCGCTCAGGGAATCTATTTCCAGACGTTTACGGAGACGAGTGACAAGAACCGATATTGCCGGTTCGGCGCCGATTGTCCAAATGGCTGCCGAGAAAAGACAGGCGGACAACTCTTCGTAGATTGGGTGAACCCAATGATTGAGGCGGTGCTGGCAAAACATCCGGATCTTTGGATCGCCTGCGGAGTACATGCCTCCGCTTTGCATGAGAGTTTGAAGGATGTTGCCAAGATTGATAAGCGTGCCAACCTGATGTGGGAAGATGTCGGGGCGTTCCCGTTCGCGTACAGCCCCACTCAAGTGGAAGCCAAGACGTTTCAGGAGACTACGAAATTCGCCTACGAGCTTGCCACGTTGCGTGGTGCTGATGAAGATGTCGCGTTTGTGTTCAAAGGGATGTCAGCTTCCTGGGGTGGCTTCGATGCGATGCTTCAAGACAGCATCACGCTCGAGAAGTTGGCAGAGCAGCGTGTTCCTCTGTGGAAGGAAGTTGAGAAAGGTTGGCGGGAGAATCTTGCCTACGAGCTGCAAGTGGCGCGCCTCGTGTGCGATCTTCCGATCAAGCAAAAGAGCATTCTCGGTCTCGTGGAGGATGGGCTATGGGAATCGAGGCAGTGGTTTGCTGTCGCTGCCTTCGCTGAGAGCATCTGGAATCCACACACTTCGTCAGAGGATATCATTAAGAGACTTGATGACTGTGAAGAAGCGACTAAGCTGGAATAGGAAAATTTCTTACATGAAGAGACAAAAAAATGTACGGCTACAAATGTGAATACTGCAGAGGCACTGTTAAAAAGCGATTGGTAAAAAAGGAAGTCTTCAAACACAAGCATGGTTTCGTTATGCTTGAAAACGTGCCTGTAGGCATATGCGATAACTGTGGTTACCGATATTACCATTCAACAATATTGAAAAGAGTTGACGAAATCGCTGCGGGGAAACAGGCTCCCATTAGAACAGAAGTTATACCAGTTGCTCAGTTAGGATGAACATAGAGGATTCCTGCTCTTGTGGAGGACAACAAAGCACAAGGCATGCCTTAGTCAGCGGAGGAGGAGCAACTTGCGCACCTGAAGAAGACTATGCACTTACAAACGATAGAAGTAAAGGATAACTTCCGAGAAGGAGAGCAAATATGCAGAACAAGTTGATCGTGTCTGATCCAGCAGTGATGATGGGCAAACCAGTTATTGTTGGTACTCGCATCACTGTTGAACTCATCTTAGAGAAGCTTGCTGCTGGTGAGACAGTTGAACAGATTCTTGATGCGCATCCCCGGCTGACACGCGAGGCAATTCAGGCAGCTCTTGCATTCGCTACTGATGCTTTGCGCGCTGATGTCGTTTACCCAATTGCCGAGGGAAGCAAGTGAATTTCTTAGCAGATGAGAGCGTGGATAAGCAGATTGTCGAACGGCTTCGGCAGGATGGCCACTCCGTCCGGTATGTAGCGGAGATGGATCCCGGGATTTCTGACGATGCTGTGTTAGATCTGGCAGACCACGAGGCGACCTTGCTATTGACGGTTGACAAGGATTTCGCACGGGAGGATATCATCAAGAGACTTGATGACTGTGAAGAAGTGACGAAGTTGGAATAGAGGGATGAACCTAAGATAATGTTAGGACAGCGCTGGGAGGCTTGACTGATCTCATTTGCGTCGGGTTTGTAACGACAGAGAGTGTCTTGCGTGGCGTCTCAGAAGATATGAGGGAAATAGACGTACGTTTGTACTTTTCTGCACTAGTTAGCCGCCATTTTGCTAAATGATGAAAACTCCATCTCGATATCCAGTAATCAACGCAATCATTGAAGGCATTCGAAGTGATATCAACGTTTCTATCGGCAGTGAATGCTTTCGGGCTGCAGTCATTTTGGGTTTTTGCTGCAAGGGAATGGAAAACTTCCTAATTGAAGGATTCGCCGATCCAGCCCGAAAGCAACTTTTGGAAGAACGAATTGACCAACTAACGATGGTATTCCCGGGTAAGAAGAGTGGGTCACAAAACGCCAGCTAGCAATCGTGATTGCGACGTTCACACTTATGGTAGGCCGATGAGCTAATCAACCTTGCACGACAACGATCCAATTCACCGTTCAGACTCACGAAGGCTATCATGCAAAGGCTTCTCAGAATATTCATAGCGTGTGTTCTTCTTGGAACACCGCTGTATGCACAGTCTGATCTCGAAGCGCGCATCAAGCGCGTAGAGGAAGGATTACTTCCAACGGTCCTTATCAAAGGCGAGCCCGGCTGGCGTCTCCAGGAACGAATGCGATACTACAAGGTGCCGGGCGTCAGCATCGCAGTCATCAATGATTACAAAGTCGAATGGGCTAAAGGGTACGGGGTGAAGGACGCTGCAACGAAAGAGGCGGTGACGGAGACCAGCTTGTTCCAAGCGGCATCGATCAGCAAGACGCTCAATGCCACGGTCATCCTGAAGAAAGTGATGGAGGGAAAAATCTCGCTCCAAGAGAATGTGAATACGTACCTGAAGTCGTGGAAACTTCCGGACAATGAATTCACGGCGAAGAAAAAAGTGACAATCGCCAACCTTCTCAGTCACACTGGCGGCACAACGGTGAGCGGATTCCCGGGGTACAGCGTGAACGCTCCACTACCCACCGTACAGCAGATTCTCAACGGCGAATCCCCTGCCAATACCGCTCCGATCGTCGTCAACACCGATCCCGGGGTGAGGTTCAGGTATTCGGGCGGAGGAGCGACGATCCTGCAACTTGTTCTGATGGAGCTGGAACAGCGACCGTACGCCCAGATCCTGAAGGAAGTGGTGCTCGATCCCCTGAAGATGGTCCATAGCACCTTCAATCAGCCATTGCCTGACGATTGGAGCAAGATGGCTGCCACGGGTCATCAGCCGGGAGACAAGCCCGTCGAGGGAAGATTCCACGTCTATCCGGAATTGGCTGCTGCAGGCCTCTGGACCACGCCGACCGACCTGGCGACCTTTGCTATCGAGCACCAACTCTCGCTACAAGGGAAATCCAACCGGATTCTGTCCAGAGAAATGGAAGAGAAAATGATGACGCCATACATCAGCGACAGCTATGGACTTGGATTCGGTGTGCAGAGAATGGGGGACGCGGTCTACTTCCAACACTCTGGAGGAAATCTAGGCTTTGGTTGCCTGCTCATTGCTCACAAGGACAAAGGATACGGCGCAGTGGTGATGATCAACAGCAACTCGTTCGCGATCATACAGGAAATCGTGCGTTCGATTGCTCAGGAATATCGCTGGGAGAACTATCTCCCCGTTCCGTTCGAACGGTTCGCCATAGCGCCGGAGATGCTGAAACGCATCGCCGGGCGATATCAAATCCATTCGGACGGCACCGTGACCCTGAAGGAGGAGGAAGGGCGACTGATGGCTAATGTGACCCGCATGGCACGGGTGGAACTTGTACCGATCGCACAGGATGAATTCGTCAGTACGCTGGATGGTACCCGCGGCAAGTTCATCAAGGGAGCAACCCCCGGCGAGGATACACTGATGATTTACTATGGATCTTTCGTTTTCAAGGGATATCGTATCAGCGAAGAACAAAAAGTGCCCTACGAGTACCTGTGTGCGGGGGCGTTCGATGAAGCCGTGAGCCGGTACAAAGCGATCAAGAAATCGGCTCCTGCCGATTTCGTCGTTCAGGAAAGCCAATTGAACGCGTTGGGGTACGAACTCCTGAGAGAGAATAAACTGAAGGAAGCGATCGTCGTCTTCACGCTGAACACGGAGCTGTATCCGGAATCGGCGAATGTCTGGGACAGTCTCGGTGCGGCTTATGCGGCCTCGGGCGAAAAAGAGCTCGCCATTAAGAACTACAAGAAATCCCTCGAGCTGAATCCCAAGAACCTCAATGCTGTGGAGGCACTCAGGAAACTGCAGAAATGAGTGCAGTCGAAAACACAATCGCTCCGTGGCGGCGGCTAACACCTTTTGAAAGGCCAAAGTCAAGAGAAAAATATATGCTGTCTCTGCTTTTGCAGAAAGCATCTGGAATCCACATACTGCACCGGAGGACATCATCAAGAGGCTTGATGACTGTGAAGAAGTGACGAAGTTGGAATAGAGGGACAGACCTAAGACGTTGTCGGCGCCGCGCTGAAAGGGTTGGTTGATCTCATCTATCGTAGATCTGCAAGAACCGAGAGTGTGTTATGTGGAGTCTCAGAAGATATCAAGGAAATAAACGCACACTGGCACTTTTTTACACGAGTTAGCTGGTAATGCGGGTCACCCGAGACGAAGACCTGGAATTTCGCTCACGAGCTGCAACCAATAAGACAAGGACACAAATATGGAACAGTTTCTGATCGGAATTGCCGCATCTTTGGCAGCAGCGTTTCTCTTTGTGTGGATTTCCAAATGGCGAAAATTGCAGTGGTTCAAAAGGCTATCGGGCTCCGCAATATTCCGCCACGGTGTCGAATATGTCTACCCGTCTCAAAAGGAAGCTACACGCGACATCACTTCTGACATATTGCACTCCAAAGAGATTCGGATATTCACCATGAGGGGCTATTCGTTTATTTTGCCGGAGAGGGAGTTCTCATTCATCACTGATCAGAGTGAAAAGATGATCAGGTTTCTCATAGCTAATCCCGGTTCAAGAAAGCTACCAAACCCCGAAATTTTCAAGAGAGGCAAAGAGTACAAGAATGCTAACCCCGAAAGCTATCGTAATGATATATGTTCTGAACTAGGGAAACTCCGTATAATAATGTTGCGGAACAAGCATGTAAAATGCCGCCTTCATTCTGAACCCGCAACATTTAGAGTAGTCATTCTCGATGATCGCTTGTACCTGAGCTTCTTTTCACCGTATCAGTCTGGTTCTCAGCTTCCGATACATCGTATAAAGAAGGGGTCACTTATTTATCAGGGTTTTCTTCGCCACTTTGAAGCAATTTGGGACAGGTTGATTGACATCAAGGAATTCAAGGAGGAAGTATGATCAAGGCTGTTTTTCTTGATAGCCATAATACGATCGAAGATTCTTCTCAGATTTCCTCTTGCAGAGCCAAAATGTTCGAAGAGATCGCGACCTATATATCTGGACACGCGGTTCCTTGTGCCGTTCGCGATATTCGAAATCACCTTGATTCATTCAAGAATAAATTCCCCTCCGTTCTTTGGGAGAACTATCCTTTTTTCTGGAGATCCCTGTTGTTAAAACTCGGAGTCAGATTGCCTGACAATCGTATTATAGTTTCCGTCTACAGTTCATATCTTGACCAATATCTGCGACACATTCAAGTATATCCTGATGTTCTACCTTTCCTGCGAAGATGTTGTGCATCGAACATTGACCTTTTTCTGGTTGCGAACGGACACGATTCGCGTCTCCGAGCGTTTATCAACAAGTTTGATCTGCAGTCGTTCCTTAAGGACGTTCTGATATCAGGTGAGACGTTCTTCAGGAAACCAGATGCTTTTATGTTTGAATATCTCCTCGCCACGTATTCATTCAATCCTGAAAATGTCTTGATGATCGGCGATCGTAGCGACAATGACATACTGGGAGCGAAACAACTCGGGATTAACACACTTCTGATCAAACGGGGCATAGCTACTGCGCGGTCTGAGGGTCCTTGGTGCTTACCTGATTTCTCCTGCAACAATTTGGATGAAGCATATAACTTGATCAAGGGGATAAATTGCAAGACTTTCTTTCCATATCTTGGGAACACAACTAATACCGAGAAGCAGAACAAAATCAGATCCGCATTCGTTCTAGCCGGTGGGAAGGGTACGAGGCTCGGGAAGCTGGCACCGACCCAGCAGAAAGCGATGTTACCTGTTTTCGGAAAACCTATTCTTGAGCATGTTGTTGGATCGCTCCAAGACGCAGGTGTTGAGAAAATCATTATCGCCGTCAATCACAAGTCCGAACAGGTCATTGATTACTTCCAAGACGGTCGTAGGTATGGCATCACTATATCGTATGTTCTCGACACCTTTGCATCCACAGCTGAAGCGCTTTCCAGATCACTTGATTTATTGGACGACAGCTTTTTTTACTGCCACGGGAATGTTTTTTTTCAAGAACGCCTCCTAGAGCTCATATGGCAAATGAACGCTTCATCTGAGTCAAGCGTCATTGCACTTGTTCCCAAGGCTACTTCGATCAAGCATCTTAAGGTGAGATCAATGTCCGGAAACAACATAATTGATGCTACCACTTTCCCAGATCCGTGCGCGCCATTAACTTTTCTTGGGGTCTCTTTGTACAAGAAAGGTGACATACGCGCGTACTTAGACAAAGGCGATATGACAGAGGCTTTTATTCCCAGGATGCTCGGAGATGGCGGTCATATTGAAGGTCTCATATATCAGGGTATTTGGCATCACCTCGAAACGGAGAATGATTATCTCACTGTGACGGATGTTCCACTATGGCGATTTCATCTGGATCGGATCTCATGATACCCTCACTAGGGATAAATGTCACTGACAAGTGTGATCTGGGTTGCATCTATTGCCCACCTTTCGGCGAGAATCTTACTGCGTGCGACCAGCTTTGTGATATTCAGTCAATCATCTATCTCCTTGATGCTGCGCACCAGTTCGACGTTTCTGTAGTTCGACTGACTGGCGGCGAACCCCTCCTCAGACCGGACCGAACCCGTCCAATTCTCGAGCGTTCTGTCAAACTTCGTTTTTCGAAGGTGATCCTAAACACCAATGGCATTGCGATTTCCCGGAACATCAATTGGCTGGTCAATTCGAAGCGAGGCTTCTTGATGAAGATCAGCCTCGACACTCTTAAACCTGATACGTTTTCCAGGATAACAAACAGGAAAGCGGAACTTCACGAGGAGCTAATGCAAGGTATAGAACTCGTTAGAAGCCGAGCACTTCTCGGTGGAGACAAACATTGTCCTCAGCAAGTTCAACGCTGATGAGATCTTTGATGTTATATTATTTTGCCAAACATGCGGGTTCCACGTCAAGGTATTCGACATCTTCAATTTTGGTGGCAAGATTGATCTAGCAGGATGTTTCGTATCCGCAGACACTGTGATCGAGGAACTTCGTCATGAGTCTAGAGAGACTACTCCGCAAAGATTACCGGGCGAACGAGGGATAGCAATGCTTACTTTCCTTACACCCTCAAATACACATATCATGGTTGTATCGCACCGAGGAAGGTATTCATCCAGCAAATTCTATTGCGACTCTTGTTTGGACTGCTGTTTTTACCCGTGTGATACAGGTAGATTTCAAATACCTCTAAGGGCGGATGGCCTATTGCTAGGTTGTCGGCTTTACACTGAGGATGGTATCATGATTTCTGGAATGCCCAAGTCAGAGGTTACGCAAGCTTTTCAAGCTATGTTCCAGAAATTTGCAGACTGCTACGAATTATAGAAATCAAAAAACACTCACACAACAATTTCAGAAAGGATCCCATCATGACTATGACAGAGATTGCCGCAATGGCAGAACAGTACGCTCGCAATGAAATAAAACAACATAATGTGCCCGAGATGATGCACTATGAGATTTCGCTGGAAAAAGGCATCTGGTTGGCACAAAGGCTAGGTGCCGATCTTGAGATCGTTAAGATCGGCATCTCCTTCATGGACTTGAAGCTCGGCCAAGCTTTCAAAGAGAACAGAATACCTGACCATGTCAAAATGAGCATAGAATCTGCAAAACAGTTTCTCGCTCAACATAATGTGGACCCGGTGGCACAGTCTAATATCATCAATTGCATTGAAGCGCATCACGGAAACCTTCCCTTCGAGACCCTTGAGGCTGAAATTTGTGCGAACGCTGACTGTTATCGTTTTCTGCATCCCAAAGGGATATTCTTTTATTTCACCGTATTGGGAAGAAGACTTGGTAACTTCAAGGATGCTCTTACTCAGGTCGAGAACAAGATGGATGAGAAATACAAGATCGTGTCTCTCCAAATTGTGAAAGATGAGTTGTTTCCAGTTTACGATTCGATGAAGAAATACTTTCAATGGTCTAAGTAGCCGTCTGCTAGATCGGCTGCACTTTTTCGTCATTCAATCCACTAAGATGAATGGACTCGTTATCGTGAAACCGCAGCGCCGCTAGCAATCGCAACCGCGACAATAGCTTTTTCATGTGAAGATGGTTGTCCTCAGCCTATTGTTTTGCAGCGTGGAAATGAATTTCTTGTAGCGGCAAAAACAACGGCGTGGTTTGTGCAGACGTTATGCGCCATGCCCTAAACAACCACGACATTGATCGGAAAGGAGCCCCGCGCAACTTATGAGTCCAGTTGAAATTACCCTGCTCACAGCCCTGATCTCATTCTTGTCGGCAATCATCGGAGTAGCCATTGGCTCGTTTGTTTCTCTTAGAATTTCAAAGAGGCAGTTCGCTGCTACCGTCCTTTCTGGTAATAGGCAACAATGGATAAACACGCTACGGGACACGATCGCTGAATTCCAGTCCAGCACTGTTCAAATATTTTCTGATCGGTTCTACAGAGACGATAAGCCTTCGGCACAGGAACACTTGAGGAAAGTTGAGCGGATCACGTTCCTTCGAGCCAAAGCGAATCTGCTCATAAATCCTGTTGAAGAAGATCATAAGAAACTTGTCGAACTTATCAATGAAGCTCTTGCCATCGCTCTTCTCAAAAAAACCGAAGCCGCCGATAGAATGACAGAGCTTCAGTGGTCATTGACTACTGTTGCGCAGGGCATTCTCAAGAGAGAGTGGAATAGAGTAAAAGAAGGAAAATAGTGATAGCGGTTGTTGGGCACGGCATATAACACACCGCACCATGGCGTTCGCTCATTCATGGATGATATTTGTGTTCGCTCTGTGCCGCCGTCAGTTGAAAGAGTGTTGGTCAGCGGCGTGGGGTGGTTGCTCGAACGTCAGCTGTCATCTCACCCCAAGGTGAACGAGAAGAAGGAATGAGACCATGTCCCGACCGATTCAGTTCGACGCTCATGCAGATCTGAGAGATAAGTATGAGCTGATGAGCCACGCATTCCATGAATCTCACACCACGTACCACACACAGAAGGAAAGAACATGGACCACCCTATGAAACGTCATCCGGACAAGCACAAGTACCTGTCGGGGAAAAGAGTATTGCCCAGCCCGATCTCGAAGGAGAGCGATATTGCCAGCGTCATAGACAACATGGATGCCTATAACGGAGGAAGGTTGAGGGCTGCCTGTCAGTTGATGCGCGACAAGTACTCGCAGGAGGATGTCACCATTGGTCTGAGTATTGCGGGAGCGCTGACGCCAGCCGGTCTGGGGCCTTCCACAATTATTCCCCTCATGAACCACGGGTTCGTGGACTGGATGGTGGCGACAGGGGCCAACATGTACCATGACCTGCACTTTGCCTTCAACATGCCTTTGTTCCGCGGCAGCCACACGGTGGACGATGCCGATTTGCGAGATAAGGGGGTAACCCGGATCTACGATATTCTGTTTGACTACGAAGACGTACTAATGGCGACTGACCGCATCTTGCGGAGGATCATGTTGCGACCGGAATTCCAAAAAGAAATGGGAACCAGAGAATATTACCATCACCTCGGCAAGGTCGTTAACGAATACGAGCAGAAGAAACAATTTGGGCGAGGTGAGCGTTCTGGCGGCGGCGTACCGGAACGGGATTCCAGTGTTCACATCCTCACCGGGTGATTCTACCATCGGGATGAATGTGGCGGGACTGGAGCTTCTAGCTGAGGCGGTGGGACTTCGGAACCACTTCAAACTCAAGATCAATCCAAGCATTGACGTCAACGATTCAACCGCCATCATCCTCAATGCCAAGAAATATGAGAAAGGGAAAACCGGCGTCCTCCTCATTGGCGGGGGCAGCCCAAAGAACTTCTTGCTGCAGACGGAGCCGCAGATCCAGGAAGTGCTAATGATTCCGGAGGCCGGTCAGGACTACGACATTAATATCACCGATGCACGTCCCGATACTGGCGGGCTTTCCGGCGCGCCTCCGAGCGAAGCGGCAAGCTGGGGCAAGATTGACCCCACGAAGCTTGAGGGAACTGTGACGGCCTACGTTGATGTGACGGTTGCCTTCCCGCTGCTCGTAGCGTACGTCCTTCAGACAACAAAGCCGAAGAAGTTGAAGCGACTGTATGATCGTGGAGATGAACTGCGAAAGAAGTTGGTTCAATCGTATCTTGAAAACAACAAGGAAGTTGAGGAGTTGAAATCCCTGATGAAGAAGCTTTCCGCTTGACGCGTTTCCCACACCTCAGATCCCTTACTTGGAGAGAGACTTGGACAAATACGAGGAACTTCTGACATTAGTGGAGCAGCACGGCTCCCCCTTGTTCATTGTTGACCATGACAAACTCCGGGCGAATTACCGGACATTCAAAGAGCGACTGCCGCGGGTTCAGTGCTACTATGCGGTGAAGGCAAACTCCCAGCAGCAGATCATCGAGACGCTGTTCGAAGAAGGGTCGAGTTTCGATGTCGCCTCGTACAACGAGTTCATGCAGGTCTATCAATACATCAAACACTTTGAGAGAAAGGAAAAGAAGTACTTTGTCTGGGACAAGATCATTTTCTCCAACACGATCAAAGACCGCACAACTCTTGAGAAGATAAGACAGTACAAGCCGCTGGTGACGTTCGACAACAATGCTGAGTTGATCAAGCTCAATCAACATTGCGACACGGCAGGACTCGTGCTGCGGTTGAAGGTTCCTGATACAGGTTCGCAGGTCGAGATGGCTTCGAAATTCGGCGCGGAGCCGGGCGACGCCCAGCAGTTGATCCAGCAAGCATTCGACATGGGTCTGAAGGTCGAGGGGGTCAGTTTCCACGTCGGGAGCCAGTGCACGAACTTCGACAACTACACCGTCGCGCTCGATATCGCCGCGATGATTCTCCACGATGCACGGAAGAAGGGGTTCCCGTTAAACCTGGTAGATATCGGAGGGGGATTTCCGGTTCCTTACGACTCCACAGTTCCTCAATTCGAGAAGCTTGCCGCGATCCTGAATTCTGAGTTCACGCGGCTGTTCCCGGAGGATATTCAGATCCTCGCCGAACCTGGGCGGTTCATTGTAGCCACAGTCGGGACTTTGGTTTCGGAAATCATCGGGAAGGCACGCAGAGAGGGCAAGGTGTTCTACTACATCAATGACGGCGTCTATCAAACGTTCTCAGGTGTGGTGTACGATCATTGGATTCCCAACTTTCATGCTTTCAAGGAAGGTGAACCGGAGATCTGTGCAGTGGTCGGACCCACCTGCGACAGCTTCGATAAAATCTCCCTTTCTGTCGAGCTCCCCTGGAATCTTGAGGTTGGAGACTTTCTCTACACAGAGAATATCGGGGCGTACAGCACGGCGTCCTCAACGAAGTTCAACGGATTCGACGGAGCGAAGATCTTCCACAAGAAATCTCCTGCCTCGGCTCTCTGAAATCCAAAGCCCAACCGAGGCTATCCCATGTGATTCTGCAGATCTGTTAACCTGAGTCAGCGTTGGGAAGAAAATGAGATGTTGATAGCTCGCAGCGGGGGAGCGTGCTTACCCGAGACGTTGTGCGCTGTGCAATCGAGCAAGATGTGAGGCACCTCCATGACTGGTTCCACACTATGGCTATCACCGATGCAAAACAGTGTAGGCTTCCACCAGACGTCACCATAAGAAATCACCTGCAGCCGGGAGATATGGGATACCTCACCTATCTCCACGCTGTCCTGTATTCCAAAGAATGTGGCTGGGACCATACTTTTGAGGCGTATGTTGCAGTTCCACTCGCTCAGTTTGCCCAGTCCCATACCCAACGAGAACAGATTTGGATTGTCGAAAAGGGCGGACAGATTGCCGGTTCCGTCGCCATCGCCGCTGGTTCTGAGGGGAAGGCTCAACTGCGTTGGCTACTCCTTCATCCCCATCTCCGTGGACTGGGAATCGGACAACTCTTAGTGGAGGAAGCTTTGCACTTCTGCCGCAAGTGTGGATATCAGTGGGTCTACCTCTGGACTGAACGCAGCCTGAAAGCAGCAGCCGAGCTTTACAGATCGGTTGGGTTCCAATTAACGGAAGAGAAAACGCACGAACTCTGGGGCACGGTTGTGACGGAGGAGAGATACGACCTGAAGTTGAGCTAAGAGTCGCTTCACCGGTCAGTCAAGGCGATAGAACACCAGCGGCTGTGCGGATCCTAACAAGCGGCACTACGACGCTCCCGCATTTGATGGAATAATCATAGATGTCGCTCAATGCGCTGCCTTCGCGAGAAATTGATTTGTTATAGTTCGGTGGCGCACTGCGTTGCTGCCGCGGACGTTGTGCGCCATATTCTTATCACGAGTTGTTTCAATTCTCAAAGACTTTGGGAGGTAAAAATGAAGAACGTACTAAGATTGTGTCCTTCTATAGCAATTGGGACCTTATGGATGGTCATGCTGTATATGCCTTCGGAATGCGTTGCCCAGGACAAGGTCGCGCGTATTGAACTCTTTATTGAACTTCTGTTATGAGCATGGAATGTTCAACGGTTCAGCGCTGGTGGCGGAGAACGGTAGAGTCATTTACAGGAAAGGTTTCGGATATGCAGACTTCGACTGGAATCTTCCGAACGCGCCCGATACCAAGTTCCGAATCGGGTCGATCACGAAGCAATTCTCCGCCATGCTGATCATGCAGCTTGTGGAAAAAGGAAAGATCAGACTGGACGGAAACATTACCGACTACCTTCCTAACTACCGAAAAGACACGGGAGGGAAGGTAACGATCCATCATTTGTTGACTCATACCTCAGGTATTCCGACTTATACAGGGTTGCCCGGGTTCTGGTCGGATTCAACCCGTAATCCCTACCCCATCGAAGACGTCGTGACGAGATTCTGCAGCGGCGATCTCGAATTTGAACCGGGTTCGATGTTTCGCTATAACAATTCAGGGTACTATATCCTCGGGTACATCATTGAGAAGGTGACGGGGATGCCTTTTGGAAAGGGCCTGGAAGAGAACATCCTCAAGCCGGTGAAGATGTTCAATACCGGTCTTGAAGACGAGTCGAGGATCCTGAACAAGAGGGCTGCGGGGTACGTAAAGCGGGTTGATCATTTCGTGCGGGAGCCGTATTTCTTCATGCAGAACGCCTATAGCGCGGGGGCGATGTACTCAACGGTCGAAGACCTCTACTTGTGGGACCAGGCTTTGTACGGCACATCGCTGCTTTCCAAAACATACAAGGATCTCTACTTTTACCCTCATATCCCGAGCGGCGGCGGCAACTACTATGCGTACGGCTGGGGAACGGGAAAAGTTCCCGTGGGGAAGTCGGGTGATAGCGTCATGGCCGTATCGCATGGAGGGGGAATCAACGGCTTCAACACGATCATTTTCCGCATCCCCGATTCCAGGCATCTAGTTGTTCTGCTCAACAACACCGGGCCGGCAAAGCTCTATGAGATGAGCGTCGCGGTCACAAGTATTCTATCCGGAAAGCCGTTTAACAGACCGAAGGTCTCCATCGTTAACACGCTGTTTGCCACGACGCTGCGGCACGGCGTCAATGCGGCTGTACAGCAGTATCGTACCATGAAGGCCTCACAAGACGACATGTTCGATTTTGGGGAAAATGAACTAAATACGCTGGGCTACCAATTGCTCAGGTCAGAGAGAAGGAGGGAGGCGATTGCAGTATTCGTGTTGAACGTTCAGATGTTCCCTGAGGCATTCAATCCTTACGATAGTCTCGGAGAGGCGTACATGATGGATGGCCAAAAGGAACTCGCAATAAAGAACTACGCAAAATCGCTTGAATTGAACCCGAAAAACGCTAGTGCAATCGTCATGCTAAAAAGGATCAGTGAAATGAAATGAGGTAATGTTTAGGAGTCAGATATGAATACGGCACATTACAACCAAAACAACTACACTCCCTCATTTATGTAAGCATATTGTGGTCGTTCAACACATTTGCTCAACGAGATGCTGCGTGCTTTGATTCCTGATGCGACAGAACGTAACGCCGTAATTCAACGAGTCAATCAGTCTGCTCAGAAGAAATGAGTGCAGCTTCGCCTAACACCTTCTAAAAAGGTCAAAATCACACATAGAGACGATTGCCATGCTAGCGACATCCATATTTCATGACAAAATCGTAGAGAAGATCAGTGAAAGAGGCATGGTCCGTAGGGGAAAGGACGTCACTCTTCGGTGGACCGTCGCGCTGAAGTTACTGCAAAGACGCACGTTTGTCATGGCTGTCCTTGTCTCGTTGTCTTTCCTCAACAAACCTTGTTTTTCGCAGGTTTATCCGTTCACGGGTAAGAACATGTTCTTTGGTTTGACTCAATTGCAGAACGATGCGGAGTGTCTGCTTGCTGCCGACCTTGGTGTTTCGTGGTTGTCAATGCATCCGCTCGTTTCCTGGTTCTCCATGGAGACATCTCCCGGAGTGTATAATTGGAGCAGTCTCGATGCTGCTGTCAGAAAACTTCAGAATCTGAATCTTGATTGCACGCCTGTTCTCTTCGCCGTAAACGCCTTCGGTGACAAACGCAGTAGGCTCACGCAGATGCTAGCCGGTGGTGACATGCAGGGATTTCTTCGCAGCGATAGTTCGATCTACTGGACGCTCTATCCGAATGATCAAGAAGGAACAACCACCATCTGGTTGAATTTTGTTCGAAAACTGGTAGAGCGTTACGACAATGATGGCGTTGATGACATGCCTGGTCTGAAATACGCGGTTCGCAACTGGCATCTGTTGGAAGAGTATCCAATGATTTTTATTGACGCTGATAGTTACATCACGCTTCTGAAAGCAACGTCGCCGGTGATCAAGCAAGCTTGCCCAGATGCCAAGGTGGTGTTGGCTGGGCTTGCCGGAAACCTCGCGCGCTACTTTGCCTACTTGGAGTCGTTCATAACTGATGACGAAGCTGGTGTCGTAAATGGGGTGAAACTCTCAAAGCTGCAGATAGGAAAACGATTTCTCGGTCCCAAACAATCGTTCGAGAAGATCCTGCTCGAAGGAAAAGACTTCTACGACATTGCAGATCTTCACCTCTATGAAGAGAAGGAGACTTTTCTTGACGGGAAGGTCGCGTGGTTAAAAAGCAAGCTAACCAGCCTCGGTACGCCAAAACCGATATGGTGTATTGAAGGGGGCGGTCCACTGAAGATCACCGAGGCGCAGTACTTAGCAGGGGATACAGCGTTTGGAGATACATATTTCGGCTGGTACACTGACAAGGAGAACGCAGAGTTTGTTGTCAAACTGAGCGTCATGGCTGCCGCCGATGGAATAGAACGCGACCATTGGGGACTGAGCGCAACAGGTGAAGGAGCTTATTGGAGCGGTCCCTGGAAGAACATGGCGCTGGCAACTGCCGATCTGAAATTGAAACCATCCTATTACAATTTCAAATTGATGGTCAAGATGCTCAAGGACTTCAAGACGGTAATAGACAAGAGCACGAGTGATTACCGATTGTTTGAGTTCACAATTGGCAGCGAAAAATGCTATGTGGCTTGGAGCAGAGACGGAAGCCAAACGAGTATCAACTTACAGGACGCATTTAGCGGCGAACAATCCGTGAAGGTCACACACCTCATAACAGATTTGACGCAAGGCACCAATCCAAGAGAAGAGACGAGATCTCCCGCTTCAATTCCGATTGACATCACTCCGGTTTTTGTTTCCAAAGTCGGATATCCGTCGGGGATAGAACCACGCCGTGTGTCAATCCCAACAGACTATCTCTTGTATCAGAATTGCCCCAATCCATTCAATCCCAGCACAACGATTCGCTACGATCTTCCGAAGGGAGGATATGTTTCGCTAAAGATATTCAACGGCTTGGGTCAAGAAATAGCGGTGCTTGCCGACGAACACAAGGAAGCAGGTTACCATCAAGCTCAGTGGAACGCCAACGCCCCCAGCGGCATCTACTTCTATCGCCTGCAAGCAGGCGGAAATATGGAAATGAAAAAGATGGTTTTGTTAAAGTAGCGGGACACGTCTTAGTGCGCGCATCGTAGATGCCAACTCTGGCGCACATCCGGCTGTTCGGGTCCCAGAAAGGAATCCGTTTTTGCGCAACTTAAACGAAAGTGCCGACCTTAGACTGGTGTCGTCTCTTGGGAAAAAAACTATTCTCGCGCGACCATGAGAACTGCGTTTTCAACTAGACATACGCGTCCCATGCACTTCTGGCTGATTCTTGCCGTCACCTCTATTGTGCTTCCGTTCGCTTGCGAGGAGGAGCCGACCGCACCGCCCGGTCCTCCAGGGAGAGAGTTTGAGTTTCCACACGCTATCGGCACGCAATGGTTCTACACATATTCGCTACTCTATCGCTACCCGATAGAATACGAACAAGAGGAGGTTCATGGCTGGCATTCTTGGAGGGTGACATCGGTTTCGACTGATACATCTAACACTGCGGCTCTAGTGGCTGTTTCTCGGATCGATACCGTCCATTACACACAGAACTTTGCTTACTTCCGACAGATCAACACCACCTATATAAGAAGGCAGGATACTACCTTCACAATCACAGTGTCTCCCACGACAATCGAAGCCAATTGGCTTCCTATGATGACACTCACTTGGTGGGTAAGCACAGGTTTGACGACGATTCCCCGTACTTACGTGCGAGATACCGTAATCCTGCAACACAGAGATCCGACAGCCACGGCCGTCTATGTCGACAGCTTGGGCCTCGTTAGTTATGCGGGCGATCTCGTTGCAAACCACAGCATCAACGAGTCTCTTAGACTCACGGAGTTTCGCAGGAAATGAAGTCGCAGGCCATCAGCTTCGTCTAATAACCGGCAAAGCAACGCTCGCACACTAGACAGTCGATCTTGAAGGTGAGATTGGCTGAATGTAAAGAGATCGCTGCATTGCTCGGCGCCACAGAATGGAGTCAGTTGTAGTGGCAGCTCGCAACGGCAGTTTGCCTAAAAGTTATATGCGATGCGCTGCTCTCATTTGAGAGCGACAACTAAGCCAAAGGCTTATCCGCCCCCGGCGGAAATGGAGGATATGCCTTGTGATCTCCTATGCCAAAAGTCCTTTCATCTGGTTCCTGCTGATCGGCGTACTCTCCTGTGCTCCGATTCGATCAAAGGAATTGGTCCAACTACCGCTCACGTCCGGCCGGAATTCACTTGATTCATTACAGGCTCGTTCTGTCTTCAACTATGCACAACACTTCCCTAACGAGACAGAAATGGCTATCGCATTCGTAGTGGGCGATTCTGACAAGTATTTTGGAATCAAGCGTCGCAACGATTCCCTGGTCTATATTGAGAACAGCAAATCAATCTTTGAAATCGGCTCCATCACGAAAACATTCACTGCCACCATGCTGGCAAAGCTGGTTTATGAGGGCAAGGTGGATTTGAATGAACCGATCAAGAACATCCTCCCGGTGAAATTGCATCAGAGTGCTCTCAACGGAAAGGAAGTGACGCTACTCCATCTCGCCAATCACACATCAGGTTTTCCAAAAGAACCTGACAACATAGGCACCAACTGGGCGATGCCCGGAAGCCCGTACCAATCTTATGATGAAGCGAATCTGTACGATTATCTCTCGCGAAGGCTGACACTGCAATCCACACCGGGTGAGAAGCGAGAGTATTCCAATCTCGGCGGCGGACTGCTGGGTCATCTCCTCACACTAATAACAGGAAAGTCTTATGAAGCTCTCCTACTGGAGTCCATCTGCAAACCACTGGGCTTGCATCGTACATTCGTCGCGTTTGATTCCGAACGCACACGACTCCTTGTTCCGGGAAGGGATCCCCAGGGGAATGTCGTTCCGAACTGGGAATTGAACGTGCTCGCGGGAGGAGGCGGGATCAAGTCCACCGCAGAAGATATGGCGAAGTACCTCCGGGCACATATGACGGACACGACGTACTACTTCCTGAACCAGCAACCAACGATCAAGTACACTGAGCACAATGGCGCGGGACTTGGTTGGGCCTGGTACGAGGACGGCAGCAGGGAATTTGTCTCCGCAACCGGCGGAACCGGAGGCTATTCCTGCTGTGTGATTTTCGAGCGGTCTACGAAAACAGGAATTGTCTTGCTGACAAACGTTTCCGCATTCCTGGCATCGAAGGGGGATTACATCTCGAAGTTAGGCATTGAGTTACATGATTCCCTGCTACGTGATGATCAGAGGAAATAGTGGTGCTGGTGGTGTCCACTGAATGTGCTTGTTTATCATGGAGCGGCGCACCGCAGCATACGAAAGATAATATGGACTCCTGTTCTCCACAATGCTACTCGATACCGTAGCTTCCGGGATCCTGATAAATGCGCGCTTTATATTCATCTTATATGTTCCGAAATCCATTTAGAGGATTACAGTTATGAAGAAATTGACACAATTTCTTTTCATCATCGGTTTTCTGGCGCAGTCCACAAATATTCGTGCACAAGTTCAACACTCCGATGTTGTGGGCGTATGGGAAGGCACGCTGCACGCCTTCGGTCAGGACGGCCGGCTCGTCTACAAGATCTCCGTCAATGAGGATGGAACGCTCTCAGTATCCCACGACAACCCGGACTTTTCCCTCAACGACATTCCAGTTGCTGATGCAAAACTCGACGGCAGTCGCCTTATCATCAAGATCGGTCTGTACGACGCTATCTTTGAAGGAACTGTCGGCAAGGACGTCGTCAAAGGACGCTACGGAACCGGCGGAATGTGGTTTCCGCTCATGCTCAAACGGAGAAGCAAGGATCCTCATTTTCTCCTGGACAACATGGTGCCGCGTCTGGGGAGAGCCGGTGAGAGAACACTCGACTATGCGTACGCACTGCCTGAAGAAGGAGAAGATGGATGGGAAGTTGCGAATGCGTCTGCCGAGGGTGTTGACACCAGCAAGATCAGCGCTCTCATGAGGACCATTCTCGCTGGAGGATTCCCCAATCTGCATAGCGTGCTGGTGGTCAAAGATGGCAAGCTTCTCCTCGACGAATATTTCTACGGGTTCCATCGCGACAAACCACATCGCATCTCATCCATCGGCAAAGTAGTCACCGAAGCCGCCATCGGTGTCGCCATCGAGCGAGGTCTCATCAAGGACGCCCACACTCCCCTTTCTCAGTTCTTCCCGGAGTACAACGACCTTCTTGGTACAGGAGAAAAAAACTCAATTACTCTCTATCATCTTCTGACGATGACGACGGGATTAAAGTGGGACGAGCACGCCCTCAGCTATTTTGACCCGCGAAACGATCTTTCGATCATGAAAAGCTCTCCCGACCCGCTGCGAAACCTCTTCGAACGACCCCTCGCGTACAAGCCGGGTGAACGGTTCGTGTACAATTCGGGATGCATCATTGCGCTAGAGGCAATCCTCCAAAGAGTTACAAAGGCACATTATCTTGTGCTCACGCAGAACAACCTCTTCACTCCGATGGGAATCAGCAACTACCGGTTGGACTACTCCGAGGGTCTCTACATGGTCCCCCGTGACATGGCAAAACTCGGTTGGCTCTTCCACTGTCGGGGTGAATACGGTGGTGCGAGGATTCTCTCAACCGCATGGGTTGACAGCGCACTTCAACGATTCGAACACAGCTACCCGAGGTACTTCAACCATTGGTGGCCCATCGTCTTTTTTGTGAAGGGCATTCCGATAAAGGCGTTCCAAGCGGGAGGTTGGGGCGGACAGAGCATCACCATCCTTCCTGCTTTGAACACCGTCGTTGTCATGACTGCCGGCAACC
This sequence comes from Ignavibacteriota bacterium, assembly GCA_963827285.1. GTDB lineage: Bacteria > Bacteroidota > Ignavibacteria > CAWHAG01 > CAWHAG01 > CAWHAG01. The sequence goes on from CAWHAG010000001.1 coordinate 1,279,692, forward strand.
AACTGCAACCCACCAACTACGACAAGTGCATCCGAGACTACATCCTCCCTGCAATCCTGACGCCGGAATACGTGGTGAAGCATCCGGGGATCGAATACGACCGCATACACCGAACGAGGAACCTTGAATGGGAAATGCACTACGATACGGAGATGGGCTGCATGAAAGCCTGTGCGAAGAGCCTCGGTCTCACAATCTCCGATCCGCGGCTTTACGGCGCAACGGGTGTAGGCTTCCTGATCAACATTGACGAAACCGCAGCAGCCAAGAGTATGGCAGTTTGGAACAAGCAAAGAGTGTACGAGCTTTGCCGAAGCTTGGGCTTTGAGGTCACAAGCATCTGGTCGCATAAATCAAGTCCTGATTTTCCTGCGACGCAGAAACTCGTGTGGGATCGGGTGAGGCAAGCGATTGATAGCGGATATGCGTGTTACGGATTTCATCTTGAGAATCCGATCCGGTCTCTCATCATCGGATATGACGACATTGGTTACTACCACAAGGGATGGGAGACCGAGCAAGGGATGGGGCCGGTGTATTGGTATGAGCTTGGACAGACGGATATTGGTTTGCTAGGCATGCACTTCGTGCGTCCGGTATCGAGGAACGTCTCGTATCAGGAGATGGTGAAGAAAGCGTTTGAATTCGTCCTTGAGTTCTCAGCAAACTCCAAACAGTGGGTGCCCGCGGACTGCAAAGCGGGACCTGAAGGATATACACGATGGATCTCACTTCTCGAGGCGGAGAAGGAAGATGAGTATGGTGTTTCCCTCAACGCGGCAGAGTTTGCGGAGGGGCGCAAATTCGCCGTGGAGTTTCTGGAAGAGGCAAAAGCCCAATGTGGGCCAGCATTGAGTCCGCTCTTCGACCGGGCAATACAACATTATCGGCGTGCCGCAAACAGTCTCGCAACGATGACGCAGGTGTTTCCCCACAACATTCCGGAGGCGCAGAGGAGGGCGAATCTTAAGGACAAGCAGCGGCGTCAGGCTGCCGTCGAGCATTTGCGTGCAGCTAGAGATGCGGAGGTTCAGGGGCTGAAGACACTTGCAGACATTGTAGAAAAGCTGTAGCCCGGGTTCGTACTGCGAACGGTCACAATTTAAACATCGAACAATGTAGCGCGACTTTTAAGTCGCTGTACGGGCGAGATAAATCTCGCTCTACAACGTTTAAATCTGTGCCTGTGCGAAGTATAACAGGCGTAGGCATTATGCTCATTCGCTTGCATAGGCGAAGGTGACTCAAGGTTCTGCTCAAAAAGGTATTCGCTCAAGCCCTTCGCTCATTTGATAGAATCTTGGTGTAGCGCGCTTGCGGGGTGAGGTTAAATGTTATGCGAAAGGCGCTATTAAGGATGGAGTTCATCCAAACAGTGTCATCTCCTTCCTTACGAGTCAAGTGCTCTGCGTATGGTTTGAACGAACGCCACTGCGTTCTCGATTAAGTGATTTTGAGAAGAGAGATGCAAGACTCTTATCAAAGCACTGCCGATGACAACACCGTCACTGTATCTTGCTACAAGTCGTGCAGCCTCAGGAGTTGAAATGCCAAAGCCGACTAACAGTGGATTGTTTTTCACAAAAGCCCGAGCTCGCTGAAGAAACGCCCCTGCTTGATCCGCAAGTCCTTTGCGTTCCCCCGTGACTCCGGTTATTGAAACGCAGTATAAAAATCCCGTCGAACAGTCATCGAGGTGAACAAGTCGGTGTTCCGGCGTTGTAGGTGCGGCAAGAAAGATCGTGGCAACGTTTTTCTCCTTCGCCAGATGACGATATTCACCGCTTTCTTCCAGTGGAAGGTCGGCGATAATCGTACCATCAATTCCAACTTCCGTACAGGTGGTCAAATAATTTTCCAGTCCAAACGCTAAGATCGGATTAGCATATCCCATAAGCACGAGTGGGATGCTGCTTTTCTTACGAATCTCTTGAGCCATTTCCAACGTCTTGGAGAGCGTAACGCCATTCCGTAGTGCTGTTTCAGAACTGATTTGTATTGTAGGTCCATCCGCAACGGGATCGGAAAAGGGGATTCCGAGTTCAACCATATCTGCACCAGTTTTCGCAAGTTCAAGAACCAACGGTACCGTGACGCTGATAGAAGGATATCCTGCTGTGACAAATAGCGAAAGTGCTTTTCTTCCATCACGTCTCAGTTGATCTAAGCTTATTGTTAAACGGTTCATGTGTGAGATTCCAAAACTTGAAGTTCAACAAATGCTCTAGTAATCGCTGGAAGATCTTTCTCACCTCTGCCTGAGAGATTCAGAATAATGATTTCATCTGTCGAAGTTTGTGGCATTAGATATTCAAGGTAGGCAAGCGCGTGAGCGGATTCAAGTGCTGGGAGAATCCCTTCTGTGCGAGTAAGAGTCATTCCAGCGGCGAGTGCTTCTTCGTCTGTGACCGAAACATAATTAACTCTTCCTGACTCCTTCAAATAACTATGTTCAGGACCGACTCCGGGATAGTCGAGACCGGCTGAGATTGAATGTGCAGGCGTAATCTGCCCATCATCATCCTGCAGAACATAACTATATGAACCATGAAGCACACCAGGTCTTCCCGCAGTGAGCGTTGCCGCGTGCTGTCCGGTGTCCAATCCCAAACCCGCAGCTTCCACACCGATCATTCTTACATTGTCGTGCATGAACTCAAAAAATAATCCAATAGAATTACTCCCACCGCCTACGCAAGCAACCAGATAGTCTGGTAAGCGGTTCTCTCGTTCAAGTATCTGCGCTTTCGTTTCTCTGCCAATGACTGCCTGGAGATCTCGCACAATCATCGGGTAGGGATGTGGACCTACCACCGAGCCGATGACATAGAATGTATCCCGCACGTTCGTGACCCAGTCGCGGAGAGCTTCATTCGTTGCATCCTTCAGTGTCCGAGTTCCTGACTTTACAGGAATGACCTCGGCGCCGAGCAAGCGCATGCGAGTAACGTTGATTTCCTGTCGTGCCATATCCTCAGTGCCCATGTAGACAACACATTTCAATCCCATCATAGCGGCGACGGTCGCAGTTGCTACTCCATGCTGTCCCGCACCGGTCTCCGCAATGATTCTCGATTTACCCAAACGTCTTGCCAGCAATATCTGGCCTATAGTGTTGTTGATCTTGTGTGCACCTGTGTGGCACAGGTCTTCGCGTTTGAGATAAATCTTTGCTTTCCCGTATATGTTCGATAATCTTTGGGCATAATACAACGGTGTTGGTCTACCAGCAAAATCTCGCAACAGCAGTTGCAGCTCATTCTGAAACGCAGGATCATTCTTAAGTTCGTTGTACGCTTGTTCTAAATCCATCACAGCAGAAATCAGCGTTTCAGGAATAAATCTTCCGCCAAATTTCCCGAAATGTCCGTGCTCATCTGGTAACTTGTAGGGAGTGTGATTCATAAGAGTGCCTCCGCACTGATGGGTGTTCTGGTTAATGTTCGATCTATATTTGATAGCCATGTGAGGGGTGTGCATAACCCCGCCATTCTCACATTTCGACTTCGCCCCGACCGTCACTCTGAGCGCAACGACGCCGAGCATGTGCGTGGCGTGAAGTCGAAGAGTGACGGACAGTCTAACATTCGGAGCGACGGTCGGGGCTGCGCTCAATGTGACGGATTTTTGGTTTTTTGCCTAAATTCGGGAGTGTTGCACACCTCTCAGCTATGTCAGTTGAGACAGTCGTTCAAATAGCAGATCCACTTTCACGTGATCTTTTTTGCCAGGTGCGATTTCAACTCCGCTGTTCACGTCTATAGCATACGGTTGAACTGTTTGAATGGCGTGGGGTACGTTATCCGGGTTCAACCCGCCCGCAAGGATGAGTGGATGAATCCGTTTCATTTCGAGTGCGATAGAGAAATCCGCAAGCGAACCGGAACCACCGTAACTGCCATCTTTCGCACCGTCGAGCATTGCTGCGGAAATTGTGTAATGACTAACCTTCTCGATGTCTGCTCGATTGTTGATACGAAACGCTTTCACAACTTTGACGGAATATCCCAGGCAATCTTCCGGTCTTTCATCGCCGCTCAGTTGAATGACACGAATCCCCGTTTTGACGATGGTGCGTTCGATAACCCCACGTTTCTCATTAACAAATATACCAACCGGTACAATAAAGGGAGGAAGGTGACCAATGATTTCCGTTGATTCACCTGGATCAATGTACCGTGGACTCTTTTCATAAAAGATGAATCCTAACGCATCTGCACCAGCATTCGCACAGTAAAGCGCATCTTCAGCGTTGGTTATGCCGCAGATCTTAACACGAGGTTTCATGAATGTATGCAATCGAGAAGTTCTTGAAGTGCTTTTCCGGGATGTTCAGCTTTCATGAAACACTCTCCGATGAGAGCCGCTCGAACCCCCGCCGCTTGGAGTCGCCTGAGATCATCTGCCGTATGAATGCCGCTTTCACTTACTATTGTGACATCCTTGGGTATTTGCCTTGCCACTGTAATCGTTCGGTTCAGGTCAACTTCAAACGTTCGCAAATCACGGTTGTTGATGCCAAGAAGTTTCATCTGATCAAGATCTACCATATCAAGTTCGCACTCACTATACAATTCGACAAGGGCTTCAAGACCCAGTTCTCTTGCCGCGATATAGAGGTTCAGCATTTGTGACGTCTCAAGTACAGCAGCAATCAAAAGTACTGCATCCCCACCGTGCGCTTTGGCTTCACAAAGCTGATATTCGTCTATGATAAAATCCTTTCGCAAAATGGGTAGGTCCACCGTGTGCCTTACACGGCACATATCATCAAGACTTCCGGAGAAGAATCGTTCATCCGTCAACACAGAAATCGCAGAAGCGCCGTGGGCTTCATACTCACGCGCCACGTCTTCTGCAACGGCGTTTTTCCTGAACTCATCGGCCGTTGGTGAGGATCGCTTGAACTCAGCAATGATCGAAAACTTGCTGTCTCGGTTCAATGCATCTCTTAGAGAGAGAGTTTGTTGATCAAAGAACTCCATATCACAAAGGGCGGATACTTCAACTTTCCGTTTACGAGCAGCAACTTCTTCGTACTTGTGTTCTGTGATCTTTTCGAGGATGTTCATAGATTGCTAAGTTCCTTGAGCTCATTTAGTTTTTTCAATGCCCTTCCCGAATCAACTGATTCTGAGGCAAGATTTACGCCTTCCTGGATTGTCTGTGCTTTTCCTGCCACCAACAGTCCAAAAGCAGCGTTCGCTAATACGACATCTCTGTGCGGACCCTTCTCTCCTTGGAGAACATTCATGGCAATTGAAGCATTAGTCTCCGCCGATCCGCCAAGGATCGAGGTTCTTTTCACCGAAGGTAATCCGAACAACGCCGGCTCCACGTCGTATTTTCTGCTGTATTGCTGATTATCCCGAAACGGGATGGCGTTCCCGCTATTCACTTCGTAGACAGCGGTTGGTGCTCCAAGGGATATCTCATCAAGCCCGTCTTGTGAACAGACTACGCAGACTTTTTCTGCATCTAATTGGGAAAACACAACCGCCATTTTGTTTGCTACATCAAGATCAAAGGTGCCCACCAGTTGCCGACGGACACCGGCGGGATTTGTCATCGGACCTAGAACATTAAAACAAGTCTTCACGCCCAACTCAGATCGAGGTTTCGCTGCGTATTTCATTGCTGGATGAAAGAGCGGCGCAAAGATGAATCCTATTCCAAGTTTGTTGATGCAAGCTTCTACTTTCTCCGGTGGCTGTTCGATGTTCACACCGAGTGCTTTGAGGACATCCGCACTACCGCATGCACTGGAAAAGGAACGATTGCCATGCTTTGCTACGGTAACGCCAGCACCTGCAACAACAAACGATGCGACAGTAGAAATGTTGAATGTTCCTGAGTTGTCACCCCCTGTCCCGCACATATCAATGGCATCCATATCTTCGAGTTTGACCTTCACTGACTTTTCCCGCATAACTTCCACAAATCCTCGAAGTTCATCTGGTTGTTCGCCCTTGAACTTCAATGCGATCAGAAACGCTGCAATCTGCGCTTCGGTTGCCTGACCCTCCATGATTGTTCTCATGGCTTTTATCGCCTCTTCATGTGTAAGGTCTTGCCGATCACTAAGTTTTTGTATGAACCCCTTCATGCTTTCACCTAGTATTGTTTAAGCCAATTTGTGATAATTTGCGGTCCGACGGCTGTTAGCACAGACTCGGGATGAAATTGAATTCCCTCAATCGGGAAATCTCTATGCCGCACGCCCATGATCACACCGTCATTTGTAGTCGCAGTGATATCGAGTTGTTTGGGAAAATTTTCGCTTGAAATAACGAGCGAATGGTAGCGTGTTGCTTCGAATGGATTCGGAATATCATGGAAGAGATCATCGCCTTGATGAATTATTTGTGAAGTTTTGCCGTGCATTAGTTTTGGCGCATGGATAATTGATCCGCCGAAAGCATAGCCGATCGCTTGATGACCCAGACAAACACCGAGAATTCGAATCTCCGACCCTAATTCCAGAATTAAATCAACACAAATACCGGCGTTTTCGGGGCGACCAGGACCCGGTGAAATTAAAATGCGGTCAGGATTCAGTTTGGCAATTTCCATAATGCTGAGTTTGTCGTTACGAACAACTTGAAATTCTTTCGTGTGCTGTCCAACGAGCTGGACAAGATTGTAAGTGAACGAATCGTAGTTATCAATGATCAAGATCATCGCATTACTCCTTGTGCCATGCGAAGTGCCTCGACGAGTGCACGAGCTTTATTGATGGTTTCCTGGTATTCTTTTTCAGGGTCAGAATCGGCGACTATTCCTGCGCCAGCCTGGAAATAGATCCGTCCGTTTTGGCTATCTGTTCCTTCCGAGACTGCAAACATCGTCCGAATTGCGATGCACATATCCATATTTCCCGAAAAGTCGAAATATCCAACCCCGCCTGCATAGATGCCCCGTCGGGTACGTTCAAGTTCATCTATGATTTGCATTGCGTGTATCTTTGGTGCCCCAGAGACTGTACCAGCCGGGAATGCTGCCTTTAGAACGTCCACGCACGTTCTGTGTGCCGCAACCTTTCCAATGACGCGGGAAGCAATATGCATTACATGAGAAAACCGTACAACGAACATGAGTTGATCAACCTCTACGGTGCCTGCCTCACAAACTCTGCCTAAATCATTTCGACCAAGGTCAACCAGCATTACGTGCTCTGCTCGCTCCTTTTCATCGGAAAGCAATTCCACTTCCAGGTGCTGGTCCTCGTCATCGGTCTTTCCGCGAGGGCGTGTTCCTGCAATGGGATATGCTTCCGCGATTCCGTTCTCTACCCTCACAAGAATTTCTGGCGATGAACCGATGACTTTGCAGCTACCGAAATCGAGATAATACAAATAGGGAGATGGATTGATAACGCGAAGCGCTCGATAAGCATTGAATAAATCACCGTGATACATTGTTGAGAAACGCTGCGAGAGAACAACTTGAAAGATATCGCCATCGGTTATATACTCCTTGGCTTCAAGAACCATAGATTCGAATTCGTCACGAGTTGTTTCGGCAACGATTTCATCATGACGGGAGTGAAACTCCTTTGGATGAGCATGCGTGCTAAAGAGCAACGATTCAAGTTTATTGATCTCCTCAAGGGTGTTGTCGTATTGTTTGCGGAGATCTGTGTTGGGATCAACAAGAACGTTGACAATGATGATAATTTGGTGTTTGTAATGATCAAATGCAAGGACCGATGTGAAAAGCCCGAGTATGCTGTCTTCACTATTTATTTCGTTTGTGACAGAGCAGGGAATATTTTCGACAAAGCGGATAGCATCGTAGCCGACGAAACCAACCAGCCCACCGGTAAACCGTGGGAGATTGGGGAGAGAAGGTTGGCGGTAACGACTGACAATATTCTGGATAAGGTCAAAGAAGTTTTCCGCTGAGGTTCGCGATGCTCCATTCTCGATGATGGTTGTTCTTTTCTCTTTGCACTTCAGCGTTGCGATTGGGTCGCGTCCGAGAAATGAGTACCGGGCAAAACGCTCACCGCCTTCCACGCTTTCGAGCAGAAAGGAACTGCCACTGCTAGTTCGCAGACGTAAATACGCGGAGACAGGTGTGAGCGTATCAGCAAGAAACGTCTTGCTTACTGGAATTACGTTGTAAGATTCTGCCAGCCGTTTGAATTCTTGAAATTCCATAAAACCATTCTCATGAGTTTAATCCGTCACACTTTTCGACTCATTCATCCAGTTTTCCGCGAGACACTTAGACCGCCTGACACTTTTTCTTCCTACCTTCACCCTTCAGATTCGCCCGCTCAAAAACAGAAAAGCCCTTCTTGATGTTCCAAGAAGGGCTTTTCGTATCTTGCTACTTACTACAGAAAAGACTTAGTTATGCCATTCTCTTTCCACCAAGAAATGCAAAGGGCACACTCCACCAGAAGCACCAGTACCAGTTGCGCCATTCAATATTCTTGGTGGTAAATGTCATATACGTCGCTCCTGTGAACTGAATTAAATATAAGGAAAATCCAGAAGATTGTCAAGAAAAAAATAGAGTCTCTATTTCTTTCTTCAAGGACGTAGAACATGTCTGGACAGTCGAGGACGACTGTCCAGCACCTTGTTGTTTGGGGCGACAGAACTCCCGTTCTGTCCATGATTGTTATTTGCGTGGACCGGAACGTTCCTTCCTCTTGGGCTTGGCGCGTGCTTCTTCGGGAAATTCTTTCAAACACTCTGCAAACTTCTCCAGGCGCTGCTCGACTCGATAGTTTACCGTGGCTTCAGGGAATTTTCCATCGGATCCGCGCTCTCCTGCTGGCATCCCCGTAAGAATTTCAATACCCTCATTGATCGTCTTGACTGCCCATATGTGAAACTTCTTCGATTTCACCGCTTCAACCACGTCCTCTCGAAGCATAAGATTTTGCGCATTGCTTTGTGGTATGATCACACCCTGCTCACTCGTCAACCCTTTTGCCCTGCAGACATCGAAGAAGCCCTCAATCTTCTCATTGACTCCTCCGATGGCTTGGACTTCTCCGCGCTGATTTACAGAACCGGTCACTGCGATTCCCTGCTTGATCGGCAACTGCGACAATGCCGAGAGTATTGCATAGAGTTCTGTTGACGAAGCGCTATCACCCTCGACTCCCTCATAGCTTTGCTCGAAGACTAACCGCGACGCCAATGTCAGCGGTTTGTCGCGCGAATACTTTTCTGCGAGATATCCGCTCAATATCAATACACCCTTGCTGTGAATTGGACCGCCGAGTTCAACCTCACGCTCAATATCTACAATCCCTTCGCGCCCCGGACCTACACTGGCTGTGATTCGACTCGGTCTGCCGAAGTCATAGTCGCCCAAGCCGATAACAGAAAGTCCGTTCACCTGTCCGACAGCTTCGCCAGCAGTATCAATCAGAAGAGCCTCGCGTGTGATCATCTCCTGAATGCGCTCCTGAATGAGGTTTGAGCGACAGATCTTTTCATCAAGGGCTTTTTGTACATGCTCTGCGCACACATTGGTGGCGCTCTGCTGAATTGCCCAGTAGTTAGCTTCGCGGATAATATCAGCCATAGCCCCGAAGTGCGTCGAGAGCTTCTCTTGATCTTCGGCAAGACGTGAGGCATACTCCAACAACTTTGCTGCTGCGCTGCTGTCCAAATGCTTGAGATTCTCCTTCTGGCAGAATGTGCACAGGAACGCGATGAAATCTTGAATGTTCTCATCACTCCTCGGCATGCGGGTGTCGAAATCCGCCTTCACCTTGAAAAGCTCGGGAAAGTCCTCATCGTATGAGTGCAAGAGATAGTACAGGAGCGGACGCCCGACCAGCACGACCTTGATGTCGAGTGGAATCGGTTGAGGTCGCAGGCTCTTCGTGACTACGAAGCCATATCGTTCACCCACCTCTTCAATCTGTACGACACCGTTGCGAAGTGAAAGCTTCAATCCATCCCAGGTGAAAGGGTTTCTCAAGACGTCCTCCACAGGCAACACAAGATAGCCGCCGTTTGCTCGATGGAGGGAACCGGCTCTAAGCATCGTGAAATCAGTGTGCAAAGCTCCGAATTGAGTTTCCTTCTCCACTCGTCCGAAGATATTGTTGTAGTTGGGATTCAGTTCCACGACCACTGGAGCGCCTTCCTGCCTGCTGTTATCCACGAGTATGTTGATCTGATACTTGCGAAAGGGCAGATCCTGCATCCAAGGAGCAGGGATTGGGACACCTTCTGCTGTTGGTGCTGCGGGCGTTGACCCACCAGACTTGAACGTCTCAATGTTCTCCAGGATATCTCTTCGAACAGCCGCAAGATATTCCTGTACCTCCGGAAGATCATGATACTTCTCGGCAAGATCATCAATGAGTCCACCGACAACATACAAGGCAACTTTCTTGTCGAGTTCCTGCAACTTCTCCTGGGCTGTCCGTTCCAGGAGGCGGACTTGCTTCATTGACGCCTTCAGATCGTCTTGAAGCTCCTCACGGTGACGTTGAAAGTCGTTGCGTGCAGGTGCGGGCAGCGCTTGAAACTCTGCTTCGTTTAGAGGTCTTCCGCCAAGAACGGGAATCATCATTATCCCAAACTGTGTTGTCTGCAAAGCAAAACCTGCTTTGCTCACATGTTCGTTAAGCTGCTCGAGAACATGAGACCTCTGCCTATCCAACTCCTTCATGATGTTGTCCCGCTGATTGCCGTACTCTTCGCCCTCGAAAACCTTGGGAATCTCGCGGCGGACGTGATCAACCAAGCTCTTCATGTCCTGTTGAAGCTGGCGTCCACGACCGGCGGGGAGCCGACACACCTTAGGCTGATACGCATCATCGAAATTGTTCACGTAGCACCAATCGGGAGGCTTCTCCTTTCGGCGTGCAAGCTCTTCGAGAAATGACCGGACTGCGGTCATTCTGCCGATCCCCGGAGGACCCGCCACGTACACGTTGAACCCCACTTCCTGAATGCCAAGTCCAAACTGAAGAGCGGAGACCGCGCGCTTCTGACCAATGATCCCTTGCAGAGGTTTGAGATTCTCGGTTGTTTCGATGCCCAGATCTTTCGGGTCATACGTTCGTCGCAATTGTTCTGCTGATACTTCCTGAATCATGTCCGTTATTCCTATCCAAATATGGATGGCTGTGTCGTCTCGGATTTATAAATTCAACTATGATGGAATGATAATCCGCAATCGTCAATTCACAATCCCAAATGCCTTGGATTTGGTCAGTCAAATACTTTTTCCAGTGCTCGGTATTTGTCGTGTGCGAGATTGATCCCGTCTTTTACAGCTTTCTCATCGCCGTCGGCTCTTGTGATCTCGGCAAGGTTTCTCACGGCTTCGTCGAGTTGCTTCCGTTTCTCCTCAAATGCGCTCTGCCTCTTCTCCAAACGTTTGGGCAGAGTAGCTTTGTTGAGATCATCCATTTTCTTTTGCAGCTCTTCGACTGAGATCTTGATCTTCTCCACATCGTAAGCTGGCATGTAATAGTGGTACAGCATGTAGAGCGTTTGGTGGAACGCATCAAGCTCCTTCAAGACAGGTCTAATCACACGCACCAGAGCCTCATACTGTGCATGAAGTCTCTCTGCTGCATCGAGAACGCGCTGCGAGTCGCTCTTAGCGAGCGCCTCCTTGTACTCGGCAACGATTGCAGTCAGCTTCTTGACGTTTTCCTCCCAGAGGTCTTTCTTTTCTCGAAGAATGCCCGGCAACTTCGCCTGTTCAATCTTCGTTGCACCCTTTTCAACGTCTGGAAGTACTGCTGCAAGTGCCGAGACATCTCTCTTCGGCCACGCGTTATGCCAGATCTCGTAGATGACAATATGGAATGATGTCAACTCAGGTACTTCGGTCTTGATCTCCTCGTCAGCGAGCTTTGTTGTGTCTTGAGCGAGAACGGTTGCTGGATGCCAAAGGTACAGAGTTGCGGTGAGCAGTGCTATGTAGATGGTTCTCATTTTGATTCTCCTTGTTTCTGGTTCAGTGTTTGTCTTTCGCTGGGCGAAGTGCTCAGTCGAAAATCTACGAATGTGTTAGGTTTCAGTTCAGTGTGGGAATTTATAAGGAAGACGGATTTCATTTTCTGTTGGCATAGAGTGTCGTACAGGTCGCAGCAAGAAGGAGAGTGAAACGGTGCCTGTGGCGCCACAGGCGACATTTCGCTCAACAAATTACTGGATTTGTTCGTGGCAAGAAGATACAAAGATTCTCTCTCAAATTCAAGAAAATCTTTCTCGCAAAGGGAAATAAAAAAGCCATCCCAACGGAATCAGGATGGCTTGTGTCAATGGTAAGACAGAACTCCTGTTCTGTCTGGACAGTCAAGGATGACTGTCCTACCGATTTGAGATCTCCGGAATCACTTCAACAAGAGCATCTTCCGCACTTCGACGAATTTGCCTGTCTCCAAGCGATAGAAGTAGACACCGCTGGCAACTTCGCTTCCATCGAAAGTCACTTCATAATATCCAGGCTGTTTCTTTTCGTTCACCAGCGTTTTCACTTCCTGTCCCAGGGTATTATGCACAATTAACTTCACCAGGCTTTCTTCTGGTATTGAAAATCTAATCGTTGTGCTGGGATTAAATGGATTTGGATAGCTCTGGCTCAACTCGTACTTCGTCGGCTTGTCAACTGTCGCTTCAGTTTGCTCCGAGTACTTGAAACTCCCATCTCTGTCAATTTGCTTCAAGCGATAATAATATTTCCCTGCAACAGAAATCTTATTATCAACAAACGAATAATCTTTGGGTGAGTTGCTGTTGCCGTGTCCCTCCACAAAACCGATTGTTTGCCAATCGCTGTAGAGCGAAACGGCGTTTCGCTCTACATTAAAGCCGTAGTTGTTCACTTCTGTGGCGGTTTGCCAGGTTAAGTTCACGGCGTTGCTTTTGACTGCTGCAGTGAAGGACGAAAGTTCGACAGGAAGTGGAACATTGCTAACTGACCCCGGATTAAATGTCTGATTTGTTCTGTTCATTCCACCAATTTCGATATACCATTGACCGTCGAAGGAAGCAGTAAAAGCAACTGTACCTAACTCAAATGTCCCCGTCCCAGTTCCAGTCTGATTAACATCAACTGTCATCAGTTCTTGCGCTACACCTGCCGGCCAAGTAATACTTTGACCAGTCACGGCACCGAATTTCTGATATCTATATGTCTGCCCACCATCATCTTTAGTTGCTTCAACCCCTTGTTTAGCAATAATATAAGTGGGTGAAACCACGGCTCCAAGACTTACGCCATAACTATTAAGCCATCGGATGGTAAACTGGACATTCGATAGCGGAAGATTTGTAAAAGTAACTGAAGGTGTGACTCTTACGGCTAAGGTAGCACCACTAGAGTTAAATATCCCTGCCTGGACTTCATTCGTTTCTTGTGCCTGCACAATACAGCTTGTGTATAACAACATGCAGACAAATGCCAATGCTGATAGAGATTTTCTCATATTTCTTCTCCTTCTTCTTAAGTTAGAATTTGATGTGTGGTTTTATTTATGGCACCTGTGTACTTTTTGTTGCAGTAATATCTGTTCCCCCAATATTCGTCAGAATAATTGCACGATCATTCCCTGGACCAGAATATTTCACAGTTCCGTTCATATTCACATCTTCAGCATAATACCCACTCACGGTCGCTGTTATATCTGTCCCGCCGATTCGAGTGAGGATTAACGCTCGATCATTTCCTGGCCCACTATATTTTATCGTCCCGTTCCCGTTGACATCACCCGCCCAGATCCCATATACCCCCCCACCCAAATCCTTCATCGGCTCTGTCCCGTACGCCTGCATCTGTGCTGTCGTGAAATCATACGACGCACTGCCAGTAGTAAAGTTCACAGCATTCGCGCTCATGATAGCCAAATGATTCCTGTGCCGCACTACTATGTAGTAACTTCCAGTGGCAACCCCATCGAAACTGACCTGGCTTGTACCGTCCATATCAACAACGCTGCCATTGCTTTTCACGAACGCGGCACGTCTCGCGATCGTTGTCATGGTAGGCGGTGTGCCCATGCGTAACTCAACCAGCACCCAATCCACGACACCGCTGGGGATGCCTGCAACACTTTCTGTCCCGGAGTAATTCCACGGCGCCCCGCCATAAGGTTGACCGGGCGGAATGTACCCAGTGGTATTAAGTGTGGTGCTCATACTGCCGCTGCTGTATGGTCCTTGGAGGAAGACTTTGATGTTTGCCGCCATAGTCGGAATCGCATACGCACGAATGCAAAGATCCCATGGATAACTTGTACCCCTTCCCAATCGCGTCCACGATGAACCAGAAAGACTTATCCAGCATTTAGCCGTATCAATCGTAGGTGAACTGTATCCACTTATAGCGCTTTCTATAGGAATAGGATAGACCGATCCCGCATTCGAAGTACTATACTTAACCTTCACATAGAAATCGTTACCACTGCTGATACTGATGGGTTTAGGTAGGTCAAACGTATAATATCCCGCGTAGGTACAAGCTTGACCTTTCAAAGAATCCAATGGATGTGAAAGCGTAGCACCATCAAAATCATCATAAATATAGAAATCCACAGTTGAATTGCTTTCGCTAATCCACGTCGCAACTCTAGTAATTCGTTGATTTCCGCTGGCAACAAATTTCACTAAACCATGGGCGTAATTGTTTCCGTATCCAGCTGCACTCACGCCTCCGACGTAGTCATATTGATAGATTGCCGCATTGGGATCATAACCCATTCTGTTTGGCCAAAAAGCATTGTATGATAAGATCTTCTTATCATTATACGAGACATAGAAATATCCGTTCTCACCCCAAGACGTTCCCCAGCTATTCTTTATGATCCATGCGCCGGTTCCATTTGCGGTTGTCTTACTGTCGTCCCACCCTGCAATCAATACTGCATGATTAATACTTTTCGTGCCGCCATAATAATAAGTGTAGTTTGACGCGTTATAGTATGCATCACCATAATACATTGTTGTATAAACACCGCCATAGTTGAGTACGAAGTCCTTAATAGTATTGGCATCCTTGGGAAGAAAATAGGCATCAGTTATATAAGCGACAGGCGTTAGACCTGAAGTGCATGAACCATCGGCAGGGCTATATGGATCCGCAGATTCAGCAATCGGACCGGAATCTCTCGATAAATACGCAGTTGCCATTTCCTCATTTCCGCCGGCGCAGCCACCCCAAAGAAATCCATGGCATTCCTTCAAATTATTCTCAGACAAATCATACGTTCCATACCCAGTAACCAACCATCGAGACTCGACTGAACCCATAGTGGCAAACGTCCAACAGGAACCACATGCACCTTGGTCTTTGACTGAAGTTACTTTACCCTGAGTCCGCAAGTCATAGTAAGATGGATATGCTACCTTCCTCAGCCGCGCGCCAGCAGGTACTTGTGTATTGAATTTTACAGGGCTTGGAATGTATCCCAATCCACGCCCACTGTCGGTCGTCGCTTTCCATTTGCCGTCCTTTCTCTCCTGACCATATCTCGTGAATGCCGAATCCAATGGTGCTTCAACAGGTGCCTGGGCGAATGTGTCGGCGATAAGACCAACCGACAGAACGACAAATATGTAGATTCTTATCGGCATATCGTTCCATTTTCGTTTTTCATTCACAGCTCAGCTAGAGAGGGGCAATTAGCGAGGTGCCTCGACAATTGGGGACTGGTCGAGGGGTGTACCTAAATTCAATACCTCTACGACACTTGAGTGACTTTATTCCGATTATTCCACGCTTGTGCACGGTCAGAAGCATTTGCCTGTCCATCTAACGTAACGTCCGCACTCAAATATCCTGTCGGGTTTCTCGCATTCCACGTAGCCGCTCTATCTGAAGCATTCAGCTGTCCATCACAAGTTGCATCAACGCTATACCTTCCAAGCAAAACTCTATATGAATCTGTTCAGGTTCAACTGCAGCGTCTCCCGCTTTCCGGGATGGCAGGATGACGTCCGATTATCCCGACCCGTCCCCTGGACGAGAAACAGATCGGGAGTTGTAAGCTCTAACCTCTGTTATCCGAGCTTCTTGGGAATCCGAGACGTTCCTGCAATCTTCTGTTCTTAAGAAACCGCTCGTGTCCCAAATAATCACTCCAAGAATAAAGAATCCCATGTATGGCGCCGCAGGCGACATTTCGCTCAACAAATTACTGGATTTGGTCGTGCCAACAAGATACAAAGATTCTCTCTCAAATTCAAGAAAATCTTTCGCGCAGAGCGGAACAAGAAAGCCATCCCAACCGAATGAGGATGGCTTGAGCGAGCGGTAAGACAGAACTCCCGTTCTGTCTGGACAGTCAAGGATGACTGTCCTACCGAAGCTTGAAGTCTTCGGAATTACCTCAACAAGAGCATCTTCCGCACCTGGATGAAGTCAGCCGCCTGCATACTACAGAAATAGACGCCGCCTGCCAACCCGGTCGCGTTCCACTCAACCTTGTATCTTCCTGCATTCCGTTCTTCAGACACCAAAGTTGCGACCTGTCTTCCCAGAACGTCATATATCTTCAGAGTAACATAGCTAGAGCGAGGGACAGAAAATTCAATCATTGTGCCAGGATTGAACGGATTAGGATAGTTCTGTTCCAACGAAAATGAAGTTGGAATCTCGGCAGGAGTTGTTGATTGCACACTGCGAAAGACACCGCTATCAGTCCCAGCAAATATGTGCCCACTTGAATTGATAGCAAGAGACCAGACATAACTATTCGTCAAGCCAGTATTGATTTGAGTCCAGTTTCCACCATTGTCAGTTGAGCGATAGACACCACCACGTTTGGTCCCAGCAAATATCTGACCGCTCGAATTGATGGCAAGAACGTTAACAATATGCATCAAGCCATTCCTGATTTCAGTCCAGTTTGTACCATTATCTGTGGAACGGAAGACACCTCCCTCCCCAAGCGCAGCAAATACGTGTCCGCTTGAATTGATGGCAAGAGACAAGACGTAGAGCTTACCGGTCAAGCTGGTCAACCCAGAATTGATTTCAGTCCAGTGTTCACCATTGTCAGTCGAGCGGTAGACACCACCACCATAATGCCCAGCAAATATGTGTCCGCTTGAATTGATGGCAAGAGACCAAACAAGAGCAAACGTCCAGCCAATCTGCGTCCAGTTTCCACCATTGTTAGTTGAACGATAGACACCGCCCCCCCCAAGTCCCAACAAATATGTGCCCACTTGAGTTGATCGCAAAACAATCAATATCAGTATTCGTCAAGCCAGTATTGATTTGAGTCCAGCTTTCACCATTGTCAGTGGAGCGAAAGACACCACCCCCAGTCCCAGCAAATATGTGCTCACTTGAATTGACGGCAAGAGAGAAGACAATGGTATTCGGCAAGCCGGCATTGATTTGAGTCCAGATTCCACCATTGTCGGTTGAGCGAAAGATGCCACCTAAGAAAGTCCCAGCAAATATGTGCCCGCTTGAATTGATGGCAAGTGCATACACCTCGCCACCGTAGGGACCGTTTGTCTGTTCCCAGAAGTTTTGGGCTAAGGCAGGCGCATGGGTGAATAAGGCAATGATGGTGAGCACAAATGGTGAGAAGTATCTCTCTGTCTTCATAACTTCCTCCGCTGCTTTAGTTCTCTCTGCTGTGCCGTTGCGCGATTGCATTCCCAGTTAGAAGCTCCGAAAGGCTTCGCTCTGAGGCTCAGTCCGAACGGTGCTGAACCTTCGGGAAATTCTATATCCTATTCTGAGATCAGTGGCTCACTACGAGTTCTGCCACATTCTCTCTAATCTTTGCCACCGCCTCCACAATCGTATCCATATCCTCCCTCGTTCCGAGCAGCATGTTCTGTGTGAACCACACGCCTTCTTCATTGCAGGCTTTCTCGCAGACAGGAAGATGAACTTTGCTGTAGGCAATTCGTTTTGCCAACCACGGAAACTCTTTCGAGCACATGGCAAAGACTTCCTCCTTGTAGAGAGGAACATAACCAGGACTGCATGGTATTCCTTCTGCATTCAACGCTTCAATAAACTGTTTCCGTGGCAAACCACCAAACTCATCGCTGTTAAATCTGAAGATATAGAGATGATAAGCGTGCTTGGTGACATGCTCTTCTCGCCTCTGCGGCTTGATGCCGGGAATCTTGCTCAACTCTTCATCGAGATAACGTCCGTTTGCGTCTCTGCGGTCTGCCAGTTCCTGCGCCTTCTCAAGTTGCGCAAGAAGAACCGCCGCTTGAAACGCCGTCATCCTATGATTTGGACCAAGGACATAATGCTTATACCACAGACCCCCTCGCACACGACCGCAGTTCTGATAGGAGAAGCATTTGTCCATCAATTCCTTATCGTCCGAAATCAACGCACCTCCTTCACCCGAGGTGATGTTCTTCGACATCTGGAAACTGAATGAGCCAATATCACTCAGTGTGCCAGCCTTTTTGCCCTTCCACTCAGCACAGTGTGCCTGTGCCGCATCCTCGATGACCTTGAGGTTGTGCTTTCTTGCAATCTCCGAAATTCTATCCATATCGCACGGCAATCCACCGATGTGCACTGGGATGATTGCTTTCGTTCGCTCTGTGATTGCTTCTTCGATTCTCTTCACATCAATATTGTAGGTCTCAGGATCAATGTCCACGAAGATCGGAATGGCATTTGCCATCAGCACACAGGTCGCCGTGGCGACGAAAGTGTAAGGTGGAATGATGACTTCATCTCCGAGACCAACGCCGCAAGCTCGAAGCCCGATCCACATCGTTGCCGTACCATTCACTGCGGAGAGCGCATACTTGACTCCGTGAAACTCAGCGAACTTGTTCTCAAACTCCGCGATGCACGGACTGTTGATCCCCCATTTGCCGCTTTCCCAGACCTGCCTCAGTTTCTCCAACTCCCTGTCATTACGAACAGGCCAGGAGGGAAATGCCGTTGTTCTAACTGGTGTTCCGCCGTTGATAGCTAATACTGACATGGGCTTGAAACTCCAAGTTCGTCTTTGATAATGGGACACTGATTTAACGGATATAACTGATTCACACAGATTGTTATCCGTGAACATCCGTCTAATCCGTTTGATCCGCGGTCTATTTTGTTTGACACACTAGTCACAACCGGAATCTATTGGAATTGCCTCAGCACCTCCAACAACTTACTGAGGTAACTTTCTGTCCCCATCATCATCCAGTGTTTGATGAAAACTGCTCGCATCGTTACAAACTGCTCGTCATCAATTGTGACGTTGGGAAGCAGTCGCTGTGCTGTCTCTCTGTCTATGACAAACTTCGAAAGAATGAAGGGGGCTTTCGGATTCTCAATGGACAGCGCTTGATAGATCTTCAGTGTGGCATCGTTCATAGACTTCAACGAGCTTCCATCTCTGCTATGATAGAAGCAGAGAATGTCGAGGTCAGGATTTGTCAAGGATCTAAGGATCGCAAGTTCGAGCAATCGTTCATAAAAATTCTTCGCCGTCTTGACGCACTCACTGATGATAGCACCAAATCCGGCGCAATTGAGTGGAATCACTCTGTGCGTAAGCCAACATGCTGCCGCTGCTGCGCCCGGACGCGAACCCTCAAGTGAGAACATGCCTAAGTTCGGCTTGTCGGTCTTGTGGTAAGTGTAAGGGGCGGTGTTCAGAATGACATCTCTCAACCGCTCATCTTTATACAACACTGAGCCAGCACCATACGAGACCAGGCCGTGTTTGTGCGGATCAATCGTCACTGAATCAGCATCTTTCATTGCAATCAAGTTTCGATACACGTACTCCTTCAGTGGAATTACATTCGGGTAATAGGGAAGAATCTGTCCATCCTCACCAACAAGCATCGTTTTCATATAGCCACCGTACGCTGCATCAATGTGAAGATGGAAACCGTATTTCTCTCGCAGAGCCAGAATCTCCTCAATAGAATCAACGGCGCCACAACCCGTTGATCCAAGATTTGCCATCACGAGCATTACTTTGCCTTGTTTGAGAACGGATTCGAGTTGGTTCAGGTCAATCCGATAGTGCTCATCAACTTCTATCTCCTCGACATCATCAATGCGAAGAATGGAGCAAATGCGTTTCCAAGAGTAGTGTGAACCTTTGGAGAAAACGACCTTTCCGCTCTTGCGGAAATCCCGCACTGCCCAGAGTGCCTCCATATTCGCCAACGAGCCACCGCTAGCAAGATGTCCCCAGCCTTGTTCAAAGCCAATGAGCTTCAAGAGATCCGAAACGACTTCCATCTCCATCTCGGTTGTCACAGGGCCACCTTCATAAGCATGGTTGTTAGGGTTTGCTAACATCGCTGCGACGTAGCCTAGCACCGCCGTGATGGAAGGGTCTTTCAGCATGTGCGCGGCATAGCGAGGATGGAAATAGGGAATGGAGGTTTCAAGCCTGTCGAGGAATTGCCTGTAGGTGTCCACCAATCTTTCCACGTCCTCCTGAAACGAAGCGGAGTAGGGAAGAGAGGAATCGTACAGAGATTCGTCACCGAAGGCACTCTCCCTCCACCGTTTGTGACGGCTGAGAGCCGCATTCAGAAGGGTCCGAAGCAGTTCTAAGTTCTCGCCCTGTGGGCCGATGAAGAGACTGTGCAAGTGGGTAGGTCTTGGTTCCAAAGTGTACTCCATTTGTGTTTCTGCGAGCTGACGGTCAAGTCCTTCCCCTATAAGGGGAAGGCTTCGCCGTGAGCGCTCAGCCGAACGGTCAGGAGGGGGTCATCATTGTGAGGAAATCTCTTCACATGTTCATAGATTTCCAGCAAAACGCTATCACTGTTCTGAAGAAACTCTGCGTCTGAAAACCGCAGGACCGTGAGTCTATGCTGCTTCAGATATGCATCTCGTCCTAAATCTCGTTTCCTTCCCTCAGGCGTATAATGTTGACTCCCATCCAACTCGACAACGAGTCTCGCCTTGATCGCCAAGAAATCCAAAACGTATGGACCAAACGCTACTTGTCGTCGAAAATGAACACCGAGTTGATTGTTGCGCAAAAATGACCATAGCTTTCTTTCAGCATTAGTCATTTCCCTTCGGAGCTTCCGCGCCCTTGAGATACTTGCGTTAGGATACCTGAGGAAGTACTTGCCCATTGGTCTGTGACCTCACCCTAACCCTCTCCTACGAGGAGAGGGAACATCTTCTACGATCTCCGTTTGCAGACACGAGATTCCGACATTTCGTGATCTACATTCTGAACAGCCTCTTCGCATTCAATCCAAAAATCTTTCTCTTTTCCTCATCCGAAATCTTGGCGATGGCGACCGCACCAATACGAGGACGGCAATCAAGGAACGGCATGTCTGTGCCAAACAATATTCGCTCAGCGCCCACTTCCTTCACCATCACTTCTAGGATGCCATGATAGAATCTTGAGCATGCCAAGTCGAGATATAGATTCGAATGATCCTTGACGACTTGAATGGCTTTGTCAATCCCTGTTGCCACGCCGCCTGAGTGACCCAAGAGAATGTTAGCCTTCGGGAACTCCGCTGCAATTGGACCAAACATCAAAGGATCACAGGTCGCGATACCATCCCACGTGTGTACCAGCACAACCACGCCAGACTCTTCTGCAAATGACCAAACAGGGGAATACTGTTTGGAATTGGCTGGGCAGCAATGCAGACCGGGATGAATCTTAATGCCGCGGAAATTTCCGTGCTTCAGATATCTCTCTAGTTCATCCAGAATTTCTCTCTCAGGATAGTTCGGATTCACAGCGCAATAGCCGGCGAATCGGTCTGGGTACTTCTGCACCACATCATCAACCATCTGATTTCCACGCCGGAAATCAGAAAGAACGCCTAAATGCGGGGAAGAGACCACACTGCGAATTCCACAACTATCCATCGCTTCCAACATTCCTTCCGCCCAGGGTTTGGGAATTGGAAAGTTGAAGTAGGGTCCCAGATGAGTGTGGCAGTCAATGATCAGCTCGTCTCGGAGAACATGACCAAGTTTGATTTTGCTCCAAAGATCACTCATACGACAAGATTTGTTCAAGAAGACTGTGCACCAAGCGTATGACATCGGCCACTCATCAAATCCTCAACCTCTCGCCATGTCCCCTCTCCTTTGTAAGGAGAGGAGAGCAAAGGGGTGAGGCCATGGGAATTGATTCACCATACCTTCATGGCTTAATAATCGCCTTATACAGTTCTGGTCTCCGTTCTTTCAGATATTGCTGTTTCCAATCCACCTCTCCCCACACGCCAAGATTCTTCACGATGCGAGGCTCTGATAGATCAAACTCCTGGACAATCACCTGCGATTCGTTCTTGTCCGTCTGACAGAGCACCTTGCCGTCACGGTCAATCATACAAGTCCCGGAGAGTCCTTCGTCCACCCAGGAATATTCCTCTGACGGAGACCTTGTGCCAGCAGCAACGACAAAAACGCAATTGTCCACAGCGCGAGCACGAGTGGTAACATTGAAATTCAATTGACTTGGCAACGGAATAAGATGCGGGAAGAAGATGATCTCTGCGCCTTTGAGTGCAAGAATGCTGGCGGTCTCAGGAAATGTGTTGTCCCAACATATCATGATTCCGATCTTGCCAAAGTCCAGATCAAAGACTGGGAACTCACTTCCCAAATCCACCCCTTGTTCTTTAACGATGACCTCTGGCTCATGGACCTTGTGGTAGATGCCAACGATCTCACCATTTCGGTCAAAGATGACGGCGGCGTTGAAGATCTTGGTTGCACGTTGCTCGATCATTGGGAAAATGATGTAGCACTGATATTGGCGAGCCTTCGCCGACACCTGTTGTGTCAGTCGGCCCGGCACGGATTCAGCGACTGCCCAATAGAGCTGCTTCGTGCCGAGACCTGGGACATTTTCAGGAAGAACAATGATGTCAGGCTTCTGTTCAGCAGCTTTGTCAATCATCGCCAACGCATTTCTCACGTTGTTGTCCTTCTTGTAATGCTCTTCTACCCAGAGTTGAACTGCTGCGACTTTGACAATGCGATGTGGAATGGAGTTTTCCATAGTTCCTGTTATCCTTTGGCTTGGGTGAATTTGTAATAGGATGGCGATCAAACCAAGAAATGTAAGCATTGTGCGTCTATCCTTTCGTGTATGGAAGTGTCTCAAAGCTTCTCTGGCTTCACGCTTCGCCATAGAAGGGATTCCAAGTTCCTTGATGCAATGTTTTCCTTATCGCGTACACTGATCTTTGCATATTGTACCAGACCTACCATTGCTCCAGCGTCATATTCAGGCAATGCGGTACCGAAGAGCATACGCTCGGAGCCAAATCGCTCTGTTACGGTCTCGATACCGAAGTGAACATCATAGAACGAAATCTCGAACCGCAGTCTCTTGTATTTCTCTAGCAGCGGGAACATCCAGCGATTCACACGATACGTCGGACGCACAACAACCAAGTTCAGATCTTGATGTACGCCCAAGGTAGCATCAATCTCGCTCCAGCTTGTTTGCTCGAAATCCAGAAATACTGGGACGCGCGCCTCAGCCAAAGCCCCGAGAAGTTTGCCGCACCAAGCTTCTCCAAGGCCATAGTTGTGATCAACCGGATACATACGAACAGCCTCGGCGCCTCCGTCCTCAACATACTTTATCAACTCATCGCCCGTTCGCATTTCCCCCGCATGGTGGGGAAGCACGACGTAACACGGATGGAGATTGCGTTGTTGTACGCATATTTCAGAGATCATCTCGTTGCCGATGAGAGGATCATATTCTTTCGAGTATGAGTGCACCACCAGAGCTTCTTCGATTCCTGCATACTCGAGTTGCTCAAGTATCTGTTCTAACGAAAGATTGTTCTCAGGACGTGGGGCAGTCCGTTTCCCCACCATGCAGTTGCAGTCAAAGAATTTCACGGCTATCAGTTGATGGTTGGAAGTCGACAGTTCCCTATAGGAGCTGAGCGGATAGAAGGCACTTGTAACCATGAAGGAGCCTTTCACTTCGTTCAGCACGAACTCCATGACTGAAGCATCTGCCTTCTTTTTCAGAAGCTGGATGCACAGGTCACTTTCTTTTCATCTCCACCACACCTGCTTTTTCAAGGTCCTCAAAATACTCCATCACTGTCTTCACGTCTATCGGCTGAATTTCCGCACTTACGGCATTTCGAATATCCAACACCGAACGAGTCCCATCAGAATAAGCCAGGGCTTCACTTGCAGCAAATCCTCCAAGTTTTCTGCTTTGTCCAGCGAACAGTGCCGCAAAGGGATTCTTCTCATCTGTCGCCGATGGCTTCCTCACAGCAAACATCTTACTTGCTGCAATTTCGTCAGCGGTCAGTCTTGGCTCCGTTGCCTTTATACCAATCTGCTTGCAGACAATCTCATAGAAATGCTGCAGCCGGTCCTGATCATCTCCCTCGGTGTCTAATAGATCCCCGACAACTTGTTCTAAGTTTTCCTGCACTCGATTATCATTCTTGATGAAGACTTGAATAGAACGAAGATTCATTCCTTCACGCAGATAGGCTTGATGAATCAAACTCTTTGATTCCTTGTAGCTGTTGAGAACGTTATCCTTGCCGCTTCCTCCGATCAGGTCAAATGCTTTCATAACATCCATCTGAATTCTTGCTGAACCCATCGCGCTCATCATTCCCATGAGCTGGGCTGTCCCTTCAGATGGTAGCTTTGCAATGCAGTACACGGCCGCTGCGCCGATGAAGCAAGCACGTTTGAGTTGCGTGGGATCAGAGTTGTAAGGACGGTCCTCGCTGGTATGGTAGGCAATGTCGGGCCAATTGTTGAACAGGACTGCCGGTATGCCCGTCCTGTAGTTGTTAAACACGATGTGGTCACTGCCACCGCTGTACCTTTCGATACTGTAGTAGAAAGGATCTCTCGACCCGTTGGGATCGAAGATTGGACGCGTGAACTGTCCCAGTTTTTCTCGATTTGTCTCACCGACATAGTAGAAGAAGTTTTCGCAAATGTCATCCAGAAAGCTTGCTACCGAATATGGATTGCGATAAAGACATAGACTATTACGATTCTTCCTCACATCTTCACCGACCATATCCATCGAGATCGCTGCGATGATCTTGCTTTTTTCATCAGGATAACGGTTGATATACGCCATTGAGCCGCTGATCTCAGGCACCCAGAGAAAACGAATCGTCCGAGCAGGGCGAACCAGTTTCCCTTCATTGATAAGCTCAATCAACCCTCCGCCAATTTCCATAATTGCGGCACAGCCACTTGCGTCGTCGTTTGCACCTTGTTTCGCCGTTCCCTCGAACAGATGTGCAACAAGGACAACCTCCTGGTCTGATTTGCCATTGCCTGGGATGACTGCAGTTGTCACTTCCATATCGGCGTCGTAGTAGTTCGCCTTGACCTTGGCATGGAGTACGACTTTCTGTCCTCGCTCCAACATCTCCAGCAGCTCCATCCCCATGCGATGTGAAATGTTGAAGCCAAATGTCGTCTTCTGGGCTTGTCCTTCTCCTCTTCCAAATCCACCGAGGCTGTTCCATGCAATTTGATCTGGTCGGTCAATTGGTTTCCCGGTGCGGTTGGAATATGAGATTACGCCAAGCGCATTGTACTTCCTCACGGCTAAGTTGTGTGCTGCGTTGATCGAGCCAGAGACGAGAGCTATCTTGCCGGCAACTTGCCTACCCTCATAATCAGCCTCCTTGTCGCCGCGACCACAATAAATGAGTTCGCCGGTTGTATCGGCGTTTTGGCTGCCTGGTGCTAAGCAAGCTGTGATATCTCGATAGCTCACGACGAGTTTCTTCTCAGGTTGTTCCATCCATAGTTCTCCCAACTCACCATCCCATGCTTTGTTCTGCTGAGGGAAATGCTCAACGTGCACATCCGAGAACCCACAGAGTTTCGCCGTTCTTTCCACATAGACTGTCTCGTGATACAGGCTGTCGTATTCCTCCTTGCGTCTATCTTTCTCGTAAGGAGCGATCTCAAGGATATGGTTGTAAGCTTGGGTGCCTGAGAGTTCGTTGATGAGGATGTGGAGTACGGAATCAGGCAGCAGGGTGCTGGGAATTCGTTCTTCTTGGGAGAAAGCGGAAAACGTGATGAGGAAGAGAAAGATGCAAAGTAATCTGATTTGTTTCATAAAATCTCCATGAATGTGATTGTGATGGATCATACTGGGCGACTGTTCGCTTGCTAGTCTGTCTTCAGAACACCTGTTGACTCTGAGCTCAACAATCGTCTGAGCCGGAGCTTCATATGGAAAATCTTAGGTCCATAATCAAATATCAGTTCTCCAAAACTCTCTTGACCGCTACCACATCGTCAGTCCAGATACCATCAACGCCCTGTTCTATCAACCACCGAGTGTCTTTCTCCACATTGGCAATTCCTGACGTAACCTCGATACCGGCATCATGGGTCTCCATGACTCTATTCGAGAATCTTGAAGTAACTAACCGGGAGCCTTTCCACCAGTTCAAACGCTTCCAGCCAGGTGTTACAATGTCTGCTTGTGCGGAACGAGCACACTCTCGCCAATCCACAAATGGACTTATCAGAATGACATCCGTTTTGATGTTCGGATTCAAATTCTTTGCTCTAATCAGGAGTCTTCGCAAGCGGAAAAAAGTAATGAAGCGTATCTTGTCGGACAACTTCCATTGTTCAGCTCTCTGTACTATCTTCTCAATCAGTGCAGGCGAGTCCTCCTTCGGCTCGATGTAGCATTCAATTGAATTTTCAGCCACAAACGCCAGAACGTCGTCAAGATGAGGCACTGACTCTTGAGTCCCTTTCACTTTCAGTCGCTTAACATCCAACCATGTCAACCCTGAAAGTGGGGTGGTACAATCAGCCGCCTTGGTGATGTCATCACTGCCGAACACTGTGTGGATGACGACTGGCTCACCATCCTTTGTCAGTCGGGCGTCGCACTCAAATCCATCGGCACCATCCTGTAGTGCTGTCTTGCATCCCAGCAACGTATTCTCTGGTGCTCGAGCCATCCCACACCGATGCGCAATGACTTTGACTTTCTTGTTGACCACAGTCTCCCTAGATCGTTTCAAACAGTCTTTTCATCTTCTTGATGCACTCCGCATGTACAAATGTAAGACAAATTTGATAATTAGTCAACCTCAATTTCAACAAAGAATTTCCTTGACTTTCAAAAGGAGAGTCACTACTATAACCTGCAGTGTCACTTGCTTGATGCTATGGATTTGGCAAGCGACACGATCCATAATGTGAGCATTGAAAGTAGATATTATATGGAGGGTACTCGTCACTTATGAGCAAAGGTATTTTCACTGACAAACAGCACCAGCCAAAGTTGGACGAAGTGTTCGCTGTGCTTGGCTCCAAAGGATCACTATGGGAAGAGCTTACCGAGCATATCTGGGACAACTATCGGGTCAACGGAGAGTTGAAATTCTACGGGAGGAATTATGGATGGGCAATGCGGTTTCGCAAAGGCGGCAAAGCGTTGTTATCTCTCTACCCCAACAAAGGCGCATTAGTCGTACAGATCATCTTGAGAGACAGGGATGTGCGTACCGCACTCAGTCGGAAACTCGGGAGAAAGATGAGAGAGGTCATTGAAGCTGCTCATCCGTATCCCGAAGGTCGTTGGGTTTTCATCAACATAGGATCGAGTAGGGATGTGAAGGATGTCAGGGAACTGCTCAAGATCAAATCACCTGTTCCGCGACAGCAAGAATGAGACGCCTTCTCTGCGGTTGCAGCAAATAGGGTGGGAGAGAATCTGTTGAGTGAATCAGGGTGGAGTCACAACGACAGAGGGACAGGATTGTACGTTGCACTTCAGTTGCTCTCAGGCTGTGTCTAAGCCTGCAATTGGATTTCTTGAAAAAAATTCTTACATTAACCCAGTGATTTTTCTTCAAAACGAAGATTTCTCGTTTTTGAGCACGTGGAAAGGGAAAGATGGAGAACAAGGATTTCAAAGCAGGCTATGTGGCGATTGTTGGAGCGCCGAACGTCGGCAAGTCCACGTTGATGAATGCCCTGCTGAATCAGAAGATTTCGATTGTAACGTCCAAGCCGCAGACGACGCGCCGCCGAGTGCTCGGAATACTCACGGGCGAAAACTGTCAGATCATCTTCCTCGATACACCTGGTCTTGTCAAACCCCGTTATCTGCTTCAAGAGATGATGATGCGT
The DNA here is from genome assembly GCA_963827285.1 of Ignavibacteriota bacterium. GTDB lineage: Bacteria > Bacteroidota > Ignavibacteria > CAWHAG01 > CAWHAG01 > CAWHAG01. The sequence continues at coordinate 1,307,763 of CAWHAG010000001.1, forward strand.
ATCGCTGATGAGGCAATTGCCGATGCAGATGTTGTGCTCTTGATGATCGAAGCGAATGCTTCCAGAAAGAATGAGCGTGCCGGGGATCCCGTTGGATTTGAGAAGTTGCGGTTCGCTGCCAAACCAGTGATCCTTGCACTGAACAAATCGGACTTGGTGGAAAACAAGAACGAGATTCTCCCAATTATCGAGTTCTATCAGAAGGCATATCCGTTTCTTGAGATGGTGCCAATTTCTGCCTTGAAACAGGATGGACTTGACGATCTCTTGAGTTGTCTGATTCGGAATCTTCCCAGCAATCCACCATATTATCCGAGTGATATGATCACCGACCACCCTGAGCGCTTCTTTGTGAGCGAGATCATTCGTGAAAAGATCTTTGAGTGGTACCGTCAGGAGATTCCTTACTCAACAGAAGTGGCAATCCTCGACTTCAAGGAACGGGAGAAGGGAAAAGATTTCATCAGTGCGGAGATCTATGTAGAACGGGATACGCAGCGCGGTATTTTGATCGGCAAGGATGGATCGAGTCTCAAGAAAGTCGGTGAGCTTGCACGTAAGGACATCGAGGGATTTCTGGGGCGACTGGTGTATCTTGAGCTGCACGTCAAGGTTCGTGAGAAATGGAGAAAAAGCGAGGCGTGGCTCAGGCGATTCGGATATGACTTATAGATCACCAACTGAGAATCAAATGCCGACAATCGCTCCTTTCCGAGGCATACTCTACAATCGAAGCAAAGTTGACATTGGGGCGGTCGTAGCACCTCCATACGATGTGATCTCGCAGGACCAGCAAGATGAACTTTATGCGAGAAATCCGTATAATGTAGTGCGGCTGATTCTCGGCCGTGAGCAAGATCGTTACACTTCTGCGGCAGAGTATCTCAAACGTTGGCAGGACGAAGGCATTCTGGCAAGGGATCCTGAACCTGCGATCTATGTCCTGAATCAGAGCTTTCGAGTTGACGATAGAGTGGTCGAGCGAAAAGGTTTCATCGCTCTGTGCAAACTTGAGGAGTTTGAGAAAGGAGTGGTGCTGCCGCACGAAAAGACGCTATCGGGACCAAAGGAAGACAGGCTGAAGCTTTTCAAAGCGACAAAAGCGAACTTCAGTCAGATCTTTGCTTTGTATGATGACCCGGAGAAGAAATTGGAACAGCGCCTCGATGCCGCGGCTGGTGCAGCACCTTCCGTTGATGTTGATTTCGAAGGCGTGAACAATAAACTCTGGAAATTGTTCGATCAAGATGCTGTTCGGTCGGTGACTGACGAGATGAAGCGAAAACAGGTGTTGATTGCTGATGGTCACCATCGCTACGAGACTGGACTCGCGTACCGTAATTGGATGAGAAGTCGGAATCCAAATCATACAGGTAGTGAACCTTGCAACTACATTATGATGTTCTTCACAAATCTGCACGATCAGGGCTTGGTGATCTTGCCAACCCATCGGTTGGTGCTCGGTCTCCCGAATTTCAACCACGCCAGTTTCATGGAGGGACTCCACAGGTTTTTTGATATTGAGTTTGTTGACGGGAGGGAAGCAGCCTTGGCGAAACTGCGGGCGATTGGTCATCATGCGTTTGTCATTGCAGTGATAGATGACGCGCGCTTGGTACTGGCTCGCCTAAGGAATGAAGCTCTTCTGGATGAGGCTGTCGTTGAGAATCTCCCGAGTGAGGTCAGGCAACTTGACGTGACACTGCTGCATTTCTGTATTATTCGCAAAGTGCTAGGCATCAGTCACGAAGCGCAGGCAGAGAAATTGAATCTGGAGTATGTGAAAGATGCCTCAGATGCACTCAATGCCGTAACACAGGGTAAAGCGCAGGTTGCCTTCTTGATGAATCCAACAAAGATCGAAGAAGTCAGAGCCGTCGCACAAGCCGGTTTCACCATGCCACAGAAATCCACTTACTTCTATCCTAAGCTACTTTCAGGGTTGGTAATGAATTCATTGGAAGAAACGTAATCCCAAACAGTGGGGACAGAACAGCGTTCTGTTCCTGCAGAGACTCATTAACAAGCTACTATGACTACACAAAACGGCATTATCGCAAGAACGAACAGCCTCACGAAGCGTTTTAGGAACATCACAGCGGTGAAGGACTTGAATGTCGAAATTCATCGCGGAGAGGCGTTTGGATTTCTTGGACCTAACGGGGCTGGAAAAACAACAACGATCGGTCTTTTGCTCGGACTACTGCATCCAACCGCAGGCAGCATTGAGCTATTCGGTGAGAACATTGCTAACAATATTGGCATCCTCAAACGGGTGGGTGCCATCGTCGAGACATCAGCCTTCTATCCATATCTCTCAGGTCTGGACAATCTGAGGGTCTTGGCGACGATGGGCGGGGTGAGCGTGCAGAGAATATGGGAAGTGCTCAATATAGTCGGTATGACAGAACGGGCAAAGAGCAAATACAAAACCTACTCGCTTGGAATGAAGCAGCGTCTCGGAATAGCAGCTGCCCTCCTTTCGGATCCAGAATTGATTCTCCTCGACGAACCTACGAATGGTTTGGATCCGGCGGGGATGAAAGAAGTACGAGACTTGATTGTTAGACTTGCTCAGATGGGGAAGACGATCTTTCTGTCGAGCCATTTGCTTTTTGAGGTAGAGCAGGTATGCACGAGGGTTGCAATCATCAAAAAGGGAGAAGTCATAGCTCAAGGAATTGTGAGTGAACTGCTCCAGCGAGGACAGAAACTGCAGATCGGTGTCTCGGACGCGGCGCTGGCAGTCGAGATGTTGAGAGGAGTAGATTGGATACACAATGTCAGCCTGAAGGAAGATCTGATCTTTTTGGAAACCTCTAAGGATAATGCTTCGAAGATAAGCGAGCTGCTGGCGAAGCGCAACATCTTTCTCTCTGAACTCAAGACCGTTGATTCGAGTTTGGAGGACTTCTTCTTAGAAATCACACAAGGAAAACAAAATGTGGAAACTCGTTGAGGCGGAACTAATCAAGACGAGAAAGCGGCCGATGTACTGGGTGCTGCTGGGGATTCTGCTTGCTGCTATTCTCCTCGTCGTCGGTTCAGTCTATGCGGTAAGTAAATTCGCGATCAAGGCGTCTGCACAGCCGGTTCCGGCGTTCATCATAGAACAGCTTCGAATGCCCAAGATCATTCCATTTGCCCTCTCGCAGTGTGGTTCTATCGCCAGCATTCTGATCATAATTCTCGCCTCAGCGAGCATCGGCGGTGAGTACAACTGGGGTACACTCCGCACCGTGCTTGCCAGAGGCGTTGCGCGGGGGGAACTTCTCGCCGCAAAACTGGTTGCCCTTGTACTTACCGTCGCTGTGTGGGCGATGGCTGCGGCGGTTCTTGCAGCAATCTTGGGAAGCATCATCACTCTGATCGAAGGCTGGGGCTTTCGCTGGGACTACGTCAACCTTGATGGTCTGTGGAGATTCATCGAGGTATATGCGAAAACGGTCTATGCGATTATCCCTTACCTCTTGCTTGCGATTCTCTTTGCTGTGCTCGGTCGCTCCACGACCGTTGGTATTGTCGTCGGCGTACTCTATACGTTGGTTGTTGATGGAATTCTCGTGAGCGCGCTGAAGTTCTTGGGAGGGGATTGGCTGAAGATTGCCAATCATTCTATCGGCACAAGCACGAAAATCCTGCTGACGTTCCATGAGGTGCCAGTGCCAAATCAAGAGAGTCTTCCTCCAGAAGTGCAGCAGAAAATCGTGCAGATGCTTACCAGCCTTCCAGGAAAGTGGGAAGCCGCAGTGACTGTGCTTGCATACTGTGTAGTGTTCTTTGTAATCTCTTGGTATGTATTTCGCCAGCGGGATATCAAGTTTGCCTGAAAGATAGTTCGTTAGACTCACTATGAAGAGCTTTGAATGGTTGTCAGGCTTATCACAGCCAAGAGTGCTTTGTCAAAGTCGGCGATTCCGGGATTGGCATATACCGTGAATCCTTATGTCGGCTGTCAGTTCGGGTGCAAATACTGCTATGCCGATTTCATGAAGCGTTTCACTGGGCATAAAGAACGCTGGGGGGAGTTTGTGGATGTAAGGCAGAATATCGCCGAGCAACTGGAGAAAGATCTCCGGAAGGTCGAATCGAAAATGACGATCTGGGATGCGAAGGAGAGAATTTGGATGAGCATCGTGACGGACCCTTATCAACCTCTGGAGAAGGAATTCAAGGTTACGAGGAAATGTTTGGAAGTGTTGTTGAGGTATCGTTTTCCTGTGGCGATTCAGACTCGCTCGCCGCTTGTGCTGCGTGACATTGATTTGTTCAAGCAGTTCGACGAGTGTGAAGTTGGGCTGAGCGTCACGACCGATGACGATAGGATAAGAGAGATCTTTGAACCGAGAGCACCGACAATCCAAGGTCGAATCAAAACACTCGAAAAGCTTCACGTGGCTGGCATCAGGACATTTGCCTTCATCGGACCCATGCTGCCGATGAATGCAAGGAAGCTGGGTGAGCTATTGGCGCCCGTCATAGATTCAGCCTTGATAGATCAAATGAACTATGTTCACAGGACTGTGCGGCTCTATCGCCACCACAAATTGGAGTTTGCCTTAGGCGAGACCTACTTTCATGCAACGCGAAAGGTGTTGGAGGATATTTTTCGAAAACACAGGGTCGAGATCGGGCTTTGAGGTTGTGGCGCATGGTATCGGCCGATCTCATATTAGGTTTTTGGTTATTCGTCCCTTAGGCAAGGAGGACACATCATCTGAAATCTTCGCGAGCGATCATCATTACTTACTACGGTGTGATCTGTTTGATCTGGGGATCAACTTGGCTTGCGATCAAGATCGGATTGGAAAGCGTCCCGCCGGTGTTGGCTGCTGGCTTGCGATTTGTCGTAGCATCCATAGTGCTCTTTGGCTTGATAAAACTGAGAGGGATTTCAGTATCGAAGGATCGGAGGACATTCATGATGCTGGTCGGGATCGGAATGCTTTCATTCTATGTTCCATTTGCATTGGTATATTGGGGACAACAGCAGATTCCCACAGGACTAAGTGCAATCATATTTGCTGTGTATCCGTTTCTTGTGGCTATCCTTTCGTATTTCTTTTTGCCCAATGAACCTCTGAATCTGTTCAAGCTTGTCGGCATCTCCGCCGGCTTTGCAGGCATCTATGTCATATTCTCCACAGATCTGGGTTCAACAAGCAGTCTGGCGTTCTGGGGTATGCTGGCAGTTCTTGCTAGCGCGGTGCTGCAGAGCATCGCACTTATTCTCATAAAGAGATTTGCAGGCGATGTACATCCGGTGTCAATGAGTTTAGTCATGATGTCCAGCAGCGCTCTTCTCCTTTTGGCAACAGGACTGTTGCTTGAAAACCCGGCGAGTATTGTCTTAGATCTGAAAGCAATCGGTTCCATTCTTTATCTTGGGATATTCGGTTCCGTTGTCGCATTTGTGACGTATTTCTGGCTGCTGCGAAGGATGGAGGCCGTGATCCTGTCACTATCGGCGCTCATTACACCTGTGCTTGCTGTGATTCTCGGCGCAGTCGTCCTGGGAGAAGTATTAGGGGGCAGAGTATTTCTGGGTGCTGTGTTGGTATTCTCAGGCGTGCTGATCACAAGTCTTCATGCGTCGAGAAAATCAACTGGACGATTTCGACAGGCAGGACCTCACGATCAAGTCTGAGCCGGGTCAGGATCTCGGCATGCAAATTCTGTCGTCAGTCAACATGATTTCAAATGACAACATCAAGGCTCCTTTGCTGATTTGCAGACTCGGAGATTCAAGACCTGAGATAGGGAACTCAACAGAACGATCTTCGATTCGCTGAACATGGAAGTCGGTGCCACACACCTTAAGAGACAAGGAATCAACTGATGTATGTCGCTCCACGACAAAGAAGATAAGGCTGAAGCTACGACTGTTATCATCCCGTTTGATGGGAACGAAAGGATATCGCTTGAGGAGAAGCTGGAGAGCCTGCCGAGGAATCCGGGGATATATCAGTTCAAGAATGCTGGTGGAAAGGTCATTTATGTTGGCAAGGCGAAGAGTCTCAGAAATCGCGTGCGCTCCTATTTTCAGCAAGCGAGAGTAGGGGACGCAAAATTCCAGGCGCTTCTTTCAAAGATTGCTGATGTTGAGACTATTGTGACTGATTCTGAAGTCGAGGCGCTTATCCTCGAAGCCAATCTCATCAAGAAGTTCAAACCTCGGTACAATATCCTTCTCAGAGACGATAAGAGCTACCCTTACATTGTGATCACGAACAAGCCATTTCCACGAGTATTCCCGACCAGAACCGTCAAGCGTGACGGCTCGCGTTATTTCGGTCCTTACACTGACGTTAAGATCATGAAGTTTGCGCTCAAGACGATACGGGATATTTTCATGGTTCGAAGCTGCAATTACTTCATTGATGAAGCGGTCATCAGGAAGAAGAGGCTGAAGGTGTGCCTGGATTATCACATCAAGAAATGTGAGGGTCCCTGTGAAGGATTAGTATGCCAGGAACGCTACAACAGGATGGTAAATCAGGTTGCCCAGCTTCTGAACGGGAAAACCAAAGACTTGATAAATCATCTTGAAGATGAGATGAATCGGCTTGCACTCGAGATGAGGTTTGAAGAAGCAGCTCACGTACGAAATCAACTCGATGCTCTCGCGATCTACTCTTCGAAGCAGAAAGTAGTGACGACCGATCTGATTGACCGGGATATTGTTACAGTGGTGCAGGAAGATGATGACGCTTGCGGTGTTGTCTTCAAGATTCGTGATGGTAAGTTGGTCGGACGACAGCATTTTTATCTGAGTGGTGTTTTAGGCAAACCAGAAAGCGAAGTGTTGGAGACACTGGTTCAGCGCTATTATCTCGACGCCGAATATGTTCCGGAGGAGTTGTTCCTGTCAGGTGAGATTGAGAATCTTGAATCCGTGCGAGAATGGTTGAATGCGAGACGAAGGGCAAGGGTCGAGGTTGCGGTTCCGAAGATTGGTGAGAAGGCAAGACTTGTTGAGATGTGCAGAACGAATGCGAAGTTTCTCTTGGAAGAGCTTAAACTCCAGAAGATGAAGAAAGACATTGTTCCCCATTCGGTGAAAGCCCTGCAACGTGACTTGCGGCTTGACAGGCTGCCTCGGAGAATTGAATGTTTTGACGTCTCCAATATTCAAGGTGCTGATACCGTTGCCTCGATGGTCGCTTTCCTTGACGGGAAACCAAGAAAGAACGACTATCGAAAATTCAAGATTAGAAGCGTCGCAGGTCCTGACGATTTCGCAAGCATGAAGGAGGTCATCCAACGAAGGTATTCGCGCGTGTTGGAGGAAGGTGGTTCATTTCCGGACCTGATCGTTGTTGACGGCGGCAAAGGACAGCTATCCAGTGCTGTAGAAGTGTTGGAGCAATTGGCAGTCAAGAATCAGCCGATTATCGGCCTAGCCAAGCGTTTAGAGGAAGTCTTTGTGCCTGGCACCAGCGAACCGCAATCTATTCCAAAGACATCTTCCGGATTAAGACTTCTCCAGCATATTCGCGATGAAGCACATCGCTTTGCGATCACATTCCATCGCTCTCTCCGAAGCAAGAGGATGATTCAAACAGAGCTTGAGGAAATTGAAGGGATTGGACAGAAGCGGGCGAAGTCCTTGTTGGAACGATTCAGCTCTGTAGAAGGTGTGCAGGACGCTACTCAGGAAGAACTGGCATCGGTGGTTGGCAAGAGCGTGGCTGAAAGGGTGAAAGCATATTACGATCAGCGAGATGGAAGTTCATCCTGAGTTCTAACACTGCAATTCTCGGCTCAGCATTTGCGATTTGATGAACTCGTTGTCATTTCAGTTCCTTGATCCTTGATCCCTCCATAATCTTAGCCCCGATGTGACAGACTTGCGCTCACCCGGAGCGAAGCCTATCATCAGAATTGACCGATCCAAGTAAATTTTTCTTCCGGACTTGTTGAGCTTTGGCGGCGGGTAAGCAAAAGATACAGTTTGATGCTTTCCGGAAGTGGCAATGCCGTGGCATAGTATTTGGGGATTTTTCTGTTCAGTGGATGATCTACGTTGGTGCAGAGCTGCGTCCAGAACTTGTCTATCACGAGTTCGGGTCAGCACCAATATCTCAGTCCAATTACGCCTTGAGGGAGAAATCCCGGAGAACAGGTCTATGAAGTATGTCATGCTGGGGCTGTCAGAACTGAATGAAGAGGCGATGGAGGAGTTGAAGCGAAAGAGAAGGGCTGCTTTGACCAGGGAAGTATCAGATCAAGTCGTTAGCGTAAAGAAGAAAATCACGTGTACGCAGTGTGAAGGGAGTGGAATGATCGGCGTCCACGAGATTGATGATGTCGTTGTGTTTGTCCAGTGCACTAAGTGTGGTGGAGAAGGAGCAATTACTTTGTGGGAATATCAAATGAACAGGGAGGATTAGCGATTATCCGTTTCTTGAAGCTTGCCGTCTCTCAAACAAATGAGGAATGTGATAAAGATTCCCGACTTGCCATCCGAAGCGAGTCGGGATTTTTCTTATTGCAGTAGCTGAATGTCAGGAGGGAGAAGTTTCGTCACTCTCCGCGCCAAGATAGTCCTATCATTCACGAGTCGAACCATTTAATTCTGAACGAAAAAGCTCCCCTGAACTCGTTTCAGGGTCTGGAGAATAGATGCTGAACCGAGTTCAGCATGACTGTAGTGAGTTTCGCAGTGAGAACTACTTAACGAAACAGTGACATCGTCGGGTAAATCTATGTAAGTGGAGAGTCCTATCTGTGTAATCGAATCGCAGCTGACAGAGGAACTTGAAGTCAACTCTGCTATTGACATTAAGAAGAAAAATCTTTACCTTTATGTCGAAACCAAGGGCGCTTAGCTCAGATGGTTCAGAGCGTACGCCTCACACGCGTAAGGTCACTGGTTCGATCCCAGTAGCGCCCACATTGGAGTGGCTTGCCTGATGCAACTCCGCATAGTGTGAGTTGTGCGGCGGCTTAGCGACATTGTCAATGTCCCTTTAAATCTATCCAGCGAGATAGGTAAGGGAGTACAACGAAGCATGAAATCTCTTGCTACCTCCCTTCCATACGGATTGGAGGTTTTTTTATGCCCATGAAGATCAAAGCGAAACTGATTGACGAAGTTGGAATTAGCCGAACGGTTACTCGGTTAGCACACGAGATCTTGGAGCTAAACAAAGGTTCTGAGAATATCGTTGTTGTTGGAATACGAACGCGGGGGGAGTTTCTGGCTCACCGCATTGCGGAGAAGATCAAGGAGATTGAAGGGAAGACGATGCGAATCGGCGTGTTGGATATTACACTCTACCGAGATGACTTCCGCACTCGACTCAGCCAGCCAGAGGTGAAATCCACTCAGATCCCATTCGATGTTTTCAACAAGCATATCATTTTGGTTGACGATGTGCTTTATACAGGTCGTACTGTTCGTGCCGCATTGGACGCGTTGATGGACTTCGGTCGCCCGACAACAATTCAGCTTGCGGTGTTGGTAGATAGAGGACACCGGGAACTGCCCATCAGAGCGGATTTTGTTGGGAAGAATATTCCAACCTCGATGGACGAAGAGATTCAAGTGCGGATACGGGAGGTGGATGGTGAAGACGCGGTTTTGCTGATTGAGCCAGAAAGGGAGTCAGCCGAAACAGCTAGATAAGATAGCGTTTCGGCTTTTTATTGTCTTCTACTGGAGATGAAATGCCTTTACGCAACTGGCACTTGCTTGGCTTGGAGGGGATGCCCAAAGAGGATATTGAATTGATACTGAACACTGCTGTCTCCTTCAAGGAGGTATTGGAACGACCGATCAAGAAGGTTCCGACGCTTCAGGGCAAAACCATCGTCAATCTCTTTTTCGAGAGTTCGACGAGAACGAGAATCTCTTTTGAACTTGCAGAACGGAGACTATCGGCTGATGCTGTTGGCTTCATAACCGCTGGCAGCAGTGTCAATAAAGGTGAGACGCTAAAGGACACAGCACGCAACATCGAGATGATGAAGATTGATATGGTGGTGATGCGTCACTGGGCGGCAGGTGCTCCTCACTTCCTCAGCCACGTGGTTGAAGCTCATGTCATCAATGCTGGCGACGGCGCTCATGAACATCCCACACAAGGTCTTCTGGATCTGTTCACAATGCGCGAGAAATTGGGTTGCATCGAGGGTCTGAATGTGTGCGTTGTTGGCGACATAGCCCACAGCAGAGTTGCACGATCAAACATCTACGGCTTGAAGACGATGGGAGCCAAAGTCTCGGTGTGCGGTCCAGCGACACTCATACCCCGTGAGATTCACCAGCTCGGTGTTGACGTGTATCATCACATTGATGATGTCCTGCCGAAGGTTGACGTGCTGAATGTTCTTCGTATCCAGCTTGAACGGCAGGCAGGTGGACTTTTCCCAACGCTGCGAGAATATTATAAATACTTTGGTATCACCCGTGAGCGCCTCGAAAAAGCTGGCAGGGAAATCGTGATTATGCACCCCGGTCCAATCAATCGCGGTGTGGAGATGTCATCGGAGGTGGCGGATGGATATAGCTCCGTGATTCTCCAACAGGTCGCAAACGGCGTAGCGATAAGAATGGCGATTCTCTTTCTGCTTGGCACTACTAGCTCGTGAATAGCGGTTTCAGGGGACCAAGCAGTGAATCTAGTCCAAAGAGTGTTTCGATAATCCTTCAACCTGAACATTTCATTTCTCAGCTTTATGAGACTCCTACTGAAACAGGGCAGGCTGATTGACCCGATCTCGCAACGAGATGAGGTCCTTGACATTCTCATCGTTGACGGCGTGATTGAGAAGATGGGAACGATAGCGGGAACTGGCTCAGATGCAGAACAACTGGACCTCAAGGACAAAATTGTCGCCCCAGGATTTTTGGATATGCATGTTCACTTTCGCGAACCTGGTTATGAACACAAGGAGACGATTGAAACAGGATGTCAGGCTGCGAGGGCTGGTGGATTCACTGCCGTTTGCTGTATGCCAAACACTAATCCTCCGATTGACAACGAGGAGGTCGTTCACTTCGTGCAACGAAAAGGAGAATCGGCAGCAGACGGATTGGTGGATGTGTACGTTGCCGGGGCGGTGACAAAGGGGAGGGAGGGAAAGGAGCTTGCACCGATGGCTGAGCTGGTTGATGCTGGCGTAGTTGCCTTCTCTGACGATGGGAACGCTGTCGAGAGGGCGGAGATCATGCGTCGGGCGTTGGAATATGCTATGATGTTCAATCTGCCTGTGATTCAGCATTGCGAGGATCGCACGCTGACGGGGGATGGAGTGATGAACGAAGGACTTGTCTCGACCACTCTTGGTATGCCTGTGATGCCTTCAATCGCTGAAGATATCATCGTAATGCGAGACATCTTCTTAGCCGAGTACGTCAGCGCTCGCTACCATATTGCTCACATCAGCACAGCAGGTGCGACCGAGCTTGTCAGGCAGGCAAAGAGGAAAGCGCTTTCAGGTCAAATGGTGGGTAGTATAACCTGTGAGGTGACTCCTCATCACTTCACGCTGACAGATGAAGCTGTGCGATCGTTCGACACTAACACAAAGATGAATCCGCCGCTTAGAACAGCGAAGGATGTTGAGGCAGTGAAGGAAGGATTGCGGGACGGCACCATTGACGTAATCGCTACTGATCATGCCCCTCACGCTATCGAGGAGAAAGAAGTTGAGTACATCAGTGCACCGTTTGGTATTGTAGGGCTTGAGACAGCGATTGGACTCACGATGACTGAACTCGTGGCGACAGGGGTGTTGACGATTAATCAGATGGTGGAGAAAATGTCAGCGAACCCGCGAAGGATTTTGAACTTGCCTCAGATCAAGATTGAAGTTGGTCAGAAAGCAAATCTCACTCTGATTGATCCAAACCTTGAATGGAAAGTGGATGTTGGTGCGTTTCATTCAAAGTCAAAGAACTCACCTTTTAATGGATGGAAGTTGAAGGGAAAAGCGATCGGCGCGATTAACAAAGGCAAAACACACGTTGCACGGTAGGAGCGATTCGAGAATCGCTTGACGTGTGGCACTAAATCCGAGTAAGCCAATCCTTCGGTGATGGGATTGGCTTTCTTGTTATGCTACACTCTGTCCTCCAAAACATACAGAACCTCGACAACATTTTCCAAGAAACCTTCCAGAATCATGGGGATTTTGCAGAGACAGTGCTGCAAATCCCGTGGCATAATTTTTGGGACTATAGACAGTTGAGGAACAAAAGAGTCAGTCGAAGATTGTCAACACAGATCAAAGGAGCTATGACAATGAAGAAGACATCGTTCGCATTCGGATTGCTCGGGGTGCTGGTTCTCTTCCTTGGCTCGGTAAAGCTGAACACGGCTCACGCACAGGTCACTGTGAGCATAGGTGTGTTCTATGATGCACTTGCACCCTATGGTGAATGGTTTGAATACGGAGACTACGGATATTGCTGGCGACCGACAGTCGTTGAATCTGGTTGGAGACCCTATACGCATGGTCATTGGGTGTGGACTGACTATGGATGGACCTGGGGATCAGATTACGTCTGGGGTTGGGCACCCTTCCACTATGGGCGTTGGGTATATGACGACTACTACGGTTGGATCTGGATTCCCGATAATGTGTGGGGTCCAGCTTGGGTGCAGTGGAGATATCGTACCAATTACATCGGATGGGCACCACTTCCGCCAAGAGCGCGCTGGGGCTTCTCCATAGGCGCTTCATTCGATGACTATGGCGTAGTGAGTTTTGGATGGTGTTTTGTCCACAGCTGGGGATTCCTCGCTCCGAGAGTTGCTGTATTGCCCCACGCTTACAACACGACAATCATCAGGAACACGGTAAACATCACGAACATTACGATTGTCAACAACAGAATATACAATCATGGACCGCGCGTTGGCTACGTTGAGCTTGCAACTGGAAGAAGGGTGTTCCGTACACCTGTGTATGAAGATCGGTCTGTGCCGGAAGGTCGTAGAACCGCAGACCGAATCGAGAACGGCAGGCTGTACTTGTACAAGCCGGAGGTGACCCGAGATCGACATATCCGAGATGTCGCTACCACTCGTTCCTCTAACCGAGAAACCCGGGGAACGGTTGAGCGGAGAGGGAACGATGGCGGGACTCGCACGGATAAGCGGGAGGGACGTGGCGAAGTAGGACGGGCGCCGAGCTTCAAGACAGATCGCTCGCGACGGCAGAACATTCAGAATGAGCAAGAATACAAAGGACAGAGTGAACAGAGAGGGAAGATTGATCGGACGCAGCGCAACGAGAGTCCGGGATGGCTAGCCCCAGACACTCGAAGCAAGGAAGGATTGAGGGGTGAAGGGCGGCAGAGTCCTAACACCCAAAGGAATCGGGAGTCTGAACCGAAGGATCAACCTAAGAATGAAATGCGAAAAGCTCCGGCTGAGCGACAGCAGCAGTGGAACTCCGGCGGAAGGGAAAGGATTGAAAGTTCACCAGAAAGTAAATCGCGTACTCAGCCCAGAGTGCCATCGGAGACAGAAGGCAGTCGGGGCGGGAGAGAACGGTCCCGTGAGCGGTAGGAGGAAAAGCGTAGCTTGCAGCTCGGCATAAAGCAACTCAAAGCGACACGACACCATCTGTTATCGCAAGGAGACATTATAATGAAAAGAATACTCTTGACGTTCGGCATCTTCAATATGATAGCAATCCTCGGTGGGTGCAATGTCCACGTTAATGATTATGACCATACACCGCCCGCACCACCCCAAGGGATCATCAGTGTCGCAAGAGATCACAAGGTGGATCTTTCATGGCTGCCAAACACTGAGCGAAACCTCTCAGGCTATAACGTGTATGTGAGCAGCAGCTTCCATGGTCGCTACGAGTTGATTGGTTCGACAAAGGTCCCGCACTTCACAGACTATGGTGCTAAGAATGGTGTGATATATTACTACGCGATCACGGCTTATGACTACGATGGTAACGAAAGCGAATTCAGCTATGAGGAAGTGTATGCCACACCAAGACCCGAAGGAAATGATGTCGCGATTTATGACTACAAGAATTATCCCAACGATGCTGGTTATGATTTCTCGACCTACAGTGTGGGACCTTACAATGACAAGTACACCGACATCTTCTTTGAATACGCCAACGGTGTCTACTATATGAATGTGTGGGATGACAGCGATATCCAAGATATGGGTTACACCGCTTCGTTGGACAAGATCGCCATGTCACCAAGGAACGGTTGGTCGCCGACGAAGGATGTCCAGTTGATCGTGGGTCATACTTACGTCGTGTGGACGTGGGACGATCATTTTGCGAAGTTCAGAGTAAGGGATTTGAAATCGAACCGTGTAGTGTTTGATTGGGCATATCAACTTGTGGAAGGTAACGCGTCCTTGAAGGTGAGACAATTGAGCAACGGTCAGCGAGCGCCAATCTCGTCTCATATAGTTCGAATTGGACATTGAGTGGGCATTCACAGAGAAGCGGTCGGGGGAGAAACACAAAGACATTGCCGCACATGGCAATGTCTTTGTGTTTATCGAACCCTAGAGGATCGAACGCTTGACTTTTAGGGAGGAATGAGTTATAATTGTGGAAGGTGAAAGATATGAGTCATTGGAAAGACATGATGGTGTGTGTTCCTATTGTCCTGATCGTGTTTCCGTTGCTGACGAACTACGCAGATGCTCAGCAGCTACGGGATGCGAGGCGTCAACATTTGATCGAGCGGCAGACTCCTGACACCTCTTCAAGGCGTGGTACCGAAAATCCGAGGACAGTGTTCAAGCGTATTGAACAAGCTCTTGCTCAAGGCAATGCTGACCTCCTTGCAAACTTCTTCGGTCCTAAGGTCTTCGTGAGCGTAAGCAAGGACAGGAGCGGTTGCTATAGTGCGAATCAAGCGTATTATATCCTGCAGGGCTACTTCAGTTTGTATCAGCCGGTGAGTGTTCGTTTCAACAGCTACGGCGATATTCCAACGAATCCCTATGCTGCGGGCATCTATTCCTACAGCAGTTCGCTGGGCGCAGGGAGTGCCCAGATCTATGTATCTCTCAATCTTGTTGTCAATACGTGGAAGATTGACCAGATAACCATCACCAACAGATAGTGTGTTGACATGAATCTGTTGAAGAGACTATACAAGATCCTTCTGCCGTTTCGAGATAGACGATATGTGTATATCGTCTTTTTCATTTCATTATGCGTTGTTCTGGTACAGGCCGGTTCCTACTTCATCGCCTCCAGCGTGAACGAGCATTGGGGAGAACTCTCTACCGAGAGAACACAGAAGCTAGTGGACGGCGTCTTGTCGGCTTTCAATGACTACCAGAGGGAGACATTGGACTTTGCCAAACAGGTCTCTGCCGATGCTGAACTCAGCAGAAGCTTGGGCAAGTATCTAGCCGGTGAGAGGGGCGAACTTGTCGCTCTCTTTGGCATCATCGAAAGGCATAACTTGGACAGAACTCATACAATCGAAGTGTATGATCAGTCTGCAAGTTGTGTTGCATGGTCTGGAAGACGAGTGCCCACTTCGGACAACATTATTCAGAAAGGATTGGGGGGAAAAGAACTCTCCACCGTATCTCAGGGATTCATCTACTCATATCTCTCTGTCTTCGTTCCCATGTGGTTCACGCCGAAAGGTGCAGTCATCGTTGTGAGTCGGACCGTGGAAGTGAACTATCCGCTGCATAACCGCTTTCTTCACAGTACAGGACTGGCTTCTCAGCTCTCTGCACAAATGAACGCCAAAGTGGAATTCGACTTCTCCCCGAACGCAACGGAAAGCAAGGACGGACGTATCACGTCAGCGGTGGTGACCGGAATTGACGGGAGCAAGATCGGGATGCTCTATGTCACGAGGCCGGCTCAATCTTTAGCCGTTCAGGAGATAGAAGATACGGCGATTAAGGCTACTGCGTTTCTCATAGTTGTGCTGTCGCTCGTCATAAGCTTTGGTTTGTGGAGATGGTACTGGGATAGGTCAGCCTCGTCGTTCAAGCGCTTCTATGTCTTGACGATCAATCTATGTCTTGTTCGTTACCTCTGGCTCCTCATCGGTTTCCCAACAAAGCTTGTGGATGCGGAGATATTCAATCCTGCCTATTTTGCATCGGCGTTTGGTTATGGAATTGCGAGGAATCCGGGTGAGCTTCTGTTCACCGTTCTCTTCCTTTTCATTGACTGTGTGTACCTTGCATATTTGACCGTGCACATTGTGAAGCGGCAAGTTCACTCCCCGCAGATCAGCAATAGGCTCAGAGTTGTTATCGCTTTCAGTCTCATCATGGTGTTGGCTTTGTGCTTTGCACTTCTCATCCGTGGATATGGTGCGACTGTGCGAAGCTTGGCTTTCGACTCAACCTTAAGATATAATGACCCAAACTCTGTTCTTCCATCGCCAATGGTGGCTCTGATGGAGCTGAACTTGTTCTTGTTGACCACATCGCTGATTCTATGTTCTATTGTTCTTTTCCTCCTAGCGCATCGGATAACCAAGTGGGTTGGCGTGAATTCAGGGCTCAGGGAAACACAAGCTTGGAGTACAGTCACCCTGATTTTTGCGATCGTTGGTTGTGTGTCAGACGCTCTGTTCAATGCACCGGTTCCCCAAATCTACCAGCTTGTCTTCACCATCATGCTTGCCGTCGTGGCTGCGATCGTTCTGAGGAAGGTACTTCCTGGTCAATCATTCGGGATCGTCAAGACCAGCGCGACTATGCTCATACTGTCAACGATCACCGCCTACCCTCTGTTGCACGAAAAGATCTATGAATATCAGAGGGAGGAGATCCAGGTGGCAGCGAGCAAATTGGTCCAGCCAGAGGATGGATGGATGACCTTTGTCTTGAAAGAAAGCTCGAGTCAGATCTCAGCCGATGAGAATCTTACGGAGGCGCTTCAAGAGGGAGATAGTGAACGGTTTCCTGCGTTAGCCTTTCAAATGTGGGCGACGAGCCGTTTGAGTCGTGAGGGCTACAACTCCGCGGTCATCATTGCAGACACCACGAATCGTGTTCTGAGTCGCTTCAGCGTTGGCATTCCTGAACGCGATATCATCCAGTTTCTCACTTCTCTTCGACCTGTCAAGGCGTTGCCATCATACGTCACATCTGTGACTGAAGCACGAGGGAGGAAAGAATATGTCGGTGAGTCACTGATTCTGAATGATAACGGAAATGTGTCAGGGGCAGTCTGGATTCTTTTGCCTGCTCGTGGAAATGTTCTTTCCGAAGTCGTGACACCGGAGATTCTGCGAAGTTATGAAAACGAAGGAGCGATTGGAGGATTTGAAAACGTCATCATCTCTGAATTCATTGGAGGTGAGCTGAGCAGTTCCACCGCGGATGATTTTCCCCGGGGATATCTTGTGCCCGATGGAGTATATGCGATGCTGGCTGAGAGCAAGAGTAATGCCGGGTGGATAAAGGAAACCATTGAGGGAAACAGCTATTCGTCGTACTACGTCATTGCAGAATCTGTCAACGGTCGGGATCGGATGTTCGCATTCAGCACGAAGGAGTTGGATTTCCGGTGGCACATTTTCGCGTTCTTCAAGATTGCATTGTTCTTCTTGACAATAACCTTCATCTGCCTTTCTATCAATTTCGTTCTCCAACTGGTCAGGGGTAGGCAGTATCAGTTCAGCTTCCGAGATAGACTTCTGACGGCGTTTCTTGCGGTCTCAGTGATTCCAACACTTCTGGTCTGGTTCTATGTCCGAGATTTCACGCTTGAGCGTAGCAGGGACATGCTTCGTCAGAGGCTTTCAGAGGACCTGGCGACAGTGGAAGAGAGTCTCAGCCGCCTGTTCGGCGAAGGCATTTCGTCAAATGTTCTTAGAAGCCTTCTCACGAATGATGTCTGCAGAGGCATTGCAGGTGAAACAGGAAAGGACTTCAACGTCTATGTGGGTGGAGACATTGTCGCCAGCAGTAGACCGGAAGTGTATCAAACAGAGCTGCTGGATCGTAGGTTGAACAACCAAGCCTATCTCAACGTAGCTCTTCTTGGCAAGAGATTTTATTCAGAGGACGAATACATTGGACGGTTCCCATATCTTGTTGGCTACGAGCCGATCCTAGGTCGTCAGGGAGAGCTTGTTGGCATCATCTCTCTCCCGACATTGTACCGTCAGCCACAAATTGACCAGGAAGTTGCGAAGACGAGCGCATTCATTTTCGGCGGCTACGCGATTGTGTTGGTACTGGTTGTCGGGCTGGGGACCTTCCTTGCTGATCGGATCTCCTTGCCGATCAAAAGACTGACCAATGCGACGCGGCGAATCTCTAAAGGTGAATTGGATGTTGAGGTGTTGGCTAAGAGCAGCGATGAGTTGGGAGCGTTAGTGGAATCTTTCAACAAGATGATTCGAGACCTCAAGAAGAGTCGGAAAGAACTTGCCGTCGTCGAGCGTGAGCTTGCTTGGAGAGAGATGGCAAAGCAGGTCGCGCACGAAATCAAGAATCCCCTGACTCCGATGAAGCTCTCGACTCAGCATCTGCAGCAGGCATACCGTGACAAGGCAGAAGACTTCGGCGAGATACTGGAGTCGGTTACTCAAACGCTTGTTGAGCAGATAGACGCGCTTGGTCGAATTGCGTCAGAATTCTCGCGTTTTGCGAAGATGCCGCAACGGCAATACGAGCGGTGCACAGTGAACGAACTCTTGCTGGATGTCGTCCATCTCTTTGACCAAGCGGAGACGGGCGAGAAGAAAGATGTTGATTTTGAGTTGGATTTTTCCGATAATATCCCAGCGATTCTTGCTGATAGGGAAGAACTGCGAAGAGTCTTCATCAACATTGTTCGAAACAGTGTGCAGGCAATTCACGCAATCGCTTCTGACCAAGCGAAGCTGCGTAGAGGCGAAGTTCGCATTCGAACCGGGTTGGATGCCGGCTTCGTCAGAGTAATAATCTCTGATAACGGATGTGGTATGGCAGACGAGGTCAAGGAAAGGCTCTTTGAACCCAATTTCTCTACCAAGACTGATGGCATGGGGCTTGGTCTTGCGATCTCAAAAAAGACGATAGATGATTTAGATGGAAGAATCGAGATTTCGAGTGAAGTAGGAAAGGGAACGAAGGTGAACATCTTGCTGCCAATTGGGTTCTCATAGTTGATCCAAGCGTTTGTTCGTTTTGCTGATAGGCATCTCTTCTTTGTTTTCGATAACTAGAAACACGACGCAAATCTAACAGAGGGATTGTTCTCATCAATGATGAAGTTCGGAACAATTGCTGTGCATGGCGGTCAGGAGCTTGATGCCGCCACAGGTGCGGTCATGATGCCAATTTACCAGACATCAACGTTTGCACAATCCGCGCCTGGTGTTCACAAAGGTTACAGCTATTCGAGGGTCGGTAATCCCACGCGGACGGCTCTTGAGAAGAACCTGGCTGCACTCGAAGGTGGTATTTACGGCATCGCATTCTCGTCTGGAGTGGCTGCCACAGATGCGGCTGTGAAACTCTTGAAGGCAGGGGACCACGTCATAGCCAATAACGATCTATACGGCGGAACTTACAGGCTGTTCATGAAGGTCTTTGATCAATTTGGTTTGAGCTTTGACTTTGTAGAAATGAGCAATCCAGACAATGTGAAGCGTACCGTGAGACCTAACACAAAGATGATCTGGATTGAGACGCCGACCAATCCATTACTGCACATTGTGGATATTCAAGAAGTGGCACGAATCGCGAAGGATGCAGGCGCAGCTTCGGTGGTTGACAACACGTTCGCGACTCCTTATCTACAGAACCCACTCATGCTTGGAGCTGACATTGTGATCCACAGCGCGACAAAGTATTTGGGGGGACATTCGGACGTCGTTCTTGGAGCTGCAATTACAAATGATGCTTCAACCGCTGAGCGTCTCCATTTCATACAGAAGTCTAGCGGTGCTGTCCCTGGACCTTTCGACTGCTTTCTAGCACTTCGCGGCACGAAGACATTACACCTACGGATGCAAAGGCATTGTGAAAATGCCGAGCAGGTCGCAGCATTCCTCTCCTCGCATCCAAAAGTTCAGCACGTTAATTATCCCGGCTTGCCAAATCATCCGAACCACAAATTAGCGAGAAAGCAGATGCGAGGTTTCGGTGGGATGATCTCGTTCACATTGAGAAGCGGAGGCGTAGAAGCTGCAAAACGTCTAACGACCTTAACGAAGATTTTTCTTCTCGCGGAGAGTTTGGGGGGCGTCGAATCGCTAATTGGACACCCGGCAACGATGTCTCATGCTTCCGTGCCAAGCGAAGTCCGGATCCAAGCTGGGCTGGAGGATACGCTCATCAGACTCTCAGTGGGAGTTGAAGACATCAGTGACTTGATCGAAGATCTGGATCAGGCATTGCAAAAGATTTGAACACAAGCAGATAATTCCCGTTCGCAATACACTTTTCTCTCCACGGACAACGAGGAGTACTGTTATGAAACGAAGAAAGAATAAGCAACCGCAGGACGGCTATTCGATGGAAACGCACCTCATCTATGGGAAGGCGTTCACACCAGCGTGGGACTACAGCCACCATGTCGTTCCCCCTATCTCCTCCTCGTGCACCTTCCGCTTGGAGTCTTCACAGCGAGGTGCCCAGGGCTTTGTCGAGTTTGCGCACACCGTGGACGACGTGGATGTAGAAACCAAGGTGCCGATATACATCTATGATCGTCTTGGTGAACCGAACAAAGGTATGCTTGAGGAGAACCTGGCATTCGCAGAACGAGGCGATGCGTGTGTGACATTCTCAACGGGTATGGCGGCAGTCTCAGCCATCTTAGGCATTCTGACCACGAAAGGCGATGAGATTATCGCACACAGGATGCTCTATGGCTGCACCTTCTCACTTCTAACTAACTGGTACCCCCGCTACGGCATTGGCGTGAGGTTCACGAATCTGCTGAATCCCCAGAACTTGAAGAAACACTTCACACATAAGACCAAGGTTATCTATTTCGAGAGCCCGGTCAATCCCACGTTGGACTTGATTGATATCGCTGCCGTCAGACGAATTGTGGATGAGGAAAACGCGAAACGAAGCCAGAAGGACAAAGCCCGTATCGTCATTGACAACACATTTGCTACACCATTCTGCCAACGCCCATTGGAGCTTGGCGCTCATTTCGTCGTGCACTCTTTGACGAAGAACATCGGTGGCTTCGGAACGGATATGGGGGGTGCAGTGATTGGACCAGAGTGGAGCAAAGATCGGCTTATGCTTTATCGTAAAGATTTTGGCGGCGTGTTGGCAACTAAGAGCGCTTTGCCCATTCTTGTGTACGGACTTCCAACACTTGCAATGCGAATGCGACAGCAACAGAGAACAGCGATGGAAGTCGCTCGTTTCTTGGGCAATCATCCTAAGATAACGAAGGTGCATTATCCCGGGGCGGCGTCCTTTGAACAACTAGAACTCGCTAGGCGTCAGATGGTGGACTACGACGGGAACTTTGCTCCGGGCAGCATGATCTACTTTGTTATGAAGGGTGACACTCCCGGTAAACGGAAGAGCAGCGGTGAGAAGCTGATAAACTATCTTGCAAAGAATGCTTACACGATAACATTGGCAGTGAGTTTGGGAAACATACGTACTCTGGTTGAGCATCCCGGTTCAATGACGCACTCTGCCATTCCGCTTGAGGAGCAGCTGAAGGATGGTGTTGATCCAGGAGGCGTTCGACTTTCCATTGGATTGGAAAATATGGATGATATTATCAGTGATTTGAAGAAAGCGTTGGATACGATTTAGGTGGATATCCCACCAGAGGCTTGAATCGCACACTGTGAGTGCGGAACTGCCTGGTTGCGGATTGCCGCCGACGTTTGACGACTGGCTTGTGCAGAAATCGTTCGCTCCGAAACCAACGCGTCAGTATGAGTACCTCCACCCACCTCCCATCTTGGCATTCTTCAAGATTCTCATCAACTCGGCATATCCATCAGATGACTCACATTTCTGCACCTTGATCGCGACAGTTGCCAGATATCCGTGGTTAGCTCTCAACATGAACTGCAAAATCGAACCGATGTGTATCTTGTTGAAGAAGGAAACCAACCGATCATTGCTTTTTTGCCAGACTTTTCATATCTTATCATAGGTTGAAAGCGATGCTTGCGGAGTTTTGAATCTGGACACGCGTTGACGAACAGGTAGGAGTACCAGATGCCTAAGAAACGAATTCTAATTATGGGTGCTGCCGGGAGGGATTTCCATAATTTCAATCTCGCGTATCGAAACGATGCTGATGTCGAAGTCGTGGCGTTTACGGCAACGCAGATACCGAATATCGAGGGGCGCAAGTATCCTCCAGAACTGGCAGGGGCGCGGTATCCCAAGGGAATCCCAATCTATCCAGAGAATGAGCTAACGAATCTGATCAAGCAGCATAACATAGATGAAGTTGTGTTCTCGTATTCCGATGTCTCGTTCCATTATGTAATGGACAAAGCCTCACAGGCAATGGCAGCAGGCGCTGACTTCACGGTCTTGGGACTGAAGCACACTATGCTGAAGAGCAAAGTCCCGGTGATTGCGGTAGTGGCTGTAAGGACGGGATGCGGCAAAAGCCAGACATCGCGAAAGGTGACCAGCATTCTGAGAGCCGCCGGCAAACGAGTGGTCGTAGTGCGTCATCCAATGCCCTATGGTGATCTGGTGAAGCAGATAGTTCAGCGCTATGCTTCTCTTGAAGACATGAAAAAGTATCGTTGCACCGTGGAGGAGATGGAGGAATACGAGTCTCACATCGTGAACGGCACGGTCATTTATGCTGGTGTGGATTACGAAGCCATTCTGCATGAGGCAGAGAAGGAGGCGGACATCATCGTATGGGATGGCGGCAATAACGATATGTCGTTCTACCAACCGGACATGACCATCACCGTTGTTGACCCGCACCGTCCGGGTCACGAACTCACATATTATCCAGGCGAGACCAATCTGAGATTGGCAGATGTTGTCGTGATAAACAAAGTGGAATCTGCACCTCCTGAAAATGTGGATTTGGTGCGGCGAAACATCCGCAGCATCAATTCCACAGCGACGGTTATCGAGGCAGCCTCGCCGATTTCTGTTGAGGATGAGACGGTCATTCGTGGCAAGCGAGTGTTGGTCGTTGAAGATGGTCCAACGTTGACTCATGGTGAGATGAGTTTTGGGGCAGGGACCATCGCGGCGAGAAAATTCGGAGCGCTGGAGATAGTAGATCCGCGACCATATCTGGTAGACTCCATCGCTGAGACCTTCAGGAAATATCCGAACATCGGGGCGCTTCTGCCAGCTATGGGCTACGGGGAGAGGCAGACGAAGGATCTCGAGACAACCATAAACAAGGTCAAGTGCGATTCAGTAATCATCGGCACACCAATAGATCTGCGGAGGATTTTGAGAATCAATAAACCTTCAGTGCGTGTTCGGTATGATTTGGCAGAGATCTCCAAGCCTGACTTGCGGGATGTGCTGAAGAGATTCACAGATTGACAATCTCATATCATTGGAGGTGTAGATGGCGGTGAGGATAAGGTTGGCTATGTGAGATTGCTATAGCATTAATCGGCGTGAAGCGATACTTTTCTATTCAGCTACTAATGTCACCAAGCCAAAGGAACTCAAATGATTGAATTCAAACTGACCGAGGAGCAGGACATGCTGCGGGAGATGGTGAAAGATTTCACCAATAAGGAGATCAAGCCTGTTGCAGGTAAGATTGATGAGGAAGAGAAAATACCAGTCGAGTTGATCCAGAAGATCAAAGATCTGGGATTACTGGGCGCTGCCTTTCCGCAAGAGTATGGCGGCGGTGGGTTCGGTGAAGTTGGATACTGTATTGTCCAGGAAGAGATATCTCGAGGATGCTCATCAACTGCGACCTTCATTGGAGCACACCAATCCATCGGTGCAAACGCCATCTACATTGGCGGGAGTGAAGAGCTGAAGAAGAGGTATCTTGTTCCGCTAGCTCAAGGACAGCTCATTGGAGCGTTTGCTCTGACAGAAACCTTGGCTGGTTCCGACTCTTTCAATCTTCGTACCAAGGCGCGTCTGGACAGCGACGAATGGGTGATCAACGGCGAGAAACTCTGGATCACGAACGCTGGCATCGCCGATGTTGTTTCTCTCTTTGCCAGAACGGAGCGTGGAATCTCTGGATTTGTTGTCGGGACGAAAACGCCGGGATTTACCGTTGGACCACCGGAGAAGAAGATGGGAATTCGCGGAAGCACAACCAATCCGATCACGCTGGAGAACGTGCGTGTGCCTAAAGAGAATCTCATTGGCCAAGACGGCAGGGGGTTTCTCATTGCGATGAAAACGTTAAATGCTGGCAGGTTAGGGCTTGGTGCAGGCTGTATTGGTGCGGCGAAGGAAATGCTGGAGCTTTCGACAAAGTATGCCAAGAAGCGAAAGCAATTTGGCGTTCCAATCGCTCAGTTTGAAGCCATCCAGTTCATGCTCGCAGAGATGGCAACGCTCATCTACGCGATGGAATCCGCTGTGTATCGCTCTGCTGCTGATTATGACGCTGGAAAGCCAATCTCCCGTCAAGCCGCGATGGTCAAACTTTTCTGCTCAGAATCTCTTGACAAGATCGTAGATATGGCAGTGCAGATTCATGGCGGTATGGGATACTCAAGAGAGCTTCCCATCGAGAGGTTCTATCGGGATTCTCGCATCAACAGGATTTTTGAAGGGACGAGTGAGATCCAGAAGATCGTGATTTCGAGAGATGTGTTGAAGAAGAATGGAGTATTGTGATTTCGATTTCGGATTGCAGATCTCGGATTGACAGAAGTTCCACAATATCATATCCGCGATCGTGGAGATTGAAGGGAAATCGTTCCGAAAAGCTCTTGCTTTTTTCAGAGCACTTTTGTATATTTCTCTCGCCAGGTGAGGTAGCTCAGTTGGTAGAGCACAGCCCTGAAAAGGCTGGTGTCGTCAGTTCGATTCTGACCCTCACCACTTCAAAAGTCTCCCGGACGTCCAGGAGACTTTTACGTTTGTGATGATCACTGTCTTCTTTGTCTCGTCGCACCTTGCCGGCAATTCCCTGACGTCATCCAATATTGACAGCCACCAAGCCACTTGTTACCAACCCCGTACCAATAATGTCAAGGGTCGTGACTGTTTCTTGGAAAAAGAAGAAACCAACGAATAGCGCAATAACCGGTGCAAGCAGTCCTACCAAGGAAAGCTTGACAGCCTCGAGACGCTGTAGGAGCCAAAGGAACAGCAAATCTGCGCCGCCATAAACAAGCAGACCAACGAAAAGCACTGCACCAGCAGCTTCCCAGGAAAAAACGAACTGAGTCTGACCGAACGTGAATGCCGTGAGCATGAGCAGCAATCCTCCAACCACTGCTCTTGCACATGCGATAATGCTCGGATGGTATCTACTTCCACTTCGCTTCACGATCACGATGCCTAACGCGACGCACAATCCAGCGCAAAGAAGCGCAAGCATTCCCATCAACGACGGCGACTCAAAACCAACGTGGAGGTCATCTCCGAAAATCGCAGCAACTCCACCGAAGCCAGTAACAACGCCAATGAGCTTCTGAAGGGTAACACGCTCATAATGCCTCAAGAAAACGAACGCCAGACCGACCAAAAAAAGGGATGAAGTCCACACCAACACCGATGCCATCCCAGAAGATATATATCGCATTCCCCAGAACATCAAACCTGCAGGCATCGCACTGTAGACGACACCAACAAGAACATAGAAACGCCGCGCTGAGGCTGTTTGTGGAATTGGAGTATTTCAAACTCTTGCAGTAGCCAACAATATAACACCGGCAAGGAGATTTGCCGCTCCCCCAAGCAGAAACGGCGACATATACTTGAGACCAATTGCGAAGACCGACCAACTTGTACCCCAGATCAGCACACACAATAAGGCGAGGAGCCAGTAGAGGATAGACTTGTTGCGCATGGTGTTGTGTCGTCAAAATCCGAAAGGTCTTGTACTAGAAGAACACCAGGACTATCTGCTGCATGGCAGTGGATGTGTTGGGGAGAAAGGTAACGAAACGCGTCAAAGCGGATTGAACGTGAAATCGCATTCGTCTACTTAGATCATCCCCCTTCAGGAATCTAGCCACTTCTGCCCTTGATCTTAGGTTCCTCCAGTCTCTTCTTCGCTTGATTCGCAGCTACAAGTATCGGATCCCACAAAGGTGCAAAAGGCGGCGTGTAAACCAAGTCCAGTTGCGAGACTTCATCTACCGTGAGGCGATGCCGAATGGCTGCGGCAAGTGTGTTTGCTCTGAGTGCTGCACCTTCCTCACCAATGAGATTTGCTCCCAAGAGTCGTTTTGAGCGTTTGTCAATGATGTAGATGATATGAAGTTTCTTACTGCCCGGCATAAATGAGATGCGTGACCAATCGGTTATCATTTCGGTCGCAACATCGAATCTCGATGCTTGTGCCTCCTCCGAGCTTATGCCAACCTGTGCGATTTCCAGATCGAAGACCTTCAGTGCAACTGCTCGCACCGTTCCCCTGAAAATCGCATTTCCCCCAGCCGCGTTTTCGCCCGCAACGCGACCCGTCTTGGCGGCAATCGTTGCGAAGGGAACAAGAGAAGGACGATTGTCAACAAGATTCTTGATCTCACAACAATCACCGGCAGCATAGATGTTGTCAACGCTCGTCAGTTGTTTCTGATCCACTTTGATGCCGCCAGAGGCACCAAGCTGAAGTCCCGCTCCATCAGCAAGATCACTGTTAGGTACGAAACCAACTGCTACGATGACGATGTCCGTCGGATATGTGCCGCTACCAGTTACAACCGTCTTTACCTGTGCCGAAGGATCTTTGCCGAATGAGACAATCTCTTTCACTGTAGCAAAGCGCACGCCGTGTTTCTCCAGCTCCTGCAGAATCATCTCTCTTGCTGCAACCTCGAGTCTTCCCATCGGCAGATGGCTGCGATGCAAAATGGTCGTCTCGATATCAAAGGAACGCAACGCCTCCGCCATTTCCATTCCGATGAATCCTGCACCGATGATGACCGCTTTCTTCGGCTGGCTCTGCTGCATGAATTTCTTGATCGCAATACCATCATCCAGAGTTTTAACACGGAAGACGTTGGTTCCATCTTCGCTTGGGATACCCAGTCGTCGTGGGCGTGCACCGGTGGCAAGAATCAGCTTATCGTACGAGCATTCACTTACTTCATCTGTCTCAAGGTTTCGCACCAAGATCCTTCGCTGAACAGGAAGAATGCTTTCCGCCCGGTGGCGCACCTTCGCCACGACGCCTTTTTCCTTCTCAAATCGCTCCGGCGTATGAATGATCAACCTGTCGAGTTCAGCGACTGTGTTGCTGATGTAGTAGGGCAGTTCACAGACGCCGTAAGAGATATGGTCGCCTTGTTCGAACAAAGTGACCTCGAAATCTTGACTTGTTCTTGCAGCCTTGCTAGCAGCACTCGGTCCTGCTGCAACACCCCCTACAACAAGTATCTTGCGTTTCATGCAGTAAGCTCGTACAAAGCTGGATGCATGTAAAGTCTGTACGGAGTCAACAGCAACTTCCGTAGTTTCAGCCCCACGCCACGGTTCGGTAGTGGATCTCCGGCGAGTCCCACTTGAGAGCGCCTTACAACGGATCCCGCGGATGACCTATGCTATTGGGATTTTCAAGCTGAAAGTACTTCCTTTGCCAACTTCACTTTCGCATTCCAGTGTGCAATGATTGATGTGCGCAAATTGCTTGGCTATGTAAAGACCAAGTCCTGCACCCTGCTGTTCCATCTTCACTCTGTCAACTTGATAGAACTTATCGAATATCCTCGGCATCTCTTGAGGCGGTATCCCGATGCCTGAATCACTAACCTTGAGGATGACCTGTTGTCCTTCCCGAACAGCACTTACTTCGACTTTCCCCCCTGATGGAGTGAACTTTAATGCGTTGCTTAGCAGCCGCTCAAGTATCTCTTCGATCTCTCGTGGGCTTACAGTGACGCTTGGCAGACCTTCAGGAAGCCTTTTCTCTAGCGACACACGTTTCTCTTGGAAAGCTGGTGTCAATTTGGCTGTAGCTTCTTCTATCAACTCCAAGAGATTGGTTGGGCAACGCTGTGCCTCGTAGTATTTCTGCATTTCACCAGTTTCAGTGCTGACTGTCAGCAAGAAGTCTTCGACCAACCGCTGGAGCCTGTCCCCTCCAGTCTTAATGATCTTCAGGAATTCCTCCAACTCAAGGGGTGAGTAGTGGATTCTCTCGTCAAGCAGGATTGACGAGAATCCTCGGATCGTCGCGAGTGGCGTGCGGAACTCGTGCGAGAGGGTTTGCAGAATCTGGTTCTTCAATTCAGTCAATTCCGTATTGACAGAGGCTCGCATCTGTTCGGCGCGCTTCAGCTTTCCCTTGATTGTTGCCAGGAGTTCCTCTGCACTAATAGGTTTGCTGAGATAGTCATCCGCTCCAAGTTCCTTGCCTGCAATGACATCTTTTGTATCACAAAGCGCACTGAGGAACACAAAAGGAATCGCTTGCAGCCTTGGTTGATCTTTAACGCGCCGGTAGAATTCGTATCCGTTCATCTTCGGCATGTTGACATCCGAGATTATCAGATCTAGATGATGTTTCTCCAGCAGCTCCAAGGCTTGGAATGCGCTGCTCGCAGTGAGAACTTGATAGCCTTCTATTGAGAGCATTCCCTGCAACCAATCCAGAATTTGCTCCTCATCATCAACGACTAGTATAGTGGTGTCCTTTTCGCTTATCATTGATTAACCTCCCGGTGACTTAGCATCGCCGTCATTCATGACTGGAGGGAATTTCAAGAAGCACGCGATGCACGTCTCTCGCCAGGTGCTCGGATTGATTAGCTGCCAGATGAAGCAGGCACCGGATCAATCACCTTGTCCTTTTAGCTTCTCCACAAACTCTTCGCCATATTTCCAAATATCACCAGCCCCCATGGTGACAATGATATCGCCAGGTCTCTTGATCCTCATCAGTAAATCTGGCACATCTGTACTGTCAGCAAGATAAAGAACATCCTTATGCCCCAAACCTCCTGGCAGCCTCAGCAATCAATTCCCCCGTGACCCCCTGAATGGGTTCTTCGCGTGCGGGATAGACGTCTGTGACAATGAGAACATCAGAATTGAAGAACGAGCGTCCGAAGTCTTCATAAAAGTCTCTTGTTCTTGTGTATGTATGGGGTTGAAATACCGCGACGATTCGCCTTTTGTAGCCAAGGCTTGCCCCCAAGAGTGTCGCTTGCACCTCCGTCGGATGATGAGCATAATCATCAACGACCATGATGCCGTCAACTTCTGCCTTGATTTCAAACCTTCTATAGACTCCAGTGAACGATTCTATCGCCGATTTGATTCTCTCGAATGGAATGCTGAGTTCAAGTCCCACGCCGATTGCCGCAAGAGAGTTCTTCACGTTGTGACTGCCAGGGATTTGAAGATGAATCCTGCCCATCTCCGTTCCGCGATAAATCAACTCGTATTCAGAGCGATGATCTTTGAAGTAGAGGTCAACTGCTTGGAGATCAGACTGAGCGGTCAAACCATAGGTGATGATTTTCTTCTTGATTCTTGGTACAATGTCCTGGATCGAGGGTTCATCAATACAAAGGACAACGAATCCATAGAATGGGACTTTGTTTGCGAACTCGACAAAAGCCTTCTTGATGTCATCGAGATCTGCATATATGTCCATGTGCTCACACTCAAGCGTCGTGATGATTGCAATCGTTGGAGCAAGTTGCAGGAACGACCTATCGAATTCATCTGCCTCCACAACCGTGAATTCGCCATGCCCAAGTCTCGCATTAGTTCCGCCGATCCCGCTGAGTTTCCCACCTACAATCACCGTCGGATCAAGTCCGCCCTCCATCAAAACCAATCCGACCATCGAGGTTGTCGTCGTCTTACCGTGCATTCCCGCAACGCCAATACCATATTTCATCCGCATCAATTCGGCGAGCATCTCTGCACGCCGGATCACAGGGATTTTTCTGCTCTTCGCCTCAAGGATCTCAGGATTGTCGAGCGGTACGGCGGAGGAATAGACCAATACATCCGCATCTTTCACGTTGTCTGCTGAGTGACCTTCGTAGATTCTGGCGCCCAGTTTCTCCAAGTGTTCAGTAATCTCTGTCAAAGTCTTATCGGAGCCGGAAACCCGAAATCCCTGGTCAAGCAGAATTTCCGCGATCCCGCTCATTCCGACACCGCCGATGCCGACGAAGTGAATTCGTTTGATGTGTCCAAACATATCGTTGTGATTTGCGAGAAATCTTCTGATCGTTTCTTCAGGGCATCCTGTTCAGCTAAAGAGCATTGACCAAACTCTTAAACACTTCTCCACGGTGTTCGTAGTTCTTGAACATGTCAAAGCTTGCACACGCGGGGGAGAGCAATACGACATCGCCACTCTTAGCCATTCTGTTTGCCTTGTGCACCGCATCCTCCATCGAAATCGCTCTCAACACTTCCGTCAGGTCTCTAAACTCGCGCTCGATTTTCTCGGCGGCTTCACCAATCAGCACCACGGCTCTAACTTTGTGCCTCACGAGATCATATAGTCGCGTGTAGTCGTTTCCCTTGTCGCGCCCCCCTGCGATGAGAATAATCGGCTCGTCGAAACTTCCGAGGGCATACCAGACGGAGTCCACGTTGGTTGCCTTAGAGTCGTTAAAATACTTGACGCCGTTGAGTTCGCGCACGAACTCTAGGCGATGAGCCACTCCTTCGAAGCTCATCAGACTATCTCGAATGACCTCACTCCTGATGCCGAAAACTCGCGCTGCAAGAGTTGCCGCCAGCGAGTTGTAGAGATTATGCATCCCTCTGATGTGTATCTTCTCCGTTCTGACAACCGCCTCCTTCTGATTACCAAGCAGGCAAATAGCATCACCACCGTCCACGAAGGCTCCATGCTCCAGCGCTTTCGAAACACTGAAGGGCAGCTTTCTTGACTTTGCCCTTGTTTCTACCACGTGCCTGGTGATTTCATCGTCGTAATTGTAGATGGTGAAATCGTCGGTAGTCTGATTCTCGAAGATTCGGCACTTGGACTCGATATATCTATCAAACGAGCGTCCGTACCTATCGAGGTGGTCAGGTGTGATGTTCAGAAGAATGCTTGCCTTTGGTTTGAAGGTCTCGATGTTGTCAAGCTGAAAACTGCTCACCTCTATGATTGCTACACTCTCCACGTTCAGTTCTCCGACGAAGTCTGAGAACGGAAATCCGATATTTCCTGCAACGACAGAACTAATCGCTGCGTTCTTGAATATCGCGCCGATGAGGGATGTAGTTGTCGTCTTGCCATTTGAGCCCGTGATCGCTACAATCGGTGCCTTGCAGAACCAAGATGCCACTTCGATTTCGCTTAGCACCTTCAATCCACTTTTCTTCGCGCCTTCGATAATTGGAGCATCGGATGGAACCCCGGGACTCACAACCATAGTATCGGCGTCAAGCGCTCTGCTTGTGTGTCCACCCAATTCATATTCAACGCCGATCCTCTCAAGTTCTTCCTTCACGCGCAGCATGTTTTCAGCAGGCTGCAGCTCGCTAAGGAACACTCTTGCGTTTGTTGACCTCAGCAGCTTGGCAACCGCTATCCCGCTCTTTGCACCACCTATAATGGAGAATCTATGATTTGCCGATATTCTATTCATCATATCACTGCTGCTGCAGTCCGCAGCTCATGGACGCTTCTGGCTTCTAGTGAGTTCCTCGACGATTTCTCTTTCATCAAAATGGAATTTGCGTCCGCCGATTACCTGATAGTTTTCGTGACCCTTGCCAGCAAGCAAGAGCACATCGCCTCTCTGTACAATCCTCAGTCCCTTGATGATCGCTTTTCGGCGATCGGATTCTCGGATGACCTCAGCCTCTCTGTTCACACCGACAATTATCTCGTCTATGATTTTCTCTGGATCTTCGCTGCGAGGATTGTCCGACGTGACGATCGTAACGTCGCTGAGCTCCGTCGCGATTCTTCCCATCTTTGGTCGCTTGGTCCTGTCTCTATCTCCGCCGCAACCGAACACCGTGATGATCTTCGCCATCTTCCTACTGCCTTCAGCCAAAAGCAAGACATCTCGAATTGTCTCAAGACACTTCTTCAACGAATCAGGAGTGTGTGAATAGTCAATTACTACCACAGCGCCGTTTGGCAAATACATCTGTTCAAATCGTCCTCTCACTGTTTTCACATTTTCAATCCCTGCCTTGATGATGTCGGTTTCAATGCCAAGCGCGATTCCTGCACTTGCCGACGCCAGGATGTTATAGACATTGAACTTTCCAATCAGATTAGAACTAACTCCGAAACGCTTCCCGTTGTGAACGATCTCAAACTGAGCTCGCTCAATGCTCAAAGCGATGTTCTCGGCGCGGATGTTGACTCCCGGATTCAATCCGTATGCGTACTTGCGGGCACGGCAATCTTCGATCATCCTGGAGCCAAACCGGTCGTCAAGATTGTAAATCGCCTTCGCATCCGATTTTCTC
This sequence comes from Ignavibacteriota bacterium, assembly GCA_963827285.1. Lineage (GTDB taxonomy): Bacteria > Bacteroidota > Ignavibacteria > CAWHAG01 > CAWHAG01 > CAWHAG01. The sequence continues at coordinate 1,340,225 of CAWHAG010000001.1, forward strand.
AGGCCGTCAAACAGGGACTTCTTTGCTCTCAGGTATTCATCAATCGTTTTATGAAAATCCAAATGGTCATGCGTGAGGTTTGAAAAAACGGCGATGTCAAAGTCGAAGCCATGAACTCTGTCAAGAGCAAGAGCGTGAGAGGAGACCTCCATCACAGCCGACGTTGCACCGGCTTCAACCATCTTGTGGAGCATCCAGTTGATATCGAGCGATTCTGGCGTCGTTCGTTCGGCTGGGATAGACTCGCCACCGACCTTGTTCTCTATCGTGCCGATCAGTCCCACCTTCTCTCCGGCCGATTCGAGAATTGACTTGATGAGGTATGTGCTTGTGGTCTTTCCATTTGTACCAGTCACACCTATGAGTCTCAACTTTTTCGCAGGGAAATTGTAAAAGACACCGGAGAGCTTGGCAAGTGCTTTTCTTGAATCCTTAACGATAACCTTCACTGCATTGCGTTGAAGGAAGCTCTCGTTATCCGCCTCGTTCTTCTGAAGGACTACACATGCAGCACCAGCGTTCAGTGCATCCACAATGAAGCGATGCCCATCCGTTGTCAATCCTTGAATTGCCACGAACAGACTTCCAGGCGAAGTCTTGCGAGAATCGTAGGTGATGCCTGTTATCTCGACATCCGGATTGCCAACCACACTTGCGTCATCAATAGACCTTAGCAGGTTTTCGAGTCGCATACCTTGTTCATTTCTTCTTGAATACCAATGTCAGCGGCACGCCCGTGAAGCCGAAGTGCTCACGAATCTTTCGCTCAAGAAATCGCGAGTATTGTTCATTAATCAACCTCGGCTCATTGGCGAAGAACGCAATGACCGGGGGATTAGTCTTAGCCTGTGTGACGTATTTGATTTTGATCTCTTTCCCCGTCGGTGTCCAGGGCGGATAACGTCCGATCTCCGGCAGCAAAGCATCATTCAACTCACTCGTTTTCAAATGCTTCACCTTCTCCGCAAACACAGACTTAGCGACATCAATCACTCTGTATATGCGCTGTTTCGTCAGAGCCGAGATGAAAACGATGGGTACATAGTCCAGAGTCTTCACCTTCTCCTGTATGGCGACCTCATAGGCTCTTGCCGTGCTCGAATCTTTCTCGACCAAATCCCACTTATTCACGACGAGCACGATCCCTTTCTTGCGATCAACGGCTTCGCTCATTACTCTTATGTCTTGTTTCTCAAGTCCGCTCACGGCGTCTATCAAGATGAGGGCGACGTCGCAACGCTCGATGCTCTTGAGCGCTCTGAGCGTGCTGAAGAACTCAATGCTCTCATTCACTTTGCTCCGCTTTCTAAGTCCCGCTGTGTCAATTAACACATATTGCTCATCATGATACTTCAGCACTGAGTCCACGGGATCGCGTGTCGTGCCTGGAATAGGGGTTACGATCGTTCGCTCCGCGCCGAGAATCGCGTTCACAAAGGATGACTTGCCAACATTCGGCTTACCAATAACAGCGAGTTTGACGCGTGTGTCTTTTTCCTTTTCCCCCGAGGCGGCTGTTGGGATTTCCCTGACGACGACATCGAGGAAATCACCGATCCTTCTTCCTGTCAACGCCGCGATAGGAATCGGATCGCCCAAGCCAAGCCGATAGAACTGTCCCACTTCTGGCTCGCGCATCTCATTATCCACCTTGTTGACAGCGATCAAGATCTTCTTGCTTGATTTTCTCAGAATCTCGGCGATGTCACTATCAAGCGGCACGATGCCCATTGTTGCGTCAACGAGAAAAAGGACAAGGTCTGCTTCGTCAATTGCGATCTGTGCCTGCTCACGAATGGCAGCTTCGAAGACATCCTCAGAACGGGGAACGAAACCGCCGGTGTCAATGACAGTGAAGGTGCGTCCAGCCCACTCTGAATCAGCATAGTGGCGATCACGGGTCACGCCGCTCGTCGCATCTACGATAGCATGTCGCTCTCCGACAATGCGGTTGAAGAGAGTTGACTTGCCCACGTTGGGACGCCCGACGATAGCGATGAGAAACTGAGACATGACAACCTACGCTCGTACCAGAAGCGATATGAAAGACCCAGGGAGAAAGCTGCTCGTTCATTGGATTTGAGCCTCGGAGGCTCTAATTTCCCGCTGGCGAATCAACGTTTCTTACGACTGCTCCTACATTGTCAACCGTGAGTAGCTTATGGTCTGCCTTCACCCCAGATGCTGCGAATGCTTTCACCATCGCTTCACCGATCTCGTGTTCATTATTCAACGCAAAGGCAACCACCGTTGAGCCGGAGCCACTGACGTTTACACTCAAAGCGCCTTGTTCCAACCCAGCTCGTTTCACCTCATCATATCCAGGAATAAGCTGTGCGCGGAATGGCTCGTGCAAACGATCGGACATGGCAGATCTCAGTGTCTCGAAGTCACCAGCCTGAAGCGACGAAACAAGATATGCTGTGTGTCCAATGTTATGGATCGCATCCGAAAGGGTTATCTTCGGCGGCAGCACCCTGCGTGCATCGCTTGTTAGGATGCGAAACTCTGGCATCACCGCAACGATTTTGAGTGTAGGGCTGATCGGGATGCTGCGGTATCGCCATCTGCCGTCGCCGAGGCAGTTCACTGTCAAACCACCGAACAGCGTTGCTGAAACATTATCTGGATGTCCCTCAATGCTTGCAGCGATATCGAAGAGTTCTTCCTTTGGCAAGTGTGCCCTCGAAAGATCATTTGCGATGAGAACGCCTCCGGCGATTGCCGCTCCGCTTGCACCCAGTCCGCCATTGGTCGGGATTTGATTGTCAATCTGAACTCTTAATCCACTGAGTGCTTTCCCAATGCGTTTGTAAAACTCACAGGCAGCTTGATAAACTAAGTTTGTTTCATCTCTGGGAATTTCACCTGCCCCGAAGCCGCCGACGGAGATTTCGACCTTCTCGTGGATCTCTGCCGTCAAATGCAAGTACGCGCTCAAAGCTAGTCCGAGCACATCAAATCCTGGACCCAGATTTGAGGTGGATGCAGGCAGACGAACGGTAATCAACAGATCTCCTTCGAAGACAATTCAAAATTCTTTGCCTAATATAAATATTTGTCGAGTCATAAGCAAGAAAAAATCCTCAGCTAAGAGACATTGCCTTCCTCTGATCTGCACGAGACCAATCGTTTCCTTTCTGAAAGCCCAATCTAGATTCATTGATGAGAGGCTTAGGAAATTAACTAGCGAGAGCAAAGAACTGTCCATGTGATTGTGCGAAGGGTGGATATTGTTGGGAATGTATTTGAGGTTGATCTAATGCGCGGTATGGAAGTCAGCATCCATCGAAGCAGGAACCAGTCCCTGAGTTCAAGAGCCGGGGCGGTAGACATAGGTCTCCTATTTTGATTGAACAAGCAACAGTCTCTTGCTGCTTGCCCAACTCACCTCATAGCTGAGAGGGTCATACATTAGAGTTATTGGCGACATGACTTTTCCATTCTTGATGAATGGAGCAGTTCCAAGCTTCACATCCTTTCCATTTGCTCTTGCCACAGCATTGCCTATCTGGAGCGAATATTCAAGCCCATTCAGATTGGCAGAGAACGCCTTGGTCTTCGAATTCCAACTCGTCAGTGCTCCAACAGATTCCAGTATTTCCTTGACAGGACAGAAGATCAGATCCTTCACCACGAGAGGTTCTTCTGAAAGAGCTACAACCCTGCCATTGATAGCGATCAGCGTTCCACTTGGTTCTCCGTCAACAAATCTAATCCTGTTCTGTCCAATGGGACATTGCACGGTGAATTCGTCAGTGAAGGAGTTGTAAAAGAGTTGCAGGGAAACCTCATTGTCGTTAACATATATCGTGCAGGGTCTTCTGTTGAGAGTCACGAATACGTTTCTTCTCTCGTCGTACTTCAAATCAATATCTCTGCCAACTCTCATACATTCCTCTATCTCACAACTGATGCCTGTGATAGAGAGTTTTTTTGAGTGATTAGTCTTCGATGTTTGAATTTTTACTGAATTCCTGCCTGGCGGTATGATGATTCCATTCTTTCTCCTGCAAGGCCATGGTCTGCCGTTGATGAAAACGTCCTTTGAAGCAGTCTCCGTTTCGAGAATGAATGTCTTCGGGGAGTTTGTTAGGAACTCGTCTTCCGCAGCTTCTGTCACAACAGCCATTGTCGCAAGGGCATAGGGTGCATAGCTGTAATCGTACGCATACGGCGTGTGCACTGCGTAGATACATACGCGGTCGGAATATCGCGATGCCTCCGAAAGCAGTTCGAGGAATTCTAGTCCCGTCTGCATTTTCGTCGGATAGATTTGATCTCTTCCTTCGGCAACAACATTTATGTCTATTGTGAACGTAGTGCCAGGTCCCAATAGTTTTCTATAGAGCCTGCCAATCTTCTTGTACCGATCAGGTCCGAGAGCCCACAGTGAGCTAGGATCTTCAGCCTGAAGCGTAAAACCAAACTCTTTCTGCAGCTTGACATATTCATTAATGTCAACACCAATGGCATCTCTCACATTCTTGTCAACCGTATTGTCTATCTGAGTCAGGTAGACATCCAACTTCCTCCGTGCCTGCTGAGTCCGAATGAATTCCATCATCTGTCTATTCAAGCGAGTGCACAGTTCCACGCGGTACTCCAGGAACTGTCTCAGAGCCTTCTTGTCCACAAGATAATAATGCGGACTATCGGGATTGAAAATCTCGAAAGGATCTATGCCGAATCTTGTCTTGAAATCATTCCTAACAAAATCGCTGAACGGCGTGAACGCCGACAGCCGCTTGATTCCATCGGGTGAATCGAAATAAAGCTCAGCCACATCAATTCCATCCCAGTCAAATGTGTCAATGATTTTCTTCACGTGTGATGTGACGCTGTCGAAACATTCCGGAATTTCAAGTGCCATCAGTTTCCTCCAATCGAGGAAGGCATCTTGCCCTTTGGCTGTCTTCTGTCTCCATTCGGGATGTCTATTCCAGAACTCCTCCGTAACCATAGGCAACTCCAACCAGACATAGACGAGAATGCCGTTTGCATGGCACAGATCAAGGAACTTCCTATAGAAGTCTTCACATTGATCAAGGGAGTACCACGCACTCACATGTACTTCACTTATCCCGTAATCCTTTATCCGATTCGCCAGTTCGAGCGGCTTGCTTTTCTCGTGATACCCCCAATCAAGATATGCAACCAACCGGTCTCTTCTCACGGAAGGTCTCAATCCAAAGAAATCTACAAACGTCTCGTGAAAATAAGGAAACCTGCCGTATCCGGACGAGCAGTTCTTATCTAAGGGGATGCCCAAGTATATGAATTTCCCTTCTCCAAGCCTGCGACCGACGACAATGGGAAGTCCCGATCTTCTGTCGTAGCAAAACACTCTGAGATTGGAAGTATCAATCTCCGTAACTTGAAGACTTCCTTGCCAGTTTATCTGTACTTTCGGATGGTTGTTGTCAGCAATGGCGTGAACTGGAACACATCTGTCTAAGGACTTTATTCCCAGCTTTTCGGAGAAAGGAGATGGCCGCTCCGTTATGACAAACAGTCCTCGTCGAACAGCAGCCACAATGCTGTCTTCGATTTCACCTCCCAGGCTACGTGTGACGTCTCCGGGAACGATCAAGACCCGAATCTGAGCCAGATCGAGGTTCCTCACTTCAGTGAAGCGCATAACTCGTACACGAAAACCTATAGAGCCGAGTGCGGTCGTGTACAGGCTATCCTGCGAAGTGGAACACATCCCACTTGTCAGCATGATGATACTCCCTTTGGTCAGGGAACCGATTTGGAGAGAACCTGCAAAGAGGATGGAGCAGGCGAACACACAGGCTAACACTGCTTTCGCTATGATCTTTCTTGCGCGAAACCTCGCGGTTGGCATTTTCAGAGCTTCTTGTTCAAGAGACATGATGATAGATTCCACTTTGCTGAAGATGATTTCGGTTGCTTGAGAAAGCTTGGTTGATAACTAAAAGGTGGTATGGCGCGAGTCCGACAAAACAGGAACCCTCGATTCTGTAGAAGCATCCCGATAGAGCACAGGACATCAGTGATCTCCAGCCTAAAACTCAGATTCTGATACCTCCGTGTTCGAACACTGTTTGCGACCGTACGGATCCGTCGGGCACGGTCTCGCAAGTCATCTCGAAAAGAATGGATGCGTCGGCAAAGGAAGAACGAAGAGGTTTCCCATCTTCGGCTCTGCGCTCGAAGTCACGGGTGCTCGTCCGTGTCCGTTTGAATTGATGAAATCTTTGCGCCACACACGAGACGTCAGAGAGTCTCTTAGTACACCATTCTGCACTGGGCATACTTCCCTCGCGCGAACACCCTCATCGTCGCCGGTACAGGATCCAACATGAGGTTTCTTGTTGTAGGTTGTTCGGAGAGGGCTGACGTAAATGCCAGTGAAATCTGGCGGAATCTTCATCTTGAGCTTGTTCTTGAACGCTGTCTCTTGAAGTATTCGTTGCCAATGCTTGTTGTCCGTCGCCGGTGGGCGAGTACCGGAGAGATTCCTCTCGAGCATCTGTGGGAAGAATTCCGCTGATGATGTCGAGCAGCGGTTACATCCAATGCTCTTGACTTGTCTATCTCTCCCCATCCGATGCGAGAGCTCTACGGAGTCTATTGCCTGTAACCGAAGGATTGAACGTACTGCTTATCAACTTCAAACTGAAAAGAGGTCGAGAGTGTCGAACCGAATACGCCGATGCCGCCGTTCACGTTGCTGAACACGGTTTCATCTACACGGACAGAGAATTGATCCAGATAGCCACTGACGCTGGAATAGTATCTCGAAAGCGGGAAATCATATTCCAGAATGCTAAACCCGATAGACCTAATCGCATAACTCTCTTTGTCCGGGTCACCAGCGGAAATCTGTGCCATTGCAGAATCAATCGCTGCGAGTTCATACGCGCAGACCTTGTCCGTCATGCCGGATGGATAGATGGCAAGAGAGCCATTATCGCGTTGTACATAGTGGAGCGGAATCTCCTTGCTATGATATACATCAACACCATTCTCCTTTCTTATGTAACTGAGGCCCAGTTTCGGAAAGAATAAGTGCCCTTCATCGAAGTAATCGTCCCAATCCAGTATCCAAGAATTGCCCCACGCCGCGCGATTAACATTCGTTGTCACTCCGTGAGGAAACCTTGGAGAACTCTCAAGCGGCTTGTGCCTGGGTATCCTCGTGTTTGCAGTCAAGATTTCCCCGCTGGGGAGCTTGGCAACAATGGACAGCCTATCACCAGGAAGCGCAGATAGATCACGAAGATAATAAAATCTTTGCCCTGCAATGAGTGGCGGTTGGGATTGATTCGTGGCACTCAACGGAACGTTCCCTTCCTTTTTGAGGAACGGCCTGTTCTCTATCAGGTCCCACACTCGTCCGTTGACCGAGAGTGAAATCTTTGCACCGCTGATGGTATGGTATTCATTGCTCAGCGAAGGATCAAATCCCTCCACATCATACGCCCTGGCGAGCACAGCTTCTGCAGAGGTCGAGATGTCACTGCCGTGCACAATACAATAGAGAATGGGCCGTTCCTCAAACTTGGTTTTCGGACTGAAGGATTCGTCACATGAGTAGCTTAGTAGGAGCGTCGCTGCGACTGCAGAGATCACAGGTCCCTTTTTCATATCTCTACCCTCAAGGTAATTGAAGGTGTAAATCGAAGCATGTACACCTCTTTGCCCGTATCACGGTCAAAGTAGAATATGTTCTTTCGATCATAGACATTGATGACGCTTGCGCTCAGCGTGACTTCAGCATGATCCACATGGAATTTCTTGGAACAGCTAATGTCCAGCCGATGGTAAGAAGGAAGTCTCTCTGAATTTCTCATTCCCCAAAGTGTCACTGGTGTATATGGATTGAAGGCGGGGGAGGGAGACCACGGATCAATTGTTAGTCTGTCATAGTAGCCTGCAATGGGAGTGAACGGCATGCCAGATCGCAATGACCAAGTGGTGCTAGCTTGCCAGCCAGCACCAAAATCGTAACTCAGGAGCGCGTTTGCAGAGTGACGCGAATCATACCGAGGGATGCTCAGGACGCCACCATTGATTTTGTACACCCAGCCTAGCGAATACGACACCTGTAATGACATGTTGGATGGCTGATAGCGCAGGAACAACTCTAATCCATAGGATTTACCGTCTACATTAACAAAATCACGAATACCTGAAGTATATTTTGTCTCGTTCAGATCAATGAGGTTGGTTGATGGTTTATAATATCCTTCAAGCTCAATGCTGAACTTGTCTGTCAGGTTTGCTTCAACACCGGCCATCATATGAGCGGCCTCGGATGAAGACAAGTACGAGGGGATTATAACCAACGGTTCAAATATGGAGATGAGATCGTTTTCATTAGATAAACTTGTTAGTTCTTGAGAGTACCAGCCGACGGCTGCTTTGAGTGCAACGGCAGGAAGGGGTCGGTACGTTGAGCTGATGCGAGGTTCGAATAGGAACGGCCGATATTCAGTCAGCGCAACGAATTTGAGTCTGACTCCGAGGTTGAGCCTAAATGTCTCCCATCTCTTATATCTGTACTCCGCGTACGCATTCACGTCCCAGCCTCGCTCATCCAGCGCCGTCTTTACATCATAGACATTCACCAAATGGAGCTGTGTTTTCAAAAACTTGTTTTGGAGTCCAAATGCAAACTCATCGCGGCTGTCATAGACATACGTGAAATCCCAGTTGTTCGTGATGTCATAGATCGTATTCATCCTTGGCTTAGATTTGCTCTCGTTGGGAAGCACTTCAGCTCGAAAGCCGCTGTAGGAGAGGGTAACGACTGAATATAGTGGGCTTGCCCAGACCTTGTGCCAGTTTATGCCCAGGATGCTATTAGTCACAAAATAGTCTTCCAGCAACGGATCATGATTGCTCACGTCGTCTCTGCTGAAGAATCCATGAAGAACAAACTTTCCGATATCATTGATATGTTGATTGGCATAGTTGACTTTGAATGAGAGATCCCAAAAATCAAACGGGGCTTCCTGACCGCTCAGGAAATTCTTAAGGATTTTCCCATAGTAACTCTTGCGACCTGTAGCCAAGAACGAGCCGTCCGGGATAGGTCCCTCAACAGCCACCTTCCCAGATACAAGACCTGCTTGGCCACTTGCATGGTAGGACTTCTTGTTGCCATCCCTGGTAACCACATTGAGGATCGAAGAGAGCCTTCCGCCGTAATCGCTGGTAAATCCTCCCTTGAAAAACTCCAGTGTGGAGATCATTTCCGGATCTATCACACTGAAAATTCCAAGAGCATGAAACGGATTGTACACAGGGGCACCGTTTAGCAATACAAGATTCTGGTCAGCGGCTCCCCCACGTACATAGTACTTGGCTGTGACGTCTCCCGTTGAACTGACACCTGGGATCAATTGCAGGACTCTAAAGATATCTGATTCAATTGCCTGTGGTACCATTTCGATTTCCCTGACGGATATCTTCTGCAAGCCCAGGTCAGTCTCGTTCAGCCGGACTTGCGATTCTCCGACGACCGCTACTTCTTCCAACTCTATCGCGCCTGGAACCAGATGAACATTGCACTCTGTGATTTCGTCTTCTCTGATGGTGACGGCGACGTACTTCGTGCGGTATCCAATACAAGAGACTATCGCTGTATGTTTGCCTGGTGGGATTGACGGAATGAAGTAGTATCCCCTCGTGTTGGTCGTAATGCCGATAGTAGATCCCTTGATGAGGACATTGGCATAGGTTATTGCCTCACCGTTTGTTGAGTCAGTCACAAAACCCCGAAGGGCACCGCCGCCAGATGCATATAGACTTGGACTTGGAAGGCACGAACCAGCCGTCAAGCCAATGAAGACAATTAGCAGTCTGCTTAGTGAACTGAGGGGCATCCTATCTCTTCGGCCATTAGTGATGCAATGGTCAGCTACATGGTTTACAGGTCTGACCTTGCCTAATCATCTGAAAACCTAGCCCGGTCATTTCGAGCGGAGCGAGAAATCTGTCGCAAGAATACTTGTTCACATTATCCTTGGTAGATTCTTCGCCTTCGGCTAATGATGACATCAAGAATTTTGCAGCGCGAGATTAATCCCGCCCACGAAGCAATTGCCTCGAAGACATGGATCGCTTCTCCACACAAGCAACAAAAAAGGGCATCTGACACCATAGATCAGATGCCCTCAAATCTGTCTCACCTGTCGAGACCACGAATGAACCGATCCCAAGGATCTTACTTCACCAACGACATCTTGTTGCCCAAACGATTGCCTCCTGCAGTCAGGACATAGAAATACGTACCAGATGGCAGGTTGGATGCGTCGAACGTTACTTTATAGGATCCTGCAGCCATCGTCTCATTGACCAGCGTCGCAACTTCCCTACCCAACACGTCATACACTTTCAGTATGGTCATACCCGAGCGCGCCAGTGTGAACCGAATCTCGGTTGACGGGTTGAACGGGTTGGGATAGTTTTGAGATAGGGTATAAGCCGTGGGGATAACGTTCTTATCCGGCTGCACGCCAACCGCACCTTTCTTGAACATCTCAATACCCGGGCCGAGTCCGTTAAAATGCCCAACATACACAGTGTCGCCGGTTGGACTAAAAGCGATCGCGCGCGGCCTAACGTCGTTCGCACCTACACTGGGGCTAGCTGCCAGGTTCCACTTTATACTGTCAACAACCTTGTTCGTTGATGGATTCCAGCCATACCATACGAGATTGGTCCATGGCGCGATCGATGGCACCTGCCCACCGGAGCTGACGTAAAGAATACGGGTCTTCATGTTCCAACAAGAAGATTCAATGGACATTCCCTTAAGCAAGGTGTCGGCAGGACCGCAGACGTAAGGATACAGTGAGCCATAGTCGCTGTGGTATCTCCACATTCCCAACGGATTGGATGAGAAGGCCGTAATGTATAAGTCGTTACCGTTTGGAGAGATATTGTTTGAACGAGAGTACCCGGCATTGTTCACGTCAATTGCATTTCCGAGGTCGGCAAAGTCTTTGTCGAGGATATTAACCGGATAGCCTGGAGATACTCGTCCCACAAATATCTCACCCAGACTGTCCACAGCGGGACAAGCGAGCGTCAAGGAATCCTTTGGAACCCACTTCTTCATCCCTACCCCAGTTTTGTAGTTGATACGGTAAAGACGGTAACTGCGGCAGAGCAAGATGTTGCCGTCTGGGTCAGCTCGAAGCCCAACAAGTGCAGCATCGAGTGTGTCAACCACGCTGCCGACGGTGATCAGCTTGATGGGCGAGAAAGGCATCTGTGTGCCATCCGGCTTGTAGATGCGCACTGCCCGAACCGCTTTCTTTACGCCCGGCCGGCCATAGACATCAACACTATCTCCCGCAATGGCATAGTATGTCGCGACCCACAAGTTGCCTGCTGGATCAACGGCGAGGCCGTGCACCATGTTCTTGAAATTGGTGTCAGGAAAGCATTTCACATATGCATACTGAGAATAAGCCACGCCCCCAACAACAAGCAATGCAAGAATAATAGCAAATAACCTCTTCATGCAAACCTCCGATAATTGGTGATTGGAAAAGTGCTATAAATGTGGCTTAACCGAAAACCTGGAACCTAGATTGTTCAACTGTATTCCTGAATCATCACCTCCTATAAGCATGTATTGCGAATTTGGACTGCAAGAATAGTGGACAAGGAAATCAGTCTGTAGGGCGACGAGACTTGCTGCCCTAAGCTAACTCCAAGAATCACTGCCGACCGTAGTAAGGTGCTCCAGTCTTTAGCGTGTTAATCTTTAGAACCGCATTGGGAACACTGATGCCTCTTCGTGTGGCATAAAGATTAGGACCATCCCCCCAGGCAAGGAACATTGCCTGCGGGCTGATGACACCCGGATAAAGCGACTCCGCAGTCTTGTTTGGATGGACCACGACCAGCGCCGCCAAAGCATCAGTTCCGACGTACATATCGCCGTCTGTGTTCAACGTGATCGCATACGCTCCACTACCCCCGGATCCGAACGAGGATGATGTGAAGTTGAAGTACTCCTCACCAGTGCCGAGGTTGTCTCCAGCAATCGGGAACCGCATGATCTTCCACGTTGTGTCAATCTTGGCAGCGACGTAGAGGGCACCACTGTAGACACGAATAGATCTGATGTCACCTGTGAACGGGAACGATTTGACGGTTTTGTCCTGCTTAACCTCGTAGATAGCTGTGCCGCTGCCACCTGTCCAGATGTTCCCCTGTGCATCGAAGTCTAAATCGTAGAGTGTTCCTAAACCTCCACCCATGAGCCAGATGGAGGCACTGCCCCCGCCCGGATTCATTCTGAAGATGATGTTTCTTGTTGTGACGGCGTAGAGGTAGCCACCTGGTCCGAACTTCATCCCAGTCCACCTGTTGATTTGGCTGCTGAAAACAGGAGAGTAGTCACTCACGACACCTGCTGCTGTCAACTTTTTTACACCCACGCCGGCGCCTCGAGTAATGAGAGAGACATACAGGTTACCGGTTGCGTCGCACGTGACTGCCCACGGCTCGTCAAAGCTTGTGAAGCCTCCAAATTCTGCCGACGCCGCATCAAGTCTGTAAAGCACCGCGTTGCTATAAAGCTCAGCACCTAGAACAGCAACTTTTATCTTGATTGAGTCTTTGACAACGATCGGAGGTTTGACCTTCAACTGATTTGCAGAAGCCTCCTGAACTTCTCCCGGGGCACCGTCAAAGTAGACGAGATCTTCCTCCTTCACCGAAGAGAAATTCGTTCCCGTGATAGTCAGAACTGTTACACCAGCAAGCCCACTATTTGGAGGCGTTACGCCCGATATAGTAGGGCTTGGCCTCCCCTGAACGTTGGGATCAAACAGGCTTGGTGTGGTGTCGTTCTTGCACCCAACCACGAAAAACGCGAGAAGGCATATGATGAAGATGGCACCGCTTCCCGCGATCAAACTGTGTCTTGCTAAGAGTTTGTTCATAGAACACCCGAGTGAGGTTCAATATTATGGTAGTGGTAAACTTTGGAAAACTGGTAACGCTCACCGTTCTCTTGAGCTATTTCATGGAGAACTGGAAAGAAAACCTGTGCACACCGTCGAATATCCCGAACGGCACGTACGAATAATCAATTCCGAGTCGGAAATCCCCTACCAATCTGTGGACTCCCAACCCGTATGTCACACCGTATTCATCGTTGTTCAACATATATCCTCCACGCAGCGCGAACGTCTGCATGAAGACATACTCGCCGCCAATATTGATTTGTTCGGGATAATCGCGTGGATGGGTTGCATCAGCTGAGAGAAGGAAAGCATGTGTTTCCTTGTCTACGGGGAAGAAATCCAGTATGTCCAGTGATAGACCAATCCTGAAAATCAACGGAAGCTGAAAACTCTCCTTCTGGTACCTTATCTCTCGAGAAAAATTGCGAACGGTCATTCCGAAATTCAAGCTCTTGAATCCGGTCTTGTAGAGAATTCCAAAATCGAAAGCGAGAACATTGGTCGTGTTGTCAACCTTATTCAGGTTGTCTGGTGAACTCGCTGCAATCGTGCCGCCTCCAAGTGACTGCGTAACGTACTTCACGTTTCCGCCGACAGCGAATCTATCACTCAGAGCGCGCGCATAACCGATCCCGATCATGAAAGCGGTAGGCTTGAATGTACCGATGTCCAGAAATCCCTGCTCATTATCCCATCTTATTGTCTCCTGCATTTCACCATAGTCCACGGAGTGTAGCGTCAGACCAATGACTCCCCAATCTCCGTGAAACGGACTGAATGCAACGCTGCCAAACGTATGCTTGATATCCGCAATCCAGTTGTTCTTGCCGAGCGAAAAATCCACAACATTGTTAGTCCACGCCATACCTGCTGGATTGTAGAACATTGACGACGAATACCCTTCAACCGCAGTCATAGCTTCACCTATGGCAGTGGCACGAGGGTCGGTTCCTACGCTGAGAAACTTCATTCCGGTCTGTGCTAGTTTTTGCTGCGCGTAGATAGGAGAAGCACACACCCATAGAACCGCTAGGGCTATCGTCAGAATAGGGAAGAGCTTTCTCATGGGTATACCTGTTGGTTATAAAGTGTTCGGTGGTTATCGAATTATGACGAACTTCTTGATCACCTTATCACCAGAAGGCGTCGTGATGACAGCGATGTATACGCCGCTGACAACGACCTGGTTTGAAGAGGTTACTGAATTCCAGTATTCATCTCCGCTACCATTTGTGTGTTCAAGCGTCTTTATCAATTCACCGTTCTCGGTATAGATCTTGATCGTGCATTCCCCGGGAATGTTAAGGAATCCGATCTTGTCCGGTTCTTGAGGATACCGAAGCATATTGGCATCTGATGAGATGACGTACGGATTGGGGACTACACGAATCGCATCCATACTCGTTCCAGGCGCGCGTCTCAAGTACGCGGGGTCATAGGTCTGAGCGTAATATCGGCTGCTCACCTGATCGCCTACCGACACAACGTAGTAGTAGTAGGAGACACCACGAACGGCGGTCTTATCATCGAAGCTGCGAACGACAGGGGTGCCGTTGATTCCCGAACCGCAGGCAAATATCTCATGATAGGTACTGTCAACTCTACCAATGGCTCTGTAAACACGATAGCCCTTGAAGCCGCCGGAGGTCTCTCCGTCCGGGTAAGGCTCCCATGAAAGGCTTATTCTATCTCCGCCCGAGTTCACATTGAATGCTTTCGGAGGTAACGCCTGCGTGATGCCATAGCCAGACTTGAAATTTGCGGCTGCACGTCTGAACGTTTGGATGAGCGAGTCCCTTCCCGTGTACACAGAATCGTTCTTCGCCGCAGCGGAGATTTGACCGAGTTTGAACTTCTTTCCAGTGGAGACGCATGCTTCTCGGCTAAGCCCTGCAGCGCCTTCGGCTATAACGATGTGAATACTCTCTCCCGGTTTCAGAGTATAAGGTCCGTAGCCGCTGCAGCAGGAGAAACCACCGGGTGAGCCAAGTGCCGGATCTCCAGTCGGTCCAACTTTGTCACAGTGTCGCGGAAACATGTGACCCATGCTCATCCAACCATATTCGGCATCCATCTTCTTATCGTTGAACTGATCGTTCTGCGACGTTAGGGGATCATCGGAGGATTCATAGATTGTCGTACGTGGTTGAGCTGGATCATCAGTCTTATCAGATGCCGATTTATCTGCGTAGAGAGTCACATTACCAACGAACTGAGCTGCACCGAGGCGTCCCACCGTGTCCGTCTTGTCGTAGTAGCCTATCCAAATTGGACCTCCGACGTTATCGTACAGCGTGAAGGGAGGATACTTGCCATGCCAAACATACCAGCACCTCAGATCGTTATCTTTGTTGCCCGGGAAAAACGTATTTGCGACAGTGCCTGTTGTATCACCTCGACTGTCTAACATTGCGTTGATGCCCCATCCAGTTGCATTGCCGATGACATAGCGTGTATCCCAGCAGACGGAGTAACGGGATTGCCAGAAGAAGTAGACACCTTCCAGCGTCTGGTTCGGCAATTCGATCGTCGCGTTATCATTCACATTACCAGTGTTGGTGAACGTGTAGTCGTAGATGAAATAGTTGTCATGAAGCGGGTGACTGAACGCCATGATCTTACGGGTCATTGTGATCCCGACAGCCGTGTTCACGACGTTCATTATCATCCTGTCAGGTTTCAAGGTTGGATCCACGGAGTTGTTTTCAACGGTTTGTCCGATAGACTGACTCCCGTCCACAAACACCACAGGGGGATCGAAGCGGCTGACCATTTCAAACTTGGTTGGAAAAAACTCCCCTGCACCAGTAACGCGTGGACCAACGTGAACAACCTTAGAACCCCAGGTCTTACCCGTCGCATCTTTGAAGTTCTTGGCGCCGATCCAGAGGCCTTTGGCTGCTTCCATGTCCTGGTATGAGTAGATAGCTGGCCAACGCAAGCCATCCTGCTGCTCCTTGATGCGTCCTTCCTCTATCTCGCAACCCACGTTCGAATACCAACTCTGGAGATTGCCGACCGACAACCACTTTGTTTCGAATTGGGCATTCAGGTTGCTGGACAAGCTGACTGATAGGACCATCACTCCGAACATCCAGAGCAGTGGTGAATGCTGTTTTTCAGTAAAGACCAGTTTCATTGATGCCTCACAGTAACGTGTAATATTGTTGAATGTATTCTATCTCATGGATTAGAAATTCAGGTCGAAGTTGACTCTTATTCCAAAGTAGATATCCCTCGGATTAAGAAATGCGAAATACGGCTGGAGCGGATTTTTGATGTACGCTTTGTCCTTTAGGATTTGGTCTATTCGACCTTGATCCACCTCCGACCAACCGCCCCCGGTATTCTGCATATACCTTCCTGTCGATCGATCCCAGTAGATTGCGGTTGGAACCGGATTGGTCACAGATGAAAGGTCTCCCGCACCAACGATAGGTTGGTATTGCACCCCATCATCACGATATTCCCCCGGTCTATCATCACCCGGTATGTTGACGTAACCTATTTTGTCTCTATAATCCGCTGGGAAATCTGCCAGGTGGAGGGATTTCATGTACGCATTATAATCATTGACATCCACAAAGCCCTCACCAGGTGTGAAGTACTTGATGTTAAGCGCATTGTAAATGTCCATGAACAACTGAATATTCGCACCTGCGATTCTGAAGTTCTTGCTCAGACGCAAATCAATGTTGAAGTAGTCTTTCCATTGGACATTGTATTGTACACCCGGGACACTCCCACCACCAACCCATGTGGAGTAGTCACCCGAAGTCCACACGCCCAGAACGTTTAGCCTCCAGTCACCCAGGAGGTTGATTCCACCGAGCTTCGGACCAAAGTCCGGGGGTGTGAAGAAATCTATGTTTGCACGTGCGTATGGTGCTGGGAGAGGTTTTACTTGATAGACATTAGTGCGCTCATAGGTCCGTTGATCGGTTGGATTCTCATAGTGCTGGGCAAGCCCGAAATACCCGGTCGTACGGACCATGTATGTGTAGTTGATGAATCCCTGAACCCAATTCCCCCGATTCTTTCTCGCCTCAATTTCGAAACCCCGGATGTCTTCATAGGAGTTGGGAGTACTTACGGAATAGTTCACAGTGCTGTTGCGATTGGTATATGTCACAAGGAACGACTGATCGCTTACGTCTTTGTAATATCCCGTGACACGGACGAGATACTGGTCAAAGAGATTCTGTTCGTAGCCAAGCTCGTATGCCACCGTCTTCGGAAGAGGGTTGTTGGGATTTGCCAGCCAAACTACTGCATTATTGTCTGTGTAGCGTCGGATCATATATAGGTTCTCCGGCGTTGGCATCTGGCGAAAGTGTCCATAGTTGAAGTAAAGCTTCGCGTTTTCCGTGATCGGGAATGAGATGGCAAGCCGTGGGTTGAGCGTCAGGATTCTCTTTGTTGGCTCGTGTTCCAACAATGTATCAAGCCCCAATGAGTACGCTCCGGACAAGGCTGGGTCATATGGATAATACTGATACCAGTAGCCACCTGCGTATGAATAGTCGAGACGCAGCCCGAGTTCTGCGATCATACCTTCATACTCCAGCTTGTCACGGAGATACCCCGCGCCACGAGTCGGATAGGTATGCCATACAGACTTGGAACGGCCGCTGGGCAAGAACTCGTCAACTGAACCATAGTTGACATTGTTATCAGTATAAGTAAATTCCAGACCCGCTTTTATCTGGTTGTACTTGTCAATCTGGCTTGTCATATCAAAGCGGCCAGACCACACATTCAGAGTGCTACTATCGCGAGAGTTGCTCATCCCCACACCCATTCTTAGACCGACGATACCGGTGCTCGGTTTCGGCTGGAAGCCAATGGGAGCTTCATCCAGATAGTAGTTATTACCAAACTTGTATATCTTGGATGTATCCCGCAGGCGACCAGGATTTGTATCATAGTTTGATCCGAACTCTTGTAAGGTCACTTCATAGAACGTCGTCGGATTTATGACGTGCGAGAATTTTGCCCCAAACATGTTTCTCTTGACGGTGGCTGGGCACCAATAATCTGTCCCAAAGAACCTACCGTCAATGTACTTGGGTCCGTTGCTCAGCGCGTCGGAAATGCCTTCAGAAGAACTGAAGATGCCTGGCCCACCAGTATTGTTTGAGTTCGTACCTGTCTGTTTGGCGAGAAGTCCCTCGACCATCAATTTCATCCCCCGACCAACATCTGATGTGATTTTCAACTGTGCGCTGTTGTCGTAGTAGTTGTCAGTTTCCAAGGGTACCAGAAGCATATTGCGGAGCTCACGATACGAAGCAAAGAATCGGAGGTTACCGAGCTGTTCACTGATGACAGGAATTGGTCCGCCGAAACTGAAGTCAACAACATAGTCAGGTTTGGTAATATCCAATTCCCTACGGTGTTCCCATAGAAAAACCTTCTGCGCCGCCTCAGGGGTCAAGTCATTGTTGGGATCACCATCCTTCAGGGTTTTCTCGGCGACAGCCTTCCACCCTTCGAATTCCGGATAGAGTTGTTGCGTATAGAAGTCCCAGGCACCGTTCTTTGTTCCTGACCAACACACTGCCGGATCGACGTAGGGACGTATCCAATACGACGTGGGATCGTTTGGCGAAATTCCGAAATGTTTTTGCGCAGGAGGGCTGTAACGACTTATCATGCTGAAACTATACCGATTTGGCGTAGCTTCTTTTGTGATGACATTAATGACACCAGAACGTATGTTGCCGTATTCAGCGCTGAATCCCCCAATTTGGATTTGAATGTCTTCAATTGCACTGTAGCTTACGGCGGTGTACGGTGTGTTGTCGCGTTCGTCTCGAAGGGTGAGACCATCGAGCATGAACGCAGTCTGGTTGCTGCCGCCGCCACGGATTACCATCCCTTGAACTCCAGCCTGCAGTCCCACAACGCTTGCAACGCTCACAACCGGAAGGCTCTGAATCTCACTCGCATTCAGGTTTACCCGGCTTGCCGCAACATCTTTATCAACAACTGGTCTTGTTGCAACAACGACAACTTCCTGTGTTGTCACAGCAGCTTCGTTCAATTGGAAATTGACGGTCGTCGTTTGATCAATATTGACACGGACATCTACGATCGTGGAGGGTGTGTACCCCACCATCGAAGCTCTTAGCCTATACGTTCCCGATGGAACATTGAGGATTACGAAATATCCCTCAAGGTCTGTGGTAGCTCCAAGAGTCGTTCCTTCGACCATCACATTTGCTCCAATGAGTTTCTCTGCTGTACGGGCATCAGTAACAGTGCCGGCAATCTTACCTGTAGTCCCGGCATAAAGGAGTGGCGATAGCAACAGAATACTGAGGATAATCGCCATCAATTTGCAGAGTTGATCTTTCATCTTAGCGTTATCTCCTTATGCGTAATATTGAAGAAGTTCGTTCTTGGAAGTAGCAGTTACATAGCTTCTTCTTCCGGATAGAATCTCATGGCTTCTACGTATGTCTCATGGTGGGAATTGGATCACGAGTGGAGTTGAAAGACTTCACGCGAGATCGGACACAGATTCTAGCGACGATGCAATCCGTCTCTTCACTTACGCGACGGATGAAGAGCAGTTCCACTCGCACAGCAATCCCTGTCCTAACGTTAGATCTACCTCAACCAGCAAGCCGTGTTCGCTTGGAGAACTATCCCGAGAGACTAGTCCCCTTAAATAATCTGCAGCAAAGTTGATCTTGGTCTCGGCAGGAGAAGTGTTTTTAACAGGAAGACAAAAAGAAACTTGGTCATCTTTCACGGCTCGGTAGTAATATACTACAATGTCCGTTCTTTGTCAAGTATTTTTTGGTTTTTTTCTTGAATTTCTCAAATGCTATTTGTATATTTCAAATGTGGTGAACCCAAGATTGCTGTGAGAAATCAACCGATTGATAGGACGGGTTTGCTCATCAATCTTGCATTTGTGCCTCGACCCGCAAATCGCGATTCTTCACTGCTTCCAGTTTCATATGTGAAGGATTCAAGACTCTGAGAAACACGAAGAATATCGGGGATTGGCAGGTTTTTTAAGCAAGATGCCTTTTGAGTCTCTTCTGGCATAGCAGTTGGGGCGAGACCATCAGGTTGAAAGTCACTCATTGGGAATGTTGTCCGTGAACAGAAAAGACAGAGAACATTTTCGGGGGGTTATCTTCAGGCGAATAGACACAATGCTCAGCACGCTGTATCTTCGTCCTGATGAGATTCTTGACATCCAGAGCGGCGAGAGGTTCGAGTGTTCGGTCTGCGATGCAGAGCGAAAGCTCTGTCAGAAATATCCAACGTTTCGATGTGCAGTGGCTTTGAAGCGTGACACCGAGTTGAGTGAACTGGAAGAAGTGCTGGGAAGAATCAAGCGGGGGACGTTTGGCGTGTGTGCGCGGTGTGGAGGTGGTATCCCAAAGTCGAAGTTGATGGACCATCCGACTGCTGTCCTATGTGCTAGGTGCAGACGAGAGATAACGGCTGAGGCATGACTATGATTGAAATCAGAATGCATGGCAGAGGAGGACAGGGTGCGGTCATCGCCTGCAAGATATTGGCATCAGCGTTGTTCAAGGAAGGGAAATTCGCACAGTCCTTTCCCGCATTCGGGGTTGAGCGGCGTGGGGCGCCGGTCCTAGCGTTTACTCGTGTGGATGACAGGCCCATTCGTCTCCGATGCGAGATCTACGAGCCAGACCATCTTGTGGTTCTCGATCCAACATTGATCACTAGCACGAATGTTACTTCGGGACTGAAGAAAGGGGGAACCATTCTTATCAACAGTGAGCAACCTGCTGAATTCTTTCAGCTACCGGCAGACTTCAAGACAGTCACTATTGATGCCAGTTCAATTGCAGTCAAGCATCATCTTGGAACGAGAAGCATTCCAATTGTGAACACGGCGATACTTGGTGCGTTCTCCAAGATGACAGGCATTGTGGGAATGAGTGCCCTCACTGCTGCACTGAAAGAGTTTGTGCCGGCTCGACAGGAAGAGAACGTCGAGGCAGCAATAGAAGCCTATGAGAGCTTAGTTCCTTATTCGGAGAGTCACGCGGTGAGGGAGGAAAATAACTGAAGCGATTCGAGGGACCTCGAGACTGTGATCAAGGCTGCCACAGTACAATCCGATCGTTGCTCCAGAGGTGTTGGGAATTCCTTGCATCTGGGTAATGATGCACCTCCTTGTTTTGCGTGCCGAGGTGAGAAGTTGTCATCATCCCTGCGGTAGCGCTTTGGAAGCACGGAGGACTTGTTTTTGCTCTCTAGGATTTTTCAACTGACGATAATGCCTGCGAGGGAAGAAGATCTTCCTGAAAGGAAACTCGATAGATGTCCAATATGATTGTCTTCAAAGGTCTTGATGATATGCCTCCTCTGGCGGTCTCGTTGGGAACGATGCGGTGGAGCTCGACCGGCAGTTGGCGTCACGTGAGACCGTGCTACGAGAACCATATTCCGCCTTGCACACAAGGATGTCCAGCCGGTGAGAAGATCCCCCAGTACTTTGATTTCGTGAAAAGGGGCAAGCACGAAGCAGCATGGTGTACGATCTTGGAGGATAATCCTTTGCCCGGCGTATGCGGAAGAGTGTGCTACCACCCGTGTGAGCAGGTATGCAACCGTCAGTACTTCGACGAGCCTATTGCGGTCCATTGTATGGAGCGCTTTGTAGCTGATATGAACATGGATAATCACACGCCGATGCCACTGCTGGAGGACAAGAAGAACGTTCGTGTGGCAGTTATCGGATCAGGACCCGCTGGTCTCTCGTGTGCCTATCACCTCGCAAGGCTCGGATATCAGGTGACGATCTTTGAGTCACATCCCGAACCCGGAGGAATGCTTCGCGTCGGCATTCCGAAGTTCCGCTTGCCTCGTGAAGTGCTCGACAAGGAGATTGCCGACATTCAACGACTGGGTGTTGACATTATCACGCACACGACTTTTGGCAGAGACCTTCATTGGAAGGATTTGGGAGAATTCAAGGCGCTCTTCATCGCGACGGGAGCTCACGAGAGCAAAAGCATGAAGGTTCCTGGAGAAGACGCTAGAGGAGTGATGTCAGGTCTGCAATTCTTGTCTCGGCTAAACCTGGGTGGGCATCCGGAGATTGGAAAGAAGGTTGCTGTGATTGGTGGTGGTAACACCGCCATTGACGCTGCCCGTTCGGCACTTCGACTCGGTTCTGAGCCGACAATCGTCTATCGGCGTTCTCGGGCAGAGATGCCCGCTGTTCCAGATGAAGTTGACGAGGCGGAGAAGGAAGGTGTCAAATTCATCTTTCTCGCGACGCCGGTAAACATCATCTCCGAGAACAACAGGATTGTGAGGATGGAGTGCGTCAAGATGAGACTCGGTGAGCCTGATGCAAGTGGCAGACGAAAGCCTGTTCCTATCGAAAACTCCAATTTCACGATGGACGTGGAAACTATTCTAGCTGCCATTGGCGAAGATCCGAAGGTGGAGTTCACTGCGGAGTTCATTGATCGTGAAAACGGTCACATCAAAGTTGATGAATCCCAACTCACGAATCGTGAAGGTACGTTTGCAGGTGGCGACGTGGCTTCTAATCCTCTCGGCACGGTCGTAGATGCAGTTCATGCTGGCAAGAATGCCGCGATGTCCATCCATCAATATCTGGGCGGCAAAGTACCGCGACCATCCAGCGAATTGATTCAAAGTCTCGCTTTAGGACATGTTCCGAATCTTGTTTCGGGATTGAAGGTGATCGCATATGAAGATATTCTGACGCATTATTTCCAGACTGGGAAGAGACCAACGATTGAAAGAATCCCGATTGACGAGAGCATCAGCAGTTTCAAGGAAGTCAACAAGGCTCTTAGCGAGAATGTCGCCACAGATGAGGCAAACCGATGCTTCAGTTGTGGAGTCTGCACACATTGTGATAACTGCCTGATTTTCTGTCCGGATGTGTCCATATTGAGAAAGGACACTGAGGGATATGACATTGACTACGACCACTGCAAAGGATGTGGCATTTGCGTAGAAGAGTGTCCACGAGAAGCGATGGCAATCGAGGAGGAATTGAAATGGAGATTGTAGAAGTGGCGACACCGATAGCACCAAATCAGATCTACGCGCACCCGAGCAACGAGAAAGTCATTGTGATTGAAGGTACTCATGCAGCGTCCTACGCGGCGAAATCGGCACGAGTGCAAGTGATCTCAGCCTACCCAATTACACCCCAGACGGCAGTGGTCGAGGAACTTTCAGAGATGTGTGCGTCGGGGGAACTGAATGCGAAGTTCATCAAGGTCGAATCGGAACACTCTGCAATGGCTTGTTGCATCGGTGCTGCTGCAACCGGCGCGAGATCCTTCACTGCCACCTCGTCGCAGGGGTTAGCATTGATGCATGAGCTACTGCATTGGGCGGCAGCAGCGCGGCTTCCGATTGTGATGGCAAACATCAATCGTGCGATGGCACCACCGTGGTCTATCTACGTTGACCACAACGATAGCCTATCACAGCGTGACACAGGTTGGATGCAGGTCTATTGTGAAAGCAACCAGGAGGTCTATGATACCGTTCTGCAAGCCTTCAAAGTTGCTGAGCAGGTTCTGCTTCCATGTATGATTAACCTCGATGCGTTCTTCCTCTCGCATACGACAGAACCTGTCGCCATTGCCAAGCAAGAACTGGTGGATCAGTTCCTGCCCCCGCTGGTATTACCTTACAAACTTGACATCAATGATCCACATGCGTTCGGTGGGCTGGTTCGCCCCGATACATATATGGAGTACCGCTTCAAGATGCACGAAGCGATGGATAGGGGGCGAGATTTATTCGATTTAGTTGACGATGAGTTTAAGGAACGTTTTGGAAGGAGCTACGGCGGCTTGGTTGAGAAGTACCGCTGTGAGGACGCAGATATTGTGCTTATGGTCGCAGGAACAGCGGCAAGTACATCGCGGATAGTCGTTGACACATATCGGGATAAAGGAGTGAGACTTGGTTTGTTGAGGATACGGGTATTCCGTCCATTCCCGATAGACGAAGTGCGCGATCTTGCTAAACGAGTGAGAAAAATTGCCGTTATTGATAGAGACATTTCATTCGGCGGGGCAGGCATCTTCTTCACTGAAGTGAAGGCGGCAATCTATAACGAGCGTTACAAGCCACCGATCTTTGGA
The DNA here is from genome assembly GCA_963827285.1 of Ignavibacteriota bacterium. Lineage (GTDB taxonomy): Bacteria > Bacteroidota > Ignavibacteria > CAWHAG01 > CAWHAG01 > CAWHAG01. The sequence goes on from CAWHAG010000001.1 coordinate 1,364,331, forward strand.
TTCATTGCCGGGTTAGGTGGAAGGGATATTACACCGAAAGTCATTGGGGACATCGTAGAGTTCACGCTGAAACATGAGAAACAGGAGAGCGAGACTATTTGGATTGGGTTGAAGAAGTGAGCTCGACCTTTGCACAGGTCGGATGCTGAGAACATCAGTGATAGAATATCGCTCTGTAAGTTGATGAATCTCATGGGATAGTCTGTCGCATCACATCTTTGGACACTCGTTTTGAACTTAGAAGGAAAACGTACCGCGCCAGTAAGGAGTCTCTTGGCGGCTATGGTTATTCTTGCTTGCGTCTCAGCATCTCCGGCGCGAAGCCAGAACAACACTTCAGGTTGGGTCTGGGAGAATCCTCTACCGCAGGGGAATTCTCTATCAGGTATCTGGGTGTTTGACACTTCGTCTGCCATCGTCATAGGTGGGGCGGGTACCATCATGAGAACAAGTGACTCTGGCAAGCATTGGATAGTCTGGTTCAACGCTGGTGAGATCAGCAGCATCTTGAGTTCTGTCTATTTCATCAACAGACAGACGGGTTGGGCGATGGGATATCGAGGTACTATTATCAAGACGACGGACGGAGGAGAAAGCTGGATCAACCAGTCTCTCGGTACAGATGACGCTTTGGAAGCTGTCCATTTCGTTGACGAGGTAACAGGTTGGGCAGTCGGATATGGCGGCTTGATACTCAAGACAACGGATGGAGGAGTGAGTTGGGTCAGTCAGTCTTCGGGAACGACAAACAATTTGTATTCGGTTCGCTTCGCCGATAGCAAGATCGGATGGGTAACCGGCGGTCTTGGGACGATTCTGAAGACGACAGATGGAGGACTCGTTTGGACAAGTCAGAGTTCTCCAACCAACAGTGATTTGTATGCTTGTGACTTTCTCGGTGGTGGCACCGGATGGGCTGTTGGTCTGGAGGGTGTGATTCTGAGGACAACGAATGGCGGGACTGACTGGATAACGCAAAGCTCAAATACGGATCGCCCGTTATATTCGGTTCACTTCATTAGTAATCAGAGAGGTTGGGCAGTTGGGAAATCTGGTATCGTCGTGTTGACCACGGACGGAGGAGCAACATGGACAAACCAGGGTTCTTGGACGAGCAACGCTCTGAACGGCGTCAAATTCGCCAACAGCCAGATAGGTTGGATGGTAGGACGCGGTGGAACCATCTTCAGGACTACTGACGGAGGAACGACCTGGACGAATCAGAATTTCGGGATAACCGAGTGGTTGTATTCCGTTCATTTCGTTGACAGTCAGACGGGTTGGGTCGTTGGAGATGCTGGCACAATCTTGATGACCACCGATGGTGGGACCAATTGGATGGCACAGAGTTCAGGCACGGCCAGTCAGCTGCGGTTCGTGTATTTCTCTGATGCCAAGACAGGTTGGGTGTCGGGAAACAACGGCACGATCATAAGCACGACGGATGGAGGCGTTAACTGGATCCCCGGGAATTCAGGTACTGAGAATGATCTGTATGCCGGCTGCTTCGTAGATGTCCACAAGGGTTGGGCAACAGGAGCTGCAGGGATAATTCTCAGAACAACCAACGGTGGTGTGGACTGGAGTGAGGAGAGCTCTGGGACAACAAGTGATTTGTACGGCGTCAGCTTTGTTGATAGCAAGATCGGATGGTCCGTAGGGGGATCAGGGACCATACTTGCGACGACAGATGGAGGGATGAGTTGGATAAGCCAGACTTCAAACACGGAGAACGATCTGTTCGGCGTCGCGTTCACTTCAACCAAGAATGGATGGATAGTGGGTGACGGCGGCACTATTCTAACCACGACGGATGCAGGTACGAGCTGGGCGAGCGGAGACTTGAGTACATCCGAAACGCTGCGTTTCGTCCGCTTTCTGTCAAGTTCACATGGACAGGTCGGATGGATTGTTGGTGGAGGCGGGGCATTTCCAAATGAGTACGGTCTGGTTCTCGCAACGACAGACGGCGGAAGTCATTGGGTGAGTCAAACTTCAGACGCAGCAAACCAGTTGACGGCAATCTATTTCAGCGATGAACATACCGGCTGGGTTGTCGGATGGTACGGCACGATTCTCAAGACAACCACTGGCGGAGCGACATTTGTCGGAGAGAATGGAAGGCTGGATGCGACGCATCGTGTGTTCGCACTTGAACAGAATTATCCCAATCCATTTAACCCTCGCACAAGCATCAGCTACAGATTGCAGATAGCGGGGGAGGTGACTCTGAGGATATTTGATGTACTTGGACGTTTAGTGAAGACGCTCGTGGAGGAGTACGAGACTTTGGGAATACACTCTGTTTCATGGGACGGTGTAAATGAGCGAGGTATTCGTGTTGCCAGCGGTATCTATTTCTATGAGGTGCAGGTCTCACCATCGGGATCAGGAAGCGAAGCTCCCGAGTTTAAGCAGCAGCGTGCAATGAGGAAGATGATGCTTCTCCGATGAATCGCGAGTCTGCTGGTTTGAGGTCGTTCACTTGAGACTGTTGACGCTGGGTCTGCAATCAATGATCTGGGATCGTCAATCCTTGAACTTCTGACAAAGGACAATGAGCCAAAAACTAATAAACATTCCGGGAGAGGATCTGCTTTCAGGTGGACACCTGGCCTGTCCAGGTTGTGGTGCTGCGCTCGCAATGCGCTATGCGTTGAAAGCCTTGGGCAGGAAGACTGCTTTGGTGATACCAGCCTGTTGTTGGTCTGTGATTGACGGACCGTCTCCATATTCTTCAGTTGGCGTCCCTCTCTATCATACCGCGTTTGAGACAGCAGCTTCGACGGCGAGTGGGGTGAAAGCTGGGTTGGAGATTCAGGGTGACAACGAAACAACTGTCGTTGCCTGGGCTGGCGATGGTGGGACATTCGACATCGGTTTTCAGGCGCTATCGGGTGCAGCAGAACGAAATGACGATTTCATCTATGTGTGCTATGACAACGAGGCGTATATGAACACTGGGATTCAACGGAGTTCCGCAACGCCTTACGGTGCATGGACCACGACAACGCCGGTTCAAAATCCCAAGCGAGAACGGAAGAAGAACATAGATGAGGCGTTAGCAGCACATCGCATTCCGTACATCGCAACGGCGACGGTTGCTTTTCCCGAAGACCTGATTCAGAAGGTGAACAAGGCGAAATCGTATAGAGGAACAAGATTCCTTCATATCCTCTCACCGTGTCCACCGGGGTGGAAATCGCCGCCTGAGCTTTCTGTCAGGATCTCCCGTCTTGCTGTTGAGAGCAGAGTCTTTCCACTATATGAGATTGAGGATGGGATCAGATATCGCATTACGTATCAGCCAAAGGGGATACCAGTGAGAGAGTATCTCAGACTTCAAGACAGGTTCAAGCATCTTTCTGAAGAAGAAATTGAAAGCATCCAGAAAGAAGTGGATTGGGAATGGGAGCGACTGTTAGGCAAAGCAGAGACGCAAAGCCAGTAGACTATTAGTCCAGGAGACGATGTCGTGTCAGAAATAGCCGAGACGATCATTGATCTTCTCGAAGGTGCTATTGAGTGAGAAAAAGGCTCATACTACGACGTCCATGCCGCGATAAGAGCTGCGAATCCAGTCGCTACGAGATTCTTTCTGCGGCTGGCTGATGTGGACAAAGGTCACCGCCTGCAACTCGAAGGACACTTGAACGGAGCAAAAGCACAGTCGTTAATCACAATTCAATTATCTTCAAGTTTCATTTTTGGTGAATAGAGATGGTACATCGAAAGATCACAGCACTTGAAGCTCTAGGCATTGCTATCCGGTCAGAATTGGATGCCTACGACCTGTATATGAATCTCGCTCAGCGGATAAAAAACCCGATGGCGAAAAAGAAGATCCTCTTCCTCGCCGAGGAGGAAAAGAAGCACCAGGACCTTCTTGAACAGAGCTACAAGAAATGGTTTCCTGACGTAGAGTTGGTCTTGCCGCCGTCCATCTTGCCGAGAGGGAAAGCCGACCATCTTTTTCACAAGAGAACTGGTCTGAAAGAGGTCATTGCATACGCGATCGAGCAAGAGAAGACATCGAAAGAGTTCTATCGCAAAGCTGCGAGGAAAGTGGTGGATATCAGGGGGAGACATATGCTCGAATACCTAGCTCACGTTGAACAGAGCCATCAGAACCTTCTTGAAGCAGAATATCAGATGGCAATGACCGATCCTCAGTATCTGTACACGGCTGGGATTGACATGGTGTTCATTGGACCGTAGCAGATCCAGATCGACACATCATCCTTCCTATCTTCGGAGATTGTGATGTTCGACGCGGTGAAAAGATTCAGGAATCATCCAGTTGAAGAAAGCCGTTGGTCAATACCTCTATAAATATCGCAGGCATTGCGTTCAAGAATCCCGTCCTTGTTGCCTCTGGCACATTCGGATACGGGGATGAATGCTCGGACCTGGTAGACGTCAACAAACTCGGCGGTATCGTCACAAAGTCGCTGAGTCTGAAGCCGCGGGCTGGCAATCCGCCGACAAGAATTGTCGAAACGGCGAGCGGGATGTTGAACTCTATTGGACTTGCGAATATTGGTGTGGAAAGATTCATATTAGACAAGCTTCCGTTTCTTCGTACACTTGAGACCGCGATCATCGTCAACATCGCTGGCAGTTCTGTTGATGAATACTGCGATGTCGTTATGCGGCTTGATGACGAAGAAGGGATTGATGGCTATGAAATCAATGTCTCATGTCCGAACGTGAAGGAGGGAGGATTGCAGTTTGGGACTAACCGGAGAATGACGGAAGAAATCGCGCGACGGCTTCGTGCGCTCACCAAGCGGCCGCTCATCATCAAGCTGACACCCAACGTTACTGACGTTGCTGAGTTTGCGCGAGTCTCGGAGGATGCAGGGGCAGATGCCGTGTCTGTCATCAATACCCTCGTAGGTATGGCGGTGGACATTCATACACGGAAGCCGATACTATCCACGATTACCGGTGGACTGTCAGGTCCAGCCATCAAACCCATCGCGCTTGCAAAAGTATATCAGGTTCACAAGGCGGTGAAGATTCCAGTTTTCGGTATCGGGGGGATTATGACCGCTGAGGATGCCATCGAGTTCCTGCTCACGGGCGCATCCGCAGTGCAGGTAGGCACGGCTAATTTCATTGATCCCGCAGCCGGCATCAGGATTGCCGAAGGTATCGCGAAGTATTGTGAAGAGAATGGAGTGAGTGACGTGAGCGAGTTAGTTGGGGGAATGGTTGTGTAGCCTGGCGTTATGTTTGATTTCGATTATCAGCTTGGTAGTTTGTTGTGAACAGACCAGATGAAAAGACGAGAGCGCCGAGGAACAGAACAGTTACTCTCTCGGCAGACGAGATAGCCTTTTACCAAAGGAATCTGCTAAGATTGTCAGCACAGGTTCAACCCCGGGATATTGAAAACAAGACAATTAACCAAAACCTTTTCGATATCCTCGATTGGCTTCCGGCTGCGTTTGCAGATCTTCTGTTCATAGACCCTCCTTACAACTTAACAAAGTCATTCAATTCGACTACCTTTAGGGAGCGTTCCACTGAGGAGTACAGACAGTGGTTTGAATCATGGTTCCCCAAGCTACTGAGGATACTCAAGCCAACCGCGTCGGTATATATCTGTGGTGATTGGCGATCTTCAGCAGCGATCCATCTTATCGCAGAGAAATATCTCATCGTCCGGAACCGTATGACGTGGGAACGCGAGAAAGGAAGAGGAGCGAAAACGAATTGGAAAAACTGCTCTGAAGATATTTGGTTCTGCACCATGTCAGATAAGTACCTCTTCAACGTGGATGCAGTTAAACTCAAGCGTCGTGTCATCGCTCCTTACACGGATTCCGAGGGGAATCCGAAAGATTGGGAAGAGACTGAAAACGGAAATTATCGTCTCACGCATCCATCAAATATCTGGACAGATCTCACCGTGCCCTTTTGGTCAATGCCAGAGAACACTGACCATCCGACCCAAAAGTCGGAGAAGCTTCTTGCGAAAATCATTCTCGCGAGTTCTCAGTCTGGCGACCTAGTCTTCGACCCATTTCTTGGTTCGGGGACAACTTCCGTGGTAGCCAAGAAACTTGGAAGGAGATTCATAGGCGTCGAACTTGACCTTACTTATTGCTGCTTCGCAGAGAAACGGCTTGCGCTGTCAGAATGCGACAAAACCATACAAGGATATGCCGACGGAGTTTTCTGGGAGCGAAACTCGCTTCAGGACCAGAAGCGGAACTCAAAAGACAAAGAGATGCCGAGTATCCTGCCGCTGTTTAGTGCAATCAGCCAGAAGGAATCCCAATGAGCAAAAGTCTGATCTTCTACACAGAGAAGTTCAAGGCAATACAAAAGGCAATTGTCAGGCTTCTAAATTCCCAACCAGATTTTCTTTCTGCGCGAACGGCTGCAAGCACTAGGGCCGTTGGTGACGCAATTCAAACAATCCTGTCTGAACAGTTCCAATCGCTTCTCGGGGACTTGTGCGTAGAATACTCGGCTGATTTCGCTCGCAGGGCAATGGCTGACTTGGCATTTACTGACAGAGATGGTTTCTATTACGTGGTTGACGTGAAGACACACAGGCTGGAAACACATTTCAACATGCCGAATCTGACTTGGGTTGAGAGGCTTGCACGGTTTTATGAAGACGACAAGAATTACTTCGTTCTGCTGATTGTCAGATACGCCATCGAGGGGACAAAGGTGAAAGTGCGAAAAGCACACTTCATTCCAATCGAATTCCTCTCCTGGGACTGTCTGACAGTTGGGGCGTTAGGATGGGGGCAGATACAGATAGCGAATGCGAATCTTATCAGCATCAACGAAGGTTATTCCCGAAAGAAATGGATGATCGAATTGTGCGATGTCATGCTTGAATTCTATCCAAAAGAGATCGGGAAAATTCGGGACAGGGTTGATTACTTCAAGCGTGTCAAACGGCGATGGGAAGAGAAGCCGGAAAGCTGAGAGTGCGACGCTCCATGACACACGCTAAGACGGTTGCCGTAGATCATTTCAGTGACCACTTTCGGTAATCTCCCCAGTGACATCAGCAGATCAAGAGAGACAGCTCGTTGGACGCATACCCATCCGCACTCGAGTTCCTTTTGTCCTTACAGAAGTTCGGGATAAAACTCGGACTTGAGAACATCCGCTCCCTCCTCAGCTTCTTCGGTAATCCCGAACGGGAGTTCAGGTCAGTACATGTCGCGGGGACAAACGGCAAAGGCTCGACGTGCTCAATGATTGCTTCAGTTGCCATGGAGGCGGGACTGAAGACCGGACTCTACACTTCACCTCATCTCGTCCATTTCAATGAACGAATCCGAGTCAACGGAAGGGAAATCTCAGACGAAGCGATTGTTGAGTACACAAATCAACTCAGACCAAAGATCGAGGAGTTTGACGCAACCTTCTTTGAGGCCACAACGGCGATAGCATTTCGTCACTTTGCTGAAGAGAAGGCGGAGTTTGGAGTGATCGAAACCGGATTGGGAGGACGGTTGGATGCCACAAACGTTCTGAAACCACTCCTTTCCATCATCACAAATGTCGGATTGGATCATACTCAGCATCTCGGCGACACAGTTCAGCAGATCGCATGGGAGAAAGGGGGCGTGATCAAAGCGGGAGTGGACTGCCTGACGGGTTCAGAGAACCAAGAAGCATTGGAGGTCCTAAAGCAGATAGCTCAGGAGAAGAAGGTGAAGCTATTCTGCGTTACCGATCTCTGCGACAGCAGAGTTGTTGGGAAGAAGAGGGATGGGATTGTACTTGATGTCAGCACGCAGGAGGAGAGTTATCCAGACCTCTACGTGGGATTGGCAGGGGAACATCAGGCGAAGAATGCTCAGATCGCTGTGTTGGCTGCCGAGTATCTGAAGAACCAGAAGCAACTTCCACTGACGCGGACATCAATCGTTCAGGGACTGAGGAACGTGCAGCGAAACACTTGCTTGCACGGACGCCTGGAGGTGTTTTCCGCGCAGCCCATGGTTGTGCTGGATGTTGCCCACAATCCTGACGGCATAAGAGCCCTCACGGATGCGTTGCAAGCCTATGATTATGGGAGGCTTATACTTGTCTTCGGAGTTTTGAGCGACAAGGACTACGTGGAGATGATTGAGATCCTTGCGGCGGTTGCAGACGAAGTCATTGCGGTGCAACCCGAAATTGACCGAGCGTTGGAATCGGAGAAGATATGCAGCCGGTTTCAGGATAAGGGGAAAAGGAGCTTTGATTCGAAAAGAGTTGATGAGGGGGTGGCAAAGGCACTTTCTCTTGCGGCTGTCGAAGATATGGTACTCATCACAGGTTCGCACTATGTAGTGGGGGAAGCAATATCCTATCTTCGCAAGAGAAAAAAACCACAAAAAGACTTGACAAGCTAGTCGAAAATTCGTATATTCGTACAGGTAGGCTGAGTGTGGATTAGTCAAGGACACGTCGCTTGAAGAATCACCACCTGATTTCGTAGACATTCTCTTCTGGATTTATCATTTACGTTACGCCATCCTGTTCCATATCCAGCTGCTGGATTGAGCACTTTGAATCCTGTCTGATCTCATTGATCTCAGTCAGGTGAATCCATCTTTGCTGGGAAATCCCTATTTGTCAGTGATAGCGTTAGAGACGTGTGCAGTAGGATAACAACATTCTTTGGAGGAATAACTATTATGCCGATGGACATTGCTGAGTTGAAAGCCAAGAAAGTCGCGGAGTTGATGCAAGTTGCGAAGGAGCTAAATATCTCGGGCTACAGTGAGCTGCGTAAGCAAGAACTAATCCTCAAGATCTTGGAAGCACAGACCGAGGCAGACGGGTTGAGCTTCAGCAAGGGGGTCTTGGAGGTATTGCCAGATGGCTATGGCTTTCTCCGCTCACAGGATTATAACTATTTGCCATCTCCTGATGACATTTACGTCTCCCCATCCCAGATCAAGAAATTTGGTTTGCGAACAGGTGATACTGTCAGCGGACAAGTTCGCCCTCCGAAAGAGGGGGAACGGTTCTTCGCTTTGCTACGCGTCGAGGCGGTGAACTATGAGAACCCGGACACGATTCGCGACCGAGTTCTCTTCGACAATCTCACACCCCTCTACCCGGTGCAGCGACTGAATCTGGAGACGACGCCCGGGGAGTATGCGATGCGGATTATGGACTTGCTGGCACCAATTGGAAAAGGTCAGCGAGGGATGATTGTTTCTCCGCCGAAGGCAGGCAAGACGGTCTTGCTCCAAAAGATTGCGAACAGCATTACCAGAAATCATCCTGAAGTGAAACTGATCATTCTACTGATAGACGAACGTCCAGAGGAAGTCACAGATATGGAACGCTCGGTACAAGCCGAGGTAATCAGTTCCACGTTCGATAAGCCTCCCGAGCGTCACGTGCAGGTGGCGGATATGGTCTTGGCGAAGGCGAAGCGACTGGTTGAAGCCAAACGGGATGTCGTTATCCTATTGGACAGCATCACACGACTGGCTCGCGCCCACAACGCCGTGGTTCCACACAGCGGCAAGATACTATCAGGTGGCGTTGATGCTACGGCACTTCATGAGCCAAAACGATTCTTCGGTGCCGCACGAAACATTGAGGAGGGAGGAAGTATCACGATCATCGGGACGGCGTTGATCGAAACAGGAAGCCGCATGGATGAGGTGATATTCGAGGAGTTCAAGGGTACTGGCAACATGGAGATCGTGCTTGATAGGAAACTGAGCGATCGGCGAATTTTCCCAGCGATGGATGTGAATCGCTCCAGTACGCGCAAGGAAGAACTACTGCTTCCTCCCGAAGAGTTGAATCGCGTCTGGATACTGAGAAAAATCCTTGCTGACATGACCGATGTTGAGGCCGTGGAGTTCCTGGTGGAGAAAATGCGGGGAACGAAAGGCAATAAAGAGTTTTTGCGGGCGATGAATAGCTAAAGAATTCGAATTTGAGAATCAGGCGGCACGTGTTCAACGGAGATCGTTCGCCGTATCTGAAGTGCGTTTTTGAACTCTTCCACATGCGGATAGATGTCCTTTCTGGGTTTCCCTAAGAAGACGAAATCTTCTGATGGTTCTCGTCAAAGATTGTCTCAGGTCTCCACGAGCCTTGAGCTCGGTTGGCGCTGAAATACTCTCCATTGCCGTTCGTAATACCACATCACGAAAGCTTCGGATAAGTTCCAAAATCCTGCTTCATCACCTTTAGGGAGAACATTATGCCTACGTATTCAAAGTCTAGATTTCTTATTCTCCTATTTGTTGGATTTCTTGCGTTCCAAGTGACGCACGCCCAGCGGCTCCAAGATCCAGAAGATTTCCTCGGCTTTAAAGTCGGAGCGGACAAGAAACTTGCTCGCTGGGATAAGATCGTGGATTATTGTTATCTCGCTGCGCAGAAGTCTGACCGCGTGATGGTGCAAGAACTTGGCAAGTCCACGCTGGGGAATCCGTTTATCTTGGTGACGATTTCGTCGTCTTCAAATCTCAAAAATCTAAATCACTACAAAACCATCCAGCGGAAACTTGCTGACCCGCGAGGATTGTCCGATGAGGAACTGGAGCGACTGGCACACGAAGGCAAAACTGTCGTTCTGATTACGTGCAGTATTCATGCCGATGAAGTCGGTGCAACACAGATGTCGCTTGAACTGATTCACCGGCTGGCAACTGAACAATCGAGATATATTCAGGACATTCTTGACAATGTTATCTTCCTTCTTGTTCCCTCCTTCAATCCCGATGGACAGATCATGGTTGTGGATTGGTATAACAAAAATCTCAACACAGAGTATGAAAACTCACGGATGCCGTGGCTTTACCATTACTACACGGGGCACGACGACAACCGGGATGCCTTTATGTTGACTCAGAAGGAAAGTCAGTATGTGACACAGGTTCTCTACAAGGAATGGTTTCCGGAAGTGTATCTCGATGAACACCAGATGGGTGCAACAGGACCCCGAATCTTCGTTCCCCCGTTCAAGAATCCAATCAATCCAAATATCAGTTCCTTGGTTTGGGGGGAGGTTGGAATACTTGGATTCGCAATGAATGCTGCGCTCAACGAGAAGGGATACACGGGTGTGACCTATGACGTCATGTACACCAGTTGGTGGCAAGGGGGATTCTCCCAAGGGGTTTGGTGGCACAACGTTGTTGGACTCTTGACAGAACTCGCCAGCGTACGCATCGCGACGCCCGTTGAACAAGACTCAGCGAAACCGGGCGTCAAACCACCGCCTCAGCCCCGCGAATTCCGATACGAAGAGTTTGAAGACCCAGCGAAGAAATTGCCTGCGCCTACGGATACTGAGCCACGCAACAACTATCCTCGTCCCTGGATCGGGGGCAAGTGGACTTTGAGAAATATCGTTGACTATGAACTCGCGGCAACCTATGGACTTCTCACTGCCTGTGCTGACAACCGTGTGATGTTCTTGAACAACTTCTGGAAGATGGCGAAGCAAGCAGTTGAAGATGGTAAAACCAAAGAACCGTTTGCGTTCATCGTTCCTCTTGAACAACACGATCCTATCGTCGCTGCAAAGATGCTCGACATTCTTCAGGATGGAGGCGTCGAGATTCATCGTGCTGAGGAATCGTTCAAGGCGGATGGAAAGGAATATCCCACCGGCACGTATGTCGTTTTGATGTCGCAGCCCTATCGTGCGTACGCAAAAGACATGTTAGAGGTTCAGAAATATCCCGCGTACCGTGCCACTCCTACTTCACAGCCTGAGCGTCCGTATGATGTGACGGGATGGACCTTGCCGCTTCAGATGGGAGTGAAGTGTGTGCAGGTGAACAAGCAGTTCGATGCAAAACTCAGTGTCGCAAAAACGGTAGCGCCCGCGGAGCCGATCTACAAGTTGCAGAATCCCAAGTATGGATATGTGATTAGCCATCAGACGAACAACAGTCTGATTGCGGTGAACAGGTTGCTCAAAGAGGGATATGATGTGTACTGGGCAAAAGAAGGCTTCACTCTTAAGGGAACGGAATTCTCCCCAGGTGCCATCATTGTTCGGGGGGAAAAACTCACAGCGGAAATCATCACCTCTCTGACGAAAGATCTCTTTCTTGACATCACTTCCCTTGACAGCGCCATTAACATTCCGGTTCTGAAATTGCGGAAACCCCGACTCGCGATCTATCAACCTTGGACAGCGAGCATGGATGAAGGTTGGACTAGATGGTTGCTGGAACAATACGAATTCCCCTTCACGATAGCGCATAATGCTGACATCAAAGCCGGGAAATTAGGTGAGAAGTATGATGTCTTGATCCTTCCGGATTTGGGAACGAAGCAGATCATTGAAGGGGCAGAGTCGAAGAGGGTACGTCCAGAATACAAAGGTGGCATTGGGGTAGAAGGGGTGAAAGCGATCAAGGAATTTGTACAAGAGGGAGGAACGCTGATCACTATTGGCGGTTCGGCGAACTTTGCAGTTGATAACTACGCAATACCGTTTAAGAATGTCCTTAAGGACGTGAGTTCGGAGAAATTCTCGTGTCCCGGTTCGATCCTGCGTGTGTTCATAGACAACCGTCATCCTGTGGCGTATGGAATGGTTGAGGAGGCGTCCGCGGTTTTTGTTTATAGTCCCGCTTTCGACATCTCGCCGTCCTTCGCCAGCATGAGCCCGGTGGTCATAGCCAAGTATCCAAATGCGAATCTTCTGCAAAGCGGATGGCTGCAGGGGGATGAGAACTTGCACGATAGGGTTGCAGTTGGTGAAGTCAAGATGGATAAGGGGAAGATCCTCCTGCTCGGCTTCCGCGTTCAGCACCGTGCTCAGCCGCATGGTACTTTCAAGTTGCTTTTCAACTCGATTTTCTACGGCGCCACGGAGGAGACGGTGCTTAGATAGGTACAGAGGCGTCGTGCGTTTTCAACATCGTTGCAGGTGAATGAATCGCTTGCCTCTGTCATCTGATTTCAGTATATTAGCGTTGCGACCAGAGAAGCACGGGTGATCGCTGAACGCTGTGAACCACTAATCTCGATTCACGGCACGTAGCGAGTGCATAGTCTGGTTTCTCTATCAATCCGCATCATTTCTTCATCTCAAAAATCGAAAGTCTGCAACATGAATAATGTTTTGAACTCTATCAGGAGGCTGGTTGGAGCGACAGTGCTAGTCCTGGGCGTTTGTGTGCCATCATATCTGGGAGCGCAACAAAGTCAGCCCACTCAGGGGAATGTGGAAGCCGGACTTGGGTTCTTGCTTGGTTTTCCTCAGGGTGAATTCAAACAGAACGTTGACAAGATCGGTGTCGGACTTGGATTGAACATCGCGTATCTGTTTCGTCCTGTTCCTTTGTCTATCGGTGCCGAAGGAGGGTTTATGATCTATGGACATGTGACTCGGAAAGCCCCTTGGAGCGAGACGATTCCTGACGTAACGTTGGATGTCGAAACATCTAACTACATTGCTCAACTCCACATGTTTCTCCGACTTCAGCCGAGCGAGGGACCAGTGCGACCTTACATGGATGGACTTATCGGACTGAATTATTTTTGGACCGAGACATCCGTTAAGAGCGAAAGAAGACTCACGTCTGGCGAGGAGATCGCTAGCTCGACGAACCAAAGCGACATGGCATTTAGCTATGGCGGAGGGGGCGGCTTGAAAGTGAGGGTTTATGAGACTGTGACAAAGGATAACAAGTTGGTGTCACTTCTTGTTGACTTGCGTGTGCGATATCTTATCGGGGGCAAGGCGGAATATGTCAGGGAGGTTTCAGTTGGCAATGATAACAAGCCACTCTATGATATACGGGAATCCACGACAGACTTGCTTACCGCTCAACTCGGAATGAGTGTGGTGTTTTGATCTCTTCCTCGCGCTTAGTCGAAGGGTCAGGCATGAAGTCCTAGACGGACGAGGAATCACCCGCCTGTATCCTTTGCTCGGACCGAAGAGAGTTCTCCAACTCTGCATCTCGCAAATTCGCAACATCTTTGATGAATTGCTTTAATTTTGACCTTGGCATTGTTCAAAAACAAAAAAGCTCTCTACCGCTCCAAGAACCTCGCCAAAGGTTGGGCGCTAAAGCGCCGCAGCGACAGAGAGTTTGACGACCGTTCGGGCGATGTTTCTGGATAATTTATACAACAAGAAGAAATCGTACGTGGAAGTATAATTCCGAAATTATTGTTGTCAGTGACTTTGGGTGGATCTTAAGGAGAAAAAGAAGCTTGCTAAGTTGTTGCTGAGTTGTTGTGGACTGGCATGAACTGAGACGTATACTTTCTCATCGCATCGACTATCTTCATTGTTTCAACACTCACCGTGCAGACTCTTTTCAGTAGGTCAATCACTCTGTCTTTGTAATCGGCAAAGCGATAGGTGTTGAACTTTTTTGCTATGGTCGGGTCACTCGGTTTCTTTTCCTTGTGTTGGTCAAGCACCCACTCCAAAGCAGAGCGGTTTCCAAGTTTGTATTCCCATGCTTCTTTCGGAACTCCGGTCAAGAACGTCAGTTCATCAATTTCTATGATACCAGCTTGCTTATCCGCTTTCAATTTCGTTTTTATTTTGGGCTGATGGGGATACATTACTTCGGGTTCTTTGACTTCAGCAAACATTTCTTTTTGACGCTTCGCTTCTGCCTTGACCTTGTACGTGTTCTCTTTGAGTGGATACGGCTTTGCACTCTCATAGTTGATGTGCAAGTCCATCAACTCTTTACCCCACTCAGCCCACTTCCAGAAGTCTTTATAAAATGGGATGCGCGGGAACTCACGCCTCAAGCTGAGCTCATATTCTTTCCTGTAGGCGGGATTATGTAGGACTGCATAGACGTAATTAAAAATATCTTCCTTGTTAATCTTCTTGTCTTTATAATGGTTAGCAAATTGGTTCCTTCCCCAATCCGTTGTGTTTTCAAATCGATCACCTTTTTCGGAGTAAAGGTAGAAAGGTAGGCAATGAGTTTTTTCGAGGTAGTCCACTCCGGTGAGTAGCGCACTTGCTAGTGAGGCAAATGGTTTGGTTGCACCTATACCCGAAAACGATATTACCTTGTTCTTTTTCTTTAAATCCGCTCCGAACATTTCGAGATGATTAGAGGTTAATCTGTCAGAAAGTATTTTTGCCGAATAGTATTTCTTTCCAGTGAATGGCCTGTAATGAAAATCAATCAGCAAATCATCGGAGAATTTTAGTTTTTTTCTCTGGACGAATTTGTCCTTTAGAGAATCACTCCATTTAATATCGTACTCGATGTATTTATCCAGCTGTTTCTTGTCAATACGCCTTCCCTTGATTTTTGAAAGCTGCCTTTGGTAAGATTCAATGAAGTATTTTATTTTCTTTCTTAGATTTGCTTCGCTATCGTCAAAAACCCATTCATCTCTATTCGTGGACGCACCGATGGAGTGGGATGAAAACAATCCCTTGAGAGGATTCTCACTATTCACTAATGGCAACAAGTTTTCAAAATCATTTTCTGTATTGTTTATCCAGTTGTGTTTTAGATCAGGCGTTATTTTTTCGAAGGCAATGCTCTCAAACCGGCTGTTTCTGAACCACTCCCACTTTTCTTTCTTTCGCCATTCATCGGGCATACTTGTATATTCAATTCTGCATTGTTCTTTTTCCTTTTCGCTCTTAACCAAGAACATCACCGCCACTCCGGTTTGTATGCCAAACACATTGTGCGTAGTGCCTGCAATTTTGGGATTGACACGCACATCGCTCTTAGTATCTACGATATAGCAATGTGAGAATTCATCTTCAACGCACTTCCTAAAACCATCAAAGGTTCTGCTGTTAATGAAGCTCCGGTTACTGATAAATGCGATCACACCATTTCTTTCAATCCTGTCCATTGCCCAGCGGTAAAACCGCGCGTACATATCATATACTTTTGTTTTCTGAGCGGTACTGTATTTGATGTAGGTCTGTTTTATCCTCTTGTCAATGTCAGGATACGTGCGGTTTTTATTATTCTCGTTTTCGTTTTTTTGATTGGCATTATAAGGTGGATTACCAATGACAACAGAAATCTTGCGTGTATTTTGTTCCTGTATCCTTCGGGCATTTTCGTTGCTTAAGCCGAAGTTTAATTCCGTTTCGATTCCTCTGTAATGGTATTTGTCAGATTCTTTCAACGCAGCCACATTATCCAGTGTGTCTACGAAACAGATATTAGGGAACTCCTCGTAACATCCCATTTTCTGCTTAAACGTGTATTCAATATTGAGATTCGCAATGTAATAAGGCAGTATGGCTACTTCGTTAGCATGAATTTCCTTCTTGTATTTATAGACGAGGTCTTGCTTAGGGCATTTGTCAATCATACTACATATGAATGTCCCTGTACCGCTGGCGGGATCAAGTATCTCAACATTCTTATCCCACAATACACGCTCGAAATGTTTTTCAAGTAAATAGTTCGTGCTGTCAACCATAAAGTCTACGATCTCATTCGGTGTGTACACCACACCAAGACGGTCAGCGGCTTTCGGGTTGTATGCCTTATAGAAATTTTCATAGAGGGCTTTGAGGAACTTCTGCTTTTCATGGTGGTCAGCGATGTTTGCGGCTGCGGCGTTGATAGCATCGTAATAGTGTTCAATGCTTCCAAGCAAGTTCTTTCTCTCTGGATAAGAGAATAAAGTCCCGATAAGCTTTTCGAGTTCGCTTGCAATGTTATTGTGGCGTTGAAATTCAGGATCATCAAATACTCTGTTGAAGATATCGCTCGTGAGGATATGCTGAATCATCATCTCACGAACATCGGCAGTCGTGATGTCAGGATTGATTTCCTCTTTGCAGAGTTGGAGGAAACTGTCACTGACGGAAATGAAGTTCTTGTTTATCTTTCCAGCGTCATCAATTTTCTTTCGCAAAGTTTCGAGGATAGTGGGAATATCTTCTTGGAATCTTTCAATTGCCTCGCTGAACTTTCGTACTTCAGGCTTTTCAAAATCTATGAATACGGTAAGTATTCGATCCAATTCATCAGGCTTGCGCATATCAATGCGCATTACCTCTCCACCGTTCTGGAATAGAACAGCGTGGTTACTGTCCTCAAACAGTGTGTTGGTGAGTGGATACCCTTTATTTACCTTCTTGTCAATTTCTTCATCGAGGTCAAGAGCTTCATCCTTGCTTTCCCAATAGCCATAATCCAACCGAAGAATATTTTTCAGTGTACCATCGGGTGTTACATCCCTTCCTTTTGTACCGCGTATTGGAAGCTCGGCAACCAGAACTAAATTCTTCTTTTCTGCGTAGTGAGTCAGTAAATTGTAAAACTCATTGCGGATGGAGGTTTCTTTTCTTGTTGCTCCAAACTGGATGAGTTTATCAACTCTGTTATAGTATTCGCTAATGAGTTGCTTTGACATGGCTTCCGCTATCTATCAGGATTTGCCTTCCCGTATCGTAATGATACGAAACTACTCGCCAAGTTGCAAGCGTTCAATGCTGCTGTGCAGCGTCTCTGGTTCCAAATGTGCGTAGACCTGCGTCATTTGAACCGAACTGTGCCCAAGCAGTTAGCTGCCTCAGCAAGAAGGGAGAGGAGTATACTTTGCAGAATGTCTCGCCGTCTCTACGGCACCTGTATAGCAAGATTTCTGTTGTTCCATCTGATGGTTCTCACTTCAGCAAGGATTTACCTGGCATTAGTTGTTCACTTGACACTGCGAAACACACAACCATCCTCACTCCCAGCAAATATGTGCCCGCTTGAATTGATGGCAAGAGACAAGACAGAAATAATACTGCCAGTATGGCTAGTCAACGCATTATTGACTTGAGTCCAGTTTCCACCATTGTCAGTTGAACGATAGACAACACCGACAGTCCCAGCAAATATGTGCCCGCTTGAATTGATGGCAAGACACCAGACATAAGGTTCCGTCAAGCCAGTATTGATTTGCGTCCAGTTTCCGCCATTGTCAGTTGAGCGAAAAACACCATGATAAGTCCCAGCAAATATGTGCCCGCTTGAATTGATGGCTAGAGAACGGACATCAGTCCTCGTCAAGCCAACTTGCGTCCAGTTTCCACCATTGTCACTTGAGCGAAAGACACCACCGCCATCAGTCCCAGCAAATATATTGCCGCTTGAATTGATGGCAAGAGACAGGACATGAGTATCCGTCAAGCCGTTATTGATTTGCGTCCAGTTTCCACCATTGTCAGTTGAGTGATAGACACCACCACCATAAGTCCCAGCAAATATCTGCCCGCTTGAATTGATGGCAAGACAATCGAACCCAGGTATTCGTCAAGCCCGTATTGATTTGCGTCCAGTTTCCACCATTGTTAGTGGAGCGATAGACACGACCGCCCTTGGTCCCGGCAAATATGTGCCCGCTTGAATTGATGGCAAGAGATCGGACATCAGTGTCCCACAAGCAAGAATTGATCTGAGTCCAGTTTCCTCCATTGTCAGTTGAGCGAAAAACACCAATATCAGTCCCAGCAAATATGTGCCCGGTTGAATTGATGGCGAGAGCATAGATGTCAGCTCCGCGATGATAATGGGGAATGTTCGTCTCCTCCCAGAAGTCTTGTGAAATGCCAGGGTTAGAAGCGAAGAATGAAACCAATGGAAAAGTAGACAATAGCCATGACCTTAAAGCTTTCATGGTTTCCTCCAACGAATTGAATATCGCCGCAGTTTGCTGCGTTGCCAGTTGTCTCCTCAGTGGGAATGCTGCATTATGAGCATCCCAAGGTTAGGCTCAAAGTGTCGCACGCCTATTTGATCAAGACAAGTTTCTTGGTCTGTAGAAACTCCCCAGCCTGCAGGCGATAGAAATACACTCCGTTTGGCAGGTCGGTTGCGCTCCATTCAGCCGTGTGCCTACCAACCAAGAGATTTTCAGAAACCAGTGTTGCAACGTATTCTCCCAATGTGTTGTACACCTTCAAGGTAACATAGCCAGAGCGAGGCAGAGAAAATTCAATCATTGTGTTAATACCAAACGGATGAGGATAGTTCCGCTCCAATGAAAATACGGTTGCCATTTCAGCAAGGATTTACTTGACATCAGTTGTTGACTTCGGACTGCGAAAGACACCAGAGCTATCAGTCCCAGCAAATATCTGCCCGCTTGAGTTGATGACAAGAGAACGGACATGAGTATTCGTCAAGCCTGTATTGATTTGCGTCCAGTTTCCACCATTGTCAGTTGAGCGAAACACACCAGCGCTATCAGTCCCAGCATATATGTGGCCGCTTGAATTGATGGCAAGAGACGGGACAGAAGTATTCTTGAGGAAAACTTGCGTCCAGTTTCCACCATTGTCAGTTGAGCGAAAGACGCCGCTAGAAGTCCCAGCAAATATGTGCCCGCTCGAATTGATTGCCAGAGAAGGGACTTCAGTACTCGTCAAGCGAGTTTGCCTATAGCTCTCACCATCGTTGGCGAGGAGAAAGACACCATCACCAGTCCCAGCAAATATCTGCCCGCTTGAATTGATGGCAAGAGAAAAGACAGAAGTAATCATCAAGGCAACCGGCCTCCAGTTTTCACCGTTGTCGGTTGAACGAAAGACATTCCAACCAAGGCCAGCAGCAAATATGTGCCCGCTTGAATTGATGGCAAGAGAATTGACATCAGTATTCGTCAAGCGTGTATTGATTTGCGTCCAGTTCCCACCGTTGTCAGTCGAGCGAAAGACATCACGATGAGCAGTCCCAGCAAATATGTGCCCGCTTGAATTAATGGCAAGAGAACGGACATGAGTATTCGTCAAGCCTGTATTGATTTGCGTCCAGTTTCCACCATTGTCAGTTGAGCGAAAGACACCAGCGCTATCAGTCCCAGCATATATGTGCCCGCTTGAATTGATGGCAAGAGAATAGACTTCACCACCGTAGGGACCATTCGTCTGCTGCCAGAAGTTTTGTGAAGTGCCAGGCTTACAAGCGAGAAGAATGCAAACAATGAAAGTAGACAATGCGCATGACCTTAAAGCCTTCATGGTTTCCTCCTATCTGGATTTTTCGGACTTCAATAGCGAATTAAGAAATCAGGGCTTCCGCCGCACCTTGCGCATCGAGAGAATTTCATTCATCTGATCTTTGTACCTGCCGAAGATATAGGGAAGCCCTTGTAGAATTATTTCAACAGATTCATCTTCTTCGTCTCGACAAACTTGCCGGCGATGAGACGATAGTAGTATGTGCCGCTTGACAGACCTGTTGCATTGAAATCAACGCTATGATCACCTCCATTCAGATTCTCGTTTACCAGTGTCGCGACTTCGCTGCCTAGCATGTTATACACCTTCAAAGTCACGAATTCCGTACGCGGAATAGAATACCGAATGGCCGTTGTCGGGTTGAACGGGTTCGGAAAGTTCTGACTCACTACAAACTGATCAATTCCCGAGCATATTTCCTCTACACCGACTGTTAACCCATTCCAGTTACCAGAACATGTTATTCCGTATGTAAGGGAGGACCATGTTCCGGAAGCGTTATCCCCAGTCTGATTGAACGTACCGGTGACTTGCATTGTCTGGTTCCTTCCTACTCCGATGTAAGTCTCGTACATGAATTGACGATTCGTGATGGCAACGCCGTAACCTGGCAGCCAAGTAACGGATACGCTTCCGCCAGTCCATGTAACATTATAGCACGTCCAGTTCGAAAACCTGAAGATGATTTCTTTGATCTTTGTGGAAGTACTGTCCACTGTAAATTCCAGCGTACCAAAGTCTGTTGGGGCACGCCACTTTCCGCTCCTTGGCTGTTGCGCTTCCGCATTCGCTGTGATGCACAGCTGTGAAAGAATGAAGACGGCAAAGAAAATTGTCTTTTTCATGATTTCCTCCAATAGAATATTAGATTACTAGATCTGGGTTCTCCCACATCTGGCGGTTGTGAGGGGTCCCCTTCACTGCATCCGATCAAAAACAAAGCCGACATGCTGACCAGTAATAGTACGGTTGTTTTCATGGTTTTACTCTTAGAATGTCATAAAATAGAAACCACACCATTCATCCGGCGCTCAGATTTTCGCACTGTGACAACGGCACCTTTAGTGGGCCCGCGTTGCCAAGTTTCTCTTGTTCCACGTGATCGTTCTCACTTCACAAAAATAGGTTTCTTCGTCTGTACAAACCCTCCAGCCTGCAACCTGTAGAAATACACTCCGCTTGGCAGGTTGGTTGCGCTCCATTCAGCCGTGTGCCTACCGGCCAAGAGATTTTCAGAAACCAGTGTTGCAACGTCTTCTCCCAATGTGTTATACACCTTCAAGGTAACATAGCCAGAGCGAGGGAGAGAAAATTCAATCTTTGTGCTTGGATTGAACGGATTCGGGTAGTTTTGTTCGAGTGCGAAATATTCTGGCAGTTCGCCTCTCGGCGCTTCCTTGACTTGCGTCATGTCAGAAAGGGGGCGACGCCAAGCGCCACTGCCGTCGGTCCCTGCAAAGAGATTTGTGCCGCTTACGGTAAGAGCATGCACCTCAGTGTTCGTCAAGCCGGTATTGACTGCTGTCCAGCTTGTGCCGTTGTTGGTGGAAAGAAAGACGCCGCCATTAGTCCCGGCAAAGAGATTCGCACCGAAGACGGCGAGATCATTGACAGAAGTGTTCGTCAAGCCGGTCTTCACCGCAGTCCAGCTTGATCCGTTGTTGGTAGAAAGAAAGACGCCGCCGCCAAGAGTCCCAGCAAAGACATTCGTGCCGGAGAGCGTAAGAGCATACACATTAGAATTCGTCAAGCCGCTGTTCGCCGCAGTCCAGCTTGCACCGTTGTTGGTGGAAACAAAGACGCCGCCGCCGGCAGTCCCGGCGAAGAGATACGTGCCGGAGACGGCAAGAGCATTGACATTAGTGGTCGTCAAGCCGGTACTCGCCGCAGTCCAGCCTGTGCCGTTGTTGGTAGAAAGAAAGACACCGCCAAAAGTTCCTGCAAAGAGATACGTGCCGGAGACGGCAAGAGCATAGACAGTAGTGCTCGTCAATCCGGTATTGACTGCAGTCCAGCTTGTGCCGTTGTTGGTGGAAAGATAGACCCCGCCGCTATAGGTGCCAGCGAAGAGATTCGTGCTGGAGAGGGCGAGAGCATAGACAGTAATGTACGTCAATCCGGTACTCGCCGCAGTCCAGCTTGTGCCGTTGTTGGTGGAAAGATAGACCCCGCCATTAGTCCCGGCAAAGAGATTCGTGCCGGAGACGGCAAGGGCATAGACAGAAGTGCTCGTCAATCCGGTACTCGCTGCAGTCCAGCTTGTACCGTTGTTGGTGGAAAGAAAGACGCCGTTGCCATAGGTCCCGGCAAAGAGATTCGTGCCGGAGACGGCAAGAGCATAGACAGTAGTGTTTGTCAAGCCGGTCTTCACCGTGGTCCAGCTTGTGCCGTTGTTGGTGGAAAGATAGACGCCGCCGCCATTAGTCCCTGCAAAGAGATTCGTACCGGAGAGGGCAAGAGCACGGACAGAAGTGCTGATCAAGCCGGTACTCGCCGCAGTCCAGTTTCCGCCGTTGTTGGTGGAGAGAAAGACGCCGCCACCAAGAGTTCCGGCAAAGAGATTCGTGCCGGAGACGGCAAGAGCATAGACATTAGAATTCGTCAAGCCGGTATTCGCCGCCGTCCAGCTTGTACCGTTGTTGGTGGAAAGAAAGATGCCGCCAAGAGTTCCGGCAAACAGATTGGTGCCAGAGATGGCAAGAGCACGGACAGAAGTGTTCGTCA
This sequence comes from Ignavibacteriota bacterium, assembly GCA_963827285.1. Classification (GTDB taxonomy): domain Bacteria; phylum Bacteroidota; class Ignavibacteria; order CAWHAG01; family CAWHAG01; genus CAWHAG01. The sequence goes on from CAWHAG010000001.1 coordinate 1,386,991, forward strand.
AGCCGCTGCTCGCCGCCGTCCAGCTTGTACCGTTGTTGGTGGAAAGAAAGACGCCGCCAGAAGTCCCGGCAAAGAGATTCGTGCCGGCGACGGCAAGAGTATTGACACCAGTGTTCGTCAAGCCGCTATTGATCGCTGTCCAGCTTGTACCGTTGTTGGTCGAGAGAAAGACGCCACCGCCATAGGTCCCGGCAAAGAGATCCGTGCTGGAGACGGCAAGAGCATACACAGAGGTGTTCGTCAAGCCGGTATTGACTGCTGCCCAGCTTGTGCCGTTGTTGGTGGAAAGAAAGACGCCGCCGCTATAGCTCCCGGCAAAAAGGTTCGTCCCGGACACGGCAAGGGAAATAACGTAGCCGCCATAGGGCCCATTGGTTTGGATCCATTGGGATCGAGACTCGACATGACTTAGCATCAAGAGTCCAACCAGAAACAGAACGTAACGGAATGCACGCATGGCGTTTGTTGCTCCTATATGAATTAAAGCATCTCAATCGGAATCCCTCTCTTCACTTGAGTAATACCAGCTTCTTCAGCGCGCTATACTCCCCAGCTTGCAACCGATAGAAATACACCCCGCTGGGCAGGTTGGCTGCGTTCCATTCCACCTCGTGAATTCCACAAGAGAGGTTTCTACAAATCAGGGTGGCACGCTCTTCGCCAAGTGTATTGTAGACCTTCAACGTTACATATCCAGAGTGCGGGAGTGAGAATTCAATGGTCGTCAATGGGTTAAACGGATTTGGATAATTCTGCCCCAACTTGAATGACACTGGTATCTCGGCAGCCATTTCTTTCACAGAAACTGTCAACTGTGCACTGCGAAAGACACCACCTGCACCAGTCCCAGCAAATATGTGCCCGCTTGAATTGATGGCAAGACATTTGACATCTTGATTCGTCAAGCCTTCATTGATTTGCGTCCAGTTTCCACCATTATCTGTTGAGAGATAGACACCATTGCCTTCAGTCCCACCAAACACGTGTCCGCTTGAATTGATGGTGAAAGCCCGGACATAGGAGTACGTCAAGCCAACTTGCGTCCAGTTTCCACCATTGTCAGAAGAACGAAAGGCACCATTAAGGGTGCCAGCAAACATGTGCCCGCTTGAATTGATGGCTAGAGATAGGACACAAGTATTCGTCAAGCCGGTGCTGATTTGCGTCCAGTTTCCGCCGTTGTCCGTTGAGCGGAAGACACCACTGCCCTCAGTACCGGCAAATATATTCCCGCTCGAGTTGATGGCTAGACAGTAGACAACAGTGTCCGTCAAGCCTGTATTGATTTGAGTCCAGTTTCCGCCATTGTCAGTTGAGCGAAAGACACCGCCGCGGTAACTCCCAGCGAATATTTGCCCGCTTGAATTGATAGCGAGAGAATAGACAAATTCAGTCGTCGGCGGGCTAACTTGCGTCCAGCTTCCACCATTATCGGTTGAACGAAAAACAGCGGCATTGGTACCAGCAAATATATTCCCGGTCGAATTGACGGCAAGAGAATAGACAGTAGTATTGGTCAAGCCAGTATTAATTTGTGTCCAGTTTCCACCATTGTCGGTTGAGCGAAAGACACCACGATGTTGAGTCCCTGCAAATAGGTGCCCGGTTGAATTGAAGGCAAGAGAATTGACCGCGGTATTCCTGAAGCCAGTATTGATGTCCATCCAGTTTCCACCATTGTCAGTTGAGCGACAGACACCACCGCCGTATGTCCCAGCAAATATGTGCCCGCTTGAATTGATGACAAGAGAAGGGACATTAGTCCACGTCAAGCCAGTATTAATTTGTGTCCAGTTTTCACCATTGTCAGTTGAGCGAGAGACACCGCCGCTATAGGTTCCAGCAAACACATTGCCTGCTGAATTGACAGATAGAGAATTGACCCAAGTATCCGTCAAACCAGTATTGATTTGTGTCCAGTTTCCGCCGTTGTCAGTTGAGCGAAAGACACCGCCGTAGTAAGTCCCAGCAAATATGTGCCCGCTTGAATTGATGGCAAGTGATTTGACAATCGTAACCGTCAAGCCAGCATTGACTTGTATCCAGTTTCCGCCATTGTCGGTTGAGCGAAAGACACCACCGGCTTGAGTGCCAGCAAACACGTTCCCGCTTGAATTGATGGCCCAGGGAATTAACAGTCGTATCCGTCAAGCCAGTATTGATTTGCGTCCAGGTTCCACCATTGTCGGTTGAGCGGAAGACACCACCGACGTACCAAGTCCCAGCAAATATGTGCCCGAGAGAATTGATGGCAAGACATGCGACAGTAGTATTCGGCAAGCCGGTATTGATTTGCATCCAGTTTCCACCATTGTTAGTTGAACGATAGACACCGCCATAGGTGCCAGCAAATATATTCCCGCTCGAATTGATGGCTAGAGAATGGACAATACTGTTCGTTAAGCCAGTATTGATCTCCATCCAGTTTCCGCCATTGTCAGTTGACCGAAAGACACCGGCGTAGTTAGTCCCCGCAAATATGTGCCCGCTTGAATTGATGGCTAGAGAATAGACATAACCACCATAGGGACCGTTTGTCTGCTGCCAGAAGTTTTGGGAAAAGGCAGGGTTAGAACCGAGAAGAGTGAAAACAATGAAAGTAGACAATGCGCATGACCTTAAAGCCTTCATGGTTTGCTCCAACGAATTGAACGTCGCCGCAGTTTGCTGCGTTGCCAGTTGCTCAGGGTAAATCACCTAGTTGAAAATCGGTTTCCGCCGAAGTGGACAGCGATAGAGAGTTTGACAATCGTTCGGGCGATATTCTTGGATTGTTCCTTGCTCAAAGATACTCAATGCATCTCAAAGATGCGAGTGCAACCATGCTGTCTCATTGAGCAGGTCGAAGCCGAGTTCCCTGAGCCTCTGATGTCCCTTCTCTGTTATTTTTCGGCAGCCAGTAACTCCTGCCTTTTGCAAAAGTAACAAGAACGAACAGCATCCTTAAAAAAGATCCATTACCTCACTAGTTCATCTTCAATCTTCTCAAAGAGACTCTGCTCTAGTGCACCATTTGATTCCAAGATATGAGTTTCTCTTACACTTTCGAAAACTTTATAAACGCTAAAAGTCACCTGTATATAGGGCTTTATTTGCACTGTGGTGAGTGAATCTTGAGATTGGAGAAGAAACTTGAGGTTCATTGTGCCATCTACATAATTGATACCAGCAGATTTCTGCGTGGTGGAATAAGAGTAAGCGGTTTCAGCGTCTATCATTGTATTGTCGGTTTGAATTACACCGGAGCTTTTCTCCATCATCTTGAAGGGATAGCTAGCTTCCGACAATACCTTGACCAACACATTCCATGTCTTGTCAAATGAAGTGTTATAGGTGCGTTTGTGTTCCACTGGCTCACGGGTGGTTTCCTTTGAAACCTGGCATCCATGCAAAGCAAAACATAAAACAAGTACGGCGCTAAGATAGAGGCGTTTCAGCCTTCTGTGTCGCGAGTTCATACTAGTGCTCCTTGAATAGTCTGATTCCTTTCGCAGATTGCTGCGTTGCCAGATGCTGGCTTGCACAGATGGCACAGGAGATAGGTCTATCGCGAGTGTCGTGTCAGGTGTTCAGCAAGTCAGTTAAGGCGGGATTTCACACCACAATAATAGCAAATTACTGATTAAGTTGCAAGCGCTCGATGTTGCTGTGGAGTGTCTCTGGCTGAAGATATGCATTGACCTGTGTCATCTGAACCGAAGCATGCCCAAGGAGCTTGCTGACCGAATAAATCGGAACGCCGCTTTGAACCAAGAGGCCTGCAAATGTGTGCCTTGTCGAATGCAGATGCAGCTCCTCTGGCAGCCCCAAATCTCTAATTGCTTGCTTGAATATGTGCGACACATAAACAGTTGTGTAGGGCTTGCCATTTGATTTTTCCACAGACCGGAGCGCCTCAGGCTTGTGTGTCGTTCTACAGCCGACCGCTTGGCGTTTCGTTCCATTGATCCACCTGAGATAGCAGATCCCATTGCTGCGCTTTGAAAGAAACATTGCTTTTATTCTCCTTTTGTCGTATATTCAGCAGGGAAAAGTGAAAGCTTAAGTCAACAGAAGAGTCAACAGTCGGCAGAGACCTTGCGAAAACAGGCAGCACGCTTTTTCTCTTGCTTTTTTTGTGAAATAGTGTTAATATCATAGTGACTCACGAAATTTCTTTCGCCGTGACTCATCTGAGAATCTTCCCGCTTGAACTCGCTATGAGGTGATATCCATGAAGGAACCTTCGTCATCACCAACGAAAGTGGTATCCTATCCGCCCAAGATCTTCGAATCAACGCCTGAACCTGTCATTGTCAGTGCCTGCCGGACGCCAATAGGTTCGTTTGGTGGAGGTCTCAGTTCGTTTCCAGCCCCTCGCCTTGGAGCGATCATCGTGGAAGAAGCTGTCAAGCGTGCAGGGATCAAGAAGGAGGATGTTGACGAAGTCATTATGGGATGCGTCTTGTCGTCAGGAGTTGGACAGGCTCCCGCACGACAAGCGGCAATCTTCGCAGGGCTTCCAGCTTCGGTGCAGTGCATGACGATTAACAAAGTCTGCGGTTCAGGTTTGAAATCAGTCATGCTCGCGGCACAGGCGATCATGGTCGGCGATGCCGATGTGGTTGTTGCTGGCGGAATGGAAAGCATGTCGAATGCTCCATATCTGTTGGAGAAGGCACGCACAGGATATAAAATGGGGCACGGTCAGCTCGTAGATTCAATGATCAAAGACGGATTGTGGGATGTCTATAACGATTTCCACATGGGGAATGCCGCGGAACTCTGTGCAAAGGAGTGCAGTGTCTCGAGGGAAGCTCAAGATGAATTCGCAATCTTGAGCTACAGGCGTGCATTGGATGCCCAGCGGAAGGGACTCTTCAAAGATGAGATCGTTCCCGTCATCATGAAAGGCAAGAAAGGCGAGGATGTGGTTGTTTCAGAGGATGAGGAGCCGAAGAAGGTGAATTTCGAAAAGGTGCCGACGTTGAAGCCGGTCTTTCTGAAAGATGGAACGGTGACTGCGGCGAATGCCTCGTCCATCAACGACGGCGCCGCAGCAGTTGTCGTGATGTCCAAGGAAAAAGCGGTCGCGCTTGGGATTAAGCCACACGCAAGGATCGTAGCACAAGCGTCAGCGGCAAAAGCACCAGAGTGGTTCACGACAGCACCAGCCGACGTCATTGACAAGGTCTTGAAGAAAGCAAATCTGAAAAAGGACGATATTGATTTGTTTGAAATCAATGAGGCGTTTGCGGTTGTCTCGCTTGCGGTGAACAAGATTCTGGGACTGGACATCAACAGGGTGAATGTGAACGGCGGCGCTGTGGCGCTTGGTCATCCGATTGGCGCTAGCGGCGCCAGGATCTTGACTACCTTGCTCCACGCAATGAGGCAGCGAGACGTGAAGCGGGGATTAGCAGCGCTATGTATCGGAGGCGGCGAAGCAAGCGCTCTCATTGTGGAGAGATAGGAACGCTGGACTTTTGCGAACGAGGGATACCCCACGTTCGCGAGGAGACTATACATGAAGCCCATAAAAATCTATTATAACAAGATGAGCAATACGCTCAACATCTGGCTCGACGACCCTGCTAAAGAGGAAGTGGCAGAGGAAACGGTGGGAGGAACCATCATTGTCAAAGACAAAGAGGGTAGGACGATCGGATTTGAGGTCTTGGATTATCTTGGCAAAGATGAAGCTGTTGATTTAGATCATCTGCCAGTCGAGGTAGAACTTCTTTCAACCTGACGGACTAACTTCGGAGTAACGTGTATGCCTATTAGCAAAGCGACTGTAGTCGGAGCAGGAACTATGGGCAACGGCATTGCCCATGTATGTGCTCAGTACGGAATCAACGTGGTGATAGTTGATATTAGGCAGGAGTATCTGACAAGAGGCATGGATACGATCGGTAGGAACATGGACAGGCAAATCAAAAAGGGGATGCTGACCGATGAACAGAAACGTCAATCACTCACTCGTATCTCAACATCTGCTTCCTTGGAAGTGGGGGTGAAAGACAGCGACTTCGTTGTAGAAGCAGCAACGGAGAATATCAAGCTTAAACGCGATATCTTTAGGACCCTAGACAAGACGTGTAAACCAGAAGCCATCATTGCGAGCAACACATCATCAATTTCCATTACAGAACTTGCAGCGGTCACCAATAGACCTGCTAACGTCATCGGCATGCACTTCTTCAATCCGGTACCGCTGATGAAGCTGATCGAGATCGTCCGCGGATATCTGACATCGGACGAGACATTTCGTGCTGTGAAAGAACTGAGTGAGAAATTGGAGAAGACACCAGTCGAAGTTCAAGACTACCCGGGATTCATCTCCAATCGGATTTTGATGCCGATGATCAACGAGGCGATCTACTGCGTCATGGAGGGGGTTGGGACTGCAGAAGCCGTTGATACGGTGATGCGACTTGGGATGAACCATCCGATGGGACCACTTACCTTGGCTGATTTCATTGGGCTTGATGTGTGTCTCTCAATCATGGAAGTAATGCATGAAGGATTGGGGGATTCAAAATACCGTCCTTGCCCGTTGCTGAAGAAAATGGTCGCGGCAGGGTATCTCGGGAGGAAGAGTGGCAAGGGATTCTACGATTATACGCAACGTCCGGCTAGGTGATCAATGCCGTAGCGGGATTCAGTAGTGCTCTCTCTGGTATCCTCAAGAATTGTGTCCGACAGATTATCTGTCGGACAGGAGGGGAAGGTGAATGCGTTGTTGAGAGCGACTGAAAGGAGTGAAGCAGTCCCTCTACATGTGGGGGCCGCGTTGTCGCGGAGTCTGTCCTGAGCGATGCCGAGGGACTTCTCGCAACGACACGTGCTGAAGAAGTTGCTTGCAGACTGTTAGCGAAGTATCTCTTGAAGAATTATCACTGTTCCCGTTTGACAGAAGCGAGCTGTACGATCTTTCCACCTCATCGAATGAAGGCGTAGAAGCATGAATTTCCAACTCGGTGAAGAGCAGTTGATGGTCCGAAACACTGCGCGGCAGTTCGCTCAGGAAGAGATTGCACCGTCTGCCGTAGACCGGGATGTCAAGGGTGAATTTCCCCACGAGATTGTCAGAAAACTTGTTGAGCTTGGCTTCATGGGGATGATAGTTCCTTCGGAGTGGGGAGGGGCGGGTTTTGACATGATCAGTTATGTTCTCGCCGTTGAGGAGATTTCCAAGGTAGATGCATCGTGCGGCGTCATAATGTCCGTCAACAATTCGCTCGTCTGCTGGCCCATCAACGAGTACGCCAATGACGAACAGAAGGAAAGATTCCTCAGACCACTGGCGACGGGAAAGATGCTGGGAGCGTTTGCTCTTTCTGAACCAGAGGCGGGTAGCGATGCGACGCAACAAAAAACCACTGCCACTATGGACGGAGATTACTACGTGCTGGAAGGAGCAAAGAACTGGATCACAAATGGCACTACCGCCGATGTGTCCTTGGTGTTCGCCTCAACGGATCGTTCGAAGGGGCACAGAGGTATCAGTGCATTTCTCGTCGAGAAGAACACGCCGGGATTTGAAACAGGAAAGAAAGAGGACAAACTTGGCATCCGAGGATCTGACACGTGTTCGCTTAGCTTCACGAGCTGCCGTGTTCCCAAGGTGAACAGGCTGGGAATGGAAGGGCAGGGATTTAAGATAGCGATGGAAACCCTGAACGGCGGAAGAATCGGTATAGCGGCACAAGCATTGGGGATAGCAGGTGCAGCGTTCGAGGCTGCGTTGAAGTACTCCAAGGAACGGCGTGCCTTCGGAAAACCAATTGCGGAACTTCAAGCGATTCAGTTCAAACTGGCTGAAATGTCCACGCAAGTTGAGGCAGCGCGGTGGCTAACCTACAAAGCGGCAGCGATGAAGGATGCCGGAGAGAATATCATCCAAGCCGCGGCGGCTGCAAAGCTCTACGCTTCCAAGATTGCTGTGGAAGCTGCGTTGGAGGCGATACAGATCCATGGAGGATACGGATACGTTCGGGAGTATCTCGTGGAGCGCTATCTTCGGGATGCCAAGATCACAGAGATCTATGAAGGAACTTCTGAGATACAAAGGATTGTTATCGCAAGAGAACTACTGAGATGATCTGGACTGACGATTGACACTTCGCTACCTGCGCGTATCTCATAATCAAAAAATGAGTTCACTCTCAGAAGTCATTGTGAGGAACGAAGCGACGAAGTGGCGCCCATGGCACTGAGGCGCAACGAGCGCTCACAATCCACTAGATGCGAAGAAAGAACAGAGGAGGATTGCTTCGCTGCGCTCCCAATGACACCTTTTCAGAATGGATTCAAGAATCATTCACAGCATCGGGAGAAGCCCTATGAAGACTTTTTTCCTGTTGATTCTGTTGACGACGATCGTTCTTGCTGCCCCCGCTCTTGGGCAAGGTGTGCCGTCCGCTGGATCATTTGGTCTGGGGATCAGTATGAATGGTATTGTGACTGAGGCAGGATCGATCGCCTCAATCAACAATGAACTCGGTGCGTCTTATTGGGTTACCGGCAACATTACACTAGTTGGAGGTTTTGGATTCACATCTGTGAGCGCCGGTGGGACGACCACCATATTCAGCTTTGCTCCTGGCATTTTGTATCATCTCAACAAGCAGCAACTGTCGCCGGTGATCGGCGGTGCGTTTGTTGTTTCCGTGACTTCTCCATCTGTAGGGAATTCAGTGACGACCTTTGGCTTCTTGGTCGGCGGTGGCGCAGAGTACTATTTTAGCAAGCACTTCGGCGTCATGGTGGTAGAAGGATTCCAGTTTAGCACGACGAGCACGACCCCGAGTATGACTACTATCGGGTTCGCTTCACGCTTGGGTCTAAACTGGTATTTCTAAGCGATATCATCCTGAACAAGATAAGTTCGGAAGAATCAGCCAATTCATCTTGACATTAAGTTTTTTTTTTGCTATAATCCTGTGGGCTGATCTAGCAGTGGTATTGACTTCCTCGCTGCCACTTTGGGCGAAGAAAGAAAATGTGTATTCATTAAACAACTGAATCCACTCACATTTAGCTGGAGTAGTGATATGAAAAAGCTATTTGGTATTACTCTATCGTTAGCATTGCTGGCTATCGTCCTGTTCCCGCCTCAGCCAGCTTTGGCGCAGTCAAAGATGGGACCCGGTCTCCGCGTTGGCTTGGCAGTTGTGAACAACGGCGTTGGTGCAGCTTTTGCGCTCGGGACACTATTTGATATTCCTGTAATAAAGTCGAAATCAGGAGATTTCGTAATCACACCGGAGGTGAATTTCTGGTTTGGATCTGGTGGCGCCAACTCAAGTATCTCGGACATGGAGATAGTCAGTGTGCTTGCAAAATACAAGTTCCATGTTTCTACTATCTACCTATATCCTGAAATGGGATTCGGACTGAATATCCTGCATAGCTCAGTTACCATTCCTTCATATTACGGTTATGGCGGTGGAAGCGTTTCAAGTTCAGATGCCTATTTTGGAATGAATGTCATTGGAGGAGGTGTCGAGTATCCCCTTCCCGGTTCACGAATATCCATTCTGGGCGACATGCGGCTGCAGTTGATCTTCAGCAGCGGTAGCACGATGACTTCCTTTATCATTTCCGGTGGAGCTAAATTCCTTATGTAGTGGTTTGGCTGAACCAGACCGGAATCTGCCGTTAACAGGGTGAGGGATATTTCTCCCTGAATTAGTTCACGATTTTCATCTTGAATCAGGAGAGGTACATCATGAAAACGCTACTTCTTTTCGCTTCTGTTTGTTTCTTGATGGTCGGTACGTTCGGAGCAGCACCAGCACAACAGTTTCAGGTCGGCGCTGGTCCTGGCATAGCACTTCTCACGGGACCCGATATCCTGACAAAGAAGATCTCAGAGAATGGGTTTGGATGGGGAGGAATCCAATTCGCGATTCTTGGGAAGGCGAGGATTGGTCTTGGCCGCGCTTCGATAGTACGGCTTGTTCTTGATCCTGGCTATACATTCATTTCTGGTTCCGAAACTATCCAGGGACAGACTGCGAAGATCTCGAGTAGTTTGTTCTCCCTTGGCGCTGGTGCGGAATTCGTCATCCCCACCGGTTCGATGGTGAAGCCGTACTTAGGACTTGATTTCGCATTGAACATCTTTGGGAAAACAACGGTAGAATATGCTGGTCAGAAAGTCGGCGAGTCCAAGAGTTCGGAAACTCGGTTTGGGATTGTACCAGCTGGTGGCGTGGAGATTGCCTTCAGTCGGATGGTTGGTGTGGATATCGGTGTGAAGTTCCATCTAGCGAATCTCATCGGGAAGCAGGACAACAACGAGGATACACTGGCGCCGGATAACAGCGGCAAAGAGCAAACCATCTCCGCCCTCGGGATCACTGCTGGAGTGGTATTCTATCTGTAGTTCGGCGCGTTGGTGCATAGTGTCTCAAGAGGAAGCCCTTCGGCTTCCTCTTTTTGTGTGTGCCGTGCAGAACGCAAGCCCTGTAGAGTCCGATTCGTAATCGGACCCTTTCTCGGATTTCTATGAAACCGTCCACTGCAATCTCGCGCTTACTCATCATTAACGCACTTTTCGCATTCGCAGCGACAGCGGCTCTCTCCCAGAACCCCGTCTGGTTTCGCGTCAACATGAAAGCCCAAGCGAGGTTGGGGAATTTCAATCCAACGATAGATACTGTAAATGTCGCTGTCATAGCCAACGGATGGACAGGATTGTCGTGGCGCTTGATGGATGTGCCGATTGTGGACAGCATCTTTGAGAGCATTGTCCCCTTTCCTGACTTACTGATTGGAGAGAGAATGGAATACAGGTTCTCGTATTGTCATCGAGGGGTCGAAATCAGTGAATCGGTTCCCAGCCGTTCGCTCACTCTCCTCTCCGGCGGTCAGATCCCGCCGCTTGTGTGGTTCAACAATGATTCGCTCGGAGCCAGACCTGCGAGAGTTGTTTTTGCGGCGAATATGTTAACCTACATCCTCAATGGTCAGTTTAATGTCGCCGCTGACACGTTGGTCGTGCGAGGAAACTTCAATTCGTGGTACGGGAATGACCACAGACTCCTTCCGACAGATGAACCATCGTTGTATCGTGATACAGTAACTCTATCACTGACTCCCGGGGCAGTTCTTGAGTACAAGTACGTTCTGGTTTCGCCTGCCAGGGAGGACATATGGGAATCAGGTGCGAACAGAATTGCAGCCTATACGGGGGCAAGCACCTTTGTTATCGAGACTGCGAAACCGATGTTTGTGAACACAGCACTCACTTCGAGGACAGTAGATGTGAAGTTCGTTGTTGATACGCGCACCGCTTATAGGAAGTTGAAGGCCGAAGGGATGTTGTTGGGTATATCGCGGACGGATACCGCTAGGAGCCTTGAGACCGTTCGGATAGTCGGTTCTCAGCCGACGTTGAACGGTTGGCAATGGAGCGACGGGAACGACCGCTGGCGACTCTATGATGATGGGACCCACGGTGATATCAAGGCGGGAGACAGCCTGTTTTCCACGACCGTATCTTTCCCACAAGGCACACAGAAGGGTGCGGAGTACAAGTATAGCATCAACCTACAGGACAACGAAGCAGGTTCCGCGAAGAATCATTTGTTGAATATCAATGACGAATCATTCGCGCAAGTGATTCAAGATGTTTTTGGCAGCCAAGATACGCTCTATGCTCGGTACGGAGGGCTTGTGTCGGTGACCGAAGCCAGTGACCAGTTGTTGCCTTTGGCGCATAGGCTCGAGCAGAATTTCCCCAATCCATTCAACCCACATACGACTATCAGATGGAGCCTTGGGCATGAAGCCCGGGTGACGCTGAGAGTATATGATGTGTTAGGTCGGGAGGTTGCAGCGTTGATTGATGGATACAAGCAAGCGGGGCATTATCGGATAGAGTTTGACGGCACACGATTGGCAAGCGGAGTATATCTCTACAAGCTGGAAGTAATTCCCGAAGCGACGGCGCGAACGGGCGACAGGTTGAAACCATTTGCAGAATTCAAGCGGATGGTGCTTGTGAAATAACGGTTCAATACGCGCGCCTCCTGTACTTCTCAGTCCTTTGGTACGCTCATCAATCACGAACAATCTTCATCCTTTGCTTCCGGGAGGGATTTTACGATCATCTTAAATGAAGTCAAGAGTCTGTTTCGGTCAGTTAGGTTGAAGATCTTCCACCTTACAGCCTTTCCCTTGACCTTCGGTTCAGTCGGTGCCACACGTCCAGTTCCTTTCACTCAGCGCGGCAAGATGACGTCCAACGGTACTCGGACCGAAGTCCGGCTAAGACAGCTTGGTTCTGGCTTGATCTTATTGATCATGGCCATGATAGAAGTCACCATTGCCCAGCCGGAAAAGACGCTCTCGCTTGACAGCCAATCTCCAAAGAGTTCCCAGACTAATGATAGTCTTGTCGCTGTTCCTTACACATTCGTTCTTGATGCCCTCAGCCCGAGTCTTCGCTTTGTTGGGAAGATCAACACAGTAGCTGTCAACGGAGATTTTCTACAGAATGAGCCGGATACGCTGCTTGGACCCGACGCTGACAGCATTTGGAGGAAAACGATTTACCTTCGACCAAGCGTTCCAGTGGAATACCAATTCATCTTAGATGGATCACTCAGCCTCAACGATCCAGATAATCCTTTGGTGTCCATCAATGACAAGAGCGTTGCGGTACCGCAGGTGAATCCCCTTCCATTCTTCAGCGACTTTTCACCTAAACAGGGATCGCTGTTCGAACCGCCGGTGTCCTCATTGAAAATTGAAGCAACGATATCACCAGGTGATTCAGGATATGCCATTGACAAGAACTCTTTGCATCTTTTTGTGGATGGCGTAGAGGTGGATTTCACTGCCGATTCAGTTGGAAAAGGATTTCGAATGCAAGAGATCGAATATGATGTTTCGCTGGGAAGGCACATTGTGGCGTTTGCAGGTGCTGATGTCAAACAGCATCGTGCCAGAACGGCGTATCTTACGTTTGGTGTCTATCCGTCTCGGTCCGGATATCACTACGTGGATGCCGAGAACGACGACGATGGTCCAGGAGGATACACTTATCCCGCGAATACCGCTACCGGTGCTTGCGACTTGAGGGCTATCCACATCGCGACGAACGAGACGAAGGATTCGTTACTGTTCACATTGGAGATGGCGAAGATTACCTCGTACACACGTGTGGCGATGGGAATTACCAATAGTATTTTTGGCAGCGCGGTTGATGCCCTTCATGATGTTAACCTGAAAATCCCGGAGTGGAACACGCGAGGAATCTATCTCCTTCTTGCTGTCCCAGACTCCCCGACTAGAGATGGGAACGAGAATACTCTCTTTATCTCGCGCGATCCACTTCAGCGAGGTGATTCAGTTCAATTGAATAGCGATGCGAGAGCGACAGGACAATTTCGATTTGCGCTATCGGTAGCATCATTGGAGAGAGTGTTGGATACATTCAACCGAGAATGGTATCTCAGTGCCTATACGTTTCTGCGGGATAGTCGCGGCATCGTCAGTCCTGACTCGATCTGCCTCGACGCCCCTAATGTATTCGATGTCGCTTTCACGCCAGACGTTGGCACGCAGCATCGTCTCCTCGGCAATTACAGGTGTGCTTCAGATTTTGGCGGTCCGAGATCAGCTATGATTGCCACAAGCGGTCGGGGGATCTGTGTGATTCGACCGACAGATATCAATGCAGGTTTGGCGAATCGAATCCCCGTGAAGATCCTTGCCAACGGAGGTGATCTGTACACCGACCATGTCACGATCTATGGTTCAGTCGGTGATTCATCCATCACGAGTGCGAGGATTCGTGTAGTGAGGGCAAACACGGTATTTGACACCTCGATATTCGTCACCAGCGGGTCCTTCTCTCACGAGATTCGTTTGGAGGAAGGAGAGAACCGTATCAATGCGACAGTAGCGAAAGATGATGTTGTTAGCCACAGCAACGAGGTCAACTATAGACGTATTGTTGACCACAAACTGCAAATCTCGACATCTGCTTCAGTCAACGGCAGCGTTGTAACGTTGACCGGTGACGCGGTCAGTCCAGACAGCACTACGGTTTCATCCTTCGCCTGGACGCCCGACCCGAATAATCCGGCGCCTACTGTGCTGTCCCGGCGCAGTGAGAGAGAATGGATATTCGTGGCACCTGAGATTGTCGGTGAATACTATTTCACATTCAGTGCGACAAGCTCCAGGGATACGAATGCTGCCCGTCTTGTCGTTCTGGTAGATTCAGTTGAAAGGCAACAGACGCGTCCCGAAGTGGTTGATCTCGCCACATGGCATCCGAGGTGGGTTGACACAGCTATCGTTTATGAGATCTTTCCCAGGACGTTCAGCCTGGCTGGAACACTGAAGGCGATAACTGGGCGTCTGTCCATTCTGAGGGACCTGGGTGTGACCTGCCTCCTGCTTATGCCGATTCATCCAAGCGGTTCAAGCGACGGGTATCGTGTGACAGATTATTTCAGTGTGAATCCAGACTACGGAACCAAAGAGGATCTGAAGCAGCTGATTGAACAAGCACACATGCACGGTATGAAAGTGATCGCTGAACTTGTGTTCGAACACACGCACAGCATGCATCCCTTCATGGTTGATGCGTACCGGTATCAACATATGTCGCCTTACTACGATTTCTACGCGTGGAATCCTGATGCGAGTTTTCAGCACCTGTTCAATTGGATTGATGCACCCTCTATCAACCTTGAAAGAGTAGATGCGAGAGACTATCTGATGCAGGCAGCAAAGTTTTGGCTGCGAGAGTTCAACCTCGATGGATTTCGCTGTGACTTGGCAGGAACGATCAACTCTCTGAATCCCACGGGTGCAGCATTCTGGCAGCGATTTCGCAGCGAACTGAAAGCGATAAGACCGGATGTCTTCCTCGTTGCAGATGCGGACATAGTCAGCGACAGCAGCTGCTTTGATCGGAAGTTTGATGCTGGTTATGACTTGGGAGCGTTGACAACGTTGAAGAACGTCTTCAATCGGGTCTCTTCGATTAGTTCACTGGACAGTGCTGTTGTCTTATCTCCTCAGCCGAAGCATCTTCAATATGCTCGGGCTCTCCGTCTACTGGAGAGCCACAGGCAATCGCGGTTTGCTGCACAATACAGCTTTGCCCAAACCAAGGCTGCTGCTGCGCTTTTGCTGACACTCCCGGGACTGCCGACATTGTATGCTGGGCAGGAGGTAGGTGAGCGAACCACCAGCAGCATCATTGACTGGAGCGACTACTGCGGCTTGCGCGATTGGTACAAGAAACTGATTCAGATTCGAGTGCAAGACAGAGCATTGGTTGATGGAGATTTCGAGCGAATTTCAAATACAGCACCTGATACCGTTTATTCATTTCTGAGAACGTACCAAGAGAAGAAGGTCATCGTCATTCACAACTTGAGCGACGCGACGGTTACAATCAAGATCAATCTTGATGGAAGCGAACTGGGAATGCAGCCAAATCAGTACTACTACTTCAGCGACATCTTGAACAACGCATCATATCTTGTAACGGATGGCTCCATTTCGCAGTTGCCTTTGACGCTGAAGCCCTATATGTCGCAGATTCTTGTCATCTCGAAAACTCCCGTGGTTGGCGTGAGACAGGATGGTCCTCAATCCTTGCGATACGCTTTGTTTCAGAACTATCCTAATCCGTTCAATCCGCGGACAGCGATAAGATACCAGATAGCAGACGCCAGCGCTGTGAAGTTGGAGATATTCAATGTCCTAGGTCAGAAAATCGCGACGATAGTGGACAAAGTGCAACCCGCGGGACAATATGTTGTTGAATGGGATGGAAAGAACAGCATGAAGCAGCAAGTGTCAAGCGGAGTGTATTTGTATAAGCTTTCCGCGACTGGAATCTCACCGCCGGCAGGGCAGTTCAGTGAACTGAAGAAGATGGTCTTGGTGCGATAAGGACTAGTGTCTGCTCGAACATGAGCAGTGAGAAAGAGCTCGATAGGAAGCAGACATCGCGACATGCACAAGCCCTTCTTGGTGTCAAGCGGGGATTCACAATAGATCATAGAAGTCTACGACCGAGTTTGGTACGTTCTGCTGAAATATGAATTCGAATTGGACATACGGCATCCTTCTGAGTGCTTGCCATCACAGGCGATGCTTCAGGTGGGGACAAGCCATATCACGGGTTTCGGAATGCGGCTTCGTTCAGCCTCCAACCTCATTGATGCTGCTGCTCTACCTCACGTTTTTCCTTTGCCTCACTCTGACACCGCCGCTTCTCGCTCAAAGCGATAGCATTGACGTGACATTTTACTACAAGCCGTCCAGCAATCCCAGCATCCTCTATCTCCCCGGTGAGTTCAATACCCCGATGTGGCAACTGAATAGCTCCACTGCGATGACCAAGAATCCGATAACGGGCATCTGGTTGAAGACGGTTCGCTTGAGGGTTGGTGGACCTGCTTACGGAGGCACATTGCCAGGGACGTATCAGTACAAATTCAACGAGAACGGAAGTAACTGGCTGAACGATCCTCTGAACTGGCGGACTAATCCAGCCGACCACGACAACAGTTACGTCGTGATGACGAATCCATTGGTGTTCTACCTCTCGCCGAAATACAGCCGTCCGCCTTCTGTCGTCAAAACAGGCAAGCCGACCATCTCAGCTTATCTACTGCATTCGCTCGCAACAGCTATTGATACGTCGAAGATTCGCATAGTCATCAACGGCAGCGATGTGCCGAACGCCAGCAGTTACTATGATGCCTCAACGGGCAAGCTTTCCTACATTCCATCTCAGCCGCTTGCGAACGGAACCTATCGTGTACAGGTGGTTGCAGGTAACAATCTCGGCTTAACAGCTTCTGACACGACGATCTTCGCGGTGCAAATAGGATTTGTGCAGATTCTCACACAGTCAAATGACCAGGTTCATTTCCCAGCAAAGACAATTGAGGGCAGTATTGAAGATTCTGCTGTTACCTCAGCGACGCTGATCCATAATGACGCAGATTCTATTGTGATTGCAGTCAGCAGTGAATCGTTTTCGACCGTCGTGACGCTGAGTGAGGGACTCAACACGTACAAGGTCGTTGCCACGAGCGGCAATCAACTGTTCGTCTCCAGTCCAGTTCAGTTCACCTACATTGTTGACCATACGCCCAAGCCGAAGTTCACTCCTGCAGTTGTGGGGGCGTCTATCGTGCTGATGAACTTCAGCACTGATCCAGACGGTGATTCATTGATCTATCATTGGTCATCGGACGACGGTGCAAATCCTGTTGAACTCCATTTCAGTTCCACGGAAAGCAGCCCATCCTTGACGAAGCCGACAGTTTCTGGTGAGTACTACTTCACACTTGAAGCTCAAGATCCCGCTGGTCGAATTGGACAAACGCGCAATTACTTCACAGTGGATTCGGATGGCGTTGTCTCAATCCCGACTGTCAATACCAATCCGCGATGGGTGAAGGATGCTATCGTCTATGAGATCTTCGTGAAGTCGTTTTCGAGCGCTGGTACGTTGGATGCTGTCCGACAGCGGTTACCCTATCTCAAGAGCTTGGGGGTGAACGTATTGTGGCTCATGCCGATCATGGTGAACCGTGGGCTTGTCAGTGAGAGCAATGGCGGTTATGATATCATAAACTTCTACAACGTGGCACCGCAGTTTGGAACGTTGGAAGGTTTCCGCACACTTGCAGACTCAGCGCACAAACTCGGTATCAAGATCATTCTCGACATTACTCCGAACCACGTCTCCGACCAGCATCCTTGGGTGAATGACATTCGTGTTTATAGCAAATACTCCAACTACCGAAGCTTCATAGAGACTCGCCTTCTTGGGGACTCACGTGGTCTCGGACAGTCGCTGACATACTACGGTGGAGAACCGCTCTACGCTCATTACACCGATTGGGCGCTTGCCAATCTTAACCTGAGCGATTCCGAAGCCAAACTGTACATGAGTGAGATGTTCACATGGTGGATCACCGAGCAGCATGCTGACGGTTACAGAATGGATGTCTACTGGGGACCACAGAATCGCTATGGGAAAGGCGTCTTCTGGCGTCCATTCAGGGAACAGATTAAGAGCGTGAGGCCCGATATCTTTATTCTCGGAGAGACCGATGGAACTGGTGTGGGTAGCGAGAACAACTATGCTGATGGTGGCGGTGCCTGCGACGCCGCTTATGATTGGAATTTCTACGGCGTGATCAAGAATACTCTGGCGGGAGGCAGCCTGAACGATCTGGATAATCGCGTGACGAACTACAGTTATTCGCCCGGAGTCAACTCCTATTTCCTAAGATTCCTGGAGAATCACGATGAGCAGCGGATAGCGCAATTGTACAGCATTGACCAGACAAAGGCTGGGGCTGTGACGATCTACACAGTTCCTGGCATCCCAATGATCTATGCGGGTCAAGAGGTGGGCTGGAAAGGACAAAGGAACCTGATTGATTTTGACAACCCAGATGGAAGCGTTCTCCTTCCATTCTACCAAAGGTTGGCTCGGATGCGAACACAGTTTCCAGCGTTCAGAGCCAGGGAGTTCAAACGAGTAAGTACCAGCGATGGAACCGTGTATGCTTTCTTGAGACCTTACAAGGATGAAAATGCTTTCGTTGCCGTCAACTTTTCGAACGCCGAGAAATCTGCGACGTTGACTATTAGTGAATCCGATTTGAATCTGACCACGTCTCTTCAGAATGGCAAACCGTACTACCTCAACGACGTTTTGAATGATACTTCGTATGCGGTGACAAAATCATCGCTGGCAAGTTTCGGACTCAACTTGCATCCATGGAATTCAGCGGTGATGATACTTGCGGATTCAGCGTTTCATCTGTCTGTGAGCACGGATGTGCGGAGGATTGCACAGGAGCCGCTGACCTATGAGTTGTCGCAGAACTATCCAAATCCGTTCAATCCTGAGACAGACATCACCTACACACTGCCGAAGCCTTGCCAAGTGCGATTGACTGTTTTCGACGTGCTTGGTAGAGAGGTGGCGACGTTAGTGCATGAGCATCAGTCTGCAGGATCGTACGGCGTCCAGTTTTCCGCCAAAGGCGGATCCGCCTATGGCGGAGATGGAAGTAGTTTGGCGAGCGGCGTATATTTCTATCAGCTAAGTGTCGTCGCTGAAGATCGCCAGATGTTCAACGCTGTGAAAAAAATGATTTTGCTGAGGTGAGGAAATCGAGATGAAGTACATTCCAATGAAGAACACACTTCGACTCTTCTGCATTCTGTTCCTCCTCGTGCTGTTCACCGAGCAAGCGAGCACTCAGCAGTTTGTGGGGAACTACGTCCGGCATGTCGTCTCACGTGATTCGGTCTTCTTTGTCTGTGAGGATTCGACGAGGATTGTGCTTCAGGTGTGTGCAGATGATGTCATCAGAGTAGCGTTGTTCCCCTCGCCTGGAGCTGTGCATTTCGACACGTCGTTCGTCGTCGTTCAGAAATTCGCACCCACAACATCATTCACCCTTCAAGATAATGTCGCGGACATCACCATCACAACACCGAAAGCAAGCGTGGTGTGTCAAAAGCGTCCATTTCGGATTGCCTTTCGCTCTTCTTCTCAGCAATTGTTGGTGAAGGAGCGCGATGCAGGTGGATTGGGTTGGGATGGAGATTCTCGCTTTGCCTTTTTCGATCAGACATCTGATGAGCATTTCTATGGATTTGGGGAACTCTGTCAACCGTTTCCCGAAATCAAGCAGACCTATCCTCCATTGGATCGCAAAGGCTACAACTTTTACATAGCCAACAATCACAACGGTGGAACTGGTGGGAATCTGAATATACCGTTCTTTTGCTCCACGAAAGGATATGGACTGTATTTCGACAACACCTTTCCCGGCTATTTCGACATGGGGAAAGACGATCCCAATAGCTATTACTATCGTGTGAGTAAGGGCGTGATGAACTACTATTTCATTTACGGTCCAGATCTGAAATCCATTTTGGAAAAGTACACGCTGCTCACTGGACGGCAGCCACTGCCGCCCCGCTGGGCTTTTGGATACTTGCAGTCGAAGTTTGGATATCAGAATGAAGGTGAGGCTCGCAGCATGGTTGCGACGATGCGGCAGAAGGGAATTCCATGCGACGCTGTTATCTTTGATCTCTATTGGTATGGCAGCGCGTCGCTGATGGGAAACATGTCGTGGGATTTCTCACGGTGGTCGAATCCGCAGAAGATGATGAGTGACTTCAGGGCTGTCGGCATAAAGACGATTTTGATTGAAGAACCCTACATCACTGTCTCGTCCACCAACTATGCGACTGCGGATGCTCAGCACTTCTTGGGCACAGATGCTGGTGGCAATTCTATGCTCATGAATATGTGGATGGGAAGGGGAGCGCTTCTAGATCTGACAAATCCCACTGCACAAGCGTGGTGGTGGGGGAAGCACATACCACTTATTGATCAAGGCGTTGTTGGGTGGTGGACAGATCTCGGTGAGCCGGAAGATCATCCTTCTGGAATGATGCACTACCTGGGCGAAAGAGACAAAGTCCACAACATCTTCAATCTCATCTGGTCGAAGGCACTGTTCGAAGGATATTGTTCGTATCGTCCAAATGAACGCATACTGAATATTACGCGTTCGGGTTTTGCTGGAATGCAGCGTTATGGTTGCATTCCATGGTCAGGTGATGTCAAGAAAACGTTTCAACCTTCCGGGCTTGACGTTCAGCCGTTACTAATGCTTGGGATGGGACTCTCAGGTGTAGCATATCTCGCTTCTGATATTGGAGGATTCAGCGGCGGGGTAACGACACCCGAACTGTACGCTCGCTGGATGGAGTACGGTACGTTCTGTCCGATAACTCGTGCGCATAGCGCTAGTCAACCTGCTGAACCGTGGGCGTTTGGTGCGGAAGTCGAAAGAATCTGCAAGAAGTATATTCAGCTCAGATATCGGCTTCTGCCGTACATCTACACGTATGCGTACGATAACCACAAGACAGGTGTACCAATTGCTCGAGCGCTTGTGTTGGAATATCCAGACGATGCTCAAGTGACGAATCTGAGCAACGAATATCTCTGGGGGGAATCGTTTCTTGTAGCTCCCGTGACGACGGAGGGAGCGATTACGCGTTCTGTCTATCTGCCGCAAGGAACATGGACTGATTATTGGACTGGAAGAAGGTATGGGGGAAACCAAACCGTCACCGTGGATGCTCCGTTGGAAGTACTGCCCCTTTTTGTCAAGGATGGCTCAATAATCCCGATGCAAAATGTGATGAGCTATTCAGATGAGCATCCGCTCGATACGCTCACGCTCGACATCTATCCTTCGGGCAGCACTTCGTTCAACATGTACGAGGATGATGGACTGACGAGAGAGTATCAGCGAGGTGGTTATGCGTTTACGACGTTCACGTGTCAGCCCACAGATCAGTATGTTCAAGTTGGGATAGGAAAGACCGAGGGGAGTTACGCGGGCAAACCGAAGAGTAGAGTCTATGTCGCCCAGGTGCACCATCTCGGGCTATCACCAGATTCGGTGACAAAGGATGGCAGCAAAATGCAGTCACATGCCAGTTGGTTATCGTTAGCATCGGCAGAAGAAGGGTGGTGCTACGACGAGACTCAACGGATGCTTTTCGTGAAATGTAAAAGTCAAACCGGGATCGGATATCAGATCAGGGCATTCGGAAAGAATCTGATCAGCTCGGCAGATCGCGGCAATCCTCAGCGGACCGGCTTCCACCTGGAACAGAACTATCCAAATCCATTCAACATGCAAACGACGCTCAGTTACGAATTATACGTTGGGAGTATCGTATCGTTAAAGGTGTACGATGTATTGGGACAGGAAATTGTAAGTTTGGCGGAGGGGCATCAACCTGCGGGATTGTACAGGGTGGAGTGGAAAGGACAGAACAATCTCGGACAGCAGGTCGGAAGCGGAGTATATCTGTATCGCCTGTCCTTAGGATCCGCGACAGGACAGGCACGAGATTTCGCGGATGCGAAGCGGATGGCGTTACTGAAGTGAAGGCTTTGGCGTAGAGTCCGATTCGTGATGGGACTGTTATTGACGTTTGAACACAACTCCGAACAAAGAATGAGAAGGTTCATATTACTACTGATAGCGTTTGTTCCTCTGCTTCTCAACTGCAGCGCGAAGCACGATAGCAAGACGCACATTCTCATCTGGCATCAGATGCGTGTGGACGAGCGTGAAGTGCTTCAATCGCAACTCGAGCAGTTCATGCGGGAGAACCCTGATATTGTCGTAGAGCAGTTGTACAAAGAAACCGAAGAACTGCGCTCTGGCTACATCATTGCTGCCATTGCTGGACAGGGACCAGACCTTGTATACGGACCTTCGGACCAAGTCGGTCCTTTTCAAGTGATGGATATTATCATGCCGTTGGAGAATCTGTTTGAAAGAGAATGGCTCGATAGTTTTGATCCGATGGCGCTGACTTACTACAAGGGACACCTCTATCAGATTGCCGATAAGGTGGGCAATCATCTTGCACTGGTGTATAACAGAGACCTTGTTCCAGCGCCGCCCGAAACGGACAGCGCCTTAATCGAAATTGGAAGCAAGATTGTTCGAGAGCACCCAGGGACATACGGCTTAGTGTGGAACTACACCGAGCCATACTTCTTCATCCCTTTCTTGACGGGATTCGGAGGCTGGGTAATGGATGATAACTCAAACCCTACCTTGAACACTCAAGCAATGATTGATGGGCTAAGGTTCATTGCTGACTTGCGCGATATGTTCAAGGTTATCCCTCGCGAGGCTGACTACAACATCGCCGATGTGCTGTTCAAAGACGGCAACGCCGGAATGATTATCAATGGTGATTGGTCGTGGTCAAGCTATAAGAAGGCAGGGATCAAAATGGGCATCGCGCCCTTGCCGAAGATTACGAAGACAGGTCTGTGGTGCGCACCGATGGTGTCTCCGAAAGGATATTCCATCAATGTCAATGTCACTCAGCAGAAGATGCCTGCGGTCATTCGCTTGTTGAGGTTTCTGATGCGCCCGGAGATACAGCTGCAGACTGCGAAAGCCGTTGATACGATGCCAACGCGAAAGGTGTTGTACCATGATCCCTTTGTCGAAGGTAACGAGATTCTCAGGAATTCGCGGCTGCAAATTGAGCGAGGAAAGCCCATGCCTGTAGTTCCAGAATTGAGAGCAATCTGGGATGCGATGCGTCCGAGTTATCAGGCGGTGCTCAATGGAACAAAGACTGCTAAGCAGGCCGCAAGGGATATGCAAGAGCTTGCGGTTAGAAAGATTGCGGAGATGAACGAATAAGGTACAGGGAAAGATAAAGGTATAGGTAAAGGTAAAGGTACGGGTGAGAGATGTACAAGAGCTTCAAAGAGATGCCTGTCTGGCAGAAGGCGATGAAAGTTGCTGAAACGATACACAAGTTTACGGACAAGTTGCCGAGGAAAGAGGACTTCGGATTCACTTCTCAAATCAGAAGAGCAGCGCTCAGCATTTCGGCAAATATTGCGGAAGCTTTTGGGAGACAACATACGCTTGATAAAATCAACTTCTACTACATGTCCAGGGGTTCTGTGACTGAAACTCAGAGTCATCTCGAATATGGCCGAAGAGTCGGATACGTAGATTCAGAACATGTCAAAGGTTTAGACGAAATGTTATCTGAGATATACAACGATATCAACAAAATAATCGTCACATTGCGAGAGACAAAAGAATGAAGAGCATCAACGTTGCTAACGTCCACCTCTACCTTAACCTTTACCTTAGCCTCTGTCTTATCGCGATCCTATGAACAGCTTCCGACAGAAACTCTTTATCTATGGCCTAGTCGCGCCTTCTTTTCTGGTGCTACTCGGCGTAGTCATCTATCCTTTCATTTACAACGTCGTTCTCTCGTTCTCCAATATGAACCTGCGCCACATCAAGGACTGGGACATCATTGGGTTCAGACAGTACATCAAGGTCTTTCTTGAACCTTCGCAGCCGAACTTCTACGTGATACTGTTGAAGACGATTATCTGGACGGTCGTCAACGTGTTCTTCCATGTGGTGATTGGGGTATTTCTCGCGCTCTTGCTCAATCAGCAGATCAAGGGACGCTCGATTTTTCGAACACTGCTGATACTTCCTTGGGCGGTGCCGCAGGTTATTGTTGCCCTCACCTGGCGTGGAATGTTCAACTACGAATATGGCTCCATCAATCTCATCTTGACGGGTCTTGGTTTGCCCGCTGTCGAGTGGTTGAAAGATCCAACCTGGGCATTTATCGCCTGCATCATCACCAACGTTTGGCTAGGTTTCCCCTTCATGATGGTGATTGCGCTCGGTGCTCTGCAGAGCATTCCGAACGACCTCTACGAAGCTGCCGATATTGATGGAGCAGGTTGGCTTCATAAGCTTAGGAACATCACTATCCCGTTGATCAGACCTGTGATGGTTCCCGCTATCACGTTGGGGACGATTTGGACATTCAACAATTTGAACATCGTCTGGCTGGTAACGAATGCAGGCGAACCGTCCGATCAGACTCACATCCTGGTCTCGTTTGTGTATAAGTCTGCGTTCAATCTCTATCGCTATGGATATGCGGCAGCACTCTCGATGGTGATCTTTGCGATTTTGCTTGTCTTCAGTTTGTCATTCATGAAGAGAACACGAGCAACAGCAGCAGCATACTGACAAATCAGAGGCAACCGTCAACTGACAACTATCAACTCTTAAGCGATCAACTAACAACCGATCAACCGTCAGTCATGAGAAAGAACAACAAGCGTCTGCTGAAAACATTAACCTATGTGTTTCTTGTTCTTTTCACACTGGTAGCGATCTTTCCAATCGTGCAAGTATTCAGCATCTCGCTTCGTCCGGGGGATAGATTGCTCTCGACCTCATTGAGAATCATACCGGAGAATGCGACTTTCCAGTCGTATGTTGCTTTGTTCACGGAACGAACACCAACCAGGGATTTTCCACAGTGGCTTCTCAACAGCTGCATAGTGTCAGCGATGGTAACCCTGACAGGTGTTGCTCTCGCGTCCACAGCGGGATATGCATTCTCAAGATTCGATTTCTTCGGAAAGAAATTTGGTCTGCTTAGTCTTTTGACCACACAGATGTTTCCTGCGACGATGCTTCTCTTACCGATGTACATTATGCTGGTGAAACTCCATCTAATTAACAGTTACTTAGGAATTGTTATTGTCTATTCAGCCACAGCACTTCCTTTTTGCATCTGGATGATGAAAGGTTACTACGACACAATACCGACAAGTCTGGAAGAAGCCGCACGAATAGACGGATGTAACCAATTTGCGTCGTTCTATAGAGTCATCTTGCCTTTGGCTGCGCCTGCGCTGGTCATCACGGCGCTTAATTCATTCATGACTGCTTGGACTGAGTACATCGTTGCTGCGCAAGTATTGCAGGACACAGGTTTGTGGACGCTGGCTTTAGGACTCAAGTCGTTTGAATCCAACATGACAACCGAGTGGGGGCTTTATGGTGCAGCTTCAATTATTGTGACGATTCCCGTCCAGATTCTGTTTCTCAGTTTGAGCCGCTATCTCGTCTCCGGCTTAACGCTGGGAAGCGTGAAGGGATAGAGGGAAGATGGATCACAGATCGCAGTTCACCATATCGGGGAGCAGAGACTTTGAATGCAGGTCCGTGAAGCTTGGCCATCATGCGGATAATTCTTGGTACCTTTCATTGAAGTACAGCCGTTGGATCTAGCCGAGCGTCCCCGAGACAGTTGTGCGGTTCATCTTAAAGTCATAGAGAAGTGCAATGTCAGATTCGGACATTACTGCGATTCACTTGCCTTGAATAGATTATGCTATGAGAATTGTTTTATCCTGTGTGTTCTGTATTTCCTCGCTTCTTGTGCCACGCGGTGGACATAGAGTTGTCTTCGCCTGTCAACCCTGGCAACATTCTCCGGGCACCGTTCCCGCGTATAGACTGGTCGCGACGATTCCAACGGGCAACATGCCAAAGGGTGTTCAGATAACTCCAGATGAACGGTATGCCTTCACAACTGATTTCGGCGTCGGCAGTTTCCACCTTACAAAGATTGATTGTGAAAAGAGGACGCGCGTCAAAGAAATCACAGGATACGAGGGTAGACCGGTGGAGATTATCTACAGTGATGATAGCAAATTCGCCTACGTCACGAACTTTGACAAGAATGCTGTAATGAAACTTGACTTGGCGACGGAGAAAGCTGTGAAAACCATTCCCGTTGGAGCGAATCCCAAAGTTCTTCACTTCACGCCAAACCGTAGGTATATCTACGTGTCAAATTGGAGCTCCAATTCCGTTTCTGTGATTGATGCTGTCAAAGACTCCGTGATCGGCACGATCAAAGTAGGAAGAAATCCTCGCGGCTTAGCCTTCACACCGGATGGAAGATTCTGCTACGTCTGTAACTTCGATACGCCGTCAAACAGCATATCAGTGATTGAGTGTGACTCGATGAAGGTGATCAAAGAAATTACGGGTTTGAGGAGCAATCCCCGCCATGTTGCAGTGTCGCCCGATGGGAAATTTGCCTATGCTTCGCTCTACGGCACCGGAAAGGTTGTCGTGATAGAGACGACGAATCACGATGTCATCAAGACCATCGTCTGCAGAGGCAAGCCGAAGACCGTCACCATTTCGAAGGACGGGAAGTACGTCTATGTGGCGAACTTTGGCGGTGACCGTTTTGATGTCATTGACACGGCGAAGAACGAGGTGATTACCAGCGTACCTGCTGGCAGGCAGCCATCAGGCTTAGACGTTTCTGCTGATAGCAAGTACGTCTATGTGAGCAACTGGCTTTCAAAGAACGTCATGGTGTTTGAGAAACAGTAGAATCCAATTCCGGAATTGCATATGGTCCGATTTTGAATCGGGCTTCAAGGTCTCTTGACTTATCATGGGAGTACCGCATGAAATTTCATACTGACTATCTTGTCTTCAACACCAAGAACCACCGTGAGTACGTCAATATCACTCGGGATGTCGAGAAAATCCTGGGCAGAAGTGGCATCAAAGAAGGAATGGTACTTGTCTCGGCAATGCACATCACGGCCGGCGTATATATCAACGATGCAGAATCTGGACTCATCCAGGACATTGATGAGTGGTTGGAGGGACTTGCACCATTCAATCCAAACTATCGTCATCACCGCACGGGTGAGACGAATGGAGATGCTCATCTGAAAAGTCTTCTCATCCATCACGAGGTCATTGTTCCTGTGACTGATGGTAGATTAGATTTCGGTCCATGGCAGCAGATTTACTATGCCGAGTTCGACGGACAGAGAAGGAAGCGAGTCCTTGTGAAGGTGATGGGGGAGTAGGGGCGACCAGATAGGTGTGCAAAGAAGGGCCGTCTTCATAGTTCAATTGGAATAGATGAAATCCACGTCTTGAGTCAGACTGAAAAGCATCTTGAGAAGGCTAGTGTCCCATCATCGAAAAGACTCTGACCTCGTGGAGACGTGGAGAACAGAAATGAGATTCAGTTGCTTCAGCCAGGAGGATATTACATCATGTGCCATCATGTGCCTGTAACACACCCAAAACCTGACGCCAAGAGATTCGTAGAGACTCTTATGGGGCACACGCGGGGAGATAAGCCTCGTCTGGTGGAGTATCTGGTTGACGATGTGGTTATGAGACCGATTCTGACAAACCTGCTTGGTCGCACTTGGGCTGACGAAGGCGAAGATAGGGAATCACAGAAGGCTTACCTGGATAACCTGATCGAATTCTGGTATCGCATGGGTTACGACTTTGTCAAGTTCGAACGAAGTCTGGGGTTTCCCGAGAACCAGATCTACACAGACGATACGGCTCCTGCGTCCAGTAGACAAAGAGCATGGGCGAATGAGCATCAAGGCACCATAGTGAACTGGGAAGATTTTGATCGGTACACATGGCCCAGAGTCGAAGAGTACGATTTCTTCATGTATGAATATGTGAGCAGTCATCTGCCCGAGGGGATGGGGATGATGACTTCTCATGGAGGCGGTATCTTTGAACATCTTTCGTGGATCATGTCCTATGAGGGTCTCTGCTTTGCCTTGTACGACAATCCAGGTCTCGTGAAGGCGGTTTCGGACAAGTTAGGTGAACTCATGACGAGCTTCTACAAGCAGGTGCTCGACCTGGATAATGTCATTGCTCTGTTTCCGGGTGACGATATGGGATTCCGCACCGCCACTCTCGTTTCCCCTTCTGATCTGAGGAAGCACTCCCTTCCTTGGCACAAACGATTCGCAGCGATGGCTCATGAAAAAGGTATTCCCTATTTCCTGCACTCGTGCGGCAACCTCGAGACTATTATGGAAGACTTGATATCGGAAGTCGGAATTGATGGGAAACATTCTTTTGAAGATGTCATCATTCCAGTTCAGGAGTTTCAAGCGCGTTACGGCAATCGGATCGCTGTTCTGGGCGGGATAGACATAAACATTCTCGCTGCATCCTCACCGGAGGAGGTGCGTCAGAAAACACGATCGCTGATGGAAACGTGTGGACGGCGCGGCAGATATGCCGTTGGTTCAGGCAATTCGATTCCGAGTTACATACCGGTCGCCAACTATCTCGCAATGATAGATGAGGCGCTGGAATATTCTCATGGGTTATAACGGAGCTGATGTCCTATTTTGCTTGGGATGTTTTTGAAAAACAATTGTGGCGTGAAAGGTATTTTGCACAGGGCTGTCCAAAAGCTAAACGAATGCGCCGCCATTGTCATGCTGAACTTGTTTCAGCATCTGTTGTGCGCTGTTTTCAGACCCCGAAACAAGTTCGGCGTGACAATTGTGGGCTTTTTGGATAACCTCTATACTTGTTGTTTACCGTCACTGCATTGATTTTGAAAATTGATGGCTTGCTGTCAAGCGTCATTTCCTGAGGCACAGTCAGTTCATCAAAAGCAGCAACCAAAAGGAGAATTCACGATGCAAAACCGGACTAATCACTTGAACAGTTTCAAGATCAGTTTTCTTTCCTCTTCGGCTACGATAAGTCTTCTTGTATTCTTCAGCCTTATCTTATCTGGATTTGTTTCGCAGGTTGAGGCACAGAAGTGGCAATACCCAACCGCACGAGTGGATACTGTCGTTGATAATTATCACGGTACCAGAGTGGCTGACCCGTATCGCTGGATGGAGAATCCAGATTCTCCAGAGACTCAAGCGTGGGTCGAGGCGGAAAATAATCTGACAATGGCTTTTCTGAAAGACATTCCAGCGCGGGAGAAAATCAAGGAGCGACTCACCAAGTTGTGGAATTACCCGCGATATTCCGTGCCGCAGAGGGAAGGAGATCGTTACTTCTTCTCGAAGAATGACGGACTGCAGAATCAATCTGTGCTCTACATGCAGAAGAGTTTAGATCGCAAGCCTGTCGTCGTTATTGATCCGAACAAACTCAGTGCTGATGGCACAGTGGCGTTGACCAATCAGGCTCATAGCAAAGACGGGAGACTGTTAGCTTACGGTCTTTCGAGCAGTGGCAGTGACCAACAAGACATCAAGATTCGCAATGT
This sequence comes from Ignavibacteriota bacterium, assembly GCA_963827285.1. Lineage (GTDB taxonomy): Bacteria > Bacteroidota > Ignavibacteria > CAWHAG01 > CAWHAG01 > CAWHAG01. The sequence continues at coordinate 1,416,502 of CAWHAG010000001.1, forward strand.
TGATTCGGGCAAGGACTACGACGAATTAATCAAGTGGTGCAAGTTTGCCAGCATTGCCTGGAAACATGATCACTCAGGATTCTACTACAACCGCCTTCCAGAACCGGGCACAGTGCCAAAGGAGGATGAAAACAATTATAGCCGTGTCTATTGGCACAAACTCGGCACGCCGCAGTCGGAAGACAAACTTGCATATGAGCGACCAGAAGCAAAAGAGCTTGGCTTCGCACCGTTCATCACTGATGACGGGAAGTATCTGGTTCTGTATGTTTATCATGGGACTGATCCGAAGAATCGCATTTATTATCGCGAGGTGGATAGCAATGATCCCTTCATTCGGTTGCTAGATGAAGCCGACGCAACCTACGACTTCATTGACAACGTTGGCTCAGTCTTCTACTTTCGGACAACCCTTGATGCTCTTCGCGGTCGAATCATCGCGATTGACACTAAAAATCCAGAAAGGAAGCATTGGAAGGAAATCATCTCCCAGCAGGAGGATGTGATCTCGTTCGTCACGACAGTCAGCAACCAACTTGTGGTGGCGTACATGCACGATGCGCAACATCAGTTGAAGCTCTACAGGCTGGATGGTACGTTTCTGCAAGAGATTCAATTGCCAACCATCGGCTCCATAGCTGGTCTTTCTGGGAGACGTGAAGACACAGAGATGTTTCTCGCCTTCACATCGTTTCTGTATCCAACGAGCATCTTGCGTTACGATTTCAAGACCGGGAAGCTCGCCTTGTTTCGTGGGGCAGAGATCAAATTTGATCCATCACAGTATGAGACGAAGCAGGTGTTCTACCGCTCAAAAGATGGCACGCGTGTGCCGATGTTCCTCACGCATAGGAAAGGGCTTAAACTCGACGGCAGCAATCCGACGCTGCTCTATGGTTACGGTGGGTTCAACATCAGCATTACACCTTCATTCTCAGTCTCACGACTGATTTGGTTAGAACAAGGAGGAGTGTATGCTGTGGCGAACCTGCGCGGCGGCGATGAATATGGGGAAGCTTGGCATCAAGCGGGAATGCTCGATAAGAAGCAAAATGTCTTCGATGACTTCATTGCGGCGGCGGAATGGCTTGTCGCTAACAAATATACGAACTCTTCAAAGTTGGCAATCAATGGTGGAAGCAATGGTGGGTTGCTGGTTGCTGCGTGTATGCTTCAGCGTCCGGCACTGTTTGGCGCTGTCGTCTGCCAGGTGCCAGTTGCTGATATGCTTCGTTATCACAAATTTACTGTCGGCCGATATTGGGTGCCGGAGTTTGGCGATGCGGAAACAAATCCCGATCATTTCAAATTTCTCTATGCCTACTCGCCGCTGCATAATGTCAAGAAAGAAGTCGCCTATCCACCAACACTCGTGACGACGGCAGATACCGATGACCGAGTTGTCCCGTTACATGCAAAGAAATTCGTTGCAACCCTGCAAGCGGCAGATGCTGGGAAGAATCCTATTTTGATTCGTGTGGAAACGAAAGCAGGACATGGCGGTGGCAAACCTATTTCAAAAGTGATTGATGAACAGAGTGATATTTATGCTTTTCTCTTCAAGATCTTCGATATGGATACTTCGAAATGACGAATGAACAGATCGAGTGAATATTTGTATCGAAATGGACCTGCTTTTTGACGACTTCATCATCCAGGATCAATGTAACAAGCCAAGAAAGTGACAATGAGAAGAGTACTTGCAGTCTTTCAGATCATTTCGTTGTTGGCTTTGACGCAGGCGGTCGCCCAAACCTTCACTGTGTCAGGTGTTGTCCGCGATTCAAGCACCAACGAAGCACTCCAGTTTGCCAAGGTTGTCATTAGTGGCACGACGAAGGGGACAGTGACCAGCGCTAACGGCAGCTATCGTTTCGAACTGGCGTCGGGCAACTATGAGCTGATGGTCAGCTCAGTCGGCTACAAGAGCATGAAGATGCGATTTGCAGTAGAGGACCACGATGTTGAGCTGAATGTGAGTCTGTTGCCGACTGAATATCTCTTACAGGAGGTCACGATCTATTCCGCTGGGGAAGCGACTGGGGAGAAGAATGTGAGCAGCACCTCTTTGCAGAGTCAGCAGGTCAGCGAAATCTCCGGCATCTTTCGTGATGTCTTTCGAGTGTTGCAGGCGCTGCCCGGGGTTTCTGTGGACAATGAGATGAGCGCCAAGTTCAATGTGCGGGGTGGAAACTATGATGAGAATTTAGTCCTAGTGAACGACATGCAGGTGTACGATCCCTTTCACATTAAAGAAGCGCCGCACGCGAGTGTCGGGATTTTCAATGTTGACTTGATGAAAAGAGTGGATATGATCACTGGCGGGTTCAGTGCGAGGTATGGAGATAAAATGAGTTCGGTCCTCAACATCAAGTATCGCGAGGGGAACCGAGAGCGCATCAGAGGGTCGGGAAGCCTGAGTATCACAGACCTCAACCTGGTGCTAGAAGGTCCGCTCAGTGCGGATGGTTCGTTCATCGTAGGTGTGAGGAAAAGCTACTTTGAGTATTTGATGGACTGGCTCGACATAAAAGAAGGCATTCATCCTTCGTTCTATGACGTTCAAGGAACAGTGAACTACAACCTGACGACGAAGAACAAACTGCTATTTCAGTTCATCCACTCCGGTGATGACTTCAGACTTGACCCTTCCTTATCATCCTCCATCTGGAAGTACAACACCGACTACATGGGAGAGCAAGGATCATCAACCTTGACTGAGGATCGGTACGAAGAGGCAAAGGCACGCTACTTGACAAGCCTCTTCTCATTGAGTTCAGTGAATGTCTTGGGCACTTCTGGGTTTCTGAAGACTGGGGTCTCCTATTATGACGAAATTGAAGATGAATACGGCATTGATACATTGGCTCAGAATGAACGCACCAAGACTGCAACGAAAGACTACTTCCGCCTCTATATCAAGGACAAAGTTCAGTCGAACGACCTTCGCATCACGACTGCTGAAGCGAAGACATCGTTGACTTATCAGGTGACGCCCTTGCATGAGCTGGAGATGGGGATTAGCTACCAATCAATCGGGTACCGTCAGGATGTTTCCAATTCTGATATAAGAATGATCATCAACAATACCGACTTTTATCCCGACACCAACGTCATCGTTTTCGAATCCGATTCAGCAGATATACCAAACGGACAGGTGGATACCAAATCATTCAAACTCGCGGGCTATCTTCAGGATGTTTGGCAAGTCAATGATGAGATCATCGTCAACATCGGGGGAAGAATTGATTACTTCGGCTTCAACAAGGATTTGACTTTGAGTCCTCGGCTGAGCCTGTCCTACATTGCACCTTTTGGGACAATCTTTCGAGCGGCATGGGGATTCTACTATCAGTCACCCATCTATAAGCAATTCAAGTATTCATACTCTTCTTCAGACAACACGAGAGCACAACGGTCAGTCCACTACATTCTTGGTCTGGAACACAACTTCAGTGAGAGCTTCAGCCTGAAGGTCGAGGGGTACTACAAGCGATATACGGATCTCATCTCGTCGGAGCGGTCAAGCTATTGGTATCTCACTTACTCGAAGGAAAATGATGCCGTTGGGTTTGCCGTAGGGATGGATGTGTACGCGATGGTGAAGTCAGAGGATTTCTACGGATGGCTAAGTTACGGTTTGCTGAGCGCACAAGAAGATAAACTAACGGACGACATCGGCTACTATCCTCGTTACACCGATCAGCGGCACACCGTCTCGCTCGTAGCCGACATTGACTTAGGGAGGCAATGGCTGTTGGGATTTCGGATATTCTACGGCAGCGGTTACGCGTACACGCCGAAGACCGCACGGTTGAACTCATCTGAAGACCGGTGGGAATGGGTTACTGGTGAGAAGAACTCGGCTTACTATCCCGATTACAGACGCGTTGACGCGCGACTCAGCAAGGAGTTCACGCTTGGCAATTTCTCACTGCTTGCCTTTCTTGATGTGATCAATCTCTTCAGCTTCGATAACGTCCTCGCGTATCGCTACCGGTTCGATGGTAACGGCATGCCAACCATCGAAGAGATAAAACTCTTTCCGATTATCCCGACAGCAGGAATGACGTTTAGATTTTGATCCCGGTTGCGGCAAGGCGGAGCGGTAGTTCGATAGAGGTGCTAGGCCTAACGCCTGAATTAAGCCGCGCCGCGAAGCGGCGTCGGCTTGAATGAATTGTTAGGCCTGCTTGAGACAGAGCTTTCTGTTGATTGCACGGATAACTAGACCATAAGAAATGAATTCAGGCGCAATCACATCTCGGCGAGCCACCAGCTGTTGCGCGGCACAGCCGTTGACGATCCGCCGGATGCGCCAACGCATCACCGCGGCATCAGCGCGAACACACCCCAGCCCAGGTATTCACGCGTGTAAGCGGCGTAGCGCTCGGGTTCCGAGGTCAGTTTGGCTCGAACATCTTTCGCGAACTCGTCGTCGGGATTGGCTTCAAGCCATCGGCGCATGGTGAGCCATTTGGCCGCCTCGTATCTGTCCCAGCCGTCTTGGTCAGCCAGAACCATTTCAACGACGTCGTAGCCAAGGTGGCCGAAAGACGCGAGAAGTTCTGGAAGCATGAGAAAGTCGGAGATTGAGTTGGCAAGACACCCCTTGGCAACATCTTCCGTCGGCGGTAACTGCCGCCAGTAGGGCTCGCCGATGAGGATGATCCCTCCGGTGCGCAGGCTCCGCGCCAGAAGCTCGATAGTGCCGACGACTCCCCCGGCGATCCAAGTGGCACCGACACAGGCTGCCACACTGGCCTTCTCGTCAGAGACATAGCCGGCAGCATCGCCATGGATGAACTTGACTTGATGGGCGACGCCGAGTTCTTCAGCACGGAGTTTCGCTTGCTCGGTGAACAACTGGCTCATGTCGATGCCGATGCCGATGACGCCGTGATCGCGTGCCCAGGTGCACAGCATCTCCCCCGAACCGCTGCCGAGGTCGAGCACTCGGGCCCCCGATTCCAAACGCAGCGCCGCGCCGAGAGTGGCGAGCTTTTCGGGTGTGATCGGGTTGTGGATGCGGTGAGCACTCTCAGTGATGTTGAATATCCGTGGGATGTCCACTGTGGAAAATTTCCTTACGGGTGTGAATAGATTCGGTCACGGCCTGACTATTGATTATATGGTTTCTCCATAAACCCACTTTCGGGTCTTGCTTCTGCATAACGCTCATACCATTATTCCGCATGAATTCCTCTTTGACAAAGCATAACGACTATTCTCCTGCTTTCCTTGCATCTTATATTGTTTCTGTCTAACACGCACTGCACCTCTCCTCACAACGTATCCACCGGGCTTTTGACACCTCGGCCTCCCCGATTCAAAACATGGGTGTAAACCATCGTTGTCCTCACATCCTTATGCCCCAACAACTCCTGCACGGTGCGGATGTCGTAACCGTCAGCCAGAAGATGCGTGGCGAAGGAATGCCGGAAGGTGTGGCAGGTCGCCCGCTTGGTCAGTCCGGCGTCCCTGACAGCTTGGGAAACTGCCTTCTGCACGATGGATTCGTGGACATGATGCCGCCCCTGATGCCCTGTCTTGTGGTTTGTCCAGCGGTTCTCTTGCGGGAAGACCCATTGCCAACGCCATTCGGCAGGGGCGTTGGGGTACTTGCGGTCGAGGGCGTCAGGCATCTGGACGCGCCCCCAACCGTCGCGCAAGTCCTTTTCATGGGATTGCCTGGACTTTTCGCAGATGGTTCTGGAGCAGCGTTTTGAGCGATTCGGGCAGCATCGTCACCCGGTCTTTTGCGCCTTTGCCATCCCGAACTGTGATCTCATTTCGGGCGAAGTCAATGTCCTGAACGCGCAGTCGCAGGCATTCCATGAGCCGCAGCCCAGCGCCATACATGAGCGAGGCCATGAGCCACTTGTCGCTATGGAGGTCGCTAAGAACTGCCTTGACCTCCTCGCGCGTCATGACGACAGGCAACCTGTTCGGCTTCTTGGCGCGAATCACCTCGCCGATGTCGCCGACCTCGCGGCCGAGAACATGCCGATAGAGGAACAGCAAGGCTGCGAGAGCTTGATTTTGTGTTGAGGCACTGACTCGTTCCTTCAGGGCAAGATGGGTCAGAAAAGCGTTGATCTCCGGCTCGCCCATCTCTGCTGGATGCCTGATCCCATGGAAGAAGACGAACCGTTTGATCCAGTGGACATACGCATCTTCTGTACGTGGGCTGTAATGTCTCGTTCGAAGAGCGGAGCCAACTTGAGCGAGGAGTTTTGGTTTGTCCGTCATGACTCTCCTCAAGATTCTTATCGCTTTATATCACCTGCCCATTTCCAGTGCAACTGTCAGGCAGTAGGTGGTTCTAAAGGAAGGATGCGGGCGTGAGAATGCCTTTCCACCGAAGATAGAAAACAATTCCTAAAAAGTCAAGATAATTCTTAGAGATCCCGAGACTTCACAACTGTGAAAAGTCAGAAAAGAGGGACTGCCTCTCCGCGATTTAGCCCTTGCTAGAATAGCTGCTGCAAGCTGTCAGTCTTGAGTAATTCGACAATTACCTACCTTGGTAATAATACTCTTTATAGGTTGGATTTCCTCCTGCCATCTTGAGAAATATATCGAGAGGAACGGCCTCGATATTTTTCCCCAATTTGTCGCATATTGATTTGACTCTGGCAACATCACTTGATTCCCGTACGTGCACTAGTAGAAAATATGGAAGCTCGGAATTAATTGCTGCAAGCTCTTCCAGATCGGCAACAACCTCTTCTTCAGGTTTTTCTGCCGCCAAATAATAATCGTATGAAATCATCGGTCTCTTATCTCTGACAGCAAAGGTATTTGCTGCCCGATATCCATTTATAAAACCGATAGCGTTCGGCATCGACCGGTAGTATTCATCAACTATATCTTTCGGCAGATTGTTATCGCAAGTTTCTGTGCCGCCTTCCGAATAATCCATAATCTCGAAAACATTGAGATCAAGTTTTTTCATTAAATCAGCCGCTCTTTCAATTTCTTTCGGCAGCCATTTTTTCGGAAACACCTTTGGATACATGTACGAAGAACCGGAGAGACTGCCGATAAAATAGTCATTCGGCGTTGCCTGTGCATAATAGTATTCCAACATGGCCGGAGAAAGATAGAAAAACTTCATCGTGACTTCCCAGGCATACGGGATCGATCCCCTGCCCGGTCTAAGCCATGCGCCAATTCCAAGTCCGTCAGTTTGTACGAGTGCAAGATAGATCTTTTTCTCAGGAATATATTTCTTACCCGGCACGATATTATGATTGTTTTTAAATTGAAATCCTGGAGAAACGGGAACATGAATTAAAAAACTGGTATTGGGATGGGTATTGAGTCCGTCGGATGTCAGAGCATACGAGGACAAAAGCGTCGTCATTTGTTCCTCCAAATCTTTTCCATAGGAATGCCAGCCCCAAACCATGACCCAAAGGTTTCATTTCGGAAAAAAGTGCATTCGTCAACTTGAATTCCAATGTATCCGTAGAACGGGCGGATAAATCCGAAAAGAATCCCTTCTTCATCATCCCGTAATCCGCACATGCAGGCATGAGTGCGGTGCCATGAACTCCGCCTAGCCAGACGATGACGTCTCTTGAGCACCTGCTCCAATATTGATCCTTCGCCCATGAATAGATCTCGTAATCGGTTTTTCCCGCAAACCTTCCTCTGTAATCAGCAATCTCTTTTAATCCCATCTGTTTTACCAATGGCAGCATATCTTCGGTGATGACAATGCCATTCTCCAAACCGGCGAGAGTATAAGCCACAATTAACGAAGTGCGTACAGTTTTATCCCAGACAATATATCCTTTGAAATGCACTTTGAAGATATTCAAACCCTGCTCTAGCGAGGTCAATTTGGTAAAAGAAAAATTCTTTTGGTTTTCCAGATAGTTGGCCAAATCTTCCGTATAGTTAAACGGATATTGCGGTCCAAAGGTGAAATATAGCAGGGGCTTTTTTTCGTTTACCACGCCCTGCATTGAGATCCAACAAGCTTGTTCAGGCAATTTGGAATTGATATCCCAGTCGTCCGCCATTTTGAAAAGATAAGCGTTGTTATCATCATAGCGCTTGAAGACAAATTTCGTTCCCGGATCCTTTTGGCGGGTAGGACGGATAATTGTACACGTCAACAAATCTTTGTTGGGAGATAGCTGATAGATGAAAGTCATCTCGCCTTGCTTTTTACCCTGAGAGGCAAAATAATCATATTTTTCCACGACCTTCAGTGAATTATCTTTCTCCCAATTTGCAATGATCTCTTTTTTAGCGCCGACCGGCAGTCTTAAACCCATATGGATGTTCGTAGAAAATGTACCATCCTTTATTTCGATTTGATTGATTTTTCGATCCGTCGTGAAGGCAAGTCTCTCCTCATATTTTCTCTTTGGCCCCATTTTGGTAATGATCACGGAATTGTTTTTGTTTACGGTAATCTCCAGTGTCATGTCTTGATAATAATCCAAAAAAGAGCTCTTTTTATTGATCATTTTCCACTTGCCGTTCATATCGGCATTCTGAGAAAAAGCCATTACTGTTCCAAACAACAACAGCGCGAGTGCTTTGACGAGATTTTTCATTTCTCCTCCAAAAATTGATTAGGATTAATAGCTATGTGGGTCTTTGCTATTCATTTGTCTTCCTTTCCGTCGGATGCCTGATCCCGTGGAAGAAGACGAACCCTTTGATCCAGTGGACACATGCATCTTCTCTGCCTGGGCTGCAATCCCTCGTTCGAAAAGCGGAGCCGACTTGATCGAGGAGTTTCGGCTTGCCCGTCATAACTCTCCTTCGACTCTTCTGACTTCACATCACCTGCCGCATCTCCATTGGAAACGTCGGGCAGAAAGTCATTCTAAAGGAAGGATACAAGAAGGAGGATAACTTTCATGCAAAGATAGAAAACAATTACTAAGAAGTCAAGACAATTTTAGAGATTCAGAGATTTCACAGCTCTCAAATATCAAAAAAGAATGACGCACCGCTGACCACCTCTCCCTGTTTTCACGGGGATGATATTACACACCTGACCGATTAGCGAACACGTCCTCAAATCTCTGCTGCTCATTGTGCTTGAATGGTTGCCCCGGGTGATGTCTCCCACAGAAGCCTATGTGCTACTCTGCCCCAGCAACAACTTGGCTTATTCTTTCAAACAGGCTGGATTTCTGTTTGCTCATCTTTCTCGATGTGATTAACCTCCTCAGCTTTGATAACATCTTAGCATATCGCTACACATACGACAGTGATGGCAATCCGAGCATCGAGGAGATAAAACTCTTCCCGATTATCCCAACGGCAGGGATGACGATTAGATTTTGATAATTAACGCGAAGGCACAATCGTTATAGAGGTTCTGCGCGTGACGAAAGCATCACCTGCCCCAACGCATTCAACGAGACTAAAGTGACTATCATCAATTCCTTTGATCAACGAACCTGACGTTCCTTTCAATCATGCCCGCGTCAGCGTGAGGTGCGTGCAGTGTTATACCTAAATTTTCACATTCCTAATGACCGAGTGTATGCACTCAATCATGTTCAGTGTGTATCAGAATCTATTTTTTAGGATAACCAACCGGATGATTCAATATTATGTATTGCGAATCTTTTAGCGCCAAGATTTCTTTAACTTTTCCCTTGTCAAAACCAGCCCGGGGACGCGTTTTAAGTCCTGTCGCAGCACAAAATATCGCTATGTTTTGTGAAACGATTCCTGCATCTATTGCTGCCCAGGTTAATCTAAGTGAGTCATCTCCTGCTCGAAACCTGGAAATGTCCGATACCAAAACCAAACCTACAGGAGCAGTTGTTATTCCCATTAGTGCCCGGTAGTCTCCAGCCTGGATTGGATTCAGCATTTGTTTAAATGCATCATAGAAATAAATACCTTCTTCTAGGAACACGTATATGTCGCAATCCTGTGCATTCTGGGCAGAGGAAGCTGTACGCTTGCGTTCATCCGGGCGGTTTACACCATTTGCGGCCCATAACAAGTCAGATAAATCCTGCGGGCTCAGTTTCTGATCTGACCACTCGCGCACAGAGGCTCTTACTGCTAATGCTTGCATTACCGGCAGCCCACGATCCTTATCTGGATCACTTAATTTTATAGGCATTAACTGTTGTGCCTGCATGTAGCTTAGTGGCTCAAAAATCAATAAACAAAACAACATCAGTCGTTTCATAGTCTTGCTCCTATTATAGAGTTATTAATTAGATGATTTTCGCTTGATGATGCTCTGCAAAAAATTGTGTGATATTGATTATATCAACTACGACTGAATAACCAGTTTGGAGATTTGTCTCTAAATTGTTCTATTCATTGTCACAACTGATTTTCAAACACATCAAACACAACGATTGCGTATAACCAATTGTTTCTACTATTTTCTATATATGGAAAAAACGCACCTTATTAGGTAACATTCTTTGTTTAGATTTTTCTTATGGGTATGATGCTAATGTTAACCTGCAAAAACGCTCACACTGAACCTGATACAACGAAAAAACCTCAAATCTCTCCACTGAACTTGAATAGAAACACGCCGGTTTTGTCAGGTTGAACATTTTGTAATACACAATTTATCTTAATAAGAGCGCTTTTTGGACCGATGCAAGATTATTGGTGATTAATCTAATTAAGTATACCCCAGAACTCACTCTTAAACCATGATCATTACTACTATCCCAAGTTATTTCGTAATAGCCGGCCTCTTTCTTTTCATCTACTAGCGTTCTTACTTTCTGGCCGTGAACGTTGTATATCTCCAACACTACCTTTGAAGCTATGGGGAGTTGATACTGAATTGTTGTCTGTGGATTAAACGGATTAGGATAATTCTGCAACAATTGAAAACATTCCGGGACATTCTGACGATTGTAATCCGATAGTACAGACGTCACCGGATTTTTTCCCGCATCATAGAGAATCTCACCGCCCACGATCGTCATTTCAGCCGCCAGATCGTTTAGTTGCGTGGGACTCATGGTGTATAGATCGTGCGACCAGATCACGAGGTCTGCATATTTCCCCGGTTCCAGTGATCCGGTCGTGGAATCGGCAAATCCGGCGAAGGCCGAACCCATCGTGTGGATGCGCAAGGCTTCCTGAATCGTGAGTTTTTGACCCGGATTAAATACGGTTCCTGATTGCGTACCCCGACGCAACACTGCGCCATGAAAGGCCCATTTTGGTTCCTGGTAGGGTGAAGCCGGTACATCACAGCCAAAAGCAAGGTGGATCCCCATGTCCCGCATTGTCTTAAGCGGCAGAAGAAGATCCATGGTTGCATTATTCGTAGCCTGGGTGAATCCGTCGCCGTACCAGCTGATCCACTGGGGTTGTGTCGAAAGGATGATATTGTCCTGCTTCATTCGCTGGACGGCAGTTGCAGATGGAAAGAGTCCGTGTTCGATGCGATGGCGGGGATCCGGACGCGGATTTGCCTGCATCGCTTGTTCGAATGCCGTAAGGGTCATATCAATCCCCTCATCTCCCCCTACATGAACGGCTACCTGTAGGCCCGTGTCATGCAGTTTTTTTACAATGCGATTCAGTTCTTCCTGAGAGTGGTAGGGATAAGAAATCTCAGCAGCATACAGGGTTTTGTCGTACATCAATGTCGTCCTGGCGGCCAGACCGCCATCCATGGCAAGTTTCCACCCGCCGAACGTGAACAGACCCGAGTTGGTCGGCTTAAAGGCCTTCGCAAGCGTGTCAGCCTCCTGCTCGGTGTCAATATACAGCATCGTATAGAGACGGACTTTGAGGAAACCGCTGTCGGCAAATTGCTTGAAAAGCATGATGTCTCGCACACTGCCGACAATGACATCCTGTACCGATGTGTATCCAGCCTCGAGACAAAGTGCCTGACCGCGTTCAATATCTTCAAACTTCTGTTCATCGGTTCGATCGCCATAACCAGTTGCATACTTACCCACCAGATTTTCGGCCGGATAATGAGATAACACGCCTGTCGGCTCGCCGTTGGTGTCGCGCAAAATGAGACTGCCAGGTGGATTCGGTGTCGTTCGATTAATTCCCGCAATATTCAACGCCATGGAATTGACTACGGAATACTGGCCGCTGCTGTGCCGAAGATATACGGGATTGTTCGGCGTAACCGCGTCCAGATCCTTGCGATCCACAGTTTCAAAGGGCTGCAGCATGAAACCCTGATTGCCTGAAACCCATTCTCCAGGGCTCAACTGTTTGACGTAATCTCCCACGACCTGCAAGAGTTGGGCCTTGGAGGTGACTACCGGATGACGGATGTTCAGATAACCCGGCCAAAACTGTGCACCATAATACATGAGGTGATAATGTGAATCGATCAGACCTGGGGTCACGGTCTTTCCTTTCAGGTCGATCTTCTTGCAGCCTGGACCTGCTAGCGGTAGGATCTCGAGGTCACTTCCCACGGCAAGAATCCTATCCCCTTTGACCGCCACGGCCTGGAAGATGTGGTCCTGCGGATCTACCGTGATCACTTTCCCGTTGAACAGGATCAAGTCCGCTCTGTCTTCTACCAATGTGAGCGTGGAGCCGGTGAAAACCATCAGCCCGACGAAAAGCATTATTCTTGTCTTCATGACCTTCTCCTTATTCAGTTTTGATGAAAAAGTTTAAAGGGATAACACCATGATCAACTGCCAATTTCCTTGAGTTGCTTATGTCTACATTTGGGAAAGAATGTCCATGTTTAGGAAAACTGGTTATTCTTTCCTGCTAATAGGAAAAGGACTTTCCTATTAGTAGACATTTTCTGCTGCGGGGTCTCTGATATGCCTTTTACTACTTGTAGGTATTTCTACTCCCATTCGATTCTTTCCTCCAATTCTAAGGCAACGGCTTCTCGATAGGACGACTCCCATCGTTTGTCAACACGGTTCCGTCTACCTCCATAGGTATTCGTAAGAAAGTCACTTTTCCAGATATCGCTCAACGAACGTCGGTTGTTCACCGGCCATTTTCAAGAAAATATCTAGGGGTACCACTTCAAATTCCGATCCTAACCGGCTAAGGATAGCCTTAACCCGTTTGACGTTGCTATATTCGCGAACGTGCATAAGCAAGAAATAAGGTCGCGCTTCGTTGAATACCGCCAGCTCTTCCAGATCTGCCGCCGCTTCTTCTTCGGAGATATCCGGCGCTAAGTAATAATCATAAGAGATCAAAGGTCTTTTGTCCCTGACTGCAAAGGTATGCGACTGAACATAACCGTTGGGAAATCCGATAGCATCAGGCATTCCCTTATAGAAAGCATCCGTCACCTCACGGGTGAGATCAGAGTTACCCTCCACCATGACCCCTTCGGAATAGTCCATGATTTCAAAGACATTGAGATCCAGGTTTTTCATCATGGTGTATGCAAGGTCAACCATCTTCGGCAGGTATTGCGGAGGTACGGCTTTCGGATAGACATATCCCGGACCGCCCAAGCTGCCGATGAAGTAATCATTCGGCGTGGACTGAGAATAGAAATATTCCAGCATCACTGGCGCTATCCATGAGAAGTTCATGGACACTTCCCACGCATAAGGTATCTCACCGCGCCCGGGTTGATTCCAGGCACCGAGTCCGATGCCATCCGTCTGGATGCACGCGATATATACTTTCTTCTCCGGTTTGTATATCTTGCCTTGGACCAAATGGTGATTGTTCTTGAATACGAATCCTGGAGAAGCCGGAACCTGTGAGCAAAAACTCATATTGGGTAAACTGTGCAAACCTTCAACGCGCAGAGCATAACTCGAGGTCAATCTCACCCATTCTTCCTCCAGGTCTTTCTTATAGGAGTGCCAGCCAAAGACAAAGCCAAATGGCTTCATTTCCGATAGCAGCTTGTTGGTCAACTCGTACTCTTCAGGAATGGTTTTGTTGGCACACAGATCATTGAAGAAGACCTTTTTGCGAATACCCCAATCTGCCACGCCCGGTTTCATCATATTGCCGTGTTCACCGCCCAACCAGACGATGTATTCCCTGCTGCAACGGTCCCAGTATTGTTTCATCGCCCAGCGATAGATTTCAACATCGGATTGCCCTGTGAATTTGCCGCGAAAATCTGCCACGGGTTTCAATCCAGCTTTTTCCACTAGAGGGATCAACTCTTCACTCACGACTACTGCCTGTTCCGATCCGGCGACGGTAAAGGCGACGATCAGAGATGTACGCACCGCTTTATCCCAGACCACATAGCCTTTCACGTGATCGCGAAAGGTGTTCAAAGCCTGCTCCAATGTGCGCAACTCTGTGAACGAATAGCAGCGTTCGTTCTGCAGAAAATTCAACAGACCGGGGGTGTAATAGAATTCCCAGTTCTCCGGATAGACGAAGTACAAGTTAGGATCATTAGCGTTTGCCAGACCCTGTAAAGAGATGAGAAAAGCTTCTTGCGGGAGCTTACCGTCAATCGTCCAGTCTGCTTCCAGCTTCATGAAGTAAGCCTGCCGACTTCCAGTGCGTTTCAGGGTATAGGACAGACCAGTTCCTTTTTTGCGAGTCGTATGCTTTACCGTATAGGTGATGATCTGTTCCGGAACAGTAAGAGTATAAGTGTGGGTGATATTGATTTCGCTGGCACCCTGAGAGCAGAGGATGGGAAGTTTCTCTTGAACAGTCAGGACGGTGCCATCGGTGTTCCAGGACGCGCTCATCTCTCGCTTACCGTTTTCCAGATTAGCGATTCCCAAAAACACATTGGTCGGCGCCACTTGATGCTGCAACGGCAGCATTCTCTTCTTGCCGTCCGTGGACAGACAGACAGTATCTTGATAAGTATCCCGCGAGCGTGTGCCCCATTTTTGTATTAGGGTCACCTCGTTATCAGTGATGCCAAAGTTGATGAAGAGAGATCGGTAATGGGAGATGACGGTGCTCTTCTGGGGCACCAGTTCCCATGAGCCGTTAAAGCCTTTGTGTCCGGCACTGAAGATGAAGGTCGGAATCAAACAGAATAAGATGAATAGAATAATTCTTTTTTTCATTAGATTACTCCTTTCTTGTGTGAAGGTGCGAGATTGCAGGCCCATCCAGTAGCTGAAAAGAGGATGAGTCTCGTGGTCCCTTGATCGTAAGCATCCTCTACGCGTGGGCTGGAATCCCTGGTTCGCGGCGCGGAGCGAACCCGATTGAGTAGTCTTGCCTTGTCTGTCGTGACTCTCCCTAGATTCCTATCACTTGGGAAAGAGAAAGGTATGGGAATATCTCTTTGGTGAATATACAAAACAATTATTAAGAAATCAAAACAATTTCTACGAAAAAGCTTGACACTCAATTTACTATTTCGTATATTCGGTTAGTTCTTTGACGTAGTGGTTTCGGTGTTCCGAGTGCAAAACCGGAATGAAAAGGGAATCCCGTGTTTCCGTATGCGAGATGGAAAAGTCGGGAACTGCCCCGCAACTGTGAGTGGGAAATATCTCGGCAATCAGTCACTGTGACGCCGCAGGCGCCACGGGAAGACGCTCGAGGTGAAATGCCCACAAGTCAGGAGACCTGCCGAAACTCTCAACCTTAAACCTTCGAGGGAAGGAAAGCGGTTAGTTGCTGACCACTCATGGTCAACAGAGGCTCTTCACTGAACCCGATCTTCTTCTCGAAGGTTGGGTTTTTTGTTTATTAGCAGATGTTGGTCGTGGAAAGATTGTAGAGCGAATCGCCGATTCGCTCGTGGGAGACACCGTTTCACGCTACATTGCGGAATTTGGTCTCCAGAACCAGCACCAGTAGTTATGGCTCGATGAAATTGACCATGAAACACCAAGTTTCCATTTCCCTATTCTTTGCATCTATCATCCGGCAGTGCGGAGCAGTTTCTGCAAAAGTTATCGTAGAGGCATTTCGTTTATTCCGACAAAATTGGTGCAGGATAAGGCCCATCTCTCACTTCTTGGTTCTTGCTTCTTGCTTCTTGCTTCTTGCTCCTTGTCCCTCGCTTCTTCTTCTGACATCCTCCAGTTCCGCACAGACATTGCAGGACACCGATACGATGAGGACATACAAGGGAAATGAAGTGGTCATCACCGCCACTCGCGCCGAGATATCTCTTCACGACTCCCCGTCGTCCATTGAGATTCTCACCGAGCAGAAGATCCGGCAGTGCAATGGAACGAACCTTGCGGACGCTCTTGCAGGTTCCGCGGGATTGTTTCTGAAAGACTATGGTGGGACCGGTGGACTCAAGACCATTTCAATGAGAGGGTTGGGAGCTGAGCACACGCTCGTCTTGGTGAACGGCAATCGCTACAACAACTTTCAGAATGGGCTGGTTGACCTCAGTATGCTCTTGACAGACAACGTGGAAAGAATCGAAATCGTGCGAGGAGGTAACTCGGCACTCTATGGTGCCGACGCGCTGGGTGGTGTTATCAATATCATCACGAAGCTGCCTGATGGGGGACCGACGTTGGGTGTTGAAGGCGCAGTTGGTTCATTTGGATATACGCAGTACCGAATCAATCTCGGAAATAGCTTTGGCAAGTGGGTGATCTCAGGGAAATACACCGCTGAACGGAGCGATGGAACTTTTAGTTATATCTCGGACAACGTCGTTGTAGGAGAGGAGCGAGAGCGAACCAATGCAGATTTCTCTCTTCAGAACCTCGTGGTAGACGTCCAGACTGAAATGAGCAGCGCGGCACGTGCTGGATTTCTTGTACAGTACACTGTGTCCGAAAGGGGCGTGCCCGGAGCAGTGGTCGGAACGGATTACAGCAAAGCAAGGCAGCAGGACAGAGATCTGAACGTGATTATCAACTACCAAACTCAGATTGCTCAACGAATCAGGCTCCGCGTTTCCCCCAACTTTCATTACTCGTATCAGCGGTATCTCGATCCGACCACCGCAACTGCGAGCAGCGGCGTTGACAGCTATTATAGAAACACCGCTGCGGATTTCAACGGTCAGATTGACTACGCGGTCAGTGACCAGGTTTTGTTTCTTCTTGGTGGTGAATTGGGGAGAGCAGCACTCAGAAGCAATGAGGTCAGTGATGTTGTCCGAACCCAGAAGAGCTTCTTTCTATCATCTCAACTGCTCTTTGATACAAGAGGTGGTTGGATAAAGAGAATCTCTCTCTATCCTACGCTCCGATATGACAGCTTCTCCGATAGATCGGATGGCAGTGTTACATATGAGGAGTGGAGTCCCAAGATAGGTGCCAACCTGAGATTGCTTGACGAACTGGACCTGCAACTCCGCTCAAGTCTCGGAAGGAACTTCAGGATACCAACGTTCAATGATCTCTACTGGCAGCAGGGTGGAAACCCAAATCTGAAACCGGAACATTCACTGAGTTTCGATTTTGGCTTTGTGTTTGGATTGGATTTCATGGGGAAAGAGAACTTGGAGGTAACGTACTTCAATATTGACACTCAGGACCGGATCATCTGGTTGCCGACTTCATCACCTCTCGTTTGGTCACCACAGAATATCGGCAGGGTGAAATCAACAGGGGTCGAGACCAGTTTCAAGTGGTCCGGATTCGATGATCTGATTGACCTCCAAATTCATCATAGCATAACCAACGCGCTCAACAAGAGTGGAGATGACAAGACATGTGACAAACAGATCATCTATGTTCCTAAGGAAACCGCAAGCATCGGCATCTCCATGAACTTCTCAATCATCAGTCTGAATGTGTTGCATACCTTTGTTAGCCATAGATTCACGACTGCCGACAATGATCCAAACAATTTTTTGCCATCCTATCAGATCACGAGCGGCAATGTCATCGCATCATTTCCGCTAGCCCGATTTAAGGTAACGACCAAGCTCGAAGTGAATAACATTTTCAATACGAATTATCAAGTCCTTGCATCATATCCGATGCCCTTGAGCAACTACAGATTCGTGCTTGGCATGGACTACTGAAAAAGGATTCTCGCTGACCAACACAG
The DNA here is from genome assembly GCA_963827285.1 of Ignavibacteriota bacterium. Lineage (GTDB taxonomy): Bacteria > Bacteroidota > Ignavibacteria > CAWHAG01 > CAWHAG01 > CAWHAG01. The sequence goes on from CAWHAG010000001.1 coordinate 1,434,403, forward strand.
ATCATAAGGAGTAAGAAACATGAACAGACACGCTATTTCGATTTCTCTCTGTTTCATCCTTTTCGTCATAGGATGCACCAGCAACCCGACTTCATCAACAGAGACACCGCCTCAAGCCATCAAAGGTGTGTACGTTTTGAATGAAGGAGGATTCATGAAAAACAATGCTTCGCTCACGTATTACGTTCCTGACTCGAACAAAGCCTATCAAGATGTTTTCCGTGCTGTGAATGGACGTACTCTAGGAGACGTTGCGAATGACATGAAGATCTTTCAGAGCAGGGGATACATTGTCGTCAACAATTCTGACAAAGTCGAAGTGATTGATATTGGTACGAATCGTTCCGTCGGTACGATAAACATTGGCGCAGGAAAAAGTCCACGTCAAATTGCATTCGTGGCTCCGGACAAGGCGTATGTCACAAATCTCTACGACTCTTCTGTTGCCGTTATCAATCTGCCAACCCTCTCCGTGATGAGAACCATTCGGGTGGGACAGAATCCCGACGGGCTTGCTATCGCACAAGGGAAAGCGTATGTCGCCAATTCAGGATTCGGAACAGGCAATACCGTCTCGGTTATTGATGCCGGTTTGGACGTTGCCCTGGGAACTATTAAGGTTGGAGACAACCCCGGTTTCGTTTCGGTTGATTCTGATGGCGATGTCTACGTCCTATGTACGGGAAAGTACGGCGACTTCAGCAATCCGAGCAGCGGTACACCAGGAAAAGTATTCATCATCAATCCAGAGAACGACACTGTGAAGGATTCCATCTTGATCGGCGGACATCCATTCAAGCTGGGGATGTCAACTATAGGTGTCGCGTTTGTACCAACTGATACTCTCGTCATCAAACTTGATACGAAAGCAAACAAGAGTGTCGGCGTGTTCACAACTGGCTTGTCTTATTATTCAGTTGCAGTGGATGACGCCACCGGCGATGTGTATCTCGGAGACGCAAAGGATTTCGTTCGGAATGGAGAAGTGAATATCTACACCATAGTCGGAGTGCCGAAAGGCAAATTCGATGTTGGGATCATTCCAGGAACAATTGTGTTTAAGCGATGAAAGAAAGGCGAGCGTTGCAACTCGCCTTTTCGTCTCATGGTTTGCATGTTACTATTGCCGCCTTACCTCATACCGTTGTCACCTTACCACCACCGTCCTTCCCCCGAATATCCCTTACTTGCTACCGTGTGTGCGACACTGAACTTGTGGAGCCGAAGGCGCCAGGCGCCAAATCAAACACCGCATGTCTTCTTTGCAGCCCTGTTCGAAGAATGAGGAAAGAATAACACATTGGTAGGTCCAAAAGGTAATGGTCAGCCTCATCATGATGTCTGACAACAGGCGAAAACCAGACTGATTTCGCAGGTGGCTGTTGGCACCATCTTTGTCATCTACTCACTTGGATTGACAGAAGTCATTCAGCAACTTAGCAGGTTGCTTGACACCGAATTCTCAGAACGGCTCAATTTGTTCGGTCTGGTCCAGATGTCGTGCGCTCCGGCAACCTTGTGACTTCCATGAGAGCAGGGCTCAACATGCCAACTCCAGATTGCAGATGTGTATATGAATGGTGAATCTACAAACCTACATCCGATGATGACGAGAGGATTAAGAGACCTGATTATCATCTCCATTGTCGCCATTGCTACACTTCTGTTGGCGCTTGTCTCCAACGTCCGTGAGGAGTTGGACGGATTACTTCAGAAATTGGGGGCAAGTGGAACGGACGAACTGATCATTGTCCTTGTAGTGTTGTCATTTGCTTTTGGGATTTTCTCTCTGCGGAGATGGAGAGAGCTTAGAGCCGACATCACTGAGCGCAAACGCGCTGAGGAGGCACTGCGGGAAAGCGAGGTGCGGCTGAAGGAAGCTCAGGCATTAGGCAGAATCGGGAATTGGGAATTCGACCTTGACCGGCAAACGATCCACTGGTCTGATCAGGTGTTCGCGCTATATGAGCGCGATCGGGCTCTTGGTCAACCCACTGTCGAAGAGGAGGCGGCTTACTACTCTCCTCAACAGGCAGAGCGACTGCGTAAGTATGCCCGTTGCGCCGTCGAACAAGGGCGGGCGTCTGAATACGACTTGGAAGCATGGCTACCAAGTGGGAAAAGCGCTCACTTCGTCGCTACGACGCGCCCTGTCAAGGATGCGACTGGGCGGGTTGTGAGACTATTCGGCACCGTTCAAGACATTACCGAGCGCAAGCGGGTTGAAGACGCGCTGCGGGAGAGTGAGGAGAAATATCGCAGCATCGTTGAGAATGCACATGATGGTATTGGCATAGTCCAGGATGGAATAGTCAGATATGCTAATCCGGCTTTGGGGGAAATGTGGGGCGGTACCGCTGAGGGGATTACTGGCATTCCATTTACCGATCATGTCCAGCCTGAAGAGCTTCCCAAAGTGGTGGAGCGCTACAGGCGAAGAATGGCTGGCGAGGATGTCGAGCGCGCCTATGAGACCATACTGAGCAGCAAGGATGGAAACAAGGTCTATGTCGAGCTAAAAGGGGATCTGATCACATTTCACGGAAAACCTGCAGACCTCGTAGTCATCCGTGACATTACGGAACGCAAGCGGGTGGAGGAGGCGTTGCGGGAAAGCGAGGGGAAATATAGGACTCTGTTTGAGTCGGCACCAGAGGCTATTACGATAGTCAGCTTAGACGGTACGATATTGGACTGCAACAGCGAAGCCAGTAGAATCAGCCGTCTGCACAAAGAAGATTTGGTTGGTAAGCATTTCAGGGAACTTGGCTTTTTCAAGGAAGAAGATCTGCCAAAATTAGTTGAACTCCTTCAACAGTTGGTGAGTGGCAGGGATCTAGAGCCTTTTGAAATGGAAGTAGCTGTAGATGATAATGAGACCATTTGGGTCGAAGTCTTCCCTGCTTTGTTGAAGAAGAATAACCAGGTTTACGCTATGCAGGTTATTACCAGTGACATCACCGAGCGTAAGCGGGCGGAGGAAGCGCTGCGGGAACGTGAAGAAAAATACCGCAACATATTTGAGAATGTGCAGGATGTGTACTATGAGGCTACTTTGGATGGAACGATCCTCGAAGTGAGTCCTTCCATCGAGATCATATCGAAAGGACAATATCATCGCGATGATCTCATCGGGAAGTCGATGTACGATTTCTATTCCGTTGTTGGCGAGCGACAAGCTCTCCTCGCATTATTGCAGGAACGAGGCAGTGTTACAGATTATGAGATCAAACTGAAGAACCGCGATGGTTCACATGTGCTGTGTTCCATTTCTGCAAAGGTACAATTCGATGCACATGGTGCACCGTTGAAGATTATTGGCAGTATGCGCGACATCACCGAGCGCAAGCGGGCGGAGGAAGCACTGCAGCGCGAGAGGGATTTTGCCGAGGGGATGATCGACACGGCGCAAACCATTGTGCTGGTATTGGACACCCAGGGGTGCATCGTCCGCTTCAATCCGTATATGGAAGAAATTTCTGGATACGCGTCGGCAGAAGTGCAAGGCAAAGATTGGTTCACCGCCTTTCTGCAGGAACGTGACAGGGAACGCACCCGCAACTTGTTCTTGAAAGCGCTCGGCGACACCCAGACGCGCGGCAACGTGAATGCGATCGTGACCAGAGATGGGCGCGAGCGCGAGATCGAGTGGTACGATAAGACGCTCAAGGATGAGCAGGGCAACGTCGTCGGCTTGCTTTCCATCGGTCAGGACATCACCGAGCGCAAGAAGATAGAGGAGGCACTACGCCGGAATGAAGAGCAGTACCGTCTCATTACAGAAAACTCGCTCGACCTTGTTTGCATGCTTGACCAGAAGGGCAAGATTGCCTATACAAGCCCGTCATTCCGGGAGGTTCTAGGACACAAGCCTGAGGAACTGGTGGGCAGCGATTTCTTCTCTCTGGTTCATCCCGACGACAGAGCGGCTGGAATCAGGACGTTGCCAAGAGCATTGTTCAGCAAGAATGGACGAACTGTAGAATTGCGATATAAACATCAGAACGGCGAGTGGCGCATATTCGAATCGGTATGGAGCTGGGTGTTCGATGAGAACCGAAGTCCGCAAAGAGCTGTCGTGGTCTCGCGTAACATCACCGAACGCAAGCACGCGGAAGAAGCCCTCCGGTACGAGCGAAATCTTCTCCGAACATTGATTGACAATATCCCAGACCGCATTTATGCAAAAGATACTGAGAGTCGATTTATCCTTTGTAACAAAGCAGTAGTGACTCGGATGGGTATGTCCAGTCCAGACGACATTATTGGCAAGTCGGACTTCGACTTCTTACCACACGAGTTGGCAGCGCGGTTCCGTGCCGACGAACAAGCAATGATCCAGTCGGGTCAACCTCTCATTAACCGCGAGGAACCTATGGATAGCGCATCTGGCATAACAAGATGGAACTTAGCGACGAAAGTGCCTCTGCGTGACAGCCAGGGCAACATCATTGGAATCGTGGGTGTAGGGAGAGACATCACCGAGCGCAAGCGAGCAGAGGCAGCATTAGAGAGGGAACGGGGTCTTCTGCGCGCGCTGATACAGAACATTCCAAATGAAATATCAGTGAAAGACACTCGAGGCAGGATTATTCTTGCTAACCGCATGGCAGTGTCGGCATTTGGGGTTGCTCGAGAAGAAGAAGTGGTAGAGAAAACCGATTTTGACTTTGTCAAGCCACATTTGGCAGAGCAACATCAAGCGGAGGAAAGAGCCATTCTCGATTCAGGAATTCCTCTTGTGAACGATGAAGTAACAAGGTTCGGCTCCACGACGGGTGAGATCGAGAAGTGCATCCTCCGCACCAAAATCCCGCTGGAAGATTCACAGGGGAAGAGGATTGGATTGTTGTGCATCAATCAAGATATTACTGAGCGCAAGCGTGCGGAGGAGGCGCTGCGCTCTAGCGAAGCCCAATTTTCTAACGCCTTGAAGATCGCACAGTTGGGTGCTTGGGAGTACGATGTTGCAAGCGACCTGTTCACATTCAATGATCACTTCTACGCTATCTTTCGCACGACGGCTGAACAAGTCGGCGGCTACACAATGCCGTCCGCTCTTTACGCTCAGCGCTTTGTCCATCCCGACGACGCACCGCTAGTCGGTGCCGAGATTCGGAAAGCCCTTGAAACGACCGATCCCCACTTCAGTCGTCAACTTGAACACCGCATTATCTATGCCGACGGCGAGGTCGGCTACATCACTGTTCGCTTTTTCATCGTCAAAGATGATCAGGGTCGTACGGTGAAGACGTTCGGGGTGAATCAAGACATCACTGAACGTAAGCGCGCGGAGGAGGCGCTGCGTGAATCAGAAGAAAGATATCGCAGTCTGTTCGAGAATGCCACCATCGGCATCTACCGTACCACGCCAAGCGGAAGCATCGAATCGGTGAACCCGGCGCTGATCCGCATGCTGGGATACACCTGCTTTGAAGAGTTGGCGCAGCGCAACCTTGAACAGTCGGGGTATGAACCTTCATATACACGGTCTGAATTCCGCGAACGCATCGAGCAGGAAGGAGAAATCAGAGGACTGGAATCTGCTTGGAAGTGCAGAGATGGCTCGAGCATTTTCGTCTGTGAGAGCGCAAAAGCCGTCCGCGATGCAGAGGGAAAGACTCTGTACTACGAGGGTATAGTGGAAGACATCACCGAGCGCAAACGGGCAGAGGAAGCGATCCGGGCAAGCGAGGAGAAATACCGCACCCTCGTCACTCAGAGTCCAGATGGCATATTCACTGTTGATCTGCAGGGCAATTTCCGGGCAGTCAACAAAGCCATATGTGACGGGCTGAAGTACACGGAAGACGAATTGCTCTCGATGAAGATCTGGGACATCGTACCCGAGAAGTACATTGATCGCCATAAGAAAAGACTCATGGACATCCTGGGTGGAGACGCTCCCAACGAAGTCGCGGAATATGAGGTGCGCGCAAAGGATGGTAGCACGCGGCTTATCGAAGTCCTCTCAGCCCCACAATTTCAAGGGACAGAAGTCATTGGTTTGCAGGCCATTGCCCGCGACATCAGCGAGCGCAGGCGTGCGGAGACTGCGCTACGTACCAGCGAAGCCCAATTTTCTAACGCCTTGAAGATCGCACAGTTGGGTGCTTGGGAGTACGATGTTGCAAGCGACCTGTTCACATTCAATGATCACTTCTACGCTATCTTTCGCACGACGGCTGAACAAGTCGGCGGCTACACAATGCCGTCCGCTCTTTACGCTCAGCGCTTTGTCCATCCCGACGACGCACCGCTAGTCGGTGCCGAGATTCGGAAAGCCCTTGAAACGACCGATCCCCACTTCAGTCGTCAACTTGAACACCGCATTATCTATGCCGACGGCGAGGTCGGCTACATCACTGTTCGCTTTTTCATCGTCAAAGATGATCAGGGTCGTACGGTGAAGACGTTCGGGGTGAATCAAGACATCACTGAACGTAAGCGCGCGGAGGAGGCGCTGCGTGAATCAGAAGAAAAATATCGCAGGCTGTTTGAGGAATCAAAAGATGTCATTTACCTCACGACGCCTGACGGGAAGTGGATAGACATTAATCCTTCCGGCGTGGAGTTGTTTGGGTTCTCATCCAAAGAAGAGCTTTTGCCGACAGCCGTCACAGATCTGTACTTCAATCCAGAGGATCGCCGAACCTTTCAACGCTGCGTTGAGGAGGAAGGATTTGTGAAGGATTTCGAATTATTATTGAAAAGGAAGGACGGAGAGAAACTCATGGTGCTTCTCACCGCTGATGCTGTGCGTGACGATGCGGGTAGGATTGTGGCGTATCGGGGGATCATACGGGATGTTACGAAACAGAAGCAGCTTGAGAAGCAGTTAATCCAAGTCCAGAAGATGGAGTCCATTGGTACGCTCGCAGGCGGAATAGCTCATGACTTCAACAACATACTTCAGATCATACGAGGATATGCCTCCTTTCTCAGGTTTGGGGCAGAAAAGCCGGAGAGAACTGCTCAGAGCATTGCTGCTATTGACCAGGCGGTAAAACGTGGTGCTGATTTAGTGCGACAGATACTAACATTTGCCCGCAAAACAGATGTGGTGTTCGGTCCTATAAGTGCCAATCTGATGATCAAAGAATTTGCGAAGATGTTAGCAGAGACCTTTCCCAAGACGATCAATTTCTCACTCGAACTTGCGAAGGATGTTCCTCCCATTGTTGCCGATGTGACTCAACTGCACCAGTTGTTACTCAATCTTTGTGTGAATGCTCGGGATGCGATGCCCGACGGTGGCACAGTGACCATCAGCACCGAGGCAATCCGCGGTGCCTTGGTGCAAAAACGATTCCCTCGTGCGAGTGAACAACATTATGTCCATATTGGCGTATCCGATACAGGTGTTGGCATGGATGGGACCATTATGGGTCAGATTTTTGAGCCATTCTTCACAACAAAGGAAAAAGGGCGCGGAACTGGGTTGGGATTAGCGGTAGTGTGGGGCATAATGGAAAGTCACAAGGGTTTTGTCAATGTGGAAAGTGAAGTCGGTCGCGGCACAACGTTTCACCTCTACTTTCCAATCCCTCATGACTTCATTAAATCACGGGAAAGGGGGAGCGAAACGCAAAAAGAGATCCCTGGCGGAAGTGAGACAATCCTTGTTGCAGAGGATGAAGAGGTACTGCTCGAGTTGATCATCAACATCCTGGAGGGAAAAGGATACAGAGTCTTAGCTGCAAAGGATGGTATCGAGGCGATAAACTTATACAGGCGGCATATAGATCAGATTTCTCTCATAATCACAGATTTGGGCCTCCCAAAGCTTGGAGGGACTGAAGTATTGCAGAGGGTGAGAGAGATGAACGCTGGCGCAAGCGTTATCATAGCAAGCGGCTATCTCGAACCACACATGAAGTCGGAGCTTTTCAAGGCAGGTGCAAGAGCCTTTGTTCAGAAACCATACGATCCACGCGAGATCCTGAAAAACATTCGGGAGGTGTTGGATGGAAAAGGATGACGGTTCAACAGTTGAGGAAGTCGTGCGAAGATTTCAATCCATCAGATCAACTCGTTCGACGGTTTATGCAGCAGAACTCTCCATGATTGACATTGATAGTCCGAAAAGCTCGGACTCAGATGGCGCGCAGGTTCATGATGCGCAGGAAGGGAAACCCGATGTGCCCTTCACACACGGCATGTTCTAGGCAATAACAGGAAACCTCGTGTTGATATCGAGTGTGTGTTAGAGTTCTATTGAGAGAATCTGTGGGCGACCGATAATCCCACCTCTGTTTACAGCCGCTTCGACCAGCTTAAACTGCAAAGGCAGGACTTCCCAATTCGTGAACCATCTTGAATCTTTTCAAAGGATTTGGTATATTGTGTCTGTCAATGTTCAACCGCAAATTTTCTGGGTTACCGCTTTGCTGGCAAAACTGGCGTTAGAAAACGGCACGGTGTTCACGGGGGAATCCTTCGGTGCGAGAGGTGAAGTATCTGGTGAAGTCGTATTCAATACGAGTATCACAGGCTATCAAGAGATACTCACCGACCCGTCTTACGCAGGACAGATCGTAACGATGACGTATCCGCTCATCGGCAACTACGGCGTGAATCCAGAAGATGTGGAGTCCTTCAAGCCGCAAGTTGCTGGTTTCGTCGTGAAGGAGTATTTCGATTTCCACAGCAACTGGCGAGCAGAGGAAAGCCTCGGTGATTATTTGGGACAGCACGACATCGTAGCCATTCAAGGCATAGACACACGAATGCTGACGAAGATCATCCGCTCGGTTGGAGCAATGCGAGGCGTCATCTCCACGCTAGATCTTGATGACAAAAGTTTGGTGCGTAAAGCACAAAGCTCACCGCAGATGGCTGGACTCGATTTGGCGAAGGTGGTGACCTGTCGGCAGAAGTACATCTGGCAAAATACCGAAGAAGGTCGCTATGCTTTGCCTGGGAGTGTCCAATTAGACGGAAGGAAACTGAAAGTTGTCGTCTATGATTTTGGCGTGAAGCACAACATCCTGCGGCGTCTTTCCGCCTACGGCTGTGATCTGACTGTCGTCCCAGCTTTCGCAACCGCCGAGGAAGTGCTGGCGATGAATCCCGACGGTGTGTTCCTCTCGAATGGTCCCGGTGATCCTGAACCTGTGACTTATGCAATCGAGAATATCAAGAAACTGATGGGCAAGATACCGATTTTCGGAATTTGTCTCGGTCATCAACTTCTCGCATGGGCGCTTGGCGGAAGGACATACAAACTGAAATTCGGACACCGTGGTGCAAATCATCCTGTGAAGAATCTTCGCACCGGTGAAATCGAAATCACTTCACAGAATCATGGCTTCGCTGTAGATTGGGATTCGATGGATGAGAGCAGAGTAGAACTTACGCACATCAATCTCAATGACCAGACGGTGGAAGGATTTCGTCACAGGGAGCTTCCAGTCTTCTGCGTGCAGTATCATCCTGAAGCCTCACCCGGTCCGCACGATAGTGACTATCTGTTTCGGCATTTCATTCAATCAATGAGAGAATCCGTTTACGCTGGAAGAAGGGAACCGGTCGTATGAAACATCTAGAGCGCTGACAGAATAGATCATAGCGCAGAGGCTTTGAGGAGTTGCCTAACTTCTTTCCCACTGCCTTAGGTAGGATCTCTACCTCGGAAATCTCCATCACACATGGCTTGTCTCATCTGTCAACGTAGCCGGAAAGGTCAATGCAGACAAGTGCTGCGATGCTCGCCTCACAGATACCGATTTTCAATTCGTCTTCTCTATTCATAGAAATTCCTCAGCCACACATGCCGCTTCAACTCAGCCAGCATCGCCTCTGACAGCTTCCCCTTGTCGGCGACGCCGCAGTTCGCCTCCACATGTCCAGTCGTTCTCATGCCGGGAATCACGGTGGAGACTGCTGGATGACTAAGGCAGAATCTCAGGGCAAGCTCGGGCAGGTTCTTCACTTCGTCGTCGAGAAGCTTTTTGAGTCTTTCTACACGCTCGCTGACCTCCTTTTTCCTGTCTCCCCGGAAGTAATGATGACGCCAATCTCTCTCAGGAAACGTCGTCTCAGGCGTAATGCTTCCGGTGAGGCTTCCTTCGTCGAACGGAACCCTGACAATGACACCAACTTTCTTCTCCCTACAAAGAGGGAAGAGGTGCTGTTCGGGTGATTGATCAAAGATGTTGTAGATGACTTGAACGGTCTCGACCTTGCCAGCCTCTATTAGTTGGAGGGCGTTGTCTGGCTCGTGATCGTTGATGGAAACTCCGAACGACCGTATCTTTCCTTGTTTTTTCAGGAGTTGAATTGCCTCGAGCCATTCTTCATCATCCGTCCATTCATCATTCCAGACATGGAGTTGCTGAACGTCAATCGTTTCGATATCGAGATTACGAAGACTTCTTTCCGTGCATGAGATGATATAGTCTTTCGGAAAAGCGTCGCGAACGGGTATTCCTTTCTTAGCAGGCCACATATCATTCTTAGGTGGAATCTTCGTTGCTATGAAGATTCGTTCCTTCCGGTCCTTGAGAGCTTTTCCGATCAACTGTTCACTGTGTCCGTTACCGTAAGCCAACGCCGTGTCAATGAAATTCATTCCTAGATCAAGTGCCCTGTGCAACGCACGAATTGATTCATGGTCCTCTGCGCCGACCCACATAGTACCCCCAATCCCCCAAGCCCCGAAACCAATTTCCGAAACTTGAAACCTCGTCTTGCCGAGTATTCGAAGGTTCATGTCTCCTCCTAAGTCTGATTTTGGTGAATGATCTCAAAGTAGTTTGCGATAATCTTCATGTATCACAGCTACTCTTCCTCTGCCTGCGCTGGCAACCTGTACGTAGGCGCACAACATTGCTTTGGCGCGTGGGGAAAAAGATCTTCAACTCCTAAGCAAGAATCTTCCGAACTCACATTTGTTGATCATAGTGGTTTCACTTGAGCACTGGCGAATTTCGGATCACTAATCCCTTTACTTCGTCGAACTTAGCGGCGGAAACGCCGCTGGCAACTTCCGCCTTGAAATTGTCAATCTCGAGTCCATCAACGTCCACGCAAGCCATTGCTGGCCGCAGGTCTTCTTTCTCAAAATCCACACAGATGTCCGAAAGCTCCAGGCCCTTAACATGGCGGGCAAAAACCCCGTAAGCGGGCATAGTGCCGATTCTGTCAGGCTCCGGATATCCTTTGTCCAAGTCCGGTGGAATGCGTTCGGCGTCTTCCTTCGTACCTCCGCCGTTGAAAGAGAAGCCTGATGTTTTGCAGTCGCACCCCTTCTACGTAGTAGCCGGGAATGCCGGTGATCTGGATGCCGCTCATAGAACCAATGCCCGTTGCGATGATGTTTGAAATGAAAATATTCCGGACCTTGCCGACGGTGATGCTATCCGGCCCGCGGTTACGCCTGCCAAGCGTAATGTAAATCGGATAATCATCCACGTCCATCATGGTGAGATTCGAGATGCTGATGTTCTCCATGATCCCGCCATCCACTTCTTCGAGGGCAAGCCCTCGACAAGCGCGGAAGGTGCAGTTGGCAACGGTGATGTTCCGGAAACCTCCATTGGACTCAGTGCCAAACTTGATGCGCCCGTTCTTGACGCGGCTTGGCTTCATGGTGCCGTCGAGGAGAGTCCCTTCCTCAAAGCCCGAGACCTGACAGTTCATGATGGTAACATTCTCAGTGATCACTGGCTTACCCAGGGCGAAGGAACTCTTCGGACACAGCGCATCGTCGTTGGGCGAGTTAACACGACAGTTGGATACCACGACGTTGCGGCAGCAGTCAATGTTGATGCCGTCGCGATTAGTGTCAACCGTGACGTTATCAAACGTAACCAAGTCACAGCCGGTAACAATGATGGCGAAGTGGCCTCCATGGAAGACGGTGATGTCGCGGATGAGGACATTGCGGCAGAGCTTGAGTGCGATGGTCTTGTCACCCATGTTCATAGGTCCCCCGCCAACATCCTTGTCCTCAGTGGTAAGTCCGCCTCCGCTGATCATGCCCCGTCCCGTGATGGAGACGTTCGTTAGGTTCTCTCCCCAAACAAGGCTATTGTGGAAGTACGTGTGCCCGCCGTCCTGGTATGCTTTGCCCTCGAAGGGCTCCGCGGGATCGTAGGCGTTCATCTCCTGCGGCGCTCCAAGGATGATCAACCCTGCGTCCAGAAGTAGATTGATGTTGCTTCTCAAATGAATGCTGCCGCATAGATAAGTGCCAGCTGGCACAAAGACGGTTCCTCCACCCGCTTGAGCACAGGCATCTATTGCCCGATTGATGGCAGGGCTGTCCAGGTTTTTCCCGTCGCCGACGGCACCGAAATTCCGTATATTGTAAATCGCTTGATTAGCCGGTGACAGTACTCCTGTCTGCGGAAACGCCGCACCGCGGAAGATGGTCGCACAAAAGATGATGATGAATGTCTTTTTATGCACGTTGATTCACCTTATGATCATTGATGAGGTGTGTGCGACGCTGCCGAATCTGAATCCAGGACGCCTGAACTCGCTGCCTTGAGTGTGGGGCCGAGGGCGTCGCGGGGTGGAAAGGCGGCGATCCTTTCCGGCCGAAGACCAGACTTCATTCTGATCAACAAAATTGGTTATCTAATCGGTTAACCGTTCCTTTTCCTGTGAGGCTGCGACAACATCCTTCAAGAACTCGAGAAAGGCGTCGGCGAATTCTTCTCTTTTCAGTCCGAATTCAACGATGGTTTTAATATAATCCAGTTTGTTTCCAATATCGTATCTCCTGCCTTCAACCTTGCATGAATAAATATTCTCCCTTCGAAGCAAGAGTCTTAACGCATCGGTTAATTGGATCTCAGCGTCGTTTCCTCCCGGCGTTTGCTCGATCACCCTAAAGATCTCAGGAGTGAGCACATATCGTCCGATAATCGCCAACGTGGAAGGAGTCTTCTCTACAGGAGGTTTTTCGATGAGATCAGATACTTCCATAATCGTGTCGCTGATCGCCCTTCCCCCTACGATGCCATAGCGAGAGACCTTCTCCTTTGGTACCACTTCAACGCCAATCACGGTCTGCCGATACTGTTCAAAGACGTCTATGAGTTGCTGCGTTGCAGGAATGACTGAATCAATGATGGTATCGCCCAGCAGGACAGCGAATGGCTCATCTTGGGTATGCAGTCGCGCGTGGTAAATGGCATCACCCAGTCCTTTCAACTCTTTCTGTCGAATGAAATGGATGTTCGCCATATCCGAAATTCGACGAATCTCGTTATACATGTCATGATCTTCTTTGCTCTTGAGTTGCGATTCTAGTTCAAAATTTCGATCAAAATGATCTTCGATAGCTCGTTTTCCTTTGCCGGATATGATGAGGATATCGTCTATGCCGGAATCAATCGCTTCCTGCACCACGTATTGAATCGTGGGCGTATCAATAATGGGAAGCATCTCTTTGGGCTGGGCTTTTGTTGCAGGCAAGAATCGCGTTCCAAGGCCTGCGGCAGGAATAACAGCTTTCTTTATCATGAGACTATCCTTCTTAGATGATATATGGTTTAATGACACGTGCATCCAACTTTTTCAATTCCACGATGAGTCTCGTAAGCATTTCTTCGTCGGTATACATACCGATGATTGATCCGCCAGAACCAGCAAACTTGGCGGATGCACCACACTGCCGCGCCGTGTTAATCATTTCCAAATTGCTTTCACTTATTTGCATGATCTTCCTTCGCAGATCGAAATTCTCATTCATAATCGAGTGAAGCGTTTTGTGATCCTCATCTAAGATCGCCTTCTTGCCTATTTCAGCCAGGTGGGCAATACGCTGCAATGTTTCGACGACGAGCAGATCGCCTTTCTCGTAACGAGTTCGAATATCGCTTAGCACCTTCCCCGAAACTTTGCTCAGACTGGTCTTATAAGCGATATACAACGGTGGCAATTTATGAGGATCAATATACTCATAACGACCGTGATTTTTTTCTTTCATGAACTTCTCCTCAAAATCCATGTAGACACACCCCTCATAGACTTGAATCACGCGATCCTGCAGCCCAGCGTTAATTCCCAGCTCCTTTGTTTCCGCCCATAGGATTAATGTCGGGAGGATTTCTTTGGGAATGTCCACCCCATAGAATTGCTTGAGCGCTTTGAATGTTGCCGTGACAATGGCGCTGGATCCACCAAGTCCCACCTGTCTAGGGATAGAAGAGTAGTATCGAATGGTGAAATTCTTGTTACTTGGTTTGACGCCGTTTTCTTCGCAGTATTGACAGAATACCTTGATTGCGGCCTTGATCAATCGCTCACCGCCATAGTAGCCGGTCAAATGGACGTGCTCAACAAGATCATGGATATTTCGATAAGTATTGATGTCCACTGACTGGGATTCAATCTTCAGTTCGGGGGTTTGATAGAGGGATACATGTGCGCCAAAGTTGCGAACGGTGATGGAAATAGTCTTCCCAAAATAACCATCAGATGGATTCCCCAGAAGACCGGCCCTGGCATAGGCTCTGGATTCAATAATCATTCTTAAAGATCTCCCTATCGCTTATTACATCAGTCATTGAACGTAGGGCGACGAGCCTCGTCGCCCTACAAAGCTACGATTTCTCCTCCCAGACCTGAACAAGGTTCACAACCACCTCGACTGCTTTCTGCATATCTTGTACGGATATCCATTCGGATTTTGAATGGAACGCGTGTTCCCCAGCGAAGACGTTTGGTGTCAAAAGCCCAGCGTAGGAGAGCCTGGCACCATCCGTTCCACCGCGTATCGCCTTCAACTGCGGTGTGATACCTGTACGCCGAACCGCTTCAAGCGCGTACTCAACGACTCGTGGCTCCTTATCGAGCATATACTTCATGTTGCGGTAGGATTCTTCGACTTTAAAGTCTAACTTCGCCTGAGGGTATTTCTTAACGACATCTTCTGCAAGGATTTTCAGGTATCCCTCTTTCTCTTTGAGTCCGTTGGCTTCAAAATCTCGGATCAGGATCTTCACTGTTGTCTGTTCAACTCCACCCGTGATGTGGTATGGATGGACGTAGCCTTCGCGCTTTTCGGTTGTCTCTGGTGAGAGACCACTCTTGGGCACCCGTTCAAGCATCTCTGCCGCGATCTTGATGGAGTTCACGAGCTTCCCCTTTGCATAGCCGGGATGCGTGTTCTTACCCCCGACAGTCATGATCACCGTGTCGGCACAGAAGGTTTCGTTTTCCACTTCGCCGCAGGTCTCGCCGTCAAGCGTGTACCCGTAATCTGCACCGAATTTTTTCGCGTCGAGGTATTTTGTGCCCCTGCCAACTTCCTCATCGGGAGTAATACAGATGCGGATCTTTCCGTGCTTGATCTCAGGATGTTTGACGAGGTGATTCGCTGCATCGAAGATTTCTGCAATCCCAGCCTTGTTGTCGGCACCGAGAAGGGTCGTGCCATCACTTGTAATGACGTCATTTCCAATCTGGTCAAGTAACGCAGGGTGTTCAGAGACGCGAATGATTTGTAATGGATCGCCAGGAAGGACAATGTCACCGCCTTCATAGTTGCGATGAATCTGTGGTTTGACGTTGGCACCTGTCACTTCTGGGGAAGTGTCCATGTGCGCAACAAGCCCAATCACAGGCACGTTCTTCGGTGACGTTGCTCCTATTGTGGCTGTGACATAGCCGTGTTCATCCATCTGCGCATCCTTCAGATCCACTTCCTGGAGTTCCTTCACCAATTCCTCCCCAAGAATCTTCTGTTTCTCTGTGCTCGGATATGTAGATGAATCCTCAGCAGATTGTGTATCGTACGTAACGTACTTCAAGAAGCGTTCTAAACATGTGTGATGAATCTTCGGCTGTATCATGACTGATCCTTTCTCTGTAAAGGATGAAGATTGATGATCCGGTCTGCACTGGCGGACGCACGATTCATATAGGCAGTGATAGAAATGTTGAGATGCGATATCAGGTTCTTCTCCTCACATTCGTAGCACGGGGCAAATGTCTCTGAGATGCCGCAACGTCAGCAAGTCTTCGTGTCTATGATTCCACTTGAAAAGGATTTCACTGTGACCCGTCCGCCTGATTTGCGTCGCAGACGCTCGGACTCACCCTTTTGCTTTTGTTTTCTTCGCGTACTTTTCATGCAACTCCTGGAGTCGCTTCTGCGATATCGTATCCAGATCTTCGTCGTCCTTGTCTCGTCTGACGAACATATCGAAGTCATATTTGTCTCGCCCACCGATCCTACGTGCATAGTCCAAGAGTTCTTGAATCATCCGGTGCTGTTCCGCGTGTGTCATTGGCTTCTTCGTTTCATATGCCATGATTCACGATTGAGATGGAAGGGACAGAACACTGGTCTGTCCCCACTAGTCTCCAAAGCTTGTTCCGACTGAACGCGCAGCCGCGACTATCTGATCGTCGGGCGAGACCAAACGCTGGCGACCAATCGCGTCCACGATGGCTACCGAAACAATTTCCCTTCCTCGCAGACTCACCATTCTCCCAAACATTCCCTCTGCAGCGAGTTTCACAGCCATCACACCGAATTGTGTACCGAGAGTCCGGTCAAAGGGCGTCGGGCTTCCTCCACGTTGGAGATGACCAAGCACTGTAACACGAGTTTCGAGCTCTGTGGCTTCCGTGATTTTCTTGGCGACGTAATTGCCGATACCGCCGAGTCGGATGGGATCGGTACGCTTGACGTCAACCTCCTGCACAATGACCTCACCGTCGGCAGGTTTGGCACCTTCGGCAACACAAATGAGGCTGAAACGCTTTCCTTTTGTGCTTCGTTCAATCACTTTCTGGAAAATTATCTCCCAATGGAATGGGATTTCTGGGATAAGAATGACATCAGCGCCGCCAGCAACTCCTGCTCCCAGGGCAATCCACCCAGCATACCGTCCCATCACTTCAATGACCATCACACGATGGTGCGATGAGGCTGTGGTGTGCAGGCGGTCGATGGCTTCTGTGGCGATCATCCGCGCGGTGTCATAGCCGAAAGTGACGTCGGTCCCATCGAGGTCGTTGTCTATCGTCTTGGGAATTCCAATCACATTCATGCCCATCGCGCCAAGCTTTTCAGCAATGTGCATGGTGCCATCACCACCAACGGCGATGAGGGCTTCGAGTCCCCAGCCTCTATAATGCTTCAGCACCCGCTGAGAAGCATCGGTGATCATCAGTTTGCCATCAGGACCTTCCATCGGATAGTGGAAGGGATCACCCTTGTTGGACGTTCCGAGGATCGTCCCACCCAGAGCCAGAATGCCAGATACATCTGGATTCGTCAGTTCACGCATGCGTCCTTCGACAAATCCCTCGAAGCCATCTTCAATGCCAATTACTGTTGCGCCGTAGTCGTTCATTGCAGTCTTCGCTACACTGCGGATGACTGCATTCAGACCGGGACAATCTCCGCCCCCGGTCAAGATGCCAATGCGACGAAGTTTATCTTCAGGCATTTCTCCTCCTTCATTTTTCGAGATGCAAGAGACAAAAAGCAAAAAATAAGATACAGGCTACAAGCCCCGCGAAGCGAAATCCCGCTAACGCCGATGCAATTGGGAGAAGCGGGAAAACAAGAAACGAGAAGCAAGAAATGGCGCAGAGCGCCATCGTGGCGATATTGCGCCACTCACAAGAAGCAAGACCAGAAGACCGGGGACTCACTTCAAGAAAGTTGCCAGCCATTCCAGCACCGTCTTATACCACAATTGCGAGTTCTGAGGTTTTAAGACCCAGTGCGCTTCGTCCGGGAAATAGAGGAATTTTGATATGACGCCCATCCGTTGAAGAGCTGTGAACATCTGTATTCCCTCACTGACATCAAGGCGATAATCAAGTTGGCCATGTATCACCAGCATCGGAGTTTTGAAATTCTCGACATAGTTGTGAGGCGAGAATTTCTCATACAGCTGTTTGTTTGTCCATGGCGTTCCTTTGAAATCCCATTCCGGGAACCAGAGTTCTTCGGTTGAGTAGTAAGCACTAACCTCATTGAAACTTCCATCGTGACTCACCAGACACTTGAATCGGTCGGTATGCCCTTCAATCCAGTTGATCATGTATCCACCGAACGATGCGCCCGCTGCAGCGATCTTGTCCTTATCTATGAATTTGTACTCATCGGTAAGATGATTGAGTCCTTTCATCAAGTCCTCATAGGGTTTCCCTCCCCAGTCGCCGCTGATCGCATCCGTGAACTTCTGTCCGTAACCCGTGCTGCCATGAAAGTTCACCATAGCGACGACATAACCGGGTGACGCGAACATCTGCGCGTTCCAACGATAATGGAAGTTGTCCTCCCATGCCCCTTGCGGTCCTCCGTGAATGAGATAAACCATGGGATATTTCTTGTTAGGATCAAACAGTGGCGGCTTCAAGAGAAATCCATGTACCTTTTCTCCACCAGCACCGTCGAACCGGAAGTCCTCAACCGGATTCATCTCCAGTTGTGCCAATCGTTCAGTATTCGTGAAAGTCAACTGCTTCTCGTTTCTTCCCGTGATGTCTGCGCTGAAGATTTCCGCTGGCATGTTGATTCGCTGACGGCTGAAGACCAATGTCTTTCCATCAGGCGTGATGCGGAGCGAGGTATTGTAACCCACATCAGTAATTCTCTGGACACTACCACCCGTCACCGGGGCTTTGAAGATCATTAGGCGCCCTGCTTCTTCAGCAGTGAAGTAAAGACTCAAGCCATCCGGAGACCAGACAACTTCCTCGACTGATCTATCAAAGTCTTCGGTGAGGCTGATTCTCTTTCCAGTCGCTCTCTCGTAGAGCACCAGCCGGTAACGGTCTGCTTCAAACCCTGGACGCGCCATCGCGCGATAGGCAATGTATTTCCCATCGGGAGAATACACAGGCTGGTTGTCGCTCGCTTCGCTTGATGTTATGCGCTTTGCCTCGCCGCCGCTGATGGAGACAACGAACAAATCGTTATTCGTGCTCGTGGCGACGACTGAGTCCGTGTTCATGGCGAAGCAGATTTCTCTTCCATCAGGAGAGAAGGCATAGTCAATTGAACCACCGATGTCAACCGGAGGAACATCATGGTTTCCAGGCGTCAAATCTCTTGGTTCTCCTCCCGCAATGGGCATGACAAACAGATGGCTACGCTTATCATCACGCCACGAATCCCACAGTCGAAAGAGAAGGTGATCGTAGATTCGCGCTTTGACTTTGCTCTGCTCCTTTGCATCTTCGCGCGCTTTGTTGCAGGAGTCGGTCGGGCAATCAGGATATGTCTCAGAAACAAAGGCGAGGTACTTCCCGTCAGGTGACCAGATGACGCCAGAGGCTCCTGTAGAGACATTAGTGATCTTTCTTGCTTCTCCGCCTTCGACGGAGATTAGCCAGACTTGCGGCGACCCCTCACGACTGGAGATGAAAGCAATAGTCTTTCCATCAGGAGACCAGCGCGGGTTGAGGTCTGCTTTCTTGCTCGTGGTCAATTGTCTCGCTTCTCCTCCGTTGGTGGAGACGAGCCAGATATCGCTGTTGCTGGTGTTGTCTTCTTTGCTGAAATAGGTAACGGTGTAGGCGATGGTCTTTCCATCGAGCGAAATCTGTGGATCGCTTACTCGTCCGATACTGATCAGATCATCAAACGTGATCGGGCGCTTGCCGCCTGCAAAACAAAATGCGATAGTTATCAGGGAAAGGAGAAAGAGGAAAGAAGTCCTTTTCATTAGTGAGTTCTCCAGTTTAGTCTTTCTTTGATCTGTGTCATGTCTCAACAGTATTTTAATAGGAAATTATCTAAAAAGCAAGTTCAAAAATGAGAACAAAAAAGCCCATGCTCGAAGTCGGCATGGGTTGAGGAACAACACGCTACTTCCGAATTGACACAAAGAGAGCTGGTATCCGAGGAACGATGCTTCAGGCAGCTTTCCGTGACATCTTTATGTATTCTTCAAACTCTGAACGGAATCGCTGGACGGTGAACTTGATGGGCCAGGCTGCTGCGTCCCCGAGCGCGCAGACGGTATTACCTTCAATGTTGTTTGCCACATCAACGAGCAAATCGAGATCTTCCAATCTACCGTCCCCACGACATATACGCTGCAATATCTTCAACGCCCAGCCAGTTCCTTCACGGCACGGTGTGCACTGTCCGCAAGATTCGTGATAGTAGAACTTCGTGATGCGTGCAAGAACCTTCACGAGGTCTGTGTCTTCATCCATCACAATAAGCCCTCCGGTGCCAATCATTGATCCCGCGGTTTTGAGGGAGTCTGGTTCCATGCGCACACCTTCAATCTGGTCGCCACGAATCGGTGGCATAGATGAACCGCCTGGAATCACCGCCTTGATCTTCTTGTTGCCACGTACTCCACCAGCATATTTGTAGATAAGGTCTGTCAGCAGAACGCCAGTGGACAGTTCACAGACACCGGGCTTGTTAACGTGACCGCTCACTCCGAACAGCAATGTGCCCGGAAGCTTCGCCGCACCAATCTTCGAGTACCACTCTCCGCCTCGCTGAATGATGACGGGAACATTGGCGATGGTCTCCACATTGTTGATCGTGGTGGGGAAGCCCCACAGTCCATTCTGCGCAGGAAAGGGCGGCTTCACGCGAGGGTATCCACGATTCCCTTGGATGGATTCCATCAATCCGGACTCCTCGCCACAGATGTAGGCACCAGCTCCCTTATGTATGCAGATCTCTGAGCTGAATCCTGAGCCTAGAATGTTCTTCCCGACATATCCTTTTGCATATGCGTCGTCGAGCGCCTTCTGCACGAGCTTGATCCACTTCTCATATTCACCCCTGATGTAGACATACGAAGTCCCAACGCCCATCGCATAGGCAGCAATTAGATTCCCTTCAATGAGCTGATGTGGATTGAACTCCAGAATCTGTCTATCCTTAAACGAACCAGGCTCGCTTTCGTCACCGTTGATGCAGAGGTACTTCGGCTTATCCGTCTGCTTCGGCATGAACGTCCACTTAAGCCCGGTGGGGAAGCACGCACCGCCACGCCCACGCAAGCCAGACTTCTTCACTTCCTCTGTGACCTCCTCGGGTCTCATCCGCAGTGCTTTTCTCAGAGCATCATATCCGCCGTGACGTTCGTAGACGGAAAGTTGATGGAGATTTACTATGTCAGGTAAGAGAATTTTCTCTGTGAATTCCATGGGCAGGGTTACATCAGTCACTTCAGAGTAACGAGAAGCTCATCAATCTTCTCGGTGGATATATTCTCATAGTAATCGTCGTTGATGGCGATCATAGGTGCTCCGCCGCATGCACCCATGCACTCGACCTCCTCGAGTGAAAACCTACCATCAGGGGTCATTTCAAGATTTTCGATACCAAGGCTGTTTGAGATGTGTTGAAACAGGTTTTCTCCCCCACACAGCATGCACGACACATTGGTACACACTTGGATGTGATACTTTCCAGTGGGCTTCGTGTGAAACATCGTATAGAACGAGACTACGCCGAGAGCGTGGCTATGAGGCACATTGAGCAGATCAGCGACATGTTTTATCGTATCTAGAGAGAGATAGCCGAACTTCTTCTGTGCCATATAGAGCACAGGCATCAGAGCGGCTTGGCGCACCGGATAGCGCTTTGCGATGTCTTCGACTTGCTTAAGCTCATCTGGCGTGAACATACGGGTGGTGAACTGTTTCTGCGTGTTGATGTGTTTGAATTGATCTGTCACTCATGAAATCGTGGATGCAACAACAATATCAACGCCTACTTGTCCGCGTCTCCCATTACAGGATCAAGACTTCCTATGATAGCAACAATATCGGAGACCATCTGTCCTTTAAGCAAGATGGGAAGAGCCTGTGTGTTAACAAACGACGGCGAGCGGATCTTCAATCTCCACGGGTAGCCGTGGCCATTGCTTACTATGTAAAATCCCAACTCGCCTTTCGGCGCCTCAACAGCGTGGTAGACCTCCCCGACCGGCATGGTGATGCCATAGTTGACGAGCATGAAATCGTAGATAAGCTCCTCCATCTTGGTGTAGATCTTCTCTTTGCGAGGTAGGACTTCCTTCGGTGCAAAGGCGTTGACTGCGCCCTTGGGTATTTTCTCTAATGCTTGCCTGACCATCTTCGCACTTTCCTTCAACTCATCCATTCGCACAAGGTACCTACTCCATGAATCGCCATCACGGTGGACAATGACGTCGAAATCCAGTTGGTCGTAGATCAAATATGGTTCGTCCCGTCTAACATCACGTTCAACACCCGAACCGCGAAGGTTTGGTCCAGAAAGGCCAATGTCAATAGCATCTTCTTTCGATATGAAGCCGACGCCACTCGTACGATCAATGAAAATCCGGTTTCGGTTCAACAATTTCTCACACTCCAGCAGCTTTGCGGGAAACTCATCAACGAAATTCCTTATCATAGCAGTGCAATCATCGGTGATATCCTGCGCTACGCCGCCGATGCGTGTGTAGCTGGTCGTGAACCGAACGCCGGTGAGGACGTCAAAGATGTCGTAGAGTTTCTCTCGCTCACGAAATGTCCAAAGAAGAATCGTGAGAGCACCGACGTCCATCGCCATCGAACCTACTGCCATCAGATGCGACGACATGCGAGCGAGCTCGGCTGCTATCGTTCTTATGTATTGGGCGCGGGGGGGCAGCTCTATACCCGCAAGTTTCTCGACCGCGAGAACGAAGGCAACGTTGTTGTTCAAAGGAGAAAGGTAGTCCAGTCGGTCGGTGTGAGGGATAAATTCATAATACGTCATGTTTTCGGCGAGCTTCTCATAGCCCCGATGGAGGTAGCCAATGTCCGGCACAACCTTGACGACGGTCTCGCCATCAAGTCTGAGAAGCAAGCGCATGACACCGTGAGTTGCCGGGTGCTGAGGACCCATGTTGAGCACCATATCGTGCTCAAGCGGATCCTCTAAGAAAAGCTCCACATCTTTGCTGATCAGTGCGTTGAGGATCTGACTCCGCTTTGCCTGGTCCACCGAATCCTCTTGCAGTTTCTCCTCGATCATATATCTCGATTCTCTCGCTTATTTACGTGGAAGCGGTATGGAACCTGGAATTCCCATCAAAGGAAAGTCTTTACGGAGAGGGAAGTACTCGAATTCCTCTGGCATGTAGATACGTCGCAAATCGGGATGCCCCTCGAACTGAATCCCGAACATATCATAAGCCTCTCGCTCATGCCAATTTGCCGTTTCCCAAACGGTAGTTACTGTGGGAACTCTCAAATCGCTCTCGTCGACTTTGACTTTCAGTTGCAGACGCGTCCTGGTCTTGATTGAGTACAGATGATAGACCACTTCGAAATCTATCCTTCTCCTCAAACTTGTCCACCCCGCACAGGTCGGACAGATAGTCAAAAGACAATTCCTCGTCGGACTTCAGAAAATTGCACAGGTCAACAATTCTCTCTTTCCTAACTGTGATAGTCGTCTCATTCCGAAACTCGGTGACATCCAGTATGGAATCAGCGAATTTCGACCTGCATTTCTCGACGGCCTTTTCTCTAAAGTTCAATGGAACGACTCCTCGTATGATCTATTCAATCACAATCTTCTCTGTTTCCATTTTCCTGAGCGTTCTCTCCTGCGCAACCTTTCTCTGAATCCCCATCAATCCCTTCAAGACAGCTTCCGGTCGAGGGGGACAGCCTGCGACGTAGACGTCCACAGGGACAAACTGGTCAATTCCTTGTACCACCGAATATGAACGATACATCCCGCCGGAAGAAGCACAAGCGCCCATGGCAATAACCCACTTGGGATCCGGCATCTGGTCGTAGATTTTCCGAACGACCTTCGCCATTTTGTATGTCACAGTCCCAGCAACGATGAGCAAATCAGACTGGCGAGGAGAGAAGCGAAAGACCTCTGAGCCGAAACGAGAAACATCGAAGCGGGGACCAGCAAATGCCATCATCTCGATCGCACAACAGGAGATTCCGAGCGGCATGGGCCACAGAGAATTCTTGCGTGCCCAGTTGATCATCTCATCCACTTTGGTCGTCAAGAAACCTTCGCCTACTATGTTCGCTAATCCCATTGTAGTCCACCTTTCCTTAACACATAGAAATAGCCAATGAAGAGGATGACAATGAAGATAAACATCTCCGAAAAAGCAAAAAGACCAAGTTGCTGAAAGGTAACAGCCCAAGGATAAAGGAATACGACTTCGATGTCAAAGATAATGAACAGCATTGCTATGATGTAGAACTTCACCGAGAATCGTTCTCGTGCAGTCCGAACAGGCTCCATGCCACTCTCGTAGGTCGAGAGTTTCTCATCGGTGGATTTCTTCGGACCAAGCCAGCGATTAGCCCGTGACATCACTACGCCGAACAGTACGGCGAAGCCGAACATAATGAAAATGGGGATGTAATTTTCAGGCATGAAGGATTCCCGTGAAAGACTTACTGTTTCTTGTTCTTGTCTCTGTTCCTGATTTGCTTCGTGGGCAGAGCGAACCTGTCATTGGTCTGTTCTTGGAATACTCGCATCTCTTGTTGGAACGCTTGCGTCAAGATGGAATTCTTGAGGCTCAATCTATGAAAAAAACGCCTAAAAGTCAACAATTTTACAGCCTTGCACTATCATACTTTCTGGCAGAATGTCTGTGATGGACGCACAACTCGTAGAATGTCGAGAATCTCACACAGGTAAGATTCGGAGATTCTCGCTTCTTTCCTAAAGGCCAGGAATGTCACAAGACCCATTACGCCCACGAGGTGTACCATCGGTCGAGCAGACTTGTCACAAGTCTCTCATACGCTTCTGTACATGCTCTCAATCAGGTGTGCGTAGCGGTCTTCGATGGCTTTTCGTCTTACCTTGAGGGTTGGCGTTATTTCTCCCTCCTCAATCGTCAACGGTTTATCGAGCAAGACAAACCTTTTCACCCGTTCATAGTTTGCCAAATCTCGCTGTAGCGCTTGAATGTCTTGCTCTATCAGTTTGTGAATCTCCTCACTCTTGGTTAGGTCGGTGACGCTGGTGTATGGAATTTTGTGAGCATCAGCGTACTCCTTGATTGCCTCGAAGTCAGGTACGATGAGTGCACTGAGGAACTGCCTTCGATCGCCAAACAGAACAAACTGGTCAATGTACTTGCTAGTCAAGAACAGATTCTCTATGGGCTGAGGCGCAATATTCTTGCCGCCAGAGCTGACAAAAAGGTGTTTCTTCCTGTCAGTAATGACTAGGAACCCAGCTGCATCGAATACTCCGATATCGCCCGTGTGCAACCAGCCTTCTTTGTCAATCGTTTCTTCAGTTGCCTTCCGATTATTGTAGTATCCCTTCATCACGTGTGGTCCGCGAGTCAGGATTTCACCGTCTTCTGCAATTTTCACTTCGACACCGGGAATTGGCTTGCCAACAGTACCGAATTTGTAGTCGTCCAACCGGTTGACCGAGATGACGGGGGATGTTTCAGTTAGTCCATAGCCCTCCACGATCTTTATGCCGACGGCTTCGAAAAACTCACCTAGTTCCCTCATCAATGCTGCACCACCAGACGCGAAATAACGTATGCGACCGCCCGTCCGTTCTTTCAGCTTGTGAAAAACAAGTTTGTCTGCCAACCGATGCTGCATTTTCAGTGTGATGGGGATATATCCGTGTTTCAGCGCTTTTGCGTATTTCCGACCCACTTTGACTGCCCAGTTGAAGATCTTCCTTCGGGCTGGTGGGCTATTTTCCATAGATTTGTTCACGCGACTGTAAATCCGCTCAAAAAGGCGGGGGACAGTTGTCATAAACGTCGGCTTCACTTCTATCATGTTCTCCCCCACGGTATCAATGCTTTCAGCATACGCAATAGTCGCGCCACACGCAAACGCTGCGTAGTATCCACCCATGCGTTCAAAAGAGTGAGATAGCGGCAGGAAAGAGAGATTCGTATCTCTCTCGTCGATCTGCAAGACGGACGCAGCGGCAATGATATTGGAGACAAAATTGCTATGAGTGAGCATGACACCTTTCGGGTTCCCCGTAGTCCCCGAAGTATAGATAATCGTTGCTAAATCAGCCGGTTTCACAAGTTTGAGCGACTCTTCCAGATAGTCTGGGTTTTCGTTTTTAAATTTCTCACCTAGTTCATAGATCCTTGAGAACTGGAGGATGTGCGGCTCCTTCGTTTCAAGGGGATTCATGAGGATAATCTTGTCCAATGTCTTCAGTTCATCATAAACCTTGAGCAACTTGTTGAGCTGGAGCTGATTTGACAGGATGGCAAATTTCACGCTTGCATCATCGAAGCAGTATTCCACCTGTTTGGCAGTGAGTGAGGGGAACAGCGGGACATCAATCGCGCTGAGTGAGAGGATTGCCATGTCTGCGATGACCCATTCCGGACGGTTTTCAGATATGATGCCTATTTTGTCATTACGCTTCACGCCAAGTGCGGCAAGTCCCAAGGCGAATAGCTCGACGCGCCGTCGGAGTTCCTTAAAAGGAATTCCCTGGTACTTTCCCTGGACTTTGTGCATCAAGACCGGACGATCGCTGCCAGCAAAGGTGGACGTCACAACGTCAAACATCTCGGTGAGGGTTGAAAACGGTTTAACAACGCCCATGGTGTGGTCCTTTATGTTGGTGAAGAGGAGGGAGTTAACTCACCACGAAAAATAAAGTTTTCAGAAAACAAAAGCAAGTGTTTTTTCAAATATATTTCTCATTCGCTAACTCGCAACGTCAGCGAACTGCATGGTGAAGTCAGTGGTGAAGAAAAAATTCCTTTTGTAATTTTTTCTCTTGACTTCTGTTTAAGAAGTTGTTATATTCAGTCTGCACACATGCGCTCCCACCGTTTCTGATTTTCCAAAATTCTTTTTCGTTGTAAGAGGAATCCTCGTGCGTACACCACGGATTGTCCAGAATGTAGTATCGTCTCAATCTCTCGTTTTAGGTGAGAGTTTCTCTCTTTGTGTCTAGTCTGTGAGGCTGCGAGTTGGACAGCAGGATCTTCATTTTTATCGAACCAGTTCACATTTTGTATCTGCACTGATCGTCGTTTCGGAAGGAGAAACCCATGCACGAAGAAGGGACCGACGTATTTGTTCGCTCACAAGAAAGCGGACTGTCTCTGAGCATCTCGAACCAGAAAGCATTCACGCCTCTAGATGAGCGTATTGGTTCCATCCCGAAGAAAAAGGGTCTGATGGTCAACAGGTTCTTTACGACT
This sequence comes from Ignavibacteriota bacterium, assembly GCA_963827285.1. Classification (GTDB taxonomy): domain Bacteria; phylum Bacteroidota; class Ignavibacteria; order CAWHAG01; family CAWHAG01; genus CAWHAG01. Next base: position 1,461,516 of record CAWHAG010000001.1, read on the forward strand.
CCCGCAGTTCACCCTTTCGATGAAATTGAATGGGAAGTCCGAACAGCGAGCATCCATGGCGAGAAGGGAGAAACGATTTTTGAACAGAAGAACGTTGAAGTGCCGATGTTTTGGTCTCAGACAGCCACCAACATCGTCGCTTCTAAGTACTTTCACGGACAGGTCGGCTCTGCGGAACGTGAACACAGCGTCAAACAGTTGCTTCATCGTGTGGCACGAGCAATAGCAGATTGGGGTATGACAGGAAGTTATTTTGCATCCCAGGATGATGCCGAGTCGTTCTATGCGGAATTGGGACATCTTCTCGTGATGCAGAAGGCATCGTTCAACAGCCCAGTCTGGTTTAATGTGGGAATTGAGAAGAAACCGCAAGCCTCGGCATGCTTCATCAATTCCGTCCAGGATACAATGGATTCCATCCTGGAGCTTGCGAAAATCGAAGGGAAGCTGTTCAAGTGGGGTTCGGGGACAGGGACGAATTTCTCGACGCTTCGATCGTCAAGAGAAGGATTATCAGGGGGAGGTACTGCGAGTGGTCCCGTGTCATTCATGCGCGGTTTTGACCAGTTTGCCGGGGTGATAAAAAGCGGGGGAAAAACACGTCGTGCTGCCAAAATGGTGATCCTCAACGCTGATCATCCTGACATCGTTGACTTCGTCAACTCCAAAGCCAATGAAGAGAAGAAAGCGTGGACTCTTATCGAAGCAGGATATAGCGGCGGATTCAATGTTCCTGGGGGTGCTTACGACTCGGTCTCGTATCAGAACGCCAATCACTCTGTTCGTGTGACAGATGAATTTATGCGCGCCGTGTTGGAGAATAAGGAATGGCACACGCGGGCAGTTGCAACTGGGATAAGCGTTGACACATTCAGAGCGCGGGATTTGATGAAGCAAATCGCTGATGCTGCTTGGATTTGTGGCGATCCCGGAATGCAGTTTGACACTACGACAAACAACTGGCACACGTGTCCAAATTCAGGAAGGATTAACGCTTCCAATCCATGTAGCGAATATATTTTTCTTGATGACAGTGCCTGCAACCTCGCTAGCTTGAACCTGATGAGATTTCGCAGCGAGGACGGTGAATTCGATATCGAGGCATTCCTGCGTGCAGTCAGCATCATGATCACGGCGCAGGAGATTATCGTGGAGAACGCAAGCTATCCCACAGAAGCGATAGCTCGCAACAGTCACGATTTCCGTCCTTTGGGGCTTGGATATGCGAATCTCGGGGCACTTCTAATGGCTCGCGGGCTTCCTTATGATAGTGATGAAGGTCGAGACTATGCTGCCGCTATCGCTGCTCTGATATCTGGTCAGGCATATAGGACATCAGCTGTCATCGCTGGTGAGATGGGTCCCTTTGACCGATATGAAGTCAACCGTGAAGCGATGCTGAATGTCATCCAGAAGCATGGTCTGCATCTAGACAACATCAATGCCAGCAGTGTGCCGGAGGGATTGCTCGCGGCTGCGAAAAAGGTGTGGGATGACGCGTACAATCTTGGAAAGCAATACGGTTTCCGAAATGCGCAGGTGACGGTGCTCGCGCCCACAGGCACCATCTCCTTCATGATGGACTGCGACACGACCGGTGTCGAACCGGACATTGCTCTGGTCAAGTACAAGAAGCTTGTTGGCGGCGGACTTCTCAAAATCGTAAACGGCACTGTGCCGCTTGCTCTTAAGAGGCTCGGTTACGACGATGAGCAAATAGAGCAGATTGTTGCCTATGTGGATAGAAACGAAACTATTGAAGAGGCTCCCTACCTGAGAGAAGATCATCTGCCGGTGTTCGATTGCGCATTCAAGCCATTTCATGGAAAGCGCTCCATCCACTACGTGGGGCACATCAGAATGATGGCGGCGGTGCAGCCGTTCTTGAGCGGTGCAATCTCGAAGACTGTCAACATGCCGAATGAGGTAACCCCAGACGATGTGATGCAAGCATACATAGACGCTTGGAAGTTTGGCTTAAAAGCTATTGCTATCTACCGAGATGGTTGCAAGCGAACACAGCCGCTGAATACAAGTCTGAGAGAGTCAACCAAGGCTACACAGTCAAAGGCAGACGAGAGCAGAAAGCCCAAACCTGTGCGTCGGCGGCTCCCTGATGAACGTCAGTCTATCACGCACAAATTCAGTATCGCTGGTCACGAGGGTTACATTACCGTTGGGATGTACGAAGATGGGCTACCTGGAGAGATCTTCATCGTGATGGCGAAGGAAGGGACCGTAGTCTCCGGCTTGATGGATTCGTTGGCCACTGCGATTTCGCTGGCGCTCCAGTATGGTGTGCCAATCAAGGTCTTCGTGGACAAGCTCAGCCATACACGTTTTGAACCTTCAGGGTTCACAAACAATCGAGACATCCCGATAGCCAAATCAGTTTGTGATTACATTTTCCGGTGGCTTGCGCTGAAGTTCCTGCCGAAAGATGAACAGCCCAGCAGTGTGCCATCGAAGGAAGGGGATGTAGCAATTCATGCGACCACTAAAACGTCACCTTTGGCAGAGATGTTTGCGGAAGTTGAGCGCAACGAACGGCTGGTTTTCCAGACTCAAGCAGATGCGCCGCCGTGCTCTGAGTGTGGTTCGATCATGGTACGGAACGGTGCGTGCTATAAGTGTCTCGAATGCGGTGCGACAAGTGGGTGCTCATAGAGTGGATTCACAATGTGAATGCTGCGAATGTGGTTTAGTGTTGGAGGATTCTTCAGGACAGGAAAGGACTCCATGCCCTCGGTGTGGCTCAGTACGTCGTGTCTTTCATGAGGAAGTAACGACGGTAATTAAGATTTACGATAGTTCGTTTTTTAAACACAAGGATCCCAAGAAGACAGGGAAGGCCAAGGTACTCGCTGAGGGATTCAATGGATATGAATACTCACACAGCCATCAAAAAATCGTGGCCAAAAGATGGCTAATTGACCGTCAGAACAACTTATACAAGGAAACCATCACTGATGTTGAAACGGGCTATCTGATTCACACATGCGAGGAGGCTCTGACAGACCACAAAGGACATGGGAGCGCAAAACAGAATTCCCGTGGATCAGGTGATTAACCGTCCTGACAAATCAATCCAGGTGTCCGCCAAGTGCGTCGGCTGATTCTGATGTTAGCCAACGTGTGCAAACTTCTATGAAAAACGAAGATTCAAAAATATTTGCCAAAATGTTTCTAGAATCCGCAGGTTACTCGGTTGAATTCATTCCTCACTCCAAAGAACGTACACAAAAACGAGCAGACTTGAAGGCTACTTTGGGTAAAGAAATACTCATAGTTGAAGCAAAAGGCAAAGCGGCGAATCAAGGATACCTTGATCTTCTTCAACAGGTTCAAACGCAAGGTCATGGTTCTTGCACACGTCAAGTAGTTGCTTGGAATGCGCTTTCTTCCGTTGTCGAGGAAGCGAGTCACCAACTTAAAGAAACACCGGCTCCAGAAAATTCATCTCGGATATTGTGGATTTCTTGCCTTCACGATGATTGGAAATTTGTTTTTGAAGCATTCCAGCACAGGCTTTACGGAGTCGTAGATTTATGTCTCTTCCGAGAGACGGGTGATCTTCCGGAAATGGTGGGGATACGCCGTTGTTTCTACTACAACAGTTCTGATTTCTCTCGATACCAAGTAATTGACGGCGCAATCCTTGCGGGACCAACCGGGGCAAAAGTTCTCGTAAATGAGTTTGGGAACAGAGTGGACCAATTTAGATTGACTAATCTTTACTTGAAAATGAAAGAGCGTGATCTTCTCTGTGATCCTAGGTTAGTCCGGGAGTCGGAAGGCGCGCTAGCAATATTTGATCCATCTTTGAAAGACCAAAATTCTAAGTGGCAATATTTGTTAGACCACTATGGATTTAAAACTTCTGTTATGTTCAATTATCATTATAAGGCTTTGGTATCTGTGCAAATCAAATAGTGCCTGGCTAACGAGTTACTCAAGCTGACTCGCGCACGGCCTAAACTCCAAAGTCTTGAGCGATGTGTCTGCAAATGAGGACTTATGATACAGAGTAGTTATCAGCAATTTACAAATTCAATCCAGCGCGGCAAAGCGTTTGCGCACAAGTTAGTCTCAGTCCGTTACATATTCACTCGTCGGCACAGTGTAATTACTCGTGGCGGCTTTTCGTTTCTTTGACCCAGGCAGAGAAGCCTACTACGATGGCTACCAGCATCCTTTTTCTCCTCTCCTTCGCAACGTTCCTTGCCTACCCGCTTCTCTCGAGTCAGTCTCAACAGCGTCCACGAGCAAGAGAAGTGGGGCTTAGAATCGGCATCTTCAAAACTGGAAAGTACAATGCCATTACTGATGTGGCTGGAGTGCGGGTTGGACATGAGACATTGCTGCAGGGTGATTCGGTCCGCACAGGCGTCACCGCTATTCTTCCTCACGCTGGAAATATCTTCAAGGAGAAGGTACCGGCTGCGATCTATGTGGGAAATGGATTTGGAAAATTGATCGGATACACACAAGTCGAAGAACTCGGTCAACTGGAAACGCCCATAGTCCTGACGAATACCCTGAGTGTTTGGGAAGCAGCTAACTGCATCGTGGAGTACATGCTTGCTCTGCCTGGCAACGAATCCGTCCGTTCGATCAATCCTGTGGTGGGAGAGACCAACGACGGTTATTTGAATGACATACGAGGACGACACGTCGAGCGGGAACATGTCTTGAAGGCAATACAGGATGCGAAGGACACAGAGGTTCAAGAAGGGTGTGTTGGTGCTGGGACAGGAACTGTGTGCTTCGGTTGGAAGGGAGGAATCGGCAGTTCGTCGCGAGTGCTTCCGCCGTCACTCGGCGGTTATATGGTTGGGGTGTTGGTTCAGACAAACTATGGTGGCATCCTCGATATTGACGGTGTTCCGATCGGGAAGGAACTCGGTCAGCACTATCTCAAAGAGAGACTGAGATATCCTCCTGAGGGAGGACTTACGCCGCACGACGGTGGATCCTGCATGATTGTAGTGGCGACCGACGCGCCCCTTACAGCACATCATCTTAAGCGATTAGCAAAGCGTGCGACGCTCGCTCTTGGACGTACAGGTTCCTCGATGAGCAACGGTAGCGGAGATTATGTCATCGCATTTTCGACATCTAAGGAGGTCAGAATATACAGCGACTCAGTTGGGATGCGCAGTCAGAAGGTCTTAGCGGAAGATGATCTTTCACCTCTTTTTCAAGCCGTGGTTGAGGCAACGGAGGAAGCGATCTACAACTCTCTTTTCAAAGCCAGAACAATGACAGGAGTGAGTGGTCACAGGATTGAGGCGCTGCCGTTGGAGAAGGTGGTGGAGATTCTAAGGAGATATGGAAAGATAAAGTAGTGTAACGCGAGACGCCATTTCGCGTGGCTGAATCGCCGATTCGTCCTACATTTGTTGCCTTGGAGTCACTCGATCAATTCTTCAAAGTTCATTTGTCCCAGTGACACTTCAGGACCGCATCGCCTTCAATCTGACATGTTCAAGGTTCTGGCGGAATAGCTGCAAAAAAGAAAAAGGGGCTTAGCATGAAGCCCCTTTCTCGTAACAAGTTGGCAGCGAGGCTACTTTGTTACCTCAACAGTTCTTGATGCTATCGTTACGATTCCGGTGAATATGTTTATAACGACATCCACAAAGCTCTGCTGGGTCATGATCTTGTAATTGGTTGCCCCGCCAACCATCTTCTGTGTGTCAACAGTATTGAGCGGCACCAGTCCGAAGAGGATGTACCACTGTCGTTCAGCAACCACCGTGTTCCCTTTGGGGCCGCTGCCGACAATGAAGTTCTGGGTGTAGCATCCAATCGTTCCAAGCATCGCTAGCAACAGGATGAAGCATACAAGTTTCTTGAACATAGATCCTCCTTTTGTTTGACGAATGGTTAATGAGTTAGTTTGATTGAACCTATCGAGGATTCAACTGTCCTCAGCCTCCCTGCATAGACATTCATTGGAATGAAATAGTCAAGTTCAAATATCGTTGGCACCTCTTTCGAATCGAAAATCATCTTCAGGACAACCGCTTCTCTGGTGGTCGCCATGAGTTGATGTACGCGAAATGACTGTGTCACGAAAACGGCTGTCTGGATATTCGCTTTCCCTTCGAACTTCTTTTCGAAATACTTTTTCATCTCTTCCAGTATTGTTTTGCCTTCATCAGGATTCAGTGAATCAATCCTTGAGATGAAATAGGATGCCTTCGAGCTGTCCTCTACATAAGCATACTTCGGGATGGTTCTGAAAAGGACAGACGAATCTCGTACTCTGCTTTGAGCGACGTCTAGAACCGAGTCAGGAACTCTCCTCCAATCTTTAGGCGGGGCAAATGATATGTGCAAGGTCGAGTCAACGTATCTTGGGGCTAGGAGAGAATCGGCGACGTTGAAATAGAGAGCAGGGAGGTTGTCCTCCTGTTGTTCTTTGTGCGAACAACAAAGATGAGCTAGTACGCAAATGAGAAATAAGAACGTGATTCCTTTATACATCAGGACATTCTTGATGTTTCATCTAGAAGGACGTAACAGATTCAAGACCAGCCAATTTCCTTTGAACTGCACCAAGACATATATGCGGTTTCAAATTTACGATTTTTCTGTCCTGAAGTCAAGCAAAATCTTTCGTGAAGATTCAGCACGTGAACCAATCATAGCTGAATAGAACCATCCTTGTGTCTCCCAAGCAAAGCTAATGTGCCTTTGACTTTCAAACGCTTTTTGTTTATATTTCTAAGGGAATCAGCTCCAGCACGACAACGTGAAACTGAAAGTGCCAACCATCTCTCTAGACGTATGGTACACACGACGAATTCTGAAGACGTGAGAATTCCGGCATTTCCGGAATCGAGGCTTTCAAACGAAACTCTAAAAAAAATCGAGATAATGTTCAGCGTAATTCAAGCGTCTAAGAACATCTCGGATGTGGAAACGTCGGTGCTGAGAGAGTTTGGAATCTCAGTTCAGACGCAACGGAGATGGAAGCAGCAGTTAAGAAGAGTTTTTTCACTGCGCGCCGGAGCTCCTCTCTATCCATTAGCTACACATCCAAAGATGCGGCAAGCCTTGGCTTACGTAATCTCGAGGAAAGAGCGAACGGGTTTCGACGGCATACGCGGGACAAAAGGTGCTGACGGCAAAGCGATCTCGGACAAAGGGACTTTCCGAAGTGGGCTGGGAATCGCTGTGGAGGTCGCTGATGGGGCCTTAATTCCCCTTGAACGGTTTATCGTTGATCACTATTTAGAGCAGAACCTCAATGCCGCTGCGGTTTACCGATCACTTGAAGAACTGAGACACGCAAATAGAGTTGTTTGGATGAATAGCAAGAAACCATGTGAGCATAGCGAGCTTCCAACCTACCACAGCATAGCACGTTATGTTGCGCAGAAAGTACGGGCGCATCACGTTGGCGGCTTCCATCACGGAGAGGGAGGCATGCGCAATTCTTTTGGCGCTATTTTTCAGATGCACCACAATCTCCTTGCTGACTCAATAATCTCTCTGTGCAAAGAAATCCATCGCACACTCGGCCGGAAGCAAAGGGAAGCGATTTACCAGCGCGCGCTCGAAACGGAACTCAGGCTGAAGCATATTCCTTTCAATCGGGAGACGCAGTATGACATTCATTACAAGGGCAACAAGATAGGGAAAGGTGTTGTGGATTTCCTTATTGGTGCAGATATCGTTGTTGAGTTGAAGGCAAAGAGGAAGTTGTTGCCTGAGGACATTGATCAAGCCTACCGGTACTTGGAAGCGTTTCAGAGGAAACTCTGCTTACTCATAAATTTCGGCCAGCGCAGCTTAGAAGTGAAGAGGATTCCCCCCAAATCTCTGGAGTAGGAAGACACGTCGAGTGACTCCAAGTTTGCGATCGAGTGGAAGGATCGAAGGCAGAGAGGCAGTAACCGAAAGAGCCCAGGTCTCCGCTCGCTCCATTCCTCGTGATCTTTGCAGAATTCGCTAGAGCACGCATCCGCGTTTGTCTTCACACGCTGAACTGACATCGTGCACGTGGCGGTTGAGACGCGCGTTGCTCGGAATATCGTAGAGTCAGGTTCCGGCTGTTTTGACTTTCAAGGTCCTTTTTTTTATATTCAGCTGTAACAGTAGCGCTACAACTCTCAATTTGTGTGGGACGGACCCAATAACTCACCTTCATTTCATATGGAACGTGGTCAGTGCTCGGATTACCTTGTATGACAAGCAGAGAGAGAGTCTATCGCACCCTGCAACATAAGGAGCCAGACAGAATCCCGCTCTATGTCTGGTATCATCCCGATGTCATGTGCGAACTCGGGAAAGAACTTGGTGCGTCGGGAAGAGAACTGGAACTTCGACTTGGGAACGACATCCTTCAGACTTGGGTTTCGATCAACCTGTACCAGTCACTTCCAGTCCCAGAAGGGACGTCCTTCACTGATGAATTCGGCATCACGTGGCGACGGCTCGGCGGGTACAACATGATAACGCACAATCCGCTGGCTTCAGCTTCGCTTGATGGCTATATGGAATACGACTTACCTGATCCCGGCAAGACAGAGCGCTATGATGAGATCAAAGGACTGTTGAGCAATTATGGTGATGAAGTGTTCATCGGTGCTGATGTCTCTGGCACAATCTTCGAACCGTGTGCCCACATTCGTGGGATGGAGGCACTTCTCCACGATTTGTCTCTGCATCCCCAGACTGTCGAGGTTCTTCTAGATAAGGCTGCAGCTTTCAGTCTTCAAGTTGCACGGAACTGTCTCGATCTCGGTGTAGATTGGATATGGCTTGGCGATGATATTGGTATGCAGACTGGAATGGTAATGTCCCCAGCGATGTGGCGTCAGTTTCTTAAACCTCGCATGGCGGATATCATTCGAGAGTTGAGACGCACGAAGCCTGATGTCATCGTGGCGTATCACTCATGTGGCTCCATTCTTCCGGTGATTTTTGATCTTGTCGAGATCGGTGTCAATGTGTTGAATCCTATCCAGCCCAAAGCAGAAGGGATGTGTGATACCGCAATCAAGAGGCAGTACGGTGATCGCCTGGCACTCCACTGCGGTATTGATATTCAAGAAATCCTGCCGTCCGCACCGCTCGATGTCCTTGAAAAGGAGCTAAGGCGAATCATCCGAGATCTCGCCCCCGGTGGAGGATTCATCTTCACAGCGGCGCATACGATACAACCTGACACCTCAACGGAACGTATTCATTTGATGCTGGATGTGCTGAAAAGGTTCGGAACATATCCAATTAGTGCGTAGCCAAACTGCTTTGGAGCAAGTTTTGCGATGCTTCCAGCCGGCGGCATTCGAAAGAGACGCCGCTTTCCGGACCATCGCAGATCGCACACCAGAGACACGTATCTCTTCCACTTCACTTCCTTTTTGATCGCAGTCTTATGAAGAACTCAGAGGAATCGGACTCGCGAGTTACTCTCTCCCCAAAACAGGAGATGTCCGAGCGGACGGCTCGCTACGATATCATGCTAATCGTCGGTGGAATCGTCCTGCTCTGTGTCCTCATTTACACCATCCGCGAGATTCTCAGTCCCTTCCTGATCGCCTTTGCCACGCTGCTGCTTCTTTTTCCAGTGCGAAGATATCCGATGGTCAAGAGTCTGTTGGTGCTCACTTTCATTCTCTTCGCCATTTGGTTCTTCTTCACTGTGGGCGGTGTATTGGCACCGCTCATTATTGCTTTCATCTTGACCTACGTTTTCAATCCAATTATTGAGCGGATGGAGCGCCGTGGCGTTCAGCGATGGCTTGCTATCGTAGTATTGCTGGTGTCAACGCTGGGTGTGTTTGTGATGATCGGAATCTTCTTTGTCCCAATCATTGTGGAGCAATTAGGAGGACTCATAAGTACATTCCCAAACATCCTAAGTGAGGCGAACGCTCTCTTGAAGAGTAAGGTCGTCCCGCTCCTCTCACAACTCGGAGTGAAAAGACCCGAACAGACTCTCTTTGAGCAAATCACTGGACACACTCAAGTTATCATCAGGAGTATCCTTGATGGGCTTATTGGACTTGTTACGGGCGCTTCAGCAATTGTTACGCAACTGCTCAACATTGTGACTGTTCCGTTTTTGTGCTTCTATTTGCTCAAGGACTTTGAAACGATCAAACAAACTATTCTCTCACTCTTCCCGCCAAGACGTCGCGCTGCGGCCACTGCCTATTTTCGAAAGATTGACACAATCTTGGGACACTATGTGCGAGGCGCAATCACTTTAGCCTGCATCAACGGAATCTTAGCAAGCATCTTGCTCTGGCTTGTCGGCGTTAACTACCCGCTTGTACTTGGCATTCTTTCAGGCGTTCTTGATTTGATACCGTACTTTGGACTGTTGATGGCGACGGTTCTCTCGGTCGTTGTAGCCCTCTTCAGCAGCAATCCCCTGTTCTGTATTATTGCTGTACTCATCATCATGCCCGGCTTGCACGTGCTGGAGAACACGGTGCTTTCACCCCGGATTATTGGACATCAAGTCGGTTTGCATCCTGTGCTCATGATTGTATCCATGTTGATCTTCGGCTACTTCCTGGGATTCATCGGACTGTTGATCGCTGTACCGACGACTGCCATCCTTTTGATGCTGATTCGAGAATGGATTGAGTGGCGTGACAGTCCGGAGCGTCGCGTTCTTGAAACGGGAGAGGAGAACTGATGACAGGTACGCTGTACTTGGTGGCAACGCCAATTGGAAACTATGAAGACATCACCCTAAGAGCACTGAAGGTTCTGAACGATGTTGATGTCGTCGTGTGTGAAGAACTGAAAGAAGGAAGGAAGCTGCTTCGACAGTATGGCATTCAGAAGCCGCTTGAGAGTCTCAGCGAGCATAATGAGCAGCAACAAACCCCGCAGGTTCTTGAGCACCTTCGCGAAGGCAGGGACATTGCTCTTGTCTCCGATTGCGGCACGCCGGTATTCTCTGATCCTGGTTTGCTGTTGGTACAGCAAGCAATTGCGTCTCACATCAGAGTTGTACCAGTCCCAGGAGCGTCATCGCTGACGGCTGCGCTCGTCGTCTCAGGATTTCCCATTGATAAGTTTGTCTTCTATGGATTGCTCTCTCCGAAGAGAGATATCCGCCGAAAGGAACTGAGGCAACTGAAAACTGAACATCGCACTACTGTGCTGCTGGATGCACCATATCGCTTGTTACCTCTTCTGGAAGACATCGCCGCGGTGCTCGGTCCTGATCGTGAAGCGTGTGTTGCATACGATCTGACGATGCCAACCGAAGATATACAGCGCGGAACTGCGAAGGAAATGCTGGACTACTGGAAAGCGAACAACAGAAAGGGAGAGTTTGTGTTGGTATTGAAGGGGGCGGAATAGTCGGGACACTTGCAAGTCAAAAGATAATTTCCTATATTCTCAGCGGAACCCTCGCAAAGCGAGGGTTTTCAGTACAACGGCAGACCTCTGTGCAGATGGATCGGCTTCGTTGATTCAGGTGAGTAAATCGGTGAAGGCTTGAAAGGATACTGACCGATAGTGAGAGACATGTTCATAGACTTGTTGAAAGAAAGAATCCTTGTCTTTGACGGCGCGACTGGCACTAGCCTGCAGGCACAGAACCTAACCGCCGATGATTTTGGCGGTGAGCAATACAACGGTTGCAACGAGTATCTTGTTGTGTCGAAGCCACCTGCGGTTGAGAAGGTGCATGCTGATTTTCTTGAAGCAGGATGCGACGTCATCGAGACGGACACTCTCGGTGGGACGCGCATCGTGCTAGCTGAATACGGTGTACAGGATAGAGCTTACGAGCTGAACCGTAGAGCTGCAGAGATCGCAAGGCGAATTGCAGGTGACTACTCGACACATGAACATGTGCGCTTCGTAGCTGGCTCAATCGGTCCGACGACGAAATTGCCATCGCTTGGACACATCTCGTTCAAGGACATGGAACAGGCATATTATGAGCAAGTGGCTGGACTTGTGGAGGGCGGTGTTGACATCCTCGTTGTGGAGACTTGCCAAGACCTACTGCAAACCAAAGCCGCGCTCGCTGCGATCCATGACTATTTTCGAGATAAGAAGGTGCAACTGCCTGTCATCACCTCTGTTACAATCGAGGCGATAGGCACGATGCTCATGGGAACAGAAATCTCTGCTGCACTCGCCGCGCTTAAGCCTTACGACATTGTCAGCGTCATAGGAATGAATTGTGCAACCGGACCGAAGGAAATGTCTGAGCATGTCCGCTATTTGTGTGCGAGCAGCCCGAAACCTATCTCTGTGATGCCGAATGCCGGTATTCCGGAAAACATTGGCGGAAAGGCTTGTTATCCACTCACGCCGGAGGAACTTGTGCAGTGGATGAAGCACTTTGCACAAGATCTGGGTGTTAACATCGTTGGCGGGTGTTGTGGCACAACGTCTGAGCACATCAGGCAACTGGCTGATGCCATGCAGTTTGTTGTCCCGATTCAAAGGAAGGTGGAATACACACCATCGGTTGCTAGCCTTTACAGTAGTGTGCCTTTGCATGTAGAGCCTGCTCCAGTAATCATCGGCGAGCGAACAAACGCAAATGGGTCGAAGAAATTCCGAGAACTGCTTCAGCAGGAAGACTGGGATGGCATGGTTGCAGTGGGAAAGGAGCAGGTTGAGGAAGGTGCTCACCTGCTTGATGTCTGTGTCGCCTTTGTTGGTCGTGATGAGGTACGCGACATCGTTGAAGTTGTCCGCAGGTTCAATACGCAGGTGTCAATTCCTCTGATGATTGACTCTACTGAGTGGCAGGCGATGGAGGAGGCGCTTCGGTGCATAGGTGGGAGGGCAATCGTCAACTCCATCAACATGGAGGATGGCGAGGAGCGGATGGCAAAGGTGCTTCCGCTATGCAAGAAGCATGGCGCGGCTGTTGTTGCCCTTACCATTGACGAAGCTGGAATGGCGAAGACGGCACCACGGAAGTTCGAGATCGCACAGAGGATACACGAGGTTGCCACAAAGAAGTTCGGGATGCGCGAGGAGGATTTGATTTTCGATACACTGACGTTCACGCTTGGCTCAGGTGACGAAGAATTCCGTAGAGCGGGGATCGAGACGCTTGAGGCAATTCGGCTGATCAAGCAGGCATTTCCGAAATGCAAAACGCTTCTTGGTGTGAGCAATGTCTCCTTTGGACTTGCTCCGCATATACGACACATCTTGAACTCCGTCTTTCTGCATTATGCCGTTGAGTATGGTCTGGATATGGCAATCGTGAACGCCCAGAAGATCATGCCGCTGTACAAGATTGATGAACGGGGACGAGAATTGTGCAGGCAGTTGGTCTTTGATGAGAGGAAGTTTGAATCAGTGCTAGCTTAGGATCTTTAAGATTTAGCGAAGAGAAAAGGTGAAATACGTATGTTGGTAGGCAAACCGAAAAACGTCAGATGCGTTTATGACCCGCTCGTCGAGTTGATGGCATACTATGCGGAGAAGAAAGTCGAAGAGAGAGAGGAGAGGATCAAAGAAGTCAAGGCAATCGAGGAGAGGTTGAAGAGACGTATCATTGACGGCGACAAGATTGGTTTGGCGACTGACCTCGATGAAGCGATGAAGAAACACAAGCCGCTTGACATTGTCAACAACATCCTGCTTGATGGGATGAAAGACGTCGGCGACCTCTTTGGCAGTGGGCAAATGCAGCTTCCGTTCGTATTGCAGTCGGCTGAGGTGATGAAAGCGGCAGTGAGTTATCTTGAGCCGTTCATGGAACACGTCGAAGGGACTCAGAAAGGCACGATGGTGATTGCCACGGTGAAGGGCGATGTGCACGACATCGGTAAGAACCTCGTGGACATCATACTTGCGAACAATAGCTACAAGGTTGTCAATCTCGGCATCAAGTGCCCGATTGAAGTAATGCTCAAGTCGGCAGAAGAACACAAGGCGGATGCCGTAGGGATGAGCGGGCTTTTGGTGAAATCAACGGTTGTGATGAAGGAGAATCTTGAGGTGATGAACGAACAGGGGATCACACTGCCCGTCATCGTTGGCGGTGCAGCCCTTACGCGCCGGTATGTGGAGGAGGAATTGCGGAACACTTACAAAGGACAGGTCCTATATGCGAGCGATGCGTTTGACGGACTTCATCTGATGCAGAAGATAGTCTCAGATCGCATATCTCCGGCTGTTGGTCTGGACGTCATAACTGAGGAAGAAGAAACGTTGACTGGACAGGAAGCGAAGATTGTGGTCGCGATGAAGACATCAGCGCTTATGGAGGTTTCGGAGCAACGAGCGGAAGCAGGATCCATCCCAGTGGACGAAGTGTCAGTGCGCTCGAAAGTGCGTCAGAATGTTCCGATTCCGGTTCCACCGTTCTACGGGACGAAGATTGAAGAGGACATTTCGCTTGAGGAGATTTTCCGCTGCATCAACGAGGTTGCGTTGTTTCGAGGGCAATGGCAGTTCCGGATGTCGGAGGTGGAGTACAAGAGACTTGTTGAGGAGAAGGCGCAGCAGATATTTGAGAACCTGAAATCGAAAGTGAAGGATGAGCGTTTGCTTGTGCCGAAGGTCGTCTACGGGTATTTCCCTTGCCAGTCTCACGGTGACGATCTAATCATCTATGAGCCAAAAGGCGAAACGAATCTCCATGGTATTTGGAATACGTTGTCACCAAACGTCCGGAGTACATTGTCACCCGACAATGTGCCGCAGAACTTGGAGGAGTGGCTTCGCTTCACCTTCCCACGCCAGCCAAGTGGCGAGCGTCTGTGCATATCGGATTTCTTTGCATCGAAGGAGTCAGGGCAGATTGATACCGTTGCCTTTCAGCTTGTGACTGTCGGTAAAAGGGCATCTGAATACTCGAAGCAACTGTTTGAGTCGAACAGATACACTGAATACCTTTACTTCCACGGACTTAGCGTTGAGACAGCTGAGGCGCTCGCCGAATATTGGCATAAGCACGTGCGTCAGGAACTTGGAATAGCTGACCAGGACGCTAAGGAGATTCGGAGACTTTTTGCACAAGGTTATCAAGGTGCTCGGTACTCTTTTGGGTACCCTGCGTGTCCCGATCTTGAAGATCAGGTGACACTGTTTGAGCTGTTGAAGCCACAACGAATAGACGTGGAGTTAACGGAGCATTACCAGTTGGTGCCAGAGCAGTTGACAAGCGCGATTATTGTGCATCATCCCGAGGCTAAGTATTTCAATATTCGATGAGACTTTGTGAGATTGTCTTCTGTACCACAGAGCGGCATAAGTATTTTCACAGGTGACGCACAGCCCGCTTTTTCACCCTCACCCCTTTCCCCTCTCCCAATCTGAGAGAGGGGAACACAAGGGGAGAGGGCTAATGCGTCATCGTCGTCAGCGGAGTCTCTACGGGAAGTTCAGGCGGGACAATGACTCTGTCAGACTTCACCGAGGATGATATTGTTGACATCACCGACAGCGACGCCATTGCTGCCAGAGGAATCGAATACTGCCGCAGTCATCTGGAAGTATATTGTGCAGTTGCCACAGAACCACTTGACTCTGAAGGAATCATAAACATCATCAGTTCACAGGAGATATGACTAATCTTATTCTACTCCGTCACGGAGAATCGCAGTGGAATCTTGAGAACAGATTTACCGGCTGGATAGATATCCCTCTCTCAGCGAAAGGGGAAGAAGAGGCACAACAAGCCGGTGAGAAACTTCTTCTTCTCGGATATAAGTTCGATAAGGCTTACACTTCTGTCTTGAAGCGAGCAATAGACACGCTAACGATTGTTTTGAAGATCATCAGACAGGAAGACATTCCGATTGAGTATGACCAGGCGTTGAACGAGCGACATTATGGCGATCTGCAGGGGTTGAACAAAGCGGAGACGGCAAAGAAATATGGTGACGCTCAGGTCAAGCTGTGGCGCCGAAGCTATGATGTCCGTCCACCTGGCGGCGAGAGTCTTCAGGATACAGCCGCACGAACGCTGCCCTATTGGGAGAAAAAAATACTTCCGGACGTCCTTGCCGGCAAGAATATCCTTATCTCGGCTCACGGCAACAGCTTGCGGTCGCTAGTGATGCACTTAGACAATCTGAGTAAGGAGGAGGTCATTGAGCTCAACATCCCTACCGGTGTCCCGCGGCTCTACGTGTATAATGGTAGCGAGATCGTCGAGAGAAGGTACTTGTGATCTATCCGCGGCTATTGACATTGTCGAGAAAATTGTTAAATTATGATCAGATAATTCTGAGTGTCGGAGCTTTTGGGCTAGGATACTCTGCGAAAGACAACCTCCAACAACTGCTAATGAAGCCAAATATACCGTAAGGAGAATTGCTATGGCAATAGTGATAACCGAGGAGTGCATCAATTGCGGTGCGTGTGAGCCGGAATGTCCCAACACAGCCATCTACGAAGGCGCTGCAAGTTGGTCTCTGGCAGGTGATACTCATCCGGCATTGTCGAACGACTTCTACTATATCGTGCCTGAGAAGTGCACTGAGTGTGCGGGATTCCACGACGAGCCGCAGTGTGCCGCCGTCTGTCCGGTGGATTGCTGCGTTCCGGATCCAAATCATGTGGAGTCAAAAGAGGTGCTCCTCGCCAGGAAAGAGAAGCTTGATTCAATGGGAAGGTAGAGATCTCGATCTACTTCCTTTTCGAAATAGAATTATCTCGCCGAGGTCGGTCTCGTTCTATGTTGATTGAACAGCCGACCTCGTTTTTTACCGGGGGCTTTTCTGATATTTTCTTCACGATCAGGTTGATGCGGATTCATTCACAGCGCCTGTTACTCGGTTTTCGAGTTCGGAGTGACTGTGGACACGGAGGGTATACTCAGAATTGATTAGAAAGTCAGGAAGGTATGAAAATAGGCAGTTACGAGGTTTTTGCAGTTGAGGTTGGACGGTTCTTGTTGGACGGTGGTGCCATGTTCGGTGTCGTGCCGAAGGTGCTCTGGAGCAAGACGAATCCAGCCGATGATCGCAACCGCATCACACTAATGATGCGATTGCTGTTGATCATTGGCGATGGAAGAACCATCTTGGTGGATGCAGGTGCAGGGACGAAACTCTCTTGGAAGCTACGAGAGATCTACGGAATCGAGTACGGTCAGGATACATTGGTGTCCTCGTTGCGCCAGTACAATGTTGGGACCGGCGATATAACCGATGTCATCATCACCCATCTCCATTTTGACCACACAGGCGGAGCCACCACGCTGGAGAATGGCATTGTGAAGCCGACGTTTCCGAATGCAACGTACTACGTACAGAGGCAACAGTTCGAGTGGGCATTGAATCCTTCAGAACGGGACAAAGCAAGCTACTTCAGAGATAACTTCCTTCCACTGCAGGAAGCAAAGCAACTGAGGATTCTCGAAGGGGACTGCGAGCTGTTTCCGGGAATCTCTTTGATCGTTGTAAATGGACACACACCGGGTCAACAGCTTGTTGAAGTCACTGGCGATACGACGCTGTTGTACTGTGCTGATCTGATCCCAACATCGTCGCACATTCCGACTCCATATACGATGGGTTACGATTTGTATCCGCTCACAACCATTGATGAGAAGAGGAGTCTGTTGATGCAGGCTGTCAAGGGACGGTGGATATTGTTCTTCGAGCATGACCCGATTGTGCAGGCGGCAACTGTGAGGATGACTAACAAGGGTTTCACATTGGGCGACTTGGTGGATGGCAAACGGTAAATCGTAACGTTCCTATGCCGTTGCAAAACGGAGGATTGGCAATCTATGAGTTGTTGTCATTTCGTGAATTTGGAATGATTCACGACAAATGGTGATGAACCGTCTATCGAGATGTAAGAATCGGCGGCTTCGAAGCGATGACTACTTTCACACAACGGCTGAAATCCAAAGCGTATGAGCTAAGTTTGTCAAAGATCGGTATCTGTCGAGCGGTGGAACTGGGTGAAGAAGGAGAACGACTTCGCACATGGATGGCTCAGCATTATCACGGTGAGATGGAGTACATGGAGAAAGGTCTGGAGAAAAGGATTGACCCGCGAAACGTCTTGCCGGGGGCGAAGTCCGTAGTCTCTGTGGCATTGAACTACTACACCGATGTTGCGCATTCACCCGATCGTGGTGTGGGGAGGATCTCGCGATACGCATGGGGTGACGACTACCACGAAATCCTCAAAGGACGGCTTGAGGCATTGCTTGCCTTTGTCAAATCAGAATATCCAAAGGCAGAGGGCAAAGTGTTTGTGGACACGGGTCCCGTGATGGACAAAGTGTGGGCGGTACGTGCAGGCATCGGATGGCGGGGGAAACACACCAACGTCATCACACGAGAATTTGGCTCGTGGGTGTTTCTCGGAGAGATCATCCTTGACACTGAGCTCGAGTATGACCATCCGATTGCCAACTACTGCGGCACATGCGCTCTCTGCATTGACGCTTGTCCGACGCGTGCAATCATCCAACCCTATCTTCTTGACTCTAACCTCTGTATTTCTTATCTTACCATCGAACTAAGTGGCAACAGAGAATTCTCAGAAGAACTCAAATCCAAAGTTGGAAATTGGATTTTCGGTTGCGACATCTGCCAAGACGTATGTCCGTGGAATAGAAAGTTTGCTCGACGGACTAATGAAGAGGGTTTCTATCCCAGAGAAGGAAACATCACGCCGAAGTTGAAGGAACTTGCGCGTATGACACAGGAGGAGTTTGGTAAACGATTTCGGAAGAGTTCGGTGAAGCGAGCGAAGTACGGCGGATTTGTGAGAAATGTGAAGGCAGCAACTGAGAATAATGCAGAGAAATGATAGTAGCGGTTCAGCGAATCTTGATGATTGATGAAATTCAGATGGCGATATGTCGTGACAAAGCAAATGTCACGAATCATGCTCGCAAGAAATTAGAAGCAGATGAGATCAGTTTGGAACAACTGTATCACGCTGCACTTGGCGGGGAAATGATCGAGGATTATCCGAATGATTATCCACTTCCAGGCTGTCTGACTTTGGGTTTTGATGAAAACGATAGGCCTGTTCATGCTGTGTGGGCATGTTCAAGTGATGATGTTGCCATTCTAACGCTGGTTGCGGGTGTATGTCACAAATGTGGTGAGCGTATCTATGATGCCGAAACGTATAGAGAGATTGAACGTCTAAGAGAAAAACTGAAGCGGAATCAGGTGGGCGATTTGAAGCGGATTGGTGTTGTCTATTACGCTTAGAAAACTTCGGAACCTGCTGTGCCACAGATTCAAGCTGTCATCTTCGACATGGATGGCGTTCTTGTTGATAGCAAGCCATTCCACAGACAGTCCTGGCAATGGTTTTGTGCTGAGCAAGGTTGCACGCTTTCGGATGAAGAATTTGAGAAGATATTCGGAAGAAGGTGCGAGGATATTATCCATGCACTGTTCGGCACAAGGTTTTCTGAGGATCAGATTGGGAACTTCGGGAGAGAAATTGACAGGCGTTTCCGCTCGCTCATTGCTGGACACATCCTCCCGATCAGAGGTCTTACCGAGTTCATCGTGGAGCTGAAGATGTGCGATATTCCAAAGGCGCTGGCGACTTCGGGTTCCATCGAGAACGTTGATCTCATCTTGGGTTCTCTACGTCTGATAGAGGATTTTAGGATCATCGTCTCAGAGAAAGACGTCACGCGCGGGAAACCTGAACCAGAAATCTATCTGATCACCGCCCAGCGGTTGGGAATGCTCTGTGGTGATTGCATCGTGTTCGAAGATACGGTGAACGGCATCTTGGCAGCAAAACGGGCTGGGATGAAGTGTGTGGCGCTGACGACAACGCATCCTCAGGAGGAACTGAAGGGATCAGACCTCGTCATCAGAGATTTTGCTGAGGTCAATATTCAGAAACTCGAACAACTTCTGATGCGGGATATCGAAAGTCGGTCGTTCAGAAGCTAGAGAGATGTGGATTCGGTGGTTTCAGATCATCGCCGGTGGACATCTTGTGTGAGTCTTCATCTTTAGGACGCTCTGTTCGTCTTCTTACCTAGACAGTGAAGGCTTCTATCAATGCAAAATAGACGCCATAGTGTTATTATCATTGGTTCCGGTCCTGCGGGTTTGACTGCCGCCATCTATGCAGCGCGGGCAGACTTAAGTCCACTTGTCTTTGAAGGCAACCAACCTGGTGGACAGCCCACGATTACGACGGAAGTTGAGAATTATCCCGGATTCCCCGACGGCGTCATGGGACCAGAGCTGATGAACAAGTTTCGTGAGCAGGCTGAACGCTTCGGAGCGCGGTGTCTCTTCAAACACATCACTTCAGTGGATTTCTCAGACCGGCCCTTCAAAGTGATGTCTGATGACGATACGTATCTCGCTGACAGCGTTATCATCGCGACCGGTGCGTCGGCGAGGCTCCTCAATTTGGAGTCCGAAAAGCACTATATGGGATACGGTGTGTCGGCTTGTGCTACGTGTGACGGATTCTTCTTCAAAGGCTTAGAAGTGGTTGTTGTCGGCGGTGGCGATACTGCGATGGAGGAAGCAATCTTCCTCACGAAGTTTGCCTCGAAAGTCACGGTGGTTCATCGGCGTGATCAGCTTCGTGCGTCGAGGATCATGCAAGAGCGAGCATTCAAGAATCCGAAAATCGCGTTTGCATGGAACTTCGTCGTCGAAGAGATTCTTGGGAAAGAGGAAAACGGCAGGCGTATGGTGATCGGCGTGCGCTTGAAGAATGTCCTAACAAGTGAAAGCAGTATAGTCAATTGCGATGGAGTATTCATGGCAATCGGGCATGAGCCAAACACGGCGGTCTTCAAAGGTCAGATTGAGATGGATGAGAAGGGGTATATCATCACCAAACCTCATGGCACAGCAACAAATGTCCCGGGTGTCTTCGCAGCGGGTGACGTGCAGGATAGCATCTACCGCCAGTCAGTGACAGCGGCTGGTTCCGGCTGTATGGCAGCGATTGAAGCGGAGAGATTTCTAGAAGTAGAGGCGATTCGTGAATCGCCCCTTAAATAGGAGCATAGTTTGAAAGTCCTGATCACAGGCATCACGGGTTTTGCAGGATCGCACCTTGCAGAGTTCCTTCTTCTGAAAGGGTGTGAGGTATTTGGCATCTCGCGACCGCTGGAAGAAACAAAGAATCTGCGCGGCTTCGTACATAGGTTGCAGTTGGACGAAGTTGACTTGCTTGAGAGCCATACGATCGAACGCATAGTTGCCAATATCAATCCAGATGTGATCTATCATCTTGCGGGTGAAGCGTCCGTGCATCTGTCAGGGGGAAAGCCTGCTGACACGATGCAGGTGAATGCAATCGGGACGCTGAACTTGATGGAAGCGGTACGGAAACTTGCACGAAAGCCGTGTGTGCTCCTTGTGACATCTGGCGAGGTATATGGCCCAGTCGGACTTGAGGAACTTCCCTTAACAGAAGATCTGCCTCTTTGTCCCCTGCATCCGTACGCTATGAGCAAAGTCGTCGTGCACTATCTTGGCTATGAGTACTTCCACGCCCATCATGTCCCGGTCGTGGAAGCCCGACCGTTCAACCATATAGGTCCTCGTCAGCGCTTGGGATTTGTCGCACCGGATTTCTCGAAGCAATTGGCAGAGATTTTTCTAGGGATGCGTGCCCGTCAGATTAAGGTCGGGGATTTGAGTGCCAGACGTGATTTTGTTGACGTACGTGATGTTGTTCGTGCGTATTGGCTGCTAACAGAGAAAGGAAAGCCTGGTGAAGTGTACAACGTATGTTCTGGCAATGCACATTCGATCCAGACGATTCTGAACATGTTGATATCGCTTTCAGGTGTGCAGGTCACCGTGATTGTGGACCAAGAAAGACTGAGGTCATCGAGCGTCGCCGTGATGAAAGGTTCTTGCGCCAAGATTCAACGCGAGCTTGGCTGGTCGCCACAAATTCCATTGGAGCAGAGTCTGAAGGATACATTGGAGTATTGGATAGAGAGTCTCAGGAAAGAAGAACCAAAATAATCAATACACCATCCAACCGACAAACCATCTCACCAATACACCAACCGATATGCGCGTCTCGCTTTTCATTCCCTGCTTAGTTGACCAGTTCGCTCCTGAAGCTGGAGTGGGTATGGTCAAGGTGTTGAAGAAGCTCGGCATAAGGATGGACTACCCGTCGGAGCAAACCTGCTGCGGTCAACCAGCTTTCAATACAGGGTATCGGCGGGAAGCTAAGAGGCTTGCTGAGCGATTCATTCGTATCTTCAAGGATGCGGAGTACGTTGTCGCGCCTTCAGGCTCGTGTGTGGCGATGGTAAAAGTGTTCTATCCCGAGTTGGATATTGATCCCAAGTTGCAGAGTGAGCTTGACAGAATGACGCAGCGTATCTATGAGTTCTCGGAGTTTCTTGTGAACGTTCTTGGCGTAGTAGATGTCGGTGCGCGACTCCGAGCAAAGGTCACGTACCATGATGCATGCCATCTCCTACGGGAACTCAATGTAAGGGATGCCCCCAGACAACTGATTCAGCACATCAGGGACATTGACTTTGCTGAATCAGATAATTCCGACGTATGCTGCGGATTTGGTGGGACGTTCTCGGTGAAGTATCCGGAAATCTCCGCTGCAATGGCGGAGGAAAAGATCCAGTATCTTCAGAAGAGCGGCGCTGAGTACGTAATCGCGAATGATACCAGTTGCCTCATGCAAATCGCAGGGATGCTTTCGCGCAAGAAGATCTCGATCAGGACTGTACACTTAGCAGAGCTGCTCGGAGGCTGTCTGACTTGACCTTTCTTTTTGTCAATTAGAATATTCGAGATACACGGCAGCCGCGATTCAGGCTTTGCCAGTTTTCAAGTGCCACCATATACTTGATTCGTAAGCATCAGTGCATCGTTCATGAACATCACGCCAAGACTGTTCAAGGAGAACGCAGTTGCATGCCTTCACAACGAGCAACTGCGACGGAACCTTGAAAGAGCAACATCACTTTCGCTCCAGACTCGGTTGGCAGTCGTCAGTGAGATAGCGAATTGGGAAGATCTCCGGCAGCGTGCGCATGAGATCAAGAAGGAAGCGATTGAACATTTCGCTGATTACCTGGAACAGCTTGAGCAGAAGGCTGTCGGCAATGGGATGAAAGTCGTTTGGGCTAAGGATGGTGCTGATGCTTGTGATTATGTTGTTAGGATTGCGAAGGAGAACAACGCGTCGCTGATCGTGAAATCGAAGTCTTTGACGACAGATGAGATCGGACTCACGCCTGTGTTGGAGCAAAATGGCATCAGGGCAGTGGAAACAGATTTGGGGGAGTACATTATCCAGCTTGCTGGCGAGCCACCGTCGCACATTACCGCACCTGCGCTGCACAAGTCACGAGAGGAGATCGGGCAGCTCTTTTCCGAGAAGCTGAAAATCGAATATACTCCAGATCCTGCGAAGCTCACTGAGATCGCTCGCAAAGTGCTAAGACAGCAATTCCTGCAGGCTGGCATTGGGATATCTGGTGTGAACTTCGCGGTCGCAGAGACAGGCACGATTGTCATTGTGGAAAACGAAGGTAACGCTCGGCTGAGCACAACTCTGCCGAGGATTCACATCGCAGTGATGGGCATGGAAAAGGTCATCCCACGATTTCAAGACCTCGCGGTTTTCCTGAGAATCCTTGCTCGAAGCAGCACAGGACAGAAGCTGACCAGTTATATGTCCATGATTCAAGCTCCTCGGAAACCACTGGAGGTTGATGGACCCGATGAGATGCATCTTGTCATTCTCGACAATGGGCGAAGCGACCTGCTTGCTGATCCGACATTGAAAGAAGCCTTATTCTGCATTCGCTGCGGCGCGTGCTTGAACACTTGCCCAGTGTATCAGAAGGTCGGTGGGCACACCTATGGTTGGGTGTATCCCGGACCGATTGGTTCAGTGTTAACGCCTGTGTACAGGGGTATTGACGACGCAAAAGATCTACCCTATGGTTCATCACTGTGCGGAAGTTGCTCTGCAATTTGCCCAGTGAAGATCAACATCCATCATATGCTTCTATGGTTACGAAAGAAGGTAGTTGACAAGCGAAGAACACCGCTGTTTGAACGGTTGGCTTTCAAATGCTGGTCAGTCACAATGAGCAATGTGAAGTTCTATGTGGCTTCAACGAGACTGGCACGATTTCTCCAGCCGATCTTTTCAAGCGGTTCAAGTTCGTTGAAGGTTCCAAGATGGACAAAGTCGAGAGACTTTCCCAAACTTGCGGCGAAGCCATTCCGCGTATTGTGGAAAGAGATGGAGAAGTAGGTCCTTATACCCAAACGACGAAGAACTCAAATGCCGGATTCCAGAAATCAGATATTGGAAAATATACGCTCTCTATCATCTCCAAGGATAGACACGCGTGGTGTGGAATCAGGCGACCTCTCTTCTCTATTTCCCAGTACACGTATAGATGTGGAAAATCTGTTGAAACGATTTGAGGGCGAGCTTTCTCAGATCAGCGGTGAAGTGAAAATCGTGAAGTCTTCTGATGAGATACTAACGGCACTTACTGATTTCATCCGAGAAGGGAAGTATCAAAGTGCTGTGCTATCCAACCATCCTCTTCTTAAGGAGATAAAACTCTCTGAGCAACTTACTGCACGCTTGCCTGAGTGTTCCATCAGCATCAGTGCGATGTATCAAGACAGAACCGTGCTGCGAGAACAACTTGCAGTGACAGATGTTGGAATCACGGGCGCAGATTTCCTGATCGCAGATACCGGGACAATCGCGATGCTCTCTTCTCCAGATGAAGGTCGCTTGGTTTCACTTTTGCCCCCGACACATGTTGTTGTTGCTACAGCAAAGCAACTTGTTCCGACCCTTAGTGCCGTTATGAGTGCACTTGAAGAAAAGTATGGGAACAGCTTCCCAAACGCTTGTCTGACCTTCATCACAGGACCGAGCCGCACGGCTGACATCGAAAAGCAATTGGTACTGGGTGTGCACGGTCCCAAGCGGCTCATCGTGTTAGTTCTCACCTGACAAGTTTCTTGCTGTGCTGTGCCATCGTGTCGGCAGTTGGAAATCTCATCTTGTTTCTGTGACACATTGGCAATAGACAGGGCATCCCTCTCCATTCTGTTCGGTTCAAATAACTAGTTGTTTTTCACAGGCTTATATGTGATGAAGCTGCCGGGAGGTTCGCGGCATAGTGTTTGCGATTTATGAAAGTGATTTTGCTTGGAACGGTCAGGGCAACAGCAAATTGCAGTCACAATGAAAGCCGTTGTCCAGACAAGTTGAGAACATCCAAGAAGATGGAAGCGATAAACGATTTGTAAGGAGGTCTTAACTATGGCTATCGTAAGATGGAGTCCAGCAAGAGACCTGGCACGGTGGAGTTCGTTTGAGGATTTCCCTCGAGAGATGCGACGTATGTGGAGGGAGATGGATCGGATGTTTGACAACTTCTTCAGAGGTAGTGAGTCTGAAGAAGCAGAACATCCTCTGACCCGATGGAGTCCCGATGTTGACATCCATGAAACAGAAGACTCCTTTGTTGTGAAAGCGGAGCTTCCGGGTCTGACCAAAGACGACGTGAAGATCACGCTTCGGGATGATGTTCTGACGATCAGGGGTGAGAAGAAGCAAGAGAAAGAGACGAAGAAGGAGAACTATCATCGGATTGAGCGCAACTACGGCGCATTCCATCGGTCGTTCACACTTCCCACCTCAGTGAGGTCTGACAAGATCGAAGCAACGTACGAAGACGGTGTGCTCACACTGACTCTGCCGAAGGTCGAAGAGGCGGAGCCGAAGGAAATCGAAGTAAAAGTGCAATAGTACCAGTCGGTTTCGAAGTCATGAACGGTGGGACGCTGCGCTCGGGAGTCCATCCGTATCCTGTGGAGACGAAGCGAGCAGCGTGCCCGCCTCTTTTGATACAACCCGACTGGTTTTGAAAAGTTCAAGTTGATCTCGTGTTCGCACGAAAAAAAGATTGACGGAGCATAAGAAAGTCTATGGAGGACGAAAGCATGGGCGAGAAAAAGGCTAAGGTTGATATTCCAGCGATCATGCCTGTTCTGCCGTTGAGGAATTCCGTTTTCTTCCCGCGACAACTGATGCCTTTGACTGTCGGACGCCAGAGCACGGTGCAGCTCGTGGAAGAGACATTCAGAACTGACGCTCTGGTCGCCATTGTCGGACAGAAGGACGCTACTGTGGATAATCCTCGACCGAATGAAATTTACTCTTTCGGCACCGCGGCAAAGATCTTGAGAACGC
Source organism: Ignavibacteriota bacterium (assembly GCA_963827285.1). Lineage (GTDB taxonomy): Bacteria > Bacteroidota > Ignavibacteria > CAWHAG01 > CAWHAG01 > CAWHAG01. The sequence goes on from CAWHAG010000001.1 coordinate 1,487,676, forward strand.
TAAACCTGCCAGACGGTTCGAAGAGTGTGTTCGCTCAAGGATCGTACCGAGTCAAAGTCCTTTCTTATACGCAGGAACAACCCTATCTCAAGGCGATTGTTCAAAGAATCGAGGATGAAGTGGTTGAGGACCTGGAGGTGGAAGCGTTGGTCACAAACATCAAGAATCTGTTTCGACGAGCAGTTGACCTATCACCGGATTTGAACACTGATTATTTGTCCCTCATCTTGAATATAGAGGAGTCGGGGGAACTTGCGGATATTGTCACTTCTTTCATTACGGTTCACACCCATGATAAGCAGGAGATACTTGAGGAGGTGAATATCAAGAAGCGGATGGAGAAAGTAAACATTCTTCTGAACAAGCTCGTTCAGCGTCTGGAGCTAGGCAGCAAGATTCAATCTGAAGTGCAGGATGAGATCAATAAGAATCAGAGGGAGTTCTATCTTCGCGAGCAAATGAAAGCGATTCAGAAGGAACTGGGTGAGAGTTCGGAGAACGTCGAAATCAAGGAGTTGAAGGAGCGAATCGAAAAAGCAAACATGCCTGAGGAAACGAAAAAGGTAGCGCAGAAGGAACTTGACCGTCTCTCTCGGATGCATCCTGCCTCTGCCGAATACACAGTTTCACGGACCTATCTCGATTGGCTGCTGGATGTTCCTTGGAGCCTCAGTACGGAGGACAACTTAGACATCAAAGCGGCACGGGAGACGCTGGATCGAGATCACTACGGGCTGGAGAAGGTTAAGAAGAGAATCCTGGAATATCTTGCCGTGCGGAAGCTCAAGAACGATATGAAGGGACCTATCCTCTGTTTCATAGGTCCGCCAGGCGTTGGTAAGACGTCGCTTGGACGTTCGATTGCCAATGCCCTCGGACGCAAATTCGTGCGGATGTCTCTTGGTGGAGTACATGATGAGGCGGAGATTCGCGGACACAGAAGAACTTACATCGGTGCGCTGCCGGGCAGGATCATCCAAGGAATCAAGAAAGCGGGATCAAACAATCCTGTCTTCATGCTTGATGAAATTGACAAAGTCGGCGCGGACTTCAGAGGCGATCCTTCCTCTGCGTTGCTTGAAGTGCTCGACCCAGAACAGAACTTCTCGTTCAGTGACCATTACCTTGAAGTGCCATTTGATTTATCGAAAGTGCTCTTCATCGCAACCGGAAACATGCTAGAGCCTGTTCCACCGGCATTGAGAGATAGGATGGAGATCATTGAAATCCCAAGTTACACTGAAAACGAGAAGCTTCATATCGCCACGGACTTTTTGGTCCCGAAACAGATGAAGGAGCATGGTTTAGGTGACGGTCACCTTCAAATAGATGATGATGCGTTGAAGACCGTCATCAATTCGTACACGCGTGAATCTGGCGTGCGTGCACTGGAACGCCGGATCGCTGACGTCTGTCGTGGCGTTGCACGCGAAGTTGCTGAAGGGAAAGCCGATCAAGCAATCGTTCAAAAAGACGACGTACACAGGTATCTGGGACATCCAAAGTTCTACTCTGAAGTGGCGGAGCGTATCAACAAACCCGGCATCGCCACAGGACTTGCTTGGACACCTGTCGGTGGTGAAATCTTATTCATTGAAGCTACGAAGATGAAAGGGAAGGGTAATCTCATTTTGACAGGTCAGCTTGGTGACGTCATGAAGGAATCCGCCCAAGCAGCGTTGAGCTATATTGCCGCAAAGGCGGAGGCGCTTGGTATTGATGAGGGCTTTCGTGGGAAATTCGACATTCATCTGCATGTGCCCGCAGGCGCGGTGCCGAAAGATGGACCTTCCGCTGGCGTAGCGATGTTTGCAGCGCTGACGTCATTGCTCACTGGCAGAGTTGCGCGCAATGACTTGGCTATGACTGGGGAGATCACACTGCGTGGTGCCGTGTTGCCGATTGGAGGAGTAAAGGAAAAGGCGCTTGCAGCTCATCGGGCAGGCATCAAGACCGTCATTCTGCCAGAGAGAAACAGGGCTGATCTTGATGAAGTCCCTGCACAAGTGAAAGATGACTTGGAGTTCCTTTTTGTCAAGGAGATGGATGAACTCGTTGACCTAGCATTGAAGAGGGAGTAAGTCGCAACGCCTGATATCGGTGAGCATGCTACAGGCCGCGAGGAATCTATAGAACATTCCGTCGGCTTGCTCTTTAGACATTATTCCGAATACTACGCCTCTATGAATCACGCAGCCGGCAAACAGGAGCGCTCCGGCTCCAGCTTACTGGGCTGCGGAGATTCTCGAAATATTCACAGCACGCTTCCCTCTCGGTTCACTCCGCACGGTGAATGTGACAGCATCACCTTGATTGAGCATCGTGCGGAACCCAGTTTCCCTCACATCGTTCTGATGGAAAAAGATATCCTCACCTTCGTCAGTTGTGATGAATCCATAGCGCTTCATTGAATTGAAGAACTTGACTTTGCCATTTGCCATTGTGAAACTCCTTTGGGTTGAACAACGTTCACGCCTCACCAACCGCCACTGGATTTCCGCTGCTCGAACAAAAAGCCCCGAGAGAAACGATGTGCACTCTCGGGGTACGTACACCGATGCCGCGAGTTAGATCTTGGTTACATTGACTGCTTGAGGACCTTTCTCCCCTTGCTTCACTTCGAACTCGACTCGGTCGCCTTCGTTCAGCGATTTGTAGCCGTCGTCTGCGATCGAGCTGAAGTGAACAAACACATCGCCACCTGATTCACGCTGGATGAATCCGTAGCCTTTTGCTCCGCTAAACCACTTCACAGTACCTTTTTCCTTCATGGAAGACTCCTGTCACAGGTTTTTTAAGAACGTACGCCGACGGTGTCCTGTCGGGACAACCTTTTATTGTCACCTCATAAATGAAAAAGTCGCATCGAACGGGTGTAATTATCTTCACCATTCGCTGCGACTGCAGTTGTCTGCTCAATCCCTACGAATGACCCGAGAAGGGTTCGTTCTTGCAAGCAAAACAATTATGAATGGTGCAACAACGGTGTACAGTTAATTACAGCTAAAATATACAATATTGCCCTGCCAAAAGCAAGAACTTTTTTGAGTCTTCATCTTCCTGCACAACATCAGTGCAGCAGCCGACTCCTTGACTTTCTTCTCGCAACCAAACAGGATCGCCCCACAATACTGGCGATCAAAGTGGCAGATCACGTCCTTTCCGATGTCAATTCCGTTATGTCTTCCGAGTTCGAGTGCGCGAATCACGCGACGTTCCCGGACCCTTCCAGAGCTTCCTGTCCCTGAGACACCAGTGTCGAACAGCATTGTCCATTCGCTCTTTGGAGCGGATCAATTCCTTTCGCGTAAGATGAGCGGGTCTGATTCTTTTTTTTCATTGACTTTCTCGCTGAATTTTGTTATAATCTACACGAAAAAACCGATTGATCTAACCTTTTGCTTAAGCTACTATGGACAACTTTCTGAAAATCGTAACGATTGCTGTCGGCGTTTTTGTGGGGCTGGCGCTTCTGTTCCTCGGAATCGGGTTTCTGATCTTTGCCGGGACGTTTAGCTCGCTTGGAGATCGAGAGGAAACCGTTTCTGCAGGCGGCGAAAAGGTTGCCGTCATAGAACTCAAAGACGTCATCTTGAGTTCGGAAGATATCGTTAGGCAATTCAAGCGGTACAGGGAGAACAGATCGGTGAAAGCGATCGTCTTTAGAGTCGAATCGCCCGGTGGAGGCGTGGCGGCAAGTCAGGAAATCTACGAAGAAGTGAAAAAGACTCGAGGTATTGGAAAACCCGTGGTGGTTTCGATGGGGTCAGCTGCTGCGAGTGGAGGCTACTATGTTTCTTGTGCCGCGGATAGGATTGTTGCTAACCCGGGCACACTCACCGGCGGCATTGGCGTGATCGCACAGTTCCCCAATCTCAAACCGCTAATGGACAAGATTGGTATAGAGTGGACCACCATCAAGAGTGGAAAGTTGAAAGACGTAGGTTCACCTTTCCGCAGCGCAACCGAAACGGAGAAGAAATACTTCCAGTCGCTGATCGAAAACACTTATGACCAGTTTGTGGATGCTGTATCGGCGGAGCGGCACCTTAGCCGAGACAAAGTGGTGAAGTATGCTGATGGCAGAGTGTTCACCGGAAAACAGGCAGCTACATTGGGATTTGTTGACACGCTTGGCACGTATCAAGATGCCATTGCGATTGCCGGTCGCCTTGGTGGAATTCATGGTGAGCCTAGAGTTGTAAAGGAGTTGAGGTACCGCCCTTGGAGGGAATATGTTTTTGGAAAGATAGAGAACGAGCTTCTCAAACTCAAAGAGGAAATCCTAAACCAGCCTCTGCTGCAATACAAGTTGACGAATCCTTTCTAAAACTATGAGGAGGTTTGTACATTGACTAAGGCAGATATCGTGAATGTCATTGCATCAGCAACCGGGTTGACTAAGGTGGAAACGGAAGCAGTTGTTGACGGATTCATATCAACTGTGATCAATGCTATGAGGGATGGAAAGACGATCGAGATCCGGGGATTTGGGAGCTATAAGGTGAAGCTGCGGAAAGGACGCATTGCACGCAATCCGAAAACCGGTCAAGAAGTGATGGTTGATGAACATTACGTTCCCATCTTCAAGGTGTCAAAGGACTTAAAGAAGCTGGTGGATTCCAGCATGAAATCGGCGGGAAAGCAGACAGCGCAACAAGGGATTGAGTGACTATAGTCACGGAAGAGCACCTATGCCCACGAAGCTCGTATGTACTTCTTGCGGGAGCAGACTCGCTGTAGTTGATGTTAGCTGTCCGATATGCGGTGCATCGGTTGTCAGAACAGTCGCGCCTCTAGCGTCATCATCGGAGGAGAAAGAATCGCACACAATTGGACAAGTCTTCCAACAGGGAACAATGCCGTGTGAGGTGTGCGGCTATGAGAATCCTGCTGCAAACAACTTCTGCGGCAGTTGTGGTGTCCCCCTCAGGCAGTCTGCCCCGGCTAGACAGAAAGATCCAATTGCTGTTCAGCAGACCAGCAAACAGAAAGACAGGGCGACGGCCAAGAGAAAGAAGGAAGGAAGGCAGCAAGAGAGACATACGTGGATTGGCAATTGGAGAATCGTGGGTCTGGTCGTTGGCGTCGCGGCAGTTGCACTGATTCTTGCAGTAACGGCCACAAAGAATTCCTCTTCTTCCGGCAAGCCGCATCAACTAGACTCACTGAACTCTCAAATCCTCGAAGAGATTGATCGCCTGAGAAAAGCTGTTGAGTCAGATCCTGACGACATGGCATCCACTCTGCAGTTGGCAAACGTGCTCCACGATGCGGATCTCAAGGATCAAGCGATCAGCTACTACGAAAGATACCTTGCCAAGAACGAAAAGGATGCTGACGCACGGGTAGATATGGCGATTTGCTACTTTGAGCTATCTCAACGGGATACGACACATGCACGCTCATTTGTATCTACAGCCATCATCGAGATGGAGAAAGCACTCACATACAATCCGAAACATCAGCTAGGTTGTTACAACTTGGGAATTGTGAACCTGAGTGTTGGCAACTTGGAGAGATCCAATGAGTGGTTCCAGCGATGCGTTGATGTCGCCCCGAACACTGAGATAGCACATAAAGCACAGCAACTTCTTGCACAACACATTTCAAGTACATTACCGAGAACTCAATAGGAGGATCAATGCCAAGCGGGAAAAAACGCAAACGTCATAAAATGGCGACACATAAGCGAAAGAAGCGGTTGAGGAAGATGAGACACAAAAAGAAAATTCGATAGATGAGAGATCACGCTATATCATTTCGGTATGGTTCTTCATGTGGCAGGCTTTGACAAGCGGTGACCTCTTGAGCTGGATGTTCTTTGCCGGAGGCGGTTCCGCCTTTGCGGTAGAACAAGTCTGCGGCTTAGGAGGCTTACCGCTTGTTTTTTCGACAACGCCGAAAGGATAGATTCTCTTTGTGCTTGATTTTTACGATTTTTGTTGTTAACTTAACGGAGAAGATGATGTGTTCGAAGAAGCTGTGGAGAAGGTTCACAAAAATCGTGTGTGATTTGGAGTGCAGGGTGCAACTTGAAACACTCCATAGGTGACAATTCTACAATTTGGCGGGACACACCGTTCGCCAAATCGAAAATCGCCAACCCTTAGGCAATAACTAACGGAGGATATCATGGCTGAAGAAAACAGAATGGCAAAAGGATTGCTGATCGGTTTCCTGGCTGGAAGCGTCGTTGGTGCGGTGGTTGCGTTGCTCTATGCGCCGAAGAGTGGGAAGGAGCTGCGTCAGGATATTAAACGCAAAACTAACGAGATGGTGGAAGAAGCAAGTGAATATGTCGAGGCAGCGAAGAACAAAGCTGTCGAGATCATCAACGAAGGCAAGCAGAAATCCGAGTTGTTGATATCAGACGCAAAAACCAAAGCGGAAACACTCTTGGAGGACGCAGAGAAGATCCTTACGGGAGCAAAAGAGCGAGCGATGGAACAGGGAGGCAGGCTTAAAGATGCCATCAAAGCAGGCGTGGATGCGTATAAAGAAGAACGCAAATCATAGTCCAAATCCTGAACGAGTGCCATTGGCATTGAGCGGGTCCTATTCATAAATCGGGGAGATCACACTATGGAAACCGTATTGAGCGTCTCCAAGATCATTGTTCTCCTCTCACTCTCTGCTCTGTGCATCTACGTGATCGTAGTGCTGGGGAAGGTGAGAAATACGATTGTCAATCTGGGGAAGGATGTGAAGGACTTGAACGCGAAAGTTGCTCCCGTGATGGAGAACCTTGATGCGATTACAGGCAAGGTCCGAAGAATCACGGAGAATCTGAACGATGAGGTGGCAATCGTGAGAAGCTCAGCAGAAGCCGTTCGAGACATGACGCTGCACATTGTCGAGTTCGAGCGGAAAGTTCAGCAACAGATGGAAGGACCCGTGTTGGAGGCTGTGGGATTCCTTGCTGCAATTGTCAAAGGCGTTAGAACGTTTCTCCACTACATGCGGGGAAGGGATACATAGCCGACCCAATGGAGCGATCGTCGTCAGGCCCTTTCAAAGGCAAAGAAACGTCATGGCATTAAGATCGAGAGTTGCTGTTCTCAAAACGAAACCAGAGACCGTTTTGGAGGATATTGGTCGTCTCATGGCGATGGCGGGTTTTGAGAACGAACTCAAGAAAGACAAAGCGACAATTCTGAAAGATAACATTTCCTGGCATTTTCCCTATCCTGGTGCAAATACGACCCCTTGGCAACTTGAGGGCACTATTCTTGCTCTGCAGAAGGCAGGCTACAGCGACCTCGTTGCAGTTCACAACAACACGGTTGTCACAAATGCTTATCGTGGTGAGAAGCTGAACAAACTGGATCCTCTCTATGAGGAGTATGGTGTCGAGGAGCGATACAATTTCCTTCCTGATGATATCAAGTGGATAAGCTATGAACCAAAGGCGAAGATGCATGCTCTCCACAAGGTGTATCCTAACGGAATCCACATCCCGGAGTTCTTTCTCGGTAGGAACGTAGTCCATCTGCCGACCGTGAAGTGTCACATCTACACGACGACTACGGGGGCGATGAAGAACGCATTCGGAGGGTTGCTGAACACTCGCCGCCATTACACGCACAGTTGGATTCACGAGACATTGGTAGATTTGTTAGCCATTCAGAAGGAGATCCATTCTGGCGTGTTTGCTGTCATGGATGGCACTGTCTGCGGTAATGGCCCTGGACCAAGAACAATGATTCCTGTGGAGAAGGACTACATTCTCGCCAGTGCAGACCAGGTTGCGATTGATGCCGTCTCAGCCAAGATGATGGGCTTCGATCCGTTGGACATCAAGTACATACGTCTCGCCCATGAGGATGGACTTGGCGTTGGCGATGTGCGGGAGATTGAAATCGTTGGCGAAGATGTATCGGCTGTGAATTTCGGATTCACGGTAGGCGATAATCTCGCAAGCAGAGTTGGCGATCTGTTTTGGTTCACTCCACTCAAGGTCTTTCAGAAGATCTTGTTTCGCACACCTCTCGTGTATGCCTTCGTGTTCGGATCTTTCTTCTATCATGATTTTGTCTGGTGGCCCTTGAAGGGAAAGAGAATTCAGCACAAGGCGTGCAGACAGATGAAGTGGGGCAACCTGTTTCAGGAATATCGAAGCTGATGTTTTTGCACGGGATTGATCACACTGCGGAGCGATGGAGTTCTGTGTGCCTCCAATTCCAGCTTGCATGGCGATAGAGTCTATAGAATATCCGGTACAAAAGGAGAATGACTTTTGAAAGAATTCACTTCTGACAATATTCGAAACATTGCGTTGATCGGGCACGGAGGCGCTGGAAAGACTGCTTTCGCTGAGGCTGTGCTCTTTTCCAGCGGCGCGACAAGCCGTCTTGGCAAGATTGAAGAAGGAACAACCATTTCTGACTACAACGCTGATGAAATAGAGCGTCAGATCTCGATTCATGTCTCGCTCTTGCATTGTGAATGGAAGGCGAAGAAGATTAACATTATTGACACTCCTGGATATACGGACTTCACAGGCGAAGTGAAGTGCGGGCTGCGCGTGGCTGATGTCGGAGTTCTGTTCGTCAAGGGGGTCGAGGGTGTCGAAGTAGGGACAGAAATCGTCTGGACCTACGCCAGGGAATACGCTGCTCCCGTGGTGTTCTTGGTAAACAAATTGGATTATGAACATGCCGATTTCGATAAAGCTGTCCGCAACACTCGTGAACGATTTGGCAGCGATGTTACCATTGTTCAGTTTCCTCTCAACCAGGGCCTGGGTTTCGACAGTGTCGTGGATGTCCTCCGTATGAAACTCTTGAAGTTTGCGGCTGACGGAAGTGGCAAGTACACTGAGGAGGACATCCCTGCTGACGCGAGAGCGAAGGCAGACGAATTGCGAGAACAGCTGGTCGAGAAAATCGCCGAGACCGATGAGAACTTGCTCAACGCGTTCTTTGAAAAGGGTGGCTTGAGTGAAGAGGAGATTATCAATGGATTGCGGGCTGGCATCAAGAACCGGAAGGTGTTTCCGCTTCTTTGCAGCGCGGCGACAAGGAACGTTGGTGCTTCAGCATTTCTTGATTTCCTTGTCACATATTGTCCTTCCCCGCGGGACTGGGAAGAGGTTGTAGGTGTGAAGCCGAACTCAGACCAGAAGGTGACCGTCAAACCAGACGGGGAACCGATCCTATTCGTGTTCAAATCCATGTCAGAGCCGCACGTCGGAGAGCTTTCATTCTTCCGTATGTATTCTGGAACAATCTCGCAGGGTTTGGATCTTATCAACCAGACGAACGGAAAGGTTGAGCGGCTAAGTCAAATCTTCGTGATGAATGGCAAAGAGAGAAAGGAAGTGGGCAAGTTGGTTGCCGGTGATATCGGGTCGTTGGTGAAACTGAGAGACACGCACACCAACGATACCTTGACGGGCAAGTCGCTATCACTAGCGTTGGCAAGGATTCAGTTCCCCGAGCCGGTGATTAGCTTTGCCATCATTCCTAAGTCGAAGGGCGATGAAGACAGGATTTCTACCGGGCTTCACTCGATTCACGAAGAGGATCCCACTTTCGTTGTCAAGGTGGACCAAGAGCTGAATCAGACGATCATCAGCGGACAGGGTGAGCTACATCTTAACATCGGCGTGAAGCGTTTGAAGGAGAAATATAACGTGTATGTAGATGTAGTCGAACCGAAGATCCCATACAAGGAGACCATAAAAAGCACAGTTCCTGAAGTGGAGTACAAACATAAGAAGCAAACGGGCGGACGCGGGCAGTATGGGCATGTGTGGATCAAGATCGAACCGAAGCCGCGAGGCACAGGTTTTGAGTTTGAGGATGCCATCGTCGGTGGTGTCGTTCCAGGGAGGTTTATACCGGCTGTGGAAAAAGGAATCCTCGACGCAATGCAGAAAGGCGTAATCGCCGGTCATCAAGTGGTTGATGTGAAAGTCACGTTGTTTGACGGTTCGTATCACACCGTGGATTCCGATGAAATGTCATTCAAGATCGCTGGTTCCATGGCGTTCAAAAGAGGATTCAAAGAAGCCAAGCCAATACTCCTTGAGCCAATCTATGATATTGAAGTGGTAGTTCCTGAAGACTACATGGGTGACGTGATGGGTGATCTATCAAGCCGACGCGGGAAGATCTCGGGAATGGATGCCGAGGGACTGTTCCAGGTTGTCAAAGCGCAGATTCCTCTGGCGGAGATCCACCAATATGCCACACGCTTGCGCTCCATGACGCAAGGACGAGGAGTTTTTCGGAGAAGATTCTCGCACTACGAGGAGGTTCCGCGAGAAATCGCTGACAAAATCATTGCTGCTTCCGAAAAGCACAAAGTGGAAGAGGAAGCATAACGTATGGAACGACTGTACTCACCGTGGCGGGCAAAGTACATTGCTTCGTTTGGCAAAGGGGAAACGGAGGATAAGCGCTGTGTGTTCTGTGATGCAGTTGAGCGAAACCAAGATGAGAAGATGCTCATCGTCTGGAGAGGCAAAGCTTGCTTCATCATGATGAACCTTTATCCATACAACAATGGACATCTGTTGGTGCTTCCTTATCGTCATGTGGCAGCGTTAAGTGATTTGACAGATGAAGAACGGTTGGACATGATGAAAGCCGTCCAAGTCTCAATGCAAGTGCTTGAGCGTGCAATGAACCCTCATGGATATAACGTTGGTAGCAATCTTGGAAGAGTAGGGGGCGCTGGGATCGTGGATCACATCCATTTCCATGTTGTCCCGCGGTGGAATGGTGACACGAACTTCATGCCGATCTTGGCGGAGACCAAAGTGATTTCAGAGGATCTGCGGGATACGCTAATGAAGCTCCGAGACGCAGCCGAATGTCTGACGAAAGAATAGGGAAGAATATGGAAGCGTTGAAGGGATCAAGGCTGGTGACAAGAGACATGCTGAATATCATTGCATTGATCGTCCTTCTTTCTGTCGCAATCTCGCCGCGGGCAGATTCTCAAACTCAAAACGCTGGGGCGAGTTCTCCGAATCCGATTGAGCATATCATCATTCTGGTAAAAGAAAATCGGACGTACGACAACTACTTCGGCAAATATCCGAAGGGAGATGGTGCGATATCGGGAATGCTGTCCAACGGAACTACAATCCCTCTAATTCATGCCGACAACAAGGTCGTTTCTGGCTCCGTGAACAACGGTTGGGGTTCAGCTCATGAGGCTTACAACAATGGTCAGATGAACGGATTCGACAAGTACTCAGGTCAAACACCGGATGGTCACTACGTTGCCTACTCACAATACGAAGAAGCTGACATGCCTAACTACTGGGCATACGCTCGGCAGTTTACACTGTGCGACAATTTCTTTTCGTCCGTGATGGGTCCCAGTTTTCCGAATCATCTGTATCTGCGTGCAGCACAGGCTGGTGGTGCCATAGGCAATCCTGGGGGTGGAGTCTTCGGCACAGGTTTAGGAGGATGTGCAGCTCTTCCAAGCACACTTGTCACGATCATGGATAGCAGTGGCAGTGTGAAGGACGTGCCCCCATGCTTTGACTTCACGACATTGGCTGACCTGCTCACGGCAAAAGGCCTAACGTGGAAAGAGTACATTCCCACGCTGTATGGTTTTCTTTATCGTGATATTGCTGTCTTCAGCTCGATCAAGCACATTCGATCATCAGATGCTTGGAACACGAACATTGCTTCGGCGGATCAGTTGCTTGCTGATGCAAGGAACAGTCAGCTTCCGAACGTTGCGTGGTTGACATACATCCCCTATATTAGCGCCAGTGAGCATCCACCTGACGGAATGTGCGAAGGGGAAGATGCTACGGTGCATGTGATCAACACAATCATGCAGAGCCCGCAGTGGAGAAGCACCGCAATCTTCCTGACCTGGGATGACTGGGGAGGATTCTATGATCATGTGCCGCCTCCACAGGTAGATTTGTTCGGACTTGGATTTCGGGTGCCCACAATTGTCATCTCGCCTTACTCACGGTCTGGACATGTATCTCACACGGTATATGAGTTCTCCTCAATTCTCAAGTTTGCTGAGGACACGTTCGGACTGTCGAGACTGACTAAGCGCGATTCCTTGGCGAACAGTATGATGGATTGCTTTGATTTCTCTCAGACTCCTTTGCAGCCTTTTGTTCTCTCTCCGAAAGCGTGTGCGCCCACCGAAGTAGATAATGATGATCTTCTCCCATTGCCGCGAGAAGTCCGGCTTGAACAGAACTATCCAAATCCATTCAACCCGACAACGGAGATTCGCTACCAGCTTCCTGCAAGGTGCCGGGTGAGTCTGAAGGTATTCACCGATTTGGGTCAGGAGGTTGCCTCGTTGGTGGACAAGGTTCAAGACGTAGGATACTATAACGTGCAGTTCGATGTGAACGCACCTAATCTCAAAGGTCGTCTAGCCAGCGGCGTCTATCTATATCGCCTGACGGCAGGAGATTTCACCGCCGAGAGGAAAATGGTATTGTTGAAGTGAGCAAGTGTGGCTAAAAGGTTTCAACTTTTGAGGAAACCAGCATGTACAGGCATATTCTTGTCATTTGCATTCTTCTTCTTGTTCTCAGTTGCTCGAAGGAGTTTCCTTCGGAACTGAAGCCCAATGATCCACCGCACACATACATCTCTCTCTTCCCTGAGGGTGCGTTGCGGACAGGTTCGAGTCAGCAGCATATTCACTGGTGGGGCACCGATTCAGATGGGCTTGTGATAGGATTCCTTGTCTCGCTTGATTCAATCCATTGGTCCTGGACAACAAAGAACGATAGCATATTCTCGCTGAGACTTTTTAGGCAGGATACAACATACTCATTCTATGTCGCCGCGGTGGACAATCAAGGGAATGGCGTCTATGACTCGAACACGCTCTATGGACCAGAGCCTTTTGCGGACTTGAACGGCAACGGCAGGTGGGATCTGGGAGAGTCATTCGTTGATTGGGGTGCGATTGACCCAACACCCGCTAATCTGCGCTTCCCAATTCAGAACACACCGCCGAAGGTGACCTTCGTCTTGAACACGGATGTCCCGGAGACAACGTTCACGGTAGCGTCGTTCTCTTGGGCGGGAACAGATGTGGATGGCGATGAGACGATCCAAAAATACTGGTGGGCATTGGATGATACTTCAAATTCAAATCGTTGGCACGCCTTGCCAGGGACGAGCAATTTCCTCACTCTGGGAAAAGCGGATGGCCTCACTCAGGGGAATCATGCGTTCTACTTGAAAGCGCAGGACATCGCCGGTGCATTCGGTAACATCGCCCGCATGCCTGACACGTCGAGAGCGTGGTTTGTGAACGAACCGAAGGGACCATTCCTCGTTATGGACAATTACGGCACTACGGATAACTCTGCCAGTTTCTACGCATCGCTTTTTGACACTTTGGCTAATGGCAGGTTCAAGAACAGCGATGTGTGGGATATCAAGAAAGGCGCTACGGCAACCCGTCGCGGAAAATTCGTTCCAGCCCTCATTGTCCCGACGTTCCTTGAGACTCTGAAGTTGTTCAAGTATATCTTCTGGTACTCCGACAACCAACCAAGCTTGGAGATCGCCCAACGAGTCTTACCGGAGTACAAGAAAAACGGAGGAAAAGTGTTCTTCTCTGCGGCGTTTCCGGAAAACGCGGGTGGCACGCAGGGGAGTCTTGTGGACTTCACGCCTATTGACAGCATCAGTCCCGGCTTTATCAACTTCATCCCCTCGAAAACTGTGGTGTCTCCTGATTCTCAATATGCTCGCACCTACCCAACATTGGTGAGGGACGACGACTATGTGCCGGTGGTGTTCATACGTTGGTTCAAGCCGAAAATTGATGCACGTCCCATATACTACCTTGGCTCGTCAGGTTTCTGGAGCGGCAACCCCGTTATCGGCGTGAAGGATGCAGACCAACCTAGTTTCGTTCTGTTGGGTTTGCCACTGCACCGTTTCGACGGCGGAGGAAAAATGGTTGGTGAGTGTATTCGAAGAGTGTTCGCAGAGTTGGGATATTGACTTATGATTTCGAATTGCGGACTTCGTCGTGAGCTCAGTCGAACGATTAACGATTTCGGATTTTGAATTTTCAGTTTTGCTTTTTGAGTCTCAAGTTCAAACTCGAGACTCATCCCGCCCTGTCCCGTGAAATGGAATCTCGCTTTGGCGGGTCGAGACTGGATTCCGATGAGCGTCTTTGTGGCGCTAGAACCCCATTCGCACCACTACTGAATTCTGTATAGTTATTGAGCATGAAGGAAGAGTCATGAAAAGAAGTATTCGCTTTCTCGTTTGCTTGCTACTTCCTTTGATGTGTTTGGCTCAGGGTAAAGGGACAATCTATGGACGGATTGCGGATTCCAAGACTAACGAAGGGCTGCCCAGCGTGAATGTGTTAGTCAAAGGAACGTACTACGGCGCAGCATCAGATCTGGAAGGTAACTATACCATCAGCAACATCAGCCCGGGCATCTACACCGTCACGTATTCGATTATCGGTTACAAACCTGTCGAGCGCACGGGTGTGAAAGTTGAGGAAGGCAAGCGGTTGCAGATCTCGTTGCAGATGGAAGAGACTGCCTTGACGCTCAGCCAGGAAGTCATCGTGATCGGTGAGAAGCCCCTGTTCAACATCGAGGAGACAGCAAGCAGGAGATCAGTGACCAGCGAAGACATTGCTGTTGAGGCTGTTGAAAACATCAAGGATGTAGTTGTGCAGCAAGTAGGCGTGGTACAGTCGGACAACGAGATTCACATTCGTGGCGGTCGTTCTTACGAAAACGCTTATCTGCTTGACGGCGTTTCGGTACAGGATCCTCTCGCGGGCACCGGATTCGGTCTACAGCTTAGCGCAGCAGTGATCCAGGAAGTTGAGGTCATCACCGGTGGCTTCAATGCCGAGTATGGACAGGCAACGTCGGGTGTCGTGAATGTGACGACGAAGGAAGGAGCCAGCCGCTACAACGGCTTCTTCTCTTATAAGCAGGATCATTTCCTCGGAAGAGGCTCGCCCGCCAGCTTTAACACGGATATCTTTGAGGCGACGTTGAGCGGACCTGAGCCGCTGACGAAGTATATCCTTCCATCTATCGGCATTCAAATCCCCGGAGACGTTGCATTCTTTGGAAATCTCTATGCTGGTTTGTCAGACGGCTTCACCTACGCTCTTACAGGCAAGAGAGCATCGCAACTGTATTCATCCACATTTCATGGAACGCGCTTCGCTCCACGAGGGGAGAACAACTGGTTTGCGCTCGGAAAAGTAACGTGGAAGCCGTCTGCAGTCGCCAAGTTGACGTATTCCTATAACCAGTCCGTTACAATCAATCAGAACACTCAGTCGTTGCAGACGAATCTGGAATACGTTGAAGCTTCTCCCGGTTACCAATACGAATTCCAGAACATTTTGGACAATGCAAACACGTACACTCACAATAACCTCTATCAAACCATCTCATGGATGCAGACACTAAGCACGAAGATGTTCTTTGAACTCAGGCTTGCACGGCTTTTCACCCACCTCCGAGCTGATGCGAATGGAAAGAATTGGAATGAATACACTGAGCCGAAGGATGTCGTATCGCTGCCGGTGAAGTATTACAACACGGATCGCGATACGATCGGGGTCATTCCCGGTGATGGGTTTTATGATACAGGCAATTCACTTACGTGGCACGATCACTACGTTGAAGAAACCACGCTGAAGTTTGATCTCACTATCCATTTCAGTGAAAGGAACAAGTTCAAGTCGGGATTCGAGACTGATTTCCAGGAAATGCAACTGGTTGATATTTACGCTCCATGGATTGGCACACTGGGATTGAACAACGATATTTACAAAGTGTATCCTGCTTTTGGTGCACTGTATGCTCAGGACAATATCACATTCAGTGGTATGATTCTCAACGTCGGTCTGCGATTTGACTATTGGTTCCCCGGCAAGTATGTTGATGACGCCGTGAAGGATCCCGACGTCATCACGGTTCCTGACGAGCTACGTCAACGGTACATGGATGACACGTACAGTTTCTTTGGCAGACGTTGGAAAGGAAAGATTAGTCCGCGGCTTGGTATCTCGCACCCGATCTCTGACAACCAAACACTGTTCTTCTCCTATGGTCACTTCTCCAAGCGACCAAGACCCCAATTCGTCTACGCGAAGCTGAATCCGACGAGCGCAAAATCCTCGTTCCAGAAATTCGGCAATCCGGATCTGAATCCTGAAACGACGGTTGCCTACGAACTTGGTCTCAGAAATCAGTTCACAGACAACGATGTACTAACCGTCACGGCATACTACAAGGACATTTTCGACTACGTGAGCACCCGCCAGGCAAAGATAACCAATGCGCGATTTGCTGGTGGAAACTTCATCACATACGTGAATCAAGACTATGCTCGCTCAAGAGGAATTGAGGTGGAATACAAGAAGCGGATTGGCAGATGGTTCAACGGAGCATTCACGGGTTCGTATTCTATAGCTACCGGAAAGAGTTCATCAGCAGATGAAGGACTGTTGGTTGCACGCGGTGATCTGTATGAGACTATCACGGAAAACTACTTGGTCTGGGACCGGCCACTTCAAATTTCTCTGAACACTAATTTCTTCGTTGACAAAGATCAGGCGCTCTTTGGCTTCGGCAAAGGTGTTCTCGACGACTACAATCTGCACCTCCGGTTCTTCTATCAGTCCGGGAAAAGATACACACCGCAGATGCTTATCGGCACGCTGGACAATGGTCGTCCGGAATACATGATTGACTATAAGAATCTGTACAGCGCATCAGGATCGTCCTGGTTCTGGATTGATTTGACCTTTGAAAAATACGTTGAGTTAGGACAGACTGAGTTCGCGATCTTCCTTGAAGTGTTGAACCTCTTGGACAACAAGAACGCTGCCATCATTGATCCGGTGACTGGTCGTGCGTATGAATACGGTGATCCAACCCCTGTCAGCTGGAACGATCCATTGTATCCCGATTTGCAGGCGCCGATTTCACCGTTTCCCGACAATCCAGCACGTTATCTCCCGCAGCGAAGCGTCAAGCTAGGTATTTCATTCAAGTTCTAATATTGGTTGTGGATTCACGGATACGCACCCTGCAATGGCAACTGAAACACGCTGATGAGATTTGGCCCTGGTGAGAATGTTGATATGAATGAGACTCAGTGAACACTGTTAGCGAGTTTGGAGTACTAATAGACTCTAGATCTCTTAGCATTCGTTTTCTTTTCCCCGCGCTTGCGGATGGAGCTCCTTTTGTAGCAGATTGAAGCAGAAATGACTATGCCCCATATCACTTTTATTGAACCCGCATCCCCAGATCTACACATTTTTTCACATTTTCTCCTACCCAGACTGGGCAGCATAATTCTTGCGACCCTTCTGAAGGAAAAGGGATATGAGGTTTCTCTGGTTCTTGAAGAGATTCGGAAAACGCAGCGGGCAGACTGGCAGCAGGCAGACTTGGTGGCTATTTCTACCATCACGTCCACTGCACCTCGCGCTTATGCACTTGCGCAAGAAATACGTAAGCACAATGTTCCAGTCATTATGGGTGGACCGCACGTTACGTTCTTGCCAGATGAGGCGTTGCGTTTCTCCGATTTTGTGATTCGGGGTGAAGGCGAATTGGCATTTCCGCGATTTGTCGAAACGTTTTTTGATGGGAGGAATTGGGCAGAATGTCCCGGATTGAGTTATCGGCTTGGGGACCACATTCAACATAATCCTGTCCAAAAACCCGTCGAAGATTTGGACACTATTCCTTTTCCGGATTTCGACATCATTGACGAAGGTGTGGTTCGGCGTCATTTCCGTGGTGTAGTACCCATTTTGACTTCTCGGGGTTGTCCCTATGACTGCACGTTTTGCAGCGTTACCAAGCTGTTTGGCCGCAAATATCGTTTTCGTTCCGTAGATAATGTCATTGCCGAACTGAAATTCAGAGTTAATCAGGGACACGATTCAGTTTTCTTTTATGATGATAACTTTACTGCTCGTCGGGAACACACGGTGCAGTTGCTTCAGAGAATAGCTCAAGAGAAATTGGATTTCAGATGGTCGGCACAAGTCAGGGCAGATGTCGCTCGCGAACCAGACTTGCTTGGTTTGATGAGAGAAACGGGCTGCCACACTGTTTTCGTTGGATTCGAGTCTGTGAATCCAGACAGCCTCAAGGAAATGCACAAATCCCAGACCTCCGTGGATGTGGAGCAAAGCATTCGCACAATCCATCAGCAGGGAATTTCAATTCACGGGATGTTTGTGCTGGGATTTGATAGCGATACGCCGCGGAGTATGATGGACACGGTGCGCTTTGCGATCAAGAAGAAAATTTCCAGCGTGCAGTTTCTGATCCTTACTCCTTTCCCCGGTACCGTGCTGTTCCAAAGACTAAAGAGCGCTGGGCGAATCCTAATGAACCAGTGGCAGTTGTACGATGGACATCACGTTGTCTTCCGTCCGGTGAACCTTGGACTCGCACAATTGCAGAAATTCCAGGTGAACGCACATCGCCAGTTCTATTCCCTGGTCCAAATCGTCCGACGTTTTCTACGCCGCAGGTACCACGAGGTGTTTCTGGCTTTTTATGCTCGTCATATCAATCGCCGCTGGATGCGCACCAATAGGTGGTACATCAGGTTACTAGAGAAAAATCCGCAAGTATCCTGAGAAGATAGGGAGTTACAGGAAATACCTTCAGCATTCAGCGACTGAAGTGGGAATAGATTAGTTCAGCGGCCTCGGCCTACGGCACTGTTGAGCACCGAGCCAGATCCGAAACCAGAAGCCGTGCGACGTATGATCTCAGACTCTCAATCCTGGTTCTCCGTAATGAAATCTGTGAAGGTTACAGTCGTGTTGTTGTGCTTGGTGAGTGTGCTTTTGAGTTCACCTGTTAGGGCACAACTCCTCCCAACGCTTGGCGGACAGCGAGCAGGGATCTCGACCGTTCAGTTTCTGAAGGTTGGCGTCGGTGCACGCGCGACGGCAATGGGAGAGTCATTTGTTGCTGTTGCCAATGACGCGTCGGCTCTGTACTGGAATCCCGCTGGGCTTGCTCAGTATTCCGAGAATGACATCATATTCTCCCATACTGAATGGTTGGTGGATATTAAGCATGAGTTTCTGGGAGCCGTCTATCACGTCACGGGCAATGACGCTGTGGGTGTTTCGATCACGTCGCTTCACATGGACGATATGGCCGTGACTTCAGAGACACACCCACTTGGAACAGGTGAGCATTTCAAATTCGGAGACATTGCGGTTGGCATTTCCTACTCACGGAAAATGACGGAACAGTTCAGTTTTGGTGGGACGATTAAATACGTTGAGGAAACCTTGGCGAGTCTGAAGATGCGAGGGGTGATGGTAGATCTTGGTACCTACTACTGGACTGGTCTAGGCACGACACGATTCTCAGTCGTGGTGAACAACTTCGGGGGCCAATTGACGCCGAGCGGTGAAGTTGCACTTTATGGAGGAGGCAGCGTGACGGAGTTCCAATCGTTCTCGCCGCCAACGCTCTTCAAAGTCGGTTTTGCCTTCGAACCTTTGATGACGGATGAGCATCGCTTGACGACTTCGGTACAGCTCAATCACCCAAATGATAATTCCGAGAATGTCGGACTCGGTGCAGAGTATGCTTGGACAAATCATTCTCTGAATACAACGCTGCTCGTGCGGGCAGGGTACAAGATCAACGTGGATGAGCAGGATTTCAGTGTAGGTGTAGGCGTCTCTGTGCCCGTTAGCTTTTCCGTAATCAATTTCGATTATGCGTATGTGAACTTCAACCGACTTGGAGCAACGCACAGGATTTCTCTTGACGTGAGAATCTAGGTGTTTCCCTGAAGGTGAATTAGTGATGTGCGATGCACCTCCAAGGCGCGTTGCACATTGACTGCCCCGAAATCTAACAGTTTCCAAATTATGGTGAAGACCCCTATCATATTCTTTGTGTGTTTGCTGGTCATACTGCTGGCGATTCATTGTGGTGAGAAATTTGATCTGAGCCAATTGCCTGCTGCAGACGTTCCCAGGGTGATTGGCGACACAGTGTATGCGCAGCAAAACCCCGTCTGGATGGCCGTGGAAGTCAGGGGATTCAACCAGCCGGAGGATGTGTTGGTAGGATTTGAACCATTAATTTATGTATGTGATACCGGTAACGACAGGATCGTGATGATGGACCTGGCAGGACACGTCCTTGGAGTGTCCAAGCACATAAAGCGTCCTGTGGCTATCTCACAGGACAGGCGGCTTGATGTGATCGTATGCGCTGAGTTCGATACTGTCATTCAGAACCAGCCAGTTACTTTTGGCGCTCTATATAAAATTCGGCAGTTTGAAGCGGATGATGACATTTCGAACGCTCGAATTGATAGAGTCTATTTCGATTCTGGCAAACCATATCGGAGGTTCACGGGAGCAGCAGCGCTGTACAACAATCAATACTACGTCACGCGAGTAGGTCCGGATAACACCAGTCCGATTGATCCCGACAACGCTGTTCTCTTGTTTGATAAGGACGACACATATCTCACACCGATTCCGAATCTCAAACCAGGCGGAACTGGATTGGAATCTATCCAGGATTTGACAGGCATCACGACATTGAGCAGTCGGACACTTGATTTCATCTTCACACAGAAAGGTGATCAAAGCCTGTTCAGACTCCAGTGGATAACATTTATCAAGACGCAGGACTACAGTTATTATCAATCCAAATTCTCTCCGACACGAGACGGCAATCTCGACATTCTGAAAATCAATCATTTCAGACAGCCTGAGGATGTCACCGTTGACAATTCTGGGAACGTCTATGTCATAGATGCAGCGGCGGATAGCCTCTACAAGTTCGACAGCAAGGGACGTGAGAGACAGTCTTTTGGTGGAAGGGACGTCTTCAACAATCCCCACGGTGTTGCGTTTTTCGACAAGACCCTTTACGTTGCAGATACAGGCAACAACCGTATCATAAGATTTGTCCTGTCAACGGATATTCGGTGACGTTCTGGAATTCGATTGAGGGGACCGCTCACCCCACTTCCTGCTGAGGCTGTGAAGGAATGCAGAAAGAGTCCACGCCTCTGCTGCCGCAGGTGCCGATTTGCCCTAATGAGTTACTGGCAACACTCCGGCAACTTCTTGTATGCCTCCTCATTGCGCTTTGTGTTGTTGGCATCGTAGCCAGCATTTGAGATCGCAATTTCAATCATCTTCACACCTAACTTTCCAGCCACAAACTGCACTTCAGCATTCTTCTTGTCCAATCTCACCGTCACTGCTTTCACCCCATCGAGCTGTTGAACAGCTTCTGTGATTGTCTTTGCGCACATCTCGCACTTCATGGTTGGAAGACTGATGACGATCTTGTCCGCTTGTTCCGCTTGAACCGTTTGCTGTGCCTGCTTCTCTGTCGTGGCTGATCCTTGCTCCTTCTTGGAGCCACAGCCTACAAGTACGATAGTCAGGATGGTTGTTCCGACTACCAGAATCAATTTGTTGTTCATTGTGTTTTCTCTTTGTGCTAATGTATCATCGAGCAATGTAGCGCGATCCCTCAAGCGGGATCGCTATATGAGCGAGATAAATCTCGCTCTACGATGTTTAATTTGTGCCCGTGCGATGTATGGAATGATAACCGCTACGGATTGCGCAAAGGTTCCTACTTCATCCGACTTGCCATCTTCGATACTTCGAGTTTGCCTTTCTTCAGTGCATGTTGCTTCATGTAACTGAACAGTATAGGCGTCACGACAAGCACGTGAATCGTCGAGGTGATCAATCCACCAATCAACGGTGCGGCAAGCGGCTGCATGACATCGGCTCCAACGCCTGTGCTCCACATGATGGGGAGGAGTCCAATCATCGCTGTACCCACGGTCATCACTTTGGGGCGCAAGCGCAAGACCGCACCTTCTATTGTTGCTTCTGTAATGTCGTGCACCGTGATCGGTCCGCGTTTCCCTGACTTGTACGCAAGTAGTCTTCTGTCCAACGCCTCGTGCAAATACACAACCATCACTACACCTGTCTGCACTGCAACTCCATAGAGCGCAATAAAGCCAACCCATACGGCAACAGAGAAATTGTATCCTAAAATGTAGATTAGGTACACGCCGCCAATCAGGGCGAAGGGGACAGAAAGCATGACGACGAATGCTTCTTTGAAGTCCTTCGTCGTGAAATACAACATCACGAAGATAATCAGGAAGACAATCGGCATCAGAATCTCCAGTCGCTTCTTCGCACGGATTTGGTTTTCCCATTGTCCGCTCCATTGCAGTGTGTAACCGGAGGGAAGTTTCAGCTCTTTGTTCAGCACTTCCTTCGCTTCCTCAACAAAACCACCCATATCGCGTCCACGCACATTCAAAAACACAATCGAGCGGAGTTGCGCGTTCTCGCTGGAAATCATCGGCGGACCAGGGACCATCTCAATCGTGGCTAACTGTCCCAGAGGAACGTAGCTACGACTGGACACGGATGACGGCGTGATCATTTCGGATTTCGGATTTGGGATTTCCGATTGGCGAACCATATTCATTGAACTCATACCCGACTGCATAGAACCACCTTGTCCCGAAGACATATTTCCGTCACCTGATCCAGACCGCGCACTGCCTACTACATACTGCCTCCTACCTACTGCATTCACAGGCACAAGCAAATTCTTTAGCGCTTCGATGTTGTTCCTGTAGTCACGCCCGTAGCGCACTCGAATCGGGAAACGCTGGCGTCCGTCAATCACGATGCCTACGTTCTCTCCGCCAATTGCAGTTTCGATGATGTCCTGTACATCACCGATGTTGATGCCGTAGCGTGCGACCGCTTCTCGGTCAATCTTAATGTCGAGAAAGAGACCGCCTTGCGTGCGCTCTGCGTAAAGGTCAGCCGCACCGGGCACTTTCCTGACGATATGCTCTGCCTCAATTGCTAATCGCTCCAATGTGTCCAAATCTTTGCCGAAGATTTTTATTCCTAAATCAGTGCGCACCCCGGTCGAGAGCATGTTGATACGGTTGATGATGGGCTGCGTCCAACCATTGCGCACACCGGGGATTTGCAGTTTCGCGTCGAGTTCAGAGATGATATCGTTCTTCGTGATACCTTTGCGCCACTGATCTTTTGGTCTCAGGAGGATGATGGATTCTATCATGCTCACCGGCGCAGGGTCAGTTGATGTTTCTGCTTTACCGACTTTTCCGAGCACCTGTTCAACTTCTGGAACTGATTTAATGATTGCATCTTGTACCTGGAGTATGCGGTTCGCCTCCGTAATTGAGGCTGACGGCAACGTCACAGGCATAAAGAGCAAGCTTCCTTCATCAAGAGGCGGCATAAACTCCGAACCCATGTTCATCATCATTGGAATCGTAATCAACAATGCGATGATGTTGATGGCAATTGTGGTCTTGCGCCACTTCAGCACCCAACGGATGACCGGTGCATAAAGCCAATTCAAGAAGCGCGTGATTGGGTTCTGGTTCTCACGACGGAATTTCCCGCGCGTGAGCATCGTCATCAGCATTGGCACAAGTGTAATGGCTATGATTGCCGATCCTGCCAACACAAACGTTTTAGTGAATGCGAGCGGACGAAAGAGTTTGCCTTCTTGTCCCTCCAACATAAACACCGGCAGAAACGATATAACCATGATGGTGACCGCAAAAAAGATTGCTCGACCTACCTGCTTTGCTGAGACAATGGAAATTTCAATGTAGTCTTGTGTTGTGAGAGTCCCCTTTTCCTCCTGTGCTCTTGCGACATTGCGATAGGCGTTTTCGACCAGTACGATAGATGCATCCACGATGACGCCAATCGCAAGAGCAATTCCCCCCAGTGACATGATGTTCGAAGTGATACCGAATATCTTCATACATATAAAGGCGATCAAGACTGCAACAGGAATTTCGATAATGACGCGAAGCACACTGCGGACATGGAGCAGAAATAGCAGCACAACGATGCTGACCACGATCGCCTCTTCGATGAGTGCGTGTTTCAACGTGTCCACTGCTGCCATAATAAGGTTGCCGCGGTCGTATGCGGTCTTAATTGATACGCCTTTGGGCAAGCCGGGTGAAATCTCTTCGATTCTTTTCTTCACACGGTCAATGACAGCTTTGGCGTTTTCCCCATAGCGCATCACAACAATGCCCCCGACGACTTGTCCCCTGCCATCTTTCTCCAACGAGCCGCGCCGGATATCACCACCGAGTTGCACCGTACCGATGTTCCGAACATAGACGGGCGTGCCATTTGGACCAGTACCGACTACGATATTCTCCACATCGCGAGGCGATTGAATGTAGCCTTGCCCCCGAACGAAATATTCTGCGTCCGATACTTCAAGGATTTTTCCTCCCACATCATTGTTGGAGCGCATTACTGCGTTCCGGACATCGGCAAGTGTGACATTGTATCCTTTCATTCTATTTGGGTCAACATCAACTTGATATTGCCGCACGTATCCACCGACCGAGGCTACTTCGGCAACACCCTGTACTCCTTGCAAGTTCAACTTAACATACCAGTCTTGAACCGCACGGAGAGTGCCTAAATCATAATCGCCTTCAAGCGTGTACCAAAAAACGTGTCCCACACCGGTGCCGTCTGGACCGAGTTGCATCTTTGCGCCCGGTGGCAGTGCGGATTGCACAGTGGAAAGTTTTTCCAATACGCGACTCCGCGCCCAGTACAAATCCGTCCTTTCATCAAAGATGACATAGATGAAAGACATCCCAAACATTGATTGCGCACGGATGGCATGTACTTCGGGCACGCCCTGCAGCGTGGTGACAAGTGGAAACGTGATTTGGTTTTCAACCAACTGGGGTGAACGTCCCATCCACTCGGTAAAGACGATGACTTGGTTTTCCGAGAGATCGGGAATTGCATCGAGCGGAGTATTTAGCACTGCCCAGACACCCCAGCCCACAATAAGCGCGTAAAACAAAATGACGATGAATTTATTGCGGGCGCAGTAGTCTATGATTTTTTCTATCATGTCACTTCTCCACAACCAACTTTCCACGCACCATTCCCATGCCGCAAACGAAGTGAATTTCTCCCGTGTCTTTAGGAGTGATCTCGACCGTTGTGGTCGTCCGTGCAGGTAAATGACGGCGGATGTTTAACTCCTCGAAGACAACCTCGTTTGTGCAATCCGCATCTTCATCGCGGTAAAAGAGTAGTTTCACCTTCTGCCCTTGCTTGACATGGATGACATCCGGAGAGTATCTGCCCTTGACGAGAATATTCACTTTGCCGTTTTCTGCCATGGCGTGGCTTCCATTCTCGTGTGCCATCAGCCCACCTTTCGGTTCAGCAGAGGTTGACTGCTGCAACTGACTTTCGGAATCAAGAAGAAAACCGCCTGTGACAACAATGGTTTCCCCACGTTTGAGTCCGCTCAACACTTCGCAGAATGAATCCGTATGCTCACCGAATACCACATCGCGCGGTTCGAACATATTGGGCTGCACTTCGACCCAAACCACGCTACGCTTGCCGGTCGAAAGCACCGCTGAAGCAGGAATAATAATGGCGTTGGTAATCGGCACAGTAATCTGCGCTTTCACATACATTTGCGGTTTCAGTTCTCCGTTGGGATTTGCAAATTCCGTTCGCACGCGCACGGTGCGTGTCTCGCCATTCATCACGGGGTCAATGAATGTCACCCGACCGCTAAACGATTCATTTGGATAGGCTTCGCTCGTAATCTGAGCAACCTGACCGAGTTTGATAAACCGCACATCCTTCTCATATACCTCCAAGTAGATCCACACCTTCGAAAGGTCTGCAAGTTGGTACAGCATCATGCCTTCATCCACGTACTGTCCCTCCTGGATTTCCTTTCGGATGACAGTGCCGTGAATGGGTGAATCGAACGTGACCGCGTAACGCACCTGTTTTTTGGCTTCGATATCCGCGATTTGTTGTTCAGTCGTGCCGAAGTGCACGCGCAGTCGGTCTCGGGCAGCTTGCAGCAATTGTCCCGCTTGGCGGGACTGCTGGACATCTGCGTCGTTATTCGACGCAATTGCACTGTTCATCGCATCAAGCGCGAGGATAAATTCTTGCTCTGCTGAAACAAGGTCAGGGCTATAGAGTTCAAAGAGAGGTTGTCCTTTGTGTACGACGTCTCCGGTGAAATTAACATAGAGTTTCTCGATCCGACCGCGGAAGCGTGCCGAGACCGTCGCTTGAAGCGGCTCGGCAAAGTCCACAACTCCAACGGCGTTGATTTCTTTATTCAGCGAGCGGCGTTCCACTGTTGTGGTTGTAACGTTTGCCACCACACGTTGTGTCGGTGATAGACTCACCGCTTCGATGTTCGCCAAACTGCTGCTGGATATTTCCTGCTCAGCCGATTTCTTCACCAGCGCCATACCGCACACCGGACATGCACCTGGTCTGTCCGAGACAACTGATGGATGCATGGGGCAGGTGTAGTATTCCTTTGCTGAAGAAGTTTTGTCCGCTGCAGCGAGTGAATCGTTCCTGCTACCAGCAGCATTAGAATCTGTGCGTGTGCATGAAGACAATACAGCAAGTACGCTGAGTATAATCAAAAAGAAAAATGTTTTCATCGGTGCCATCATTTGGTTATGAGAACTATGAGTGATTGGGGATTGCGGATTACAGATTACCGGTCGCCGTTAGGGAGTAGTGCAATGATGGAGTAATGGGGAAATCCAAGATTCCAACATTCCATCACTCCAATATTTCATCAGTCAGTCACTCTCAAATCCGTAATCCGTGATCTGCAATCGTTATTCTGTCGCTTCGTTCTGCTTTAATCTCGCTTTGCGGGACCAAGTTAATGTTTGTGTCTGCCATACGTGGTTTTCACCTGGCTCGGTTTGATGTCTTTGTCTGCTCCTTCACCTCGCTGCCACCCAGCGTAACATTCATTGCACACTGCTTTCCCGGCTTTGAGTGATTCATAACAACCACAACTCTGATGCTCGAATGCACAGGTGTTGCAGGGATTTTCGATGCAGCAATTATATTTGTTTTCCTCCATAAGTGTTGCCTTTGCTTCATTCAACAGCGCTTTCGCTTTTGCAATCTTTTCGGCGGGAGAGAGGGTTTGTGATTGCGATTCCACGCTTGCCGTCTGCTTCGCCGAAGACGATTGCTTCACTAAGTCCATTCCACATTTTGAGCACTTGCCAGGCTTGTTCGACCTAACTTCCGGATGCATGGGACAAGCATACACCTCTTCTTGTTGCACCTTCGCGTTGGCAATTGTTGTTTGCTCGTTCTGCTGGCTTTTCACTTGTGAGGGATAAAGAAATCCTACAATAAGAAAGCAGATGAGTGCCATTGCAATGACATGACTGAGTCGTTTCATTGTTTCACTCCTTTGATTGGTGATTGGTTTATAGTGTAGTTTCGTTTATTAAAAAACTCGTTGTGGAATTCACGTTTGCTGTCCTATTGTTATCTGAGACGTTTCTCGCCGCATTTTCCGCCCTTTCCAGAGCAGATAGATTGCAGGATACACTGCCAGTTCCATAATCGCGGATGTGACAACACCTCCGACCATCGGTGCAGCAATGCGTTTCATGACATCTGAACCTGTTCCGGCACTCCACATAATAGGGAGGAGACCCATAATGATTGTCGCTACTGTCATCATCTTTGGACGAATGCGTTTTACCGCGCCGTGATAAATGGCGTCTTTCAAATCTTGAATGGTTCTCATCATACCTTTCTTTTTCCACTCGTCATAAGCGATGTCTAAATACAACAGCATCACGACGCCGGTCTCCGCATCAAGCCCTGCCAGCGCGATAATTCCCACCCACACAGCAATGCTTGTATTGTAGCCAAGGATATACAAGAGCCAGAAAGCACCGACGAGTGAAAACGGCACAGCAAGAAACACAATCGCTGTCTTAGTGATTGATTTTGTGTTGACATAAATGATTAAGAAAATGATGAAGATTGTCGCGGGAATAACGTAAAGCAATCGCTCCTTCGCACGCTGCATATATTCGTATTGCCCGCTCCAAGTAATGCTGTACCCTGCAGGGATTTTTATATTCTCAGCGACGGCTTTCTTTGCCATTGCGACATACGTGCCGATGTCAATATCTTGAATGTCCACATACACCCATGCATTAGGGCGCGTATCTTCTGAACGCACCACCATTGGACCGCTGCGGAGTTTGAGCGTAGCAAGCTGCGTAATCGGAACTTGCTGACCAGTTGGCGTAGAAATAAGCACACGGTTTAACGCTTCCGGATTGTCGCGGAGCTCGCGCGGATAACGAAGGTTGACCGGATATCGCTCAAGACCTTCCACTGTTGTTGTGATGGTCATCCCACCCATTGCTGTTTCAATGACTTTCTGTACATCTTCGACCGTGAGTCCGTAGCGCGCTGCTTCCTGACGATTGATATCGAAGTCGGCGTAGTTGCCGGTTGCAGCGCGTTCCGCGAAAACACTCCGCGTGCCGGGCACCTTGCGCACAACGTCTTCGATTTGCTTTCCAATGTCTTGTAGTGCCTGCAAATTTGGTCCTGCTACTTTAATGCCAACGGGTGTGCGAATGCCGGTGCTCAACATATCAATACGAGTCTTGATGGGCATCGTCCATGCATTCGTCACGCCGGGGAATTGTAGGGATGCATCCATTTCGTTCACAAGTTTTTCATGTGTCATTCCTGGTCGCCATTCTTCTTCAGGCTTGAGCATCACGACCGTTTCAGCCATATCAAGCCCTGCTGGGTCGGTTGCCGATTCCGTGCGCCCAATCTTGCCGAAGACATGATGCACTTCGGGAAATGTGCGAAGAATTTTATCCATCTGCTGTAACAATTCTTTTGCTTTTGTAATAGAAATTCCCGGAAGCGTTGTTGGCATATACAGGATATCTCCTTCATAGAGCGGCGGCATAAATTCCGAACCAAGTTTGGAAAACGGAATTATCGTTACAACAATCAGTACAACAGCAAGTCCCACAACAATTTTTTTGTACTGTAGAACAAGCCCCATCAAAGGGTGATATAACCGAATCAACAAGCGACTAATTGGGTTCTGTTCTTCCGGTCTGATTTTCCCGCGAATCAGGAAGCCCATGAGCACAGGCACAATTGTTATTGCCAGCAGCGCAGCAGCAGCCATCGAATACGTTTTAGTGAATGCCAACGGCTTGAAGAGTCGTCCTTCCTGCGCTTGCAGCGTAAAGACAGGTAAAAACGAAAGCGTAATCACCAAGAGAGAGTAAAAGAGCGATGGACCGACTTCTTTTGCGGCTTCTGTTATCACTGTCCAATGTGGACGCTTTTCGCTTGATGGTTTCTCTGCCTCATGTTCAATGTGTTTGTGTGCGTTCTCAATCATAATGATTGCCGCGTCCACCATTGCGCCGATAGCAATTGCAATTCCACCGAGCGACATAATGTTTGCGTTGATACCCTGCCAGCGCATGATGATAAACGAAATAAGAATCGCCACCGGCAGTGTGAAGATTGCAACAAACGCGCTGCGGAAGTGCAAGAGGAAAATTATGCTGACGAGCGCAACGATGATACTTTCTTCAAAAAGTTTTTCTTTTAGTGTTTCAATCGCACGTTCAATCAAACTGGAGCGATCGTAAGCGGTGGTGATCTTTACATCTTCAGGCAGCCCAGCACGCGCTTCCTCTAACTTTGCCTTCACATTCTTGATGACTTCTAATGCATTCTGTCCATAGCGCATGATCACGATACCTCCAACGATTTCCCCTTCGCCGTTCGCTTCAGCAAGTCCACGTCGCATTTCAGGACCAATCGTCACGTCTGCAATGTCGCGCATATACACTGGTGTGCCACTGGTCTTATTAACCTTCACAGGAATGTTTTGGATATTCTCCACTGATGTGATGTAGCCGCGCCCGCGAATCATAAATTCTTTCTCGCCCATTTCAATCACTTCGCCGCCGACATCGCTGTTGCTTTTTTGGATTGCCATCTCGACTTCCGAAATCGGAATGTTGAAAGCGAGTAACTTTGCCGGGTCCACCGTTACTTGATACTGTTTGACATAGCCGCCGATGCTCGCAACTTCTGCCACACCGTCAACCGCTGCTAGTTGATATTTCAAGTACCAGTCTTGAATCGAGCGGAGTTGACTGAGGTCCCACTTGTCAGAACTGAGCGTGTATTCAAACACCCAGCCGACGCCTGTTGCGTCAGGACCCAACTGCGGGATAATGCCCTTCGGAAGACGTGTCTGTGCGTAGTTCAGATATTCCAACACGCGACTGCGTGCCCAGTACAAATCTGTGCCGTCTTCAAAGATGATGTAGATGAGCGAGTAGCCGAAGAACGAGTACCCGCGCACGACTTTCGAGTAAGGCACAGAGACGAGTTGCGTCGTGAGCGGATAAGTGATTTGGTCTTCAACCGTGCGCGGCGATTGCCCCGGATATTTCGTGTATACAATCACCTGTATATCGCTCAAGTCTGGAATGGCATCTACCGGCGTGGTCGTGATCGCCCAGATACCGCCACCAATAGCGAACAGCGTCGCAAGTATCACAATGAATTTATTTCTGATTGACCACTCAATGATTCTTGGTAGCATACTTTTTCTCCTTACTTCGAGTGGTTATGACGGTGCGCTGATGAATCCATTTTCATCTCATCCTTCTTCTGACCAGGCACTTGTTGTTTCATGCTCGCAGAATCCATCTGCATCTCACCATGCGACATCTGTTGCAGCACGGCTTTCAGATTGCTTTCCGAATCAAGCAAAAACTGAGACGATACAACGATCTTTTCGCCTTCCTGCACACCCTCAAGCACTTGATAGTAGCCGCCGGCAAGAACCCCAAGTTTCACATCACGCGATTCAAAGCGTCCCTCTCCGCGTGAAACAACGACAACGTTGCGCTCGCCGGAGTGAATCACTGCTTGTTCGGGCACGGCAAGGGCATTGACAGTGACCGGTGATCGCAACTCAACAGTTGCAAACATTTCAGGTTTCAGAATAGTGTTCGGGTTGGGAATTTCAATGCGCACTCGCAAGGTGCGTGTATCAGGATTGAGATATGGAAAAATATATGAAACGTGTCCTTTGAACACTCTACCCGGAACGTAGGCAAGCGTCACTGTCGCCTGCTGTCCGACTTTGATGAACGGGACTTCGTACTCATACACATCGGCATACACCCACACAGTTGAGAGGTCAGCAATCTTGTAGAGGTTCGTTCCCGCCATGATGTTTCCGCCCTTCAAAAGATTCTTTTCTATCACCACGCCTGTTGCCGGTGAAACGAGCGTCATGGTCTTTTCCGGCTTTCTTGTTGTTTCTAACCGAACGATCTGTTCATGCGGAATATCCCAGAACATCAATTTGCTATGTGCACGCTCGAAAAGTTGGGTTTGATCGCTTTGCTTGGGATCAAGGTCGCGATATTTTAGCGCAATGATGTATTCTTCCTCCGCGCTTACAAGTTCAGGACTGTAGATATCGAGAAGTGGCTCGCCTCTCTTCACAAACTTTCCTGTATAGTCAACATAAAGGTTGTCAACCCATCCGGAAATTTTCGTGTTCACATAGTACAATTTCCTCTCATCGTAGTCCACCTTGCCGACAGTGCGAATAGTTTTTGTAAGTGTCCGTCGTTCCGCTGTTTCGTAGCGCACGCCGATATTCTGGACGGTCGTCGGGTCAATCTTCACACCAGTTCCTTCTTCTCCTTCATAGACCGGAACCATCTCCATGCCCATCGGTGACTTTCCCGGCTTGTCGGCGACCATCGTCGGGTCCATCGGATCGCGCCAGTAAAGGATGCGCTTACCACTTGCTACTTGCGTTTTTGTGACCTGCTTTTTTGAAGGCGCAAAGAAGACGAAGTACACACCTGCCACGCCTACAAGGATGAGGAGGGCGATCAATAGTTGTGTGTATCTTTTCTTTGTCATTGTAAAAATCTCCTCTGATATTATTCGAGATTACTGCCGATAGCTCTTTCAAGTGTCGCGAGATTGCTGAAGTATTCACCTACATGCATGTAATATTCCATCCTAAGCATCTGCTGCATTCGGTAGCTATCTAACAGTGAAAGAAAGTCTGTCTTGTCTGTTTGGTACGATGCCAGGGTTGATTGTAGCGTCTGCTCTGCCTGCGGGAGAATAATCGTGCGGTAACGTTCGACCTGCTCCCATCGTGATTGTGCTTTCACCCACGCATCGCGCACCTCAAACTGCACCATGTTCTGCATGTCAGCAAGTGACTGTTCGCTCACTTTGATGTTCAATTCATTCTCCTCGATCTTTCCAGAATACTTACTGCTTGCCCATGGCGCAATTGGGATATTGATGCCGACCATCGCAGCCCAGAGGTTTGTCCCTTCCATCATTTGTTTGTACGTCCCTCGGACCATAAAATCGGGCAGACGCTCGCGTTGGGAGACAGCAAGTTCCGCTTTGTTCATTTCAATTTCATATTTCATCCCGCGAATCTCAGGACGACTGTCGAGTGCGCGGCGCTGCAGGTCGTCTAGCGTCCCTCGGAATTCTCGTGGTACAATATCTGCAACGCGACCGATAGGAGTGGTGGATGGCACAGACCGCAGAGCGTTCATCATCGCTTCGGCAGAGCGCCGTCCTTGTTCCAGCGTCGAACGTTCATTTTGGAGCTTTGCTAATTCCACCTGGGCTTTCAGCACATCACCCTGCGTGGCGATGCCGACACTATATTTGGCGCGGGCAGATTCAATGATCTGGTTGAGCAAACGCTGGTTCTCAGCATTGATATCGAGTCGCCGTTGTGCCGAGTAGAGCATCGCATACGCAACCTTCACGTCAGCGATGAGCCGCCTCTCGACCGTTGTCGCAGACTGTTCTACCATCTGCACGTTTGCTCTTGCTGCATCGCCCGTTAGCGACTTTTTTCCGGGGAACGGAATCATCTGTTGGATAGAATAATCCGTTTCCATCCCATCTTTTATGGGGTTTGGCGATGTGATAGGTGTCGCATAAAACTCGAGGCCGACCTGCGGGTCGT
Source organism: Ignavibacteriota bacterium (assembly GCA_963827285.1). GTDB lineage: Bacteria > Bacteroidota > Ignavibacteria > CAWHAG01 > CAWHAG01 > CAWHAG01. The sequence goes on from CAWHAG010000001.1 coordinate 1,520,650, forward strand.
CCCATGCTTGTACTTGCGCAATGCGCGTTTCGGCGCTGTTGATGCGCATACGTGCTGCTTGCAACTGTGGATTGTTGCGCAGCACTTCTGCGAGAAGAGAGTCAGGCGATACTGGAGTCTGTGCCCAACCAACTGGGGCAGTGAGAATTGTGATGATGATTCCCAAGGTGAAGAAAGATTTAAACATAGATAAATGCTCCATTATGGTGAGATAGAATGGAATACTATCAGTCATACTTGTAATAGACATTGCGTAGGACGACAAGACTTGTCGTCCCTACAGTTCATTGGAAAAACACTTCACCCGTGTAAAGAAATTGAGATAACTACCGAAATCTGGAAATCCCGCTTTGCGGGACAGCAGATGCAAATAAGTACCCGCTTCATGCGCGGATACGATCAGAGGAGTAGAGAGGAGTAAAGAATGTGAAGTTCCCCCAGTGGTGGAGGAAATTCATCTGAGGTAAATACAGTGAAACCATGTTGAAGGTTTTCTACCGAAAGAGAAAATGGCGCGAGCGAGAATACAAATACGTTTACCGCTTTTTCTGATGATACAGATTCCTTTACCGGAAGATACTTGTCTTCTATTGACTCTCCAACAATTTTCGTTGAGCAGCAATCCCTGTCTTGTGTCGTAAGGCGATATTTGTTCGGAGAGGCTGGGGTGCTGCAACTCATACCGCAAGTGGGCTTCGATGCAAAGAGGCGTGACTCCATCTTGCAGTAATGAAGAACAGTTGTAAAGCCTATGTTCGCAAACAGGAACAGCAAAAGAAGAGTCGAGGTCAATATTTTGCTTTTCTGTATCATATTTCTGAGGTCAAGTCAACTATTTCAACAATACAGCACTTCCTAAAGTTCCCTACGCAAATATAATACCTTTGTACCACAATGTCAAGAAGATCTTTCAAAATCTGCATCAGATACGCCTTTTCTTCCAAAACAAACTATCCTTTAATCTCACCAAAATGGCAGATTCAAGTTGATCTGAAACAATAAGAAATGCCTGTGCCGGCGCCATGCAACTCAGAAGCCGGCACAAGCAGGGGCGATTCATGAATCGCCCCTATTTAAGAACAATCATCTTCTTGGCAGAAACGAAATCTTTTGTCTCAAGCCTATAAATGTAAAGACCGCTTGATACTTTGATTCCATTCATATTTGTGCCATCCCATATCGCCTTGTAGGTCCCAGGGGCATACCTATCATTAGCAAGAACCTTGACTATTTCGCCAATCGTGCTGTATACAACCAACTTCACATCTGATGCATTAGGAATTGAGAACTGAATTGTCGTCGCTGGGTTGAACGGATTTGGGTAGTTTTGCTCAAGTGCGTAAGTCTGAGGCACGGTATTCGTCACTACTTCAACGCCTGTCAACTTGCCGATTGCCTTCTGCAAGATTGCGACAGCATATTTTGCGTTGTGTACGCCGTAGCTACCGTCGTTGACCACAAAGTAGTAGTCGTAAACAACTTTGATAATGTTTGGTTTCCCTCCTATTTGAGCGGAATCCTGAGAAACGGTGCCATCAGCATTCTTCGGAAGTATCGAGGCGAGCTTCGCGAGCATGCCCTTGACTTCAGTTTGGACACCCTCAATCTTTCCATTGCCATCAAAATCAGCAGACGCCCTTACGTCATCGAAGGCTTCTAATTCGCCGTGGCACGATGTGCAACCGGTTGTGTGGTCAACCACTGTGCCGGTACTGTCGGGTCCTTCCATTCTCCAGGTGTGTCCGCCAAGCAAGTTGGTACTTTTTCCTGAAGCCAGTGCCATATGGCAAGTGACGCAAGCATCCTCAAGCGAACTGTGGGTGCTCATTCCGGTGATAGAGTTATCCCCAAACTGCACAGCATTCCGTCCCCAAAACATATCAGCTTGGTTGTTGTGGTGAGGTCCGTAACTAGATCTCTTTTCAAGGACATAAACCTCAGCGTTTCTTCTGTCCTTGTGGCAGTTCATGCAAAGCTGTCCCTTTCCACCACCTGGGATCACCCAGCCGTTGGTCAACGTGTCAGCATACATGGTGCGCAGTTGATTGGGATTTTCCTTACTATGTGGGTCATGACATACGCTGCATGTAATTGGGTAAAATGGATCTGTTTTGGAGTCGTAGCCGGGATTCGCACGATTCTCCGTGAACTTAAAGAAGCCCTTGCCACTGTGACACTTGAGGCACGAAGTGCTCGTGATGTTGTCCGCAAATGCTGCCTCCATCTTCGCATGGCCAGAAGAAGACCACATTCGGACTTTGCCGTGGCTCGCTGGGGAATCGTGGCACTGAGCACACACGCCGACATCTAGACTGACCGCTATCTTATCTTCGAATCCATAATGATCGTTGCCCGGTCCGTGGCAGACTTCACACCCAATAGTTGCGAGCGAAACAACTTGAGGATAATTCTTCATCAAAATGTTCCATCTCGTGGGATCGTTCGGGTACCCGGAAGACCCAAATCTCCAATTGTTGAAGAGAAGCGTGTCCAATCCCTGTTTTTTCGCCATCTTTCCAAAGTTTCCGTTGTCAGCCGTTGCAGTCGTATCCCAGGCGGTAGTATGGCACTTGACGCATGACGCGCTGTACCGACCCTTTCCGGTGAGGACATCAACCTCGAGGTCATAGAAGAGCCCATTCTTAAAATGGTTGGCATGGCCAGTTTGTTGCCAGTCTGCTAGTTTCTTGGCATGACAGACACCAGTGAACCCACACTGGGGGAACGTCCATGGTGTACCGCTGAACGCGGCGACTCCCACGTAAGTGCTAGCGAAGATTGTTGTATCTTTCGATGCAGTGCCGTTAACGGTCAGTCTGATCCCATACGTGCCGAGCGAATCCGCGACGAATTTAGTCAGAACGGCGGATGGGTCTGTAAATGCTGCAGTTGACCCTGAAGGTTTGCCTGTGAACGTCCAAGCGATTGAAGTGATTGCCTGCTTCGCTGTGTCGGCAGATAGCCAGACCGTGGTTCCCTTGCCAACAACTCTAAGCCCCGAAGTTGTGGGCCACTTGGCAGTAACACCGGCAAGCCCCAGCTTGTATGGCGACATCCATTCAATGTTCAGTTTTGCTACCGGTGCTTGTGCGAACGCGACACTGACGACAAACAGACACAGAAGAAGCATGGTAAGGATCTTTTTCATGAATCTAGACCTCCGTTAATTGTGAATAATGGTGGGTAATCAAGTTGTAGTGAATGAACGACCTTTACACATCAAGATTTAAGCCATACGTTTTTTTGCTTTCCTGTAATGCTTTTGAGGCGAATACTGTGGTGTTGGGTAAAATTGGCGCAATGTGTTGTGGAAAAAAATGGCTCATTTCGTCAATAGTCTCTGTCGGCGGAACGCAGTCAAGTCGTCGTTCCCTGGCGAGCAGAAATGTTTTAACTAAGATGATTGTTATTGGACCAGACTGATGCTTCGGGATATGGCTCTCCGAAAGCAGAGGTGCTGGAAACCGCCGGCAGGAACGGATGTCTTAAATGAGAAGAGATGAGTACAGAATGTGGAGTTCCACTAGAGGCGGAGGAGATTCACCTGAGGCAAACAGAATTGAGGTAGGCTGGAGGTTTTCCACGACCAAAGACAGAGGCGGGATGGACTGTGCAAACACCTCCTCCTCTTTCTCTGCTGGCATCGTTTCTCTACCTGGGAGATATTCCTCTTTCATAGGCTCTCCGACGATCTTCGTTGTGCAGCAGCTCTGTGGTGTGGGGTAGAGTTTCTCTCGGCTCGCGTGAGTGTTGCAGCTCATCCTGCAAGTACATTTCGTGGTGGGAAGCTTGCATCCCATTTTGCAGTAATGCAAGATGGTCGGAAATCCAACGTTCGCAATTACGAAAAGCGCCAGAAGAGTCACAGTCAATATTTTGCTTTTCCGAGTCAAGCTGTCACGGTCGTTTTACAGTATGATAACATTGCAGCCACTCTCAGAGTTCCAACTTTGATATAAATGTAGCGATTCTATCCGAGAATGTCAATAGAGCTCGGCAATCTCTTGGAACCATGATGGAACGCTGAAGTTCTTGATGCCGATCCCCAGTCTTAAATGCACGATCTCGGACGTCAGCGGAACAGTGCGAGGTGAAGCCGGCTCCACAATGTCAAAATGAAGAACAGGCTCCTTCATCCTAGGAAGCGTCAGAGCATCTCAGATCCGAAAGGTGGAAGACTTCGGTTCTCTGCGTGCACACCCCAAAGGACACTTGGAATGGCAATAGCTATTTTTCCGAAAATTTGTTATATTATCATAACCGGAGGATACGCGAATAGCACGGAGGCGAGAAAACGCCTGCTATTTACCACGCTGGCTCTGTGCACACCGGCAGTTGCACCTTGGCGTGAGCGAGCACGTTTCGAATGCTGTGGATAGACTATTCTCAGGAAGGACAAACCTGGATGAAGTTAGGCACCTTGACTATCTGGATTGCGTTTATCAGTGCTGCCGTGTCGGCGATTCTCTATTACTTGGGTTCAAGAGACGAACGCAGAGTCTCGGTCGCACGTGGCAGTTTCTATGTGATGACAGGCGCAGTGCTTGTGGCATCGTTCTATCTCATGTACTTGATCCTGACTCATCACTTCCAAATCTCATACATTTATCGCTACAGTTCGTTACAGCTACCGACATTTTATCTCATCTCATCGTTCTGGGCTGGGCAAGAAGGAACATTCCTTCTCTGGGCACTGTTCACCGCAGTGATGGGTCTTGTCTTCATCAAGAGGGCTGAAGAATTTGAATCGTTCGGGATGGTTTGCGTGAACATCTTCCAGCTCTTCTTGCTTTTTCTTCTCATCCACAAGAGTCCATTTCAGTTATTACCACAGACACCACCAGACGGTGCAGGATTGAACCCGCTTCTTCAAGATCCATGGATGGTAATCCATCCTCCGATCCTTTTTATGGGTTATGCTGCGGTAACTTTTCCATTTGCGATTGGTCTCTCAGCGCTTGTCGGAGAGCGGTATGGTGTATGGGTTCGGAAGGCTTTACCTTGGGTACTGTTTGCATCACTGACGTTAGGTGCAGGCATCATCATTGGTGGCTACTGGGCATACGAGGTGCTCGGCTGGGGTGGATATTGGGGATGGGATCCGGTGGAGAACTCTTCACTTGTCCCTTGGCTTACCACCCTAGCTCTCGTCCATGGACTGCTGGTGCAGAAAAGTCGGGGTGCGTTGCAGAGAACGAATCTGTTCCTGGCAATTGTCTCGTTTCTACTCGTTATCTACGCTACTTTTTTGACACGGAGCGGTGTCCTCGCTGATTTCTCTGTTCATTCCTTCGAGGATTTTGGATTGAATGTCCATCTCCTCATATTTATGATCGGCATAAGCGTCGTCTCCATTTATTTTCTCGTTTGGCGATTCAAGAGCATTCCGGGACAAAGGATAGTATTCATACATGTCAATCGCGAGAACATCCTTACCGTCAGCATGATGGTACTCTGTGCATCAGCGCTGCTCACTCTAGTCGGGACGTCGTCACCGATCATCACAGGGCTATTTGGGACTGCCTCTAGAGTGGAATCCACATTCTATGGCAGACTAAATCTCCCGCTAGCGATCCTGATGGGTTTCCTCCTTGGACTCAATCCACTTCTGATGTGGGCACAGAATGACAACAGGATCTTGGTGAAAAGGATTGCTCTACCAGCTGTGCTCGCTATGGTTTCAATGGTTGTCGGTTTTCTCGCGGGGCTTGACACTATCGCGATGGTACTTTTCACGGGGGCTTCAGCGTTTGCATTCTGGAGCAATGTTACAACACTTGTCAGAACGGCGCGGATAAGCGTGTGGACAAGCGGTGGTCCGTTAGCACATCTCGGAGTGGGCTTGTTGTTCATTGGTATCATCGGTTCGTCGGTGTACGATACATCCGAGCGCGTGATGCTGCCAAAGGATGTTGCCCAGCGGGCGATGGGCTGCGATCTGATTTATCGCGGTCAGGTGTTCAGTCCAGACGGGAAGACCCAACTACGCATCGAGGTGAAAGACGGAAAGAGCACCTATGATGTGCTGCCTCGTTACTACTACAGTGAGTACAACAGAGGGACAATGAAAACACCAGACATCCGAAGATCCCTTTTCGCTGACGTGTACATCTCCCCGTTAGAACTCATGCAAGACTCAGTACAGACAGGTAGCAAACTGCTAATGAAGAAGGGGGAGACAAAGGAATTTGCAGCCTACGTGATCCAGTTCCTTGGTTTCGACATGGCGAGTCACGGCGAAGCGATGAAGGCAGTGAGAATCGGTGCAAACCTCAAGGTGACTTATCGAGGAAAGGATTATGAAATCGAACCGGCACTTATCATCGAGGGAGGGGAGCGAAAGCCACAGCCGGCTGCCATTCCAGAGAGCAATGCATCTGTGATATTAAGCAGCATTAACGCAGATCAGAAGATGATTGAGCTTGTATTTCAGAACCTGGGTACAGGCTTGCAGCCAGCTTCTGAGAATGTGGTCATAGAAATAAGTCGCAAGCCGTTAATGAACTTGCTATGGATGGGAACGTTGTGTATGATGCTCGGCGTTTTCCTTGGTGTGAAGCGCAGAGCGGGCAAGACTGAAATGATGGTGTGGTGAGGATCAGTGTGCAAATGTATGAAAGACTGCAATTCAAGGAGGTGAATCCAAATGGCTAAAGACCCTGTCTGCGGAATGATGGTGGACGAGAAGAAGGCGGCTGCCACAAGCTTGTACAAAGGAACGACCTATTACTTCTGCGCTGTTGGGTGCAAGAAGGAGTTCGACGAGAACCCGGAGAAGTACATTCATCAGAAATGATGAGGGGTTCATCCTATTTCCTATCCTGCATCTCACAAAGGAGCAACGAAATGTACCGAACTATCGAGGACTTTCTTCAAGATTGGGCACGAGAAGCCGAGGCGATGAAGCGCCTGCTGGATCGGACGACCGACTTGTCGCTTTCCCAACTTGTCACCCCAGGAGGTCGCTCCTTGGGTGAACTTGCTTGGCACTGCATCTTGACTCTCGCAGAAATGTCGGCTCATGCCGGGCTGACGGTTCAAGGACCAGATGAGCAAGCACCTGTTCCAACCAACATATCGGAGATGTGTGAGGCGTATCAGGGTAGTGCGAACTCCGTAGCTGAACAGATACACCAGCGTTGGTCAGATGCATCGCTTGAGGAGGATGTAGCGATGTACGGTGAGGTCTGGAAGCGTGGACAAGTGCTGTCAAGTCTCATTCTTCATCAAGCTCATCACCGAGGTCAGATGACGGTGCTCATGCGGCAGGCCGGGCTTCAAGTCCCAGGCATTTACGGTCCATCTCGTGAAGAGTGGGCTGCAATGGGAATGCCTTCTCCATGGTGAGGCTCGGAGATGTCGGTGTAACCTCACGGAAGAATTCCAGAGCATTGTTATTATCACTCCGTTCGCCGATACAGATGCTCGGCATGGAGATCTCGAGATGGAACTTCAGTAAGGGAATCTCTCCATGTGCAACGATAAGCCGTTGAAGATAGCGCATCCCAAGAGACCGTTGGAGCAGATCGTGAGAAAACGAGAATGATCCGGGGCGGCGTCTTACAATTTCACTTTGCTGTGAGGGAGATGATGGAGGAAGAGACTCAGAAAGAGACAGTGGAAGTGGAACAAACAAATGGACAGCAAGCAAAAGAATGATGACTGAGAAGGTCGTTCGCTTGCAGTCAGAAGAAGGTATTGTTGCGGTAAGCAGGAACAAACTAGACTTGGAATTCTGACATGATCTCAAAATCTGATGTCGAAAAACTGTTTGAAAGCCAACTGTCCAAAATAAGAAATGCAAGATTCAGAGACTTCGTAATTGAAACATGGGTCAAAGGGTGTGAGGAAGGTAAATGGGAAAGCATAGAAGAACTGACAAAGATGCCCTTCACGTTGCTGACTGACGCGAGAGATGTGAACTTCATTGAGCATACGATTGCTGTCACAGAAGGCGCTTATCAGTTGGCGCTCGCGCAACAGCAGAGCTACCGCACCATGCCCTATCGAATTGATATGGATCGCCTGATTGCTGGCGGACTTTTGCATGACGTCGGCAAACTCCTGGAATTCGAAAAGGATGGCAAGGGAGGCTATCGGAAAAGTTTCAGCGGCAAGATTGCTCGACATCCGATTTCAGGAGCTATCCTTGCGGCAAAAGTCGGTGTTCCTGACGAGATCGTCAATATTATCGCCTGCCATGCTAAAGAAGGCGAAGGGCGTCCACAGGTCGTCGAAACGGTTCTCATTCATCAAGCTGACTTCGCTACGTTCGATCCGTTAGTGATGCTGGAGAAGGGACTACTGATAATCCAACCTCCTTCACAGTTACCAAGCTTCTTGCATTTGAAATATTCCTTCATTAAATTGCCATGGGATTGAAGCTAATTGGTGGGAGAGATGATAACGCGAATCCGTGATCCCTAATCCCCAAGCGCCGAGCTGTCTTGATATGACAATCATCGAGAAGATTATCTCAAACCATTCCGGGAAACGTGTTGTCCCGGGTGACATTGTGGACATTGCCATTGATGTGCGGGTGGCGCGAGACTTCGGTGGTGCAAACGTGGTGAAGAACATCAGAGACGCTAATCTGACAGTTGCAGATCCAAGCAAAACGTTTTTCACGTTTGACTGCAATCCCGGCGGTTCTGACCAGAAGTATGCGTCCAACCAACAGTTGTGTCGGATATACGCACGAGAAACAGGTATCAGCACCTACGACATCAATTCTGGCATCGGCACGCATCTTGCCATTGATGAGGGATTAGCCGTGCCTGGTTCAACATTGGTTTCGACCGATTCACATGCCAATATACTCGGTGCCATCGGTGCGTTTGGTCAAGGTATGGGAGATCAGGATATTGCTCATGCGTTTGCGTATGGCAGAGTGTGGTTCGAGGTTCCGAAGACAATCAAAGTAATTCTGAAGGGCAAACCCGGACGCCTTGCCACGCCTAAAGATGTTGTGCTCGCTCTGCTAAGGCATTTCGGCGCGAACGGACTGCTCGGTTACGCCGCTGAGTTTTACGGTGACTACGTGGACAAATTGGATTTGTCAGGACGAATCACCATCGCTTCAATGGCAACAGAGATGGGTGCAATCATTATGCTCTTTCCACCTAACGAGAAGGTGATAGAGTATTGTGAGAGGGCAAGTGGCAAGAAAGTGAGACCCGTCTATGCCGACAGAAGAGGCGTTTATGAGAATGAAGTTGAGATAGATATTGATGGAATGGAGCCGCTTATATCTCGTCCAGGTCATCCAGAGGATGTTGTCGCTGTTTCGGAAGTCCATGGGAGGAAAATTGATTCGGCATTTATTGGCTCTTGCACTAATGGACGATATGAAGACATGGTCGCGGCGGCAAAGATATTGGCGAAACATAAAGTTGCTCCCGGCGTTGTGTTGAAGATTGTCCCTTCCACAGATAAGGTGTGGAGAAAATGTCTAGACAGAGGTTTAGTTGATGTGTTCAAGAAAGCCGGAGTGCTTTTCGGAAATGCTGGATGTGCAGGTTGCGCAGATGGACAAATTGGTCAGAATGGTCCCGGAGAAGTGACGGTCTCCACAGGGAATCGCAACTTCACAGGCAAACAAGGAAGGGGGGAAGTGTATCTGGCTTCACCGGCAACGGTGGCGGCTTCGGCTGCTGCTGGTTTTATTACAACTGCTGATAAGATTCCAGGTGAACCTGGTGCGTTCCCTGTCTTGATGCCGAAGCCCGAGGAAGTGCGAGCGTATCGCGATACGCCCCTACTTCGCTGGGAGAAGCCTGTCGAGGTGCAAGGTCGTGTCTGGGTGATCAATAAAGACAACATCGACACTGATATGATCTACCACAATCGCTACCTGACAATTACTGAGAAGAAGGAAATGGGGCAATACACATTCAGCAATCTGAGAGGCTATGAAGACTCTGCCAGAAAAGCAAAACCTGGCGACATCGTCGTCACAGCAAAGAACTTCGGTGCGGGAAGCTCACGTCAGCAGGCGGTAGATTGTTTCCAGAGTCTGGGCATCAGCGTGATCGTTGCTGAATCGTTCGGCGCTATTTATCAGCGCAACGCCATCAATGCCGGCATGCCTATTTTGATTTCCGATTTGATTCATTACAACATCAGGGACAGTGATGAAATCAAAGTCAATTTTCAAACGGGTGAAATCGTTCTGCTGTCAACTCAAGAAACTCTGCAAGCGAAACCGTTTTCAGATATCCAGATGAAGATTTATCAGAAGGGCGGACTGTTGAAAGCTTGAATCAGTTCCGCCGACTGCCAGCACTAGGATTCTGTATTCTGTTTGAGCCATGCTATGGGCAAAACCTATGCAGAAAGACTTCTCGCCAAAAAGGCGGGATTGAAAGAAGTTGTTCCGGGACAAATCGTCACGGTAAAGCCGGACCATTTGCTAATGCACGACAACGCCTCGGCGATCGTCGAGAAAATCGCTGGCGATTTGAAAGAATATGGTCTCTGCAGTCCTGATTTGCCTGTGATTGTCCTCGACCATGTCATCCCGGCGGCGGATGAAAAAACTGCACTCGGTCACAAGAAGATTCGCGAGTTCGTTCGCACTTACGGTGTGAAGAACTTTTTCGATGTTGGACAAGGCATCTGTCACCAAATTATGATCGAAAAGAGTTTTGCAGTGCCGGGGACACTTGTGGTTGGCAGTGATTCACACACATGCTCGTATGGTGCACTTGGTGTTTTCGCGACTGGAATTGACCGAACAGAAGCGGCGGCACTTCTGCTTACAGGCGAGACGTGGCTGAAGGTTCCACATTCGATCAAGATTGTTTTCAAAGGAAGACTCAAGCCGCCTGCTTCAGCGAAAGACCTGATTCTTACCATCATCGGTCAAGTCGGTGCCGATGGTGCAAACTATTGTTCAGTGGAATTTCATGGCGATGTGAAGAATCTTTCCATTGACGACCGCATCACCATTGCGAACATGGGCGTTGAAATGGGCGCAAAGATCGCTGTCTTTCCCGTGGATGAAAAGGCAGAGAAATATTTGTCATCTATCGGAGTCGAGAGAAACACATACAAGCCAGCATGGGCAGACAAAAGGGCTTCCTACATCAAAGAATTGGAAGTTGATTTGAAACAGATTAAGCCTTCAGTTGCAGTGCCACACGCGGTTGATAACGTGAAACCTGTCAGAGAAGTTGAAGGCGTCGAAATCCACCAGGCTCTTTTGGGAACGTGCACTAATGGAAGGTTGAGCGATTTGAAAATCGCTGCTGGGATTCTTCGGGGGAAAGAGGTTTCTCGTAATACACGACTGCTTGTTCTGCCAGCGTCCAAGGAGATTCTTGACGAGGCGCTTAAGCGAGGATACATCGAGACAATCAGCAAAGCCGGTGGCGTAATCCTTCCGCCAGGCTGCGGTCCATGCTTAGGTGCTCATCAAGGCGTTTTGGCGCCAGGTGAAAGATGTTTGAGCACGTCCAACAGAAATTTCAGAGGACGGATGGGAACGAAAGATTCGGAGATATACTTATCGAGTCCTGCAACTGTGGCGACTTCAGCCATCCACGGGAAGATTACGAGACCCAAGGAGGCGAAGGGATGAGAATCTGGAAATACGGCGACGACATCAACACGGATATGCTCTTTCCGGGAAAGTACACATACACGTGCAGCAAGGCCGATGAAATCAAACCCCACTTGCTCGAAGACTTAGACTCCACGTTTGCAGGCAATGTTCATGCCGGCGACATTATTCTTGCTGGAAAGAACTTTGGCTGCGGCAGTTCACGTGAGCAACCTGCTCTCGGTTTGAAAGCCGTGGGCATTCAGGCTGTCATTGCCGAGAGTTTTTCCCGCATTTTCTATCGAGCAGCTATCAATCAGGGATTGGTTCTGATTGATTGTCCTGAAGCTGTTCGCGCGTACAAAGAAGGCGACGAAGTCCAGTTGAATGTGGAAGGTGGAACGATTGCGGTAGGTGGAAAGGCATACACATTTCCACTTTTACCACCGGACATGCTCGCCATTCGTGACAGCGGTGGACTCCTTGCGTACACGAGAAAGAAATTGGCGGAGAGAAAATCTGCGAAAGCACGATTGTGACCAGTCAATATTCGAGAAGTCCATATGTCACTTAGATCCGAAGCCGGTCGAAAAGGCAAAGACATTCGTTCCGATTGCTGGGTTTCATTGGAACTCAGAGACAGCGGCGGCATCGAAACAAATCTACAGAGCAAGGTGGGATCGCTCTATGGCGGATCCATCCGCGAGTTGATTGCCGATGAGTTGAAATACTTTGGAATCCAACATGCGAAAGTCGAAATGGAGGACAGCGGTGCTCTTCCGTTTGTATTGATGGCGAGGATTGAGACTGCTGTCAAACGGGCGGAGCCTAAAATCAAGAAAGAGTTCTTGCCTGAGATGAAGCCGTTCTGTACCTACATAACCGATCGAGATCGCTTTCGCCGCTCACGCTTGTATCTGCCGGGCAATGAGTCAAAGTTCATGATTAACGCTGGCATACATAAGCCAGACGGAATCATTCTCGATCTGGAAGACAGCGTTGCTCCATCTGAAAAGGATGCCGCACAGATTCTGGTAAGGAACGCTTTGTGTCAAGTGAACTTCTACGGCGCAGAAAGAATGGTGCGCATCAATCAAGGTGAGCGCGGACTCCACGATTTAGGTTTTGTCGTTCCCTACAATGTACACGTGATTCTCATTCCAAAGTGTGAAAGTGCTGACCGGGTGAAGCAAGTTGACAAACGAATCAGAGAAATCCGGGAAGCAAAGAAAATCGCTGGGCAAGTTCTTCTAATGCTCATAGTGGAAAGTGCCTTGGGTGCAATCAAGGCATACGAAATTGCCACTGCTTCCGAAAATGTGGTTGCACTCGCCATCGGACTCGAGGACTACACTGCTGACTTGGGTGCGCAACGAACTGTTGAAGGACGCGAAAGCTTCTGGGCGCGCAGCCAGGTCGTTAATGCGGCACGTGCCGCAGGTGTTCAGCCGATTGATTCGGTCTTTTCGGATGTGAGCGATATGGAGGGGCTTCACGCAAGTGTTCTTGAAGCCAAGTCGCTGGGATTCGAAGGAAAGGGATGTATCCATCCACGGCAGATTGCTATCATCAACGATGCGTTTGCACCGTCAGAAGAGGAAATTGACAGAGCAAAGGAAATTGTCTTGGCATTCAAAGAAGCAGATGCGAGAGGTGTTAGTGTGGCTTCGCTCGGAAGTAAGATGATTGATCCGCCAGTCGTCAAACGTGCACAGCGAACCATTCTGATGGCAATTGCTGTCGGAAAAGTACCGGCGGATTGGGATAAGCAATTGTAATATCAGAAAGTGCCAATGTCAACTCAACTCATGAAAAACGCAATTGGTCGAATGGTGCCGACCGAGGTCAACGGAAGGAAGGCAGTTCCTTATCAGGGTGTCGGCAAATATCGTCTGTCAGGGTGCAAAGCCGCGCCGAAGATATACTCTTGTGCCGATTATCCTGCTGATGGAAACAAGGTAGTGAAGGATTTGAAAACTGCTCTGCAGAAGGCGGGACTCCGCGACGGGATGACCGTTTCAACGCATCATCATTTCCGAAACGGAGACATCATTGGCAATCAGATCTTCGATGTTGCTGCTGAACTCGGTGCAAAGGATTTGATGTGGTTTCCCAGTGCGTCGTTTCCTTGCCATGAGTCGAACATTAAACACCTTGAGTCAGGTGTGATTCATCACATCGAGGGAAGCATGAATGGTCCTCTTGGCGATTTTTGTTCGTTGGGAAAAATGAGAGGGCTGGGTGTTCTGCGCTCTCACGGTGGACGCTATCAGGCTATTCAGGATGGTGAGGTTCACATTGACATTGCAGTGATTGCTGCACCGACAGCGGATCCTTTTGGTAACGCGAACGGCGTGAATGGTCCATCAGCGTGTGGTGGTCTTGGATTTGCATTGGTTGATTCTCAGTATGCCGACAGGGTGATCGTTGTCACTGACAATCTTGTGGACTTTCCGTGCGTTCCTTGGCAGATTCAGGGCAACTATGTGGACTACGTTGTGGTGACGGATAAAATTGGTGATTCAACGAAAATCGTTTCAGGCACGACGGAGATCACCAAGAGTCCTGACCGCTTGCTCATTGCCGAGAGGACAGCGCAGTTCATTCGTGATGCTGGCATCATGAAGAATGGTTTCTCATTTCAGGCTGGTGCAGGAGGAACGAGTCTTGCGTTTGCGATTTACTTACGGGAGATGATGAAAGAGGCAAAAGTCAAAGCACGCTTCATTCGTGCCGGCAGCAACAAATATCTTGTGGAGATGCTCGAGCAAGGGTTGACAGATTACATTCTCGATGGACAGACTTTCGACTTAGAAGGCGTCCGATCAATGCGAGAGAATCCCAAGCATGTCATGACCAGTCCATTCACGAGTTACAATTATCATGGCAAAGGAAACTTCGCCTCCATGGTGGATGCAGTTGTTCTCGGCGCCACAGAAGTTGACGTGGACTTCAACGCCAATGTGGTAACGCACTCTGACGGGCGTTTGCTTCATGGTATCGGTGGATGGCAAAACTGTCTCTTTGCTAAGTGCACGATCTTAGCAGTTCCTTCCTTCCGTGACCGCATTCCTGTGATATTGGATGAAGTCACGACGGTTTGTGGGACAGGCGACTTGATTGACGTGATTGTCACCGAACGAGGCATTGCCATCAATCCTCGTCGAGAAGACTTGATTGAAGCGACGAAGCATTCGTCGCTTCCGATTCGTCCAATTCAGGAAATCAAAGCTGAAGTTGAGGAAATTTGTGGAAAGCCGGACAAACCAGACTTGACGGATAAGGTCATCGCCCTTGTGAAATGGGTGGACGGCACTGTGTTAGATTCGATTTATCAGGTCAAGAAACTGGGTGTTGGAGTGGATGAAGGGGGAGATTAGCTGTACAGATTTCGGATAGACGATTTCTACTTGTGTTTTATGTGGCTTATCTATCTCGGCATTTCGTGATTACGGATTTCGGACTGATGGTTGCGGGCTTTGTCGGGAGTCCTTCGGTAGGTTCAGAACAGGTTTAAGTGGAGACGAAGAAACTTGTGTTGATCAAATAGGAGCGTCTGGCGCCTTTGGCGCCACAATCGGATGTTTAACTTAACCACGCACTAACTGGAGGAACTATCAATGAAAAAGTTGACAGTGAACGGAGGCTTGTTTATGAGACTAGCCGAGATGATACGGCCGACTCCCATACTCTCCAACGTCTTACTTTTCTTAGGCGCAGCGTTTCCACCACGCAGATGAAGCCTAGGGGAATAATCCCATGATAAGCAGAACTGTTTTTACGGTCGCCCTGCTTCTGGTTGCTTGGGCTCTTGATTCAGATGCTCAGGCAAAGAAGTACTATGTGGATGCTACCGGTGGGTCCGATGCAAACAGCGGCTCATCACCTTCGGCAGCATGGAAAACAATTGACAAGGTCAACGCGTCAACATTTGCACCGGGGGATTCACTACTGTTCAAGAGAGGAGAGGCATTCAGGGGAAGCCTGGTGCCATCCAGCGGTTCGCCTTCGGGTTACATAACCTACAGCGCCTACGGAACCGGGAACAAGCCGAAGTTGCTCGGCGCCTATGACAGAAACTCCCCTTCAGATTGGACGAATCAAGGTGGGAACATTTGGAGGACAAAGTACCGATGCGTGAATCTTGTTGGTACCGAACTTCTGCCAAATCCTGATTTCTCTAGTGACCTCTCTGGTTGGGAAAAATGGGATGACCCTGCCACCGGTGCTTCAACCACCCTTTCCAGGACAACAACGGCGGGCGAGTTCTATACTGCACCCGCCGGAGCAAGACTAGTTTGCATCAATCACGGAAATGGCACCAATCCGTGGAACACAGACATACAGCTCTTTACGCACGCCGGCTCAATAAAAGCGCTTGCTTGGTACCGCCTCTCATTCATGGCAAAAGCAACGCGCTCTTTTGCAATGCCTGAGAACAAGATAACGCTCCAACAGTATGGGCCTCCCTTCACGAAATATTCATCGTCCGTCTCACCCCCTGTAGCAATCACCACTCAATGGACTTCCTACGAGATCTATTTCCATGGAGACACCACAGCGAGCGACAGCCGGATCACATTTTTTCTTGGTAGTGTGATGCCCAATGGCGACACCCTGTTCATCGATGCAATGAGTTTCAAAGAGTGTGACGCGAACCCCGAGCCTCTTAATGTTGATGTCGGGAACATTATTTTCAACAACGAGACATCCTGTGGGGTGAAGATGTGGAATAGATCCGACCTGAATGCCCAAGGGAAGTTCTGGTATGATGAGGATAATGATCTGCTCGAGATGTACTCTGCGATCAATCCTGGGACTTACTATTCACACGTCGAGTTTGGATTGAATCTCCTTGTCATCAACGTGGACAACAGAAGCTATGTCGCCTGCGACAATTTGGATATGCGGTACGGAACCTTCGGATTTGCGGGAACCAATACTCATCACACAATCGTAAGGAACTGTGACCTTTCGTATATCGGGGGAGCAGATCAGTACGGCGGCAGCCGGACGGTTCGCTTGGGAAATGGAGTGCAGTATTGGAATAGCGCTCACGATAATGTCGTTGAGCGATGTACGTTCAATCAGATCTACGATGCCGCGGTCACCGCGCAGGGAGACGACCCCGCAGGATTTGAAGTCTACAATATTTATTTCAGGAACAACGTCGTCAGAAACAGCGAGTATTCATTCGAATTTTGGGAAGGCGGAAGTCTGTCCCGGGCGCATGATATCTACTTTGAGAACAATACTTGCTTGAATGCAGGGCGAGGTTGGGGACATGCTCAAAGGCCGGACCCCAACGGTACTCATTTGATGTTCTTTCCCTTCTTCGCACAGACAACAAACGTCTACATACGGAACAACATTTTCTTCGATGCAACAGAACAAAGTGTACGATGGTGGAGAAAAGAGGACATCAACAAGGTGGTGCTTGATCACAATTGCTGGTACCAATCCAACGGTCTGTTGGCAAGGATCGATCTTCAAGAGGGGATCGGGGTCGTGAACATCACCTACGACTATGCCACCCAATGGGAAGCCTACAAGGCCGCCACAACACAGGATTCCCATTCGATCCACGGCGATCCGCTTCTGAACTCCGATCGAACCCTGCAAGCATCTTCTCCGTGTATCGACGCAGGCATCACCCTCAGCACCGTAGCGAATGACTTCAACGGGACAGCACGACCGCAGGGTGCGGCATATGATATTGGAGCATTTGAGGCTTCAGCGTGGCTGATTGCTCCTCCGAAACTTCTGGCACCAGCGGACAACATGAAAAAGGTGCCGATCGATCCAATACTGAGCTGGCAGAAGGTCACCAGGGCGCTGAAATACTTTTTTATGGTGTCATTGAGTCCGGACTTTTCGAATGTCGTACTAACTGATACAGCAGTGGTCGAATACCATGAAGGCAATTGGACCCCTTCAATATGGCACGACGTACTATTGGCGAGTGTGTGCGAAGAATGCGGGAGGGACGAGCGATTGGTCGCAGGTGAGGAGTTTCACGACGACTGTTGCGGCACCGCTTGGAACATCATACTATGTTTCACCGACCGGCAATGATTCGAATCCAGGGACGGAGTCGCTTCCTTGGAAAACACTGGCCAAAGCTGTTTCGTCGGCCACTGCCGGTGTGACTGTCTTCCTGAAGCAAGGCACCTATAGAGAGCGCCTTGTCCCTGTGCACTCCGGGACACCAGATGGACCGATCACGTTCACATCCTACCCTGGCGATTCTGTAACGATCACCGGCGTGGGAATGACGCCCCCTGCTGGGTGGTCGGACGGGTTGGTATACATCAGAGACATCAGCCACATCAAGATCGCCGGGCTAAGGGTCTTGAATTCTGCGCATGTTGGTATTCTGGTTGAGGTTAGCACCCATATCACCATCGAGAAAAACTATATTGACAGCACGTTCAGTCCCGGGATCAAAGTGCACGCTTCCGACAACATCATAGTTGACGGTAACGAAGTCGTTCGCGGCTGCTTTGGCCTGGAGGAGGAATGCATCTGTATTTCAGTGGTAGACCTTTTTGAAGTAAGAAACAATCGCGTCCACGACGGCTTCACTGAAGGGATATGCGTGAAGAATGTCTCAAACGGGATTGTCACGAGGAATGAAGTGTACAACCAAAGGGATCGTTTCGGAATCTACGCGGGAACCTGGGACGGACATCAGTTTAACATCGAGGTATTTGACAATCTCTCCCACGACAATCTACAGGGTTTTGGTATCTCCTCCGAGAACGGGGGATTGCTTGAGGGAGTACGGATTCATCACAATAAAGCGTACAACAACGATAGAGGTTTCTGGGTAAATGGTGGGGGCGTCACACCACAGAAGCACCCTATGAAGAATATTGCGGTCTATGAAAATGATTTCCATAACAATCGTGTCGGCCTCGATATAGGTGGCTTGGCGGGAATGACACTAGATAGCATCAGAGTCTACAACAATCTGATCTACCACAACAAAACAGGAGTTGGGATCTCGCGGTATGATGGCCCCTCAGGTGAATATGTGTTGCGCAACATAGAAATAGTCAACAACATGATCTCTGGAAATGGCACAGCGAGCAATGGATGGTCGGATGGAGGTATCAATGTCTCTAGCATCGCGCCCGAGAGTATCCTCATCCGCAACAACATCTTGAGCAACAACGCTGCCTATACCATCTGCGTTCAGCCGGAAGTCCCCCGTGTGAACGTCACCATTGATTACAATTTCTTTGACGGCTTCCGGAATTTTGCGAACGAGATGGCGGGAGCGAACGCAGTCTATGGAAGTCCGCTGTTCGTTGACACTCTGAGGAATGATTATCATCTGCGGGCGACTTCACCCTGCATTGACAAAGGGCACCCCGGTCAAGTGTACAACGATCCCGCAGATCTGAGCAAACCTGGGTATGCTTTATATCCTGCGCAGGGCACACTGCGGAACGACATTGGTGCTTACGGTGGTCCCTCTGCAACTTCCTGGGACCTGGCAACTTCCGTGGCAAGACCACAGACTCCGGTGCTTAACTCACCGGCTGACTCTGCGAGAGGTGTGTCAACGAGCCCGATGTTGAGTTGGAATGGCATCTTGGGAGCCGACAGGTACACAGTGCAGCTCTCGACCAGTCCGGGCTTTGTGAATAGGCTCGTCGATGATTCCATGGTGACGGACAGTTATCGGCGAGTGGGTCCATTGCAGAACAACACACCATACTATTGGCGAGTGAGCGCAACAAATGTCGCAGGGACGAGCAGCTATTCCACGGTGAGGACCTTTACGACGGCCGTTGCATCGGCTGCTGAGCAACTGGACGATGCGATGCCGAAAGAATACGCATTGAGACAGAATTATCCCAACCCATTCAATCCTTCGACAAGGATTCGCTTCGGCATACCGAGATCCGGCAAGGTGTCGCTAAAGGTGTTTGATCTCCTCGGCAGAGAGCTCGAGACGCTCGTGGCCGAAGAACTTGCTCCAGGCTACTACGAGGCCGTTTGGAAGGCGAACGTCGCAAGCGGAATTTACTTCTACAGGATCCAAGCGGATGATGCTTCGACAGGCTCAGCACGGAGCTTTGTGCAAACGAGAAAGATGGTCCTTCTGAAGTAGGTTCGCAACGGTACTGCGGTACGTGGTACTGATCGCGAGGTTTAGACTTGGAGAAACCCTATCGCCGACATAACGGCGATGCGAAATTCTGGACACGATGGTTGCCACAAAATAGCACAAATGAAGGGTCGTCAATGGGACGAGCTCATAGAAAACGACTGACCGCAGTCATTCCTGCTCTTTTGCTTGCCTTTAGCTCAGTCAGCCTGCACGCTCAAATAGGACCAACCTACTACTACGTTTCGCCGACCGGCAATGACTCAAATCCGGGGACCGAGTCGCTTCCCTGGAAGACGTTCGCCAAAGCTGCTTCGATGGCCACCGCGAATGTTACTGTGTTCATCAAGCAGGGCATTTACCGCGAGCGCCTTGTGCCTGTAAACTCGGGGACGGCAGACGGACCCATCACGTTCACATCCTACCCCGGCGATTCCGTCAATATCAATGGCTCGGGAATGATATTCCCCGGCCCACGAGATGGTGTTAGGGCTTGGACAGGGCTAGTACACGTTCAGGGTCTAAAATATATCAAAATATCCGGTCTGAGGGTTCTAAACTCGGACGCTACTGGAATCTTCGTTGCACAAAGCAGCTACGTCACCATCGAGAGAAACTACACGGACAGTACTTACTCTCCTGGAATACAAGTAGACTACAGTGATAACGTCGTAGTTGAAGCCAACGAGGTTGTACGCGCATGCACGGGCCTGGATCAAGAATGTATTTCCTTTACGTCGACGCGCCACTTTGAGATAAAGAACAATCGTGTTCATGACGGCCTGCAAGAAGGGATTGATGTAAAAGTAGGCTCCTCGAATGGAACCGTGTGCACAAATGAAGTGTACAACCAGAAAGGACGCCCTGCTGGGATCTACATAGACGCTTTTAGCAGCCATGAGTTCAACATCGATGTATTTGACAACATCTGTCACGATAACGGAATTGGTATTACTGTAGGCTGCGAGTATGGGGGACTGCTTGATGGCATCAAAATACATCACAACAAAGTGTATAACAATGGTAGGGGTTTCTGGGTGGCAGGCGTTGGTGCCCCTACAGTGAAACATCTTTTCAATAACATAACAATCTATGGAAATGAGTTTTATAACAATGAATTCGGCCTTGAAATAGGCGGTTACACAGGAACGGACATTGACAGCATCAAAGTCTTCAACAACCTCATCTATCACAATAAAGGTGTGGGAGTGCGGATCACACGCTATGACGGACCGACAGGTGAGTATTCAATGCGAAACGTTTCGGTAATCAACAACACGATCTATGGAAATGGCACAGTAGGAAACGGGTGGGATGCAGACAATGGAGGCATGAATATCTTCAACATCAACCCCGTGAATATGCTCATTCGAAACAACATTTTGAGTAACAACGCCGTTTGCACTATTTATGTTGAATCCGATGTTCCAGCCGGGAGTGTCACTGTTGACTACAATTTGTTCGATGGGTTCCGGCATTTCAGGAATGAGACAGCAGGGACAAATGCAGTCTATGGAATTCCATTATTCGTCGATTCTTTGAGGAATGATTTTCATCTGCAGTCTACTTCACCGTGTGTTGACAAAGGAAACCCCAATCAAGAGTACAATGATCCGGCAGATCCAAACAGACCGGGTTATGCGTTGTACCCCGCATTGGGCACTGTAAGGAACGATATGGGTGCCTATGGTGGTCCCTATGCGACTTCGTGGGATACAACGCTTGTTGCTGCACCATCAGTGCCGACACTTGCTTCACCATCCAACAGTTCAACCAAGGTTCCCACAACTCTCTTGCTAAGCTGGAATGGTGCCTGGGAAGCCACATCGTGTCGGTTGCAGGTCTCAACGAGTTCAAGTTTCTCACCGCTCATTATTGATCAGATCGGTATTAAGGGCTCATCGTGTGGGATCAGAGGTCTTGCCAACAACACGCGCTACTACTGGCACGTCAACGCAACCAACTCTGGCGGTACAAGCTCTTATTCCAGTACTTGGAGCTTTGCCACGATTGTCTCAGCCCCGGCAGCACCGACACTGGCTTCACCATCCGACCGAGCCACAGGAGTCTCCACCAGTCCCACGTTAAGCTGGAATGCTTCAACTGGTGCGACATCTTACGCATTACAGGTATCAACGAGTTCTGATTTTTCCACGTTGGTGGTGAATCAGAGCGGGATTGTGGGTACCTGGAACGGTGTGAGTCTAATGAACAACACGACGTATTACTGGCGTGTGAATGCGACAAATGCAGGAGGGACAAGTCCCTGGTCAAGTGTGTGGAGTTTCACTGCAATCGAAGTAGCTCCATCAGCACCGGCATTAGCCTCACCAGCAAATGGGGCGACAGGAGTTTCAACAAGTCCGACCTTAAGATGGAATGCTTCAACTGGAGCGAAGTCATATCGGCTTCAGATATCTAAGAATGAAACCTTCTCTACGATAGTCTTTGACTCAAGTGGGATCACGGATACCTCATACGTGAGTTTGCGGCTTATGAGTAGGACAACCCACTACTGGCGGGTGAATGCGACAAATGTCGCCGGTACGAGCGGTTGGTCAACTGTGTGGAGTTTCACAACGATGGCGGTGTCCTCTGTGGAAGAGATCACAGGTGGCATTCCAACAACATATGCACTCAGGCAGAACTTCCCAAATCCATTCAATCCAACGACAAAGATTCAATTTGATATACCACAGGCGTGTACTGTGACACTGAAGGTGTTCACGCTCTTGGGGAAGGAGGTTGTGACGTTGGTGTCAGAGGAGTTGCAAGCGGGAAGCTACAAGGTGGAGTGGGATGCAGGGGCAGCTGCAAGCGGGGTATATCTATGTCGGATGTTTGCAGGCTCTTTGGGACAGACAGGGAAGGGATCGGCAGGTTCAGGTCAGGTTTACGTTGAGACCAAGAAACTGGTGTTGATAAAATAGTGGTTGCCTTTTGTGCCACGCCTGGATATTGAATTAGTCACAGACCAATTTGACGAGTTGAGAATGAAAAAGTTGACAATGTTGACGCTTTGTCTCGTGCCGTTCCTCCTATCCAACGAGTTTTGCCACGCTCAGTGGCAGCGAACGAACGGGCCGTATGGCGGAGTTGTTCGGTGCTTTGCCGTGAGTGGCACTACGCTCTTCGCTGGGACTTATGGTGGCGGTGTCTATCTCACGACAAACAATGGCACGAGCTGGAGCGGGGTGAAGAACGGCTTGACGAACAATTATGTTATGGCTCTTGCCGTGAGTGGTGCTAATCTCTTTGCTGGAACTGATGGCGCGGGCGTCTTTCTATCGACGAACAATGGAACGACCTGGAGTGTAGTGAACACCGGCTTAACCGACAAATATGTTCAGACTCTTGCTGTCAGCGGCAGTAGTGTCTTTGCGGGGGCTTATGGCGGTGGTGTCTTTCGTTCGACAAACAATGGCACAAACTGGAGTTCGGTCAAGACGGGGTTGGGCAGCAATCCCGTCTACGCTTTAGCCGTGAGTGGCGCTAATCTGTTCGCCGGAACAGGTGGCGGCGTCTATCTTTCTACAAACAATGGCACGAGTTGGAGTGCGGTGAATACTGGCTTGACGAATACTGACGTTCGGGCTCTTGCTGTTAGCGGGACCAAGATCTTTGCTGGGACGTATTCGGGCGGTATCTATCTCTCGACGAATAACGGTACGACGTGGAGTGCGGCGAATACCGGTTTGACGAACAAGTATGTCAATGCTCTTGCTGTAAGCGGGGTTGACCTCTTTGCTGCGACCGACGGCGGCGGTGTCTTTCTCTCCACAGACAATGGAACAAGTTGGAGTGCGGTGAATACTGGCTTGGCTAACGTTTTTGTTAATGCTCTTGTCGCAAGCGGCACTAATCTCTTTGCGGGGAGTTATGGTAGCGGTGTCTTTCTTTCGACGAACAACGGCACAAGCTGGACTGCGGCGAGTACTGGTCTGACGAGCACAACCGTTCTTTCTCTAGGCGTCAACGGCTCGAATCTCTTCGCTGGTACTGTAAGCGCAGGTGTTTTTCTATCAACGAACAGCGGCGCAAGTTGGAGCGCGGCGAGCTCTGGCTTGACGAACAGTAACGTTCAGGCATTCGCTGTCAGCGGTGCTAAGCTCTTCGCAGGTACTTCTCGTAGCGGAGTGTTCCTGTCCACAAACAGCGGAACGAGTTGGAGTACGGTCAATAATGGCTTGTCGAACACCGATGTTTCGGCTCTTGCCGTTATCGGTGCTAACCTGTTCGCCGGCACCAATGGGGGCGGCGTCTTTCTCTCAACAAACAACGGCACACGATGGAATGCAGTGAGTGTGGGCATCGAGGGTACCACTGTTCTTGCTCTTGCCGCGAGCGGTACTAATCTGTTTGCTGGAACCAGTAGCGGTCTCTATCTATCAACGAACAACGGCGCAAGCTGGACTGCGGTGAACACGGGCTTGACAAGCACTTCTGTTCTTGCTCTTGCCGTTAGCGGAACCAAGATCTTTGCTGGGACCTATAGCGGCGGTGTCTTTCTTTCAACAAACAATGGATCGAGTTGGAGCGCCGTCAATACCGGCTTAACGAAGAAGTACGTCAATGCGCTTTCAGTCGTCGGGTCCAGTCTTTTTGCCGGAGATAGTGGCGGTGTCTTTCTATCAACAAATAGTGGCACGAGTTGGAGTGCAGTGAACACGGGCTTGACCGATACTGTTGTTCAGGCTCTTGCAGTATGCGGCGCAAATCTGTTTGCTGGGATTGAATGTGGTTGCGTTTGGAGTCGGTCCCTGTCGGAAATGATCACTCTTCCTCCAGCGGCACCAGTGCTTGCGTCACCAGCGAATGGTGGGACCAACGTTTCAACAAATCCTACTCTAAGCTGGAATGCTTCGACCGGTGCCACGTCTTATGGACTGCAGGTATCAACGAGTTCTGATTTTTCCACATCGGTGGTGAATCAGACTGGGATAGTGGGTACTTCTTACGCCACTAGTAGTTTGTTGAATAACACGACATACTACTGGCGTGTGGATGCGACAGGCGTAGGAGGGACGGGTGTTGGTCGAGTGTGTGGAGTTTCACGACTATTGCAGTCACGCCATCAGCACCGACATTAGCTTCACCTGCAAATGGGGCGACCGGTGTTGCAACAAGTCCGACATTAAGTTGGAATGCTTCAACGGGTGCAACGTCGTACACATTGCAGGTATCAACGAGTTCTGATTTTTCCACGCTGGTGCTGAATCAGACTGGGATAGTGGGTACTTCTTACGCCGCCAGTAGTTTGTTGAACAACACGACATATTACTGGCGTGTGAATGCGACAAATGCAGGAGGTACAAGTGCTTGGTCGAGTGTGTGGAGTTTCACGACGATCGTAGCAGCGCCATTGGCACCGACATTAGCTTTACCAGCAAATGGGGCGACCGGCGTCGCAGCAAGCCCGACATTAAGCTGGAACATCTCAAGTGGTGCGACGTCTTACGCATTGCAGGTATCAACGAGTTCTGATTTTTCAACATTGGTGCTGAATCAGACTGGGATAGGGAGCACTTCCTACGCTGTCAGTAGTTTGTTGAACAACACGACGTATTACTGGCGTGTGAATGCGACAAATGCAGGAGGTACAAGTGCTTGGTCGAGCGTCTGGAGTTTCACAACCGTCGTAGCAGCGCCATCGGCACCGACATTAGCTTTACCAGCAAATGGGGCGACCGGCGTCGCAGCAAGTCCGACATTAAGCTGGAATATTTCAAGTGGTGCGACATCGTACACATTACAGGTATCAACGAGTTCTGATTTTTCAACATTGGTGGTAAATCAAACCGGGATTATAAGCACCTCGTACGCTGTCAGTTTGTTGAACAACACCACATATTACTGGCGTGTGAATGCGACAAATGCAGGAGGGACGAGTGGTTGGTCAAGCGTGTGGAGTTTTGCAACGGCGGTGGCAACATCTGTGGAAGAGATTGCGGGTAGCATTCCAACAACATATGCACTGAAGCAGAACTTCCCAAATCCATTTAATCCAACGACGAAGGTCCAATTTGATATACCGCAGGCGTGCACGGTGACGCTGAAGGTGTACACACTGCTAGGGAAGGAGGTCGCGACGTTGGTGTCAGAGGAGCTGCAAGCAGGGAGCTACAAGGTGGAGTGGGATGCAAGGGGCGTTCCAAGCGGAGTATATCTATGTCGGATGTTTGCAGGCTCGTTAGGACAGACAACGAACGCTGCGATAGGCTCAGGTCAGACTTATGTGGAGACGAAGAAACTTGTGTTGATCAAATAGGAGCGTCTGGCGCCTTTGGCGCCACAACCGGATGTTTAACTTAGCCACGAACTAACTGGAGCGACTATCAATAAGAAAGTTGACAGTAAACGGAGGCTTGTTTGTGAGACTAGCCGAGGTGACACGGCCGACTGCCATACTTTCCAACCTCTTACTCTTCTTAGGCGCAGCGTTCCAACCACGCAGATGAAGAATGGAGGTATAATCCCGTGAAAGGTAAAACACTACTAACAGTCGCCCTGCTTCTGGCCGTATGGGTCCTTCAATCACACGCCCAGGCGAAGAAGTACTATGTGGATGCTACCGGCGGGTTGGATGCAAATAACGGCTTGTCACCCTCAGCAGCGTGGAAGACGATTGACAACGTCAACTTGTCAACGTTTGCACCGGGGGATTCCGTTCTTTTCAAGAGAGGAGAAACATTCCGGGGAACCTTGTTGCCGTCCAGCGGTTCGCCTTCGGGTTACATAACCTATGGTGCCTATGGAAGCGGAAACAGACCGAAGTTGCTTGGCTCTTACCAAAGAAGCTCCCCTTCAGATTGGATCAATGAGGGGGGGAACATTTGGAGGACGAAATACAAGTCTGTGAAGCTTGTCGGATCTGAGCTTCTCCCGAATCCCGATTTTTCAAGCGACCTCTCTGGTTGGGAGAAATACGATGACCCTGCCACAGGTGCTTCAACCACCCTTTCAAGGACGACAGTGGCGGGTGAGTATTTTACTGCACCGGGCGGTGCCAGGATGGTTTGCCTAAATCACGGAAACGGCTCCAATCCGTGGAACACAGACATACAACTCTTTACAGCAGCTGGGTCAATAAAAGCGCTCGCTTGGTACCGTCTCTCATTCATGGCAAAAGCAACGCGATCTTTTGCAATGCCCGAAGACAAGATAACGCTCCAGCAGTATGGGCCTCCCTGGACGAAATACTCGTCGTCTGTTGCGCCCCCCATAGCGATCACCACTCAATGGACCTCCTATGAGATCTATTTCCATGCAGACGCCACAGCGAGCGACAGCAGGATCACATTCTTTCTTGGTAGTGTGATGCCCAATGGCGACACCCTCTTCATCGATGCAGGGAGTTTCAAAGAGTGTGATGCGAATCCCGAGCCACTCAATGTTGATGTCGGCAACCTCATTTTCAATAACGAAGCATCCTGCGGAGTATTAGTGTGGAAGAGGTCGGACCTGAACGCCCAGGGGAAGTTCTGGTACGATGAGGATAATGATCTGCTCGAGATGTATGCTGTCACCAATCCCGGAACTTACTATTCACACATAGAACTCTGCATGGATTGGGACATCATTAGTGTGGTCAACAAGAGCTACTTCATCTGCGAGGAGCTGGACATACGCGATGGTGGAGGTAATGGATTTCAAGCGATGAACACACATCATACCTGGTTGAGGAATTGTGACTTCTCATTCATTGGAGGCGGAAATATTACCGGAGAACACCCAAGGATACGAGGCGGCAATGGCGCAACGTTTTGGTGTGGAAACCATGACAATATTATTGAGGGATGTACCTTCAATCAGATCTATGATACTGGTATGAGTGAACAGGGAGTAGACAGCGCCGGATTCGAAGTGCATAATATCTATTTCAGAAACAATCTCATCAATAACTGCGAGAATTCTTATGAGTTTTGGGCGCAATATGAATTGTCCACGGCTCATGACATTTACTTTGAGAACAATACATGCCTCAACGCCGGGAAAGGGTGGGGCCGTTCTCAACGGCCGAATCCGAACGGGACTCATGTTCAAATCTCACCAATCATGGCAAAATCCTGGAATGTCTATATACGGAACAATGTATTCTACAATGCTGTGGATTATGGCATACGCTATTGGTGGATGGAGGACATCAAACACGTCATACTGGACAACAATTGCTGGTACCAATCGGGCGGTATGCTTGCGAGGATTGACAATTCTTCTTCGTGGCAGACCGTCAACATAATCTACGACTACTCCCAGTGGGATACCTATCGAGCCGCGACGAAACAGGATTCCAATTCGATCCACAGCGATCCGCTTCTGAACTCCGACCTCACCCTGCAAGCGCCTTCTCCGTGTATTGATGCGGGCATCACCCTCAGCACAGTAACGGATGACTTCAATGGGACAGCACGGCCGCAAGGGCCGGCATATGATATCGGTGCGTTTGAAGCTTCAGCGACGTTGCTTGGTCCCCCCACACTTCTCGCGCCAGCGGACAACATGAAAAAGGTTTCAATCACGCCTGTGCTGACCTGGGCAAGGACGCGACGAGCTTTGAAATATCACATTGTTGTATCACTGTCTCCGGATTTTTCGACCTCCGCGGTGATTGACACTGCAACGGCTGATACCACAAAGAGCATTGGACCACTTCAGTACGGTACAGTTTACCATTGGCGAGTGCAGGCGGGGAATGATGGGGGCATGAGTGCCTGGTCACAAGTGAGGAGCTTCACCACGATTGTCTCATCCCCGGCAGCACCTACATTAGCTTCACCACCGAATGGGGCGACAGGAGTTTCAACAAGTGCGACCTTAAGCTGGAATGCTTCAACCGGTGCAACATCTTATGCGCTACAGGTATCAACGAGTTCTGATTTTTCTGCACTGGTGGTGAATCAGACTGGGATAGTGAGTACTTCTTACACTGGTAGTAGTTTGTTGAACAACACGACATATTACTGGCGTGTGAATGCGACAAATGCGGGAGGCACAAGTGCCTGGTCAAGTGTGTGGAGTTTCACAACGATGGTGGCGTCCTCTGTGGAAGAGATCACAGGTGGCATCCCAACAGCATATGCACTCAGGCAGAATTTCCCGAATCCATTTAATCCGATGACAAAGATTCAATTTGATATACCGCAGGCATGCACTGTGACGCTGAAGGTGTTTACGCTTTTAGGGAAGGAGGTTGCGACGTTGGTCTCTGAGGAGCTGGGAGCAGGAAGCTACAAGGTTGGGTGGGATGCAACGGGAGTTGCAAGCGGCGTGTATTTATATCGGATGCTTGCAGGCTCCTTCAGACACACAGGGAATCCTTCGGTAGGCTCAGGTCAGGCTTATGTGGAGACGAAGAAACTCGTGTTGATCAAATAGGTGCCTTCTGATACCCTGGTGTCACTGGATGCCACAATAGATCAATCTTCTGATGCACTTATTATGTAGCACCTGTTGAAGCTAGGTAGGGGTGGTACGCAAATCACTGCTGCTCGCCTTTCAATCATGCAGGAGACTACGTTACGATGCCGAAATACAGAATCGCTTGGCTCCCAGGAGATGGAATAGGGAATGATGTCTGTGAGGCAGCGAAAATTGTTTTTGATCGTGTCGGACTCGATGCTGAGTATATCCATGGCGACATCGGTTGGGAGTTCTGGAAGAGTGAAGGAAGTCCCTTGCCAGATAGAACTATTGAGCTTCTGAAAAACACAGACTGCGCTTTCTTTGGTGCCATCACATCCAAACCCAAGGGAGAAGCTGCGAAAGAGTTAACACCTCATCTTCAGAACAAAGCGCTTTCGTATTACAGTCCGATTGTGAAGATGAGGCAACTGCTCGATCTCTACGTATGCCTTCGTCCCTGCAAAGCGTATCCCGGTAATCCTTTGAATTACAGAGAGGGAGTTGATCTTGTAGTATTCAGGGAAAACACGGAAGGCATGTATGTCGGTGTAGAGTTTCATCCGATTCCTGAGGCGATGTTCTCTATCAAAGGGATGGAGAAGATTCCGAAAGATGCTGCCATCTCGATTCGTTCTATTTCGCCACGAGGTTCTGAAAGAATCATACGAGCAGCTTTTGAATTTGCTAGGAAGAACGGTCGGAAGAAAGTGACTGCAATTCACAAAGCGAATGTACTCAGAGCAACCGATGCGATCTTTCTCGACACGGCAAAAAGGGTGGCAAGAGATTATCCGGAGATTCAGTTCGATGATGCCAACATTGACGCCATAATGATGTGGCTTCTGAAGAATCCTTTCAATTACGACGTCATTGTTACGACAAACCTGTTTGGTGACATTGTCTCTGATCTCTGCGCTCAATTGGTAGGTGGCCTTGGATTCGGCTGCAGTGGGAACATTGGGGATAATTATGCTGTCTTTAAGCCGACGCATGGCTCTGCACCGAAGTACGCCGGCCAATACAAGGTCAATCCTATCGCGGCCGTTCTCGCAGGAAAGATGATGATGGATTGGCTTGGAGAGAAAGAAAAAGCCGCACAAGTCGAACAGGCAGTAGCGGTAGTCGTCAAAGAAGGGAAAGTCAGAACTTATGATATGGGCGGCAGTGCCACGACGCTCGAAATGGCGGAGGCGACTGCTCAGAAACTGAGTGAAGGATAACAGGTCAAGTTGCTGCGGGTGTAAATCACGGAATACAGAACTCAGAAGCCAGAGGCAGTTTCATGGCTTTTCTATTCTGGATTCCGACTTCTTAATCCTGGATTCAGGATACAAACCTGCAATGACTTGAACTAGAACATCTTCTTAGGCGAGGTGAACATTGGAGACCAAATCACTAAACATTGCTTGGAGACTGATAGCTTTCACTGGCTACTACCTCATGCTAATCGGTGTCATCTATTTACTCACACCTCAGCTACTTTCCTCAGCGAGGTTTGACTATCTGACGCCAGAGGCAAGGACTCACGAGTTGATAGTCAATCGCTACGGCGCGTTTGCACTCATCACCGCGTCCATCTGCGTCGTAGCAATTGCTTCGAACGGCTACAGGCGTGGAGAGAGATGGGCTTGGTGGACAATCTTGCTGGCGGGGGTGGTTGGATGGGGAGGACCGCTGCTTCTCCATCTCACGAACTTATCCGACATTCTTCTCGGTTTGCAGTTGGCAATTGATTTGATCGGCGTCATCCCGTTTGTCGTGGGTGTAGTTCTTCCAGCGAAAGTGATTCTGGGAAAGGTCGAACGAAGTGACTTAGCTGCCTGATTTGGAGATAAGGAAAGCGCAAATCAAAAATCAGATCATGAAAGACACGCAACTGAACTCAAAGGGCGCGACAGATTCTTGTGGCGTCTTTCGTGTCCTCAGCGATTTGCATTTCGCGCACTTCGTGTTCATCTACTTGTCCTTCGCGATCTGATCTCTAGAGAAGGAAATCATGAACATATTTGCACGGATCAGGGGATTGTATAAACGGCGTAGAGGTATTAGGAAGTTCTTTCTCGTTGGTGGAACTGCTATCGTCTTGCTGTTTGTTCTGGTGGTGGTGTCCGCTGAGATTACATCACAACCCCCATTCTGCAAGACCTGTCATTACATGGAGCCGTTTTACGAAAGTTGGAGGGCATCGGAGCATAAGGACATTACCTGCGTGAAGTGTCACTTTCCGCCCGGCTTGGCAGGGACCGTTAGAGGCAAACTGGAAGGGATCGTGCAGGTTGTCAACTACGTATCACAGTCATATATTCGGCGAAGACCTTGGGCGGAGATTTCTGACGAATCGTGTCTGCAGAGTGGTTGTCACGACACACGGCTGCTCACTGGTAGAGTGCTGTTCAAAGAGGGGATTCATTTTGATCATACTCCTCACTTAACCGAGCTGCGCCGTGGAAAGAAACTCCGCTGTACTAGTTGTCACTCCCAGATCGTTCAGGGAAGCCACATTGCAGTGACCGCAGAGACCTGCTATCTCTGTCACTTCAAGAAGGATCCGGGAATGGAGATGTCGCTGTACACGAGATTGTCGGACTGCAAGACATGTCATCGGTGGGAAGATGTTCCGCCAGCAAGCATGGCGAAATATCGGTATGATCATACGGAAGTCGTGAAGAGAGGTCTTGAGTGTACTCGATGTCACGGAGGGACGATCGTAGGTGATGGCGCTGTTCCAAAGGAGCGATGTTTTTCGTGTCACTGGGATCAGGCACGACTAAGCCAATATGCTAACACGGAGTTTCTCCATCAGATGCATATTGCGCAGCACAAGATCGAGTGTTTGAATTGCCATTTGAACATTCAGCACAAAGTGCAGCGCATAGATGCAAACGCTTCTACGGAATGTACGGGTTGTCATCAAGGATCTCACGATGCCCAGGTGAAACTGTTCTCTGGACAGGGTGGAAAGGAGGTCGAAAACGCACCAAGTCCGATGTTTAAGAGCGGTCTCACCTGTGCTGCGTGTCACATCTTCCACGAGAGTGTGAATTCGGGGAATGTGAGGAAAGCCGGTCCGCAGTCATGCGAGAGTTGTCATGGAAAGGGCTTCAGAAAACTGATGGAACAATGGCAGGAATCCACGCAGGCGAAACTAGACGAACTAAACAACATCTACAAAGATGCTGTGGATTCACTCCAGCATCTCAGAAATCATCGGAGAGCAGAGACGAAGAGACTCCTTGAAGACGCGCACTATAACATTCATTTGGTCGAAGTTGGAAAGAGCGTTCATAACATCGAGTTCGCAGAAAAGTTACTTGCTGCAAGCTATGAGAATATCAAGAGGGCAGTGAGACTCGTTGCCCCGAAATACGTCGTGCCCGCGTTCAAAGGCACTTCAGAGTATATTCCCTCGGAATGTGCAAGCTGTCATTTCGGTATCAATGAACTGAGCGTACAAGCATACGGCGTGATCTTTCCGCATGATCAGCACGTGGTGAAGAACAAGATCTCATGCGAAACCTGTCACTCGAATGTTAGAAGACATGGAGAGCTTGTCATAGCAAAAGAGGATTGCAGCAGTTGTCACCATCGGAAGACTGCCAACGCGGATTGTCAGAAGTGCCATTCACTCGAAGCGGAGATATATTCGGGCACGTATGCGGGCTTATCGCAGCCGAATGTGATGCAGGCAAGCGTAGGTTGCACTGACTGCCATCTTGCAGACCGGCAAGTTGTGAAGCCAGCGAAATCAGTCTGCCTCAATTGCCATGACAAGGGTTATGACGAAAAGATGGCAAGCTGGCAACAGGATATTAGGAAGCAAACTGATCAAATCAAACAGTTGACTTTGAGTCTAAAAAGTGTTAATTTGACGCCCGAAAACAGACAGACTTGGGAGAAGACAAAGATGCTCGTAGAGGGTGTCACCAGGGGGAGTGCATCGGGTGTGCATAACTACGACCTGGTTAGGAACATTCTCGCACGCGCTGAGAAGGCGTTATTGCAGATCAGCATATCTCATTAATACAACAGTTCATCTAATTTTGAAAGGAAGAATATCATGGTCGGAAGAATCCGTCTTTTTGTAATTGGTGCTTGCAGCCTCATGTGCGTTGGCACGGTTATGGGGCAGGAGAAGGAGGAGAAAGTCCTACCTCATAAGTATGTTGGTGTGAAGACTTGCGGCATGTGCCACAAATCCGAGAAGCAAGGGAAGCAGCTCGGAATCTGGGAAGCGAGCAAACATTCCAAAGCATACAAAACTTTGGAATCAGAAGAAGCGCAGAAGATTGCCAAGGACAAAGGGCTGACGAAGCCTGCACTCGAAAGTCCTGAGTGTTTGAAATGCCATGTGACTGGATATGGTCAGGATGCTTCGCTGTTTGATGCCAAGTTCGATATGAAAGACGGTGTGCAATGCGAGGCGTGTCATGGACCGGGTTCAGACTACAAGACGATGTCCGTTATGAAAGACAAGGAGAAAGCAGTTGCCGCCGGATTGGTTCTGGGCGACGAGAAACTCTGCAAGACCTGTCACAATGAAGAAAGCCCATCTTTCAATAAGGAAAAGGGTTTTGATTATCAAGCCATGTGGGCTTTGATCGCTCATTCCATACCTAAGGAGGCTCCGAAACAGTAGACTGCAGGGACGAGGAACCGTCCCGACATCGGGACGGTTCGTGGATATCTTCTCGATCCGGTAGAACCGAGCGGCTTACTTCAGGTTGTGCGCGCAAATGAGTGCAGACGATTATCTTAACGGCATTCTGAAAAAGTACTATGTAGGGTCATCTCACGTCTCTCGCCTGCGGAGCATCTTCTATCCGCGTATGGCGGCGTGGGGTTCAGGATATCTTCTGTCAATGGAGGTCAGTGGTTCTATTGCCAAGTCAACAGCCGTTGCCACAGGTACTGACACGGACTTTTTTCTATCTCTGTCGTCTTCGACACCGTATACACTGCGCGATATTTACGAATCCCTCTTCATAAGATGCGAGAAGCTGCAAATTTCTCCGCATCGACAAAGCGTTTCAATCCGTGTGCTGTATGACGGCCACTCTATTGATCTGGTTCCTGGGCGTCAACAAAGTCAACATGGGGATGATCACAGCCTCTATGTGTCGAAACGAGATACATGGACTCAGACAAACGTTCAAACACATATCAACGCTGTATCTCAAAGCGGACGGATCAACGAGATCAAGCTGACCAAGATTTGGCGGGATTTGAGGAGTCTTGAGTTTCCTTCATTCTACTTGGAACTCGCGGTGATCGGCGCGTTGCAATACCGACGCCAAGGCCAATTGGCTGAAAACTTCTGGGAAGTGATACGCTTTCTTGCGGACGATTTCGTGAACAGTACATATACAGACCCAGCCAACTCCAATGATAATATATCAGATGACCTCAGCATCACTGAACGGAGGGTCATCGCCGGTGCCGCAGCCTGCTCTTGCCAGCAAAGGCACTGGTCAGATATCGTATGGTAGACGAACATGGCAGCAAAGACCAAGACAGCAAGCAAATCTGGCCGCAAATATCTTCAAGACTCCTTCGTTGCTGCTCAAGAAGTTTTGCGGAAACAACTGGAACTCTCCAAGACATCAATCGCTCATGGGGGCGTCATGGGTGATGTCAACGAAAAGCATTTTATTTCAGTGCTACGGTCATACTTACCACGTCGTTACCAGATCTCCACAGCCATTATTTTGGATTCAGATGGCAACACCAGCGACCAAATTGATGTTGTCGTCTACGATGAACAGTACACGCCTACACTTTTGGATCAACAGGACCACAGGTTTGTTCCAGCCGAAGCTGTCTATGCGGTTTTTGAAGTGAAGCCGGTAATCAATAAAGTTTATCTCGAGTATGCGGCGGACAAAGCTGCAAGTGTACGAAGACTAAAGAGGACGAGTATAGAAATTCATCACGCGGGTGGAGTTTTCCCTGCAAAGCCGTTGTTTCCTATTGTATCAGGGATTGTTGCAAGCAATGTCGGCTGGAAGAACGCATTAGGAGACACCTTTCTCCGCACCTATCGCCAGTTGAAAGGTAATCGCTCAATTGATTCTGCTCTTTCTGTGTCAGGATCATACTTCGACACATATGACGGTCCAACCAGAGCATTTCAGTTCCAAGGACCAGGGGCACTTGCATGTTTCCTCTTCCGCTTTCTAAAGAAACTCCAAACGCTGGCCACAGTTCCTGCTGTGGACTGGGATCGATATGCTAATGTGCTTTCAGATAAGAATGCGTAACAATTAAGTCCAGGGGACGGCGTGAAGCGCCGCCGCTGATTGTGGTCGTCAGCCTCGACAACAAATGGCTGGAGGATGATGTGAACAATACTTGGATAGCTGCTTTGGTTTGCATCCTCTCTATTGGATGTAACAATGGCGATTCAATTCCAGTACCTATCGAAGGTCCTGGGGGGATAACAGCGGCTTATAGTATGGCTCGTGTTGATTTGCTGGCAAACTCCCTTGACAAAGGACTGCGGTTAATGGTGGTCAGAAGTGAAGAAGTCAATTGTGATGGTACGTCAGCAATTTGGTATTATGAGTACATCGGGACAGCAGAGACAATGCCACCTCCTACTTATTGTTTTCATGCGACGTATTTTTCGGTCGCATTCGATAGTAATTCAATCCTAAAAGTTGGTGCTGCAGTCATTACTCACAGTTGGTTTAATAGTAATGAGGCGCTTAACATAGCTGAAAAGAATGGAGGTTCTAATTTTCGAGCCCAGAATCCAAACTGCACGATAGAAGCATGTCTCGGTCAGCCTGTCGTGCCCAACGCGATAACATCCTGGTGCGTGACGTATCATTCGAAGACAGACAATAGCAAATTGCTTAGTCTAATCATAGATGCAAACACCGGTGCCATAACATCAAAATATCCGTAATAGTCGTAACACAGAGCTGTTTTTGCCAATCAGTTTCTCAGAGGAATGCTCGCTCCATGCCGCTTCGCGGAACCGGGGAAGACTATCAACGTTTTTCCTGATGTTGAGAAGTAACCGTTCATCATTTCATATCGAAAGAAAGAATATGCTTGGTGGCTCTGACGGCGCCACACATGTTGGCTCTGAGCACTCATCTGCATCATCCCGGAGAGATTTTCTCACGTACATACTCACTGGTGGTATCGTTGCATGGCTGATTGCTGTGTTGTATCCTATCTATGAGTATCTGAAGCCACCTGAGCTTCCGGAGGCAAAAGTCTCCAGCGTGAAAGTGGGAAAAGTGGGCGATGTCCAACCGGACAGCGGCGTCATCTTCAAGTTCGGAAGGAAACCAGGCATTCTGATTCGTACCGCTTCTGGAGAGTTCAAAGCATTTTCTGCGACGTGCACACACCTTGATTGCACCGTACAATATCGCAAGGACATGGGGGTGATATGGTGCGCTTGCCACAACGGGAAATATGATTTGAGCGGGAAGAATATCTCGGGTCCTTCACCGAGACCACTCACGCCTTTCAAAGTAGTGGTAAAAGGGGATGACGTTTTCGTAACAACTGAGGCTTAAAGAGATGCACTGATGGTAGATATTCCCCAAAAGATTCATGATTGGATTGATAGACGCTATCGCCTCGATGCGCTGAAGCAATTCATGGCAGAAAAATCTGTCCCTGTGCATCGAGGCTCCATGTGGTATTACTTCGGCGGCGTTTCTCTTTTTCTTTTCATCATTCAGGTAGCTACGGGGATACTTCTCCTCATGTACTACAAAGGAAGCGAGGATGCAGCGTTTGAAAGTGTCCAATTCATTGTTGCCAAAGTGAAGTTCGGCTGGCTTATCCGTTCGGTTCATAGCTGGTCAGCCAACTTGATGATTCTCGCCGTCTTCATCCACATGTTCAGTGTTTTCTTCACCAAGGCGTATCGCCGTCCACGAGAGCTGACATGGATAACAGGTTTCCTCTTGCTCGTATTCTCGTTAACGTTTGGATTCAGCGGTTATTTGCTGCCTTGGAACACGCTCTCTTTCTTTGCGACCAAGGTCGGAACAGACATTCCTGGTGTCCTCCCTTTGGTGGGACAGTACTTTCTTGAACTGCTTCGTGCAGGTCAAGATGTGACTGGAGCAACACTCTCTCGTTTCTTTGGTCTCCATGTCGCGTTGCTCCCCGGCATTTTTACGGTGGTCTTGACACTCCATCTGATTTTTGTGCAACGGCAGGGCATCAGCGAGCCAGAGGAATGGCAACACTACCCGAAAGCCAGAAAAAGCGAATGCCCTTCTTCCCGAATTTCGTCTTGAGAGATCTTCTGTTATGGCTAATTGTTCTGAACGTCCTAGCAGTTCTAGCCGTGTTCTTCCCTTGGGAACTTGGACAGAAAGCTGATCCGTTTGCTTCCGCCCCGGCAGGGATAAGACCCGAATGGTATTTCTTGTTTACATTTCAAACATTGAAGTTTATTCCCGCGAAGGTCTTCTCCATTGATGGTGAATTGCTCGGCGTCTTAGCGTTCACTGTCGTCGGGGTTTTGTGGCTGCTCGTGCCGTTTTGGGATAGGGGGACACCAACGGGTGAGCGAAACCGAC
This sequence comes from Ignavibacteriota bacterium, assembly GCA_963827285.1. Classification (GTDB taxonomy): domain Bacteria; phylum Bacteroidota; class Ignavibacteria; order CAWHAG01; family CAWHAG01; genus CAWHAG01. The sequence goes on from CAWHAG010000001.1 coordinate 1,558,265, forward strand.
TCATCGATTACGTCGGTATCGTTGCCGTCCTGTATGTCATCGTGATGACGATTCTGGGTTATCTGCTCTAATTGGTCAGGAACTCGCATGAGAAACTTGACATGGGTCGCTTTGATATTGCTCCCTTTCTGCTTAGGCAGTGGTGTTTTTGCACAAGCCTCCAGTGCAAAGGATCAATGCTACGCTTGTCATGCGGGATTGGGGGATCGACTCCAAAAGCCTACTGATGTGTATGTGAAGGACGTCCATTACAGAGTTGGCTTGACCTGTGCGAGCTGTCACGGCGGTAATCCTATCTCCGATGACATGGAGAAAGCGATGAGCAAGCAGGCTGGATTCATTGGTGTTCCGAGAAAGAGTGCTATCCCGGCGCTTTGCGGGAAATGTCATAGTGACGCAGAATATATGAAGAGATACGACCCTCATATTCCTATAGATCAACTCGAGAAGTATCGAAGGAGTGTCCACACACGAGAAGACACAAGTGGCAATGGGAACGTTGCACAGTGCGTCACGTGTCACGGTGTTCATGATATTCTTTCTGTCAATGACCCGAAGTCAAGAGTGTATCCAACGAACATTGTCAAGGTGTGCAGCGAGTGCCACAGCAATGCGAACCTGATGAAAACCTATAATCCGGGATTACCTATTGACCAATTTGAAAAGTATGAAACGAGTGTGCATGGGCAGAAGATACTCCGAGGCGATAGCAAAGTCGCCAGTTGTGCAAGTTGCCACAGCAGCCATGATATTCGTCCTGCGAACGATCCAAAGTCCTCGGTCTATGCCATCAATATTCCGCAGACCTGTGCAAGATGCCATAGCGATGCACAGTATATGTGGGGGTATCGCATTCCCACTGACCAGTATTCAAAGTTTGTGAAGAGTGTCCATGGAAAAGCACTGTTGGAAAAGCACGATACTGGAGCGCCGTCGTGCAATAAGTGTCACGGTAATCACGGTGCTATCCCACCAGGTGTGAAATCAATCTCCAATGTTTGCGGTACGTGTCATTCTCTGAACGCTGATCTGTTCGGGTCCAGTCCCCACAAGAAAGCGTTCGATGAAAGGAAAATCCCAGAATGCGATGTTTGTCATGGGAATCACGAGGTTGAACCACCTACGGATGACATGCTCGGTGTGAGTCAGGCAGCGACTTGTGCAAACTGTCACAAGCCGGACGATCAGTCCAAGGGATATGCTGTTGCAGCGCAAATGCGGGCATTGATAGACACCCTGAAGAGCATGGATGATTCTGCTAAGAAGGTGATTTTTGATGCTGAGAACAAAGGGATGGAGGTGTCTGACGCACGATTTGCTCTGAATGACGTTCGCCAAGCGTTGATTGAGTCAAGAACGATGGTGCACAGTTTTGATTTGATGAAATTCAAACTGCCCGCCAACAAAGGTCTGGAGCTTGCGGCTGGATCAGTCAAGACAGGCGAGGATGCCATCAAGAACTATTATTTTCGTAGAACGGGGCTTGGCATCTTGACACTGATTATCTCAATATTGGCGCTTGGATTGTACATGAAAATTCGAAAGATCGAAAAGAAGCGGTAGCGCCTCTCATTGTGCGGTGAAGGTAATGACGGAACCGATCCGAGGAGTAACTTTGGTGGAACTCGAGCCTCAGAAGATGAACGTGGCGGTGACACTTTCACAACGAGCACGACGCGAGAAACAAAGAATAGCCCTAATCTCCGTTGGCGTAGCCGTTTTCTTGACGGGTTTCAAACTGATAGTTGGTATTGTCACCAACAGCTTGGGCATTCTCTCAGAGGCAGCGCACTCTGGTCTGGATCTAGTGGCAGCGATCTTTACGTTTGTCGCAGTGCGAATATCTGATAAACCAGCCGACGAAGAACATCCGTATGGTCACGGCAAGGTCGAGAATTTCTCCGCACTGCTCGAAACGATGCTGTTGTTTATCACCTGCGGTTGGATTATCAAAGAGGCGGTGGAGCGGTTGTTCTTCAAGGAGACAGCTATTGTTGTGACCGCGTGGAGTTTCATCGTGCTCATTGTGTCTATCGTTCTGCAGATATTCATTTCGAGCGCGCTCTACCGCGTAGCAAGAAAACATAATAGTCAAGCGCTTGAGGCTGATGCTCTTCATTTCCAAAGTGATATTTGGAGTTCATCCATTGTCATTGTTGGGCTGATCTTCGCTCGGTTCGGCTTTGAACGTGGCGATGCCATTGCAGCGTTTGCAGTCGCCGTGTGGGTGATGATCGTAAGCCTGAGGCTTGGCAAACGAACGATTGATGCCTTGATTGACAGAACCCCGCTTGGTCTCCACAGTACGGTGATAGATGCCGTGCAAAATGTACCTGGCGTGGAGAAGTGCGATCGTCTTCGTATCAGGCAATCAGGTTCGAAATTGTTCATTGATATGTCGGTTGCCATTCAGCGAACATTGCCATTTGAGAAGGCTCACGGTGTCGTTGACGCAGTAGAACAGCGCTTACACGAGATAATCCCGAATGCTGATGTTTTGATTCACCCTGAACCAATTGCCTTGGACACAGAGAGTGTTGCGGATAAGGTACGGATGATCGTGCTTGGTGCGGGACTGACGGCTCATCATATTGCGCTTCACAATGTGCACGGGCAGTATCACGTTGATTTACATATCGAATACGGAGGCGCCGAAAGATTTGCTGAGGTTCACACTGCTGCAACGAGAATCGAGGAGAAGATTAAGAACTTGGTACCGGAGGTTGCTGTGGTGAGGACGCATATTGAGGATGTGGAGGCGGCAGAGACCGCGGTGGATGTCACCGCATCATCCAAGGACCTTGTGAAGCGGATAAGATCCATTGCAGTCTCAGAAGCCGGGAGTAGCGAGATGCGAAGGAATCAGTGTGATAGATATCATCGGGAAGAAGAAAGTGTCAATGAATTGCACCGTGGATAGGCAAATGTCAGTTGGTGAGGTGCATTCTCTTGTCTCTAATATCGAGAAAAGAATTTTCTCCGCGGTGAAGGATGTATCTAGTGTTCTTGTGCACGCAGAACCTGCGGAGTGAAGAAAGTCTGAATGTGAAACAGTTGTCAGATACAGGCATTGGAGGTCGAGTTGAGAGGTCGGCTATCCCTCCTTCGACACGATATTGGTTGGCTTGACAACTCCGAGGTAACATGAAAACTGGACTTCCGCTTTTTGCAGCTCTGTTGTTGCTCTGTGCTGCTTCGATGTCGGGACAGACCGTAAATGGTCGTCTCATTACCTCCCTATATACATGGGAAAGGCATGACACTGTCGGCGTTTCGGCGAAATACATGCGGGCATATCAGATCGTCCAGTTAGATGTGTCAAAGGCAAACGTGGTATTGCATACATATCTTCAAGGGACGACAGACTTCAGCAATCCACTTGGCAACGATCCGCGCATCAGAGTCTACAACTTATTTGTGGACGTGAAGGACATCGGCAGCATGGCAGATGTCAAACTTGGTCGGCAACCTGTCTTTGCCCGCGCGGGCGTCTCAGCAATTGATGGACTCTGCTTAAAAGCTCGTCCCTTTGGCAGTGACTACAGCTTCACGCTGTACGGTGGCGGTCTCGTGCCTCCTGATGAATCAGGGAAGTTTATCAGCAATCTCAAAGACAATTACCTGTTAGGTGCACAGTTTGTCATGAGTGCGATTCCGAACACACGCGTTGGACTGCAATATCTCAATCGGCACATCAAGCCAGAAGCATTTACTGTGATTCGTCGAGATACATTAGCACCACCCAACGATATCAAAACCATTTCGATTGATAACGCTTCGCCCGCCAATCAATATGCAAGCGTTGACGTGAGTTATGACTCTCGGTCACTCTTCACTATGTATGGGCGCCTTGATTTCGACATCAGCGCCGCCGTTGTATCTCGTGGGGAGATTTCGTGCCGATACAATGTTACAGGTGAGTTAGGTGTCACAGCGGAATACGTCCATCGCGAGCCTCGTGTTCCCTATAATTCTATTTTCTCTGTCTTTGAACACAGTGGCACAAACGAATTCGGCGTTGGAGCAGATTACTTTTTCAGTAAGCTCTTGAGCGTCTATGCTAGGTATAGCTACTTGTCTCTAGAGGATACCGGCTCTCAACAAATCACTGTCGGTCTGAACGCCGGTTATGGCTCATTGGTGTATGCACACAACTTCGGATACTCCGGCGACTTAGACGGTATCTATGCTCAGATCATGTATCCGTTCATGAACAGGAAGCTAATGGTCAGCGGAGGCATCTCGTATTCGAGCTACAGACTCTCGGGCTACACACTTCCAGGTTCACAGTCCGACCGCGAGAGTGCCTTAACTGGACTGATAGGTGTTACCGTCCGACCGGTCAACGTCATTTCGTTTGACGTGCAGGGACAACTTGTGACCAACAGGATCTACAAGATGGATTACCGCCTGTTCGTCAAAGTGAATTATTGGTTCTTCCAGAATTTGGGATGGTTGTAAGAGGAGGCACATTTGTGCATTAGGGGCGATTCACGATTCGGCCAAATCTGAAACAGGCAAGGCAGAATTATGAACATCAAGATTTTCTACATTGCATTGTTGCTCATTCTTTGCTCGGTGATTGCCATTTCCTCAGTCGTTCAATCGAAAGAGTGGCAAGGAGAGCAGGACAGGGCGAAACTCATCAGGTTCTCGCATCAGTATCACCTCAAGCAAATTGGCGCTGAGTGCAAGGAATGCCACAGAAATGCTGAGGCAAGCCAATCCTCGGCTGATATGCTTCTTCCTGCCATGGCAGTCTGCTACGATTGCCATGATCACCAAGCCACGAAGTGTGATTACTGTCATGCAACTTCAGATACAACGAAGTACGTCGCTTTCGAGAAGACTGAGCGGGAAACCATCTTCTCGCATAAGTATCATCTCACTGAAGCGAAGTTGAAATGTGCTGATTGCCACGAGGGTCTTGATGCAGTGGATTATGCTGCCCAAGGTTTGAAGGCGATGCCAGCGATGCAGAAGTGTGCGACCTGCCACAGACTCGAGACATCGGTCCAATCTGAACCAGCAAGAGACACGACGAAGATGGCGATGGCAACAACAACGGCTGCTACTGCATGTGAGGCCTGCCACACGGACTTGGTAACACTGCTTCCAAGGAGCCACAGGGTGAACAACTTCATCCAAGAGCACAAGAATCCTGCTCGTCTGGGAACTGTTGAAAACAAGTGTGCTACGTGCCATGGTGAGAACTTCTGCCAGGAGTGCCATGATGCAGCCAACCTTGTTCAGAATGTGAAGCTGCCTGCGAACTTCCATACCCCATCGGCGCCGAAGACTTCGGGGAACGACAACACGAAGGAATTGATTGTGCAGAAGGTTCACGGATTGAACTATCGCTTCACACACGCCATTGATGCAAAGGGAAAGGAGAGTGACTGCCTCACGTGCCATGATCAGCGCACCTTCTGTGCAGAGTGTCATTCACCAAACGGAATCGAAAGCAACAAGTTGACACCGGTCTGGCATGGAGGAAGCAGTTTCGTTACGATTGGTCGCGGTTCTGGCGGTGGACGTCACGCGCAGTATGCACGCAGAGATATCGAGAGTTGCGCGACCTGTCATGACACCAACGGCAACGACCCATCTTGCACGATCTGTCATGTTGATCCTGATGGCATCAAGGGCAATGATCCGAAGACACATGAATCCGGATTTGATAAGGACGTACACGGCAGCTGGCACACTGATCGTGGTGCTATCTGCTACAACTGTCACACGGATGCCAATGCTCGTCCTGATGGCAGGCGGGGAATTGGATTCTGTGGATACTGCCACGGAGGAAGATGATGAATCTTGGTCCATCGCGGGTTTCCCCGCGACACTTCACCGTAAGGGAGCTGCGTCAAATATGTGAACAACTGAATCTCGCCGATCTCGCTGTGTCTCTACGTGGTGTTTAGACTGAACGCTCAGATCTGTTTGTGGGAGAGAGGTTTTGAAAGAGCAGACAGAGAGCATCGTTCGCAACGAAGAAAGTCCAACTATGAAATCAGTACGTAATTATCTTATTGTCGCCTTCTTCTTGGCAAGCGTTGCGACTTACATCATCAGTTGCAGTAATCTGAAAGAGGGTGCGCTAAATCCTAATCCGGTGATGGCGGGTGTCCATCCTGAGGGTTGGATGAATCAGGCTTCGGGCGGCTTCCACGGAGTGGCTGTCGAGAATTCCAATTGGGATTTTGACCAGTGCAAGGAGTGTCATGGCGCAGATTATCTCGGAGGCACGAGCAAGATCGCGTGTCTCAGTTCCGGCTGCCACACACAATTCGAGTTGCATCCTGACGGATGGGGTAGCTCAGGTTCGACGAATTTCCATGCGAGCATGATTGTGGCGAACAACTACTGGGATATCACCCTGTGCAAGCGATGCCACGGAAGCGACTATGCCGGCGGGACACTTAAGAAATCGTGTCTGACATGTCACAGCGGAGCGAAGGGACCCGAAGAGTGCAACACATGTCATGGAAGTTCCAATAACGTTGCACCGCCCAGGGCTCTCAATCATGAAACCGCAACGAAATATCGTGGTGTAGGTGCGCATCAGATCCATTTGACTGGATCTGACATCAGCGTGGCGATCCGCTGCACAGAATGTCACGCTGTGCCCGCGGTGATGAGTGCGCCCGGACATTTGGGTACGCTACCCGCTGAAGTGGTTTTCAAAGATTCGCTTGCCAACACAAGAACTAAAGGCGTTGACATTGTTGCCAATCCACCTAAGCTGAACACCTCTAATCCAGATAGCATACGTTGCGATAACACCTACTGTCATGGATACTTCACAAATGGCAACAAGTTTTCTCCCAAGTGGACGAAGGTTGACGGAACTCAAGCGGCTTGTGGGACTTGCCACGATCTTCCGCCGCCACCACCGCATCCAGATGTGGCGGTATGCAATCTGGCATGTCACCAAGACGTTGTGACGAAGGTGAATGGTGTGATAGTCATCAAGGACAAAACCAAACACATGAACGGCAAGCTGAATGTGTTTTTGCAGGAGCAGGGATTCTAGACGCTAGCAGGAAGCATATCGTCTGACAATTGTGAAGAAGCTACGCTCCTTCGGAGTTGCCAGAGGAAAATGCCGTCTGTGCTCATTTCGACAGAAAATGTTTCAAAAAGGAGAATTCTATGAAAGATCATTTTGAATCCATCATACTCATTGGGCGTCCCGCTGCTGGAAAGAGTGAGGTGATTGATTATTTGAAGAAAACCGATGTCGCGGCACGACGAAAACGATTTCACATTGGTCATTTCGAAGAGATTGATGACTTCCCATACATCTGGCAGTGGTTCGAGGAGGATGATATTCTCGAAAGATATGGCAAGCAGCGTTTTCATACTGACAGCAAGTACTACTTCAAAGATGAATTCATGTGGGACTTGTGCATTGAAAAGATCAACCTAGCGTTCAAGAAGAAGTTGGTGGAGACTCCGAATTACTTGGACGAGAAAACCGCCTTCATCGAATTTGCCCGCGGTGGCGACAGTGCTTTCGCCCATGCTTTTTCAATTCTCTCTGAAGATATTCTGGAGCGCAGCAGCATCGTTTATATCAAGGTCTCTTATGGGGAATCGTGTCGCAAGAATCACCGTCGTGCACGGAAAGGATTGGAGGGGAGCGTATTGTTTCACTCCTTGCCCGATGACAAGATGGAATTTTACTACAAGACCAACGACTGGGATAGAATCGCTCCTGATAAGCAAGGCTTCATTGAAGTCAAGGGTATCAGAGTTCCCTATGCTGTATTCCAGAATGAACCCGAGGTCACCGATAAGCCTGAAGAACTCGGCAAAGCGTTAGAGGATGTGTTCGGAAGGTTGTGGACAAAGATGAGGGAGCGGTAAGCGACTCTTTGTCCATAGATGGTTCAGGGGAATGGAACCTCACGGGAATTGAATATCAACAAGTTTCTAATAGAGAATTGAAAATGTCAGAAAGCGATTTGCCGATCCACACACGAGAATTTCGAATGCGGCGTGGATTGAACTGGTTCTCCCTCGGACTGATGTACGCTGCATTCTACATGGGACGTTACAATCTTGCCGTCGCGAACGACACGCTTCGAACCACCTTCGGCTGGACAAAGGAACAGATTGGCCTGGTGGTTACTGCAGGTTTGATTGTGTACGGATTCAGTGTGTTGCTAAATGGTCCTCTCGCTGATCGTGGCGGAGGGCGTAAGGCGATTCTTTTTGGTGCTATTGGCACGTTCGCTGCAAATGTTCTATTTGGAGGAGGGATCTTTGTTCGTCTTCTTGGATACTTCGTCGTTGTGTATGCAATCAACATGTACTTCCAATCATTCGGCGCGTTGTCAGTTGTCAAGGTGAATGTGGCATGGTTCAACATTCGTGAAAGAGGAACATTCGCTGGTGTATTCGGTGCAATGATTCAGTTGGGCAAGTGGCTCGCTTATGGTGTTGGGGGATTCATCATCGTGCATCTTCCTTGGGAATGGGCGTTTTGGATTCCTGCTGCCGTTCTTGCACTGGTGTTCGTCTTGAACTACCTCGTTGTGCGCGATAAACCAGAAGAGCTTGGCTTTCCCCGTGTGGACGACATTCTCGAAGGTGAAGAAGAAGGCGAGAAGCCGACCTTTGGATTCATCTTCAGGAAGATTTTTGGAAGTCCAACATTATGGATTATCGCAGGCGCGATGATGTGCACGGGATTGATTCGTCATACCCTCGAACAATGGGGACCGAGTTACTTCGTCGAAGTGCTCAAGGTGACAAAGGACTCTGTTATCTATCAAGTCGCGTTCATTGGTCAGATTATCACAGCGATTTTCGGTGCGATGGTCCTTGGTTTTGTCTCTGATAGATACTTCCAGTCTCGTCGCGGACCAGTGACAGCACTTGGATACTTAGGTCAGATGATCTTGCTTCTCATTTTTGCGCTTGCGCATCCGTCTCCTTGGATGGCGGCTGTGTTGCTTATGCTAATCTTCTTCTTTGTCAACGGTTGCCATGGTTTGCTTGCCGGAACAGCCTCGATGGACTTTGGTGGACGCAAGGCTGCAGCATCTGCTGCGGGATTGCTTGATGGATGTCAGTACCTTGTTGGGTCGTTGGTCGGGATTGGGATGGGTTGGTTGCTCGACAATGTGGGGTGGGACGCGTGGTCCTGGAGCATTGTGCCGATCGCTCTGATAGGAGCAGTCCTCATGGCAACACGATGGAACGTTTTGCCGGGAAGAGCGAGGGCGAAGGGGCATTAGATGACATGCATGTGACTCGGAGTCCGAGGTCGAACTGGAATGGCGAGATTCTTGGTTGGCGTTCAACTCATTCTACATTATCTTACTGCTTGGATTACAAGATATATTAAGGTCGCGAAGAATGCCGAAAAGGGAATTGTTAAGATCCACGCCCAGACGATTCGTGCTGCCACTCCCCACCTAACCGCGGATAGCCGACGTGTCGCACCAACACCGATGATCGCACCCGTGATCGTATGAGTTGTGCTTACCGGGATTCCTGCCAATGCTGAACCGATGATGGTTACTGCTCCGGCAGTTTCAGCACAGAACCCTCCTACAGGCTGAAGTTTCGTCACCTTTGACCCCAATGTTTTCACAATCTTCCACCCACCCATAAGAGTGCCGAGAGCAATTGCGGCGTGGCACATCAAAACAACCCAGAATGGAATTTCAAACTTCTGCAAGTATCCTGAAGTGTAAAGGAGACCTGCGATGATACCCATCGTTTTCTGTGCATCGTTTGTGCCGTGACCGAGGCTATACGCAGCAGCGGAAAGAAGCTGAAGCTTTCTAAAGTACTTGTCAATCCGTCCCGGGGAGAAACGTCTGAATAGCCAACTGACTATGACCATGAAGCTGAAGGCGAGAATCAATCCAATCGTAGGTGAAAGTACGATGAAAAGAAGAGGGTTGATCCATCCAGACAGAATGAGCGCTTGAAAGCCAGCGTGCGTCACGGCGGCTCCAGCATATCCGCCGATGAGTGCGTGTGAAGAACTCACAGGTATGCCGTAATGCAGCGTTATGGCAAGCCAAATGATCGCTCCACACAACCCTGCCATAATAACATATTCATTGATAGTACCAACCTCAACCATCCCACTGCCCATAGTCCTAGCTACCTTGACACCAAAACCAAAAGCGGCAACGAAGTTGAAGAATGCCGCCCAGATAACAGCCTGGAGGGGCGTCAGAACCCTTGTTGAGACAACAGTAGCAATTGAGTTGGCAGCATCATGGAAACCATTGTAGAAATCGAAGGTGAGAGCGATAAAGATGATGAAGATGACCAGGCTAAGCATGCTTCGAGACTAAGGTTTCAAGAATGTTTGCGGCGTCTTCCAATTTATCTGTTGCTGTTTCCAGACCGGCGAGAATCTCTTTTGTTTTGATGACCTCAATTGGGTCTGAGACATCTGTAAAGATTCGAGCAATGGCTTCATGGAATACTCTATCAGCCTCGTTCTCATAACTGTTGATCTTAACACAGACGTCTCGAATGGCATCAAGGTCTCTCATATCCTGCAGGAGTGGAACAGCACGATTGAGTTCTTCTGAGGACTTATAGATGATGTCAACAAGTTCAGCCATTTCCGGCGAAAACTTTTCAACCTTGTAAAGCAACACGCGAGTTGAGACGCCCTCGATATGGTCTAGGATGTCGTCAATTGCAGAGGCAAGCACATGAATGTCCTCTCGATCCATCGGCGTCACAAATGTGCTGCTCAATTCCAAGAAGATTTGATGGGTGATCTCATCGCCCTTAACCTCTGCCTCCTTGATCTCCTTGATTTTCTGACGTCGCTCATCAGGATTCACTGCTTGGATCAACTCCTTCAAGAGTTTCGCCGCTCCCAACAAGTTCACCGCATCCTGCTGGAACAGGATGTAGAAGGTCTCTTTGCGGGGCAGCAGCAACCGGATCAGTCTGTCAAGTTTCATTGTCCTCCTGACTTAGAAATGGACTCTTCATCGTCGAAAGCTGCATAGTTCCTCTCCTCCGTTCGGTACACGAGCTACCAACGTCTTTTCGGGAATGAAGAAGATAAAGATATCGCGCCTTTCTCAATAGGTCATGCGCGAAGGGAACAGAGTTGGCGTTCTGGCTTGTAGGGGGCGTTGAACCTTGCCACGTCGAAGTCGCTACACCAAAAGGTTTATCAACGATCCACAAAGCCAGGGTACAAAATGTCCGACACAAATATAAGGAAAAATTCAGAAAAAGTAAAGCAGGATCTTTTCGTGGGTTGGTCGGAGAGGAAAGGTGCTTGGGTGGGTGCGTAGTTCCGTTCCGTGAATTCTATTCTGTAGATTCTACGAAAGAGCCCTCAAGTAGTTGAATCTGCATTGCCCGATCAATCACTAAGTTTCGTCAATCTGTGGCGTGGTGCTTAATAATCTTCGCGTTGACGAGAAAGACAACATCCTCAGCAATGTTCGTCGCATGATCAGCCAAACGCTCCAAATGACGGGCTAAGACGATGAGATGCGAGGCTGGCTCGACGATGACACTGTTCCGTTTCATTTCGTCCGCAAGATATTCAAATATCTCCTTGTCGAGAGCATCCACCATATCATCGCTCTCGCAGATCTTTCTTGCTAACACTGGATCGCCATGGATGAACGCATCAATGCTATCCTTCACCATCTTTCTTGCGATTTGTGACATCTCCGCCAAACGAATTCTCTTGATGAGGTCTGCTTGACCCATCAAGGAGATCGCTCGCTCTGCGATGTTGACCGCGATGTCGCCGATACGCTCCAGATCCCCGTTGATTTTCAGGGCAGCCATCAGCAACCTCAAGTCAACTGCTACAGGCTGAGTGATAGCGAAGATTGTCTCGCACTGTTTGTCAATGAGGTTGTCGTACTCATTGATCCTGTCATCCCGCTCGATGACGAGTTTCGCAAGTCCAACGTTTGATTCAAATAGAGCTTTCATGGCAAGTTCGATTTGCTCATCAACAAGGCTTGCCATACGAATTAGATTCGTCTTTAACGACTCTAGCTCACGTTCAAAATGTCGCTGCATAGTCACCTCAATGAAAAGGCAGAAGTTTAATAAATGCATGTGGAAGTTTGCTGAATCAACCGAACCTTCCGGTTACGTAATCTTCCGTCTGCTTCTTGGTTGGGTGCGTGAAAATCTTCTTGGTCTCATCGAACTCGACCAACTCGCCAAGATAGAGAAAAGCAGTTTGATCGCTGACGCGCGCTGCTTGCTGCATGTTGTGCGTAACGATGATAATCGTGTATTGCTCTTTAAGCTCGAAAATCAATTCTTCAATCTTTGCTGTTGAGATGGGATCCAATGCACTTGCAGGTTCATCCATCAATACCACCTCCGGATTCACTGCAAGTGCCCTGGCAATGCAAAGCCGCTGCTGCTGACCACCAGAAAGGCTTACCCCCGATTTACCTAGGGAGTCCTTGACTTCATCCCACAAAGCTGCCCGCTTCAGACTTCGCTCGACAATCTCAGCAAGGTGCTTCTTGTTCCGTACCCCATTCAATTTCAGTCCAGCCACAACGTTGTCGAAAATGGACATCGTGGGAAAAGGATTTGCTTTCTGGAACACCATGCCAATCCTCCTTCGAACAAGAACTGCATCGGTTTGATAAATGTCTTCGCCGTCCAACAGAATCTTTCCAGTCATTGTTCCACGAGCAACTTCATGCATCCGATTGAGGCACCGAAGAAGTGTTGATTTGCCGCAGCCTGATGGTCCGATAATTGCCAGAACACGGTTTGATGGTACTTCAAGGGAAATGTTCTTTAGCGCTTGGGTCTTTCCGAAATACGCGCTCACGTTCATTGCCACCATCTTTGCCAAGCCAGAATTATTCGGTTGCGGTGTTTCCGTGGGGCGAGGCTTTTCTCTTGTGCTGAATGCTTGTTCCATAGACTATCGTTCCGAGTACTTACTACGAGTAACAAGACGGAATATTAAACTCAGGATGAAAATCAGAAAGATCAGGACGAGCGCTGCACCCCAAGCTTGCTTGTTCCAATCTTCGAAAGGTGCTTTGGCATAATCGTAGATAAAAACTGTCAACGAGGCTATTGGCTGATCAACTGCGGTGGACCAAAACCGATTGCCGAGCGCAGTGAACAACAGCGGTGCGGTCTCTCCTGCGATTCGTGCGATTGAAAGTAGGACTCCTGTGGTGATTCCTTTAAGCGCTGTCCGTACGACGATTCGGATGGTGGTCTTCCACTGTGGAATGCCGAGTGCAAGGGACGCTTCGCGATAAGAGTGCGGAACGAGTCGAATCATCTCTTCCGTGGTTCGAGTGATGGTTGGGATCATCAATATTCCCAGCGCGACTCCCCCAGCGAGAGCAGAGAACCGCTTCATCGGCAATACCACCAAGGTATAGGCTACTACACCAACCACAATAGAGGGAACGCCGCTCAGAACGTCCGCCATGAATCTGACAGCCGTAGCGAACCTATTGTTTCCATATTCAGCAAGGTAGGTTCCAGAAAGAATACCGACCGGCAATCCGATGGCGCTTCCAAGCCCGATGAGGATCAGCGTCCCAACAATTGCATTTGCCATACCCCCACCAGGTTCGCCAACTGGTTTTGGCATTTGTGTGAAGAACTCAAAGCTGATTGCTCCAAAGCCTCTTGCCACTGTGTAGAAAAAAATCATGAACAGCGGAATGATCACTACAAGTGCACATAGGAACGCGAGCGAAAGCATGGTTACGTTGGTAATCTTCCGCCGGAAATATTGACTCATAAGATCAACTCCTTTCAGCTTGGAATTTTCTCGTAACACTCCAGACAACGAGCCGAGCCAGGGCATTCAAGATAATCGTGATAATGAACAGCAGCAATGCGATTTCCACCAATGCACTGATGTACAGATCTGTTGTTGCCTCAGTGAATTCATTCGCCAGGACGCTCGCCATCGTGTACGAAGGGTCAAATAACGAGAATGATATCTCCGGTCGGTTGCCAATGACCATTGTTACAGCCATCGTTTCTCCAACTGCGCGACCTAAGCCGAGCAACGTTGCGCCGAATATTCCAGACTTGGCACTTCTCAAAACAATTCTCGTAGATTCCCATTTTGTTGCCCCAAGGGCAAGCGCAGCTTCTCGTTGAGTGTTAGGAATTGATCTCAGCACGTCGCGCGATATTGACGTGATGATTGGAAGAATCATAATCGAAAGTATAAGCCCTGCTGCAAGCATACCGAATCCATAAGGTACACCATGGAAAAGGGGCAGAAATCCGAGACGCTTGCCGAGAAATGGTTCGATGGTGGTTCGCAGCCATGGTGCGAGGACAAAGATTCCCCAGAGACCATAGACGATACTGGGAATGGCTGCGAGCAGTTCAACGAGAAATGAAAGAGGATGTTCAAGCCATGGCAGTGAAAGCTCTGATAGGAAAACCGCCACGCCAAGACTCAGTGGCAATGCTATTAACAGCGCCAGGATGGAAGAAGCAACTGTGCCGAATATGAACGGCAATGCACCAAACTTCTCCTGCACTGGATCCCATGTAGAACTATTCAGAAATCCCCACCCAAACTTTTCAATTGAAGGAATTGATCCTCGGTACATCTCGTATCCCATAATCAGCGCAAGAGCTAAAACAATCAAGGCGAAAAAAAGTGTGACGTTCTTGAAAAGAACGTCACCGAAGTTGCGCTTCTGGCGAGGTTTCGACAAAGCTGAAAACGCAGCTTGATGATTCCTCTCTTCCCCTCTGGGAGGAGTCACTGGAAGTTGCGTTTCAGCCTGAAAAGAATTCGTGATGTTTTTCAGGTATCTATTGCGCATCACTTGATCAAAGCAATCTTCTTTTCACACAGCTTGATTACTTCCTTGGGAAGCGATGCATAATACAGATCCTTGGCGTAAGTCTGACCTTCCGACATAGCCCATTTGAGAAACTTCACCATTGCTTGAGCTTTTTCTTTGTCTTTCATGTCTTTATATACCAGAAGCCACGTAAATCCGGAAATGGGATAGGCGTTCTTCCCCTCAGCGTCGGTGATCGAGACGCGCAAGTCTTCAGGCATGCTCTTCAACGAGCTTGCAGCGGCTGATGTGACCGCCTCGAACGTCGGCTCCACAAAATTCCCCGCTTTGTTCTTGATCCAAGCGTAAGGAAGATTATTCTTGACAGCATAAGCAAGCTCAACATAGCCTATCGCACCATCTGATTGTTTGACCAAACCAGCGACACCTTCGTTCCCTTTGCCGCCGAGACCGACAGGCCAATTCACTGACGTCCCACGACCTACTTTCTGTTGCCAGGTCTTGCTTACTTTAGTCAAGTAATCGGTGAAGATGAATGTTGTACCACTACCATCCGAGCGGTGAGCAACAATGATAGGCTGGTCCGGAAGATTCTTATCCGTGTTAACTGAAGTGATTCTTGGATCATTCCAGTTTGTTATTTCACCCAAGAAGATCCCTGCTATGACGTCAGGAGTCAGATCCAAGCCCATTCCTACTGGTGGAAGATTGTATGTTACAACCACGGCACCCATGACCGTCGGTATGTGGAGCACTTCAGTCCCTTGTTTCTTGATCACCTCTTGAAGTTGTTCTGCAGACATAGGTCCGTCCGTCGCTCCGAAATCCACCGTACCTTCAATAACCTGCTTTATTCCTCCACCGCTTCCGATAGACTGATAATTGAATTCAATGCCAGTCTTCTGATGATATATGTCAAACCATTTGGAATAGATCACGTAAGGAAACGTTGCACCCGCTCCATTAAGTTTTAGCTGTCCATGTGCAAATATGCTCAAGACGGGGATCATACACGTGATCAAAAGGATTTTTTTCATCGTATTCATTGGTGTATCCTCGATTTGGGAATGTAGTTAGAGTTCATTTCATTGTGAAATCGCTTATCTGAAGATGTAATAAAAGGTCACTCGTCCTACCACATCGCTCGCGACATCCGCTTGATAGGTTTGAACATAGATGTTCGGCATAATGTGAACGTCTTTCGTCGGCGCATAGTCAATGGCTCCGATGATTAGAGTGTTGCCATCGTTGTCAACGGAAGTGTTGGGATCGAAGACATCGAGTCTGCCGACGATGCGAAGCTCGTCACTGAGCGACAGCCATGCGTATGCGGTGACGCCAGATGCATTTTCGCTGCTCAATGCCTCCGTCGCTACTTTGCGAAAATTGTTCTGAATCGTTCTGTAGAATCCTTCCACTCCCACGGAATACTTGTTCTCTTCCCTGTAGCCGACGAAACCTGCAAGGACCAGACGGTCATTGTTCTTGGAACTGCGATCAAAAGCGTCGGTCACATCGGTGCGCGTGTCATAGTCGGCATATAAGGTCGCCTGCAATTGGGGGTAAGGCTTGAAATGCAATAGACCGTAGTATCTCTTGAATTTATCTGTCTCTGGAGTGTTGCTGGAATTATTTCCGATCTTAAGCCAATAATTGGCAATTCCATTTCCGTCAATTTTCCCCTTGAGATCAATTCCGAGATCGCGTGGGCTGACGATTCCTCGCAGATCCATGATCGTCTTTTCCAAGGAGCGATACCCCCATAACTCTTCAGAGACTTCAAAAGCAGGAGTGGGGGACATACCGAAAACAAGATCACTTCCACTGAAGATGCCTTTCCACTTCAAATAAGCGTCTTTTACAAAAACTCCTATCTTGCTGTTGGAGAACAGTGCAACCTGGTCAGCTTCAAGACGGAATCGGGAATCGAAATTATCAGAGATCGCATAATCATAAGTGAAGTAGATCCGCCGGAATTGGAAACCATTAAGGTCCTTCTTAGAAGTATCCTTTTGCTGGATGTTGTAGAAGTAGTCGCCGAACATGTATCCGCTGAACTTGCCCTTTGGCGCGGCTGGCTTCTCCTGCGAATAAGCGAGGTTCCAACACGTGATCATGATTGCTGTCAAGAAGACCGTGAAGATACGCATAGATCTTTTCCTTTCATTTGTGAATGGTGTAATGAATGACCGGACCGTTTGCTTCAGCAAGATTTAAGGGCTGTGACCTTGATTCAGCGGCACAAATATACTAATCATATGTTACCTCAGCATGAACTTGATGTTAAGGAATTGTTAAGTTTCGACAGAAAACAAAATGCCGCCGCTGATTCTTCATCAACGGCGGCTTAAGAGAGATTAACCAACAAGTTACTTGATCTATTTCTCGGGCATGCTCGATCCCAACGGTAAATTACTGCAGATGTCTGCCTGCTGCAAGATGTTGCTTTTCTACGCGGCGGAGATGAGCCTCTGGCTCAAAAGGCGCCACAAAAAGTCAGACTTTCATTATGACTACTTGCGGTTGATTCCTGTCTTCTCTCCGCCTCTCTTTACCGTTTCTTTCTCTCTCCCTTTGTCCTGACGGCCTTGTTGCCTCCCTCCCTTTCTCACGGTAGTTGTTCCTCCTACCGACCGAGTGACCTTCGTGTTCTTCTTAACGAGGACAGTAGAGGTCCGAGGAACGTAATTCACCCTAGTCACACTTTTCACTCTAGTGGTTTTGGTAACTGCAAAAGTGGTTCTCCCTGTTACCTTGACCACGCGGGTGCGATAGACTTTAACGGTCAATGGATGGTGGATTCTCCACCAGGGTGGATAATATCCAAAATGGAAAACAGATATGTAAGGCCGGTAGAGCGGTCCGTACATCCAGGCAATTACTGGCCACCTGTGGATATAGATATCGGAAGTCGCCACGTAGTAGTCAGGTCCATAGATGACTTCATTACCATGGACCTGCATGTTGTACTGATCGCCGCCAGCGTTCTCAACTTCAATCGTCGCTACATCTTGGAATTCATTCTCCCCAAGTGGCACCTGAAGTATTATCAAGTGAGTGCTATCAACGACCTCCTCGACTACCCGTATGAAATCAACTTCCCCGTTTTCATCCAGGTCGAGGTTGTTAACACCAACGTCGGGATCGTTGAGAGCTTTTTCAAATGCTTCAAGATTTTCAGAGTCTTCGAACAGTTGGCCAACAGCTTTCAAGTCCAAACCTTTGGCTACTTTAGGAGATAGAGCCACTACTGTGACCTTTTCCTGGGCAAGGACAGGCCAAGAACTAGCCAGCAGAGCCACTAACATTGCTGATACTGCAAACCGTTGTTTCATTTTTCCTCCTGTTTTGATATTTGGTTATTGAGTGTGCCTCGCGCCCTGCGGTTCACCCGAGATCACCTTCGGGTGCAGCCGCGTGTTAGACGGCACCTTATCGGATCTCGGGTGGCCATTGTCCATCGGGCATCGGCACCGACCTCAAGCTGCTTGGATCGATCACTACATGTTTGATGCGTTGGCGTTTCCACGTGTATGTAATGTGCACGAGACCGTCTGAATTACGGCCGGGTATGAGTATTCGCACGGCTCGCTTTCGAGCACCAGCGCAGCTTCCCACGTCGTGCCATCCCGAGAGAGCGAGACGTTCAACGGTGAACGGCCTTTTGTGGTGTGGTTGTACACGATCAGGTGGCGCCCATCGCGTAATGTAATAGCATCTATCCCGGAGTTTGGATTCGGTAGCACGGTTCGTGTAATTGGGGACCACGTTCTTCCACTGTCGTCGGACCAGGTCTCAAAGACACGCTGGGATCGCGTGCGGCACAAGGCCTGCAACCTGCCACCCGGATGTAGCAGGATGCTGGGCTGAATCGCGTTGATCACGCTACCGTCAGCAGACACGCGAGGGTGCACGACAGTCCACGTCCCTCCCGCATCCACTGTCCGCTCGAAGTGTACACGCCATGTGTTCAGGCTATCAGGCGACTCGGTGCTGGTGGGACTGACGACCGATCCATCCGCCAGTTGCACAGGCTTGTTCTTGATTGGACCGAGAATACCGTCGGGCAACCGTCGCGTGTTGCTCCATATCCTCCCATCGTCACGAGAAGTTCGGACCATGCCCCACCAGCTTCGAGGATTCGGACCGACCTTATAGAACAGCATTAAGGTCGTGTCCGGCATCTGGAACAGGACCGGGTTCCAACACGGATACCTCGTGCCGTCTGGTTGGGTGCCGGTCGCCACTTCGACCGGCGGTGTCCACTGCTCTTTCACCTGCCGTGATAGCCAGATGCCGACATCATTCGCTCCTTCATGCGTACCGCCAAACCAGGCAACGAGAAGTCCTTCCCTCGTCTCCACGATCGTGGATGCATGCGCGCTTGCGAAGGGAGCGGTCTCGAACAGAAATTCGGATCCAGCGGTTCCTGGAGCGGCTGCGGCAGCCTGGCGGTTCTCATTCTGAGCTGCAGGTATCTGCGCTGCCGATTGGCGAACGCCGAACATGTTGCTTGTGGCAATGATCGTCATGACCAGGATTAGTATTGTAAGCCATCGCATGGTTTTCCTCGACTCAATTCGTCCGTCTAATGTTCCGGCCTCAGCGGCGGGCAATAGCCCGTCCAATGTAGCCGGTTGTTATGCAATCTACTCTCACTTCTTCAATGTGGTGCTCAACACTCTCTCCTTGTCAATTTTCTTGCTGCAGAAGAACCAGTCGTAACAGGTCATCTCCTGCTTTCCTTTCATGCGCTCCCTGGCGACGCCACATGAACCAGGCGGAGGAACAATGACGTCATCGCCGGGTCGCCAATCTACCGGTGTGGCAACGGAAAAAGCATCTGCTGTTTGGAGTGCGACAATCACCCGGTACAACTCATCAAAGTTCCTGCCCAAGCTGAGAGGGTAATAGACGATGGTCCTAATAATACCCTTAGGGTCAATGACGAACACCGCCGGAACAGCCTTGGTAAAACTCTCACCCGGTTGAATCATTCCGTACCACTTAGCAACTTCCATATTGTGATAAATTTCTTATGTGCTAAATAGAACAAGCCGCACTTCAAATTAAGTTTATTTCAGACAAACCATTTTCATATTTTTTGAATAATTGCCGGCAGTAATTCTATGAAAATACATTCCGCTGTATGGATAGGGCATCACCGAAACGAGACGCTGATCGTGAAATCAACGTGGAGAAATCCCCTTGCGGTGCTTTCGTTAACGACATTCAGAGGAATCACATAGGTGATAGCAGACACGAACGAGACGTGCTTCAACTCAATTGTCACCGGCACAGAAGCCTCGTAATCGAGGATACCAAAGGAATTATTCACCTTGGGCTGCGTGCCGGTAACCTTTTTCCCTTTGACGCGCTTCGTGCGCAGGATCGTCAGTGCACCGCTCTGCTGGCCTACTGTTGCCGTCACGGTGGGTCCGATGGAGATCCTGGTGTAAAGGCTGAGAGGGATATCGAACGCATGCGAGACAGAAGTCACCAGCGTGAATTCGTTTGAGCTTCCGATGTCGAGAATGGCGTCGGTTCCGAGTGAGAGGACAGGCCAATCAATGGAGAGACCGGCATCCACCTCATCGGTGAAGACCGATTTGGACGTGTTGTCGCTGTCACTGAACCAGAAATGGGAGTAGGAAGCCGATACGGCGACAATGTTGCTCACGTTCAATCTATATCCTGCAGTGAACACGAAATCTTCCAACTTCTTTGGTGAGTTGTCGTACCAAAATGTCGATGCCGAAAGGCTCAAGCCGGACACATGGCGATACCCGATCGTTGCTACAAGCACTTGTTGCGGCGTTCCGTTGTCTCGACCGCGGTACGAGCTATGACTGGAATATCCGGTCGAAAGAACCAGCTGGGAGGCGCGATAGCGCTGGAATTCGATCTCATCAAGCCTGCAGTCTATGAAATTGTCTCGCGCCTGAGTGAGTGAATCGCGGAACGAATCGAGCGTGTCCCGAATCGTTTCAAATTGATCTTCGCCTAAAGACATAGCGCTGTCGTGAAAGTTACCCCTCAAACTGTCAACAACGTCTCTGAAATCGCTCAGTGCTGAATTGAAATCTTCAGCGGATTGACAACCGTCGTAGAGAGAATCTACAATCCTGCTTCCTTCCAGTTGTCGCGTGAAATCTGCGAACAGGTCTCCGAATAGTTTTCGCGCCTGGGTCTCCACAGTGGCTATTACCTGCTGAAGCGATCTTGCTGTCAGACGAAGAGAATCTCTTCGGCTGGAGTCAAGGGAATCACGGGCTGAAAGGACAAGCGAATCGGTCAGTGATTCGAGGTCTTTATTTGCCCGAGCGGCATGAACGGTTGTTGTCAGGCTAAGAGAGTTGACGAACGAACGCTCGAGATGCACCGTCGAATCGACGACGCGTTGCGCCGTCCTGGAAAGCTGCTGATGGAGATGCAGGACAGTGGCAGAAGAGTCCTGTACTGTTTTCGCCTTCGATTGGGCGATCAATGCGACGGTTGAGGTTAGAAGATAGAGAACCAGGCTTACGAGTACTGCTAGCATGGACAGATGGTTCGAGGCGCGAGCGATCCGGACGAAGCTCGTCAACAATGCGAAATCTCCGAGTCCTACTTGATGCGAGATGCGGTTGTATTTCTCCGACATGTTTGAACCTCTAAAGCTTTTCTGTATCGTAGAAGAAAACAGCAAGCAATCACTTCGAACACCACCTGATAGCATTCTTGACCATAACCCAAGAGATACGTGAATCATCGCTTTCGGGATGAGCACCCGTCAGAAAAACTCTTCCTAAGTCACATTGAAATGACAGAATTATTTTCTTGTTTCCGATAACTGTTCGGCCTAATGTAGAGATGTTTATGCTATCATCATGAAGAAACATCGGACCGTGATCATAATAAGGTTCTATTACGTCAGGAATATCTGCGGTAATAGGATGCCCTTTTTGTACGATTGCGATTCGACATTTACTATCCACATAGGAAGGGGCGAAATCTTCGATAGGTCCATCAGCGGTCGCCGCAAAGAGATTTAATCCGTAAATGCTAATGCTATCCCGCGGTTGATTTGCCCAGCCCCTCCAGACAACCAGGTTTGCGGCAAAATACGCGCCGCCGCATATTCCGATATATCCTCCCCCGCGACACACATAATCTTTGATCGTTGCCATCCCGGCGGATGAAAGATAAGACCTGTATTGCCACATGTCTCCGCCTGGCATTAACAGCAAGTTGTAATGGCTGACGGCGCCATTCAGAACAGAATCTCTATTTATGGCGGTATAACTGCAGCGCATCTCATTCAACATATTCACGGTGTTAGTTCTGCATGCATCAAAGACGCCATAATCGAGATAGACACATACTTTGATACTTGTGGATGCACTATCATCAAGCCTGTAATTCGGTAAGGCGGCATCGGGAGATGTTGCATTCTTACAGCTACAGAGAAAAATGATAAGAAGAAACAGAATCCTAATTATTTGATTTTGCATGGACATGCTTCAGTAGATACCATTAGAAGATTCATTTCCGACTGTAATGGACTGATCCATTCTAATAGAAACAATTCACATAAATCATATCCCCTGCTGTCTAACGGTAACGACCTAAGGTGCGGAGACGAGCGCTTTGAAGTTCCATTGCTGTCGCGCGCGTACCGACCTTTAGTATTTTGTTCATGCAGTCTTCGACGAGCTGGATTTTGCGCCCACAGCTTGCCCCGGGATTTTGCGAGGCTCATTCAGTCAACTTGAGCGGCTGGTTGAGCCACTCGCTTCTTGGACTCACTTCGTGTTACCCAAAACGCAACTAGGAATAAGACCGCAAAGACCCCATCTACGGCACCTATTGCGATCCATTGACTGGAAACTCGTCCTAGCAGATACAACCACGTCAGAGCGACCGTCCCGCTGCCTTTTGCCAGAAACGCTGGAATCATCATCGGGCGATATCGAACCGGATTTGAGGATAGGAACAGATACAAAATCTGCCAACAGATATCCAGAAAGACAAACCCGTAGTAGAACTCTGGCTGTTTGACCCCCATCATCTTCTCTGCAAAAGCGAGAGGAATTGTGGACAGCAAGCCAAGAATGCCTGCGATGAGAAAAATCCATCTTGCAAGTTTCATATGTTTCCTTTTTCTCGGGAGCATGTTTAGTCAGAATGGAGCGGCCTGACGCACGGCGGCTAAGTTGCGGAGTAAACTGTCTCGGTTTGTACTGCCCTGAACGTCGGCCTTCAGAAACAAATTCATGTGTGAGAGCGTTGACTTTCGTTGACGATCAATCCGCCAGCTTAAGCCGCTGCTCAGGCGCTCGACAACTATATACACCTGGAAAGTCACTATGACTCATTTCATGTGAACGCTGAGGAACTGACACGCGCAACAAAATATCCATACGCTCGCTCTACTGACTTGAGTGTAAGCCACCATTGAAGAATGAGGATGAAGATGCCTCCCCCCAAGATGATGCCAATGATCATCGCGGGTGTAACCTGAATCGGGAGATTGAACATTTTTTGGAGATCGGAAGCTGTGGAGGAACTAGCCAAGGCAATCGTCGCTGATGCCACACAGATAAGTCCGAGAACGCTCGTAGTGAATACGGCGGAATGTCGCGCTACCTTCTTCATGCGAGTGGAATCAGCACCGCTATGAGCCAACCATCCCCCGATGAAAAAACCAGCGGGCAAGGCAAGCGCTACATTGAAAACCGGAACTCCCATGAAGAAGCCGAACATCCCAATGGAATAGAACAGATAAATTATCATCCAGACCATAGGCTTCAACGAATAGGCATGTCGAACCCACGTTTTCAGAAAAAGAACATCGGCAAGTACCCCAACAAGAAGACCCGCTAGAGCGTATAGGAATATCCATGATTCAGGAACAAGAGGGATGCTGATCCACCACCCTGCGAGAAAACAAATGATGATGGGTACTGCACCAAATAAAACACCTATTGTCGCTATTTCGATCTTTCGCATTGTATGTTCTTTTCTAGTGGATCGAATCCAATGTGCGAGCGCCGAACATGCTGATTGTGGCAACGATCGTCATGACCAGGATTAGTATTGTAAACCATCGCATGGTTTTCCTCGCCTCCATTCGTCCGTCTAACGTGTTTTTCAGCCGCCGGGCTTTGACGGTCGGGTGGAAAAAAATGTTGGGCTCCTCCAATATTCTTTGTCTCTATTATCGCTCGGAACATAGTTCAAGGTAGAGACTCTCCACTTCCCCAAGGATACCCTCAACTTTTCTCGGGTTCTCGTGCGCCTCCTCGGATAGTTGCGCAAGTCGTTGATGCCGCTCTTCGTCACAATCGAATCTTGGCAGATAAACTGGTGGTCTTATCTTGAAGGACCGCAAGTCCGAAGAGCGCATAATGAATCGTTCGACAATGGGTGCATTCAGGATTGCGCAAACATAATGTGCCTCCTCAGAAGTGATGAACCCACCTTCAGCGCGTTCGCACATGGACACAGCATGGTTTTGAAATACAAAACGTCTTCTCCCGCCCCAGGGTAGGGTGCCGCACTTGATCACAGAAGCTGCCCATTTTGTATTGTCGCGAAAGGCAACATACACCTCGCGGAAACTATAATGCCCTGTTCTAGCTAACCCATAGAACTCGCCCGCATCGAGGCCACGGATCTTATTACTGAAATCGGTTTGAGCTTCAATGATTTCCTTGTGATCAAGGTAGTAGCGCAACAGGTACGGAGACTCATCTTCCAGTCGGTCTGCGGGTACCGGCTTGTGTGGCGTGTCGGCGATGTAGGGAAACGGAACGACGATTCCCTCATAGTCATGCCTAAATTGGTGAATAGATCTTCCCTTTACAAGCGGGAATAGGTATTTCGTTTCGAGGAGTAAGGTCCGTTCCTCCACCCGATATTTCGACTTGGTGACTTGGATGTTCCTGACAAAGACAGTGTGGCGTGTGGGTCCTTCCTCCACATACTTGAAAAGTAGAAGCTCCTGCGGATAAAACTCAATACCTTCCCTGCCTATATATGCACAATCCCCAGTTATGGCCTCAAATTTCCTCAGTTCCGCTCTACTGCCAGCGTACGTAAAAGCTGTGCTTTCTTTCACAACCTGTCCAGCATAGAGATTCTGCTCCGTAAGGTGACTCATCGCTTCACCCAGGTCGTGCCATTCCGATGCACTGGAGCGGTCTCCATACCGTTTCGCATAGCGAGTAACGGGAACCACTCCGCCCTTCGCTGGTTCTGGTCCGATAACAAATGTCAGAAAATCCTCTTTAGGCCCACCTTTCCTCCCGGCGAATGGGTGTCCCGAATCCGACCAGTCGTAGAAGCACTTGAAGTACCGTCGTGTGAGGCTGGGGAATCTCCGCCAGCCTTCGTAAGATGGTTGAACTGTCAACTCCCGCGGCATCAGAAACGCAAGATGGCCTTTTGGGGAAAGCCAATTCTCCGTAACCACATGCGCAATTAGTGCACACACATTCAGGTTTATTCCGCCTGTTCTTCCCTCTCCAGAGAAGAGTCCTCGGTCAATACAAAGAGACTTAATCTTGTTCCTGTAGCCTTCGGGGAGGTTCTTCCAGTCAACCCACGGTGGGTTTCCTATGACTATGTCGAACTTTCCAATGGCCGCAGTCGTAAGAAAATTGGTCACAATCCTTGCCCATACACCGTTCCAACCTTCCCCCTCTAAGGCAACCAGACTTGCACTCAACCTCTCTACATGCTCGGTCACTTCCGGTGAACGGGCTTCTTGAGGAATTGCATCCAGGATCACCTCAATAGCCCGGTCAATTCTCTTTGATTTGACCGCCGATTCGTAACGGTGCATGAGTTTTACAAACCGGGCGGTATCCTCGACCAACACGATAGGAAGCACAACATGTATTGGTCTCTTAAGGGTCCTCAGGTGGTACTCAAAGCAGGGCACTCCGCCAAGTTCCACCTTTGTTGGAACATACGATGCGTCCCCGAGATAGACGGGTATCACTAAGTCTTGTATGGTATCGGGCAACAAGTCCGCAATATGCAGGAAATAGTTCACACGTGACGTTAAGGCCGCAAGCGGATTAAGGTCAATGGCTGCCACCCTTTTGAGGACCACGCACAGGAGATCCTTCCTGCTGAGTTCTGCGCCTTGCTGTTTAACCTTTTCTATTGCTGTTATCACAAAAGTACCAGAGCCGCAACAGGGATCGAGGACCCTCCACGGCTGAGGTGTCGCAACAGACTCCAAGACATGCCTCGCGAGCCAGTAAGGTGTGTAGAACTCCCCGAAACTCGCCCGCACTGCCTGTGGAACAGCGGCTTCGTACAATTCTCTGAAAAGATCCATTGCACGGGACGTGGGGAAGACTGCGGAGGTTTGCTCATATCGAGACAGGACACCCAAGATTGTCCTCAAGACATCCGCTATGTCGTCAGTCCATTGTTGTCGGTCTGAGTACCAGGAGAAGAAATCCCCCTCCAGAAGATTCAGAATTCCTATATCTCGAAATATCTCGCCGTCTTCTAGGCGCGCTAGTCCAGCTCGGAGGGAACTGGAGTTTGCTCGTAGTAGAGAATGATATGCAGTAAGGACCTTCCCGAAACGAAGCTCCGACAGGACCCTATAGGCCATCAACTTGACTATGATAGCGTACACAGTGTGGAGCGAGAATATCGCACGGTACTCCGTTGAGGGATCTTTGATTCTTTCTCCGAATATTTCCGAGAGAACAGCACGACGGACTTCTATGGGTTTCTGTTGGGACTTGTCGTTATGACCGAGACGGAAGAGCGATTCCCATTCTGAGCGGAGCATTTGTGTCTTGGGGAGGTTCGTTGCCCCGAGAATACTAAAGAAAGTGCGCGCTGCTTTAAAAAGGGTTCCCGTCTCAGTGTCAGCACAGAAATCCTTTATCAAATTGCTCGGAGTGAGTGCGGTAAGGTCCAAGGAAACTATGCTTTGAACAAGCGACAACAGGGCTTCGCCGCTCAAAGGTTTGAGGGGTGCAGGTTCGCCTGCAACCCCGCCAGTGCATCTGATATCCCTGTACCGTCTTCCATCGCTGAGGAAACCATAGCATTCCCCTCCATTCTCCTTCGCAAAAGATTCCATGTATTCCTTCAACTGGTGGGTCGCTACTTCAATAGCACCATTCGAGGAGAGTTTCGCCGGGCTCTTGTATTCTATGATGACCCCGGCGATTCGGGAATCCACCCTTCCAGATCCAACATGACGGCGAGAATCTGGTGCAACCTGTTTTGAGGGATGGAACTTTATGCCAAAATCGCGCAGCACGGCATACAAGACGCGTTCAAAGGCCCCCTCGATAGTACCCTCGGTAGCATCCTTAGGAGACTGAGAAAGAATCTCGCGCGCAGCGCCCTGCAATTGGTGGCGAAATTCAGGCAGCCGCAGGATGGCTGACAATAGTTTACTGTTTCCCCCCCCGTATCTGAGCTCAACTGACTGGCCGCCCTGAGCTTTCATCGGAGTCTACTTTCTTGTGAATTCCCAGTGCCCAACGACATGGATCACTTGCTGGTATGGAGCGCCAGCTGAATACCAGTCAAGTGCATCCTTTTGTTCGGCTTCGTTCTTTTATTTGATCAGTCTGCTAACCAATATCCAAGCTCCTAAGACGATCCCGACACACAAAACAGAAAATGCAAATACTGCGTATCGGTGTCGCCGTCTAATAGTTACGCTACGTTCTCGCTCGATTTCAGCAGGTAAATCTAAGGAGAGTCTTCCCTTCTGAGGGAAATACCCAAGCACAAATAAGACGGCTGAGATCAGGAATATTATTGGTGGAGCAAGAAATAATACTTCATCGTATGAATGCAGACTGTAATCTTTCGGAAGTACAAGTTTGAGAAGAGCAAGATAGGTCGGTATTGCTCCTAGAGTTGTTGTCGTCATAAATTTACAGAACTCACGTCCCACATCGACAGAATCAACAAGTAGTTTCTTTCCCGCTTCGTATAAAGCTTTGTTATGCGGAGTTATATCCTGGACTTGTTCCAGCTGAATTTTCGTGTTTTCCTTTTCATTCGTTGTCATCGGCAATACCTACCACTTTGACATCCTTTATTCTGCTTGATGAGGTGTCTGTGAGAATGAAACTTGCCTCGAACTCTTCATTCTTCCTAGGACAAGTGAACAAACGGGTAATCCTCACTTGTTGAGGGCGTTCACTCATGTCTGACATTGTGACCATTTTTATCACAAGTGCCCTATCAACCTTAAGTTTGTATCTATGCCCATCAGGACATTTTGGGCACTTTGGAATATCAAGATATTCAGTAGCCATTCATCCTCCCTTAATAGATGCCTAACTATTGATTATATGGTTTCTTCTGAGCCAGAGGCTCTCAGCCAGAGGCTGATGCGCCTCTGGCGTAATAAGCCTTCGGCTTGATATCACCCTTATGCCGCTTTTCTGCAGCATAAGACACGAGCGTGCATTAGTTCTTGACTTCCGTGCTGCCAAAGATCTCAACCTGTTTCAGGCGTCTTCGGTATGTTATATGTTTTCTTTATAACACCCTTTGCTCTCCTCACTACAAGGTGTCGGGCGGGCTGCGAACGCCTTTCCCGCCCCGGTTCAGAACGTGAGTATAAACCTGTCCTGAGCGAAGCCGAAGGATCATCGTCGTACCCACATTGGCCTTCCCCCGTGCAACCTTCAATCAGAAAGTCATTACCAGGGGAAAGGATTACAGCGGGCGCGGTTACATACTGATTATACAAAATAACTGTTAGAAAGTCAAAACAACTCGTGCAGGCTTAATCAAGTGCGAAGCACTTCACAAAGCATCTGTAGAGTCCAATTCGTAATTGGATCCTTGGAGAAGTCCGATTGCGAATCGGACTCTACGATATCTTTCCGATTTCCCTTAAGTAGGGACACGGCATGCCATGTCCCTACTGGGTCGTTTCCCTATTTCCTCAGCGTAAATCCGAACGTGCTTCCTTTCTTGAGTTCACTCTGCACAATCAGTTCACCCTTGTGGGCTTCGACGATATGCTTGACGATGGCAAGCCCAAGTCCGGTGCCGCCAACCTCCCTTGACCTGTCCTTGTCAACACGATAGAATCGTTCAAAGATTCTTGGTATGTGTTCCTGCGCAATGCCACAACCTGTGTCCTTGACAAAAACTTTGACGAGATTTTCACCGTCTTCGAAATACACATCCGCCTTTCCACCACTGTCTGTGTATTTCAAAGCATTGTCAATCAGGTTAATCATGACTTGCTTCAAACGCTCCTTGTCGCCGAGCGCCTCAACATCTCTTGACTTGTTTTCAAGATAACGTAAATCAATTCCCTTCTTCTCAGCCTCAGATTTCATCTCATCAACTACCTGCTTCAGAAAATCCTCGATGTCGAAGTAACGAAAACTCATCTTCATGTCACCCGACTCGATCCTCGATATCTCGATCAGGTCGTTCAAAAGATTGTTGAGGCGAATCGTGTGTTGACGCGCCTTCTCCAGAAAATCACGATTTACGGCTGGGTCATCTATCGCACCATCAAGCAGTGTTTCGATGAAACCCTGTATGGAGAAAATCGGCGTGCGCAGTTCATGAGAAACGTTGGCAAGGAATTCACTGCGTACTCGTTCAAGTTTGCGAAGTTGCAGAATGTCTGATTTCAGCTTTTCCATCATGCTGTTAAACGCGGAAGCCAACTGCCCGATTTCGTCACGAGAGGTGATTTCAATCTTGCGGTCCAAATTCCCTGATTGAATTTCACGCACCCCCTGAGCAATCCTGGTAATCGGCTTGGCGATTTGTCTGGAGACTTGGAGACTGATTGCAATCACCAAGCCGATGACAATTAGACTGGCAAGTCCAATCTTGAAGCGTACTTCGTTCACTTCCTTCTGCACTTCCGTGAGCGGCATCGCTAAGCGAATAAACTTGACATTGCTGACCAAGCCCTGGGAGGAAAGCGGCTCCACGACCTTCGCGACGTACATCATGTCAAGACCGACCGTCTGGCTGTGACGACTGTCTGTGCCAACGCCGTGTCGCAACGCAGTCTGCACCTCCGGTCGTGAAAGGTGGTTCTCAACAATCGGCAAATCAGATTCTCTCACATCTGAATCGCCTATCACCTTTCCTTTCGCATCAATCAGTGTGATGCGCAAATGTACTGCGTTGCTCAACTCGACGATCCTCTCCGTCAGCGACTGCGGCTGTGTGGTTCGTTCGGCTCCCTTCAGAAACACGGCAGCCATGTCAGCCTGCCGTATCATCTCGTCAATCAGCAGATTGGTCAGGCAGTTCTCAAGCTCTAGGCTAGAGAGGATTCCTATCCCGACCGTCACAAGAACAATCAGCACAATATATGTCAGCGTGATTTTTGATTGAAGACGTTTCATTGTTCAGGTTCTCTCATCCGATACCCGACACCTTTAACGGTTTCGATCATGTCGGCATGATCTCCAAGTTTCTCACGGATTTTCCGAATGTGGACGTCCACCGTGCGGTCCACGACGTAGACCTGCTCTCCCCAGATCCTATTCAACAGTGTCTCGCGGGACACAACTCTGTCATGATGCCCCGCGAGAAACGCAAGCACTTGAAATTCCTTCCTTGGAAAGAAAACCTCCTTTCCTGCGACATTCACCGTGTAGTTCTCTTGATTGATCTCTAGGGCGCCGATGCGTAACAAGCCTTCTTTCTGTTCGACAGCGGTTCTCTCTGTCTGTTTCCGGCGCAAGACGGATCTTACACGCGCAAGCAGCTTCTGGATGCTTACAGGTTTTGAGATGTAATCGTCTGCACCAAGTTCGAGTCCGAGCACCTCGTCCACCTCACCTCCTTTTGCTGTCAGGAAGATCACAGGTGTCGAGGCAGTGGCAGCATGTTGCTTCAGGCGTCTGCACACTTCCCATCCATCGGGTTCAGGCATCATCACATCGAGCACCACGAGATCGGGCTTCTGCTCTATCTTCTCAAGAGCTTGCCCGCCATTGTAGGCAGCGATCACGTTGTATCCTTCTTTTCTGAGATTGTACGTCAGCATATCCACAATGTCTTTTTCATCGTCCACAACCAAGATCTTCTTCGGCATGTCATATCTCCATATTGATGCAGCTTAGCTGATCTCCGCCAGTCCTTTGATGCTGGCAATATTACAACTTGTAAGCCGAGGGCTTATTAGCCTTTGGCTGAAATGAAATGCCTGCGCGCGAAGAGGAAGATGCGGACAACCATAAGATCGCAGTGCACGCAGACGGAAGACTCTGGTGAAGCTGGCAATCCATTGTTGTCTGAACCATGGGTCCTGGCTCGCTCACTCACAGGGCTTTGCGAAACACAAGCGATGTCTTGAACTTGTTGTAACCGATTCTTTCGTAGAAAGCGTGCGCGTCCTCGCGAATGATGTTAGAACGCAGGTGAACTGTCCAACATCCCTTCTCCCGTGCCCACTGCTCAGCGCGTTGCATCAGGAGCCGCCCTGCCCCAGAACGGCGATAGTGTTCATCAACAACAAGTCCGCCGATTTCTGCCTGCAATTCGGTGATCATCAGCCTGCAAACATACACATGGGTCCAGCCAATGACATGGCTGTCTAGTTCTGCGACATACACAGCGTGGCGTCCGTCCTGCCGAATCTCATTGAAGCGGCGCTGCACCTCTTCCTGAGACGCGGGGTAACCTAGTTGCTCACAGAGTACAGAGATACGCTTGGCATCCTCCTCAGTTGCTAACCGAACAGTCACGCGATCGCTCTTCTCTGGCTTGATATTCAATTTTGATATCTCCGGATGGTCGGGAAGACGCTTCGTCTATCGCGGCAGGAAGGAAGTGTGAACGTTGGCACCGCGCTCAGATCTCGGCAGCCTTCTAGAAAGCAAGCGTTCCTGTTCCCGTCAATGGAAGCGTTTGGCTCCTTGTTACTGATGGGAAGATAGAGCTTTCCGTTGAGAAAGTCAAGGCTGAACTCTGGGAATACAGAGTCAAATTCCAAGGTAGTGAGATCTCCGGCTGAGACGCTTGTCTTTATCAACTGAAATTGTCAAGGGACTCGACAGGGCAGTCGAAAACTTGATTTTGAATAATCGTTTTGCTACATTTATTGCCGTGAGCGGGCGCAACCGGAGTCATCAACTAGAGAGGAACGAGAGTGAGGTTGCGCCGAATTCTGTGTGGACCTGGGGAAGGTGATTTTGTGGCGACGCGATGTTGAAGCCGGAACTGAAGCCTGGTGGCTAGGACAGTCTGGACATGATCTGAAAAAAGGGTGAGAAATGCGAGTGAGTAAATGTGTGGGATGCGAAAGGTTTCCTTGTACAGATGTTAAGCACGAGTGCTACATCATTCCGGACATAAGCGTGAAGCCGGAAACGATTTCCATCGTGATGATCTCGGAAGCTGCACCCACAAATCCCGGCGACTACTACTACACAAAGGGCGATTCTTTGTTTCAACGAACCACGGTCCAAGCGTTCAACGACGCGGGCGCCAATGTGTCGTCTATACGGGATATACTCAACATAGGTGTGTATCTCACCACCGCTGTGAAATGCGGCAAGACAGGATATGGAATACAGGCGAGCACCATCAAGGAATGCTCGCTGATATTGGAGAAAGAACTTGCCCTGTTTCCAAGGGTAAGAGTATTCATGCTGATGGGAGATGTCGCAATAAAGGCAATGAACTACATTGCAAAGAGATCTGGCGAAGAGAAAGTGATTCCCGCTGGCTCCACATACAAGATCCGAGGACGGAAGTACTTTTTCCGAGGGATGAGGGTTTTCCCCTCCTATCTCCAGGCAGGTCTAAGCTTCTTTATCGAGAAGAGCAAGCGCAGAATGATTGCAGAAGACATTGCCGCTGCACTGAGTCTGGTGAGGTGAGCATCTTCCCCCGGGAGTAATATGCCGACAGTCTTGACCATTGTGCTGCTTTCCGTTCTGCTTGGTGTGGGAATATGGTTCGGTGTTCAGTCCAAATTCACGTTTAGGCGAGGACTGCCCAAGGGAAGTGAGGTTGCAGGAGTCGGAGGTGTAATTGGAGAGGCTATTAGCAAAGGCGAGACGTTGATGCTCTATTTATACAACCCCAACTCCGCGCTTTGCAGAATCCAGACGCTGGCGATTGATGATTTGCAGAAGGACTTTAGAAATATCTACCGAGTAGATGTGTCTCGCAATGTGAGATTAGCCAGGCAGCTTCGGGTGGTTCAAACACCCACTGTCATTATCATAGGTGATGGAAAGGTGAAAGAGTTCTTGGCTGGAGTCAAGGATGAGGAGACTCTGAGGAGGTATTTATAAGGACGTTTTCTGAGATCAGACTTGCCTTCAACCATTTCTGATGAGGTCAAGCAGGATTGCTAAAATCAGTCGCATAGAACCGACATATGAGTGCAGCCGTGGGCTGCAACAAGCCACCGTATTCGATTCCTTGGGAGACCTTCATGCAAGCTTTCGTCGAACAGTTGAGGGGCATTACGTTCGCAGGCAAAGCAAACTCAAATCACTGGGTAATGATGGATGGTTCGCCCAATTTCGGCGGAAGCGACGCTGCTTCGAGTCCGATGGAACTTGTGTTGATTGCACTCGGCGGATGCACCGGAGGTGATGTCGCCTCTATTCTGAAAAAGAAGCGCGTGAGACTTGACGGCTTCGAGATGAATATCTCGGCGGACCGATCCCAAGAATTTCCCAAGGTGTTCAACAAAATCCATATTGAATACATCTTCTATGGGGACAACATCAAGAAGGAAGATGTTGAACGGGCAATTGAATTGTCGCAGGAGAAGTACTGCTCGGTCAGCCACATGCTGAAGAAGAGCGCAGAAGTGACGTACTCATATCAGGTCAAGAGCGGTGCCAGCCCTCCGGCAGGATGACGAGTTGAAAGAATATCTTATCGAAGAAACAGCACTGCATTTCCATTCCATCTATTCCTAACAACAAGGGAGTCACGACCTTGATTAAAAGAACGATATCTCTCGCTGTTGGCTTGTGTCTGAGCTTTCTGTGCTGCAGCGTTGCTCAGCCCAAAGTAGAAGTTGTTGGTGGTACGACCTACGATTTCGGATCGATCTATCAAGGAAACAAGGCTGAGCACATCTTCGAACTGAAGAACGTCGGGAACGATACATTGAGGATCGGGAAAGTTGAAACTTCTTGTGGGTGCACTGCCGCGATGATGTCTAGAGATAGCATTCCACCAGGTCAAATTGGCAAGCTATCAGTGGCTTTCAACTCCGGCGGTTATATTGGGTCGGTCTCGAAGAGTGTGTTCGTTGGTACGAATGACACTTCGCAGCCGTTGGTAACTCTCCACATTGCGCTGAAAATCATCGTCGAGATTGAAGTTCAGCCCTCATACATTACTCTCCAGGATCTCAAGATAGGGCAGACAGCTGTCAGCGATGTGGTTTTGAAGAATGCGAGCGCGAAAGATATCAAACTGTTGGGTGCTGACAGAACAGAGGACAATGTGAAATTCAACGTCCCGGAACAGATATTGCCAGCAGGGCAGAGTTGCTCTGTGCAATTGAGCATAACGGGGAATAAACTGGGTCCGTTGTATGGGACCATCAAGGTGAAAACGGACAGCGAGATCCAGCGTGAGGTTGAGGTTAGGTACTTCGCCAACGTTGTGCAGTAAGGTAGTTCGACAAGTCTCACTATGAGAAAGACCCCGTGAATATGTCAGAGAAAGTGAGAGGAACGATTCTTGAAGCTATCGCGATTTCGCTGCTGAGTCTCATTCTTGGCGTAGTGTATAACGGCGTTTCCGAAAAGGGAGTGCCGCTGATTAGGCAACCACGAGCGCTCCAGTGGGCGAGTGACACAGTGGATTTTCAGGCAGCGGATACTGGCAGAACAGGTGGCGCAGCAATTGATCGGAGTGACACAACGTCTCATGTGGAGGCAAGATCCGTATCGCAAAGAAGAGTGTCCTCCCCTGTAGCTGCGGTAGTGACTGATGCGCGGGCATCTACCGAGTCAGATGTTCGGAGGGAACCGATTGCCATCACTCTCGCCCAGGCTTATGCAATGTTCCAACACGGCAATGCTGTCTTTGTTGATGCTCGCTATGAGGCGGAGTATCGCCTCGGACATATCAAAGGCGCTGTGAACCTCCCATTCAAGGAACTCGACAAGTACATTGAGAGTCTGAGTAGTATCCCCAAGGACACGACCGTCGTTACTTACTGCGACGGCGGAGAGTGCAAACTGAGTATTGACCTTGCCTTGAAATTGGCTGAGATGGGATATCGGCGCGTGCGCATCTTCTTTGCTGGATGGACCGAGTGGGAAAGCGCGAATTACCCTATCGAGAAATCCCAGGAGTAACAGCAGTAGAGGCTATCGTGAACGATCTCTTTGAGAAGTATCTTGGAAACAGATACCTGGTATTGGTCTCTCGTCTCGTCCTGGGTTTTATCTTCGTGTATGCGAGCATTGAGAAGATCGCTCACCCGAACGACTTTGCAGAGATAATAGAGAGTTACAGAATACTACCGCTTGCTGCCATCAATATCGTTGCCATCGTTCTGCCATGGACCGAGCTTCTGTGTGGGCTGTTTCTCATACTTGGAATCTTTGCCCGGAGCAGCGCCTTGCTCGTCTCTGTTATGTTGATGATGTTCATTGGAGCGATGCTAGCGAGTGTGATACGAGGACTGGACATTAGTTGCGGATGCTTCAGTGTTACGACTGAGTCAGGAAAGATCGGACTGAGAAGATTGGTGGAGGACGTCGTGATGCTGATAATGAGTGCGCAGATCTATGCATTTCCAAATTCATTTGCCACAGTTGAGGGTTTGTTGAGAGCGCGCGATTGAACTCCTTCACGAAATCACAGAATTGCCTCCGTGCGATTCGGGCAGGTTGGATCTTCCTGAACAGAAACAATCTCACTGCTCTGAATGGAAGATCACAACATCTGCTAGATATCTGTTTGGAGCGATCTTGAATAACCATGAGAGGATTTCACCATGCTGAAACTCACCTACTACAGTCATTCTGCGTTCGGACTTGATGACGGAAAGACAAGTCTGATCATTGATCCTTTTCTTACGGGCAATCCTGCTGCCCCGGTGAAAGCTGAGGACGTCAAAGTGGATTACGTGATTCTTACTCACGCTCACGGCGATCATCTCGGAGATGGGTTGGAGATCGCCGCGCGGAACGGCGCGACGATTATCGCCGTCAACGAACTAGCGAACTACTGCATTGACAAAGGTGCAAAGGCACACAATATGCACATCGGTGGTGGATACAACTTTCCATTTGGTTGGGTGAAGTTCACCATTGCCCATCATGGTTCAGTGGCTCCCGACGGCGCTTATGCTGGCAATCCTGCAGGTGTTGTAGTAACGATGGGAGGCAAGGCGATCTATCATTCCGGCGACACGGGATTGTTCTATGATATGAAGCTGATCGGCGAGGTGAACCCACTTGATGTTGCTTTGCTGCCGATTGGCGACAACTTCACGATGGGGATTGATGACGCTGTGAGAGCTGTGGAACTTCTGAACCCGGAGCTTGCCATCCCGATGCACTACAATACTTGGCCCGTTATCGCTGCGGATCCAATGGAATTCGTATCGAAGGTTGAGAAAAAGGGCTACAAAGCTCGCGTGATGAAAGCTGGGGAGACCATAGAGTTGTAGCCAACAGGGTTGCAGAGAGGCAGAGGGCCAACACAAAACTCAGTTCCTAGATTGGAGAACAGATCTATGTCACAGGTTACTGTAAGACCGCCTCTTACCGACGGCGATGTCGAAAATCTCAAAGCCGGAACAAGCGTGCTGATAACAGGAGTGGTGTACACAGGGAGAGACGCAGCACATAAACGCCTGATCGAGCTGTTAGATAAAGGTGAACCACTTCCCTTTGACCTGCGAGGGCAGCTTCTGTACTACGTTGGGCCAACGCCAGCTCGACCCGGACAAGTCATTGGCTCAGCTGGACCAACCACCTCCTACCGCATGGATTCCTATACACCGAGACTCTTGTCTCTCGGTCTGAAGGGGACAATTGGCAAGGGTGCTCGCAGCGATACCGTGGTGGAAGCAATGAAGAGATTCAAAGCGGTCTATTTTCATGCTGTTGGTGGCGCTGCTGCACTGATTGCCAAGTCCATCAAGAAATCAGAAATCATAGCATTCGAAGACCTTGGTACGGAAGCGATTCGACAATTGGAGGTTGAGGATTTTCCATGCATCGTCGCACAAGATTGCTTCGGTGAAAACATGTATCGCCAGGGCATTGAGAAGTATCGAGTCGTTGGATGATCGCACATCCTTCGATGGTGGTTAGTGACGATAGATCATCTACCATGGACATCCCCTGGACAAGCTGAAATCTTCGCAATCTCATGGGCAAAGTCATTACCATTGCCAATCAGAAAGGTGGTGTCGGAAAGACAACCACGGCAGTGAACCTTGCAGCCTGTATTGCTGTCGCTGAGCACTCTACTTTGCTAGTAGATATTGATCCGCAAGCGAACTCTACAAGTGGACTTGGTATTGACGCAACCGACAGTAACAGAAGCATCTATGAGGTTATCATCAGCGGGCTTGATGCGAGGGAAACGGCCGTGCCCACAAAGGTTCCATTTCTGGATATCATCCCTTCGCACATCAATCTGGTCGGTGCAGAGATTGAGATGATAGATATCCCAAACCGGGAGAAAGTGTTGCTAAGAGCGTTGGAGCACGTGAGAAAGAAGTATCAATATGTGTTTATTGATTGTCCCCCATCGCTTGGATTGCTGACTTTGAATTCCCTCACAGCCGGCGACTCTGTTCTCATCCCTGTTCAATGCGAGTATTACGCGTTGGAGGGTTTGGGACAACTGCTGAACACAATCAACATCGTCAAGAAACATCTCAATCCGAGCTTGGGTATCGAAGGCGTTCTGCTGACGATGTATGATGTCCGTTTGCGTCTTTCAAAGCAAGTTGCGAATGAGGTGAGGCGATATTTTGGCAGCAAGGTTTATAGTACGATTATACAACGAAACGTAAAACTCAGCGAAGCACCGAGTTTTGGGAAGCCTGTCATTCTCTATGATGCCGTGTCGGTCGGAACGCGACAGTACATGGCGTTGGCAAAAGAGATCATGGATCAGAATCCCCAAGTGACTCAAGAGATCGCTGAGCCTGTGGTCAGTCAAAAAAATGAGGT
Source organism: Ignavibacteriota bacterium (assembly GCA_963827285.1). GTDB lineage: Bacteria > Bacteroidota > Ignavibacteria > CAWHAG01 > CAWHAG01 > CAWHAG01. Next base: position 1,596,210 of record CAWHAG010000001.1, read on the forward strand.
TTGATATGGGAAAGACAAAGATCGTGTTGGGAAAGGGCTTGAATGCGTTGATCCCTCGTGTGAGCCAGTTCACAGAGAGAGAAATCAATTTACGAAAGGACAAACTTCCAGCTGACGATGGTCGCTCAGGAGTCGTTGCAAGCATTGAGATTGCCAAAATCAATCCGAACCCATATCAGCCGCGCGAGGATTTCGACAAGGAGGCGCTGGACGAGTTGAAGCGATCAATTGTGGAGAAGGGAATTATTCAACCTATAACCGTTCGCCGAGCTGATTCCGGGAAGTATGAGGTCGTTTCTGGTGAACGACGAATTCGCGCGTCAATGGAGGCGGGCTTGACCCATATACCAGCGTATATCATTGATGTGCCTCAAGACGAGGAGATGCTTGAGCTTGCCCTCATCGAGAACATACAGCGAGAGCATCTAAATCCCATGGAGATTGCGATCGGTTATCAGCGGCTCATCCAGGAATGCCGTTGCACACAGGAGGATATCGCCAAGAGGATCGGGAAGGATAGAACCACTGTCACGAACTTTATACGATTGCTCAAGCTGCCCAAGGAGATTCAGGAGAGCCTTCGGAAGAATGAGATCACCATGGGACATGCCCGGGCTTTGATCAATGTCCCAAGCGAGAGACTTCAACTAGTCATCTGGAGGAAGATTCTCAAGCAGGGGCTTCCCGTGAGGCGGGTGGAGTTGCTGGTGCGAGATACCGTCGAGCCAAAGGAGAAGGCTTCTGCCGTGATAGAGAAGATCCCCTCCTCGGACGTTAGCGAGATCGAGTCTCGGCTGCAGCATATTCTTGGAACGAAGGTCCGAGTGAAGCCGAAAGGTGACGGTCAAGGGGAGATTATGATTGATTACTATTCCAACGATGACCTTGACCGGATCCTTGACATCTTTGCCATCGTTGAGACATACAAAGGATAAGGATTTCTATGGAGAAGGACATCATTCTCACGGAGAACGCACCTGCCCCTATTGGTCCGTATAGCCAGGCAGTTGTAGTTTCAGGAAAGCTGATCTTCACAGCGGGTCAGATTGCTATTGATCCGAGAACTGGAGAGTTGATTCAGGGCGACATCGAACTGCAGATGCACGTAGTGCTTAAGAACATCCGGGCAATACTCGAAGCAAAGGGAACTGGCTTGAAGAACGTTGTGAAGACGACTGTCTTCATGAAAGATCTGGCCGACTTTGGCAAAATGAATGAGGTCTATGCGGAATACTTCCCGGAATCGCCGCCCGCACGAAGTGCCGTGGAGGTGGCACGACTGCCGAAAGATGTGAAGGTTGAGATTGAAGCGATTGCGGTGATATAGTTGTCCCACGCTGTTGAGCCTCGTCAGACGTGTAATCGAGCGGGTGATGAGGGCAAACTTAGAATTCTCTCCAGGAAGCAACGACATGAAAGTAGTTGATCTCTCGCCTGAGCATGAGCAGTTGTACTATGTGTGTCTTGAAGATTGGTCGAAAGAAATAGAAGAAGCTGGCGACCACAAGGAGAGGTGGTACAGCCGGATGAGGAGCAAAGGTCTCAGGGTAAAGCTTGCGCTGGACGATGCTGGAAGAGTCGGCGGGATGATACAGTACATCCCCATCGAGCATTCGGTTGTCGAAGGGAAGGACATGTATTTCATAAATTGTATCTGGGTTCATGGTCACAAGCGGGGGAGAGGGAACTTTCAGAAGAAGGGTCTTGGCAAGGCTTTGCTCCAGGCTGCTGAGGATGACGCAAAGGATGCGGGTGCGAAGGGTATGGTCGCGTGGGGGATTTCCCTGCCATTTTGGATGAGAGCCGGATGGTTCAGGAAGCAGGGGTACAAGACTGTTGACAAACAAGGGATTCAGGTTCTTGTGTGGAAACCTTTCGGAGGGGATGCTATTCCTCCGAAATGGATCAGAATGAGAAAGAAGCCTGATATCGTACCCGGAAAGGTAACAGTGACTTCATTTTTGAATGGGTGGTGTCCTGCCCTGAGCCTGGTGTATGAACGCTCAAAGAGGGCCGCTTCAGAGTTTGGGGACAAGGTAATATTTCAGGAGATTGACACATCTGATAGAAGCGTTTTTCTTGAATGGGGAATCTCAGATGCTTTGTTCATAGACAGGAAGCAAATCAGGACGGGACCGCCCCCTTCCTATCAGAGAATAAGAAAGATGATAAGGAGGAAGGTCAAGAGGTTGAGGTCCAAAGCATCAGCCGTTGTGTCGGACCAGGGCAACTCGTTGCTGTGTTGAGATGCGATATATTGTTCTGACATTTCTGGTACTCGTGTACTCACGTGGACTGTTCGCGCAAGAAACCGACACAACGAAGGCGGGGACTGCTGACTCTCTGAGCCGACTGACGAGAGCCTCTATCACGCCGAAAGATACTGTGAAGGAAGACATCGGTTTTCAGATGGCAAAGTCTCCGTGGGGGGCTGTGCTGCGTTCAGCAATCATTCCTGGATGGGGACAACTCTACAGCAAATCGTACTGGGAGATTCCGCTGATTCTCGGTATCGGTGGATACTTTGTCTACGAGTGGATTGACAACAATAGGTTGTATCAGGATTACCGCGACCAGTACGACAGAAGCTTCACATCCACAAATCCTTACGGCAATCAGCAACTCAAGTACATTCGTGAATTCTACCGAGATCAGCGTGATGCCTTCGTGTGGTATCTCGGCTTGCTCTATCTTCTGAACCTCGTTGATGCATTCGTGGACGCTCACCTGTATGATTTCGATGTGAGTGAGGGGTTGTCTATTCGGCTAAGCCCGTTCCCGCAAGTTGGACAGATAGGTCAGGCAAAGTCAGTGACGATACAATTCAGGTTTTGAAAAGTTCGTCAAGCTCGCTATAATCATGAGTCGCAAGTACGCTTTCCTCCTTCTCCTGCTTCCGATACTTCTCCTTCGAGGAAAAGAGAAACCGGAGCTGACGCTCATCTTTATGTACTCCTTCGGTGACTTCAAACATGCACAGGGGATTTCCGTTGATCCCAGTGGGACAATCTACATCGCTGATACAGGTGACAATAAGATCAAGAAGTTCTCTTCTGACGGCAAGTTCATTCTTGACGTTGGCGGCTATGGTTGGGGATCACTCCAGTTCGACCAGCCCTACGACGTTTGTGCAACGTTCGGGATAGATATCTATGTCGCGGACTACGGCAATCACCGCATCCAACGCTTTGACCGAAACCTCACATACATCTCTACGTTCGCTACGCGAGATTACTCCGATGAAAACGTGCGGTTTGGCTATCCCACAGGGATCACCATCTCACGCCTTGGTGATTTGTTCCTCAGCGATTCTGAAAACAAACGTGCGCTAAAGGTCAACACATTCAGCACTGTCGAACGCAATTTCGGAGGATTCGATGCAGGAGAGGGAAGACTGATGAAGCCTGGTCAGATCGAAGTCTCAGAGAATGACTTGGTCCATGTAGTGGATGGAAATCGGATTGTGGTGTTCGACAATTTTGGGAACTACACTCAGACCATCGGTGAGCGAGTCGCAGATTCGCTAAGAGGAATTTGCTGCTCTCAGAACACGCTTTACGTTGTTGACCCTAGGTCACTATTTGTTTTCAACGCGCAGGGTGAATTGCTTCAGACATTTACTTCTTCAAACATCTTCGGAGCAACTGAGCTTCGCGGCATTAACGACGTTGGCGTCTATAGTGGTAGGGTGTATTTGCTAAGTTACAACGATGTCAAGGTTTTTGAGATGAGATAAGGCTTTTACCTTGACGGCTGATCTTCAAGGAAACGATCACAAGGGGATTTCGAACAGCCGATCTGCGATCTACTGCTATCGTGAAGGGACTTGACAATGATTTTTTTTTGACTTATTATTGAGTAGTTCATGGGGGGAAATCCTATCATCTACAGACAAGATCCGTAGGAGGCTATCATGGCGAAAAGTCTAAATCGAGTGATGCTCATTGGAAACTTGGGCAAAGACCCTGAACTGCGCTATACCAACAGTGGTGTGGCGGTCGCGTCCTTCACTCTGGCAACAAACGAAAGCTGGAAAGATCAGGACGGAAACTTGCAGGAGCGCACGGAATGGCATAACATTGTTGCTTGGAGAAAGCTCGCCGAGATATGTGGCGAGTGGTTGAAGAAGGGAAGGAGAGTGTTCGTGGAAGGAAAACTGCAGACAAGAACCTGGGAGGACAAGAATGGCGTTCAACGTCGGACCACCGAGATCATCGCGGATGACATGATTATGCTGGACGCCAAGATTGCTGGTACGGAACCGGCTGCGGGACCGCCGCCGCCAGAGGAACCCGCGGCAGAACCAGAATCGAAAGAGGACCTGCCGTTCTAAGCCCTCATGTATTTCGACAGTCAATAGCCCTGTCTTGATCTGCTTGGAAGGTGGGGCTATTTTTTTCCAGGAAAGGGACACCGTGGCAACACTCAAAAAGCTCATCAAGAAAAAGAGAGTCCTTGTTGTAAGTCTACCCGCTAATGATGTGAGACTTGCCCAATCTGCAGTGGACGCCGGTGCTGATGCCATCATCGTCCACATAAACGTGCTGCGTCGTGCAAGCCAGACTCATTTCGGGTCATGGCACGAAGAAAAGGGAAACATCGTGCCCATCGCTGAGCTGTGCATCAAGAACAACGTTTCAATCGGAATTATGCCAGGGACAGACTGGGTTGCAGTACTCGAAGAATTTGACGAATTCGTTCAACTGGGATTCGATTTCTACGATATCTCTGACTACAATCTACCTGCGAGTTACCTTCGTTATGACAAACTCTCAAGGATGATTTCCGTAGGATACAGATACAGTCTCGAGGGAGTGGGCACGCTTAGGTCGTTAGGAGCAGAGTTTATTGATGCGGCAGTGATCCACCCCGAAGGACACGAGCAACACCTTACACTCAACGATCTCACACGTTATAAGAACATGGTCGCTGCAGCTGAGATTCCCGTCCTCGTTCCCACACAGCGAAGAATCGGTATTGAAGATCTCCCCGTACTCGTCAATACGGGCGTTCGTGGTCTCATCATTGATCAGCTGATAACGGGCAAGCATCCCAAAGGAATGTATGAGGTAACAAAGAACTTCAGCAAAGCCCTTCTTGAACTATAGAACCTATGGACCAGTCTCTTCGACGCAAGATATCACGCCTCCTCATCGTTCTCCTTGCAGTTCTTTCTGTCACAAAGTCTGTCGCAGCACAGGAAGCAAAACAGCCTTCCAGAGTCTATTCTCGCTTGACTGATCCTGACGCGCCAGATCCGATATGTATGAATGAGCACATGAAAGATCCGGGACGTGCATCCCAGGCGATTCAAAACACGATGACATTTTGTCCAAAGGTCTACCGTGAAATGATCAACGCGCTGGGACTCTCAGGAGGAGATCGCAGTGCTGCAATCGGTGAGAGACGGAAGTTCAGTGTGTTCAACTTTCGATTCAGTCGGTACGATCTCGTGGAAGCGGAGCTGCGCGCCGAAGGTGCTTGGACTGAGATCTGGATTCAAGTTGCTGAAATTGCAGACGGACATGTGGATACTGCGGTTGTCCCCTACACGTTGTTGGATAGTTTCGAAAAGCGTACACCTTCACAGTCAAAGGATTCCACCAAGGGGATCAGGAAGCTCGACGAACAACTGTTCGGCAGTCCTCCTAACATCGGTTCTTCCGGAATCAAGGGCACAGGCAATGGAAAGGTGACGCTTCTGATTACCGACATCCAAGACGAATTCGATTCGACGAAAGGGGGCACGTACTACGCTGGATTCTTCGATCCAAACGATCAGACACTGAGTCCGGTCAGCAACAGACGCGATATGTTGTACATTGATTCATATCCTGGAATCTCCTACCGTGGCAAATCTCGCCTCGCTGTTGCTCTGAGCGTTGTAGCGCACGAATATGAACACCTAATCCATGACAACTACGACCGACATGAGGAATCGTTGGTTGATGAAGGACTCGCTGAATATGCCGCCTATGCCTGTGGCTATGGGATGAATGATCCAAGGGAATACTTTTCAGACACCAACGTACCACTGTTCGATTGGGATAACATCAGCACCACGGTCATTGCGGATTACGATCGTGCCCGGTTATGGACGCTGTATATCATGGAGCAAGTAGGAGACAGTCTCGCCCGAAGAATCGTGCAAAACCCACTGCACGGCATCAAGGGTTATGATGACGCCCTAAGTCAGATGGGATCCACGGAGACATTCAGTTCACTCTTTCAAACATGGCTCGTTGCAAACTATCTGAATGATAGAACCATCAAGTCTGCCTATGGATATTTGTGCAGCTCTCTCTCGCGAGTGAAACCTCAGGCAGAGTTTGAGGGATCAGACTGTGCCACAGCGGTGGATAGCGTTTTTGTCCTTGCCTCCAAGTATGTGCGATTCAGTGGAGGCGATTCTCTTAACATTAGATTCACAATAAAGGAAGGGGATATTCGCATCAAGGCGATCGAGGTGGGAGCCGCTGCCAGAAGGGTGGTGGATGTGCCCATCGGAGTTGATTTCTTTGAAGCAGAGTTTGGTTCGACGTACACTGAAATTGTTTTCGTCATCATGAATACCTCCGCAATTCCTGCCGCGGCTTCGGGCTTGATTGGTGCTCGATACTGCATTAGCTCTTCACCAAAGACAAGAGATGTCGCGGATGTTCATGGGAAACAGAGCTTGGCTCCGCCGGGATTCGCCCTGTCGCAGAACTATCCTAATCCTTTCAATTCGAGCACGATCATCAGGTACCAAGTATCAGTCGAAGGAACGACGGATGGATGCTTTACGGAGTTGAAGGTATTCGATGTTCTTGGGAGGGAGGTGGCAACACTGGTGAACGCGTATCAACCTGTTGGCGAACATACGATAGCGTTTGATGGCACGAGTTTACCGAGCGGCGAATACTTCTATCGTCTTATCGAGGAATCTCCCGGTCGTTCAAGGAAGTCCATGGAGGTCAAGAAAATGATTCTCGCAAAGTAAATGATATGAAAGCCCTCCAATCTCCCGTCGTCTTCATTCTCGCCGTCACGATGGCGGTGACACTTCTCACCTCCGACATCACAAACTCTGCATCTCGTGATCCAGTCCGCGCAAGAAATGGCATGGTCATCTCTGCAGATACGATTGCGTCGAGGATCGGAGTTGACATTCTGAAGAAAGGGGGTAACGCTGTTGATGCTGCCGTAGCTGTTGGATTTGCGCTTGCCGTCACCTATCCTGGCGCTGGGAATATCGGTGGAGGTGGATTCATGGTGATCCGATTCGCTGACGGCAACGCTGTGACGATTGACTATCGAGAAAAAGCGCCGAGTCGGGCAACACGAGATATGTATCTAGACGAAAAGCGGGAGTTTGTTTCTGAACGAAGTCAGATTGGACATCTCTCGTCTGGAGTTCCCGGATCTGTCGCGGGGCTTCTTCTAGCCCTTGATAAATTCGGCACAATGAAACTTGCCGATGTCATCCAGCCTGCTATTGACCTTGCCGAGGACGGCTTTCCAGTGCACTACCGCCTTGCCGGAGATATGCAAGCCACGATTTCTGAGTTCTCGAAGTTCCCAAGCTCGATGAAAGTGTTCACAAGAAATGGTGAATCTTACAAGGAAGGTGAGACATTCGTTCAGAAAGACTTAGCAAAGACACTGAAACTGATTCGGGACGAAGGCTGTGATGGATTCTACGAAGGCGAGGTAGCAGATCTGATTGTTGCTGAAATGGAACGAGGCGGGGGACTTATCACACATCAGGATCTGGAGAGCTATCAAGCAATCGTCAGAGAACCTGTTCGGGGGACTTATCGCGGTTACGAAATCATCTCGATGGGACCTTCGAGTTCTGGAGGGGTGGCGTTAATCCAACTGCTCAATATCATGGAGGGATACGACGTCACAAGGCTTGGTCATAATTCGTCGAAGACGATTCATTTGATGGTTGAAGCGATGAAGCGAGTGTATGCTGACCGAGCAGAATATCTTGGCGATCCTGATTTGGTCAAGGTTCCTGTCGAGTGGCTTATCTCAAAGGAATATGCTGCTGAACTCAGAAGCAAGATTGATACGCTGAAAGCCGTCCCAAGTGTCCAAGTCAGTCACGGCACTCCGCCGATGAAGGAGGGCGAGCACACGACGCACTATTCTATCGTGGATAAATATGGGAATGTGGTGAGCACCACAACTACCATCAACGCCTTCTTTGGCTCTAAGGTGGTGGTGGAGGGTGCAGGATTTCTGTTGAATGATGAGATGGACGACTTCAGCGCGAAGCCTGGTGTACCGAATATGTTCGGACTTGTCGGCAGTAATGCCAATGCGATTGAGCCAGACAAACGGATGCTTAGCTCCATGACACCGACCGTCGTGCTGACGGAAGGCAAACCTATTATGGTCATCGGTTCACCCGGTGGATCAACGATTATCACGACTGTGATGCAGGTAATAATGAATGTGATAGACTTCGGCATGAACATTCAAGAAGCCGTTGATGCGCCGAGAATCCATCATCAGTGGTTTCCGGATGAAATACTCTTCGAAAAGCGCGGCTTATCCGTTGATGTGGTTGAGAATCTTAAGGCGAAAGGACATGCCGTTGCGGAACGCAAAGGCTTTCAAGGTCTGGCTGAAGGAATTATCATTGATCGAGAGAAAGGGATGATCTATGGAGCGACGGATTCTCGTGGTTACGGGGCGGCAGTGGGGTATTAGCGCCTTTCATGTCTCCTTTCGTGTGTTTCACGATGCATTTTTTTCTTGACTTTATCCAAGAATTTCGTAACTTACCGTCAGTACAAGTCACAACCGCTTCAGCAATAGGGGGATTGCAGCGATAAGACCGTCTTGCAGCCTGACTTTCCGTTCGTAATTTCTGCTTAATTCTTTAGACTTTCCGCCGGCTACCTCCGGCGACGTTTATGAGGGTATCCAGAAAGTAAGTGAAGCTGTCATTCCGAACTTAGTTCGGAATCTAAACGCTGCAGACCGGGCGGCTTCTGAACAGGTGCTGAAACAAGTTCAGCACGACACTTGGACTTTTTGGATAACCTCTAATCTTTGTGTTCTCGAGATTCGGCGCGGCCGAAGACCGTTTTCTTCAAATAGCTCTCTGTGTATCCTGCACCACCTTTGTCTTTGCTCTCTTGAGAGAAATACTTCGAGCATGCTCACAGTGGCTCGGTGGTATCTACATGTGCGTACAAGACCAGGGGACTTGCTTTGGGCAAGTTGAATTGCTCAGTTCTTCACTCAATTCGAGAAAGGGGGATGCTCATTAACTAGAAGGAGGATGCAATGAAGAAAACTGATATGATTGTACTGGCAGCGGTTTGCATCGCGATGATCAGCTCGATGGGATGGGGGCAAGAACTGTATTACTATTCGACTGGTTCTGTTGACCCAACCGTGACAACCAATTGGAACAGCCAGCGCAATGGAACCGGGACGTCACCGTCTGATTTCGCGACTGATTATCAACTGTTTTATCTTCAAAATGGACATGTGATGACAACTGGTGCAGAATGGATTGTTTCAGGCGTAGGCTTGAAGGTCGTAGTGGAAAGTGGCGGAACGCTCAAAATAACTGTCGCTTCGCCAATCGTCTCCCTCATCATCAATAGCGGTGGAACTGTCCAAGCTGATGCAGCTATCACAATCGGCTCTTCGGGCACTTTCCAAATTGACGATGGTGGCACGTATGTTCATAACAACAGCGTAGCCTATGGCGGTTCAATTTTCCGGGGCACGGAATCTTTTGATCCAGCAAGTACGGTGATACTCAATAACTCAAACACAACGGGACCTTCTGGAGTCACTTTCGGGAATCTAACTATCAATTTTACCACCGACCCAGGCGGAATGGTAAACTGTCAGGGAGGAATAACAACAACAGACGGAAATCTAACAATCCAAAATACGTCTACTAGAGAGTTCAGGTTAACTGGGAATACTGCTCTTACACTGACTGTCGGTGGTAACTTAAGTATCTCTGGAGGTACATTGAACATGAGTTCTGGAAACGCTAATACTATATTAAATCTATTAGGAAACATTGATATGTCCGGAGGTACATTAACAGAGAGCGGCACGGGTTCAGGAACAATAACCTTTAATGGCACAAGCAATCAAATTATTTCTTGTTCTGGTACCATATCTAACACAATAAGTTTCACCATCAATAATAGTAGTGGGGTTACCTTGAATAGCAATTTGACTATTCCGGGCACTCTCACACTCACAAGCGGCAAACTCACGCTTGGTTCTAACAACCTAACCATCAACGGACCTTCGGGTTCCATCAGCGGCGGTTCGGCTTCGAGCTACGTCGTCACAGACGGCACGGGAGAGTTAAGATGCTACGCTGTCGGCGCGAGCAACGTGCTATTCCCCGTTGGGACCTCTTCCACATACAATCCTGTTACCATTAACAGCTCTGGTACCGAGACTTACTTCGTTCGCGTCCAATCAAGTTTCGATAATGCACCCCCCGAACCTAACAAGGTCGTGAACCGCCAATGGACAATAACTAACGCTCCTGACGGAGGTACCACTGCGACAATCACGCTGCAGTGGAACAGCAGTGATGAAGCTGGTGGGTTTGATCGTGATGCAGCTATTTCCATCGGTCGGCACAATGGGTCTCAATGGGTTGGAACATCTGTAACGCTTGGGAATCCTAGCAGTGGAGTCTATACAGCAACAGCCAGCGGTTTCACGTTTTTCTCGCCTTTTGCTGTTGGGAATGAAGGTGCTGTCCCCATCGAACTCGCCTCCTTCACGGCACGTGCACGCGGTAGTACAGTGGAACTGAAGTGGGCAACGGCAACGGAGGTCAACAACTTTGGCTTTGATGTAGAGCGAAACGCCATTTCGCTCTATGATGGCTGGAAGAAAATCGGATTCGTTGAAGGGCACGGGACATCCAACACATCCCATCAATATTCGTACGTTGACAGAAATCTCACGTTTGGAAAATATTCCTATCGGTTGAAACAGATAGACCGAGATGGCAAGTTCAGTTATTCACCGAGAGTTGAGGTCAGTTTTCAGCCTGCGATCAAATACCGGCTGTGGCAGAACTATCCAAATCCGTTCAATCCGAAAACAAGAATAGAATTCAGTTTGCCCACACCCGGAAAGGTTAGACTCGCCATTTACAACGTGCTTGGCGAGGAGGTGGCGGTGTTGGTGGATGAAGTGCTAGAGGCAGGAATTCACGCGCGTGACTTCCACGCAGCAAACCTCTCCTCTGGAATATACTTCTACAGGTTGGTAGCTGGTGGCAAAGTGCTGACGAACCGTATGACTGTCATCAAATAGCACAAGATGAGTGGTACGGTTCCTTCATTTTCTTCTTGACTTTATCTAATGAATTTCGTAACTTACCGTCAGTACAAGTCACAACCGCTTCAGCAATAGGGGGATTGTAGCGATAAGACCGTCTTGCAGCCTGACTTTCCGTTGGTAATTTCTGCTTAATTCTATCAGACTTTCCGCCGCCAGCCTCCGGCGACTCAAAGCACTCACTGGATTCGCTCAACAGTTCATTGAAGGAGAAAAAAAATGAAATCTACACTGGGTTTTTGCTTCTTGGTTTTGGTCATTTTTGTATTTGTGATGAGCTCGAATTCTTTTGCACAATTTGTTGGATCTTTTGAAATGATCTCAAATGGGAATGGTTCGATTCCGGTTGTCGCCGGGTTTGACGTAACCATACCGTCTTTGAATCACGGGGCCTATTCTGCTGACTGGTACCGCGATGTTCGGCAATCTCCAAATTCTCCTCCCACGATTCTGCAATTACCGAATGGAATGCAGGCTGCCGGTGGATGGTATTTTGTCGTGGCGGGTGGCAATGCAATAGCAGATTTTCAGAGTGCCCTGAATTGATGGACGAGGTCCGGGACTCACAATGCAACAATTCAAGGTAAGTTCTACGAGATTCGGTTTACAGCGGCAGGCGGCAAGGCGGTCTTGGGTGTTGCCTCGGGGGCGCTCATTGACGTTCCTTTTGAATTATGGTATCTTGCAGGCACGCCCAATGATCCGTCGGATGACGTACGAATGGTTCCTTGGATACACGATGAGGATGGCAATAGCATATTCAACTTCAAATTGGATCACTTAGCTGATGAAGGGAACAATGATCCATATTCCGATTGGCTATATTTCATAATGCCTGTTGATGATAGCCCTGGACAAACCGGTTACGGCCAATTTGTGCAAGATGCGTTGAGTGGGACGTACAGTCTTGACATACCTCTGCAGCAAGAGCATCTGGCTCGAGGTAGTGTTGATGAACTGGAATCAACATCAGAATGAAAGCATTCACGGTGCTGGAGACGGCCCGGTGAATGCTATGCCAGAGACGGGTACCACCTTCAGACTCTCTTTTCATCCAGATAACGTCAAAATCGACATCAAGCCGGGCACTGATCAAAACTCGGTCAACTGCCAGAATCCCAAGGAGGTGATTTCAGTCGCGATATTGTCAACACCTGACTATGATGTGATGCAGGTTGATCCGGCGACGGTTGTATTCGGGTGGAATGGTGCGCCGGAGATGCATGGGACTTCTCATGTTGAAGATGTTGATGGCGACGGGGATCAGGATCTGTTGTTCCATTTCCTGTATAGCCAAACAGGAATCATGTGTAATGAGGAGCAGGCGACGCTTTTCGGCCGGCTGTATTCAGGTATTCCGATCCGCGGCACGGACGCGATCCATTTCCTAAAGCCTGGTCCGGTGTTCAAAGGAGCGACCGGCACCCATGACGGCAATGATGTGGTCCTTTACGTAGCTCCTAATGGGCATCTTGCTTACGATGGAGCGACCTACGCTCAGGGGTATTTCCCAAAACGTACGAGCAATCAGTACATCTATGATGCCGGACCATGGGTCGGAGGTATAGTGGATGGCATTCCTACTGTTGCCGAAGTGCAGTACCTTTCGGAGTTCGTGCCCAGCGAGATCGGGACCACGGGGCAACCGTTCCGGGTCTTCAATAGTTCCATCTCTGCTGACAGGAAGTCCTGGCCCCCCGAGTTCAGCACACCAGCCGGGGAACCCATTATCGTTGCGAAAGCACAGAATCTCGTCGTCCAGTACAACGATCTATATGGAACACCGGCGCGCGATGTGCACCAGCCGCTCGGGATCGAAGTCCGTCAGCGCAGTCTCGCCTACGGCGATGCAATCAAGCGGTCCGCGATTATCTTCCTCTGGGAGATCAAGAACATCTCAACCAATCCCATCCACGATGGGTATTTCGGCTTCTGGGCTGATGTTGACATTGGTGATGCCTTGGATGACCGGACGAGTACGGTCAATGACATGTCTATCGTCTGGGACATTCAGTTCAGTGAAGCGACCTTCACGGAAAAGCCGGCCATTGTCGCGTTCGATTTCCTGGAGACTCCCGGGAATCTCGGCGTGAGAAACTACACTGCCTTTACCAACGGCGGACCGAATAGCGATCCTCACCGGGACGGACCTCAGTACAATTTCCTGTCAGGCGCTTGGCACTTTGAGACGTACTGGTGTGGTGACGTGCGGTCGTTGCTCTCCACCGGACCGTTCAACCTTGCGCCCGGAGAGAAGACGCTCATTGCAGGAGCGCTCCTCTTTGCGCGCGTTCCGGTGGCAACGGCAGGCCTGGGCACTGATCCTGTCACGTTCCGCCCCGATCCAAACGACCCCCGACTAGCCCAGCTCATCCAGCTTCAGAGTGAAGTACGGAAATACTATGATCTGAATCTCAAAGGTCAGGGACTGCCGAAAGTCGGCCAAGAGGGCTTGGCAACAGAGACAGAGGTCTCAGAAATCCCGAAAGAATTCGCCTTGCGTCAGAATTATCCCAATCCCTTCAATCCAAGAACAAGAATAGAATTCAGTTTGCCGGAACCCGGAAAGGTTAGAGTTGCTGTTTACAATGTGCTCGGCGAGGAGGTGGCGGTGTTGGTGGATGAAACGCTTGAAGCAGGAATTCACGCTCGCGAGTTCGAGGCAGGAAATCTCTCCTCTGGAATATACTTCTACAGGTTGGTAGCTGGTGGCAAAGTGCTGACGAACCGTATGGCTGTGGTGAAATAGGATAAGATGAGTGACGCCGTTTCCTGATCTTTTCGCTTGACTTTATCTCAGAATTTTGTTATTTACCTTCCGAATAGGTGACAACCGATTTGCCGGCAGAAGGTTTGCGTCATGGATGCGGTGTTCCAGATTGACTTTGCTGTGATGATTTCTGTTTGAGTCCACTTTCCCAGTGGCGCAACAGACATGAACAAAACAGACACGATGCGTATATGCTGACATTTTGGATGAACACACAGAGCAGCATTGCGATCTATCACATCTAACCATGTGTTTTGGTTAAGTAATCTAGATCGGAAAGGTGCAGTAATGAAGTTTTTGATCAATATATTTCAGGACGAAGATGGGATGTTTATCGCAGAGTGTCCCGCTATTCCGGGATGTGTGAGTCAGGGGAAGACGGAAAAGGAAGCTGAAAACAACATTCATTTGGCGATCAAACAATGTCTCGAAGTCCGGGCTGAAAAAGGATTACCGTTCACTGTAGAAACCCGTCAGATTGAAGTTGAGGTGTAATGCCTCCCGTTCCTATCCTTAGACCTCGTGAAGTGGTTCAAGCATTTGAAAAATTAGGTTGGGAGGTCGCCCGACAACGTGGGAGCCACATAATAAAGGAGTGATATGAGAATGGCTAAAACAGACGATGATAAGGCGTACGAAGCTGGTGTAAAGAAAGGATTGGAACGCAGCTGGTTGTTTGATATGGTGTACGATGTCGTTGGAACCGTGATCCCGGGTCGTCACGCCGAAATCTTCCAGAAGGGTTACGAGTGGGGTCGCGACCACCGACACGACTCACCAGAAGCTGGCAAGAAAGGCGAAAAAGAAAGCAGCTAAGGTTACGAGTGGGTCCAAACAGGAGCGATTTTTTGCGGATCTTGCTGGGGGTGTCTACACGGCAAGTGCAGTTGGATTTAGCTCGTTTTTTCCGTTTGAAGCTGGTAATGACGGCGCACCCCCCATCAACCTCACCTCCTTCACGGGACATGTCCGCGGCAGTACAGTGGAACTGAAGTGGGCAACGGCAACGGAGGTCAACAACTTTCGCTTTGATGATGAGTTTGTGTTGAAGCTGTGAAGCTGCGTGGTACGAATTGCCATCTCATCAGCGCTAATCCGCACTATGAACCGACGATTCTCAAACGCACTGAACTCGACGCTTGCTTCCCAATTGTATATCACGTGAGGAAGGCTGAGCAAGTTAAGAAATTTTTCGGAGACAAATAAGGAGGCTGGCATGGAAATCCTCGTTTCAGTTATTATAGTTGTGCTCGTGCTGATTTGGGCGTACAGCAGGAGGCAAAGCTCGCGTGCAAGAGCATCTGCAAAGTTCACTCGCGCTGAGATTGTGCCCAGAATCTCGGTCGAAGCGGACGTTCAATCAAAAACTGAGCATCCCGACACAGCTGAACTTACCAGAACAACTGATGGTGGTTGGACTTTGAATCCTCGAAGCACATTCCCTTTGACTATCTATGGAGTTGATGAGTCCGCAGCAAAGGAATTTAACACGCTTCTTGATCAGGCTTATTCTCGACATGACTATGCTTACACCCTTAACCTTGTGGAATTTGTCGCTCGGACAAATCTGCATTGCAAGGAAATTGATCACTATGTTAATGAATTTAAAGCGCAGTATGTTGATACAATAGAAGAACTGAAGCGTTCCTCAGCAGAGTGGGCTACGGCGTCAGAATTAGATCAAGAAGATATGCTTGCCGATTTCCGTGACGAGGCTATTGGATCACTTGCCGTCCGGCCGGATTCCGACTTACAGGTTCTGTTTGAATGCGAACCTGCCGATGCTACGATAGATGATGCTTTGCTTTCGCGATTTGGTTATAAAAATCTCGATCTTTATTTTAGGCATGCCGCGAATATGGATAAGGTTAGAGCTATTCCAACTGAGCACTACGAGCGCGCCGGATTTGAGAATCTCGTAGAATTGGGTTTAGCAATAAGAGGGAGTGATATTTCTTTGTCTGCTATCTTGGAAGCTCTGACGCTTAAACAGATGAATGACGCAGTGGCCGATCTAACTCAGAAACCTTTCGGAAGGAAGGCTAAGGCTGTTGAATTTCTGACAACTCTACCAGATGTAAAGGAAAGAGTTAACAAGGTTGTGGCGTTTCGTGAACTTTTTCAGTTGAGGGATTTGCCTGTCGAGTTTTCGCACATAGATCGGGGCAAGATTACAGACGCTTGGAAATACGCCAATGAAGTTGCTAATATCATATCGCGCACATACATTGGTGCTGCATATGAGACGCGAGACAGAGACCAATATGGGGAGGTGCCGCCTTACGTCCTAGGTCGGGAACTCTCACCTATCAATGATGATCGGACATGTCCGCATTGCGAGCGTGCTGGTGTGAAAAAATATTCTAGAACTCAGCGCCCAACAGTGCCGCTTCACCTTGCCTGCAGGTGCTCCGTCCTAGCAATCTTGAAACACTAAAGTTGGGAATGCATTTGGAGGTTCCAATGTTAGTCCAGACGCGTAAGGATGCTGCGGTGTACTATCAAACCCTTGCACGTGAACGCGCACGCGCGCGTGACTTTGCAGGAGCGCGGGTTGCTTACTTCCGTTGTGTCGAAGCGTGGAAACAGGCTCTAAGGGAGGATCCATCGCTCGATAGATTTCATAAGGGTGCGCAACAGGAATACGCTGAGCTCGCAAGAACCGACGAGCTCTACCTAAAGTTGCTACCTGAAGCGAGGAAGTGGGTAGCGCAGAATCCTGGTATTCTGCAAACCGATGTTTATGAAGTTTTAGAGGGCTTCTCTAAGGATGACATCAGTTATGTACTATACTTCGCGGAAAGAGAGGGTGAAATAGCGAGAGTCAAAAAAGGTAGGACGTACCAACTTTTTTTGCCCACGACACCAGAAAAAGGCATGTTGACCTCGTAGATTGCGCAGGCGAGGAAAATATCGCCGCATCATTTTTCCCTTGACATAATCACGTAAGTTCATTATATTCCCTCACCAAGCTCCCACCTGGGAACGTCGAAGGTCGAGTTACGAATGTCGAATTTTTGATTCGTCGTTCGTAATTCATCATTCGTAATTCCCGCTGGGGGCTTTTTTATTTCCCACCATTTCTGGCGGTTAAAACGCCATGTGGCGCCTTTGGCGCCTTTGGCGCCATCATCCCACCACAACTCCCACCAACTAAACGTGGAGTGTCGAACTACGAGTTTCTGCGCCGAAGGTGCAGTGATTCGCAATTCGCCATTTCCAATTCGTCACAGCTCCCACCCAATTGAGTTAGTAGAAACTTGCAACACAAGAAGAAAAAAAAACCTCGATTGGTCGTTGTGGTCGCAATCATCTCCCTCTACATTGGGACGTTGGTTACGTACCAGTTCTTCAGGGCTCGACAACTCGAGTTTGCAGCGGAGATTGAGACGATTCCCGAATCACCCTTGGTTGATTCGGTGATTGTGATGCCCGGACGCAAGCGACACTGAAAGAGATTGAAGTGCCCGCATACGCTGGGATGGAAAAACAAATTGAACTGAAAGATGCTCGTGCGGGATACTTTCCTGCGCGTGTGCGCAAACTTGCGACACTGATTGATTCAACTTCAACGCAACAGATCTCTCCTCAGGAAGTTACTTCTACAGGTTGGTAGCTGGTGGCAGAGTGCTGACGAGCCGCATGACTGTCATCAGGTAGTATCAGGTGCCGATCTCGAAAGAACTTGCTTTTTTCATTTCAATTCCTTAGCTTTGGTTTGCCCCGCTGTTCGGTGGGGCTTTTTTGTGAATTCAAATGTGTTCTATGTTAGGAGAAACGTCATGAAGAGATTGTATCTGGGCACTTTATTCATTTTGCCAATTCTTCTTCTCTCCGGTTGTGCGCCTTCGGTGTACTACGTCAAACCATCCGATTGGATCACAAAGGCGAACCGAGATTCGACGATCGCTTCCTATTCGAAATATTTCAAAGGCTGGAAGATTTTTCTTGATCCTGGTCACGGAGGCGAAGACAGGGTGAGCCACGGTCCAGCCAACGATGTGATCGAAGCTGATGTCAATCTACATGTCGCATCGTATCTGCGAGACTATCTTGAGGCTGCAGGGGCAACGGTTTTCATGTCACGCACCAAAGATACGACTGTTCAACTGCGGGATCGCTCGACCATCGCGAACAAGAGTGGGGCAGATATCTTCATATCCATACATCATAATGCACCCGGTGGGAATGATCTGTTTATCAATTACACATCCACTTGGTATCATTCAGTTGAAGGAGATCCATCATACTATCCCTGCAACCACGATATTGCGAAATATATCCAACGTGACTTGGCTTATGCAATGGGAAATAGTGGTCCCGCATTCTTCTCTTTCGATGGCACCCTCTCCGATTTCATCATCTATCCAA
Organism: Ignavibacteriota bacterium; assembly: GCA_963827285.1. Classification (GTDB taxonomy): domain Bacteria; phylum Bacteroidota; class Ignavibacteria; order CAWHAG01; family CAWHAG01; genus CAWHAG01. The sequence goes on from CAWHAG010000001.1 coordinate 1,614,685, forward strand.
ACAGCGGGTTCTCTGTTCTTCGACTTGCAGAGATTCCCGCGGTGCTTCTTGAATGTGCCTTCTTTACCAGTGCCTACGAAGAACAGCGTCTCAAGTTGGAAGAATTCAATCAAATCCAAGCGTGGGGCATCTTCCGCGGCTTGGGGAAGTATCTCAAAGCTGGCGTCCCCAAACTCGAACTAATATCTCCAGTTGCTGCACAAGGAGATGTTCTGAGCACAAGCGACTTTCGTCCGACGATCAAAGTGCAGGTGGCTGATCCAAGTGGAATTGATGCCTCGTCTCTCGTGATGAGAATTGACGGCAAGAAGGTGATCTGCGATTTCGACACGTCCGGCGGAACCATCACTCATGCACCACCAGAGGATATGTCGAAGCGTGATCATACTGTCGAAGTCATTGTTCGGAATATGAATGGAAATAGTTCGTTCCCATTTAAGAAGGTGTTCAAGGTGAACCCGCCTGCTGCTTCAATTAAGGTTGACATCTATCCTCGCGTCGTTCCTCCTGATGGTAAATCTCTTGCTCTGGTCTCAGCAGCGATACTCGATGTAAAAGGAAACCCTGTTGCTGACGGAACACCGGTGTACTTCAGTGCAACGGCGGGCACCATAGGTCCGTCGGCATATACGTCGAATGGCAAAGCATCGGTCTACTTGAGGTCATCTCAGAGTAAGGACATCGGTTTAGTGACCGCGATGAGCGGAGAAGTCTCTTTGACGGATACTGTCGTTTTTGGCGCAACAGAGAACAGGTACCTGACAGGTGTAGTCTCTTCAAGTCTCACTAAGAAATCCATTGAGGATGCAGAGATTGTGCTCGGAACGGACAAGTCGAAGGCGCTGTTATCTCAGTCGTCGTTTGCGACGGACAACGAGGGGAGATATATTATTTCTGAGAAGCTTGGTGATTCCACGGAACTGACGGCTATGAAAGATGGATACTGGGGCAAGAAAGTGAAGTTGGCATTAACCGAAGCAACCAATGAAACCAACTTCACTCTCGATCCTGTTGCAAGAGGTTCGCTGTTCGGAAAGACCTACGTGATTGATCCACGATACAGTGGAGCGCAAAGAAGTGAAGTGTCCGACAGCGGAATCACAGCCTCGCAGGTCAACCTCGGCGTCTCGCAGTATCTTGAGAGACTGCTCAACGCGTCGGGTGCCAACGTTCATCTGGTGACAGCAACCGATTCGAGTATTGCCTGGGATCTCAGGGCGAGGGGGACTAGAAGATTTCGTGATGGTATCTATATCCACATAAATGCATCGGACAAATCTGGAAAGGCAGGAATAAGTGTCTATCGGAATCCAAGGAACCAGAAGCTGGCAAGCAATATTCTGACGATGCTGAATCAAACAACGGTGGTTGATACGACCGGTGTCATTCTTAGTGAAGGTGGAATTCCTGGCACGGTGCCGGTTGGAGCGCTGTTACTTGCGTTGCCGTCAGTCCGATCGAACTTCTATCAGCTTGAGATGTTGACACATGATGAATGCCGAATCGCTTGGGGAATCTATCGCGGCATCTTGGCATACGAGGGATATGATACTACGAACGCAAGGACCGTTCGGATAAGGGTGACGACACCTGATGGGAAAGCTGCTCCAAACAGAGAAGTGATTCTTGACAATGCCCTGATTGCTGTAACCGATTCATGGGGCGTGGTGACATTCTACGATGTCATTGGTGGTGATTGCAGAGCGGAAATCCTCGACCAAGGAGACTACTTGATAGTCGTTGAATAGTCGCCGCCCGAACCGGCATCTACAAAGATCGGCTTCGATGGCAGGTCCTGTTACCAAAAATCAATTCTCAGTCAGAAGTGACATTCACTATCCTACCACGTATCTTGGGATTCGTATATGCTTAACTATGTTTGGATTGCTTTAATTGTCATTGGTGTACTCGTTGCTGTCGGGACGGATCTTCACGAACAATCAGTGAACAAGTATCGAAACGGGATTGAGATGGAGGCGGCCGTGCAATTCGATCAGCCGTTTTCTCTGGAGTCCACGAGACCACAGCACGGCGTGCTTGTCATTCCAGCGGATTCCTACAATGCGTTCTATGGTCTGACCAAGACAGGAAAGGATACCATCTATCAAACCATCATGCTGACACTGTCTTCTGCGCAGACTGGGAGCGTTGTTTTGAATGTGACAGAGAAGACGCCTTCGCTATGGCAACAGATGGCGAGGGATGGTGGTACGAAAGACAAGTTGTTTGGACAAGTGACTTCTGTGAAGATGGAAAGCGGGAAGGTAGCGGTCGTCAAGTTTGTATTGAACTCCGTCAGCTTCGTCAAGATGCGGCGAGTTACTCAAGCCGCGTTTGACTATGCAGGGAGAGCAGTGGAAATCGCTATCGGTTTGATCGGCATAATGGCACTGTGGCTTGGCGTGATGAAAGTAGCCGAGCAGGCTGGATCCATCAAGATGATCGCTCGGCTTCTGAAGCCGATCACGAGACTGCTGTTTCCCGAAGTCCCTCCAGAGCATCCGGCAATGGGTTCGGTGATCATGAACATTTCAGCCAATCTGCTTGGCCTTAGCAACGCAGCGACACCATTCGGACTGAAAGCTATGGAGGAGCTTGACACGCTCAATCGGAAGAAGGGGACTGCGACAAATGCGATGTGCACCTTCTTGGCAATCAACACTGGAGGTTTGGTGCTCATTCCGGCTACGGCGATTGCTCTGCGAGCTTCGATGGGGTCGAGCGATCCAGCGATTATCATTGGTACCTCAATCTTCGGAGCGAGCTGCGCGACAGTCGTTGGTGTTCTCTCGGCGAAGTTACTGCAGCGATTGCCAGTCTTCAAGAGGCAACTTGAGACGGCGGCGGAGTCAGAGGGATCGTCCGAAACGGGGACTCAGGAAGAAAAGACCAAACCACAGGAGTGAGATATGGGAGAACTCTTCAAGACGATCATCAATATTATCTCAATCCTTGCCATCCCCGGACTGATTTTTCTGTTTCTCGGTTGGGGAATGTTCAAGAAAGTGAAAGTGTACGAAGTCTTCGTCGAAGGCGCAAAGGAGGGTTTCAACATTGCGATACGCATCATCCCGTATCTCGTCGCCATGCTCGTCGCAATTGGCATCTTCCGCGCGAGTGGTGCGATGGATATCTTGGTCAGCGTGCTGAATCCCATCACCAGTCTGATTGGAATGCCCGGTGAAGCTCTCCCGATGGTGTTGATGCGACCACTCTCTGGCAGTGGTTCTCTTGGATTGATGGCAGAGATTATGAACGTACATGGCACAGATTCATTCATTGGAATCCTAGTCTCCACATTGTACGGCAGTTCCGAAACGACGTTCTATGTTCTTGCAATCTATTTTGGCGTGGTGGGTGTGAGGAGAATACGTCATGCACTGGTCGCTGGGCTTCTCGCAGATTTGGCAGGCGCATTAGGTGCGCTTCTTGCCTGCCGGCTATTGTTCTCGTAGGTACAACTCTTGATTGCTTCTTGTTTCCAGTCCAGTCATCAGAGCGCTATGAAATACTTCCCCCTCGTGATTCTGTGGATCAGTTGCACGGTGACTGCATTTGCACAGACGCCGGGTCAGATTTCAGGGCTTGGATACTACTACAACCAGAACGTTCTGGTTGGTGGACTCGGCATCACGTGGATAGATGATCAACCCTTCTATCTCATCAGTCTGAGACCGGAACTGGCACTTGGAAAATTCGGTATCGGCTTGGACCTTAACCTGCGCATCGGACAGGATGGGAAGGTACGTCATGACGACTTCAAGAACACTTACGACTACTTCCGCATCATTCGTTATGTGCGTTGGGGACTGAAGAACGATCCACTCTATATACGTGCGGGTGCGCTGGATTACGCTCGGCTTGGTCACGGAAGCATCATGTATCTATATCGAAACAGCCCAAGCTACGAGGATCGAAAGATCGGATTAGAGTTCGATGTCAACTTTCAGAGTGCTGGATTTGAAAGCGTCTATAGCGATCTTGGAAGGCTGAGTGTTGTCGGAGTTCGTGGCTACGTTCGACCGCTGCAATGGACGCCACTCGCGTCCGTCCCGATTCTGGGAAATCTCGAAACTGGCGCCACGTTCGCTGGCGATTCTCATGCCGATGCAGGAGTAATAGGAGTAACGTATGACAGCACACAACGGATCATCTCAAGGAATGATCATGGTCCGATCAAGATCGTGGGAGCAGATATTGGACTTCCGATTCTTCGAACATCCTTGTTGAATCTTGACCTGTACGCCGACTATGCGAAGATCCTTGACTTCGGGAGTGGAACTGCTTTGGGTGCAGAAGTCCGCATGCATGGTCTCGGTGAGATTCGCATCTCCGCGAGAATCGAGCGAAGGTTTCTCGGAGATCGCTACATCCATAGTTATTTCGATATGTTTTATGAACTTGAACGTCACAACGCCCGCTATCCGACCTTCACCAGCAAGATAGCCCGGCTGGATTCGGTTCCATCAGGGCACGGAATCTATGGGCAACTCGTAGTGGACCTGCTTGGTATGGCTTAGATCTTCGGCGGATATCAGAAGATTGATGAGCGATCTCACAGCGGCATCCTCCACCTTGGCGCCAGTGTGCCGAGACTGATACCCCATTACATTCTTATGGCTGGGTATGATCGGACGGGGATAGATGGCGTGAGCGACTTGTTCGCGCTCGACAACCGCTCACTGCTCTATCTTGAAGTCGGCTACGAGCCGACGAGTTTCTTGGTCTTCTCACTGATGTACCTGTGGACGTACGTTCCCGTCACTGACGCCGCTGGGAACGTGAGCTACGAGGTGCAAAAGCGAGTGGAGCCAAAAGTGTCGTTTGTGTTTCCGTTGGACTCGAGATAGGAAAGAGGCTGAGGCTGTTTCTATATATAAGACTCGCAGTACTTCCGAAAGTTGCCAAAAGCGTTCAAGTAACTAAGCACTGCAGATGGCAAGGGATTCATCTTCTGTAATTGGCGAGTTGTTTCTGACATCAATAGCTAAGACAGAACTAATGCCAACGTCGCTGTGGCAAGAAATCCATGCGGGCAATTTCTGTTTCGTAAGATCGGAAAACCATACTCCGGCGCTATCGCGCATTATACACAAATAACTGTGAAGAAGCAATCTCTCCTGCGTTGGCAGCTTTCTAGACTCCATACTCGCTGTCCGTACCGTCTCGACTCCTTCCACGCAGGTCTTCTCTCTTCTAAATCAAGCTGGACAGTCCTGCAGCACCGTGGTAGACGTGATTTTTTATGAGAGTGACGATTTTGCTTGACTTTGCGAGAAAAATGTCTTAAAATAAAAATAGAAGGTTGGACGAAACAATATGGTTCGAGCAACAAGAAACATATCGCTTACTCTGCTTGCAGTCCTTTACTTGACCGCATCGTGTGCAACGGTGATAGGTCTGACGTCGCCACTGCATGTTCCGCTGGACCAGACAGCATTGACGATGAAAGGCGACAAGTTGAATGGCATGAATGGTACACCGAAGCCAATTTGGACGCAGCGTCGTCATCTCCCGCCTGTGAAACCGGTTTCGTTGTCGTTCTCCCTTTCTATTCCTCAATACGTTCCTCACGTGGACAATGAGTGTTTCATTGCTCGTTCGCTTCATCATATTCACTCATATTTTACACTTGACTTTTCCTCGCTCAGCAACAGAGCGCCCCCATTGTCGTGATCTCATCTATTTTTAGCTGGTCGAGCGAAAGATTGCTTTTGCTGTCGCGAAAGTTTCGCTATTTCCGACATCCGAAAGACTCTTCAGTACGGATAAGACCCGAAGCGCATTCGCTCAACAGCGTCTGTTTTGTTAAATGAATCACTACTATTTACAGCAATCATTTTGATGGGCAGCTTGTGGTGCGAAACGGTTGATGCGGTGCCGATTCTTTTCTGCAGGCTTATTTGCCGTGATCACCTGATAGGAGGTGGCGTATCATGCTGTCAATGATGCAATTAATGCAACTTAAGAAGAATATTGTCGCTCAAATGTATCAGCGTATGTATGAGAATCATCACGTTCCCGAAGAAGTTGAGAGTATGATGAAGGAATTGCCCAATACACAGCAGCTTGACAGGCTGCTGGCGTTTCGCGGCGATCCATGGTTGTACGAATTCAGAACGGCACTCAAACGAATGGAGGAAGGGACATATGGTACTTGCATGTTATGTAAGGATGATATAAGTCTTGAAAAGCTGCAACTGGATCCGCTCATTCGCATTTGCGATAAGTGTGTGGATAGACTACGGTTGGGAAAATTCAACTTTCGCTTTGAAAAGTAAGATAAAATCTAGATTTTGTGGCGATAGATTGGGGGACTATCGCCACGCTTCTTGTGTTCTGCTTTAGCAGAGTATTTGGGGTTGAACGGTGAAAGCGCGAAGCATCGCGTTCGACGAACGAGAAGGAAAGTGTGATTGAACAAGAAATAAATGTGCAAGATGGTAGGTGATGTGTGATTGCGGTCACGAAATTAGCAACCGAAGCAAGTGGTTCATGACGACGAATGACGAGAGAACAGCAATGGGAAAAGGTTTCATTCTGGGAGGCTTCGCAGGCAGCGATATCGTGGCAGGACTTACGGTGCTGTACGGGCCCAAGAGCGGCAAAGAGCTTCGTGACGATCTCAAGGAGAAAACCAACCAACTCTTGACCGAAACTGATAGCGTTGTTGGCAAGGTGAAGACCCGAACATCGGGCGTGGTACACGATGCGAAGGAAAAGATTGTCGAAGAAAAGAGCCGTTTTAGAAGCGCTGACAAAGCTGGTGTTGAAGCATTTCAGGACGAGTGCTCTCGTGCCCAAGCACGAGTTTATGTCGGTTGTGAACCTGCAGTGAAGGACAGGAGCTGGCAGTCGCCGCTCCAGTAACTTTCGTAAACATCAATTCAAAAAGGAGTTCATCATGATCTTCATCTTATGCGTACTCGTTACCATTGTCGCCCTATTCGTATTGCGAAGCGCCGCGACAATGGTGAGGCGGAATAACATTGCACTCCGTCCCGTTGTCAATATGAGCATTCTGGCTGCAGTCGTGTTCGGAGTTCTTGCGGTGCTTCAGTGTTTCACGCAAATTCCTGCGGGACACGTTGGCGTGATAGATTTCTTCGGCATTGTGTCAGAGAGGACGCTTCCGGCCGGAATCAATGTGGTAAACCCGCTGGCGAACGTCATTAAGTTTTCCATCCAGACGAAAGAGCATAAGGAAACGATGCAAGTGCTCTCGCGCGAAGGACTTACCATCGGATTGGAGATTAGTGCGCTGTATAGATTGAACGCAGATTCTGCGGCTCGCGTCTACAAGACCGTTGCCGGAGGCGATTACGAAACCATCATCCTCATCCCGCAATTCCGTTCCATCAGCCGCGCAGTCACGGCAAGCTTCCAAGCCAGTGCGCTCTATTCAACCGAACGGGACCGGCTTGGCATGGCAATTCAGGAAGAACTTGCCAGGATAGTTGCCCCACGCGGAGTAACTATTGAAACAACGCCGCTGCGCAATGTCGCGCTGCCGGTGCAGCTTACAGAAGCGATTGAGCAAAAACAGAAAGCTGATCAAGAAAGCCAGCGGATGGAATTCATCCTGACGAAAGAAAAACAGGAAGCTGACAGGAAACGGATTGAAGCAAAAGGCATCGCCGACTTCCAGGCTATTGTAGCCGCGGGCATCAGCGACCAGCTGCTGCGGTGGAAAGGAATTGAAGCAACAGAGAAGCTTGCCAGTTCAGCAAACACAAAAATTATCATCGTCGGCGCGGGGAAGGACGGATTGCCGATAATTCTTGATACGAAGTAGTACGTCACCGTTGGCATCAAGTCTGTTCGGAACAAGATCGTTCTTGGCGAGAGCTTCGACGCCTTCGAACAAGGTTCAATGGAAAAGCAACCGAGGTTTGAATGCAACGCCTCACACATTGAATGCAATGCCACAGAGGACTAGCAAAGGGGAGTTGTTCATGGAGGCATTCGAGAAAACCGGGAGAATCGCAAAGGTGCAATACGTTGCATGCAGAGGATGCAGCTAAGTAGTGGCTTCGCCTAATACAGAGGAATGTCCTGTCCGCAACGCGAAGAAAGAAAATTCCAATGGGGAACGCATGATCGAGCAACCCAAGATCGCATTACCACGCGGTGGTGGGTAAGGACGAAACGTGTCCAAAACACGATCGCTTCTCAGAGGCAATTTGGATCATCCATACTGCAAAATCCCTGTGGCGATGGCATGGGGGACCATCGCCACCGCTCTTGTACCCGACAGCAGTGGGGTATTGCAGTCAGTCAGAGAGATAACGATATTACATATTCCTCGTTATCCATGTGTCTTGGATGGTCTTTCCCCATCATACGTGGGTTCATCTCTTCTCATCCTTTGTGGCAGACTCCCATTATGTTGTTCTTTCAGTCTAACGAGAGAGTCACACCATCGGCACCTGTTGCAGTCGGCGATTTCTTCTTGCTTTTTATCAATTCGATGTTTATATTTGGACACGTTAAAATTCTGAACCTTTGTTAAGAGGAGGCGAGTATGTCAAGGCATGTCTTCTTTTTTTCGTGTCTTTGGATCGTGGCAGTGGCGGGTAGCTCCCACGCGAAAGCATTGCAGGATGATGGTCGTGAAGTGACTTCCAAAGTGACCTCTGCCACAGTATTTAGCGACCGCGCTCTTGTCACGCGAGTCGCCGAAAATACCGTCTCCGCAGGTGAACACATCTTGATGATCTCCGGTCTTCCCACCACGTTGGTTGACCAATCTGTGCGTGTCTCTGGCGAGGGAACAGCACAAGCAAAGATCCTTGAGGTGAAAGTCGAAACGGCATTCCTGGACACGATTCCTCAGGAACGGATCCGCCAGTTGCAGTCAAAACTCCAAGGTCTGCAAGATGAGATGAGGATTCTGAATGATAGGGGTGCTGTACTTAATCAGCAGAAGGATTTCATTGGGCAGATCAAGGTCGCATCCGCGGACAATATCAGCAAGGACTTGAAAGTGCAGCGACCCACCGTTGAAGACTGGGTGAAGATACTCGCGTTCTTCGATGCCAACTTGATGAAGATACAGCAAGAACTTAGAGATATTGATAAGAAGCACGACGATGTCCAGCACAAGATTGATGCTGTGCAGAACGAGATAAATCAGACATCAGGAAGAACAAGCCGTAGCACAAAGCGAGTCCTCGTTAGTGTGAAGGTGGGCAAAGGAGGGACGATCAGACTCGTGATTTCATACGTGACCTCAGGTGCCAGTTGGTTTCCTGTGTACGATGCACGGGTCGCTTCAGAGCAGAAGAGCGTTGACGTTACCTACTACGGAATGGTAAAGCAAGGCACCGGTGAAGATTGGAATGACGTTGACCTGACTCTCTCAACTGCACAGCCGGCAATTGCCGGGACGCAACCGAAACTCTATCCTCAGTTCGTAAATATCTATCAGCCACCAGTCATTCTTCCGAAGAGAGCAGTTGGAGCTGCAAAGATACAGGAGGAGAGGGCAAGGGACGTGGAAGCCCAGCGAGAGGCTGAGGCTCCTCCGGCTGAAGCAGTTGCTCAGGCTCTTGAGATCGCCACCGCCACTGTCGAAACCCGTGCGACATCCGCCGTCTTCAATATCCAAGCCAAGAGCACAATTCCAAGTGACAACACATCGCACAAGGTGACCATTGCTATCGAGAAAGTCAACGGCGAATTCGAATACTCTACTGTTCCCAAGCTTGTGCCCAAGGTGTACCTCAAGGCAGTTGTCAAGAACACAACGGACTATCCTTTGCTTGCTGGCGGCGTGAATGTCTTTTTCGAAGGCGACTACGTCAGCACGTCTTACATTCCGCTCAGGAGTCCCTCGGAGAAGTTCGATTTGTACCTCGGTGTGGATGAGGGCATCAAAGTCGAACGGAAACTCATCAACAAACTGACGGAATATACGGGGACATTCACGAAGAGCACCAAAGTCAGCTACGACTTCCAAATAAAGGTTGAGAACTACAAGAAGCTGAAGGAAAGCATCGCTGTCCAAGATCAGATACCAATTTCGCAGAACGAAAAGATAGTGGTCGAAGTGGAGGAGCCTAAGGAGGGAACGGTGGAGAAGGATAACCAGGGAATCCTAACATGGCATCTACAACTCAGTCCTGGTGAGAAGCGAGAGCTGAGGCTGAGATACAGCGTTGAGTATCCGAGAGATATCCGGGTTGTGGGACTGGAGTAGTAGCTGGGAGGAATCCGACAGAGATTAGTCTGGGTTCCTACTACGAAGTGAAGTGTTCTTCCAGAACGATAAACGTTCTCTTTTCGGATTGCACCAAGCGTAGCACTCGAACTGTTGATTGCTCACGATCATATGAGTCGCACTCGATTTCCGCACCTTGAAGCTCCCTCCATGAAGTACTCCAGCTACGGGAAAATCATTTAGATGCTCAATAGAATTATCGCGTTGGCGTTGCCATACATACCCAAACGCATCATTAAGCTCTTTGCCAATCCCTACATTGCTGGAGAGATGCTTGAAGATGCGGTGCGCGTCGTGCAAGAGCTAAATGAAAAAGGGATCATGGCAACGATTGATGTCCTTGGTGAAAATATCACGAAGAAGGAAGAAGCACTGGAGGCGAAACGGAATTGCATGGAGGTTCTGCATACCATAAACAAACATAAGCTTGATTCAAACCTGTCGGTTAAGCTCACACAACTCGGTCTCAAACTCGACAAGCAGTTCTGTCTGGAGAATGTCAGGGACATCGTCCAAGTGGCAGAGCAATATGGCAACTTCATTCGGATTGACATGGAGGATTCCTCGTGTACAGCCGATACACTCGACATTTACTGTCAACTCCGAAAGGACTTTGATAATGTCGGATGTGTGATCCAGGCTTATCTGAGGCGAAGTGAATCCGATGTCAAGGCGCTGCTCAAAGAGAAGTCCAACGTTCGATTGTGCAAAGGAATCTACATCGAACCGCCGGAAATCGCCATCAGGAACAAAGCGGAGATCAATAAAAACTTCATTCTGTTGATGGAGTTGATGCTTAGGAATTACGCCTACCTGGGTATTGCCACTCACGATGATGCTCTCGTCTCAGCAGCGTGCCGATTGATTCGCGAGATGGAACTCAAGAAGAGCGATTACGAGTTTCAGATGCTTCTGGGTGTTCGAACAGGTTTGCGGGATGTAATAGTTCATGACGGGCATAGGTTGCGCGTCTATGTCCCATTTGGAGAACACTGGCACAGCTACTGTGTTAGAAGATTGACGGAGAATCCGCAGATTGTTGGCTGTGTGGTGAAGAGCCTCTTTTCGTTTGGCAAGTCGAACAAACTTATCAGATGAAGGGCACTTTGAATCCTGTTTCCACTCATTCACACGGCGTATCGTTTATCGAGGCGAAGACACGCCTCATGTTTCTGTCGCCGCACGATTTAGCACCTTCAGCGGCTGCCCACGCTACAAGAGGATTCGCATCAATTTCAGATTGGTTCATTTGTTTCCTCATTCTGGTCGCATTGAGTCTGCTTACTTGCAGCGGTGAAAAAAGGGGGAACACCTACAAAATGTCGGCAGGTAATCCTGCGAGGAGTCACTACTTTGACCTTGACGGTCCTACGGACATCAAGGGTATGTCCATAATCGGAATTGATTCTCTGCTCGTGACGAAAGGAAATTCCGGCACCCCCATCTTCTATGACAACTCCGACATCGTTGTGACCTCGAACAACGGAAAGGTCATCTACCTGAAGGATGGGCAAGCAGACTGGGTGTTCACGGTTGATTCGGCTCCGGTCTCCGTTTCCCCTCCTGCATCTGACAGCGCAGGAAATATCTTCGTCGGTGCAGGAGCGAATTCTATATATAGCGTCGGTGGGCGGGGTAAGCTCAATTGGAAGTGTGACTTGGAGACTGATACAACACGATCGCAATCCTTCTCTGCTCAATATGTTACCTCACCGCTGATCTATGATGGTTACCTCTTTGCTGGGTCTTCACGCGGTCAGGTGTATTGCCTGACGCTTGACGGGAAACTCAAGTGGAGGTTTGCAGTCAACAATCCCGTGGCGACTCCTGTCGCACTCGCAAGCGACGGAAGACTCATCGCTGTTGCATCGAGTCTGGAGTTCTCCAAAACAGATACGGTGTTTTGCTTGAGTACTGAAGGCAGACTGCTGTGGAAGACGCCTGTCGCTGGTGCACGACTGTACGAAGGTCCTGCTGTGGACAATAAGGGACACATCATTGTTGCAGGTAGCATAGATACTCCTGCGGGGCGAGAACACAGCATCTACTCACTCGACAGCAACGGCTTATTGATCTGGAGCTGCAAAGTAGATGTCGTGATACACGGGATTGCAATTGACCAAAGCAGAAACATCTATGTCTCTGGCTTTGTGCTGAATACCACTGATGCGTACAGCAAGCTGACGTGCCTCAACGATAGCGGAAAAGTCAAATGGGAAACGAAGCTTGATGCTCTCATGCGTTATCCACCGCTGGTAACGAAGAACGGCTATATTTACTTGTACGCTAACAAATCGTTCCCTCGAGCAGGAAGTCCGGCGTGCCGTTTATGTCTTTAATACGGGCGGGAATTGGATTGATAGTCATAACATGGGTTCAGAGAGACTTCTCGATTTCGCTCCTGTTCTGAATGCGAAGAGGGAGATTGCATTTGTCAGCAGAGCAGGAGGGACTGTGTATGTGTTCAGCTCCCCTGCGTGGGGCTTAGACTTCTTGGGCGGTCAAAGTGGGGAAAAGAAGAAATGAAATCAACCAGGTGACGACGATCGCAATCTGCGAGCATCGTACCAGGATTTGAGAGTTAGAAACGATCGCATGAGATGGAACAGGCGACCTCACCTCACGCAGACAGAGATGATTCGAGAGACTTGATATGGGAATGTCAAATCATTGTGCTCAGTTGCTAGAACAACTTACACCATCTATCACTGATCTAATAGGAGGAGTTCATAATGGCTGAGACCAAGCAAACGGAGGGACTGAAATACAGACCGTACGTCCCCGCTGATACCACCATGAAAGAGTTCACGTTGCGAGCAGTTCTCATTGGGCTTGTCATGTGCGTGGTTCTGGGTGCGGCGAACGCGTATCTTGGGCTGAAAGCAGGCATGACAATCGCTGCTACATATCCGGCGGCAGTGATCGGCATGGCACTGTTGCGGCTATGGAAAGGCTCGATCCTGGAGGAGAATGTTGCCCGTACGGTAGGTTCCATCGGCGAATCGGTAGCGGCTGGAGCAATCTTCACAATCCCCGCATTCTTCATCACGGGTATATGGTCAGAGTTCTCAACCGTCGGACACTATTTTGAGTCTGCTGCAATCATGCTTGCGGGGGGCGTCCTCGGAATCATGTTTGTCGCGCTACTCCGCAGGGTCATGGTCGAAGATACAGAGCTTCCTTTCCCTGAGTCTGTTGCCGCTTCGGAAATCCACAAAGCAGGACGGAGTGGGGGAACGGGGGCGAAGTTCCTTTTCGGCGCAATGGGAGTCGGTGCTTTGATCCAGGCAATGGGTCAGTTTAGTTTCTTTGCCACGAAATGGGAACAGTTCGTTGCATTCTCAAAAGCCACTATAGGTTTGCGTGCTAGCGGGACCGCGACGGGACAGAGCGGGATGCTTCTCAGTTCACCCGGAGTCAGTCCGGCATATCTTGGCGTTGGCTATATCATCGGACCTAAGCTTGCTTCGCTGAACTTCAGCGGAGGGCTGCTTGCTTGGGGATTGTTCGTGCCGATTATCACCTACTTTATTGGTCCGACGTTGATTCCAGCGGGGACGATGCCAAGCGACGACACTTGGATCGCGATGGCAACCAATGTCTGGAGATACATCGTTCGTCCAATTGCAATCGGCGGCATGTTGATGAGCGCTGCTTTCACGTTGTTCAAAATGAGAAAGAGTCTGCTTGTTGGAATAAGACGATCTATCGGAGATGTGAAAAAGGCTGCTGCTGGTGAACATGTGTTATTGAGAACGGACCAAGACATCAATCTCAAGTGGGTGTCGGTCGGAGTTCTTGCTGCCGGGATTGCCACGTTCTTCATTTACGACTATTTCGCACAAGATGCTATCGCGGCACTTGTGGCGACGATAGTCATGGTGATTGCGGGATTCTTCTTTGCCGCGGTTTCAGGATATCTCGTGGGGATAATTGGATCGAGCAACAATCCGATTAGCGGTCTGACACTTTCGACACTCCTCGTAGCGGCGCTGTTGATGGTTGCGTTAGGAATGAAGGGGACACCCGGTGTGGCTGCTGTGCTTGGCGTTGCTGCGGTTGTATGTGTTGCTGCTGCAGTTGCTGGCGAGATGCTTCAAGATCTGAAGGTGGGACATATCCTTGGAGGTACTCCCTGGAAAATGCAGGTTGGCGATTTGTTCGGAGTCGGGCTTGCATCTGTCGCAATGTTCTTTCCCCTGGTCATTCTTCACGAAGGCGATATTGCCAAAGGTGGAACAGGACTTGGAGGGAGCACTTACTCCGCTCCACAGGCGAGTTTGATGGCTCTTCTTTCTCAGGGAATTGTTGGTGGAGAGATGGCGTGGCCTCTGATCATCGTTGGAATGTTAATGGGTTTTGGATTTATACTGATGCAAGTGAGAAGTCCGATGCTGGTCAGCGTGGGCATGTATCTGCCCCTGGAAACGACCTTTGCGATTTTCCTCGGTGGGTTGATCAAAGGGATCGTTGACCGATTCAATGCAAAGAGAATGCACAACGAGGCTCAGAAGGCGAGGGTAGAGAACACTGGCATCCTCCTGGCTGCAGGTCTCATTGCGGGTGAGGCACTCATCGGACTTCTGTTTGCAGGCCTGGCAATTCCCGGCATCAAGTACGAACTTTGGCTTCCAAGCGTCTTCAGTTTCCTGCCATTTCCTTTCTATATCAGCTTGCTTGTGTTTCTCGTCATCGGATGGATTTTGGTGAGAATCCCGTTGAAGAATGCTGGCAGAGCTGACGAACCTGCGCCGCCCAGTGCAGTAATATGAAGACGCTCTTGCTTGATTTAGGATCGGGCTATGGAAACCCACGCATGATCATCCTCGGTAAGGAATTATCCCTTGCTGAGATTTGTCTTGGCAGTGACTGATGAGACTACGCAAGAAAGACAATCTGCCGGGTGTCAATCTTCTTGATTTGAAACCCGTTCGGACCCTCGACTGGCAGACCGCGGAAAGCGATCGGGTGATTCTATTGGTACCCAAGTTCAAGAATTCTTTTCTTGTGCGCTGGATCCTTCCAAGACTCAAAAGCTCACACTTTAAGGTGAAACTGGATGCCTACGGCAGTTGTGTGTGGATTATGCAATCCCAATGGCAGGGAGAGGCTTTTCACCACAAGTACGAGAGCATCGTCCTGCGAGTTTTGGATGACCGTAAAGTGATCACTGATCTAGGGAAGTTGGGACTCGTTGAACCGCGAAAGACCTCTTTCAGAAAGCCATCAATCAACCGCAAGGGATGATCATCCTCACGGGGCCGACGGGGAGTGGAAAAAGCACAACCATCGTCGCAGCATTGTCCCACGTGATCAACCCAACAGTGAATGTCTTGACTGTGGAGGAGCCCGTGGAGTATATCATCAAGGGCGCTCGTCAGCTCAAGCTCGGGCCAAAAAATGGATTTTGACCAGGCGCTGCGTGGGATTCTGCGCCACGATCCGGACATCGTTCTCGTCGGAGAGATGCGCGACCGGGCCTCTGCAGAAATCGCCATAAAGCTGTCCAACACCAGGGCACCTGACGTTCTCCACGCTTCACACCAACGATGCACCGAGTGCTATCGCCCGGCTTTACAAGTGGGGATAAGAGCCGTTCCTTCTGGCGTATTCGATCAA